>NZ_STGY01000007.1 GCF_004912275.1 Glycomyces buryatensis
GTCACCGATCGATCGTGAAGACGGATGGAAGAGGCTCAGTCTCGTTCGAATTTCTCACAATCTCGACTTCTCCACGGAAACATACGGCTTGAAAATCTACTTCGCCGTTAAAGGTCACAGTACGAAGATCCACCGTTCCAGCGAAAACAACCCCGCCGAACAACGCAAAGCTTCCCGCGAAGGTCGTACCGATAAAGGTTGCCCTACTAGAAAACATGGCCTCAACGAAATCCACATCACCATGGAATGTCGCCGCGAGAAATCGCGTGTCATTTGAGAAACGCGTTCCGCGAAAGTCCGCGCCCCCGAAGAAGTTAGCTTTCATGAAGTCCACATCGCCGCCAAATGAGGCACCTTTGAAGCTCACTACCTCGAACGACTCTCCATGCTGATCGCTATTGTCATTCTCCATGAATACATCAAATCTGCCAAAATCGGCATCAATGAACGTTGCCGTAGCCTGAAACAGCACACCTTCGAACGTCGATGCATCGGAGAAGGTTGCACTTGTAAACGCTGCATGCCCCTTAAAGATCGCGTTCTCAAAAACCGACATGCCGGATAGGAATGAATGATCGAAGACGGCATCTCCGTCGAATACAACGCCGGTGAAGTCCACTTTCCGCAAATTGCATCTGCTAAAATCTGTGGTTTGAAGATGCGCATTTTTTAGATTCAGTCGTTGATGCTCCCAGAACTGGCCTTCGATCTCCGGATTCAAATGCCGAACCAAAATCTCCTGCGCAATCAGCCGCACCTCGTGCTCTGGTTCGGTGTCCTCGTCTTCGGCTTTCGGCGGACCGATCGGCTCGAACTGCCGGGGCGGGAGCTGATCTCGGACAGGCAAGTTCAGCGGTTTGTACGGCAACCTTAGATAAGAGCAGATCTCATCAAGGATGATTTGGCGAAGCTCCGGATGTTGCTGGCCGATGCGTTCGAGGTTGTGCAGACCGCCGATGCGAACGGTTGGGTTGTCCGATCCAAGCTGGTCAACTGCCCGAATTCTGCCATCGGTGATCCTTCGCTGCAAAGCGTCGTCCTGTGCAGCCTCGGCGCTTCGCTCTCGTTGCTCATGCGCCCGCTCGGCTTCCCGCTCATGGCTTGCCTGCTGATACTCGACGTGCTGCTGCCTTCGAAGTGTCAGCACCAGTGCGCACATCGCGGCAATTCCCGCACCGGTGGCTAGCGCATTCCGCCGGGCCTCAGCGCGAAGGCGAGCAAGTTCAAGCTCTCGAGCGGCTTCCTCAGCACCGACTTGATCCGTCTCCGACAGCTGGCCCTCGACTGTCACTGCTACTCGGCCCGGGATCGGTTCCGACAACCAGTAGTAGCTGCCGATCATTGCTCCGACAACGGCGCATGCAGCGACCACGACCATCCACAAGCGAATGGGACGCATTGGCTTCGAGGGCTGCCCCTGGGGAATCTGTGGGACCGTCTCCAACTTCTCGCCTAGCGCTCCGGGCTATCAGCGACTCGATCGTCAACAACGATGGGAGGAACAGGTTTTCCGGCCGGTGCATCCGGATCTATTGAGTCGACTACAAATGCTGCGAGATCGTAGACACGGCGAGCGATGACCCGGTCCCCAACGAACGGTGCAGTGCCGAAGCTACCTCCATATCCTGCCGCTTCGGCCATTGAGAACAAGACCAAGACGAGCTGGGGACCCGACAACCTCACTCTCAACATGTCGTTGCCTTCGTCGGACACGCAGTCGTCACTCGGAGTCCTCCAGCGATCACGAACCGAAGACTTGGCGACGACGAAGCGCCAAGTATCCTGGTGGCAAACGAGTTCAACGTTGGAGATTCCCGCCGCTTTCTCCAAGCGACTTTCCCTCAACCGGTTCCATCGCTCCCGTGCTTCCGCGTCTTTGACTTTCTTCTCGGCGCGCTCACGGCGACGGCGTGCCTTGGCGTCCCGCTCCGCGATCTCCTCCGGAGTGAGGGGTCCTCTCCTAAACCAGCCCACGAACACTACCTCCTGTGATGAATTGATTGCACCTAATGCTATGCGGCGCATACGACAAGAATCAAGACGCAACCAGACATACGTCTGTATCGCACGATTGGAGGACGGCCGTGAGCTCTACGCCCGCGCCGTGATCGCGGCGACCGGTGGATTCGCCAATCCCCTATCTGCCCGCCCTCCCCTGCCTCGACGCCACAGCCATCACCGACTGCTGGCGCCCGAACGGATACGCCGCGCTCCACAGCATCCTCACCGTCCAGCCTCTATCGCGATCTCCCTCGGCCCCTGGGCCGGAGCCCACCTCCGGACCGGCAGCTACCCGCAGATGTTCACCCTCGTCGCCGCCATCACACTTGCTAACGAGGTAGTCAATTCGGTCGGTGGCGGAGGAGTTCGTAGAGTACTTGCCACCTGAACACGAAGCACGCGCCCGAACGTACGCTTGCGGGATGAGCAGACCAGTCAATGAGCTGCAACTGAAGGTGCTGCGGTGGATCGCGGAAGGTTGCCCCGGCGACTCTCTCCCGACGGAGGGCACCTCTTACAAGACAAGTGCTGTGGCGCTGAAGGGGAGAGGGCTGGTCACAGTCACGCGACGGGGTGGCGGATGGCAGGCTCACCTCACTGACGCGGGTCGCCACTATCTGGAGCATGGCGACTATCCGGTCTCAGATCAAACGTCAGACCTACGGTCTCCGGGAGCCCCACGGCAGAGATCGGCTTCTCCGAGCACGAGGCGGACTTCTCCCAAGCCGCCGAAGGAGCGGCCCACCCGGAACGCAAAAGCAAAGGCACCTGGTATCGCCGTCCTCACCCAGATTCGCAACCCTCATCGTGCCTTGAAGGAACTCCTCGACTATCCGAAACGTGTCGACCTACCAGCCGAAATGCGCCGCCGCACTCACCTCATCTCGCACACGCTCATACAGGAGGCACTGGGGCGAGGGTGGAAGGTTTCCGCGGTGGTAGGTGAGATGCGAGCCTCGGCTCATTCCCGTCCTCAGCGGCGGTGGCCCTCCTCCGACCTGTTCAGGATCGACGCCGGTGCCTGTGAACTCGGAATCCAGATCCGTGACAAGCCCAAGCGAATCCCTCATGTCGATTCGCCAGACGAAGCACGGCGTCGCGCACGAGGCGAATGGGTCTATGCCCACAAGTACGACTTCATCCCCACCGGACTGCTCCAACTGCGGCTCTATCGAGGGACGAGCGAGGAATACTCCTGGGTCGACAACGAGCGCGCGCCGCTTGAGGATCGTGTGGAGGCCATCGTCAACCGCATCCAGAAGGCGACAGATCACGTTCTAGAGATCCGCGCGCAACAGCGCCTCCGCGAGGCAGAAGAGCGACGGCGGCGCGAGGAGGTCCAACGTCAACGCCAACGTGCCGTGAAGTACGACTCCTGGGTCGGCGCGTTGGAACTCATGCAACAGCGGCACCAACGGCATGCGGAATTGACCGAGTTTCTTGCGGCGTTGGAATCCCGAACCGACGAAGTATCCGACAGCGACATGCGTCGACACTTCGATACTTTCATCGGCTGGGCTCGTGGGCATCTGGAAGCCACCGATCCGCTGCGGAATCCGCCGATCCCGGTGGAAGATCCGCCTGACATGGATTTCGCCGAGTGGACCCATTGGAAGGAGCGACTCGAGCGCCGAGCTTGGTGAATCGGCGTCCGGCATCATCTGCTGGAATCGCAAGGTTCCGGCCCGAGTTCGAGCAGTTCGTTCTCGAGTCGCGCCAGTTTTCGACCAGCGGCTGCGGCCCTCTTCTGCACTCGTTCGAGATCCGCTCGGGCGATTTCGATCTCAGAGGTCAGTCGCTGGGTCTCTCGTCGGTGACGTGCCGAGTCGGGCGGGAGCCTGATCGCGGTGACAACACCGCGGTACTCCTGGCACTCGTCGCAGGGCTCAACTGAACAGGATGAGAAGGAGTAGGACGGATCGGCGGATCGCTCGATCGTGTGGTCGCAGGTCAGCGTCAATTCCCAGGAGTCGAGTTCAGACGGATCACGCTTGAGGGCTGTGGAGAGGATCTCGACAACCCGCTGGCGGGTTTCGGGGCTGAGAGGCGACATCGGCACGGGGGGACCGCACTTGTGGCAATGGAGCGTTCGTGCCCCCGGTGCATCCCAACCCCGTGACTCGCAGTCAGGGTGACGACTCTGGAATTCAGCCTCTGCGGCAGCGAACTCGGCGTGCTGCTCTTCAGTCCTGTACGCCGGAAACGGCAGTTCACCGAGCCCGTCCTTGAGCGGAAGACCACAGCCGCGGCAGGGCTTTCCCGCTTCGTATTCCTCCCAGGAGAGAAACGTTCCGTTCTCCTCCCAACCTCGCCGCTTTTGCTGGTCCTGGCGTCTCAGATCCTCGAAGTACAGGGCTTCCTTGCGTCGTCGCGCAAGCGCGCGGCTGGCCTTTTCTTCTTCTGTCAGCTTTCCCACTGAGAGCTCCTTTGCTCGCATCAGCCTGAGTTTCACCGTAGTCCGCGATATCTGGTGGGGGAGGAGTCAGCTACGGGACTTACGGGCCATTTCAGCTTGGATTCGTCCCATTTCCTTGACGAGGTCCTCCATCGTCATGTCTTCCAAGGAGAAGACCGCCTCGGCGTCCGTGTCTTCGCGTTGCCGCGGGACATGCACCGTGCCGTTTCGGATCTTCTCAAAGGCGCTGAGCGTCTTGTCGTCGTTGCCCTTCAGCTTGCGGACGTACTTGGCGGTGGTGACGATGCTCTTGTGGCCTACGCGGTCTCGGACGGATTCGAGGTCGGCTCCGCCTGCGAGGAGCCAGGAGATGTGGGTGCCTCGGAGGTCGTGGACCCGGATTCGGGCCTTGATCCCCACGGCGTCGAGGGCGGGGTACCAGATTCGGCGGCGGAACCACCAGCCTGGGACGTGGCCTTCTGGGTTGAGGCCCTTCTTCGCGGACTGTTTGGAGTTGTGGGTGTCGAGGCCGACCTTACGGCGTTCAGCGCGGTACTGGGCGTATGCACCACGACAGTATTCGCAGCGGCATTTGGCGAGTTGGTAGGCAGTGGTGGTGCCGTGCTGATACTGGCGGCCGGCGGCGTTGGGTGGGGTGAGGCCGAGGGTATCGGGGTGCGGGATGACCTTGACCGTCTCTTCGGGGACCTCGTAGGTGAAGAGGAGATCGTTGCCGGTCTTCCCGGTGACTTCGAGATAGCGGTCGATCTTCTTCGCGAAGGGTTCGGAGACTTTGACTTCGAGTGGCTTCTTGCCCTTGGGGTAGGGCTTGACGCGGAACGAGAAGCCATCGGGATCGCGGTCGGGGCGAACCTTCACCACGGCTCTGGAGACTTTGAAGGTTCGTTCTGCCGAGTGCCAGTCCTTGGCGCGTAGTTCTGTGAGTTCGCCCCAGCGGAGGCCCGTCTCGATGTCGGTTTCTAGAAGCGTCTGCATCTCGAAGTCGGTGAACTGGTGGTACACCTCGTCGAACTCAGCGACGGTGAGGATGTCCTTCTCGGTCTCGGGGACCGTCGGGAGCTTGATGCCCTTGCAGGGGTGGAGATAGATGAGGCCGTCGTTGAGGGCGGTCTTGAAGATCGCGCTGAGCGGGCTCATGGTCTTCTTGAGGTTCGCCGGGGAAACGCCTTGGTCCTTCCGCATCCAGGTGACCCACTCGCGGACGTCAGCGGGGTAGATCTGGTTCATCGGAAGGGGGCCGAACCACGGGTTCAGATACTTCTTGATGCGGTAGTCGTAGTCGTCTGCCGAGGACTGCTCGATGACGTGGTTGGGGAACCAGGTCTCGGTGACGTACTGCTCGAACTTGACACGGCCGCCCTTGGCGTCGACGATGCGGCCGTCGGCGATTCGAGCTTCCGCTTGCTGCCAGGCCTTGTCGGATTCTCTCTCGGTGGCGTACGTACCCTCGTAGACGGTCTCGCCGCGCATGTCGCGAAAGTACGCCTTGTAGGTCGTCCGGCCCTTCTTGGAGACGTGGGGAACGCTCCAGCCCATTGGCACCTCCAGTGTGGAACCCGTGGTAGCACCGAGGTAGCAGACTGGGGTGTCAGCCCTCGGTGGAATATGGCTATTTCAGTCAGAAGTTGACAACTGGAACAAGCCATCTACCAGCAGTTTTACACGCATGGAGGCGTGTGACCAGCGATCTGTAAATATGACAGGATCGCTCTCTCAAGGCGGAAACGGCGGTTCGAATCCGCTCGGGAGTACAAATAGATACAGAATTCAGAGCCTCGGCAGCGCCGGGGCTCTGTTGCTGTTTCGGGCTTTTCAGGGGCCGAAGTTTCCGCCGTGAACTGACGGGTCCGGCGGCCGGGCTACCAGCCGTATTCGGCGTAGGTTTCGCCATGCTCGATGCGGTCGAGCGCGTGCCTGACGTAGCCGACGACGGCCGTCATGTCCTTCGGCGCGGCCCATTTGAGGCCGGCGCACTTGTGCGGTTCGAGGTTTCGCGGCTCACCGGCGAAGTCGGAGGCGCGGAAGAACAGGTCGACCCGTTCGTCGCCGTCGATCGGATCCCGCTTGTGCTGTGTCAGCGCGAGTTTGAGATGCGCCGGAGCGATTTCTACCCCGACCTCTTCGGCGCATTCACGGATTGCGGCGGCGGAGGCGTTCTCGCCGAGTTCCACGTGGCCGGCCGGGACACTCCACTGGCCGTCGGCGTAGCCGGTACCGGCGCGCTGGAGGAACAGGACGTCGTCTCCGTCGAACAGGAGCACGTGTACCGCGAGCGGGTAGGTGCTTCTCGACTTCCGGCCCAGTTGAACTCACCTCTGACATGAATGAGTGGCGTCCGGGCCCACCGTACTTCGCTCCCCCGACAGTCGGTCGGCAGGTTCGGCGGGCGCGGAGCGGGGCCGCCCGAAGGCGGCCCCGGCCCGTTCGATCGCTCAGCCGGCCGGGATGGCGACGTACAGGCCCGCGACCAGCCCGAATCCGAGCACGCCCAGGATGGTCGTGAACGGCGTCCAGACCTTCAGACCGTCCTTGACGGACAGTCCGAGGTACCGGGTGACGATCCAGAAGCCCGAGTCGTTGACGTGGCTCAGGCCGAGCGAGCCGTAGCCGATCGCGAGCGCCACGAGCGCGAGGTGGACCGAGTCCAGGCCCATCGCGGAGACGGCCGGCAGCAGCAGTCCGGCGGTGGTGGTGATCGCGACGGTGGCCGAGCCGACCGAGGCGCGCATGATCAGCGAGATCAGGAACACGGCCACCAGGACCGGGATGCCGGTGGAGGCGAGCGATTCGGCGACGGCGCCCCCGATGCCGGTCTCGGTCAGGATGCGGCCGAAGCCGCCGCCCGCGCCGGTGACCAGGATGATGATCGCGGCGGCCGGAAGCGCCGACTCCATGACCTCGCCGAGCTTCGTGGCCGACCAACCGCGCTTGACGCCGAGGGCGTACATGGCCGCGCCGATGGCGACGACGAGCGCGAAGATCGGCTGGCCGATCAGCGAGAGGATGCCGTTCCAGGTCGTCCCGGCCTCGAAGAGCGGGGCGATCGTGGTGCCGACCATGATGAGCGCCAGCGGAAGCACGATGAGGCCGATGATCGTCCCGGCTCCGGGGGCCTTCTCGCCGTCGGCGAGCGTGCCGTCGCGCGACTCGGCGGCGGTGCCGAAGGAGTCGAACATCTTCCTCGTCGCCGGGATCATCGCGTACTCGTGGCGGTTGAAGACCTTGCCGAGGAAGTAGGCGACGACGGCGATCGGGATCGAGACGAGCAGCCCGATGATCGTGATCCAGCCGACGTCGGCCCCGAGGATGGCGGCGCCGCCGACGATTCCGGGGTGCGGCGGGACGGCCACGTGGATGGCCAGCATGATGCCCGCGATGGGCAGGCCGAACTTGATCGGGTTGAGGCCGGCGGCCTTGGAGAAGGCGTAGATGATCGGGATGAGGATGATGAACCCGGCGTCGAAGAAGACCGGGATCGCCAGGATGGCCGCGGCCGCGGTGAGCGCGATGCCGACCCGCCCCGGGCCGAGCCAGCTGGTGAACCTCCCGGCGAGCGCGTCGGCACCGCCGGAGATCTCGATGATCTTGCCGAGCATCGAGCCGAGCGCGACCAGCACCGCGACGGACCCCAGGGTGCCGCCGACGCCGGCGATGATCGCCTGTATGACCCCGAGTCGCTCCGGATCGGTGTCGGTCGCCGCGATCGTGGTGAGCGGCAGTCCGGCGGCGATGCCGACGATGATGGACACCAGGATGAGGGCGTAGAACGCCTGCATCTTGAGGCGGACGACCAGGAACAGCAGCAGGCCGATGCCCGCGAGGCCGATGAGGATGAGGACTGGAAGCGGATACGTCGTCGACATGGCTACGCCTCCTTCTTCTCGCGCAGCTGCGGGGCGACGACGCGAATGACCGCGGAGTCGTCGGCCTCGCCGAGGCCCTGGGCCTCACCGAGCAGGAAGAGCTGTTCGGCGGCGGCCGCGACGGGCGCGGCGAGGTGGGCGCCGCGGGCGGCCTTGCCGACGATGCCCATGTCCTTGACGAAGATGTCGAGGCGGCTGAGCACTTCCGCGCCGTCCTCGTCGTAGGCCTGGAGGGCGCGCGGGCCCCGGTTGCCGAGCATGAACGAGTTCGCGGCCCCGGCGGTGAGCGCTTCGAGGGTGCGCTCGGTGTCGAGTCCGAGCGCGTCGGCGAGTGCGAGCGCCTCGGCCGCTGCGGCAATGTGGACTCCGCACAGCAGTTGGTTGACGGTCTTGAGCGCCTGGCCGTCGCCGGGGCGGTCGCCCACGATCGAGAGCGTGGACGCGAGCTGGTCGAGCACGGGCCGGGCGGATTCGAGCGCGGCCGGCTCGGCGCCGACGACGATGAGGAGGTCGCCTTCGCCGGCGCGGACGGGGCCGCCCGACAGCGGCGCGTCGACCAGGTGGGCGTCCTGCGCATTGAGCCGGTAGGCGATCTCGCCGATGCCGTCGGTGCCGACGGTCGAGGTGAGGATGACGACGGCGCCCTTGGCGAGGTGCGGGGCGATCCCGTTGTCGGCGAAGAGCAGCTGGTGGAGCTGCTCGCCGGTGCGGACGGCGACGAGGACGGCGCCGGCGCCGCTCACGGCGTCGGCGGCGGAGGCGGCCGGGGCGACGCCGTGTTCGGCGGCGAGGGCGATCCGCTCGGCCGCGAGGTCGAATCCGCGGACTTCGAAGCGTTCGGCCAGTCGGGTCGCCATGGGCAGGCCCATGGCTCCGAGACCGATGACAGCGACATTGCTGTTCACAGTGCGACTTCCTTTGTGCTGGACGGGATCTTGCTGGGCAGGGACGGGGTGTCAGGCGAGCTTTCCGACGACCTCGGCGAGCGAGTCGGCGCTGCCGACGTTGCCCGCGAAGACGATGTAGGGGATGCCGACGGCGGGGCCGGTTTCGGGCTGCCACAGGGACACGAGTCCGGGCAGCATCGGGCCGACGACGGTGGCGCGGCGGATGCACAGTGCTTCGGAGGCGACGTCGGAGGAGGTGATGCCGCCCTTGGCGATGACGAAGCGCGGCGGAGCGAGGCGCAGGACGTCGGCGACGAGGCTGACGATGCCGCTCGATACCCGGCGGGCGATGTCGAGGCTCTCCTCGCCGTCGCTGCCGTGGACGAGCTCGCGGGTGGTGTGGACGATGACGGTGCCCGATTCGAGGGCCTTCGCGGCGGCGGCGGCCTGGGCGGCCAGGTGCGCCTCGCGGCGTTCGTCGATGAGGCTGCGCACATCGAGTTCGATCGTGGCGGTCTGGGGATATTCGGCGCGGAGCGTCTCCAGCTGCGCGGTGGTGAGCGGGACGTGGCTGCCGACGACGACGAGTCCGCCGCGCCGATTGGCGAAGTCGATGTCGCCCGGGTCGACGGGCTCGGCGATGTCCTGTCCGATGTGGGCCCTGACATAGGGCGGGCCGACGCGCAGGAGCGCGCCGATGCCCTCGCGGTCGAGGCGGTGCAGGGCGATGGCGACGACGCGCAGGTCGGATTCCGCGGCGGCGTCGACGGCCACGACGGTGCCTTCGGGCAGGGCCCGCAGGAAATCGGCGACAGCGGGGGCACCGGACCGGATCACGTCGAGCGTGAGGGCGGCGACATCTGCCGCGCCGACGCGCCCACCGGTCTTCTCCTCGACCCATTCGCGCAGGTCGGAGGAGCGGAAGCCGAAGGTCGCGTCCTGCGCGAACGGCGTTTCGCCGACGGGTGTCGCCTCGCCGTCGACCACCCAGTAGTGGACACTGTCCACAGTGATTCGTCCGGCGTCGGGGAACGCGGGCACGAGCAGCGTGAGCGCGGGGCGCCTCCCGCCGTGCTCGACGATGGCGGCGGTGAGGACGTCGGTTTCGAGGGGGAAGTGACCGCGGAGGGTCGAGTCGCCGCGGGAGACGAAGGTGACGCGCTTGCCGGCTCGCCCGGCGGCGGCCAGAGCGGCGGCGGCGACCTCGCGGTTGCGCGTCTCGGCGGTCTGCTCGTCGAAGGAGCGGGTATTGGTGAGGACGTAGACGGCGCCGGCGCCGGTCGCGAAGGCCCAGTCGAGGTCGGCCGCGTCCCAGCGGGTCAGGACCGGCAGTCCGGTGACGGACTGGGTGCCGGTCGGGTCGTCGTCCAGGACGACGAGCACCGCATCGGGGTCGAGCTCGGCACGCACGTCGGCGGCGGTGGTCTCCACTGGGGACGGCACGGTTTCGAGCAGCGTCTGCACGCGCACGAGAACTCCTTTGTTCGCGACGTTCCAGCCTCTCGGCTGGTTATCAGATATCTGATATCTTGCCTCGCGATTCGGCCGCTGTCAAATACAACACACGGACAGCAGACGGGTGGTTGCCGACTGGGGAGGTCCGCAGCTCCTGCACAATCGGCGATTGCCCCTCTCAGCGGCGGGAGTGGACGTAACTGAGCAGGTCGCCCCGGGTCTGGTCCATGTGGCTGGCCATCGCGTCGCGGGCGCGGATCGCCTCGCCCGACTCGATGGCGGCGATGACGGCGGTGTGTTCGGCGATGGCGTGCTCGCGAATGTCGGCGAAGGCGCTGGTCTCGGAGCGGGTCTCGGCGAGCAGGGCGGTGAGCGGCAGGAGCGCGGCGACGAGGATGCGGTTGTCGGCGGCGCGCAGGACCACGTCATGGAAGTCGAGGTCGGCCTCGACGAAGGCCGCGACGTCGGCCTTCGCGTGGGCGGCCTCCATGCGTTCGACGCAGGTCCGCATCGCGTCAAGATGGGCTTGGGAGCGGCGCTGCGCGGCGAGCTGGGCGGCGCCGGTCTCGATCATCATGCGCACCTCGAGCAGCTCGAGCGAGGAGCGCTGCCGTTCCCCGGAGGACCGGGCGTGGCGCACGACCGCCTCGAGGCCGGTCCACTCGGCCACGGGCGCGACGCGGTGGCGGCGGCCGGGGACCTGGACGATGACGCCCTGGGCCTGGAGCAGACGCACCGCCTCGCGCAGGGTGAGGCGGGAGACGTCGAGCTCGTCGGCGAGGTCGCCCTCGGGCGGCAGCGGTTCGCCCGCGCGCAGGCGGCCCGCGATGATGGCGTCGAGCACCTGCTCGACCACCTCTTGCGTCCGTGACGCTCGCGCCATTACTGCCCCCTCCGACCGGTTTCGGCCAGCGTAAGTCAGGTGGACGCGGAGGCGGGCGCGAGGCGGCGTGCGGCTGGAGCCGCGTCACCCGCCGCGCGCGGAGTGTGGCGCAGGCCTCCGTCGTTGCACAACTGTGACGCAACGGATACCTCTTCGTTTCCGGCCGGCCTATACGGTGTCGGTTAATCGATTAACACTCCCTTGGAACTTTGGCGCTTGAGGGAGTACGGCAATTTAGTTAATCGATTAACTGATCCGCAGGATCAAAAATACACAGCCGCAGGATCAAAAGAACACGGCCGCGGGACCAGAAAAGCACAGCGGAAGGAAGTCAACGGTGACCCAACAACCCCGACTCGCCGACGTCGCGAAGGCCGCGGGCGTCTCGACCGCCACGGCCTCCATGGCGCTCAACGACACCGGCGGCACCCGCATCGGCTCGGCCACCCGCGAGCGAGTCCGCGCCGCCGCCGCAGAGCTGGGCTACCGGCCCAACACCGTGGCGCGGGGCCTGCGCACCCGGCGGACCCAGATGATCGGGTTCGTCGGCGATGACGTCGCGACCACTCCCTTTGCCGGGCAGATGATCCGCGGCGCCCACGACGCCGCCCGCGAGGCCGGGTTCCTGCTGCTCATGGTCGACACCTCCGGCGAGGCGGCCGAAACAGGCGAGGCCATCGCCGCCCTCCAGGAACGCCAGATCGACGGCGTCGTCATGGCCACCATGTACCACCAGGTCATCGAGGTCCCATCGGCCATCGGCTCGACCCCGTGCGTGCTGCTCGACGCGCGCACCGCGGACGGCTCGGTCTCCTCGGTGGTGCCCGACGAGCGCGGCGGCACCCGGGCGGTGCTCGCCGAGCTCGCCGGCGCCGGACACGTCCGCATTGGACACGTCACCACCCGCGAGGACGTGCGGGCGCGCGGCCTCCGACTCGAAACCTGGCGGGAGCACCTGGGCGCGAACGGGACCCCAGCGGACGGGCTCCTGGTCGAAGTCGAGCACACGAACACGCAGTTCGGCTACGAAGGCGCCCTCCAGTTGCTCTCCGGACCCGAGCGACCGACCGCGATCTTCTGCTTCAACGACCGCATGGCGATGGGCGTCTACCGCGCCGCCGCCGAACTGGGTCTCCAGATCCCCACCGATCTGTCCATAGTGTCCTACGACGATCAGGAACTCATCGCCCCCGCCCTGCATCCGGGCCTGACCTCGGCCGCCCTGCCCCACTACGACATGGGGCGCTGGGCCGTCAACGAACTGCTCCGCCGCCTCGAAGACCCCGAGGCCGACCCGGTGCAGCACCTCATGCCCTGCCCCGTGGCCAGGCGCGACTCCGTCGCACCACCCCGATAAATCCCATCCCCGGCAGCCCGAATCACATTGGAGTGAACATGCAACGCCGCAACCTCTTGAAACTCGCCTCCGCCGCAGGCGGGGCCGCCCTCGCCGGCCCGGCCCTGTCCGCCTGCACGGCGTCCAGCGCGTCCGACGGCAAGCTGCTGCTGTGGACGCACAGCGCCGGCAACGACATCGAACTGGCCGTCACCGACGACGTCATCGAGGCCTTCAACTCCGGCCAGGACACCTACAGCGCCGAGCGCGAGTCGTTCCCGCAGGACGCCTACAACGACACGGTCAACGCCGCCGCCCTCTCCGGCGACCTCCCCGATCTGCTCACTGTGGACGGACCGAACGTCCCCAACTGGGCCTGGGCCACACACCTCCAGCCGCTCCAGCTCGCTTCGGACATCACCGACAAGTTCCTGCCGACCACCTTGGGCTACTTCCAAGACGAGCTCTACGCGGTCGGCCACTGGGAGGCCGCCTGCTCGATCTTCGCGCGCGAATCGGTCCTGGAGGGCGCGGACATCCGCATCCCCACCATCGATGAACCGTGGACCGGCGACGAATTCAACGAGGCGCTCGAACGCCTCCAGGCGGCCGGCGACCACAAGTGGGCGCTCGATCTGGCCACCGCCGACATCGGCGAGTGGTACCCCTACGCCTACTCCCCCTTCCTGCAGAGCTTCGGCGGCGACCTGCTCGACCACTCCACCTATCGCAGTGCCGAAGGCGCCCTCAACGGCGACGCCGCCGTCAAGTGGGGCAAGTGGTTCCAAGGCCTGTTCAAGAACGAACTGTCCAATCCGGAATCACCGATCGGCGGGGAGGACTTCCTCCAGGGCAAGGCCGCGATGAGCTTCAACGGCAACTGGGGCGCGCTCCAGGCCATGGAGGCCTTCGACGACGTCCTGTTCCTGCCCCCGCCGGACTTCGGCGCGGGCCCCAAGATCGGCGGCGGCTCCTGGCAGTGGGCCGTCACGGCCACCGCGGACTCCGAGGGCGCGAACTCCTGGATGGAGACCGCGCTGTCGGACGAATTCGTCGCCCAGTTCGCCGACCAGACCGGCCTCATCCCCGCCACCGACGCCGCCGCCGAACTCACCGAGCACTACGCGAGCGACGGCGACCTGCGAATGATGATGGAGTACTCCCGCAACTTCGCCGTCCTACGCCCCGAAACGCCCGCCTATGCCGTCATCGCCTCCGTCTTCACCCAGTACGCCGGCGACCTCATCCACGGCGGCGACGTCGCCGAATCCCTCGACGCCGCCGTCGCCGAGATCGACGCCGACATCAGCTCGAACGACGGCTACGGGTTCTAAAGGGGACGATTCAATGGCCATCGCCAGCACCGACCGACCACTCACCGCCGCACCAGAGTCGCCGCCCCGGCCGCGCCGACGCCGGGGCAAGGGCGACTTCCAGAAGGCCGAACAGCGCGCCGGCCGGGCATTCGCGATCCCCGCGATCATCCTGCTGCTGCTGTTCGTCATCGGACCCGCCGTCGTCTCCCTGACCATGAGCTTCACCAACGCCCGGCTCATCTCGCCGGTCGCGCCCGAGTTCATCGGCCTGGACAACTTCCGGCGGGCCTTCACCGAGGACGACCTGTTCCACCAATCGGTCGCGAACACCTTCGGGTTCGCCGCCCTCGTCGTCCCACTGCAAGGCGGCCTCGGCCTGGTACTGGCGCTTCTGGTCAACCAGAAGATCGCCGGACGGAACTTCTTCCGCACCGTCTACTTCCTGCCCGTCATCACGTCCATGGTCGTCATCAGCCTGCTGTGGCGCTTCCTCTACCAGGAAGACGGCCTCATCAACTCGGCCCTGTCCATGCTCACCGGCGGCTACTACGCCGGTCAGGCGTGGCTCGCCGATCCCTCGACCGCCATGGGCGCCATCGTCATCATGAGCGTGTGGCAGGGCGTCGGCTTCCACATGATCATCTGGCTCACCGGCCTCCAGACCATTCCCGACGAGGTCTACGAGGCCGGCGCACTCGACGGCACCACGCCCTGGCAGCGATTCCGATACCTCACCCTGCCGCTGCTGCGCCCCACCTTCGCATTCGTGCTCATCACCATCACCATCGCCTCGATGAGCCTCTTCGTCCAGGTCGACATCATGACCGACGGCGGGCCGCTGGGATCCACCAGCACCATCGTCTACCAGATCGTCCAGAAGGGATTCCAGCAGCAGCAGATCGGCTACGGCGCAGCACTGTCGCTCATCTTCTTCTGCGTCGTGCTCATCCTGGCGCTCCTCCAGCGGCGCCTCACCAGGGAAAAGGACTAGCGGCCATGACGACAACGAACCTCAAGGCCGGCGCCCCGGCCCGCCGGTGGGTGTACCTGCCGATGGCGCTGTTGGCCGTGTTCTTCCTCTTCCCCATCGTGTTCATGGTCGTCGCCAGCCTCAAGACCGACCGGCAGATCTTCGCCGACATGGACTCGCTCAAGGCGTTCCTGCCCGTCGGCGAGCTGTCCTTCGCCAACTACGCGGCCGTGTTCGACCGGGTCCCGTTCTGGCGATTCCTCGGCAACACCCTGTTCGTGACCTTCTGCGTCACCGCGCTCGGCCTCATCGTCAACTCGATGGCCGGCTACGCGCTGGCCCGGATGCGGTGGAAGGGGCGGGGCATCGTCTTCGGCTTCATCATCGCCACGCTCATCCTGCCGTTCGACACCACCATCGTCCCGATGGTCTACCTGGTCGCGAACCTGCCATGGATCGGCTTCGAGGGCATCAAACCAGTGCTCGAGATCGGGTGGCTCAACACCTACCACGTGCAGATCGTGCCGTTCGTGGTCAACGCCTTCTCCATCTTCCTGTTCGCGCAATACTTCAAGAGCCTCCCCAAAGGACTCGAGGAGGCCGCCGCGATGGACGGTGCGGGCTGGCTGCGCACCTACTGGCGAATCATCGTGCCGCTGTCCAAACCGGTGTTCGCGACCGTCACGATCCTGACGGTGGTGACCTCCCCTGCGACCTGGAACGCCTACCTGTGGCCGCTCATGACGGTGCAGAGCGAGGAACTGCGGCCGGTCATGGTCGGGGTGCAGTACTTCTTCCAGCTCAATATCTCCTGGGGCGAGGTCATGGCCTACATCTCGATGATCACCCTCCCGATGGTGGCCGTATTCATCGCCTTCCAGCGCTCCTTCATCCAGTCCATCGCCAACGCGGGAATGAAGGACTGAGACCCGCGCTCCCCTGAACACCCTTATACAGATAGGAAACCGATGCTCAAGCTCGCCGACCACTGGGTCTGGGACTCCTGGTACGCCACCGACGACGAGGGGCGCCACCACGGATTCTTCCTGCGCGCATCCCGTGCGCTGCAAGAGGAAGGACGGCGCCACCTCAGGGCCTCGATCGGTCACGCGGTCTCCGAGGACATGCAGGACTGGACTCTGCTGCCGGATGCGCTGGTATTCGATGACGGCCCGTCATGGGACGACTTGGCAACCTGGACCGGCTCGGTGGTGCGCGATGACGCGGGGCGGTGGCGGATGTTCTACACCGGCGTCAGCAGGGCCGAGGACGGCAAGGTGCAACGGATCGGCTCGGCGGTGAGTGACGATCTGGTGGTGTGGCAAAGGAACCCGGGCCCACTGGTCGAAGCCGACCCGCGTTTCTATGAGCAGTACAACGAGAGCTCAGGTTGGTTCGACGAGGCCTGCCGAGACCCGTGGGTGTTCCGAGACCCGGCCGGAGACGGCTGGCACATGCTCTTCACGGCCAGAGTGGCCGGCGCCGAACCGGCCCGCCAGCGCGGCGTGGTCGGCCACGCCCGTTCGCGCGACCTGGGCGAGTGGGAAGTGCTGGAGCCGCTGAGTGTGCCGGATGCGTTGGGGTTCGGCCAGATCGAGGTCACGCAGCTGCACAGGGTGGACGGCCAGTGGCTGCTGCTGTTCTGCTGCGGCCCCGGTGAGGCGGCGGATGAGCGCAGGGCCTTGGGAGAGCAGGGTGACAACTACGTGGTCCCGGTCGAGAACTTCCTGGACGGCTTCGACATCGCGAAGGCGAGACCGTTCGAGCACGAGAGCCTGTACGCGGCACGGCTGCACGATATCGACGGGCAGGCCCACCTCATCGGTTTCCGCAATCTCGAGGGCGGCGAGTTCGTGGGTGAGTTGACCGATCCGATCCCGGTGCGCTGGGACGGGGAGCGGCTGGTGCGCAAGTGAGCGGCCTCAGGCCGGGCCCCAAAATCTGCGTGGTCGGTGAGGCGCTCATCGACCTGAAGGTCAATGAGTCCGACCCCCGTCACCCGGTGGCCCACCCGGGAGGCAGCCCCATGAACGTCGCGGTCGCCTTGGGCCGCTTGGGGTCCGATGTGTCCTTCCTGGGTCGCCTCTCGACCGACGCCTTCGGGGATCTCCTCCGCTCGCACCTGACCGAATCGGGCGTGAGCCTGGCCTCGGCGGTGAAGGCGGAGGAACCGACGAGCCTGGCGATCGTGTCGGTGGGCCGAGGCGGGGGTGCGAGCTATTCATTCCACGTGGACGGCACCGCGGACTGGCAGTGGACGCCGGACGAACTCCCAGGAGGCCCCGGTTCCCCACCGACGCAACCCGGTCCACCGACCCCACTCCACCCCACTGGCCAACCCGGCTCCAACGCGGTGGACCCCGCCCCACTACCCCCAAAGGAACACCGGGACCGCCTGGACCGCCTGGACCGCCTGGACCGCCTGGACCGCCCCAAATTCGAAGCGATCCACGCCGGTTCGCTGGCGCTGGCCCTGGATCCAGGTGGGCCGGTACTCGAGCAGTGGCTGGCCGGCCTGGGCCCCGACACGACCATCAGCCTGGACCCGAACATCCGCGCGGCCCTGCTGGGCGATCGCGAGTCATTTCGCGAGCGGGTGAGCCACTGGGTCTCAATGTCCGCGATCGTGAAGATCTCGGATGAGGACCTGGAATGGATCTGGCCCGGCACGGACCCGTCCGAGCTGGCCCGGAGCTGGATGAACTGGCCTGACCCCAGCCCCAGCCCCAGCCCCAGCCCCAGCCCCAGCCCCAGCCCCAACCCCAGCCCCAGCCCCAGCCCCAGCCCCAGCCCCAGCCCGACTGAACCCGCCCAGCATCGGCCCCGCAAGCAGGACCCGCCGAAGGGCCCCAAGCTGGTCGTGGTGACCCGCGGCGGCAATGGCTCGCTGGTGTGGGCCGGCGGCGAATCGTTCACCGTCCCGGCCGCGCAGACCGACATGGTCGACACGGTAGGCGCCGGCGACTCCTTCAGCGGCGCCCTCTTGGACTGGCTGGCACGCCACGGACGACTGAGACCGGCCGACCTTGCCCGCTTGACCACCGCCGAGGCCCGGAGTGCGGTCGAGTTCGCTTCGAAGGTCGCGGCCGTGACTTGCTCCCGGGCGGGTGCCAATCCGCCCTGGTCTTCGGAGCTCGATTGAGCGCCGTGTCGATCCGCGTTCGGCTGAGTCGGTCGGGCGAGGAAATTGCGGGCGACCGACCGGATATCGGCCGCCCATGTGTCACTCGGTACCTGAACACTATGGAGTTTTGAGTGCGGGCGGCCGACTGGCGGCCGGCCGCCCGCGTATTTCTTTATCGAGTTGCCGGTGCAGGAGCCGCACGCGGGGGCCTCCGCGTGCGATCTTCGGGGGCGGCTCCCGGGATAACCCAATGTTCTTACCGCCGATCCTGCACTGGCCGACACCAACTCGACTAGCCGGAATTGGTGCCACTACTTCAAAAACACAATCACATCATGCGCACCAAGAGCCCACCAAAACTATTTTGCCGCCTGTGGATAACTTCGGACCCCGGGCCTTATCGGCCTGTGGATAACTTTGCGAATGGTCTGGCGCGAGGCCATTGAGCTGGTCAATTAACTACCGAATTAACCTCTAATATCTATTGATTTAACTATTTTAACTCTTTAGTTTGGTTCGGGTCCGAACCTGAAAACTTGGAGCAGCCCATGATTCGCACGTCAAGGAAGACCCTTCTCCGCACCGCCGGAATCGGCGCCGCGGCGGCTACCGCCTCCGTCGCCGCTCCCGTCGCCTTCGCGCTCGGCGAGAACGGGGACGGGGGTGGAAGCGAGGAGTTGGACGGCTCCGCCAAGGCGGCTGCCACCGCCTCGAAGCGGCCCGAGTACCACCTGTCCGTCCCCGAGGGGTGGAAGAACGACCCGCAGCGCCCGCTCTGGCTCGACGGCCGCTACCTGTACTACTACCTCTACAACGCCGACTACGGCGCGGCCGCCGAGGGCACCGCCTGGCGCCTGGCCACCAGCGTCGACAATGTCGCCTACACCGACCAGGGCGTCGCGATCGACAAGGACACCAACGCCGACGGCGACCTGTGGTCGGGATGCGCCGTCATCGACACCGAGAACACCGCCGGCTTCGGGGCCGGGGCCGTCGTCGTGCTGGTCACCCAGGAGGACCACACCCGCCCCACGGGGTCAACGCAGGCCCAGTTCCTCTGGTACTCAACCGATGGCGGGACCACCTTCACCGCCCACGGCGGGCCCGTTCTCCCCAACCCCGGCGTCCTCGACTTCCGCGACCCGAAGGTCATCTGGGACGAGGATCGCGCGCAGTGGTTCATGGCACTCGCCGAGGGGCCGGAGCTCGGCTACTACACCTCACCGGACCTCAAGACCTGGACGGCGGCAGGCCGTTTCGCACCCGAGGGCCTCAGCGTCCTGGAGTGCCCCGACCTGTTCTGGCTCGACTCGGACACCGGCCCCGGGCGCTGGGTGCTCGGCGTCAGCACCAATACCAAGGGCTCCGGCGGCTTCGCGACCTACGCCTACTGGACCGGCGACTTCGACGGCGCCTCCTTCTCTCCCGACCGGGCCGAGCCGCAGTGGCTCGACCACGGCTTCGACTGGTACGGGGCCGTCACCTGGGAGAAGATCGTCGACGGACAGCCCGACCCCAACATGCGCTACGCACGGGCCTGGATGAACTTCTGGGACTACCCCTACGAGACCCTCACCTGGGAATCCGACGGCTTCAACGGCACCGATTCGATCACCCGTGAGATCACGCTGAAGTGGTACGGCGACACCGAATGCGCACTGGTGTCGGCCCCGGTCGCGGCGCTGACCGAGCACGCCGTGAACCGGATCGAACTGGGCGACGTCGAGGTCGAGGGGAGGCTCGAACTCGACTATGTCGGCCTCGCCTACGAAGTCCGCACGACAATCTCGTGGACGCAGCTGAACAATGTCGGTCTGCAACTGCGCCTGTCGAACTGGGGCTCGCGGCACATCGACGTCGGGGTCTTCGGCGACTTCGCCTACGTCAACCGCGCCGCCACGTGGAACCCCGACCGCTCGGCCCGGTGGCACGAGAGCCACTCCCCGCACGATCCGGCCACCACCCAGGTCGACCTGCGAATCCTGGTGGACCGCACCAGCATCGAGGTATTCGTCGACGACGGCCGCCACGTCCACTCCCACCTGGTCTTCCCCGAGGGCGGCGACGACCGCATCGCCCTCTACACGGACGGCGGCAAAGCCGTCTTCGGCGGCCTCACCATCACCGAATTCGCGCCGATCTAGACCCGGTACGCCCGGCGTGGCGGATCTTTCCGATTTTTGTAGGGTTCCGCTCTCGACCTTCAGCAAGATCTCGGACCGGTGTCGCAAACGAGGCCGGCCCGGGACTTCACCTATTGCGGATCTCCACAATTCCCGCCACTCGGCAACGCCGCCATCACGATAGGTGCGCTTGACTTCACCAATCGTGATCCCTAGATTCCTTCCCAATGATGCCAACCCACCCGGCTTCTTGGAGGAAACATGGCTTGCGCCAAGCGAATCGAGTCCGCAGGCGATTACCGCGACGTCCGCACTGCAGCCCGCTACTCCGAGTACTTCCTGCACATTCTCACCGGCCGCAAATCCGTCGAAGGAGCCCGGCAACTCGCCACCAGACCTGGTTGGGTCGCGTTCGCCACCGTCCGCCGCCGACTCCCGGCCCGCTTCCACAACGTCTCCATCCGCAAGGCCATCTGTCCCCGCCCCGACACCGCCGAAATCATCGCCCGCCTCGACAACGGCCGCATCGCACGCACCTTGACGCTCACCTTCCAGGCCACACCGCGAGGCTGGCGCCTGGACCACTGCGACCTGCTCCAACCCGCGAGCAGACCCCGCAGGCGAATCTGAATTGAATGATCGGAAGGGGCGGCCCCGCAATGCGGGGCCGCCCCTTCCGTTGCGCGCACGCCGGCAGAGGGCCGGTGTGGTCGGTTCTATTTAGGGTGGATGGAATCCAGGGTCTGCTTGACGGTTTCCATACCCTGGCGGTTGAACGGATCCCTTACCTCCGCCGCCAGCCCCTTCGACAGCAGCTTGAAGGCCTCCCGTTCACCGATGAAGCCGTCGGCGCCCAGGGGCTCGGTGGCCCAGGTGTCGTCCTTTTCGTGGTAGCCGACGAGGAAATCGCGGAGCGCGGCCGGATCGGTGAGCTTCGGGCTGCGCATGGCCTGGATCTGGAGGTCGACCCGCCAGACCCCCAGCTCGATCTCGGTCTCCCAGACGCGTTGGACGAACCTGACGTCGCCCCATTCGAACTCGAAGTCCGAGGCGGCACCGAGGCCGGCGGGGAGGTGGGTGATGACCAGGCCGTCGATGACCGGAGATTGATCCTCTTTGTGCATGTCGACATTGTACGTTCCTCCGCCTATTGGGAGCGTTGCCGTACATGGTCCGTGAATGTCCCTAGGTCGACGTTTTCGTTAGACATGTATGGCTTGTACGTTAAATGTCGTTACACCCCTTGCATGGGCCCGTCATCCCATGTTTCCATGAGGACTGGACCGGGAAATGCGACCACGTTTCGCGATCCACCCCCACGTTCCCGTACCTCCACCCACGACGCAGGAGCAATCCATGCACACCATGAAGCGTTTCGGCAGGCGCGCCGCCGCCACCCTCGCGGCGTCCGCGCTGGCCGTGATCGGCGTGATCGCCATCGATTCCGCACCGGCGCAAGCGGTCCCGCCTCCGGGCATTCCCAGTGCCGAGACCGCCGCGACCGAGCTCGCGGGCCTCACCGTCGAATCCGAGGCCAACGGCGACAGCTACGACCGGGACCTGTTCCCGCATTGGTCGAGCGTCGGAGACGGTTGCACCGCAAGGCAGTACGTGCTCAGCCGCGACGGCGAGGACGTCGTGCTCGGCGACGACTGCCAGCCCGACTCGGGGAACTGGCAGTCCGACTTCGACGACACCTGGACCACGACGGTCTCCAACGCCACCATCGACCACGTCGTCGCGCTCTCCGAGGCCTGGGCCTCCGGCGCCAGCGAGTGGACCACCGCCGAGCGCGAGGCCTTCGCGAACGACATCGAATCGCCCCAGCTGTGGATCGCCACGACCTCGGCCAACTCCTCCAAGAGCGACTACGACCCGGCCGAGTGGATGCCGACCAACACGTCGGTGCACTGCGACTACATCAAGGCCTGGATCCACGTCAAGTCGCTGTACGACCTGAGCGTGGACTCCGCCGAGCACGACGCGCTCGAGTCCTACCTCGGCTCCTCCTGCTAAGTCCCGCAAGGGATACGAGTTCGGCCGGACACTTGGAAAGGTGTCCGGCCGTCTTGCCTTCACTACAGATGTCTAGAGCGCCACCGCCAGCGCGATCACGCCCGTCAGGACCGCGAGTCCCAGCGCCACCAGCCCCAGGATGAGGCCGGTGATCGCGATGCCGCGGCCCGAGATCCCGCCGCTGGCGATCTTGATCCGCCGCAGGCCGTATGTGGCCAGCAATACCGCACCCAGTCCGAACAGCGCGGCGAACATGAAGAACGTCAGGCCCGCCCAGGGGTTGAACGCGGCCGAGATCAATCCCGGCAATGCCCCCAGGATGCCGGCGATGCCGGCGGGCAGCGACCCGATCGCCGGTCCCGAGGGGATCGGTTTCAGCCGGGGATGCAGCAGCATGAAGCCGTCGACCATGACAGGTGCTGGGACTGCCATTCCGAGCCACTGCGGCTGGAAGCCGTAAGGCGCCGGATACTGCATATTCGCCTGGGCGTTCATTTGCTGATACATGGGTTGGGGATACTGCGGGGGTTGGGGCGCACCATACGCCGGTTGCGGCGCCGGCGGAGGCGGCTGCATCTGGGGTCGGTACGGGTCCTGATCGGTCACGCACCCAGACTATCCGCCGCGAATCGTTCGTGCGACTTCCTCGAAGTACTCGTCCACCTCCCCCGGATCGTATCCCCGCATGGTCAGCTGGAATCCCAGGTTGGTCAGCGAATCGGGGTGCGGGGGCGCACCGGAGTCGACGGCGCGGCGAATCCGTGAGATCGCCCGGTCGACTTGGGCTCGGTCGTATCCGCGAAAGCGGACAGAGAAGAAGGGGTTCTCCATACGTCACAGTCTGCCAGGCCCCCGCCACTCCAGCGGCCCGCCCCACCCTGCGTAATGCAATCGTGATCCCATACCGACTACTAACGGACACAATCTAAATCGGCCACCAAGAGCAAGAAGCAGACCGGGAATTACGTCAGCCAGCGCCGCCAGCGCCTCACTCGCGCGTCGCAGTGGCGGCAGAAGGCGAGCGCGATCCGAGCGGCCTCGTCGGCGTCGGCCGAGTTCACCGATCCGGGTGCGAATGCGGCCTGATTGACCAGTCGCGGCAGCGCCCCGATGTCGCCTTCCAGTGGAGCGAGGCTCGCCGCGGTCTCCTCGGCATTGGTCTGCGCGGTGGCTTTGACGCCGGCGCGGGACGCGGCATTGATCGTTTCGGCCCAGGCCCCTGCGACGCGCGCGGCGGGGCCGCCCTGCCGTAGCCTGCGGCGGCGTCGCATTCGTCTGCGGGCCTTGAGGATGAAGGGGACGCAGGCGAGCAGGACGGGACCGGCGGCCCACCATGCCCAGGTCGGGACCGCCGATGCGGCTTCGCTGGACTCGTCGGTGAAGTCGGGGTCGTTTTCGAGGGAGTCGTCGTTGAAGTCTTCGGGGTTCTCGCCGCCGGAGCCGTCGTCGGCCTCTTCGGGTGTGGGTTCTTCCTCGAGGTCTTCGAGGGTGTCTTCGGGCGGGATGGGGGCGACGCCTTCGCCGGGCATGGGGTCGAAGCGGACCCAGCCGACGCCGTCGAAGGAGATTTCGGGCCAGGCCTGGCCTTGGGCGGCGGTGACGGTGGAGGAGCCGGAGGGGACTTCGAAGCCGACGACGATGCGGGTGGGGAGGCCGATGAGGCGGGCGATGATGGCGTAGGAGGCGGCGAATTGTTCGCTGGTGCCGCGTTGTCCGCCGGCTTCGGCGGGGTTGCCGAGGAAGAAGCCGAGGGCGGGCAGGTCGTGGCCGGAGGGTGCTTCGGCGTCGTAGGCGTAGTGCTCGCCGAAGAAGTCGGCCAGGCCTTGGGCCTGTTCGTATGGGGTGTCGTATTCGCTGCGGATGTAGTCGGCGATGGTCGCCATGATTTCGGGCGGGGCGAGCGGGGGCGCGATGGTGAGGGGGTCGGAGAGGTCGGGGCGGGCGCTGGTGGCCGCTTCGGGGTCGACGGTGACGAGGTCGGATCCGACGTGGTATTTCTGTCCGGTGGCGAGGCCGTCGGGGGTGAGCAGCGCTCTTGTGTAGAGGTTGACGGCGATGGGCAGGTCGGTGACGGTGGCGGGGTCGGCGACGGCGGGGACGAGTTTGCCGCCGAGTTCGATGATTTCGATGTCGGCGCCGAAGGCGCCTTCGCCGGAGCTGGGGAGGACGGATCCGGCGGTGCGGAAGTCGCCGCTGGCCTGCCAGGTGACGCCGTCGTATTCGGTGAGGACGGCCAGTCGCATCCAGGCGTCCGCGTCGATGTCGGCTTTGAACAGTTCCTGGTCGGGGTATTTGGCCCATTCGGCGATGCGCACCAGTGGGTTCAGGTCGATATCGGTGAGTTGCGGGGGTTCGACGAGTTCGCGGGGGTCGCCGGGGCTGGTCGAGACGAGGCGGGCGGCGACGGGCGCGAGCGCGACGACCGCGACGAGCAGGAGGACGGCGCCGAAGATGGATCCGGCGAGGGCGGCGGCGCGCCCGGGGACGGCGGAGTCGACCGCGGCGTCGCTTTCGGGTCGGCGCTCGGGCGGCGCGGAGGTGACGGCCAGCGCTGCCGCGGCGAGGAGGCAGTAGGCGAGGGTCAGGACGATGACGGGGGTCGCGTTGGGGCCGACGAGGTAGAGGCCGGCGGCGTAGAGCAGCGTCGGGGGGAGGCATCCGAGGAGGGTGCGGCCGTAGCGGATGGCGAGTTCGCAGGCGAGGGTGGCGGCGAGCCAGGTGAGGAAGACGGGGACGCCGACGGTGTCGGGGGTCGCTTCGACGGGGATGAGCGCGGTCAGGGTGCGGGGGACGGCGTTGACGAGGGCATCGAGGACCATCGTCGGGACCGGCTGGGTGCCGTCGGCGGTGAGCAGGAATGAGCCGACGAGGCCGAGGGCGAGGCTCCAGAAACTGATGGTGGCCGACAGCCAGGTCGGCTTGTTGCGCAGCAGGAATCCGATGGTGAAGGCGAGGAATGCGGCGCCGATGACCAGGTAGTAGAGCAGTGCACCATTGTAGACTCGGGCGGCGACGGTTCCGGCTAGGGCGCACATGAGGGTGAGGCAGGCGGCGACGGCGGCGACCCGGAGGCGGTAGCGGCTCAGTTTCTTCACAGCGCGGTCCCTCCCCCGTCCCAGGCGGCGGCGAACTGTTCGCCGTCGGCGGCCCGCAGGAACGGGAGTCCGCCGACGAGTGCCGCGGAGGTGGCGAGGTCCGGGGCGAGGTGCACGGCGATGACGGTGGGGTAGGCGCGTTTGAGGGTGGCGAGCCGGTCGGCGGGCGGCTCGGTGCCGGTGATCCACACGAGGGTGTCGCCGAAGCGGCCGCCGGTGAGTTTCGAGACGTAGGTGTCGAGCGTTTCTGTCGCGTCGCAGGCGAGTTCGGCGAGGAGGTCGCCGTAGGAGTCGCGGCCGGCCCCGGAGACGGTGGCGCCGGAGGCGGGGACGAGTGCGGCGTGGTATTCGGCGCGGAAGCAGGCGGTGAGGATCGAGTAGGAGGCCTCGCAGGCGGCCTCGAAGCAGTCCGCGTCGGGCCAGGCTTCGGGCCGGTCGTCCAATGCGATGACCACTGTGGGCAGTGAGGTGTCGACGTGCTCCTTGACCATGAGCTGTCCGATGCGCGCCGAGGTCCGCCAGTGGACGTGGCGCAGTTCGTCGCCGATGACGTACTCGCGCAGCGAATGGAACGTCAGCGACCCCTGCTCGACTTTGTCCGTCGCGCCTTCGAGCGAGCGCGCCAGTCCGTCGGGGGTGCGGCCGAGCATCCACAGCTTCGGGTGCACCCACAGCCGCGTGGTGGCCCCGAACGTCCCGGCGGTCGCGGCCAGGCCGAGCAGGTCGCGCTTGCCGATCCCGAGCGGCCCCGAGTCGATCACGCCCCGCCGCCGGGTGCGGATCGGATAGCTCGCGTTCACGGTCTGGCCGGGCCGCAGGCGCGCCAGCGGGACCGCGACCCGCCGCGCCTCGGGCCCGGAGCCGTAGACGTCGACGGCGCGGGCATTGACCGCACGCCAGCGTCCGATGTTCTTCACCGCCAACGAGACCGTCGCGTCCTGGCCCGCCGAGACCCGGTCGGGTTCGATGCCCCGCTCGACTTCCAGTCGCGGCTTGGCGGCGATGACGGACAGCGCCGCGAGGCAGGCGAGCGCGGCGGCGGCGCCGATCGCGACGAGTTCGGGGTAGCCCAGGCGCAGTCCGGTCGCAAGGAGCACGACGGCGCTGGCGGCCAGAGCGATGCCGCGCGCCGTGACCGGGACGGCGCGCAGGAACCCCAGGCGCCTCATGCCACCGGGGAGGGCGAGGGGGCGATGCCCCGCGGCCGATCCGATTCGGGCGCGGGCCTCATGCCGTCGCCGCCGGCAGTGGAACGGGGACCTGGTCGAAGACGTCGTCGACGACGCCGGTTCCGGTGGCCCCGCGCATGGAGGCGTCGGGTGCGAGCTGGATGCGGTGCGCGAACACCGGCCCGGCCAGGGCCTTGACGTCCTCGGGGATGATGTAGGTGCGGCCCTTGGAGAGTGCGAACACGCTCGCGGCACGGGTGAGGGCGATGAGCCCGCGGGGGCTGACGCCGACGGCGACCTGCGGGTGCTGCCGCGTCGCGTTCGCCAGCGCCACCAGGTAGGTGTAGAGCGGGTCGGCGATGTAGACGTGCTTGGCCATCTCCGCCATCTGGGCGACGCTGTCGGTGTCGATTACGGGTTGAAGGTGGTCGGGCGAGCGCTGGTGGGTGCCGCGCAGGACCTCGATCTCGGCCGCCTCGACGGGGTATCCGACGGAGAGTTTCACCAGGAAGCGGTCGAGTTGGGCCTCGGGGAGGCGGTAGGTGCCGTCCATCTCGACGGGGTTCTGGGTCGCGACGACGACGAACGGCGCGGGCACCGAGTGCGGATTGCCGTCGACGGTGACCCGGCCCTCCTCCATGACTTCGAGGAGTGCCGACTGGGTCTTGGGGCTGGCGCGGTTGATCTCGTCGGCGATGACGATATTGGCGAAGACGGGGCCGGGGTGGAACTCGAAGGCGCCCGACGCCTGGTTGAAGATGGTGACACCGGAGACGTCAGAGGGCAGCAGGTCGGGCGTGAACTGGATGCGCCGCCACTGGCCCGACACCGCCGCGGCGATGGTCCGGGCCAGGGTCGTCTTGCCCGTGCCGGGCACGTCCTCGAGGAGGATGTGGCCTTCGGCGAACATGGCCGTGAGCGCCAGGCGCACCACTTCGGGCTTGCCGAGCACGATGGTGTCGACGGCGGCGGCGAGGCGTTCGAACGTGGTCGCGAACGCCTCGGCCTGGGCGGCACTGAGCGCGACCGTCTGCTGCGGCTGGAGCGGCGGCATCGCTTGGCGCGCCACCTGCAGCGGATGGGTCTGCTCGGTGTCCTGCATTCAATTGCCCCCGTTAACACTTCACCAGATCGCCGGTCGAGTTCTTGCCGACGCCGTCGATATTGATCCAGATGAATGGAATGAAGGCGTTCTCGTTGTCGCCGTAGTTCACCCGGATCCATTTGTCGGAGGCGTCCTTGCCCTCGTGATAGTCGTGGTAGCCGTCGCCCTCCTGGCCGCGCGGGGGGATCGGGTCGCCGGCGGTGGTCCAGCACTTCGCGGTGAGGTCGCGGCCGGTCTTGACGTAGCCGAGGTGGTCGCCGCCCGCGGGCTTACTGCGGATCGATACGCCGTCCTTGCCGCCGTCGTCCGCGTTCGAGGTGTTGCAGTAAGCGGTGTCCTGCTCCGAACATCCGAAGTAGACGGTTCCGTTGATGGGCTTGGTCTCGGTCAGCTGCTTCTCGGTGTCCACCGAGCCGACGGGGTTGGTGATCTCGACATGCCAGGTGTACTCGGTCGACGAGTAGTACCGGGTGGAGGTGATGGACCCGTCGCACGGCTCCTTGGTGTCGGCGACTTCCTCTTGGTGGGGGTGCCGGAAGAGCTGGCAGGTGGCGTCGCCGCCGCCGTCGTCGTAGGTGAATTCGATGGTCATGCGGTCGATGGTGCTGGACCAGCCGGTGATCTGGGCTTGCGGTGCGGCCATCGTGTTCGAGGTGGTCTCGGCCGGTTCGGACTCGCCGGCCTTGTTGACGGCCGTGACCGTCACCGACACCTCGGCGCCGTTCTCGAAGCCGTCCATGCGCGCGTTGGTCGCGTTCGAGACTTCCTTGGTCTGGTCGCCGGCCTTGACGATGTACTTCTCGATCGCCGAACCGTTGTTGTCCGGCTGCTGCCAGGTGACGTCGATTGAACCGGCGGCGTCCGCGGCGGTCTCGGCCAGCAGGTTCGTCGGCGCCTCGGGGGCGCTGAAGGGCACCACCGTGTTGGACAGGTCGGACGGCTCGGAGGCCGCTGCCCCGGCGAGCGTGGTCACCTGGAAGGCGTACTGGGTGCCGTAGTCGAGCTTGTCATCGCCGACGACGAACGTGGTGCCGTTGGACTGGCCCATGACGGTGCGGTCGCCCTCGCCGCTGACGGCTTCGACCTGGTAGCCGGACACGGCATTGCCCGCGCCGTCGGCCTCGTCCCAGGTGACCTCGACGGTCCCGTCGTTCTTGGCCTCGGCCTTGACGTTCCCGGCGGGTTCGGGCACCTCGCTGGAGGGGATGATCGACGGCGATGTGGCGGTGTCGCCGGCGCCCTCGCCATTGTGGGCGGTGACGGTGAACGTGTAGCTCTGGCCGTTCTTCAGGTCGTCGATTTCGAGGATCCGCTGGCCCGGGTCGATCTCCCAGCTCTGGCCGGCGCCTTCGACCACGTACTTGGTCAGCGCGGAGCCGTTGTTGGGGGCGGCGTCCCAGGAGAGGTTGATGAGGCCGTCGCCGACGGTTCCGGCCAGGTTGGTGACCGCGCCGGGCGGGCCGATCTCCTCGGTGTCCTCGCCATTGTCGTCCTCGTCGCCTTCACCGCCCTCGTCCTCTTCCTCCGGCGGGGCGTTGCCGCCGAGGATGTCGTCGCGGTCCTTCTCGGCGAGGCGGGCGACGCCGTCGGAGGCGATGACGACCGCGGCGTTCGTGTTGACCGCGTTGGCGAACAGGGTGTTGCCGGTGTGGTACAGCTCGATCGGGCCGCCGCCGGAGTCGATCTCGATGTGGGTGAGCTCGTTGCCCTCGAGGTCGTAGACGAGGACCTTGCCGGCCGCGCCGTCGGGCACGTACACGCGCGAGTTGAACTCGACCGACGCGCCCAGCAGCTGCGAGGAGCCGGCGGCGATGGAGAAGGTCCGGGCCTGGTCGTCGTTCACGGTCAGCACCGACGGCGGGTCGGTGATCGTGACCGCGGCGACGTGGCCGGGGCTGGTGTCGGCGGTCTCGGTCGGGCCGAGCAGGTCGACGGCGGTCTCGTGCTTCTTGCCGTCGGCGCGGATCGTCGTCATCTTCTGCGCGGTCGAGTTGAGCACCGCGACGCCGTCGCCGAGGACGGTCAGCGCCAGGTCCTGGCGGGGTTCGGCCACGACATCGGTCGCGATGGTCTTCGCGCCGGTGTCCTGCGGTTCGATCTGGACGATCGTGCCCTCGCGCGGAACGCCGACCCACAGCTTCCCCGCGGAGTCGAAGGCGCCGCCGGTGAGACCGGCCGGGAACTGGATGGCGTCGCCGATCGCGGCGAGCGAGACCGGGTCGACCTGGTTGACCAGGCCCTGGGTCTGGTCGATGATGAACGCGCCCTCATCGGAGAGGGCGACCCGCACGCCCTCGCCCGGGGCGGTCTCGGCCGAACCGGTGAGCGCCAGCGTCGCCAGGTCGATCGCGCTGACCTGACCGGTGGCGACATTGCGCAGCAGCAGATGCGTGTCGGTCTGCTCGATCTGGACCTCGTTGCCCGCGGCGTCCTCGAGTTCGAAGCGGGCGTCGGTGGCGGCGGTGAGGCCGTTGACGCGGGCGATCTCGCCGGCAGGGGTCGTCCACAGCCACAGGCTCGCGTCCTCGCCCTGGTTCTCCCGACTGAACGCACCGGTCCCCAACAGGGTCGCCACGAGCGCCCCCACGAGGAGGATCGGGAGTCCGACCGCGATGAGCAGTCCCTTGACGTTCAGGCGTCTGGCGTCGACATTGCGAGTGGTCATGGGGGGTTTTTCCTCTGCGGGATCAGCTTCGTTCTCGGCGCTTCGGCGGGGGCGGCTCCAGTGATCTTCGCGTGGCCAAAGGTACGGCGCACGAAGACGAGCCTAATTCACGCATGCAATGCGGACCAGCCTGCCATTGTCACGAGATGGTCTCAGACTCGGGTCGCCCAATGTGGCCGTCGCCGCCCAGGTGAACGGCGGGGAAATCGTCACTTTTCGGGGCCGAGGGACCGACGTGAATGGACGGTTCGCACCGGGGCGAACCGTCCATCTCCACTTGCTTCTCTTGTGCCGCTGAGTGTTAGGGCGCCGCGGCTCAGAGCTCGCGGCCGCGTCCGGCGACCGCTCCGATGACGATGACCGCCGGGTGGTTCGCCTCGGTCTCACCGAGCGAGGCCAGCGTGCAGGGCCGGACGGTCTGGTTCTTGGTCGTGGCGTTCTCGACGATGCGCACCGGGGTGGCGGCGTCCCGGCCGCCCTCCAGGAGCGCGGCGGCGATCGCGGCGCGGTTCTTGACGGCCATGAGCAGCACGATCGTCCCGTTGCCGGCGCCGAGCGCGGCCCAGTTGACCTTGCTCTGCGGCCCGGGCGGGACGTGTCCGGTGGCGACGGTGAAGTCGTGGACGACGCCGCGCTCGGTCACCGGGATGCCCGCGGCAGCGGGTCCGGCGATCGAGGAGGACAGGCCGGGCACGACCTCGACGGGCACGCCCGCTTCGAGGCAGGCGTCCAGTTCCTCGGCCCCGCGCCCGAACACGAAGCCGTCGCCGCCCTTGAGGCGGACCACGAACTTGCCCTCGAGCGCGCGCTCGACCATGACGGCGTTGATCTGCTCCTGCGTGGTGTGGCGTCCATAGGGGAGCTTGGCGGCGTCGACGATCTCGACGTCGTCGGCCAGCTGGTCGAGCAGCTCCTGCGGGGCGAGGCGGTCGGAGACGACGACCTCGGCCTGGCGCAGCAGTTCGAGCCCGCGCAGCGTGATCAGATCGGCCTCGCCGGGGCCGGCGCCGACCAGGGCCACCCCGGCGCCGCGGCCCCGGCCGCGGGTGCGGGGCGCGGCGAGCTCGCCCGAGCGCAGGGCGGCACCGATCGAGTCGCGGATGGCGGCGGCGCGGCCGGGGTCGCCGGAGGCGGAGACGCCGACGGTGACGCCGTCGAACTCGGTCTGCGCGAGCGTCCAGGCGTCGGAGGCCTCGGCGTCGTCGGACCGGACGCACCAGGTCCGCGCGGCCTCGGCCTCGACGGCGACGGCCGCGTTGACCGCGGGGTCGTCGGTGGCGGCCAGGACGAACCAGGCGTCCGCCCCGTCGCCTGGCTGCCATTCGCGCGCCGACCAGTGGATCTCGCCGGAGGCGGCCAGGTCGGACAGCGTCGTCGTCGCCTCGGGGGCGACGAGGTTGATCAGGGCGCCCGCTTCGAGCAGACGGGGGACGCGCCGCCCGGCGATCGAACCGCCGCCGACGACGAGCACCGTCTTGCCGCGCAGTCGCAGCCCCACCTCATAGACCGACACTTTGCCTCCTCAGGCCCCTCGGTAACACTGCGTCAAGCGTAGGCACGTTAGATCGCGTGCTCCTAACCGGCGCGTTGCGAGCCTGTTACGCGTCCCGCCCGCGGGCTCGGGTACAGCAGTGATGCGAAAGAGACTTCCGTTGCGGGCGTAGGCCCAAGCGATCGGCCCCCAAGTGAGTTTTTTCACCTTCATACCCGCGATGTGCCCTAGGCTGGATAGATGCGCGATCGACCCCACAAGCGGCCCTTGGACGGACTCGGCACGACCGAGCCCGACACTCCCAATGAGCGCGCCGACGGGGTGTACGCCCTGTTGCGCACGGCCCTGCTCTCGGGGCTCGCCGTCGCCGCCCTGGTATTCCCGCTCGTCGCCATGGCCGGCCTGAGCGCGAAAGCCGGGTTCGACGCGATCGACAACCTCTCCGAGGTCGTCACCGAGACCGACCCGCCGCTGACCTCCTACGTCTACGCCGAGGACGGCGAGACCCTCGTCAGCCTCTTCTACGACGAGTTCCGCCGCCACGTCACCCTCGACGAGGTCGCGCCCGTCATGCAGCAGGCCATGGTCGCCGCCGAAGACGCGCGCTTCTACGACCACAACGGCGTCGACTACCGCGGCATCATGCGCGCCTTCGTCGCCAACCAGAACTCCGGCGGCGTCGAGCAGGGCGCCTCCACCATCACCATGCAGTACGTGCGCGGGGCCCTGCGCCTCAACGCCGACTCCATCGACCAGGTCATCGCCGCCACCGAGCAGACCGTCAGCCGCAAGCTCCGCGAGGCGCGGCTGGCGATGGCCGTCGAGGAGCAGCTGACCAAGGACGAGATCCTCGAGCGCTACCTCAACCAGGCCTACTTCGGGCACAACGCGTACGGGATCTTCGCCGCCTCCCAGGTCTACTTCTCCAAGCACCCCTCCGAGCTCACGCTTGAGGAGTCCGCGCTGCTGGCCGGGCTCGTCCAGGCGCCCTCGGCGTACGACCCGATCACCTCCGACCAGACCCGGGCGCTCGAACGCCGCAACTGGGTCCTCGACCGGATGGTCAACATCGACTACCTCTCCCGCGGCGACAACTCCGAGGTCCGCGGCTCCGACATCGAACTGGACATCTCCGACCCGCCGAACTCGTGCCTCGGCGACTCCGAGACCGCCAAGTACGGGTTCTTCTGCGACTACTTCCGGCGGTGGTGGCGCGAACAGGACGCCTTCGGGGAGACCCCGGCCGACCGCGAGAAGGAACTGCGCCAAGGCGGGTACACGATCATCACCACGCTCGACCCGGACCTGCAGAAACTCGCCGACGACACCGTCTCGGAGGGCAAGAGCGACTCCAGTCCGCTCGCGCACGGCGCCGTCCTGATGGAACCCGGCACCGGCCGCGTCAAGGCGCTGGGCCTCAACCGCGAGTTCTCCTACGAGCAGGGGAACAACGGCCCGCACTCCAACCCCTCGTACGACAACCGCAAGGGCAACTACCCCAATACCGTCAACCCGGTCCTCGGCGGCGGCGATACCGGCGGCTACCAGGCCGGTTCGACGTTCAAGGTGTTCACCATGCTCGCGGCCCTCGACGAGGGCTACACACTGGACCACAACATCCACTCGCCCAACCGGGTCGCCACCAGCTTCGTCTCGGCCACGACCGCCTGCGGCGGCAGATGGTGCCCCAAGAACGGCTCCGCGTCCATGGCCGGCAACCGGAACATGTGGTCGGGCTTCGGCATGTCCGTCAACACCTACTTCGCGCAGCTCATCGACCAGGTCGGGGCCGACAAGACCGTCGAGATGGCCGAACGGATGGGCCTGCAATGGCGCTCCGAGGGCGACGCGTACTACGCCGACGAGGAGAGACGCGACGGCTGGGGTCCGTTCACGCTCGGCGTCTCCGACGTCCAGCCGATCGAGATGACCAACGTGTTCAACACCCTCGCCGCCGAAGGCGAGTACTGCGAGCCCATCCCGGCGATGCGCGTCATCGACCCCAACGGGCAGGAGCTCGACGTGGCCTCGCCGCGCTGCCACCAGGAGGTCTCCAAGGACGTCGCGCGCGCCGCCAACGACGCGGGCCGGTGCGTCACCGAGTCGCAGCGGGCCGGGGCGAAATGCGGGCCCTGGGGCACCTCGGCGCTGGTCGGGAAGACCGTGGACCGGCCCGTGGCCGGCAAGTCCGGTACGACCGACAACGACCGGGCCTCCTGGTTCCTCGGCTACACGCCGCAGCTGACCGTGGGCGCGTTCATGGCCGACCCCGACTACATCTTCAACCCGGTCGGGAAGTCGAACTCGACGGTCTCCAAGGAGACGGTCGCCAACATCCTGCAAGAGGCACTCGAAGGCGAACCGGTCGAGAACTTCACTCCGCCGTCGCGGAAGATCCAGTACGGGGGCTGACGACGGTGGACCCGTCCGCGACTGGTCCGTCCTCAGTGGCTGGTTCATCCGCGGCGAGATCGTCATCGGGAACCGATCCCGATTCGGCCTCGGCCGTCTCCTTCAGCTCCCGGCGCGCCAGCGCGACCCATCCGATGGGGACCAGCGCGGCGAACAGCGCCCACTGGACGGCGTACGAGTAGTTCTGCCAGGACTTGAACGACGGCGTCTCCAGGGCGGACAGGCCCTCGGCCGGTTCGATGTCGGCCAGCCACGCCGAACGCAGCTGGTAGTCGAGGTGCCCGCCCAGCTGATCCAGGTTCAGGCGCCGGGCCTCCAGGGGGTCGCCGGGGGCCTGGGGCTCGGTGACCGATCCGCCGGCGGGCTCGGACTCGTAGACCCGGCCGGTCACGGTGACCTCGCCTTCCGGGGCGGCCGGATAGGAGGGGATTCCCCCTGAATCGTCCGCGGCGAAGAAGCCCCGGTCGACCAGGATCGCGGTCCCGTCCTCGAGCACGAGCGGCGTGACGACCTCGTAGCCGTTGACGCTCTCGTTCGTCTGCGTCCGCAGCACGATCTCGCTCGAGGTGTCGTAGGTGCCGCTCGCCTCGACGAGGGTCCACCGGGCATCGGAGTCCAGGGCCTCGCCGGCGGGAAGCACCTCGTCGACGGGGAAGGACTCGTCGGCTGCGGCGATGACCTCGTTCGCGGCGGCGCGCTCGACCGCGCGTCCCCACTGCCACTGCGACAGCAGCACGCAGGTCACCATCACCACGGCCCCGGCCAGGGTCAGCGCCAGCCACCGGCCGGTCACCAGACTCCGCCACTGGGCGCTTCGCGCCGGGTCCCGCTTGATCACGGCCTGAGTGTAAACCGGGCCTATCATTGCGCTTCATGAGCGATGTTGTGAATGCGGTGCGCGCCGCCATGCCGGCCGTGCGCATCGATCTGGAAGCACTGGTGCGGATCCCCGCAGTGGCCTTCGAAGGACTCGACCACGAGCCGGTCCGACGCGGCGCCGACGCAGTGCAGCGCCTGCTCACCGACGCGGGCGCGTCCGAGACCAGGCAGATCCGGCACGGCGAGGGCCAGCCGAGCGTCTACGCCCACTTCCCCGCCCCGGCCGGGCAGCCGACCGTGCTGCTGTACGCCCACCAGGACGTCCAGCCCGTCGGTGACCTCGCGCGCTGGGACCAGCCGGACCCGTTCGAGGTGGTCGAGCGGAACGGGCGCCTGTACGGGCGCGGCGTCGCCGACGACAAGGCCGGCGTGATGGCGCACATCGCGGCGCTGCGGGCCTATGGCGGGAAGCCCCCGGTCGGCGTCAAGCTCTTCATCGAGGGCGAGGAGGAGTTCGGCTCCCCCACGTTGGAGGCGCTGCTGCGCGAGCACCGCGAGACGTTGAGCGCCGATGTGGTCGTCATCGCCGACTCCACGAACTGGAGGACCGAGGTCCCGGCGCTGACGACGACCCTGCGCGGCGTCATCAATGTCTACGTCGAGGTCGCGACGGCCACGGGCGCGGTCCACTCGGGCATTTTCGGCGGGCCGGTGCCGGATGCGCTCACGGCGTTGGCCCGGCTCATGGCGACCCTCCACGACGATGCCGGCGACGTGGCCGTCGCGGGGCTCGTCACCGGGCGCGGCTCCGATCTCGACTACGACGAGGCGAGTCTGCGCGAGGAGGCCGGCATGCTGGAGGGCACCGAGTTCATCGGGACCGGGCGGCTGACCGAGCGGATGTGGTCCAAGCCGACCGCGACCGTCCTGGGCATCGACTGCCCGGGCGCGGCGGAGGCGGCGAACGCGCTCCAGCCGACCGCGCGGGCGAAGGTCTCGTTCCGGCTCGCGCCGGGCGATTCGGCCGCGAACGCCGTCAAGGCAGTGTCGGCCCACTTCGAGGCGAACGCGCCCTGGGGCGCCCGGGTCACCGTCACTCCCGAGGGCGGCGCGGGCGACCCGTCGGCCATCGACTCGACCGGACCGGCCTTCGACGCCGCCCGCGCGGCGTTCGCCGAGGCCTGGGACGGGACGGCACCGGTCGAGATCGGCATCGGCGGCTCCATCCCGATGATCGCGACCTTCCAGGAGCTGTTCCCCGAGGCCGCGATCCTGGTGACCGGCGTCGAGGACCAGTACTCGAACCCGCACGGCCCCAATGAGTCGCTTGACCTGGGCATGTTCGAGCGAGTGTGCGTCGCCGAGGCGCTGCTGCTGGCCAAGCTCGCGAACTGAACGGACGAGAACGGGGCCCGGACAACGGTCCGGGCCCCGTTCTCTCGTTTCGGGTCAGAAGCCGTCGCGGAGCTTGCGCAGCAGCTTCGCGAGGGGGTCGCCGGAGTTCTCGAAGATGTCCTTGTACGACTTGGCGGCGGCCTTGGCCTCCTGCGTGAGAGACGCGTCGGCGTCGGCGTCGCGCTTCGGGTAGTCCCCGCCGAGGTACTGGCGGTACTCGCCGTCGTCGATCCAGTTCTTGAGCGAGGCGGCGCGGGCGACCGAGAAGTCGTGGCTGCGCTGCTCCAGCAGCATGAGCTTGAGGAAGGAGTCGCGCAGGTCCCCGCCGGTCTCGAACTCCTTCGCCTGCTCCAGGAAAGCGGCGGTGTCCACGTCGCTCAGATCGCCGCCGCCGGCCATCTTCGCCATCACGCGGATCGCGGCGGCCGGATCCTGCACCGCCAGCGCGCCGGCCCGGTCGGCCGACAGCTCGGACTTGCGCTGCCACTCGTAGAGGGCGGCGGTGATGACGCGCAGTCCGACGACGCCGACGGGGATCCAGGCGACGGAGGTGGTCAGGCGCACCAGCACCATGAGGATGGTGCGGTAGAGGCCGTGCCCGGAGAGGGCGTGGCCGAGCTCGTGGGCGAGCAGGAACCGCAGTTCGGTCTCGTCGAGCAGGTCGATCGAGCCGGAGTTGATGACGATCATGGGCTTGTCGATGCCGATGCACATGCCGCCGAGGTCGGGATTGCGGGTGATGTAGAGCTCGGGGAGCTCGCCGTCGGCGTCGAGGGTCTTGGCGACTTCCAGGTAGGCGTCGTAGACGCGCGTGTACTGGTGCCGGTCGGCGCGAATGGCCGAGCCGAGGAAGGTCAGGCGCAGGGCCCGCTCGGAGATCATGGACGAGAGTTTGCGCAGGACGACATCGAATCCGCGCAGCTCCCGCAGGGCCACCAGGGCGCCCCGGTCGGCGGGGTGCTCCCAGGCGCGGGTCGATATGCCGCGCAAGGTGACCGGTTCGCGAGGGTTGTCCCTCGGCTCGATCTCGGCTGGCTGCTGGTCGGACATGGCCGCTCCTCACCGTTCGTCTGCGGCCAGTGTGACACAGGGCGCCCACCTCTGCGCGACGGAGCGAGCACGAATCCGACACACCAACGGCCACAACAAACCCGACACTACGGACTCCCAGGTCATCGCCGGTGTATCGGACCAAAGTGGTTGAGCCGCAAGGTATTCCGTCCAATGTCGAACATGGCAGAAAACTAGACATTGGTAACAACTTGGCGACAACACGCCGCGCGGCGCTTGACACTCGCGCAACGGACGACTACTCATTGACTTGGGTCAGCAATTCCGGGGCGTCGTGAAGAATCGTTTGGGGTGTTCTTCCGACGCCCCGTATCCGTGTGTCCACCCCAGGCCGGGTATTCTTGCGCAGGCGGCGGGGGCTCCGAAAGAGACCCTCCACCGGGCGCCAGTAGCTCAGCTGGATAGAGCACCGGACTTCTAATCCGACGGTCGCAGGTTCGAATCCTGCCTGGCGCGCAACGTTCGCCCAGGTCAGAGGCTCAAATCGTCTCGCGAGCATCCTGTCTGGATCAGTCGTGGTACGGAATGTGGTACGAACCTGCTTAAGGTCGTACCACATGGCCAAGAAACCGACTCCGCTCCACGAACGCGGCACCATCAAGGAGCTCCCCAGCGGGTCACTGAGAGTCACCGTCTACGCAGGCACCGACAAGGCGACCGGCAGAAGAAGCAACCTCACCAGGACTGTTCCGGTCCCCAAGAACCCTTCCAAGAAGCAAGTCCGCGAGGCGTGGCAGGAAGCCGAAAAAGCCCGGCGCGGTCTCGTCAGCACGGTCGAGGAACGGCGGCACCCCCGCACCAAGGCCACCGTCGACGAACTGCTCGACAAGTACCTCGACATCTCCCCCGCCCAGCGCGAAGTCGAACCCGAGCACATCAAGCACGAGCAGAACCGCGCCCGCAACCACATCCGGCCGCTCATCGGCGAAGTGAAGATCGCTGAGCTCGATGCCGAGGTCTTCGACAGTTTCTACAGCGAGCTGCAGCGGTGCCGCCGCCACTGCACCCGCAGCAAGCGCCTGGTCGACCACCGCACCGAGAATCCGCATCAATGCGACGGTCGGTGCAAGCCCCATGAGTGCAAACCGCTGGGGGCTTCCACGGTCCGCTCGATCCACACGATCCTCTCCGGGGCACTGAAACGCGCCGTCCGATGGAAGTGGCTCTCGATCAGCCCCATTGCCGAGGCCGACCCGCCGCCGGCGTCGACGTCCGCACCGTCACCGGCCTCCTCGGCCACGGCGGAGGCGGCACCACCACCCTCCGCGTCTACAGCGCCTTCGTAGACGAGGCCGCGCAACGCGCGGTCGACCTCACCGCAGCCCGCATGCCGCAATTGCCCGCCGCCGCACATCTGATGCTGACCAACAGCCAGGCTCTGGCAGTCCCCGAGACCCCGTCAGAACCGTATGAGCACATCGCCCGCGACATTCTCGGCGCGATCCGGCTCGGAATGCTCGCCCCTGGCGCGCGGCTTCCAGCGATGGCGGCCCTCGCCGAGCGCTACGAAGTCGCCGTCTCGACGGTGCACCGCGCCGTCGACCTGCTCAAGCAACAGGACCTGGTCACCGCCTCACGCGGCGTCCCGGCAACCGTCGCCACCGAGGCCGATCTGATGCCTCGAAGCTCGACCACGCAGGAATAATCATCCACACCACAACTAGGCCCTCTGGTAAGAAACGTGTCACCAGCCGCAATAAGGGTGTATCCGCTGCTCAGTCTCCTCGAGGTGTAGTCGAGCTCGGCTACGGTGTGCTCGCCGTACTCCGGGCACGTCGGTGATGACCTGCGCGTCCAGTCCGGGCCGGAGGCGCTTCCCGTAGAACAGGTCCGCTCGAGCGGTCAGGTCGCGAGTGAGGATGAGGAACCAGTCGATCCGGTGTCGCGGTGGGCGTTGAAGAATCGCCGCATGTCCTCGGCGAGGATCGACGGCACTTGGTGCGCCGGGTGATGCCCGCCGGTCCGGTAGGAGTTCCACGAGACGATGCCGGCATGGTCCCGTTCGGCAAGCGGGCGGAGGGACTGGAACATGTCGCTGTCGAAGACGGCCACTCCGAGGGGGACGGTGGTGGGCCCTTCGGGCTGATCGGCGTGGCGCGGTTCGAAGTAACCGGTCAGCGCGGACGATCCCGCGGTATTGGTCAGCCAGTAGATCATCGTGTTGGTGAGGATGTAGTCGTCGCTGACGGTTTCGTCGAACAGCTGGAGGTTCCAGGCGAGCTGCCCGGCGGGAGTATCGCTCAGGGCATGGGCGAGTGTCTGCGGCTGCGTGGACTGCAAGGCGAGGTAGGCACCGGATTTGCGCAGGAATCGTTCGGAGCGCTCCAGCCGCGCGAGGTCTGACGCGGACAGCCCGGCGAGTTCCCGGCGATCGGCGGAGGGCAGTGAGAACGTCTGTGTCACATGGACCGCGGTGACGTGCTCGGGATCGACGCGGCCGAGCTCGAGGGAGATCATGCCTCCGACGTCATTGCCGTGCGCGCCGTAGGTTCGGTAGCCGAGCCGGTGCATGAGTTCGGCCCAGGCGCGGGCGATCCGCTGCCGATTCCAGCCGGGCTCGCGGATCGGTCCGGAGAACCCGAATCCGGGGATCGAGGGGACGACCACGTCGAAGCCGGTCCCCTGGTCCGATCTGTGCGACGTCAGGAGGTCGATGACATCGAGGTATTCCACAACGGACATCGGCCAGCCGTGGGTGAGGATCAGCGGAAACGTTTCAGGGGCAGCGGAGCGGACGTGGAGGTAGTGGACGTCGATGCCGTCGATGCGCATGAGGGACTGCGGGTAGGCGTTGAGGGCCGCTTCGTGGTGCCGCCAGTCGTAAGAGTGCCGCCAGTAGTCGACGAGCGCGCGCACTCGGTCGAGCGGCACCCCGCAGTCGTGGGCGGCCGGTAGGTCGGCGGAGAAGCGCGTGCGGCGCAGGCGCTGTGCGAGTTCGTCCAGCTCGGACTGGTCGACGCTGACGCGGTAGGGGCGCGGTTCGGCGCCGGCCTTCACCTGGCGTCCTCGCGCGTTTCCAAGGTCTCCAAGGTGTCTGAGAGTTCCCGCAGCCGGAGGTGGATCTCAGAGGCCAGGTCGTCGCCCAGCGCCTCGCACATCCGATCGGCGAAGGCGGCGTGGGCGGGTTCGATCCGCTGTACGGTCTCCCGGCCCCGTTCGGTCGGCGCGACCAGTTTGGCCCGTCGGTGCGCGGGGTTGGGCAGGTACTCCACCATGCCGTTGTCGGCCAGGATGTCGGCGATGCGTTGGACGGCCTGGCGGGTGATGCCCATCTGGCGTGCGATGCCGGCCACCGGAAGCGGGTCCTTCAGGACCGCGCCGAGCACTTGCCAGTGCGCCGCGGTCAGGCCGACCGGCCTGGCCAGTCCCTCAGCGATGTCGAGGAACTGGCCGTTCAGTTTGAACACGGTGAGCGCCATACCCGAGAGCAGTTCCTGGCGGTCGGTCATGCCGCCTCGCCCACCAGCTCGAAGTATCCGGCCGGGTCGCCGAGGCCGTACAGCTTGTACCAGGAGGCCAGGACTTCCGGCGAGTACAGCTCGAGGGCGGCGAACACCTCGCGGGCGAAGTCCACGGGCGCCGTGCCCGAGGCGGTGATGAGCCCGCGGTCGGTGACCGCCGGGACGTCGCAATAGAGGTCGGCGCCCTTGGAGCCGAATGCCTCCACGAATTCTGGGGCATTGCTGGTGTGGCGCCGGTCGTCGAGCAGGCCTTCGGCGGCGAGCCCGCCGGTCGCTCCGCAGATGGCCGCGAGCGGGACGCCGACGTCTAGGAACTGGCGGGCCTTCTTGGCGAAGGCGTCGTTGCCGCCGGTGAGCCAGGTGTCCGCGCCGGGGAGGATCAGCATGGCGCTGTCCTCGGCGCGGAGCTCGTCGAGCGTGAGGTCGGGCGTGATCGTCATGCCGCCCTTGGTCCGGACCGGCGCTCGGCTCGCGCCGACGGTGCGGACCTGATAGCGGCCCGGCTCGCGCTGCCAGTCGCCGTTGTTGATGTGGGCGGTCGCGTAACCGACCTCCCAGTCGGCCAGGGTGTCGTAGACGGCCATGTGCACATGTTGCGTCATCGCGGGTCTCCTTCTCGAATTGTTGACAACAGTCTGTCATATTGACAGCATGTTGTCAAGTGACGATCTGTGGCGTCGATCGCTTCGGGACACCGCGACCGGAGCAGATCCGGCCGAAATAGCGAAGCCGCGGGACGCGGGACCAGCAGCAGGCTGTCTTGGATCGGCGGGCCGATTGCTCTGCACAGAGAGGGAACTTCATCGCGTCTGAGGTTGTCGGCCCTCTGGTAAGAAACGTGTCGCCAGCCGCGACGTCCCACTTTCGGGCTCGGTTCCAGGTGAGGCGGACATTGGCGGGCCAGGTGGCTGGGTCTGCGGCGTCCATGCACGGACCGCATCAGGCTCGTTGAGCTGCTGATTCATTGTGTCCTTTCACGACAGTCATGATCAGTCACGACCGGTCACGGTATCAGCGATGCCACCGTTTGGTGTGCCGGATGGCGCGGAAGCCGGGGATGGCCCAGCGGGCGAACAGCCGTTCACCGGGGTCGGGCGAGACGAGCATCGGCATGCCCAGGGGCGGCCCGAGGTCGATGGCGGCGCCTTCGGGTAGGACCTCGAACGAGGTGTCCGCGTAGTAGGCCTCCAGTCCCGAGTCGACGGGGAACTGCCCGTAGGCGAGCACGAAGCCCATCTAGTGGTGGAGCCGCCATGCCTCGTCCAGCATCCCCGCCCCCATGCCTTTGCCGCGGTGGTCGGATTCGACGCACAGGCCCTGGACCTTGGCAACGAGCGTAAGGGAGACGAGGGCGCGGTAAGGGCTGACGCCCTGGGCGTGGGCCTGGGCGAAAACGTTGCCGGGCGGGAAGACCTTGATGATCCCGCCGATGTGCCCGCTGGAGTCGACGGCGGCCATGAGGGCGACCATCTTGACGATGGCGAGCCTCGGCTCGCCGTGGCCGGCCGCGCCAAGTCGGCCCACCACCCGGAAGCACAGCGCCCGCTCGGCGCGGTGCAGCGCAGACCGCACGATCCGCTCGACACGGCTGTCCGTCGGTGGCTCCACCTTCTGCTCGCGGCAGTGCGCCAGGAACTCCGAGGTCACCTGCTCAGGGTGGCGCTCGGACTGGCAGACGTTGTCGACCAGCCAGTCAGTGAACTTCTCCATGTCCGGGTCGGTGAACTCGCGGAAGCCCAAGTGGGACCGGATCTGCGACTTGGAACCGGTTGGTCCGCCCCTCCCACTCGTACAAGGCGATCTCGGAAGGCTCAACCTTCACCTGCGTAGCGATGAACTCGATCGCGTCCTCGGCCAGCTCGGAGCGGCCGCGGGGGAACCGGCCGTAGAGGGTGTAGAACTTCAGCAGCAGCGCGAACCCGAGCCCGGTTGCACCCGACTTGTTCCCGACCAGCAGGCGTTCGTCTTCGAGAAGGGTCCAGTGATCAACAAGCTCGTCAAGGCGATCAAGGCTCATGCCATGACCAACGAGCCGCCCTCACATCGGGTCACTGCCTGAGCCTCGGCTACTTTGCCGCTCACGACACGTTTCTTACCGGAGGGCCTATCCGCAGCAACCTCGCCGCTTGGCGCGGCCGAACCAACGAAACGGGCCCACCTACTTCGGCGCGAGGCGAATCAGCTTCTTAACGCTCGTCAAGCCGATGCCGTACCGCTCGGCCAGCACCGACTGCCGTACACGGGACCGATAGGCAGCGACCAGGGCCTCGATCTCGGCCGGGGTCAGGCGCTGGTGCAGCGAACGGGGCCGGTGGGTGTTCTCGGCCAAGGCGGGACTGGACGCAACTCGGTCGATCGGCGCCGCCAATCGCCGTCCCAACGCCTCATACAGGGCGACAACCTGCGTCAACGTGTCGAATACGTGACCATCCGGGGCACATAATATTGATAACGGTAAATATATATCAGGTCTTTGGAGGCCGGTGACCAGCAGAATTGTCGACCTTCCGGCGCGATCGATTGCCCGCCGACAGTGCGTCAGGAGCTGAGCACCATCGCCACCCCGATCCCAACGGATTTCACCGCGGCATCCAGATCCAGGCGACCTTCATTGTGGAATGCGCCTTCTTTTCAGTTGCGGCGGACGCGGCGCGGTGGTTCAATCTCTTAGAAAACGCTTTCTACCCTTTCCCTTTCCCCTTGTCTGGACTGCCCTTGCGACGCTTTCACTCCCTCGTCCGCGACCGTCTGATGTTCTTGCGGCTGCTACGGCATGCCGGCCCCACCGTGGTCACCGGCCTGGTGGCCGTCGGCCTGGTCAGTGCCGTCTTGCCGGCGCTCGCGGCGGCAGCGACCGGTTGGCTGCTGTCGAGCCTTTCCGGCGACTTCACCGCTCCGCTCGTGGCGGTCGGCGGGCTGCTCCTGGTCGGGCAGGGCTGCCAAATTGCGTCCGGGCTGATCGGGCTGGCGGCCACCAGCCGCGTCGACATCGCCCACCGCGCCGAGGTCGCCAAGGTGGCGACCGGGACGGCGACCGTGGACGTCATCGAACGGCAGGACACCCAGGACCTCCTGGGGACCGCCCGAGCGGACCTCGGCGAGTGGGTGGAGAAGACGCCTGGGCAAGGGGCCGTCGCCGCGCTGCGCATCATCTTGCAGTACTTCGGCCTCACCGCCTCCGCCGTGGTCGTCGCGGCATGGTCCCCCTGGCTCGTGCCAGTGCTGATCGTCCCGGCACTGGCAGTCCGCGCTCACGCCATTCGCCTGTGGAAGCGGCGGTTCCAGAACTTCGTCGACGGCATGGAGCACCACCGCCGTTACCGATATTGGGGCGAACTGCCGATGAACCGCTCCGAAGCCAAGGAGATGCGGATCTTCGGCCTGACCGAATGGGCGATCGGCAACCATCAGCTCGAACTGCACCGCCACCTGGACGACGAGTGGACCCACAACCGCACCATGGTCCTCGCGCAATGGATGCAGACCGCCGCCTCCCTCATCCCGCTGGCAGGAGTGTTCTGCGCGGTCGGCTACGCCACGGCCGTCCAGGGCAGCCCGGTCGGGGTGGCGAGCGCCGCCCTCTCCGCGGGCTGGGGCATCTTCACCGCCATCGCCAACCACGGCGAGACCATCAATATCGAAGGCTCGCGGGCCAGCCTCAAGGCATTGGCCGAACTCCGGGAACGCCTCGAGCCAGAGAAGCAGGACCGGTCACTGGGGACCATCGACTCGGATGGGCCGCCGCTGGTCCGCTTCGTGGGCGTCGAGTTCGGTTACGACGAGCGCACCCCGATCATGAAGGGCCTCGATCTGGAGATCCGTCCCGGCGAGACCCTTGCCGTCGTGGGGTTCAACGGCGCGGGCAAGTCCACGCTGATCAAACTGCTCGCGGGCGTCTACCGCCCCACCGGTGGCGGCATCACCGCCGACGGCGTCGGCACTGCCGAGATCGAGCGGTGGAACGCGAAACTGGCGATCGTGTTCCAGGACTTCGTGAAATACCACCTGACCGTCGCCGAGAACATCAGCCTGGGCTTCCCTGGCCCCGCCGATCCGGAGCTCATCGGCAAGGCCATTGAGGATGCCGGGTTCGGCGACGTGGTCGCGCGGCTCGACGCCGGCGCCGACACTCCCCTGGACCGATCCCGCGACCGCGGCACCGACTTCTCCGGCGGACAGTGGCAGCAGCTGGCGCTCGCCCGGGCGCTCTATGCGATCGGGCGCGGCGCGAAGATCCTGGTGCTCGACGAGCCCACCGCCCACCTGGACGTGCGGACCGAGAAGGCGCTGTTCGACCGGCTGGAAGGCCTCACTGACGGGATGACGACCATCCTTGTCTCACACCGGCTCTCGACCGTCCGCCGCGCCGACCGGATCGTCCTGCTCGCGGACGGGAAGGTCGCCGAGTCCGGCACTCACGCCGAGTTGACGGCTCTCGGCGGCGACTACGCGCACATGTACCGCCTGCAAGCCGAACGCTACAAATCCGGATACGACGATCGACTGGAAGCGGGTGAACTCCGATGAAGCAGCTCCGAGCGTACGCACGGATGCATCGCGAACTGTTCGCGATCAGCCTCAAGCGCGAACCGCGGATCACCGTCGGGACCATGGCCTGCCTGGTGTTCGGCGCGATCGCGTTCGCCGTCACCGGCCTGTCCATGAAGTACGTGGTCGACTCCATGGTCGAGCGCGACGCCACCGCGGCGATCATCGCCGCCTTCCTGGCGGCGCTGTCGTTCACTTTGGACCGCTCGATCTCCGGCGTCTATTACATCCTGCAGCGGGAACTGATCGACAAGGTCGGTCACATCGACCTCGACCCCGCGATCATGCGGGCCGCCGGCACCCTTCCCGAAGTCGACCACCTGGAGCACACCGAGTTCCTGGACCGCATGACGGCCCTGCGCAACAAGGCTTGGGCGGTCATCTGGTCGACCCTGCTCGTGGGCGAGGCCTGCTCGATGGCGCTGCGACTGCTGCTGGCCCTGGCGATCCTGGGCACCACCAGCCCGTGGCTGCTGCTCATGCTGCCGTGCGCGGCGGTCCAGCTCATCCTGGACCGGCGCGGCCAGGCCCACGAGAAGCAGTCCGAGCTCGATCTGGCCGAAGACAAGCGGATCCAAGACCACCTGTTCGAACTGTGCCTCAGCGCCTCCGCGGGCAAGGAGATCCGCTCCACCGGCGCCGCCCCCGAACTGCTCGAACGCTACGGCGCCGCGGCCGACCGCGCCCGAACCACCCGCCTGCGCGGCCAATTCACCGGCAGCCTGTGGCGCATCGCCGGTTGGTGCGTCTTCGCCATCGGATTCACCATCTCCATCGGACTCGTCATCGCACAAGTGCAACGCGGCACCGCCACCGCCGGCGACGTCATGCTGGCCGCCACCATCGGTGCGATGCTGCGCGAGGTCGTCTCGCGGGCGGTCTCGTCCGCCGCCGGCGCCACGGGCACCATCCGAGTGCTGGAGCCGTACCTGTGGCTGCGCGAATACGCCGAAGAGCACCGGGAGACCGGAGAGCGGAAGCCCGCGCCCGAGCGCCTGACCGACGGGATCCGGCTTCGGAACCTGCACTTCACCTACCGGGGCACCGAAACACCCGCCGTCGAGGGGGTCTCGGTCGACCTGCCCGCCGGGTCGGTTGTGGCCGTCGTCGGCGAATACGGCTCGGGCAAGACCACCTTGATGAAGCTCCTCGCCGGGCTGCACCGCCCCAGCGCCGGGGCGATCGAGGTCGACGGCACCGATCTATCCGAGATGGACATCGAGTCCTGGCGCTCATCCATGAGCGCGACGTTCCAGGATTTCGGCCGCTACCACACCACCTTCGCCGAAGCGATCGCCATCGGCGACCTCCGAGGCGGCAGTGCCGCCGCCCTGGACGCCGCCGTGGCCGCCGCCGACGCCGACAGCCTCCGGTCACGACTGCCCGACGGCGACCAGACCCAGCTCGGCACCCGCTTCGGCGGCGTCGAAATCTCCGAAGGCCAATGGCAGAAAGTCGCACTCGCCCGCTCGTGCATGCGACCCGCACCGCTGCTGTTCCTCCTCGACGAGCCGACCGCCTCACTGGACGCCCCCAGTGAGCAGGCGGTGTTCGACTCGTACATGGCCAGGTCCAAGCAGATCGCCTCGGCCACCGGTTCGATCACAGTGATCGTCTCCCACCGGTTCTCCACCGTGGCCGGGGCCGACCTGATCCTGGTGATGAAGCACGGTCGGCTGATCGAGTCCGGCGGCCACGATGCACTGCTGTCCGCCGGCGGCACCTACGCCGAGCTGTACGGCATCCACGCCGCCTCCTACTCCTAAGCGGATCGCTGACGACCTGCGGCAACGTGTTCGAATACGCGACCATACGGGGCGCTCTGTCCCCAGGCCGGTCATTGATCCTTGAACGTGGCTCCCGCTATCCCTTCGTCCTCGATGAGCTGGGCGGTCAGGTCCGCCACCGATCCCCGCCCATGGAGGGTGAGGACGGTGCTGCGCTCACCGTCGCCGTCCCGGCGCTCGGCGCTGATCTCGATCACGGTGAACCCCTCGTCCGTGCAGGTGGACAGCGCATTGGTGAGCGCCCCGGCCGAGGTGTAGACCAGGTGGAGCCGGCCGGAATGCAGGGCGTGCTTGGCGATCACCCGCTCGATCGGGTTCAGGCCGGTGACGACGATCAGGTGGAGCGCGGTCACCGCCGTCGCCAGCGCCGGCAGTCCGGCGGCGCAGGCCATCGCGAGCGCCGTGGTCACCCAGATCGAGGCGGCCGTGGTCATGCCGAACACCAGGTTGCGATGGAAGAAGATGACGCCCGCGCCGAGGAAACCGATGCCGGTCACCACCTGGGCGGCGATGCGAGTCTCGTCGATCCCCGTAGCCCCGTCGAGGAGGTCGAAGCCGATGCGTCCGGAGAGGACGAACAGGGCCGAACCGGCCGCGATGAGCGCGTGCGTGCGCATCCCGGCGGCCTTGCCCTGGTATTCGCGTTCGGCGCCGACCAGGACGCCGAGCGCCGTCGCCAGCGCCAGCAGCCCGAACTGTTCCCAGAAATCCACACGGCCTCCCTGGATCGCGGCGCGTACACCCGACTCCTGGGATTACCCGGGCGGCGGTGCGCTCAATCCTCAGGAGAGCAGGTCGGACTCCCAGCCGTTCGGGCCGTCGGCCGTGCCGCGCTCGCCCTTGACCAGGCGGTAGTGCTCCTCGGCGAGCGACTGCGGGCCGAGCTGTTCGCCGAGGACGTCGAGCCAGTCGCCGGGGGCGACCTGGGTGGGGTAGGCGCGCATGGCGGCGCGCTTGCGTTCGGCGGCGTCGGGGCCGCCCGCGATCAGGGCGTCGACCTCCTCGTCGGGGGCGCCGAACGGCAGGTCCTCGACGCTCTCGACGCCCTCGAAGGGGTTGTCGGTGGCGCCGGCGAAGGCGTCGAACTGGTCAGCGAGGACGCTGCGGGGCAGGGTGGTCCAGTAGATCTTGCGGATCTCGTGCGCGGCCCCGAGTTCGGGCCGCCAGGCCGGGTCGGCGGCGAGTTCGGCGCCGCTCATGGCGACGCGGTGGGCCTGGATGTGGTCGGGGTGACCGTAGAAACCGTTGGGGTCGTATGTGACCAGGACTTCGGGGCGACGCTCGCGCATGATGGAGACGAGGTCGGCGGCGGCGGTGTCGACATCGGCGCCCCAGAAGGCGCGCGGGTGGTCATTGGTCGGCAGCCCCATCATCCCCGAGTCCCTCCAGCGGCCGACGCCGCCGAGAAAATGGGTGTCGGTGACGCCGAGCGCCGCCGTGGCCTGGCGATACTCCCAGTAGCGGTAGCCGCCGAGCTGGTCGGCCTGATCGGCGGCGAGCTGCGCCAGCTGGGGGACGCGGACCTCGCCCTCCTCGCCGAGCGTGCAGGTGACGACCGTGACGTGCGCGTCGGACCTGGCCGCGTAGTGGGCGAGGGTCGCGCCGGTGCCGACGGTCTCGTCGTCGGGGTGGGCATGGACGAACAGAATGACGCGCGCACCCGGGTTGAGGCCGCCGGAGTCGTGGTGAGCAGAGTCGTCGTGGGCCGAGTCGTCGTGGGCCGAGTCGTCGTGGGCCGAGTCGTTGTGAACAGGGTCGAGACGGGCACCGGATTCACTCATGCCCCAAGGGTAGCCGCGGGGTCTGACCACACCGGCATTCATCAGCCACACGCGACTCACGCAAAACCAATAAACGTATAGTTCCAGTAAGAATAAAGCTCGCGATTGTGATGAACCCCATGCACTTTGCGCCGGGCGCTGGCGTTATCCTGCGCTGAGCGAGCACTAGCCCGTGCCGTTCGACAGATCGCGCGAAGGGGCGCTGATGACCACGACCGAAGACACCGCCGTCTCTCCACCGCCGCGCGCCGCCATCACCCCACGCAACCTCAGGACCGACTCGTGGATGCGCGGACCGATCCTGACCGTCGTCGGCATCACCATCTGGGTCGTCTACGCGACCTTCCGCGTGTTCTACCAGGGCGACTACTGGGTCCCCGACTACCACTACCTGACGCCGTTCTACTCCCCGTGCGTCTCCGAGGGCTGCATCCCCGACTCCGCCCACTTCGGACGGTTCCTGCCCGACAGCCCGCTCATCCCCTACGCCGCAGTGAGCCTGCCGTTCCTGCTGGCCTTCCGGCTCACCTGCTACTACTACCGCAAGGCCTACTACCGCTCGTTCTGGCTCTCCCCGCCCGCCTGCGCCGTCCCCGACGGGCACGCGAAGTACACCGGCGAGACCCGCTTCCCCCTCGTCGGGCAGAACCTGCACCGCTACTTCTTCTACGCGGCCTTCCTCATCTCGGTGATCAACACCTACGACGCGATATTGGCCTTCCACTCCCCCGAGGGCTTCGGCTTCGGCCTGGGCAACCTCGTGCTGCTGGCCAATGTGGTCCTGCTGTGGTGCTACACCTTCGGCTGCCACTCGTGTCGCCACGTGATGGGCGGACGGCTGAAGCACTTCTCCAAGCACCCCATCCGCTACCGACTGTGGACGATCTCCAGCGCGCTCAACAACCGCCACATGATGTGGGCGTGGATCACGCTCGCCTCGCTGGCCCTGACCGACTTCTACGTCATGTCGGTCGCCGCCGGCTGGATCGACGACCTCCGGTTCGTTAACTAACACGGCATCAACTAGGTAGGCAGCCACCAATGAGCGAATCACTCAACGACGTCGAGCACCTGGCCTGCGACGTCCTCATCATCGGCGCCGGCGGCGCCGGACTGCGCGCCGCCGTGGAGGCCCGGCTCGCCGGCAAGAGCGTCATCGTCATCTCCAAGTCCCTGTTCGGCAAGGCGCACACCGTCATGGCCGAGGGCGGCGCCGCCGCCGCGATGGGCAATGTCAACTCCAAGGACAGCTGGCAGGTGCACTTCCGCGACACCATGCGCGGCGGCAAGTTCCTCAACAACTACCGGATGGCCGAACTCCACGCCCAGGAGGCGCCCGCGCGGATCTGGGAACTGGAGACCTACGGGGCCCTGTTCGACCGCACCCCCGACGGCAAGATCAGCCAGCGCAACTTCGGCGGCCACGAATACCCGCGGCTGGCCCACGTCGGCGACCGCACCGGCCTGGAGCTCATCCGCACCCTCCAGCAGAAGCTCGTCTCGCTCCAGCAGGACGACGAGGCCGCCGGCGAAGGCGAGGAGAAGCTGCAGGTCATCGACGAAACCACCGTCACGGAACTGTTCGTCGAGGGCGGCGCCGTCAAGGGCGCCTTCGGGTACCGGCGGAACACCGGGCGGTTCATGGCCATCGCGGCGCCGTCGATCGTACTGGCCACCGGCGGCATCGGCCGCTCCTTCAAGGTCACCTCGAACTCCTGGGAGTACACGGGAGACGGCCACGCGCTGGCGCTCAGGGCGGGCGCGTCGCTGATCAATATGGAGTTCATCCAGTTCCACCCCACCGGGATGGTCTGGCCCCCTTCGGTTCGCGGCATCCTCGTCACCGAGTCGGTGCGCGGCGACGGCGGCGTCCTCAAGAACTCCGAGGGCAAACGGTTCATGTTCGACTACATCCCCGAGGTGTTCAAGGCGCAGTACGCCGACAACCCCGACGAGGGCGACCGCTGGTACACCGACCCCGACACGAACCGCCGGCCCCCGGAGCTGCTGCCGCGCGACGAGGTCGCCCGGGCCATCAACTCGGAGGTCAAGGCGGGCAGGGGAAGCGAGCACGGCGGGGTGTACCTCGACATCGCCTCGCGGCGCAGCGCCGAGTACATCCGCAAGAAGCTGCCGTCCATGTACCACCAGTTCAAGGAGCTGGCGGACGTCGACATCACGGTGGAGCCGATGGAGGTGGGCCCGACCTGCCACTACATCATGGGCGGCATCGAGGTCGACGCCGAGACCACCGTGTCCAAGGTCGAGGGGCTGTTCGCGGCCGGTGAGGTGTCGGGCGGCATGCACGGCTCGAACCGGCTGGGCGGCAACTCGCTGTCGGACCTGCTGGTCTTCGGCAAGCGGGCCGGCGAGTACGCGGCCGAGCGGGCCTCGACGGTGGAGCCGCCGAAGCTCACCGATGCGGAGCTGACCGCGGCCGCGGCGGACGCGTTGCGCCCGTTCGAAAACGACGGCGAGAACCCGTTCGAGTTGCAGGCCGCCATGCAGGCGATCAATGGCCGGCTCGTCGGGATCATCAGGCGCTCGGGCGAACTCGAAGAGGCGCTGGAGGAGCTGGAGGCGCTGCGGCCGCGCATCGAGGCGGTCTCGGCGACCGGCGGGCGGGCCTACAACCCCGGCTGGCACCTGGCGCTGGACCTGCGCAATATGCTGCTGTGCTCGATCGCGACCGCCAAGGCCGCGCTGGAGCGCGACGAATCGCGCGGCGGGCACACCCGCGAGGACGCGCCGGGCTTGGACCCGCAGTGGCGCAAGACGAACCTGGTGGCCGAGCTCGACGGCGAGAGCATCGCGCTGCGCCGCCAGCCGGTGCCGACGATGACGCCGGAGCTGCTGGGGCTCTTCGAGACCACGGAACTGGCCAAGTACATGACCCCCGAGGAATACCAGGCCTCCTCGACCGAGGAAGGGCAGGAGGAATCCGAATGAGCACGCGAACCTTCCAAGTATGGCGGGGCGACGCCGATGGCGGCGACTTCGACGAATACGACGTCGAGGTCAACGAGGGCGAGGTGATTCTCGATGTGGTGCACCGCATCCAGGCCGAGCAGGCCCCGGACCTGGCGGTGCGGTGGAACTGCAAGGCCGGCAAGTGCGGTTCGTGCTCGGCCGAGGTGAACGGGATGCCGCGCCTGATGTGCATGACGCGGATGAACCTGTTCGAGGAGTCCGAGACGGTCACGATCACGCCGCTGCGGACCTTCCCGGTCGTGCGCGACCTGGTCACCGACGTCTCGTTCAACTACGAGAAGGCGCGCGAGATGCCGGCGTTCCGCCCCCCGGCCGACGTGAAGCCCGGCGAGTACCGGATGAGCCAGGTCGACGTCGAGCGCAGCCAGGAGTTCCGCAAGTGCATCGAGTGCTTCCTGTGCCAGAACACCTGTCACGTGGTGCGCGACCACGAGGACAATAAGGAGCCGTTCTCGGGCCCGCGCCTGTTCATCCGCGCGGCCGAGCTCGACATGCACCCGCTGGACGACCGCGATGACCGTCGCGACCAGGCACAGGACGAGCAGGGCCTGGGCTACTGCAATATCACCAAGTGCTGCACCGAGGTGTGTCCCGAGCACATTCACATCACCGACAACGCGATCATCCCGATGAAGGAGCGCATTGCCGGGGACCGGTACGACCCGCTGGTGTGGCTGGGCCGCAAGATCTTCCGCAAGGGAAAGCGCCCCGAGGACACGACCGCCGCGCAGACGAAGACCGAATAGGAGCCGCAGACGCCGGGGGTCTGTCGCACCCCGGCGTCATTGTTGAATCGGGGGTCCCCAGGACGCCCGTTTTGATAGCTGACACCCTGATTTGCCGGCATTTGCACGAGGGTGCGCCGGGAGCCGCTGGCTCCCGGCGCACCCTCGTCGGCTTCTGGTCGACTGCTAGGCGGGTGTTTAAGAACCCCTAGTCGTCGGCGGCGGTGACGAGGTCGATCTCGACGTCGATATTGCCGCGGGTGGCGTTGGAGTACGGGCAGAACTGGTGGGCCTTGGCGACGAGCTCTTCGGCGATCGCGCGCGGCTGGCCGGGGACGGCCACCTCCAGGATGGCGTTGAGGCCGAAGCCCTCGCCCTGCTTGCCGATGCCGACGGCGGCGTTCACGGTCGAGTCGCCGAGGTCCACTTTGGCCATCCGGGCGATCGACTGGAGCGCGCTGTGGAAACAGGCGGCGTAGCCGGCCGCGAACAGCTGCTCCGGGTTGGACTTCCCGCCGGGGCCTCCCAGTTCCTTCTGGATGGCCAGGTCGAGGTCGATGAGCCCGTCGTCGGTGGCGACGTGGCCGTTGCGCCCCTCGCCGGACGAGATGGCATTGGCGGTGTAGATCGCTTGCATGGTGTCTCCCTAAGCGGTGGTTTCTCGGAGGTGACTTCTCAGTGGTGGTTTATCTGTCGTGGTTGATCCGTGGTGGTCGCCCGGCAGCGATGGCGGGCGCGGTCGCGGTCGCCTGGCGGCGGTTGGTACGTGGTGGTTGCGAGTTGGTGACTGCTAGGTGGTGGTCTCGGTGCGCCCGTGGAGGGAATCGGTGAGTTCGTTCAGCTTGTCGCGCAGGGCGAACAACTCCTCGACCGACAGGTTCGAGGCGTCGGCGATCGTCAGGGGGATCGCGCAGCCCTCGCCCTCCAGGGCGGAGCCGGCTTCGGTGAGGTGGACGGTGACCCGTCGCTCGTCATCGCTCTCGCGCCGCCGCTCCACGAGCCCGGCGGTTTCGAGGCGCTTGATCATCGGCGAGAGCGTCCCCGAGTCGAGGTACAGCGCCTCACCGAGGGCGGAAACGGACCGGCCGTCCTCCTCCCACAGCGCCATGAGCACGAGCAGCTGCGGATAGGTGAGACCGAGGCGGTCGAGCAACGGGCGGTAGTACCCGGTGACCGCCCGCGAGGCGCTGTAAAGCGCAAAACAGGCCATATCGCGAAGTCTCGGTTCCCCGTGCATGACCATAAATCTAGTACACAACTAAGTTGTGCACAACTAAATCGAGTGTGATGTGCCTATGTTTTATGGGGGACCCCTAGGCGCAATCCTCCGTCACGGGTCCGATAAGACGGCCCACCTGGCGAAGTTATCCACAGGCCGACTTGAAAAACTTCCGTTCGCATCAGTCGAAGCGGAGCTTCCTCGCGATCTCGCGCAGTGCCGCCTCCGGGTCGGCCATGACCTCGGGCGAGAAATTCCCCGCGATCGCAAGCTCCGCGAAGCCGTGCACCAGCGACCAGGCCGCCAGCGCCGCCGGCCGGTATCCGAGTGCGTCGCCTTCCGTATCCGTCCGATCCGCTCCGCGGTCGAGCACCGCCCCGGACCGAGCCGCGGCCCGCCTGAGCTCCGGGTCGTCCTGGTGGGTGAGCTCGGGGCGGAACATCACCTCGAAATGGGCGCGGTTGTCGATCGCGAAGCGCACGTATGCGACACCCACCTCCGCGAAGTCGCCCGTGGCCTCCCACACCCCCTCCAGGGCGTCGGCGAAACGATCGAAGCCCTCGGCCGCGACAGCGGTCAGCAGGCCGGCCTTGTCGCCGAAGTGATGGGCGGGGGCCGCATGCGAGACGCCGGCGCGCTTGGCGACCGCGCGCAGGCTGAGCGCGCCGGTTCCGGTTTCGCCGATCGCCTCGACTGCCGCATCGATCAGGGCCCGGCGCAAGTCGCCGTGGTGGTACGCAGTGTTCACGGCACCCACTCTAACGCGAATCTTGACAGTGTCAGGTAACACTCGATCCATAACTTGACAGTGTCAAGTTCTAGTCGTAGTTTGAGAAGCGCGACAACACCGAGAGAGGTACCCCATGTTCGAATCATCCATCGCCCTCAGCGACGCCTCCCGCGTCCTGGCCGGAATCGTCCTGCTCACCGTCATCACCATCGAGTTCGGCGGCACCTTCCTGGTCCGCGTCGTGAGCGGCAAGGTGCCGATGACCGAATTCCAGAAGTCCTTCGCGCGCGCCGGGCACGCCCACGCCGGAGTGCTCGTGACGCTCAGCCTCATCACGCTCGTCCTCGCCGACGCCACAGACCTGACCGGGGCCTGGGGCTGGATCTCTCGAATCGGCGTCCCGGCGGCCGCGATCCTCATGTCCGGTGGATTCTTCGCCGCGATGGCCGGGTCGGGCCGCACGAGCCCGAACCGGGCGATCGTGATCCTGTGGGCCGGCGCCGCGAGCCTCGCGGCCGGAACGCTGAGCCTCGGGATCGGCCTGCTGACCACCTGAGCGGTGAGCGCCCGCTCGATCCGAGGTCGCGCCGCGAGGGCGCGACCCGGACCCGCCTAGACTTGACCCTCGTGAAACTCAGCATCGGTATCGTCGGCCTGCCCAACGTCGGCAAGAGCACGCTGTTCAACGCGCTGACCCGCTCGGAGATCCTGGCGGCGAACTATCCGTTCGCCACGATCGAGCCCAACGTCGGCGTGGTCGCGGTCCCCGACTCGCGGCTGCCGAAACTGGCCGAGATGTACGACTCGGAGAAGATCCTCCCGGCCACGGTCACGTTCGTGGACATCGCGGGCCTGGTCAAGGGCGCCTCCGAGGGAGCGGGCAAGGGCAACCAGTTCCTGTCGAACATCCGCGAATGCTCGGCCATCGCGCAGGTGGTGCGGGTCTTCGAGGACGGCAACGTCACGCACGTCGACGGGCGCGTCTCGCCCCTGGACGACATCGAGACCATCAACACCGAGCTGATCCTGGCCGACCTCCAGACCATCGACAACGTCCTCGTGCGCCTCGAGAAAGAGGCCCGGATGGACAAGACGAAGGCACCGAAGGTCGCCGCCGTCAAGGAGGCCCAGGCGCTTCTCGACGAGGGCAAGACGGTCTTCGCCGCCGGCCTCGACACCGAACTGCTCTACGACCTGCACCTGCTGACCGCCAAGCCCTTCATCTACGTGTTCAACGTGGACGAGGACCAGGTGGGCGACGAGGAGCTGGCGACCAAGCTGCGCGCCCTGGTGGCCCCGGCGCAGGCCGTCATCCTCGACGCGAAGTTCGAGTCCGAGCTGATCGACCTCGAGCCCGAGGAGTCGCGCGAGCTGCTCGAGTCGACGGGCCAGACCGAGCCGGGCCTGGACCGCCTGGCCAGCGTCGGCTTCGTGACCCTGGGCCTCCAGACCTACCTGACCGCCGGCCCCAAGGAGACCAGGGCCTGGACGATCCTCCAGGGAGCGACCGCCCCCGAAGCCGCCGGCGAGATCCACACCGACTTCCAGCGCGGCTTCATCAAGGCCGAGATCGTCTCATTCGACGACCTGATGGACGCGGGGACCATGCAGGCGGCCAAGGCGGCCGGCAAGGTCCGCATGGAGGGCAAGGACTACGTCATGGCCGACGGCGACGTGGTCGAGTTCCGCTTCAACGTATAGCCCGCCGTAAATCAATAGTTGACAGGACAACCTGTAAATGATAAGTTTACAGTCATGGAGATTAGGCAGTCAGCCCGCAAGCACGGAATCTCTGACTACTCGATCATCCACGCATGGGAGAACGCGCTCCGCACCGTCGAGTATGAGTACGACGGGGAGGAACGGTTGCTCATCATCGGCGCTGACGAGTCGGGAAACCTGCTCGAATTGGTCGCTTTCCCCGCCGACGAGCCCACGCGCATCATCCACGCCGATCGACTCCGTCCGAAATTCTACGACTATCTCCGCTGAGGAGGGTGATCCAAATGACTACCAAGCACCGCATCGATGCGACGGGCCTCGACCAACTCGACCCCGCCATGTCGCCCGCCCGAGACGCGACCCACTTCCGCAACATCATCGCTGCGCGCAAGCGGATCGCCAACGCTGAGGCCGAGCTGCGCGAAGCCGTCCAGGCTGCCCGTGCCGCAGGGGATTCCTGGACGGTGATCGGTGCCGCGCTCGACACCACCCGACAGAATGCCTACCAGCGCTTCGGCAAGGCCTGAGGGCAGGAACGGCGAACGGGCCCCGGCACCGCCGGGGCCCGTTCGGCGCAGTTCTTCAGTCTTCAGCTTCGCCGGAGCCAGCGGGTGAAGCGGCCCTTGGCGAGGTCGGAGTCCTCTTGGGCGGCGATATCTCCCGCGATGGAGATGTAGGCGCTCTCGACGCGTCCCGCGAAGGTCACGTCCGGAAGGCCGAAGCCACCGTCCCTGGTGAGCACGATGAGGGTGGCCTGTTCCGAGCGACTCACGTCCGGTCGGACGTTGAGAGTGTCGGCGAAGATCTTGATCTGTTCGGCGAGTTCGGCATGCTGGGATTCATCGAGCGGCAACGTCCGCCTGAGGCGGCCGTCGTCCGCTACCCAACCGTTGAGCTCGCTGAGCGCATCCAGCAGCACGTTGTCGTCTTGCTCCGTTCTCCCCATATGGCACCATCGCCAGCTGTAAAGGCCGCGCTCCTCGAGGAGCTGCCCTGTCATAACAGAACGGCGGCCGATCAGTAAGGTTGATATACATTCGGCTCCGACGGACACAGGGTGCGTTCGTGTCTGAATTGTCGCCGTATCTTTATCATTTCTGAACCGAGTGTTCCCCTTTGCCCAGCGTCTGTCCAGGGCGTCATAAGCGACATTTCGGGTTTATCGGATTTTCTGGGGCAGTTCTTGTCTGTTTTAGTGCTCGTGGGCACTATTCCTGACCGTTAGTCCCAGGAGAATTCATCCGAACGGCTGAGCAAGGGGTCACACATAACTTGATTACGGCCCGTAACTTCATCCTAAAATGAGTACATACCGTGATATTTCGCTCTTATAATGCGGTTTTCAGCTCTCAATAGGGAACACGTTCCGTATGGGAATTCGGTTGCGTTTCAGGGCCCGGTCGGGTGCACCGGTGGACTCGATTCGGTCGCCGTGCCGGGCAGTCAGTGGCTCATTGCGGCCCGCGGGTGCGGGAATTCCGCGCGGGTAGGGTGCCTGGGGTGAACGCACCGCGCATCGTTGTCGCCGCCGCCATCTGCGCCGGCGAGAAGGTTCTGGCCGCCGCCCGCTCCTACCCGCCCGAGATGGCGGGCCAGTGGGAGTTCCCCGGCGGGAAGGTGGAGCCCGGCGAGACCGAGACCGAGGCACTGCGCCGCGAATGCCGCGAAGAGCTCGGCGTGGAGATCGAGGTCGGAGAGCGCTTCGGCGGCGACCTCTCCACCACGGGCGGCCGCTTCCTGGTGCGCGTCTACCTCGCCCGGATCCTCAGCGGCGAACCCGAAGCGAGGGAGCACGCCGACCTGCGCTGGCTGGCCGCCGACGACCTCGACTCGGTCCCTTGGCTGCCCGGCAACCGCCTGATGATCGACGACATCCGGGAGCTCTTGGCCGGCTGATGCCACTGCGGCCCTTAGAAGAAGGTCCGCACCGCGTCGACCACCCAGCCGGTCTCCTCGTCCACCACCGGCAGCAGCCGCCATTTGTCGAAGCTCGTGCACGGATGCGACAGGCCGAGTTCGACCGTTTCCCAGACTGCCAGTGATTCCCTTGCGCCCGTAAGGAAGAGATGCTGGTCGCTGATCTGAGAGCAGACCGCGCCCTCCATACCCAAGGGGATCGGCAGATCCTGGTCGAACGGGAGGTCGCGTCGCCCGCCGTCGAGGATCGCCAGGCCGGGTTCCGGGCGAGAGAGCACCCGTACCTCTGCTTGCAGGGCCGGTACCAGCTCGGGACCGTCACCGCCGCGGGCGCGCGGCGTCATCCGCGCGTAGAAGCCGTGGTCGTGGACGAGGTACGAGCCCGAGCGCAGCACCACCTCGGCCTCGGCCGCGAGCGGGCCCAGGATCGCCGAGACCCGGTCGAAGTAGGCGCTGCCGCCCGCGGTGACGACCGGCCGGTCCACGTCGAAGTCCAAGGCGGCGAACAGCTTCGCGAGGTCGGCGAGGTAGGCGTCCACGGCCGCCAGCGCGGCGGCGTCCGTCCCGGCGGCCACCGCACCCTCGTATCCGGCGACGCCGGCCAGCCGCAGGTTCGGCGCGGTCCGCACCGCCGCCGCCACGTCGAGTGCGGCGGCCAGACCCCTGGCTCCCGCCCGGCCGCCAGGCGCGCCCAGTTCCACGTAGACGTCGATCGGGGTGCCCACCTCGTAGTCGAAGTGGTCTGCGGCCTCCAAGGAGTCGACGAAGACGGCGAGGCGGGTGCCTGCGGCGGCCCAGGTGCCGATGCGGGCGATGGAGAGGGGATCGGTGACCTGGTTGGCGATGATGATGCGTTCCACCCCGAAGTGGTGGGCGACGCCGGCTTGGAAGGTGTTCGCGACGGTGATGCCGACGGCCCCGGCGTCGAGCTGGCGCCGCCACAGCTGCGGGGCCATCGTGGCCTTGCCGTGCGGTGCGAGGGCCAGGCCGCGCGAGGTGCACCAGTCGGCCATCGCCTTGACGTTGCGGCGGAGGGCGTCGTCCCAGAGGATGACCGAGGGGGTCTCCAGGTCGATGGGGCGGGTCGCGATCCATTCGGCGATGGTCTTGCCGTGGGCCTCGGCGGGGATCGACTTGTAGCGCCAGTCGAGGACTTCGTCGTGGAGGGCTTGCAGCCGGGTCTCGTCCATGGTTCACCGCCCCTAATAGGTATGTATCTTTACTATATGTCTGAGAAGCTCGCCGTCCGCACCGCTGCCGCCCCCGCGCCGGCCCACACCTTCCCGCAGGGCGTGCGCAAGGGCCCGCTCCTCCAAGTCTCCGGGCAGGGCCCGGTCGACCCGGTCAGCGGCGAATACCTCCACCCCGGCGACGTCCGCGCCCAGACCCTGCGCACCCTCGCCAATGTCGAGGCGATCCTCCGCGCCGGCGGGGCGAGCCTGGACGACGTGGTCATGCTGCGGGTCTACCTGGCCGACCGGGGCGACTTCGCGGCGATGAACGAGGCTTACGGCGAGTTCGTCACCTCCCACACCGGCGAGGGCACGCCGCCGCCGTGCCGCACCACCGTCATCTGCACCCTCCCACGGGCCGAAATGCTGGTGGAAATCGACGCGCTCGCCTACGTAGACTTACGCGTCCGTGCAAGCGGGGTCATCACATAGGATATATCCTATAGGATTTTGGCGGCATTGCTCGTCCGCGCGAGAGGGGCCAGCATGGCCGAGTTCGACATCGTCATCTCCGGAGCCGAGATCGCCGACGGGACCGGTTCGCCCCGGTACCGCGCCGAAGTCGGCGTCACCGGCGGCCGCATCGCCGCCGTGGCCATGCCGTCAGGTACCGACGGCAGGCTCGACGGGCGCCGCACCATCGACGCCGGCGGGCTCGTTCTGGCGCCGGGGTTCATCGACATGCACGCCCACTCGGAACTGGCGGTGTTGACCGATTCGGACCATCTGGCGAAGCTCGGGCAGGGCTGCACGCTGGAGGTGCTGGGTCAGGACGGACTGAGCTATGCACCGGTGGACGATGCGACCGCGCCGCGGATGTGGGAGGCGATCGCCGCCTGGAACGGGCGCCCGGAGGGCCTGGACTACTCCTGGCGCTCGGTCGGCGACTACCTCGACCGGGTGGATGAGGGCACCCCGACGAACATCGCCTACCTCGTCCCCCACGGCACGGTCCGGATGCTGGCGATGGGATGGGACAACCGGCCGCCGAACCGGGCCGAGCTCGACGCCATGCGCGCGTCGGTCGTGGCGGGCATGGAGCAGGGTGCGGTGGGCCTCTCGGCGGGTCTGAGCTACGCGCCGGGCATGTACGCGCACACCGCCGAGCTGATCGAGTTGTGCAAGGTGGTGGCCCGGTACGGCGGCTACTTCGGGCCGCACCAGCGCAGTTACGGCGCGGGCGCCCTGGAGGGCTACGCGGAGATGATCGCGATTGCGCGCGAATCGGGATGCGCGCTGCACCTGGCGCACGCGACGTTGAACTACGACGTCAACGCCGGCAAGGCGAACCACCTCCTCAAGCTCGTGGACGAGGGCCTCGCCGAGGGAATCGACATCGGCCTGGACACCTATCCATACCTGCCGGGTATGACAATGCTGGCCGCGCTCCTGCCGAGCTGGTCCGTCGAGGGCGGCTACGGCGCGCTCGCCGAGCGACTGTCGAACCCCGAGCTGCGCGGACGGATCGTCCATGAGCTGGACGTCGTCGGCACCGACGGCGCTAACGGTGTTCCGGTCGACTGGAGCCGCATCGAGATCGCGGGGGTCGCCAAGCCCGAGCTTCGTCCCCTGGTGGGCCGATCGGTCGCTGAGGCCGCCGGTGGGCGGGCGGCCTCCGAGTTCTACCTGGACCTGCTGGTGGAGGACGACTTCGCCCCGAGTTGCCTGATGCACGTCGGCAATGAGGAGAACGTGCGGGCCATCATGCGCCACCGCACCCACACCGGTTCGTCGGACGGTGTGCTCGCCGGGGAGAAGATCCACCCGAGGGCGTGGGGCAGCTTCGCCCGCTACCTGGGCCATTACTGCCGCGACGAGGGTCTGTTCTCAGTGGAGGAATGCGTCGCGCATCTGAGCGGGCGCCCGGCGGAGCGCCTGGGCCTGACCGACCGGGGCACCATCGCCGTGGGCAATGCCGCCGACCTGGTCCTGTTCGATCCCGACACGGTCGACGCCCGCGCCACCTTCGCGCAGCCGCGGCAGCAGGCGGCCGGAATTCCGTACGTGATCGTCAACGGCCGCTTGGCGATCGATGACGGGAAGCGAACCGAAGCGCGGGCGGGTCACTCGATCCGCCGCGCCACCGGCCGCTAGAAGCCGAAATCGCCACCGCCGAAGTCCCCGCCACCAGCGTCGCCGCCGCTGCCAGAGTCCCCGGAGCCGGCCTCGGAGCCTTCGGCACCGGCGTCGCCGCCGGAGTCGGATCCGGCGTCCGGGGCGGCGCCCTCGACCATGCCGCCGGCATACGCCGGAGCGAGCATCGCGTCGAAGATCATCATGCCCACGAGCGCGCCGCCGACACCGGCCAGCGCGGGCTGCCACCAGGGCGTGTTGTACCAGCCGGCCGGGACGGGACGTCCGTCCACTCTGCCGCCCGGGTAGTAGTGCCGGTTCTCGTCATCGGGGTTCGGCGAGCCGGTGTAGGAACGGCCCTCGACCTCGGCCGAGACCGGCTCGGTGAGGATGCCGGCGCGGGCTTGCCCGGGCAGCGTCGGGATGTCGGGACCGAGGTCCATGCCCATGGCCTGCCGCGCGGCGCGAATGTAGTGGAGGCCTTCCACGGCGGTCTCGGCGACGAGCCGGTACTGGCGGATGGTGGAGGCGGAGTCCAGCTGGCTTCCCGCGGCGGTATAGCGCTCGCCGGCGTCGGCGAGGGCCTGCCCCGCGGCCGGATTGTCGCCCGGGGCGACCAGGTTCATGCTCTGACCGCCGAGGCGCTCGTAGAGGCGCCGCGCTTCGGCCTCTGAGTCGGCCAGTTCGGCTTCGGTTCGGCGTTTGTTGGAGTAGACCACGAAGGCGATGGCCAGGATCGCGACTACCAGCAGGGTCAACCACAGTTCCATGTCCCGAGCCTACTCGGAATCGGGCCCATAGACTGGACCGTATGACGTGGGTCCTAATGGCGGTGGTGTGCCTGGCCGCGGGCGGTTTCGGCGGCTGGTTCTTCGGGCGCAGCAGGCAGGCCGCGGAGCTGGCGGCGGCGACGGCGCGCCTGGAAGCGGCGGCGGACAATGAGGAGCGGCTGGAGGCGAAGCTGAAGGCGGTAGCGTACGAGGCCACCGATCGCTCCCGCACCGCGGTCGGCGAGGTGCTGGCGCCACTCGCGGATACATTGGCGCGCTATGAGAACCGTTTGGGCGATGTAGAGCGGGCGCGGTTGGACGCCTACGCTCAGCTGCGGATTCAGCTCTCCGGGGTGGCCGACATCTCCGAGGCGCTGCGGGACCAGACCGGGCGGCTGCTCGGCGCCTTGAAGTCGCCACAGCTGCGGGGGCAGTGGGGCGAGGTGCAGCTGCGGCGGATCGTGGAAACCGCGGGGATGGTCGAGCACTGCGACTTCACCGAGCAGCACTCAGCGTCGGTCGACGGCCGGGTGGTGCGCCCGGACCTGGTGGTGCGGCTCGCGGGCGGTCGCCAGATCGTCGTGGACGCCAAGGCGCCCTTGCAGTCGTATCTCCAGGCGCTGGAGACCGACGACGAGGCCGAGCGGGACGCTTCGCTGCGCTCGCACGCGCGGCATCTGCGGCGGCACGTGGAGTCGTTGGCGGGCAAGGAGTACTGGCGGGCCTTTGAGGACACGCCCGAGATGGTGGTGCTATTCGTCCCGGCCGACGCGTTCTTGGACGCGGCGCTGCGGGCCGACCCGGTGCTGCTGGAGGACGCGTTCGCGCGGGGCGTGGTGCTGGCGTCCCCGGCGACGCTGATAGTGCTGCTGCGTACCGTCGCCCACACGTGGCGGCAGGAGGCGTTGGCGTTGCACGCCAAGGAGATCCACAAGTTGGGCCGCGAACTGCACGAACGGCTGGGGACGGTCGCGGGCCACTTCTCGCGGCTGGGGACGTCACTGGAGGCGGCGGTGGGTTCCTACAACGCGGCGGTGGCGAGCGTGGAATCGCGGCTGCTGGTGACGGCGAGGCGCTTCAACGAACTGGAGGTGGCGGCCGAACCGCCCGAACCGATCGCCCCGATCATCACCCCGGCCCGCAAGCCGACCTGGGATGCGGCGACCACTGAGGAGACCGCTGCGGGGGCTGCTGCGGACTACCATCCCTAACCCCCACCCACCCGGGGACCCTAGCGTCGATATTCCCACCGGGGTGTGACAAGAACGGGTGCCCGCAGCGGACACGTCACCCGAACGAGTTCGGCTACCCGAACCGACTCGGCTACTTGGCCTCCGCCTTCGCGAGCTCGGCGGCCTTGAGGTCGCGGACGAGTTCGCGCGGGAGCGCGAAGGTCAGTTTCTCGACCACCGGCTCGACCTCCTCCACCTCGCCGAAGCCGCGCTCGGCCAGGTACGCGAGCACGTCGGCGACGAGATTGTCGGGCACCGACGCGCCCGAGGAGACGCCCACGGTGGACGCGCCCTCGAGCCAGGCGTCGTCGATCTCGTGGGCGAAGTCGACCAGGTGACCGGCGCGGGCGCCGTGCTGCACGGCGACCTCGACCAGCCGCACCGAGTTCGAGGAGTTCCGCGAACCCACCACGATGACCACGTCGCAGTCCGCGGCGATGTCCTTGATGACCTGCTGGCGGTTCTGCGTCGCATAGCAGATGTCGTCGCTCGGCGGGCTCTGAAGCATCGGCAGGCGCTGCTTGAGCCGGTCGACCGTCTCCAGCGTCTCGTCCACCGACAGCGTCGTCTGCGACAGCCACACCACCTTCTCGGGGTCGCGGACCGTCACCTTGTCGACCGAGTCGGGGCCGTCGACCAGCTGAATGTGGTCGGGGGCCTCACCCGAGGTGCCGATGACCTCCTCGTGGCCGTCATGGCCGATCAAGAGGATGTCGTAGTCATCGCGCGCGAAGCGGCGGGCCTCCTGGTGCACCTTCGTGACCAGCGGACACGTCGCGTCGATCGCCTTCAGGCCCCGCTCGGCGGCCTGGTCGTGGACCTCGGGGGCCACCCCGTGCGCCGAGAAGACCACGACCGACCCGGTCGGGACCTCCGCGTTCTCCTCCACGAACACCGCGCCCTTGGACGACAGCGTCTCGACCACATGGCGGTTGTGCACGATCTCCTTGCGCACGTACACCGGAGCGCCGTAGAGCTCCAACGCCTGCTCGACGGTCTCCACGGCTCGGTCCACGCCCGCGCAGTACCCGCGCGGCTTGGCCAACAACACTCGCTTGGGGTCTGCCACGCCTCGATGGTATCCGGCGTCCCGGTTTTGTCACAGGCGGCGGTTAGGCTGGCCACGTGACCGACGCACCGCCGCACACCGGACCTGGCGCCCCCATGAGCGCCGAGAATCCCTGGCCGCTGCGGGTGGTGTCCAAGAAGATCGGCGACTGGCTGGCCCGCCTCGGCGAGGTCTGGACCGAGGGCCAGATCACCGAGATCAGCCACCGCGGCCGCACCGTCTACATGACGCTGCGCGATCCGTCGGCCGAGGTCTCCATGCGGGTCGTGGACTTCACCGGCGCGGCCGCCGCCTGCGACCCGCCGCTGCGCGACGGCGCCCAAGTCGTGGTCCGGGCCCAGGCCCAATGGTGGGACAAGAACGGGTCGCTCTCGCTCCACCTGCGGGAGATCCGCCAGGTCGGACTCGGCGAACTTCTCGCCCGCCTCGAGCGGCTCAAGAAACTCCTCGCCGCCGAAGGACTGTTCGCGGCCGAACGCAAGCAGCCGCTGCCGTTCCTGCCCTACCGGATCGGACTCATCACCGGACGCGCCTCCGACGCGATGCGCGACGTCCTCAAGAACGCCAAGGCCCGGCTGCCCGCGGCCGACTTCGAGGTCCGAGAGGTCGCCGTCCAGGGCATGAAGGCCGTCACCGAGGTCTGCGCGGCCCTGGCCGAACTCGACGCCGACCCCGACATCGAGGTCATCATCATCGCCCGCGGCGGCGGCTCGATGGAGGACCTGCTGCCGTTCTCCGACGAGACCCTGTGCCGGGCGGTCGCAGACACGGTCACCCCGGTCGTCTCCGCGATCGGCCATGAACCGGACACGCCTCTGCTCGACTACGTCGCCGACTGGCGGGCGTCCACGCCCACCGAGGCCGGCAAGAAGGTCGTCCCCGACCTCGCCGAGGAGCAGCGCGGACTCAATATCAGCCGGACCCGGCTGCGCCAGACGCTCGGCGCGATGCTCACCCGCGAGTCCGACGCGCTGGCGGCGATGCGCGCGCGGCCGATCCTGGCGCGGCCCGAGACGATGCTGGAAGCGCGCGCCGAGGCCATCGACAACCTGACGCACCGGATGCGCGCCCGGATGGACTCACGCCTGGAACGGTCGACCGACGAGCTCGGGCACCTGCGGGCGCGGCTGCGGTCGCTGTCGCCGCAGTTCACGCTCGACCGGGGCTACGCGATCGTCACGGATGTCGGGTCCGGTGCGGTCCTGCGGGACGCGGCCGACGCCGACACCGGGGAGCGAGTGCGCATCCGCCTCGCGGCCGGAGCATTGCAGGCGGAGGTCATCGAGAAGACGGAGATGGCCGAGCATCGCGCGAACACCGAGAAGGTCGAGCAGGAGGAGGGGCGTTGAGCGACAAGCAGTTGACGTATGAAGAGGCCAGGGCCGAACTGGTGGCGACGGTCGAGAAGCTGGAGGCCGGCGGGGCGACCCTGGAGGAGTCGCTGAAGCTGTGGGAGCGGGGAGAGAAACTCGCGGACCTGTGCCAATCGCACCTCGAAGGAGCCCGGGAACGGCTCGAAGCCCGCACCGAGACCGGCGACGGAGAGTAGCGACTCAGGCCGCGGCCCCCGCCGCCACGCCTTCGGCCAGCTCCGGCAGCTCGTCGATGCCTTCCGGATCGGCCGTCAGGACCACCGTCGAACCGGGCAGCTCGGTCACCCAGGCCTCGTTGTCGCCGAGGTCGTACGCGGCCCATTGGAGGCCGGCGGCCTCGACCGGCTCGCCGGCGCCGTCCAGTTTCTCGTTGACGGCGCTCATCTCGCCATTGGTCTGCACCAGCTGCAATCCGTCGCCGTCCGGCGAGTACCAGCCGGTGCGCAGGATGACCGTCTCCTCGTCGACCTCCAGCGCGCTGGAGATCGGCTTCCAGTCCGGTGAGAGCTCCGGTTCGATCACGTCCAGGCCGAGGGCGGTCGCGCTCGCGCGGTCCTCGCTCGTGTCCACGACGCTGACCTGCCGGTCGGAAGCGGCCCAATCCCACATCACGTAGAACAGCCCGAGCGGCACCAGCAGCACCGCCATGGAAAGCGCCATATCGCGCATCCGGCGGTGCTTCGGGCGCTTCGCGGGAGCGCCCGTAACCTTGACCTCATCGCTGGACATGCATGCAATGTTGACCGACCGTCCCGACTCCCCGCGCACCGCCCCACCCGCGGGTGGCCTGCGCTGCCCTCTCGACCAGCACCGACCGATGCTGCCGAAGGCGCCCGAATCCCTTGCAATACCCTCTCAGCAACTTCATAAGCGCGGCCTTTACCGGAAGGAGTCCACGTTGATTCTCGTGGCAGGCGAGAACGTCATCGACCTCGTACCCGCACCGGGCGGCCAATTGCGCCCCGCCTGCGGCGGCGGCCCCGCCAATACGGCCGTCTCGCTGGCCCGGCGCGGCGTCCCGACCGCGCTGATCGGCTCCGTCGGCGGCGACCACTTCGGACGGCACATCTGGCGGCGGCACGTCAGCGCCGGCGTCCACCGCGACCACCTCGAACGCACCGATCGGCCCTCGACGTTGGCGCTCGCCGTGGTCGACGAGGACGGCAATGCCGACTTCGACTTCTGGACCACCGGCACCGCCGACTTCGACTGGGAGGCAAAAGAACTCCCCCGCCCCGAGCCCTCGCGCGTCGATCTGATCCACTTCGGCTCCCTGGCCGCGTACATCGAGCCCTCGGCCCGCGTCATCGAGCATTGGGTGAACCGTTCGAGGCGTGTCGTCCCCGTCTCCTTCGACCCGAATATCCGCCTCAGTGCGATGGGCGACGTCGACCGGGTCCGCGAACGCACCGAGCGTCTAGTGGGCCTGTCGAACCTGGTGCGGGTCTCCGAGAGCGACCTGGCCCGGCTCTACCCGGACACCGACGTCGACAAGATCGCGAACGAATGGCTCGGCGCCGGTCCCGAACTCGTCGTGGTCACCCTCGGCGACGCCGGCTCGGTCGCCTTCCACCGCAAGCACGTCACCGAGATGGCCGCCCCAGTCATCGACGTCGTGGACACCATCGGCGCGGGCGACGCCTTCACCTCGGGACTGATCGGCTGGCTGACCTCGGCGGGCTGGATGCGACTGGACCGCCTCGCCGCGTGGGGCAACCGCACGGTCGTCACCGCGGCGCTGCGATACGCGACCCAGGTCGCGGCCCACGCGTGCACCGTCCCTGGCGCGCCGTGAATCTCCACCCATAACGGAGCCGTAACAGTGCCCGCGGCGGCCTATGATCATCGTGTGCCAGTACCGGAACTGAGGATCTGCCTCGACGAAGCGGACTTGGCCGCCGCCATGCGCTTCGACGCCCGGCGCGGTCTGACATCCAGCCCCAAGTACCTGCCCATGCGGCTCCACTACGACGGGCGCGGCGCCACCCTGTTCGGCGAGCTGACCCGCCAGCCCGAGTACTACCCGACCCGCTGCGAGCGCGAGATCCTCTCCGGTCGCGCCGCCGACATCGCCGCCGCCGTCACCGCGGCGGCCCCGGTCTCGGTGGTCGAGCTCGGCGCCGGCCTGGCCGAGAAGATCCGGCCGGTGCTCGACGCGATGCACGAGCGCGGACGACTGGAATCGTTCTGGCCCTTCGACGTCGACGCGAGCACGGTCCGCGACGTGCTGCTCGACCTGGCCACCGCCTACCCCGACACCGATCTCGGCGGCATCGTCGGCGACTTCACCCTCCACCTCCAGCACCTGCCCGACCACCACGACTCGCGGCTGGTCGCCTTCCTGGGAGGGACCTTCGGGAACTTCACCGGCATGGAACGCGGCCAGTTCCTGCGCGATCTGCGCGAAGCCCTGCGCCCGGGCGACTGGTTCCTGGTCGGCGCGGACCTGGTGAAAGACCCGGAGGTCATCCTCGCCGCCTACAGCGACGCGGCCGGGGTGACCGCCGAGTTCAACCGGAACGTCCTCTACGTCCTCAACCACCGCCTCGACGCCGACTTCGAACCTGAGAACTTCGAGCACATCGCCCTGTGGGACGCGGGAACCGCCACGGTCGACATGCGGCTGCGGGCGCTCAAGCCGATGACGGTCGACGTGGCCGGGATCGAACTCGACATCAGCTTCGCCGTCGGCGAGGAGATCCACACCGGCATCTCCACCAAGTTCCACCGGGGCGAGCTGGAGAACCAGTTGCAGGCGAGCGGGTTCGAGCTGGTCCACTGCTGGACCGACTCCCAGGGGTACGTCGGGGTCTTCCTCGCCAAGGTGGCGTGAGTATCCCCTCAAGGCGGCACCAGGCCGAGCGCCGCCGATTATGGTGGGCGGCATGGGAGAAATCGTGCTGATCCGCCACGGCGAGACGACCTGGTCGGCCACCGGCCAACACACCTCGATCACCGACCTCGAACTCACCGACACCGGTGTGGCGCAGGCGAAGGGCCTCACCCCGCTGCTCGAGCACCGGAATTTCGCGGCGGTGTGGGCCTCACCCCGCAAGCGAGCGTCCCAGACCGCCGAACTCGCGGGCCTCGCCGTCACGGCGGTCAAGGACGACCTGGCCGAATGGGCCTACGGCGACTACGAGGGCCTGACCCTCGACACGATTCGCGAGAGCGACCCCGACTGGACCATCTGGACCGGGGGCGGCAAGGGCCCCGACGGCGAGAGCGCCGCGCAGGTCGAACGGCGCCTGGACCGGGTCATCGAAGCAGCGAAACCGCTGCTGGCCCAAGGCGACGTGGCGTTCATCGCCCACGGCCACAGCCTCCGCGTGGCGGCCGCCCGCTGGCTCGGCCGCCCGGCCGAGGACGGCCGCGACTTCACCATCGACACCGCCTCGATCGCCGCCCTGGGCCACGAGCACGGCCGCCAGGCCATCGCCCTGTGGAACCTGACTGCGGCCGTGGCGAACCCGAGTTGAGCGAACACCCCTAGATCCGTTCATTGGGGTACTCGGCCGCCGCCAACGTGAACTCCCGCGGCTTCGGGTGCGGCGCTCGTGGCCCCATTTCGCTAGGCTGGGCTCGGTACTCGAACTGACTGAGGAGCCTGCAATGGACCCGATCTTCATCGCGATCGCCAGTGCCGTGGTCGGCAAGACGACCGAGGCGACCATCAAGGGCGGCGCGAAGGTCGCCGAGTTGGTGCGCCGGCGGTTCGGCAAGGACGACGACAGCGAGCTGGTGCTACTGCGGGCCGAGACCGGGCGGGCTTCCAAGGAGGACCTGGCCGAGGCGGTCGCGCGGCTGTGCGCTCAGGACCCCGAGTTCCGCGAGGCCCTGAGCGCGTTGGTGGGACAGGAGCTCCCGGTCGCCGAGATCGGGAATCAGACCCAGTTCAATAACACCTTCAACGGCTCGGTCGGCAATGTTCTACAGGCCGGCAATATCGAGAATCTCCGCCTGGACTGAGTCAGTCTTCTTCGGGTAGCGGCTCGCCGGTCTCCAGGAGGGTCTTGAGGCTCGACAGCAGGGCGGGCCACCCCTCGCTGATCATCTCGCGGACGGTGCTGACGGGTTCGAAGCCGTTGTGGGTCAGGGTCAGTTTGACCACGCGGCCCACGGGTTCGATGTCGAAGGCGACCTTCGAGCGCGATTCGGCCGCGATGACCTCCCGCACCTCCTCGGGCACGCCGACGTGCTGGGCCCATTCCGGGGTGAAGGTGTGCCAGGTGTAGGCGAGGTGCTTGGCCGGATCGGAATCCAGGACGATCTGGGCGGGGTCGGCGGTGGCGATGCCGCGCTCCTTCCAGACCATCGTCGTGCCGGGGCTCCATGCGCTCTCGAACTCGACTCCCCAGTAGCGCTTGGTGAATTCGGGATCGGTCAATCCCGTCCACAGCCGCTCTGGCGTGCAGTTGATGTGGATGACGTAGACGAACGAGGTGTTCGTCGGGTTCTCGTTGCTCTCCATGCCCTCATCATCCATGGGCCGCCGCCAGCGCGGGGCCGAAACCGGCTTCGCCGGGCTAGGCTGGCTCGAAGTGAAGGGCCCGAGGCGAAGGAGGGCGTGCGATGAAGCGGATTCTGTGGGGTGCGGCGTTCATCGTCGGCGGGTTCTTCGTGGTGCGGGCGCTCTTGGAGCCGTTCGTGATCGACTTCTCCGACCCGTCCAGCTACGAGAACGGCTGGGGCGGACCGAGTCTCATCGGGGTCCTGCTCGTCCATATGGGGCCGGGCATCATCGCCGCCGCCCTGTTCATCCGGTGGCTGTTGAAGTCGGACCGGCGGTCGGGCGGCGGAGAGAGCTAGGCCCCGTTCGGGCCCGTGTCGATTCGGACCAGTCGTTGCGTGGCGCGAGTCAGGACCACGTAGGCGACCCCGGGTCCGTGCCCCTTGGCCACGGCGTCGAGGTCGGCGGCGATGACCGCGTCCCATTCCAGGCCTTTGGATTCGAGCGGCCCCACCAGGGTCACGCGATCGTCGTGGACGACCGTCGAGAGCTCCGCGTGGCGCTTGTACGGCGCGATGATGCCCACGGTTCCCTCGACCGCCTCCAACGCCTCGGTGACGGCTCCGGCGACCTCGGGCAAGAGCGCGTCGGCCGCGACGGTGCGCTCCTCGACGGCCACGCCGGTCTCTCGCACCGCCTCGGGCAGGTCGATCACCGGCAGTCGCGGTTCGGCCCACGCCGCCGCGTACTCGAAGACCTCTTTGGAGTTCCGGTAGTTCTTCGTCAGGTGGAACTCGTAGACGCGGCCGCGCGGGACGGCGCGGTTTCGGGCGTCGGCGCTCTCCTTCGGGCGGGGCCAGGACGACTGGGCCTCGTCGCCGACGATCGTCCAGCCGGCGGCGCGGCCGCGGCGGCCGAGCATCCGCCACTGCATCGGCGAGAGGTCCTGGGCCTCGTCCACGATGACGTGGGCGTAGTCCTCGTAGAACGCGTCCCTGGCCTGGCGCTCGGCTCGGTCGTAGTAGCGGTCCTGCGTGGTCGAGACCTCGGAGACACCGCCGTAGGAGCGAATGCGGTCACCTTGGCGCTGTTGGGGTTTGATGCCGAGGATCATGCGCAGCTCGTCGAGGAGGGCGACGTCGGGAATGGAGAAGTCAGTCTCCTGGAAGCTCGCGGCGACGGCGCCGATCAGGGCGTGCTTGAGGTGGCCCTCACCGGCCGATGCCAGGCGGCGCTCGTCGCTGGCCCAGCCGAGGACGTCGGCGGGGTCGAGGTCGGGCCACCAGTGGTCGAGGAAGGTCAGGAACTCGCTCCGGGAGCCGAGGTCGCGCGAGAACTTCGCGGGTTCGGCCTCGGGCAGCATGGGCTTGACCTTGCGCCACAAGGCGACCAGCAGGGCGCGTCCGGCTTCGGTCTTGGCCAGGTTGGAGCGCTGTTCCTTCTCGAAGACGCGGGCGCGCACGGCGGCGAGCTCGGCGGCGTCGAGTTTGAGGACCTCGCCGAGGTAGGTGATGCGCAGTTCCGAGGGCGCGCCGGGCGGGGTCTGGCGGGCCAGGCGGCGCAGGATCGGGAGCATGACGGTGCCGCCCTTGACGGCCGCGACGTCGGGCCGGTCCTGGCGGGTGGCCTCGACGCCGGCGTAGAGCTCGCCGAGCGAGTACAGCGCGGCGGTCTCCTCGCCGAGGCTGGGCAGGACCCGGCCGATGTACTTCATGAACACCGCCGAGGGGCCGACGACGAGGATGCCGGCGGCCTCGTAGCGGCTGCGGTCCTGGTAGAGCAGGTAGGCGGCGCGGTGGAGGGCCACGACGGTCTTGCCGGTGCCGGGTCCGCCGGTGATGACGGTCGCGCCGCGCCCGGGGGCGCGGATGGCGGCGTCCTGTTCGGACTGGATGGTCGCGACGATGTCGCGCATCCGGCCGGTGCGCTTGCGCCCCAGGGCGGCCATGAGCGCGCCGTCGCCGATGACGGGCAGCTTGTCGGCGAGCTCCTCGTTGAGCAGGTCGTCGCTGACCTCCTCGACGTCGCGGCCGAACGAGCGGATGACCCGGCGTCGGGCCACCTCCTGCCGGTCGACGGCGGTGGCGCGGTAGAACGGGGCGGAGGCGGGAGCGCGCCAGTCGATGAGGAGCGGGCGGTACTCCTCGTCGCGGACGCCGAGGCGCCCGACGTGGCGGACGCGCCCGTCGTCGAAGTCGAGGCGCCCGAAGACGAGGCCTTCATGTTGGGAGTCGAGGTCGGCGATCCGGCGGGCGGCACGGTAGACGAACACGTCGCGCTCGAACTGCGCACCCGGGACGGTGGCCCTGAGGTGCGTGTATCCGGCGTCGCGATTGCCTTCGGCCTCCTCGCGCAGGATGTCGACCCGCTCGTAGACGCGGTCCACGAACTCCTGCTCGATCGCTACTTCTTGTTCGGGAGTATTGCTGGGATCGGGCGCGGGCACCGCATGGGACGTGTCGACGTCCTCTGGGCGTTGCTCGTCGACCCGCTCTGCACTCTGAGACACAGCGCTCCTCGCTCGAATTCGGGAACGCACCAGCCTATCGCGCCCGAGTGACGGCTGTCCGCAGATCGCCGCCCGGGACGACCTGACCACACTCGCCGGGCCGCCGGGGCCGATTCCCCGCTCAAGCTGCCGCTTTTGTCCGTGCGGGCCCACGCCGGAGATAGATCTCCATGAAAATCGCGTTGCCGACTTTGACATCCTCCCTTCCAGAGGGGACGGGATTCCATTGCTCACTGTGGTGGTGGGCGCTGAGGTTCACGGACGCTCGAACCCTGGCGGGCTGTCGTCCCTCCGGCACCGGTCGAAGACCGGGGGCGGGGTATCCCGCCCTGTCCTGCCGCGACGTTATTAGCTGCGTTGACATCGGCGTTGCACGTGAACCCGCAGGAGACACAGGAGAACTCGGCTTGGCTCTTGCGCGAGTTCTTCTCTATCCATCCGCAGTCGGAGCAACGCAGACTGGTGTACGGGGCCGGGACATCCTCGACCCGGCCCGGGGCCTTCTGCTCGGTGCGCCGCCGTAGCAAACCCCAGCCCTGGGCAAGGATCGCCCGGTTCAACCCGGTCTTCTGCGCAACGCCCTTCCCGGGCGCTTCGGCGGTTCCCTTGGCGGAGGCGGTCATGGTCTTGATGTTGAGCTTCTCGAACCGGATCACATCGAAGCCGGACGCGAGCATGGTAGAGGTCTTCTCGCACCAGTCCTTCCGCCGGTCCGCCTCGGTTGCCTTGATTTTCGCGGCCTTCGCGTGCTCGGCCCGCTTCTGCGGGCTGTCCTTCGGCGCGCGAGAGGCCCGCCGCTCATGCTTACGGAGCCGGGCGCGTTCCTTCGAGTTGAGCTGCGGGCAGTTGAGCATTCGACCATCCGACAGGGCGGCAGTGACCTTCACGCCCCGGTCGACCCCGACCACCTCACCGGTGCCTGGCGCTGTGACCGGTTCGGGGACGATCGCGAAGGCTACATGCCACTGTCCGCGCCGCCAGGTGACACGGAATGTCTTCGCCGCAGGAAGATCACGGCGGGTCAGCCGGAACCGGACCCACCCGCAGCCCGGTACCTTCACCTGAGCCCACCGCTTGTTCAGCTTCTGCACCACCACCGAGCGGGCCATGACCTGCTTGCCCTTGCGATTCAGTTTCGGCGAGCCATCGGGCTCGAACTCTGGCACCCGGCCCGAACCGATCACCCGAAACCCCTCATGCCGGTACCGCTTCCGCCAACTCGGCTCACCGAACCCCGAATCGAACCGGCGTTTGACCGCCAGGTCGAAATCGCGGAGCGCCTGCTGCTGCACCTCCGCATTGCCCTCGCGCAACCACTCGCTCGCAGCTCTAGCCTCGGTCAACTGCCGAGCAAGCTCGACATACCCCGGCAGCGAACCCTTATGCCGGGCCCAATAGGACCGCTGCTCCACAGCGAGATTCCACACGTACCGAGCCTGCGCGCAGTGCAGCAGCAACTGCCACTCCTGCTCGCCTGTCGGATACATCCTGAATCGCGCCATCACACCAAGCTACGACCCGCCTGTGACAATCCCGCACAATCGAACCTCCGACCGGAAGCAAATGTGACTGGCATCACTATTGCCGTCAGCACGCTCCGCCACTCAGCCTCGAGATTTCTCACCCTTTCCAAGAAGGATCCAGGTTAAGTGAGTGCGACCGAATTCGGACGGGTCCCCTTTAGAGGCAGGCTTGGCGGAAGCGCGATGAAAACGGACAACCGGATGGACACCACCGGTCATGCACGAATGACAATGTCTGCACGTGTCGGGTTCTTGACTTCGCAAGTCGATTGTCTCGTTCTACGCTGTTTACACGCACTCCAGTGATGGAAAGGCGGCGACGGAACGCCTGCTCGACAACGGACACGCCGCCATCACCAGGGGACCGCCAGACGAAGTGGGGTAGTCCGGGCGGCCCGCGGCGGGGCTCCGAATTTACCTGGCCCGGAGCCCCGCCGCTTTTACCTCGCCAGAGGCGAAAGGGGCGGGGCGGAGGGAGCAGGTAATCCAGAAGCGAGGGCCCTGGCCCGAAGCCCGCCACGCAGTGGAAGCGCGAAGCGCTCGCCGCTTTATCCTTCCGGTTTCATCGACCGGGGCTCGGGATTACGAGCGGTGGAGCCATTTCAGCAGTGAGCCGGGAGCCAGATCATCGGCACGGTCGTAATAGGCCCGCAGTTCCTCCTCCGACAAGACCTCGGCGGCCGCACCTGAAACACCCCGACGGAAGAATGCGTCGCAGTCCTTCATGATCCCGTTCGGGTCCGGAGCGAGTGCGGATGCCCGCGACTTCATTTCGCTGAATGTCGCCGCGCGCACCAATTCCGCCCAGCGCGACTCGTCCACTTTAATGTGAAGCCAGCGCGCAATGCGTCGCATCTCGCCTTCGAGATCGGCGGACAGGTCCGCGTAATGCACCAGGAGCGTGTTCGATTTCTCCTGACACGCCCACGCGCCCTTGAGATGCCACATCACGCCCTGCAGTGAGTCGAGCGATTCGCGCGGGTCGACCTGCTCATTGATCCAGCCGATGAGCCATTCGTGCAGGTCCGGGCGCGGAGCGGGCGGGTCGGTCGGGCCGGCCTGGAGCCCCCGGTCACCCGAGCCTCCGGCACCCGCCGCGGCCCCGATGAGTTCGCGGATTCGCTCGCGGTTCAGGTTGTTTCCCTGGTGGTACATGGAGACCGCCGCGTCCAGCGGGTGGCGGGCCACCACGATGCGGCGCATGCGCTTGTCGCAGGGAATGCCGTCGAACGGCGTGTGGGTCTTGATGAATCGGCGGTGCCGTTGCGCCGCAAGGCGGTCGTACACCTCGGCTTGCGGCTCGCCGGTCCAGTCGAGCCATGGGGAGAGCTCCGAGAGCGGAGCTGGAAGGTCGGAAGTCTGGAAGACCAGCAGCGCGCAGATCATCTGCATCCAGGTGGTCCCGCTCTTGGAGCGGGTGCTGATGACGATGTCGCCCTTGCGCAGCGGGAGATCCAGCCATCTGTGGCTGTCCTCGTCATTCGAGACATATCGGTGTGGGAACACCATCCGAGCCTAGAGCGCCCCCGCCACCGAACGCAAAAGACTTGACGCCTTCCTGACGGTCGAGCTTGGTTCCTCACAGGGCCGCTGCCTACCATGGGAGTGAGGATCCGATAACCCTTAGAGGAGAGCGACGCTCATGACCCTCACTAATTCCCAGATGGTTCCGTTGGGCACTCCGGCCCCGGACTTCACGCTCCCCGACCTCGACGGCGTCGACCGGTCGCTGGCGGATTTCGATGCCACGGCCCTGCTGATCGTGTTCGCCTGCAACCACTGCCCGTACGTGCAGCACATCGAGCAGGCCTTCGGGCAGTGGACGCCCGGGCAGGCCGACCTCGACGTGGTCGCCATCTGCTCCAACGACGCCGTGAGCTATCCGTCCGACGCGCCCGCCGGCCTGGCCTCCCAGATCGCGCGCGCGAACTGGCAGTTCCCCTACCTCGTGGACGAGTCCCAGGAGGTGGCCCGGGCCTACAATGCGGTCTGCACGCCGGACTTCTTCCTGTACGGGCCCGACCGCAAGCTGGCCTACCGGGGCGCCTTCGACGCCTCCAGGCCGGGGAACGGCAAGCCGGTCACCGGCGAGTACATGACGACGGCGGTGGAGGCGGTCCGCAAGGGCGAGCCGGTTCCGGAGCCGCACTACCCGTCGACCGGGTGCAATATCAAGTGGCGTTAGGCGCCGTTCGACACCGGGTGGCGTTAGGCGCCGTTCGGCCGCCACAGGTCCGTGAGGGCGATCTCGAGTTCACCGAGCATGGTGCGCAGCAACGGCATCGAAAGTCCGATGACCGTGCCGGGGTCGCCCTCGATCTTGTCGATGAAGGCCGAGCCGTAGCCGTCGAGCGTGAACGAGCCGGCGACGTGCAGCGGCTCGCCGGTGGCGACGTAGGCGGCGATCTCGGCGTCGGAGGCCTCCGCGAAGTGCACGGTGGTGCCGATCGAGCGGATGACCTTGCGGTCGGCGGCGACGTCGATGAGGCAGTGCCCGGTGTAGAGCACGCCCGAGCGGCCGCGCATCCGCTTCCAGCGGGAGGTCGCCTCCTCCGGTCCCTCGGGCTTGCCGAGGATCTCGCCGTCGAAGTGCAGCACGGAGTCGCAGCCGAGCACCAGCGACTGGGCGCTGACCAGGTTCAGGACGGCCTCGGCCTTCATTTCGGCGAGGGCGCTGGAGAGCTGGGCCGGGTCGTGGCCCATCACCTGGCGCTCGTCGACGCCGGAGACGATGACCTCGGGGTCGATCCCGGCGGCCGTCAGCAGGGCCCGCCGCGCGGGCGAGGCCGAGGCGAGGATGAACTGTCGCGTCATCGGTCCATGCCCTTGCGGGCGGGGACGGCCGAGTCGCGCCAGGTGCGGCGCACCCGCAGGCGCAGGCCCGGGTTGGTCCAGTTCGCGCGGCGGCGCCCGTGGGGACCGCCGTTCTCCTCTTCTTCGCGCGGCAGCGCGGTGATCAGCCCGACCAGCACGGCCAGCTCTTCGTCGGTGGGATTGCCACGGACGACCTTGAGCTCCAGACTCATCGCTCGCTACTCCTCGATGTCGAATTCGCGGTGGACTCTCTCCCAGAACCCGTCGCGGACCCAGATCCTGGCTTCGGGGTGGTCGCGTAGAGAGTATCCGAGTTCTTTCTCGGCTTCTACTAGAAGCTCCTTGTCGATGACCGTCGGCAGCTGCGGGCCGGGCAGGAGGTCGGCTATATTGTCGGCGCCGCGCGTCAGCAGCCATTTGTGCCCCACGTACTCCCCGATCGACCGCACCGTCTCCGGATCGAGTTTTTCACCTGTCTGGGTGGTGCGGACGAACTTGGGGCGGGCCGATTCGGCCTGGGCGAGCGCGTCGGCGGCGTTCATGGTGACCGCGACGGACTGCCGCTGGCCGAAGACGGAGGCGGGGCTCGGCACGCTCGGTTCGGGTTCGGCCATCGGCGCGCCCACCATGCTGAGGGTCGCCGCGGCGGCCGTGCCGCTCTTGGTGAAGTAGGGCCGCAGTTCCTCGGCGTCGATGGTCTCGACCGTGTCGGACTCCCACACCAGGCGCTCGGCCTGGTTGGTGCCGTACGGGGGCTCGACGCCCCACAGGTGGACGCGCACGCCGTAGGCCTGGGCGACCTCGACGGCCGGCACCATGTCCTCGTCGCCGGCGAGCAGGATCGCCTCGTGGATGGCCCGGTGCCTGGCCAGCAGCTCCAAATCGGACCGGATCTGGGCGTCGACGCCCTTTTGCTGTCCGCGCGAATTGAGGTTTCCGAGCCTGACTTTGACGAATTCCATATTTGCGATGACGCGTTGGTCGACGGTGGGGACTCGGTCGCGAGCGGCGTCGAACCAGTACAGACGCAGCAGTTCCCCGTCGGTGAGTCTGGCCGCCGCCCGCTCGATGATGGACTTGATGAGCTTCTCGGCGTCGACGCGGTAATCGCGGCGGCTGGTCGCCTCCAGCAGGAGTTCGGCGGCCGCCGCGTAGAGGTAGCCGACGTCGATCAACATGGCGTACCGCCTGGCTGGATACCCGGGCAGCAACCCTCCGGTCTGTGTCATGGCCCACTCCCAATGTCAGGCGGGACAAAATGCCCCGCTTCCCCCAGCTGTATAAGACGGTACCGGAGGGGACGAATCGAAAGTGAGCCCGGCGACTCAGAGCGGGATGTTGCCGTGCTTCTTTGCGGGCAGCTCATCGCGCTTCGAAGCGGTCATACGCAGGGCCCGGACCAGCTGTGCACGGGTGTCCCTCGGCTGGATGACCGCGTCGATATATCCGAGCTCGGCGGCGACGTACGGGTTGTTGAGCTTCTCCTCGTAGTCGGCCATGAGCTCGGCTCGCTTGGCCTGCTCGTCGTCGGCCTTGGCCAGATCGCGGCGGTAGAGGATGTTGACCGCGCCCTGGGACCCCATGACGGCGATCTCGGCGGTGGGCCAGGCGAAGTTCACGTCGGCGCCGACGCCCTTGGAGCCCATGACGCAGTAGGCGCCGCCGTAGTCCTTGCGGACGACGACGGTGAGCTTGGGGACGGTGGCCTCGGCGTAGGCGTAGATGAGTTTCGCGCCGCGGCGAATGATGCCGTCGTGCTCTTGAGAGGTGCCCGGCAGGAAACCCGGAACATCCACAAAGGAAATCACCGGGATATTGAAGGCGTCGCAGAAGCGGATGAAGCGGGCGGCCTTCTCGGAGGCGTCGATGTCGAGGCAGCCGGCGAAGTGCATCGGCTGGTTCGCGACGGTGCCGACCGGGCGGCCGTCCAGGCGCCCGAAGCCGGTGATGATGTTCTTGGCGAACAGCTCCTGGGTCTCCAGGAACTCGCCGTCGTCCAGCACGGCCTCCAGGACCTTGTGCATGTCGTAGGGCTGGTTCGCCGAGTTCGGCACGACCGAGTCCAGCTCGACGTCCGTGGCGGTGAGCTCGAGCTCGAAGTCCTTGGACTCATAGACCGGCGGCTCGTCGAGGTTGTTCGACGGGAAGTACGACAGCAGATGCTTGACGTACTCGAGCGCGTCGTTCTCGTCGCTGGCCAGGTAGTGCGCGTTCCCGGCGACGGCATTGTGGGTGCGGGCGCCGCCCAGCTCCTCCATGCCGACGTCCTCGCCGGTCACGGCCCGGACCACGTCCGGACCGGTGATGAACATGTGGCTGGTCTGGTCGACCATGACGGTGAAGTCGGTGATCGCCGGCGAGTAGACCGCGCCGCCCGCGCACGGGCCCATGATGAGCGAGATCTGCGGGATCACTCCGGAGGCGCGAACGTTGCGGAAGAAGATGTCGGAGTACCCGCCGAGGGACGCGACGCCCTCCTGGATGCGGGCGCCGCCGGAGTCGGAGATGCCGATGATGGGGCGGCCGGTGCGCAGGGCCAGGTCCTGGACCTTGGTGATCTTCTCGCCCGAGACCTGCCCGAGCGAGCCGCCGAGCACGGTGAAGTCCTGCGCGAACACGCAGACCTCGCGGCCCTCGATGGTGCCGTAGCCGGTGACGACGCCGTCGCCGTAGGGCCGGTTCGCCTCCATGCCGAAGCTGGTGGAGCGGTGGCGGGTGAGGGCGTCGAGTTCGACGAACGACCCCTCGTCGAGCAGCGACTCCAGGCGCTCGCGCGCCGTTCGCTTGCCCTTTTCATGCTGCTTCTCGATCGCCCTGGGATTACCGGTGGCAACCTCGTCGAGGCGCTCGGAGAGATCGGCGAGCCTACCGGCGGTCGTGTGGATGTCGATGTCGGTCACGACTCGGATCGTATCGGTCGCGTCTGTGGATACTCTGATCGAGTGAACACACCGACGAGGAGACCACTGGACCGGCACGCGCTCTGGTCGTTGTTGTCGGAGAAGTCCGACTTCTGGACCAGTATCGATGTGGTGCAGGTCACTGGTTCGACGAATGCGGACCTGGCGCGGGCCGCGCGGAACGGGGCGGGCGAGGGCACCGTCCTCATCGCCGAGGAGCAGACGAGAGGACGCGGCAGGCTCGATCGGCAGTGGTCGTGCCCGCCGCACGCCGGACTCATGATGTCGTTCCTGCTGCGCCCCAGCGCGCCCCGCGAACGATGGGGCACCCTGAGCCTGGCGACCGGGGTGGCGCTGGAGGAGACGCTCCGCGCCACCGCCGGAGTGAGCGCGAAACTCAAGTGGCCCAACGACGTCCTCATCGACGGCAAGAAGGTGTGCGGCATCCTCGCCGCCGTCGAGAACGGGGCCGTGATCGTCGGGATGGGCCTCAACGTGTCCCTCACCGAGGCCGAACTGCCGGTCCCCGAGGCGACTTCGCTGGCGCTGGCGGGCGCCGAGGAGGTGCCGCGCGAGCAGCTGGCCGCCGACTTCCTGGCCCACTTCGCGGCCGTCTACCGTGCCTGGGACGCCGACGGGCCCGCTGGGGTCATCGAGCGGTGGCGAAGGCACTCGGCCACACTCGGACGCCATGTCGAGGTCTCTTATCCCAATGGCGACAAGCTGACCGGGCGCGCGGTCGACATCGCCGCCGACGGACGGCTGGCCGTCGCGCATCTGGACGACGCGGGCGCCGAGACGGTCTCGCACATCGCCGCCGGCGACATCGTCCACCTGCGGCCGAGGGCTTGAAAGGTGCCGACTTGACGGACAATGACGAGGGCGAGGCCGCGACCGGCCTGGACGAGATCTCCGAGCGGATCTATCGGCTGCTCTTGACGAAAGCCGACGCCTCGGTCTCGCAGCTGGCCACCGAGTCCGGGAGCCCGCCCGCCCGCACCAGGACGGTCCTGGCCGATCTGGTGGAGGGCGGTTTCGCCACCATGGCCGCCGATTCGCGCTTCCGCGCCGTCGCCCCCGATATCGTGCTCGGCTCGCGGATCACCTTGCAGCTCAATGCCGTCCGCGGCCGCTACGAGGCGCTGCGGGAACTGATGGAGATCCACCGCGCGAGCCCGGGCCCGGGCGGCCGCGACGACCGGGGGCGCTGGGAGCAGGTCATCGGCGCGGTCGCGATCCGCTCTCGGCTGGGCCAGCTGCGGGAGTCCGCCGAGCACAGCGTCCGCACCTTCGTCAGGCCGCCGCTGGTGCTGCCGATGCCCGATGGCGACCAGCACCGCGAACTCCAGGACCGCGGCGTGCGCTTCCGGCACCTGTTCGACCGGGCCGTCCTGGACTCCGACCCCGACGCGACCTACCTGCGCCGGGCCCTGGAATGGCGCGACGAGATCCGCTTCGCCAAGCGACTGCCGCTCAAGCTGGTCATCATCGACTCCAGCGCGACCATGATCGAGGAGACCGCCCCGGGCCGGCCGCGCGCGATCATCACCGCCAACCAGTCGATTGTGGAACTGACGGCGGCGCTGTTCGAGCAGCTTTGGACCACGGCGGTGCCCGCGCCGAACGGCGATCCGGGAGCCGAGGCCGACGGCGATTCGGTCGAACCGGGCGACCACCTGCTGCTCAGTCTGCTCATCGCGGGCCTGACCGACCAGGCCATCGCGTCCAAACTGGGCATCGGCCTGCGCACGGTGCAGCGCCGGGTCCGCGAGCTGATGGACCTGGCCGATGTGGACACCCGGATCCAGTTGGGCTGGCACGCGGCGAAACACGGCTGGGTGCCGTAAGACCATGACGCTCAGCCGGTGACGAGCCGCTCGCTCTCCAAGGGAGTCGGTGCTGGTCCCGGCGTTGGGGATGGGTGAATCTGGGGCACATTCACAGTGAAGGGGTGTTGTACTGTGCAGATGAACCGATTACCGCCCTCGCCCGTTTCATCTCACTCCTGGAGGTCATTGCAGTGGGGTACCCAGACGATCAGCTTGCCCGAGGCGAAGTGGTCAAGCTCCACACCCGCCCGCACTGGAAGGAGGCCGTCGGGCCTGTCCTCTGGTTCGTGGTCTTCCTGCTCATCGGCGCCATCGCCATCTACTACTCGACCAAGATCGACGGCGACTGGAAGATGTGGCTGATCCTCGGTGAGGTCGTCGTCTTCGTCGCCATCATCGTGTGGCTGTCGGTCCTCCCGTGGATCCGGTGGCAGTCGACGCACTACGTGATCACCGACCAGCGCGTCATGTGGCGCGAAGGCCTCGTCACCCGCGAGAGCCGCCACATCCCGCTGGCGCGCGTCAACACCGTCTCCTACACGCAGAACGTCTGGGAGCGCATCTTCGGCTTCGGCGACATGAACATCGACTCCGCCTCCGACGATGGCGAGATCGAACTGGTCGACGTGCCCAAGGTCGACAAGACCAAGGCGCTGCTCTATCAGCTCGCGGAGGACGACCGCACCCGTCGCGCCACCCAGGCCGGCGACGGCATCTGATCCCCAAGACCCGCTTAGCGAACGGCGGATCCCATAGGATATATCCTATGGGATCCGCCGTTGTCGTATGCGGTGCGCGATGGCCCTTGCAACGGGGGACGTCGAGCGTGGCAGCCGGAACGGCTTGCGGCTCAGGCGTTCTCCGTGTGGCGAAAGACCCAGGTCCGGTAGGCGAAGAAGCGGAACACCGTCGCGACGCCGACCCCGAGGAAGTTGGCGGCGATGTTCTTCGCGATCGCATTGTCGAAGTACTGCGGCCAGACCTGCGCGAGGCCGTTGTTGGCCCACAGGAATCCCAGCGAGATCAGCAGGCCGATCCCGTTGAAGAAGAAATAGAGCGCGTACTGGCGGTGGGCGGCCTCGTCGCCGATGCGGTCCCGCCAGGTCCAATGCCGGTTGCCGAAGAAGGCGACCGAGGTGGCGACCACCGTCGCGAGGATCTTCGCGCCCCAGTCCGGCCAGGCGAACCCCAGCAGGCAGAGGTTGAACAGTCCCAAGTCGATGATGTAGGCGGTGCCGCCCACCCCGACGAAGCGGGACAGCTCGCCGGCGTGCTTCCTGGTCAGCCGCATGGCGCGGGTAATCAGTGAGCCCTTTTCGGCGGGGGCCTCGGCTGCGGTGTCGGTAGAGGTCGGCATCCCAGCCAGCCTAACCTGTTCGAGGGTTACTCGCTCGGGGCAGCGACCGCGACCACCCCGACCACGAACGGGTCGTCGCCGCGCGTGAAGCGGATGACCGAGTCCTCGCCGAGGTCGACGCTGTTGACGGCGACGTCCACGCCGAAGGTGTACCAGTGCGGGTTGTTCACCGCTCCGGCCGCGGTGCAGGTCGCGGGCTCGCCGACGTCCTGGCCGCCGATCGAGAGCGCGTCGCTGCGCGCGTAGCCCGAGCCGCCCCACAGGGTGTGCGCGACGGTGACCTTTCCGACGCCCCTGACCTCGATCTCGGTGTCGGCCGAACGCGCCCCGTCGTAGACGGCGACCTCCCGGGTCTCGGCGCCGGGCTCGGCGTAGACGACCGCGAGCGACCAGCCGGCCCAGTGGTCGGACAGGCAGTGGTCGCCCGAGTCGGCGGGCCACTCGCCGCATTCAGACGTCGGAAGGGCATGGTTGTCGACCGCCGCCCAGTACTCGCCGCCGCCCTCGACGATCCCTGTGACCTCGACGAACGCCTGCGCGCCCGGTTCGGTGTCGATGACGGAGGCGGCGCCGAGGTCGCTCCAGCCGCCGCCGGGACCGGCCAGCGAGACCTCGGTCGGCACGTCCTCGTGGACGCCGGCCCAGTACAGGCCCGCCCAGATCACCTCGGAACCGCCGGGGATGTCGAGGACCGCACCGGAGACCGCGTCCCCGTCCTTGCCGGCCGGCGGCTCGGGGTGCGGGTCGCGCGGTTTGTAGGGCTTCATCGGCCACCGCTCCCCCGCGCCGAGCGCGGTGGCCTCCTTGCAGCCGGGGACGGCGCAGGTCAGCCAGGTGTTCCCGGCCGCGATCACTCCCGAGGCGTCGAGGCTGGCGAAGCCGACCTGGCTTCCCGAGGGCGCGACGGGGATGCGCAGCTCGGTGGTGCCGCTGATCCCCGGGCCGTCGACCGTGACGGTGAAGGCCTGGTAGCCGCTGACCTCGGCGCCGATATTGATGCGGACATCGGCGACGGCGGGGTCGGGGAGTTCTGGGATGGTGCAGCGGACCTCGGCGCCCCGGTCGGCGCAGCGCCAGCCGGGTTCGGCGTCCTCGGCGGTGAGGGTGACGCCCGCGGGGAGCGTCAGGTCGAGCGTGACGCGGCCTGAGGAGGCGGCCTGGCCCCAGACGCGCCGACCCGATTCGAACGCGGCGGGAGCGGCCGTGCCGGATTCGGCGCCGGCGCCGGCCTCCGCGGATTCGGCGCGATCGCCCGCCGTCTCGCTCTGGTCACTGCGCGGCGCATAGCCGCTGGCGGATGCGGGGGCCTCCAAGCGGATCGGGAGGATCGCCTCCTCTCCGGCGGTGAAGCCGGTGTCGCCGAGGGCGTGCTCGATGCCGTAGGACGCGGGGACGGCCGCCGGAGAGCTCGGCTCGTCGGCCGGTTCGTCCGCGTCGGGCTCGGTCTCCTCCGGGGCGGGGTCGTCGGCCGGATCCTCCTCCGGCTGCTCGGGATCATCCTCTTCAGATGCCGGCGGCTCCTCATCCGGCACGCTGATGGGCGGTTCGTCGGCGGCCTGCGGCTCCTCTTCCGGCTCACCGGAGGTGAGCGCGAAGATCGTCGCCGCGACCGCGACCGCGACCACGACCGTGGTTCCGGTGGCCACTGAGCCCTTGGTGCCGAGCTGCTGGACGATGCGCCTGACCCAGTTGGCCACGGCGCGGAACGGCGTGAACAGCACCGCGAACGCGCCGCCGACGGCGACCCCGGCGGCCGCAGCGGCCCCGGCGGCCAGGTAGGGCGCGGCGGCGGTGCCGAGGAAGATCGCGGCGATGGCACCGACGCGCAGCCCGGAGTTCAGCTCGGTCAGCTCGGCGAACAGCAGATTGCACGAGACGCAGGACTGGAGATGCTCGTCGACCTTCTCCACGTCGCGCACGCCGAGCTTGCCGCGCACGCGCGCGCCCATGCGGTCGACCGTCCAGCGGCACGCCTCGGGGGGTGAGTCGGCCGCGTGCTCGGTCAGGTAGTTCTGGCGCAGTTTCTCCCGGGCCCGGTAGGCCAGCGCCGAGACGCCGTTCGCCGTCATGCCGAGCATGGTCGCGATCTTGGCCGGGGAGTCCTCCTCGACCTCGGTGTGCCACAACACCATCTGCCAGCGTTCGGGGAGCTTGCCGAAGGCGAGCGCGGCATAGCGGCGCTCCTGGCCCTCGACGGCGGGGTCGACGTAGATCTCGCCGGAGTCGTGCTCGGAGAAGTCGTCGGTGAACTCGACGCGTTTGTCCCGGCGGATGCGGTCGTAGAAGGTGTTGCGGAGGGTCTGGAGCATGTAGGGCCGGAAGGCGAGGTCGGGGCCGCCGCCTTCGCGGAAGGTGTGGAGGAGCTTGGCGAAGGTCTCGGAGACGAGGTCGTCGGCGCTGGCGCTGTCGCGGGCGAGGATGCGGGCGAGGCGGCGGGCGGCGTGGACGTGGCGCTCGTAGAGGACGGCGTACGCGGTGGTGTCGCCGCGCCGGGTGCCGTTGATCAGTTCGGGGTCGGAGAGGGCCTCGGGGGTTCCGGGAGTGCGGGCTTCCACGCGTTGGGGATCGCCGGACGAAACGGTCTCGGGCATGGTTCGCCGGTGCTCCTTCCAGGTTGCGCCGTGCTCGTAGCATCGGGGGCTCGGGGCATGCGCTCTCGGGCGAGGTGTTTGGTGCGGATCGGGGAGGTTTTCAGGTTCTCCCTTGGCTTAACGAATGACTTGGTTTCGAGTTGCGCCCGTCGAGGAAGCCGATTGGCTGTCCGAAATGGGCAGTCCCAGATCTACGTAAAGAGGACATAGCGCAGAGTTTAGGACAGTAATTGGGCACGGTCGTGGATCGTGATGCGATTGTGACCATGCGTGATGGTATTGGGATGTGCGCCCACTGAGGCGAGGTTCGCTCCGGTTCGGACAGTGTCACGGCCCCTTACTTGATCCACCTGACTGTCAGAAATCTGTCAGGCTATTGCGTACCTTTGGGTAACGCGCTGTTCTCGGCGATTTTGCTCAGGAGGTGAGGAATGCCCGCTTCGGTGCTGCTGGCGCTACTGGCCGCGACCTGTCTGCTCGCATTGACTCCGGCCCTGGTGCGCCGCTACGACCCCGACGAGCGGATGATCGCCGACCGCAAGAACTCCGACGCCCGCGTCCTCACCCGCGAGGCCCACCGCCCCGACCGGCCGATTCCCCACCAGGCGCCCGGCGAAGGCGCCCCCGAGGCGGGCATCGACGACCTTCTCCACCCCGACACGACTGAGCCGCAAGGATCTCCGGGCCCGCGCGGGCCCAGAGCATGGGAGCGGCGCGGCGGCCGCCGGGGCGGGTCGGTACGGTTGGAAACCGACGAGTCGGTGACCGGCGAGGACCCCGAGATGCACGAGACGGACAGGCTTCGGCAAATGCGCGCACAGTGGTGGCGGCGGCGCCACCGCCGCATTCTCTACGTGCTGATCGCCCTCACACTGGTAGAGCTGATCGGCGTCATCATCGCCGGCCCCGGCTTCTGGATCGGTGCGGGCGCTTCAGTGGCGGTACTCGGCGCCTACGTCTACTTCCTGCGCGAGCGGGCCAAGCGCCTCGCCCGCGAGCAGCGCCGGCCCAAGGCCATGATCACCGCCGAGCCCGAACACGAGGAGGTCGGCCCGCCGACCTACGTGCCCGAGCAGCCCGGCTCCGAGGGCGAGCCGGAACCGGACTCGACGCGCGAGTCCTACCTGTTCGGCGGCCAGACCTCCGGCGACGAGGACGAGCCGCCCCCGCCGCCGCCCCGTCCCGACGCGCGCCGCTCCGAGGGCTCCGGCTCCGGCGGCGTCCGCGGACGCTCGTACGAGTCCCCCGCCAAGCTCGAGCGCTGAGGTCACGCCCGCGCTCTCTCGCGCGGGCGAGTCCGAACCCGCGGGTAAGATTCACTGGTTATGCCTGATCAGAGCCAGCAGCACCGCCACATCCTGACCTTCAACTTCCGTCAGGGCCGCAATAAGCCACGCCATGACGAGGCCATGGAGCGGCTGTGGCCGCGTTACGGCTTCCAGTGGGAGCCCGCGGACGGCCGGATCGACTTCCCGAAGCTGTTCGGGCGCACCGCGCCGGTGGTCCTGGAGATCGGCTCGGGCAATGGCGAGGCGGCGGCCGCGATGTCGGACGCCGACCGCGAGCGCGACCTGCTGGCCGTCGAGGTCTACCCGCAGGGCATCGCCGATCTCATGGCCCGCGCCGACGAGCTCGGCGTGGACAACCTCCGGATCTACGAGGGCGACGCGCTGCCGCTGCTGTGGAAGGGCATCGAGCCGGGCACGCTGGACGAGATCCGGGTCTACTTCCCCGACCCTTGGCACAAGGTGCGCCACCACAAGCGCCGCATCGTCCAGAGAGACCACGTCGCGACCATGCGAGGCCTCCTCCGCGAGGGCGGGGTCCTCCACTGCGCCACCGACATCGCCGACTACGCCGAGCAGATGCTCGAGGTGCTGAGCGCCGACGAGGGTCTGGAGAACACCGCCGACGGCTTCGCCCCGCGCCCCGACCACCGCCCGGTCACCAAGTTCGAGCGCCGGGGCCACCGGGCCGGCCGCGAGATCTTCGACCTCATCTTCCGCAAGCACTAGGCAGCACTCCCGCGGTCCGACCCGAGCCGCTCTATTGCATGGACCTCGCAAAGGCGCCTGCGCCAATGAGCAATCGCGCCGAGCTCATGGGCGATAGTTCCGTTTGTCCATGAGGAACTCGGTGTCGACCGCGCCATCGGCAACCCGTTCGCGAAGTCTGATGAGGGCCATCGCACGACGGCGGGTCTCCATGACCTCCCGCATGGCCGCGTTGACAGTCTCCTTCTTGGTCGAGGTGCCGAGGACCTTGCTCACTTCCGCGAGCAGCTCGTCGTCCAAATCGATCGTGGTACGGCTCATCGCTGCACCTCATCGCTCGTGCCACCAAGCGTGTCTGCTGGAATGCCGAGCATCGGGCCGGACACTCGGGTCCGAACAATTTTTCTCGCGGTCAGGTACCGACGAGTTCGCGGTGCCAGGCGAGTGCCGAGGCGTCCGTCAGCGATGCCACCTGGTCGATGACGACCCGGAGGCGGGCGGCGTCGTCTCCCGCCTCGTTCCAGGTCGCCGCGAACATCGGTTCCAGCGGCTCCGGGGCCCGTATCACCAGGGTGTGCACCAGGTCCTTGAGGATCTCGCGCTGGCGGGCGTAGGCGGGGTTCTCGGTCCTGGGCGCCATGACGAAGTGCCAGGCGATGCCCTTGAGCAGGGCGCACTGGACCCGCTCGCGGTAGGGGACGATGAGGTTCGCGCCGTAGCGGGACAGCGGACGGCTGCCGTAGCGGCGCTGCGTCGCATCGACCGAGGCGTTCACGAAGCGGCCCACCATGGTCGAGGTGAAGGCCTTGAGCGCGACCTGCGACCGGAGCGAGCCGTCGTAGTCGTGCAGGCCCCGCATCACCGGGTCGTGCAGGAGGTCCTTGAGGGCCTCTTGGAGGGCGGCGGCGGACTCCTCGGAGTAGCGGCCGGCGACGTCGGCGCAGACGCCTTCCTGCTCCTCGGTGTCGTCCATGAGGCGCGCCAGGTCGATGTAGCCGCCGTGCAGGCCGTCCTCGACGTCGTGGACCGAGTAGGCCACATCGTCCGACCAGTCCATGACCTGGGCTTCGAGGCACTGCACGCCCTCGGGGGCGTCGCCGCGGACCCAGTCGAAGATCGGGCGGTCGTCCTCGTAGACACCGAACTTGCGCCTGCCCGGCTCCAGGCCCCACGGGTACTTGCACATCGCGTCCAGGGAGGCGCGGGTGAGATTCAAACCCACCGATTCGCCTTGGCCGTCAAGGATCTTCGCCTCCAAGCGACTGACGACCCGCAGGGTCTGGGCATTGCCCTCGAAGCCGCCGCACGGACCCGCCACGGCGTGCAGCGCGTCCTCGCCGTTGTGCCCGAACGGCGGGTGGCCGAGGTCGTGGGCCAGCCCGGCGACGTCCACCACGTCGGGTTCGCACCCGAGCTTGTCGCCGGTCTCGCGGGCGATCTGGGCGACCTCGAGGGAGTGGGTGAGGCGGGTGCGCAGGAAGTCGTCGGTCCCGGCCGTGTGGACCTGGGTCTTGGCCGCGAGACGCCGGAAACCGGCGGAGTGCAACACGCGGGCCCGGTCGCGCCCGAACGGTGAACGCGGGGAGCCGTTCTCGGCCACGCGCCGCTCGTCGGCCGGCCGGCGCGCTTCGGACGGGCCGGGACGCAGTTCGGGATCGGTCACGTTGTCGAGCCTACGTGACCGATCCCGGTACTAGAAAAACTTGCAGGTCTGGCTGCTTACTCCAGGTAGAGGCGGAGCAGGCCGGCACCGTCGCCGTCAACGCTGCCGTGGGCCCAGGCGAAGGCCGACAGCGGCAGGTCGCCCTCGAAATCATCCGGGTCGGATTCGATGAGCGCCTGCATGTCGACCCACACCGCCACCGCGGACGATTCCGGTGCGTCGGCGGCGAAGTCGGAGAAGCGGGCGTCGTCCGAGAGCGTGCCGTCGGCGACGTCTTGGCCGGTGAAGCTGAGCTCGGAGCCGTCGGCCTCGATGCCCTCGGGCGTCTGCCCGCTGGCGTACTCCTCGAGGAGGTCGTTCAGCTCCGCGGCGCGGTCGTCGGCCAGGACGGCCTGGAGGAAGATCGATTCCTCGTCGATGTCGTCATCGGGGAGCAGGTCGGCGGCGAAGCTCAGCTGGGAACCGGCGAGCAGGTCGGTGAACTCGGAGACCGATTCGGTGACCTCGTCCCAGTCGGGGCCGTAGGAGTAGTCGTCGTAGCCGTAGTCGACCGGCTCGTCCTCGGTGCCGTACATGCTGAAGCGTTCGTACAGCTCCCAGTACCGCTCCTCATCCTCGCTCGACATCGACTCGTAGTCGCTCATCCACATGTCGTCGAGTTCGAGGTACTCCTCGTACTCGGCGTCGGTCAGCGGTTCGCCGTCCGAAGGCTCGACGGCCTCGGCCTCTGCTTCCCCGCCCCCGTACAACTCCTCGAACTGGGTGAGCCAGTCGTCGGTCTGCGCGGCGATGTCCTCGGGGACGTCGGCGGTGACGGCGAGGTGGGAGGCGGGAAGGTCGCCCATGTTCGACAGCAGGTCACCCGAGCCGGTCCAGGGGTCGTCCTCGCCGCCGAGCATGCGGTAGGTCAGCTCGAAGCCGTCGTCGAAGGCGGAGACGCCGGCGATGAGCTGGCCCGAGTACAGCCCGTTGAACGCGGTCATTCCCATCATCCCGGCGCCGAACTCCTCGGTCTGCTCGGAGAGCGCGTCCATGTCGACCCAGTAGACCATCAGCTGGTCGCCTTCGAGCCAGTTGCGGGCCTCTTCGTAGGCGGCCGAGTCGGACAGCGGGGAGGTGCCGGCCTCGCTCTCGGCGGCGGCCAGGGCGTCCGCGGCCCCCTCCTCGCCGAGGACGATGAGCACGGACTCGTCGTTCACCGTGTAGGCGAACTCCTCGTCGGAGACCTCGGCGGCGTCGCGGAGCTTGGCCATGCCGTCCTCGGCCGCGCCGGCGTCGGTGCTGGCGAGGTTGACGACGCCGTACGGCATGCCGTCGTGCTCCCACATGGCGATGCCGTGGCGGCGGCCCAGCCACGACGACAGGTCCTCGGCCTCGACTCCCTCGGCGCCGGCCTCGTCCAGGAGGTCGGCGAGGATGTCGTCGGTGTCCTCGTAGTCCACGTCCTCGAACTTGTTGAGGTGTTCGAGGAGCTTGGGCGTCTGGGAGAACGAGGGGTCGAAGTTGACCTCCACGTACATGCTGGCCGAGGCCGGGAAGCTCGCCGCCGGGTCGGGCCCGGTATTGAGGACGAACTTGAACAGCACGACCGCGCCGACGCCCAGGAGCAGGGCGACGGAGAGAATCGAGGCGATGGCGATCTTGGCGCCGCGACCGCCACGCGGTTGCTGCGGCGGCCCGGCGGGCATGTAGGCGCCCGGCGGCTGGTAAGGAGGCTGGCCGCCGCCCGCTGCGGGGTAGGGCGCCGTCTGCTCGACGTACGGCTGGACCTCGCCGGGCGGCGGGCCGAACTGCGGCTGGCCCTGCCCCGGCGGCACGTTGGAGTGCTCGGGATTCGAATAGCTCGACATCCTTCGACGCTAGGGCGCCCTTGCCACCCTTTACATCCCGAGAATGTGCCAGTTCGGTATCAGAACTCGTATACCTGTCCGGGTCGCACCACTTCGACCGGTCCGGTGTAGGCGCCGCGGGCCTCGGCCAGGGTCGCCTCGCGCGAGCCCCACGGCTCGACCAGGTGGGTCAGCAGCAGCCGCGCGGCCCCCGCCTTGGTGGCGTAGTCGCCGGCTTCCTTGCCCGTGAGGTGCACGTCCTTCGGATTGTCGTTGCCCTCCAGGTAGGAGGCCTCGGCGAGAAGGACGTCGCAATGAGCGGCGAGGGACTCCAGCGCCTGGCACGGGCCGGAGTCGGAGGTGTAGGCCAGGGACGATCCGGCGTGCTCGACGCGGACCCCGTAGGTCTCGACGGGGTGCGCGACCCGGTCGACGGTGATCGACAGCGGCCCCAGGTCGAAGGCCCCGGGACGCAGTTCGCGGAAGTCGTAGACGTCGCGCAGCGACGGGTGGCACAGCTCGCCCTGGCCGCCGTATGCGGCGACGATGCGCGGGCCGACCCCGGCCGGGCCGTACATCGGCAGCGGCGTCTCGGGGCGCTGCGGCGAGTAGCGGCGCATGACGGCGTACCCGCAGGCGTCCAGGAAGTGATCGGCGTGCAGGTGGGTAACGATGACCGCGTCGATCAGGTGCGGGTCGACGTGTTTCTGGAGTTCACCGAGCGAACCGGTGCCGAAGTCGATCAGCAGCCGGTAGCCGCCCGCCTCGACCAGGTAGGCCGAGCAGGGCGTGTCGGGGGCCGGAAACGAGCCGGCGCAGCCGATGACCGTGAGTTTCATGGCAGATCACACCTTGTCCAATGCGGCCGCCGTAGCGTTCGGGAACAGGTTGCCGAGGAATCGGCGGGCGGTCCTGGTGAAGGCCTCCGGGTCGCCGGTGGCCAGGAACCGGTGCTCGACCGCGACTCCGGCGTCGGCGAGCAGCTCTTGCTCGGTGAGCACCCGATAGAGTTCGCGGGCGCACTCGCTCGCGGAAGACACCAGCGACACGTCCTCTCCCATCACCAGTCCTATGAGTCCCGATAGCAGCGGATAGTGGGTGCAGCCCAACACGACCGTGTCGACGTCGGACTGCTGTAGCGGCTCAAGGTACCCCTGGGCGAGGCCTAGGAGCTGTCGGCCGGTTGTCACTCCGCGTTCCACGAAATCGACGAACGCCGGACAGGCGACGGCGGTCACCTTGACGTCCGGAACCACGTCGAACGTGTCGACGTAGGCACCCGACGAGATCGTCGCGGCCGTCCCGATCACCCCGACCCGACCCGTCCTCGTGGTCGACACGGCTCGCCTCACGGCGGGCCGGATGACCTCGATCACCGGGATGTCGTAGCGGTCGCGAATATCGGCCAGGCTGGCGGACGAGGCCGTGTTGCAGGCGATCACCAAGGCCTTGACCTGCCGGTCGACCAGGTAGTCGCACCGCTCCAAGGTCAGCTTGCGAACCTCGGCGATGGGCCTGGGGCCGTACGGAACATGCGCGGTGTCGCCAACGTAGAGCAGGCGTTCGGCCGGCAGCATTTCGGCGACCGCTCGGGCGACGGTCAGGCCCCCGACCCCGGAGTCGAAGATCCCGATGGGCGCGTCGTTCATGGGCTCCGAGCGTACGTCCAGCGGCGCCCGGCGCGCCCCTTCCAGCCACGGGAATGTCGTCAAAATGACAGAGTGGTGAGCGCCACACAAAAAGCAGGCGGCGGGATGATAACGGTGCGGACGCACCGTTCGCACCGGTCCGTCCCGGAATCGGGGCGGATTCGTTCAGGCGTCTCGGTGCGAAGCGTCGCTCAGGCGAGGCGCAGCAGCGCGAACGCGGCCAGCAGCGTCGCCGACGCGGCGGCCATGAACATCCAAGGGACGCCGCGGAACCGGAGCGTCGCGAACGCCATCATGGTGAGCAGCATGCCGATCACGCCGACGGTGATGAACGCCGGGGTGAACCACGAGGGCGCGTCGCCGAAGATCTGGAACAGGCTCACGATCGCCGAGGCGACCCCGGCCAGCACCAGGAGCAGTGCCCACGATGCCACGCCCGCCAGGCGCCGCAGGCGAACCGCCGGCGGCTCCGGAACCGCCGGATCGGCCACGGCGGCGCCGAGTGGCTCCGCACCGGTGGACTCCGAGACGGGGGCGACGCCCTGCTGCGGCAGGCCGGAGGCTTGGCCGACGATGAAGGGACTCTGCCGCTTGGTGGTGTTCATGGGGCAAACCTAGCAAGTCGCCCTCCTAAGGGGAAAGCTCGGCCGGTGCGGGTATGACCTGGCGCCGCGGCGCACGAGTCTCGCGGCCCGGAAACGCACGGCGCCCCGGCGCGCCGAATTCGGCGCGCCGGGGCGCAGAGTCTTACGGGCAGTCAGGCCCAGACCTGGCCGTCCAGGGCGTTCGCCGCGTCGTCCAGTCCGTCCGAATAGGCGCCCGTCGACAGGTACTTCCAGCCGCCGTCGGCCACCAGCAGCGCGATGTCGGCGCTGCGTCCGGCCCGCTCGGCCTCACGCGCCAGCGCCAGCCCGGCGTGCAGGACCGCGCCGGTCGACAGCCCCACGAACAGGCCCTCGGAGGCGAGCACCTCGCGGGTGCGCCGCAGCGCGTCCTCGGTGCCGACGGACAGGCGCCGGTCGAGGACCTTCTCGTCGTACAGCTCCGGCACGAAGCCCTCATCGAGGTTCCGCAGGCCGTAGACGAGCTCGCCGTAGCGGGGCTCGGCCGCGACGACCTGCACCTCGGGCGCGTGCTCCTTGATGTAGCGCCCGGCGCCCATGAGCGTCGCGGTCGTCCCGAGCCCGGCCACGAAGTGCGTGATGCCCGGCAGGTCGGCCAGGATCTCGGGGCCGGTGCCCTCGTAGTGCGCCGCCTCGTTGGCCGGGTTGGCGTACTGGTTGAGCATGACCCAGTCGGGCTGCTCCTTGGCGATCTCGCGGGCCTTGGCGACGGCGGCGTTCGAACCGCCGGCGGCCGGGGAGAACACGATCTGGGCGCCGAAGGCCGTCAGCAGCTGGCGGCGTTCGAGCGAGGTGTTCTCGGGCATGACCGCGATGAGGTTGTAGCCCTTGCGGCGGGCCAGCATCGCCACGGCGATGCCGGTATTTCCCGAGGTCGGCTCCAGGATCGTGGCGCCGGGCGTCAGGAGACCGTCGGCCTCGGCGGCCGCGATCATCTTGGCCGCCACCCGGTCCTTGACCGAACCGGTCGGGTTCTGACCCTCGAGCTTGGCCCAGAGCCGGACCTCGGGAGAGGGCGAGAGCCGTGGCAGTCCGACCAGCGGCGTGGCGCCGGTGAGTTCGGTGATGTCGTTGAATCGCGACACGGCACTTCGCCCCTTTCGGCTTACATGCCGCCCGCGACGGCGGGCAGGATCGTGACCGAGTCGCCGTCGGACAGCTTGGCCTCGAGGCCGCCGATGAAGCGGACGTCCTCGTCGTTGATGTAGACGTTCACGAAGCGGTGCAGCGTGTTCTCGTCGGTGACGATGCGGCCCTTGAGGCCGGCGTTGTCGGCGTCGAGCGAGTCGAACAGCTCGGCGAGGGTCTCGCCTTCGCCCTTGACGAGCTTCTGGCCACCGGTGTGGCTGCGCAGGATGGTGGGGACGCGAACTTCAACAGACATAGTGGATTCCTTCGAACATGGGAAAACGGCAGACTCGTCGTACCGCCGGGGACTGGGCGGGGTGGAGCTCAGGGACAGTCGTAGACCGTCGAGTCGGGGGTGTGAGCGAACTTGTAGCTCTGGACGACCTCCGGGGCGCCGAGCACCTCGATGGGCTCCTCGGTGACCTCGCCGTCGGCGATGCGGAACGACCTGACCTCGGCCACCTCGGGGTCGCGGGTGGCGATCAGCACGTAGTGCGCCTGCGGCTCCCCCAGCTGCGAGGCGATCCCCGAGTCGGAGCGCGACGGATAGGCCTCGGTGGCGGTGTGCGAGTGGTAGGCCACGACGACTTCCTCGTCGGCCTCCCACATCTGGTCGTAGACCTGCTTCCACTCTTCGGAGTCGAACTCGTAGAAGGTGGTGGAGCGGGCAGCGTTGATCATCGGGATGTGCCTCTTCGGCGCTCCCGTGCCCTCGGGGCCGGCGATGATGCCGCACGCCTCGTCCGGGTGGTCCACCCGGGCATGCGCGACCATCGCCTCGACCAGTTCATGCGCGATCCGCAACACGCCAACAAACATACACGCGGGCTCCGCGCGGCCAAAGCCCTCGCTCAGCCCGTGAGACACGCCTCCACCGCCCCGAGCGCGGCGCCGACGGCCGCTGCCGAAGCGCCCTCGACCAGGTGGGACGCCGTGGGACAAGCAGATAAGCTCGCACCATGTCCGTCACGCTCCCCCGCACGCCCCTGTACACCGACCACTACGAGTACACAATGCTCGAAGCCGCCCTGCGCGACGGATCCGCCGAGCGGCCGTGCGTGTTCGAGGTGTTCGGGCGCCGCCTGCCCACCGGGCGCCGCTACGGCGTGGTCGCCGGGATCGGCCGCCTCGCCGAGGCCATCGAACGGTTCCGCTTCGCCGAAGAGGACCTCCAGGACCTGATCTCGCGCGGCGTCGTCGCCGAGTCGACCGCCGACTGGCTGCGCGACTACCGCTTCGCCGGCGACATCGACGTCTACTCCGAGGGCGAGCTGTACTTCCCCGGCTCCCCCATCGTCACCATCTCGGGCACCTTCGCCGAATGCGTGCTGCTGGAGACGCTGACCCTCTCGATCCTCAACCACGACAGCGCGATCGCCTCCGCCGCGGCCCGCATGGTCACCGCCGCCCGCGGCCGCCCGATCCTGGAGATGGGATCGCGGCGCACCCACGAGTCGGCCGCGATCGCCGCCTCCCGCGCCGCCTACCTGGCCGGCTTCGCCGCCACCTCCAACCTGGAGGCCGGCCGCCGCTACGACGTGCCCACCGCCGGGACCAGCGCCCACGCCTTCACGCTGCTGCACGAGTCCGAGACGGCCGCGTTCGCCGCGCAGATCGCCAGCTTCGGGACCGAGACGACGCTCCTGGTCGACACCTACGACATCACCCAGGGCATCCGCAACGCCATCGATGTGGCCGGGCCCCGGCTGCGGTCCATCCGCATCGACTCCGGCGACCTCGACGTCATGGCGACCGGGGCGCGGGAACTGCTCGATGAGCTGGGCGCCAAGGACACCCAGATCGTCGTCTCCGGCGACCTGGACGAGTACTCCATCGCGGCGCTGGCCGCCGCGCCGGTCGACATGTACGGGGCGGGCACCGCGGTCGTGGTCGGCTCGGGCGCGCCCACCGCGCAGCTGGTGTACAAACTGGTCGAAGTGGAGGGCCGCCCGGTCGCCAAGCGCTCGGAGCACAAGGGCACCACCGGAGGCCGCAAGACGGCGGTGCGCCGCCACAAGCCGACCGGCACCGCCACCGAGGAGGTCGTGGTCTCCCAAGGGGAACCGGAGCACCAGACCGGCGACAAGCCGCTCCAGGTGCCGCTGTTCCGCGGCGGCGAGCTCACTCCCCAACCGACGCTGGACGAATCGCGCGAGCTGCTGCGCCAGCGCCTCATCTCGATCCCTTGGGAGGGGCTGAAACTCTCCCCCGGCGACCCGGCGATTCCGGTCATCATGCGTCACGCAGGGGAGTGACCGCTCGGGATACGATTCGGGGGCCTTTAAAAGCCTTCCCCGTGATCGTCCCCGAAAGGACTCCGCCCCAATGGTGTTCAGCAAGCTCAAGGCCCTCCTCGGCGCCGGCCTCACCGTCGACACCCTCCTGCACGAAACCTCTGTCACTCCAGGAGGGACGCTCAAGGGCGAGGTGCGCATTTCCGGCGGCGAGGCGGACGCCGCCGTCGAGCGCATCGCCGTCGCCTTCACCGCCCTGATCGAGGACGACGCGAAGAGCGAGGACGCCACGCGCGTGGACGACTACTTCACCGCGGAGGTCTCGGGCAAGTTCGACCTGGCCAAGGGCGCCGCCCACTCCGCGCCGTTCGAGATCCAGGTGCCGTGGGAGACCCCGTTCAACGCCGTCGAGGGGCGGCCCCTGGTCGGCGGCATGAAGCTCGGTGTCTCCACCGATCTGGCCCTGGACCAGGCGATGGACAAGGGCGACCTGGACTGGCTGACCGTCGAGGCGCTGCCGGTGCACAAGGCCGTGTGGTCGGCGCTGGAGAACCTGGGCTTCGCGTTCCAGGAGACCGACCTGGAGGCCGGGACCATCCAGGGCGCGACGGTGCCGTTCTACCAGGAGGCGGAGTTCTGGGCCACCGGCGGCGACTACGCCGGGCGCGTCAAGGAGCTCGAGGTGACCTTCGTGACCGGCGAGGCCTCCACGGACGTGGTCTTCCAGGCGGACAACGCCTCGGAGCTGCTCGCGCCGGATCTGAACACGACGATCCGGTTCAGCCTGCCGACCGCCGACGCGGCCGACGCGACCGAGGCCGTGCGCGAGCAGCTCGACCGGCTGCTGACCCAGAAGGGCGCGTAACCGCAGCTCAATACGCCGAACGGGCGGCTCCGCGAGTGATCGCGGGGCCGCCCGTTTCGCGTGTCCGGAAGATTTTCCGGGCCGGCGCTTGCACTCCTCATGATCTACGTATATGTTATACGTATACATAGAAACGAACGAGTACCGGAGAGGAGGTTAAGATGCCGTCATGCCCAACAAGACGATCTACGTCTCCGACAAGGACCTGCCGCTCTACAACCGGGCGCAGGAGCTCAGCGGCGGCAATCTCTCCAAGGCGATCTCGACCGCGCTCAAGCGCTATGTCGAGGCCGAGGAGGGGCGCCAGAAGGGCTATGACGAGATCACCCTGAAGGTCGGGATCGGGCCCGCCCGCAAGCGGCGGCGCCAGCGCTTCACCGGCGTCCAGCTGGGGCAGTGGGGCCAGGTCACCGACAAGGGACGGGCCGAGATATTCACGGTCTACCGCTCCAAGTCCGGCAAGTTCGTGATCTACATCGAGCGCAGCGCCGACTGGAGCTGGAACCCCGATCAGAAGAACTGGTGGAAGGCGCAACTGGGCATCGGAGCGCAGTCCTGGGCCGCGACCGCCGACGAGGGCAAGCTGATCGTGGTCGACACGGCCGAGGAGCTCAGGGAGCAGATTCCCGCCGAGCTGTTCGACATGGTCGCCTCCAGCGTCGAGGAAGCCCCGATCGAGGACCTCGACATCTAGACCGGTCCGCGTCCGGACACTCCACCACTCAATCGAAATCGCGACCGGCCCCTGGCCGGTGCTCGACGCTGCGCTGATCCATTCGGCGCTCACATGACCACTCACCGCGGGATTCCCTGCGCCCAAAATCAGTCCACTTTGAACACTTAGAGGAGACGGGAGTGCCCACGTGTTCGACCTCGGGCTCATGCTCACCCTCCTCCCGCCTACGAATCGAGTCACCATGAACACCCGGAAACCACTGGCCATCGAGGCCCGCGGCCTGCGAAAGGCCTACGGCGACAACATCGTGCTCGACGGCATCGACATCGCCGTCCCCGAGGGCAGCATCTACTCCCTCCTCGGCCCCAACGGAGCCGGCAAGACCACCACCGTGAAGATCCTCTCGACCCTGGCCCGCGCCGACGCCGGCGAGGCCTTCGTCAACGGGGCGGACCTGCACCGCGACTCCGACGGGGTACGAAAGAGCATCGGCGTCACCGGCCAGTTCGCGGCCGTCGACCAGCTGCTCAACGGCACCGAGAACCTGCACCTCATGGGCCGCCTGCACCACCTGGGCAAGGCCGAGACGAAGCGGCGCGCCGCCGAGCTCCTGGAGCGCCTGGACATCACCGACATCGCGAAGCGGCTGCCGTCCACCTACTCCGGCGGCCAGAACCGCCGCCTCGACATCGCCATGAGCCTGATGGGAAGTCCGAGGGTGATCTTCCTGGACGAGCCGACCACGGGCCTGGACCCGCGCAGCCGTCGCGTCATGTGGGAGATCATCCGCGAACTGGTCTCGGGCGGCACCACCATCTTCCTGACCACCCAGTATCTGGAGGAGGCCGACGAACTGGCCGACCGGATCGCCGTCCTCGACGGCGGGAAGATCGTCGCCGAGGGCACCGCCGCGGAGCTCAAGCGCCTCATCCCCGGCGGCCACATCAGCCTGCAACTGCTGAGGATCGACCAGTTGGAGAAGGCCGCGAACCTGCTCGGCGCCACCGCCCACGACACCGAGCAGCTGACCATCCAGGTCCCCGGCGACGGCTCCGTCGCCTCCCTGCGCTCGCTCATCGACCTCCTCGACCACGAATCGATCGAGGTCGGCGAGCTGACCGTCCACAAGCCCGACCTCGACGACGTCTTCCTGACCCTCACCGGCCAGGCCCGGCCCCAGAAGGAGACCCGGCGATGACCACCCTCTCGCACACCATCGGCGACTCGGCGACCATGCTGCGCCGCAACCTCAAACACATGCTGCGGTACCCGTCCCTGACGCTCATGCTCGTCATGATCCCCGCGCTGATGCTGCTGATGTTCGTCTACGTCTTCGGCTCGACCCTCGGCGACGGGCTGGGCGGCGCGTCCGGCGGGCGCGCCGCCTACCTCTCCTATGTCACGCCCGGCATCCTCATGATGGCCATCGGCGGGGCGATGACCGGGACGGCGATCGGCGTCGCCACCGACATGACCCAGGGGATCGTGGACCGGTTCCGCACCATGTCGATCGCCCGCGTCTCGATCCTCACCGGCCACGTCATCGGCTCGATCATCCAGATCCTCATCTGCGTCGCGGCGGTCTTCGCCATCGCGTTCGCCATCGGCTACCGGCCGGACGCCGGGCCCGCCGAATGGCTGGCGCTGCTGGGCGTGCTCGTTTTGATCTCCTTCGCGCTCACCTGGATCGCGGTGGCGCTCGGCGTGACCGCGAAGAGCGTCGAGACCGCCAGCAACACCCCGATGCCGTTCACGTTCCTGCCGTTCCTGAGCTCGGGCTTCGTCCCGACCGACTCGATGCCGGCCGGACTGCGCTACGTCGCCGAATACCAGCCGTTCACCCCGTTCATCGAGGTGATCCGGAGCCTGTTGGCGGGCACCGCGGCCGACGGGACGGACCTGGCGCTGACGGTGGTCTGGTCGCTCGGCCTGGCCCTGCTCGGCTACCTGGTGTCGCGGGCCAAGTTCAACCAGGCCGTCTGAAAGCTTTACTCCCGCAAGGAAACAGAAAAAGGGGCGGGCCGCGATGCGGCCCGCCCCACCCGTCGTTCTAGACGTGGTGGCGCCAGGAGTGGCGCGGGTCGTAGCCGAGCAGGCGGCGGGCCTTCTCGATCGACAGCAATGTCTCGTGGCCCACGACCGGCCGCTTGAGTTCGAGCTCGGGGTAGTGGTCCTTGACGAGATCCGGCGTCGGCGTCGTCATGACGGTGTCCGGCGAGGCGATGACGAAGACCTCCTTGCCGGTTCCCTCGCGCTGCAACCCGAGACGGATCGCCAGCGCGCCGTCGCGGGCGTCGATGTAGGACCACAGGTTCCATTGGCGCAGGCTCGGGTCGTCATTGAACGCCGGAAAGGCCGCGTAGTCCTCGACGTACATGACGTTCGAGAAGCGCAGGCCCGTGGCGTTCAGCGACGGCTCCCAGCGGCAGAACTGCTCGACCATGGTCTCCTCCATGGTCTTGACCAGCGAATAGGTCGACTCCGGGCGCGGGGCGTACTCCTCGTCCACCGGCAGGTACGGCGGCGGCGTCTCGAACGGCAGGCCCAGCACGGTCTCGCTGGAGGCCCACACGATGTTCGCGATCCCGGCCAGGCGGGCCGCCGCGAACACGTTGTAGGTGCTCAGCACGTTATTGCGGAACGTCGTCGAGTTCGCTTGCAGGCCAGGGGCGGGGATCGCCGCGAGATGCACGACCGCGTCGACGCCCGAGTAGCGGTCGTCGATGCGGGTCAGGGCCTCGACGACCTGCCCGTAGTCGGTGAGATCGACCTTCGTGAACGGCGCGAGATCGTCCGGTGAGGGCTCCCGGTCGAGGTTGACCACGTCGTATCCGTGTTCGACCAGGTCACGCACGCAGGCGCGTCCCAACTTCCCGCTGCCCCCGGTGACGACCACTCGCTCGGCCATAACCACTCCCCGATGTCGTTCGTTCCGCGTCCCGGTCGGGACCCCTCGGCCAGAAGCCTAGAACCTGGAGTGCACTCCAAGCCAAACGGACAGCTCATCCCCGGACCGGTCCGCTGCCACGCTGCCCATCGCCCTCGGCTAATTTCGGCGGGTGACGAACGAAGGCGATGAAGCGGTATCGGTCGAAAAGCTCGAAGCGGCGGACCTGCTGAAGCGGGTCCGCTCGCTGTCCGGTGGCGGGCGCCGCGTCCTGATCGGCATCGCCGGCTCGCCCGGCGCGGGCAAGTCGACCGTCGCGCAGTGGCTGGCTCGCGCGCTCGACCCGGAGGGCCGCCGCGCGGTCTGGGTCCCCTTGGACGGCTTCCACCTCGCCGATGCCGAGCTGGTCCGTCTGGGTCGCGCGGATCGCAAGGGCGCCATCGACACCTTCGACGGCCACGGCTACCGCGACCTGCTCAGCCGCCTCGCCACCGACCGCGATGCCATCGTCTACGCCCCGGCCTTCGACCGCGACATCGAACAGCCCATCGCCGGCTCCATCCCCGTCTTCCCCGAAACCGACTTCGTCGTCACCGAGGGCAACTACCTCCTGGACGACGACGCCCCCTGGCCCGCCGTCCGCAAGGCGCTCACCGAATCCTGGTACTGCCAGACCCACGAACCGACCCGCCTCACCCGCCTCATAGCCCGCCACGAACGCTTCGGCAAGTCCCCCACCGAAGCCCGCCAATGGGTCCGGGCGGTGGACGAGGCCAATGCCCGGAGAATCCGGGGGTCCAGGGCCCGAGCCGACCTGGTCTTCGACTACGAGACCCTGGGCCTTTCCCCCGGCCCCGCCTGACGACTCGGCCCGGACCGGCAGAGCCGGGCGCACCGGACGGCACAGGTAGGGTGCTGGGCATGCGTTTGGTTGTCGCTCGGTGCGAAGTCGATTACACGGGGCGTCTCTCCGCCCACCTGCCCATGGCCCCTCGCGTCCTCATGATGAAGGCGGACGGCAGCTTCCTCGTCCACTCCGACGGCGGGTCCTACAAGCCGCTGAACTGGATGACGCCGCCGTGCACGATCGTCGAGGACGAGAAGCTGTGGACGGTGACCTCGAAGAAGTCGGGCGACCAGCTCAAAGTCACCATCGACGAGATCCTGCACGACTCCTCGCACGAGCTGGGGATCGACCCGGGGTTGCAGAAGGACGGGGTCGAGGCGCACCTGCAGGAGCTGCTGGCCGCCGACACCGCTCCGCTCGGGAAGGGCTGGTCGCTGGTGCGGCGGGAGTTCCCGACCGCGATCGGGCCGGTGGACCTCATGTGCCGCAACTCCGACGGGAAGCACGTCGCCGTCGAGATCAAGCGCCGCGGGGAGATCGACGGGGTCGAGCAGCTGACCCGGTATCTCGAACTGCTCAATCGCGATCCGCTCCTGGCGCCCGTCGAGGGCATCTTCGCCGCGCAGGCGATCAAGCCGCAGGCCCGCGTGCTGGCGGAGGACCGGGGCATCCGGTGTGTGGTGCTCGACTACGACGACATGCGCGGCGCGATCGACGAGTCGCAGCCGAGGCTGTTCTAGGACAGGGAAAAGGGCCGCGGCACCGCCGCGGCCCGAACGTCGGGGTGGCGCTAGCCGCCGAAGATCCCCCACTCCTCGAAGGCGTCCCAGACGGCCTGGCAGTCCGCCTCGGTGCTTCCCTCGGCCTGGCACGAGGCCATGAACTCGGATTCCGACTGGGAGCCGACCTGGTCGGAGGCCTCCGAAAAGGCGTTCACCAGAAATGCCGTCCACGCGATCGTGACGGCGAGCGCGACGACTCCCAGGATCAGGCCGGTGATGCCGGTGCCCTTGCCCTTGCCGCCGCGCTTGCCGCTCGTGGCGATGCCGACGATGCCGAAGATGACGGCGAGGAGGCCGGGCAGGAGCGAGGTGAGCAGGTTGAAGAGCGGAATCCAGCACAGGCCCGCGGAGATCAGGCCGAGGACCAGAGCGGCGACGCCGAATCCGTTGCTCTGCTTCACAGGCGGGGCGTAAGCGGCGGGCGGGGCGGGTGGGTATGCCACGGGGACTCCTATGTATCAGTGAACGTGTCGGGGCGGGGCTGCCGTGAGTCTATTGGAGGGCCGCCATTGTCGAACTGCCCGGACGGGCCTGGGAACGCGAGAGGCTCCTCACTTGAGCGCAGCGGGTCCGTCCCGCCACCGCACGTCACCACCGGGCGGCGAATCGCCCCGGCAAGCGATATCTCACGCCTTGGCCGGGCCGGGCCGAGACCGGGTGAAGCGGCACGTTGTGACGGCATGAAAGACTGAGTCCATGCTTCACGCGGTGGTCCCCGCAGGCGGCTCCGGAACCCGGCTCTGGCCCCTGTCGCGCGCGCAACGACCCAAGTTCCTGCTGCCCCTGACCGGCTCCGAGTCCTCGCTCCTCCAGTCGACGGTCGAGCGGGTGCGGCGGCTGTCCGACCCCGGCCGCGTCTACGTCGTCACCGGCGCCGCGCACGCCGTCGACGTGGCCCGCCAGCTCCCCGAGGTGCCCGGCGACAATATCCTCGTCGAGCCCTCCCCCAGGGACTCCGCCGCGGCCATCAGCCTCGCGGCCGCCGTCATCGCCGAACGCGAACCCAAGGCCGTCATGGGGTCCTTCGCCGCCGACCACCTCGTGCCCGACGGCGAGGCCTTCGCCAAGACCGTTGAAAAGGCGATGGAGCTGGCCGAGTCCGGCCTGCTCATGACCATCGGCATCACCCCCACCGGCCCCGACACCGGCCTGGGCTACCTGCGCCTCGGCGCGGGTGTCGGCCCCGGCTACCAACTCGACGCGTTCGTGGAGAAGCCCGACCAGGTCTCGGCCGTCGAGTACGTCTCCTCGGGAAACTACCTGTGGAACGCCGGCATGTTCGTCTGGCGCGTCGACGTATTCCTCGACGAGCTCGCCCGCCACCGCCCGGCCCTCCACGAGGCCGTCCGGACCCTCGCCGCCGCATGGGATTCCAATGACCGCGAGGCCCTCTTCGCCAAGCTGTGGCCGACCCTGGAGCGGATCTCCATCGACTACGCCGTCATGGAGCCGGCCGCCGCCGCGGGCAAGGTCGGCGTCGTCCCCGGCGACTTCGACTGGCACGACGTCGGCGACTACGACACCCTCGGCCGAGTCCTCAAGGCCGCCGACAAGGTCGGCAATGTCATCGTCGACGCCAGCGGCTCGGGCGAAGCGCTCCTGACCGAGTCGAAACGCAATGTCGTCGTCCCCGCCTCCGGCCGCATCGTCGCCACCGTCGGCGTCGACGACCTCATCATCGTCGACACCCCCGACGCGCTCCTGGTATGCCCGCGCGACCGTGCCCAGGAGGTCAAGGCCGTTGTGGAGGAACTGAAACAGACCGGCAGGACTGATCTGGTGTAATTGCGGCCATGCAGTCCGTGCCATCCAACCAGCGTCGCCGCACCGCCGTCGCCGTCGTCCTGCTCGCCTGCGCGACGATCTTCATCGCGGTCGCGGTGTCCCAGTGGCTGTTCGGGTTCGGGCTCGACCCCCGCGACGACTCGATCCGCCGCGCCGCAGGCCTCGGATTCACCGACACCGCCCGGCAGACCCTCTTCTCGGTCATCCCCCTGGCCGCTCCCGCGCTCGCCGTCTGGCTGCAACCCGGACGGGTGATTGGCCGCTGGGCCCAAGTCCTTTACGTCGCCTACCTCGTTATCGGTTTGCTGCTGGCATTGTCGGCGGCACGGTACGGATTCGACGAGACGAGGCAACTGGCCGAAGAGGGACAGGTCTTCATCGACGCCCGGGCCGCGGTCGAACGACTGCTGCTCGACACGGTGTGGTTGGCCCTCGCCGGTATGGGACTGCTGTTCGCACGCCGGGCCGGGTCCCGCCAGCGATCCTCCACAGCGGACCCGGCAGATTCGGGGTCCCCCAAAGAGTGAGTCTGAGGGGTCCTTCAATCAACGGGGTCACTGTGCGCTATCGTCTGGTATCGAACCGTTATCGAATAGCGATGAGCACTCATCGTCCATACAGATGAGTCGAGCGGCGCGGCCCCATCTTCAGGCCGCCCGCGGGCACCAAGACCGCTAAATACAGCGGGCCCGCGAGGTCCCGCTGTAGGCCCGTACGCGTTATCGGGGAGGAAACGCGTCCCGGCCTCGGTCTGACATCCGGTGCCCTGCAAGTGATTGCAAGGGGGGAGCACCGGCTTGCCGGTGCGCGAACGAGGAGGCGGACGCATATGGACGGCCGTGACTACTTGGCCGACCTGTTGGGTAACGTTCCGGAGTGGCAGGCTCGCGCATTGTGCGCGCAGACCGACCCGGAGGCGTTCTTCCCCGAAAAAGGGGGGTCGACGCGAGATGCCAAACGCATCTGCGCGCGATGCGAGGTCAAGGAGAACTGTCTGCAATACGCACTCGAACACGATGAGCGGTTCGGTATCTGGGGCGGACTGTCCGAACGGGAGCGCCGCAAGATCAAGCGGCAGGCCCGCGAGGCAGCGAGGCGCCGGACCGAACGCCTGATGCCGGTGGTGGTGTGCCTACCGGCCCCGATGATCAACCCCGAACTGGAACCGCAGTTCGCCCTGGCATCGGAGCCGATGCCGGTCGGCTCGGTGCTGGTCGACGACCTGGTCGAACCGAGAGTCGCCCCCGAAAGGGAACGAATCCCGGTGGCGGCCTAGGCCTTACAAAGGCCGGAACCCTACTACGAGCAATGAAGGGGCGGGACGACGATGTCCCGTCCCTTCGCCGTGCGCGCGATACCCGCGGGTCATCGCGGGCCAACTCACGGCTCGAGCTCCTCCGGCGGCAGATTCAGCAGCGACGCCAACTGCTCGGCGAGCACCGACCGCACCAGCAGCTCCATCTCGACCCTGCCCTCAGCCCGCAGCTCGATCGGTTTGCGGTACAAGACGATGCGCGGCGCCGAGGCGGACGTCCCCGGCTGCCCCGGGTAGAGCTTCGACAGCGGGACCCCCCGGTCCTCCACGACGTCGGCGTCGTACGACTGCGACGGCGGCGGCACCTCGTCCACTGCGAACTCCACGTGACGCAGGCTGGAGAACTTCGGCCCCACCGAATCCGACAGCTGCCGCTCGATCGCCACCACCGTCTCCATGACGACCGCGTCGAACACCTCGACCGACGTGCGTCGCATCGGCAGCGCTCTCGGCGCCAGGGGCCCCCGCATGCCCCGGCCGTGACGATCTCTCCGCATGCGCCCCACCATAGCTTCCTTGCGGCGCTCCGGCGGTCCCCGAGGAACGTGGCGCACGAATCTGCTCTGCCCACTGCTCAGCGCCACCGAGTTCACCGGTGCGAGTGGTAGTTTCGTGGTGTGAGGTCGGATCGGCGTTGCTCTCGGAACGGTTGCCGCCAGCCGGCGGTGGCCACATTGACATATATCTACTCGGATTCCACTGCGGTGGTCGGGCCGCTCGCCACAACACGCGAGCCCCACAGCTATGACCTGTGCGATGCCCACGCACGGAGGCTCACGGTGCCACATGGCTGGGAGCTGGTGCGCCATCAAGGCGACTACGCCGTGCCCATGCCCACCGACGATGACCTGGTGGCCTTGGCCAATGCCGTCCGCGAGGCGGCGGTCGGCGACCGGTCGGAACCGGAACCGCCCGTGCCCTCCGGCGACGGCGCACCGCGGCAGGGACTGCGTCCCGGCCCGGCCGGCGGCGCGGTCTCGAGTGCCCGGCGTCACCTCCGGGTCGTGGCCGGCGACGAGGAGTCGCAGCGCTAGTCTCGATGGCAAACGCCGAACCCCCCGGCCCATAGCGGCACCGCGCACCTCTTTGCATCCGGACCCTCCGAAAGGCGGACACTCTCCAGTGGCTCCCCAGCTCAGCGAATTCGTGAAGGCATACGACGTCCGCGGACTCGTCGGTTCCCAGCTCACGCCCGAGGTCATGGAGGCGATAGGCGCGGCCGCCGTCGCCGTGACCGGCGAGCTGAAGTGGGCCGTCGGCCACGACATGCGCGACTCCGGCCCCGATTTCGCCGCGGCGTTCGCGCGCGGCGCGACCGCCGCCGGAGCCAGCGTCCTGGACGCCGGACTGTGCTCGACCGACATGCTCTACTTCATCGCCGGCTCGCGCGACGTGGCCGGGGCGATGTTCACCGCCAGCCACAACCCGGCCGAGTACAACGGCCTGAAGATGTGCCTGCCGGCCGCCCGCCCCATCGGGCTGGACACGGGCCTGGCCGACATCCGCGACAAGGCGCAGGCGATCCTCGACGGGGAGCCCGCGCCCGTCGCCGAGACGCCCGGTGCCGTTGCACGCGAGGACTTCCTGGCCGCCTACGCCGACTACATGCGCCACCTGGTCGACCTGTCGGGCATCCGCCCGCTCAAGGTCGTCGTGGACGCCGGCAACGGCATGGGCGGCTACACCGTCCCGGCAGTCCTGGGAGACCAGCTCCTCGCCGCGCTCCCGCTCGACATCGACGAGCTCTACTTCGAACTCGACGGGACCTTCCCCAACCATGAGGCCAATCCGCTGGAGCCGGCCAACATCGTCGACCTCCAGGCCCGCGTCAAGGAGACCGGCGCCGACCTCGGTCTGGCCTTCGACGGCGACGCCGACCGCTGCTTCGTGGTCGACGCCGACGGCGAGCCCGTCACGCCCTCGGCGATCACCGCGCTCATCGCCACCCGCGAACTGGCCAAGCACCCCGGCAGCGCCATCTGCCACAACCTCATCACCTCCAAGGCCGTCCCCGAGATCGTCACCGAGGCCGGCGGCCGGCCGCTGCGCACCCGCGTGGGCCACTCCTACATCAAGGCCGTCATGGCCGAAGAGGACGCGATCTTCGGCGGCGAGCACTCGGCCCACTACTACTTCAAGGACTTCTGGTTCGCCGACACCGGCATGCTCGCCGCGATGCACGTCCTCGCGGCTGTCGGCGAAGGCGACCGCAGCGCCTCGGATCTCGCGAACGAGTTCGTCCGCTACGTCGCCTCCGGAGAGATCAACTCCAAGGTCACCGACCCGAACGCGAAGATCGAAGAGGTCGCCGCGCAGTACGCTGCCAGCGAAGGGGTCACGACCGACCGGCTCGACGGCCTGACCGTCGCGTTCAATGACGGCTCCTGGGCCAACCTGCGCCCGTCCAACACCGAACCGCTGCTGCGTCTCAACGTCGAAGGGCCCGACCCGGCTTCGATGGAGCGGCTGCGCGACGACATCCTCCGCATCGTAAGGAACTGAACCGCCCATGCCCGCAACATCACCGGCACCCATCCTGCTCGAACTGCTGCGTTGCCCCGAACCGCACCACGCACCCCTCGCTTACGACCGAGAGGCCAACTGCCTCACCTGTTCTGAATGCGACAAGGTGTTCCGAGTGGAGGACGGCATCCCGGTGATGCTCCTCGACTCCGTCAAGGAGGAATAACAGCATGGGTCCAGACGACGACGGCGTGGCAGGCATCACCGGCGACCGGCTCCCCGACGAGCGGCGCATCGAAGGCGACCTGAGCGAATCGACCAATCCCGGCGGCGCCCTGTGGGCACTCGCCTCCGCCGGACCGCAACTGCGCGAATCGGCCGCGCTCGCGGCGGACGCCGGACTCGGCGTCCTCGCCGACGAGGGCCGCCCCAGAGCGATCGTCGTCGCGGGTGTCGGCACTGCCGCCCGCACCGGCGACATCCTCGCCACGGTGGCTGGGCCCCGCTGCCCGGTCCCCGTCCTGGGCCACCGCTCCGCCGGCGTGCCCGGCTGGGTCGGCGCCGCCGACGTGGTCCTGGCCGTCTCCGCCTCCGGGCGCAGCCCCGAGGCCCTCGCCGCCGCCGAGGCCGCCGCCCGCCGCGGCGCCCGCCTGGTCGCCATCGGCGCCCCCGACTCCGAACTCCAGGCCGTGGCCGAGCGCGCCCGCGCCCCGTACGTGGCCGTACCGCGCCGCGCGCCCGCACGGCTCTCCTTGTGGGCCTTGACGATTCCGGTGCTTCTGGCGGCTCGCGAGCTGGGTCTGGTGCACGTCAACGAGGCCGACATCGCCGAGACCGCCAGGCGGCTCGACGAGGACGCCGAGCGCTGCCGGGCCGACACGGACGCCTACGTCAATCCCGCCAAGGCGCTGGCGATGAACCTCGCCGGGTCGATCCCGGTCGTGTGGGGTTCGAGCCCGCTCGCGGGCGTGGCGGCCCGACGCATGGGCGACATGCTCGCCGCGAACTCCCGCTACCCGGTCATCTCGGGCGAGCTCGGCGAGGTCGGGCGCGGCCGGGTGGGCCTGCTCGACGGGGTCTTCGGCTCGCTCGCCGAGGGTAAGAAGGACATCTTCGCCGACTCCGAGGACGACGAGCTGACGCGGCTGCGGATCGTGCTCATGCGCGACGACGGCCTCGACGGCGACGACACCGCCCCCAAGCCCGACACCCGGCGCGCCGACGCCGTCGCCGACCTGGCCGGACGCCGGGGCATCCGCTGCGACGTCATCCCCGCCGAGGGCGGCTGCGCGCTGGAGCGGCTCGCCTCGCTCATCGCGGTTCCGGACTTCGCGTCGGTCTATCTCGCCCTTGCGCACGGCCTCGACCCGATGCGCGTCCCGGCCGTCTCCGAACTCAAGGACCAGACGGTCGGCGGCGATTAGGGCCGGAAGGTGAACAGTTACAGTTGACTCCTCTGGGTTCGAAACAGTGAGGAGCGGCCGTGCAGAGGCTTGACGGCGTAATCCGCAACTACGCATGGGGATCACAGGTCGACCTCGCCAAACTGCAGGGTCGGGAGGTCCCCGCCGAGCTGCCGGAGGCCGAGGAGTGGTTCGGGGCTCACCCCACCGCCCCTTCGATCCTGGACGACGGCCGCCCGCTCGACGACGCCATCGCCTCCGAGCCGGCCCGGTTCCTGGGCCGGCGGGTGCTGGACGAGTTCGGTCCGCGGCTGCCGTTCCTGCTCAAGCTCCTCGCGGCCGACAAGCCGCTCTCGATCCAGGCGCACCCCAACTCGCGCCAGGCCCACTCGGGCCACACGCGCGAGCTGCGCATCGGCATCGACGCAGCCTTTCGCAATTATGTGGACGGCAATCACAAGCCGGAGCTGATCGTCGCGCTCACCGACTTCCGGGCCCTGTGCGGTTTCCGGGACCCGCTGGTCGCCGCCGACGAGATCGAGGCGCTCGGGGTGAGCGGCCTGGAGAAGCTGGTGACGACGTTGCGCGACAGCAGTTCCGGGCTGCGTCGGGCCGTCCCGGACCTGCTCGGCCTGGACCGCGACGAATGCCGCGAGATCATCGCGGCCGCCGCCAAGGCCGCCACCGCGATGCACGCCTCGGGCGCGGCGAACGAGTCCGGGAGCGACGCGGTGCTGATCGAGCTGGCCCGCTTCTACCCGGACGATCCGGGTGTCCTGGTGAGCCTGCTGCTCAACCACCTGAGGCTGGAGCCGGGCGAGGCGGTCTACATGCCCGCCGGGAACCTGCACGCGTATCTCAAGGGCTTCGGCGTGGAGATCATGGCCGCCAGCGACAATGTGCTGCGCGGCGGCCTGACGAGCAAGCGGGTCAATGTGCCGGAGCTGCTGCGGGTCTTGGACTTCCGCACGATGCCGGAGCCGCGCGCGATCGTGCACGACGAGGGCCCGGTCCGCGACTGGCCGGTCCCGATCGACGACTTCGCGCTGCGCCGCATCAAGGTCGGCTCCGAGCCGCAGTCATTCACAGTGGACGGACCGCGGATCTGCCTGTGCACGGGCGGAACGGTGACGGTGGCCGACGCCGGCGGAGAGCTCACGCTCACCCCGGGCCATGCGGCCTTCTCGGAGGCGGCGGCCGAAACCCTCACGGTCACAGGCGAAGGCGAACTGTTCCTCGCCACGGTCTGAACGCGGGCACGCCGAAGCAGGTAGTCCAAGGGGGCCCCTACGCAAACGATAGCGCCGGGGTACGACACCCGAGCGCCCCTACGCCGACGAAAGACCGGCCCGGCCGCAGTGCGGCCGGGCCGTTTCCCATTGCAACGCGGGAACTCTCGGCTCAGGAGAGCTTCTTCTGCACGTCGAGGTCGCGGCACAGGGGGCGGTAGCCCATCGCCTCGTTGATGGCGATCATGTGGTCGTTGACCTCGGCGTTCCAGGTGTGGACGTAGCGGATCTGCGGGCGGTACCTGCGCAGGAGCCGCTGGTTCGCGATCTTAAGGATCATGCCGAGCCGGTGGCCGCGGTGCTTCTCCTCCACGATCGTGTCCTGCTGCCACGCATGCAGTTCCTCGCCGGGAAGGAGGCAGATGTTCGACATCCCGGCGAGCTCTCCGGACTCGACGTGGACGATCGCGGAGTTGAACTGGGTCTGGCCCCGCTCGATCGCGGTCCACTCGGTATTGCGGATGCGGGCCGCGTCGTAGACGGCGGGGCGGATGTCGAGGTCCTCCCCCATCGGCGGGTCGGTGTACATGCGCTCGTTGAGCATGGCCATGCCGTCGACCAGCTCATCGGGGCACTCGTTGACCCACTGCACGAGTTCGTATCCGGCGGCATTCTCCCAGGCCTCGGCATAGAGCCGGCCGAGTTCGTCGTCGCCGACGAGGGTGAGGTCATTGCGGCGGTGGATTTCCTGGTCGACCACGGCATAACCGCGCGCCTTCGCGAACTCCCGCCCGGAGTGGTCGAAGCGGGGTCCTCCTTCGAGCGATTCGGTCGCGAAGGCGAGGATCGTGTCGCGGCCGAGCTCGGCGGCGCGCCGCTCGGTGAACTCCAGCAGCGCGGTGCCGACGCCCCCGCGACGGTGCTCCGGATGGACCTCCAGCTCGAGTTCGATCAGGTGCTGGTTGTCCCGGTTCGGCATCGAGTACTGAAGCGCCCCGATGACGGCGCCCTCGCGCCGCGCGACATAGCGTTCGACATCGACGGCGGCGGACCACAGCAGGAGCCGGAGGCGCTGGAACGAGGGGCTGGGAAGCGGCTCGCCGGGCAGGTCGTGTGCGGCGACGGCTCGCTGGGTGCCGATCCAGCCGTTGACCAGGTCACGGTCGAGCGGGTCGATCGGAAGGATTTCGATGTCAGAGATGCTCACGCATCTGACCATCTCGCAGATCGGGAAGCGACGCAATCGAATTAGACGGATGCGCCCGGAGCACAAAAAATGTGCCCGGCAGCCACCCCAGACTGCCGGGCACTCCCCCCGGTTTGGTATTGCCGCTTTGCCACCTGAGTGCTTTCCGACCCTGTGGGCCGTCCGCATCTCCGTGACGCTGCGTATCTGCAATATTACCCACCGCCCCAGAAGTGTCAAGCTGAAACGGGGGTTGACTCCAATATTTTTTCCGTGTCGCCCGCCACCACGCCGTTCATCGGGCTGCTCACGCCTGGCGCGTAACATTTCCCCCATGACGAACACGCTGCGTGCCGACGAGTACAAGGTTGCCGACCTCAAGCTGGCCGACTTCGGCCGCCACGAGATCCGCCTGGCCGAACACGAGATGCCCGGCCTCATGGCCCTGCGCGAGCGCTACGGCGCGTCCCAGCCTCTGCAGGGTGCCCGAATCACCGGCTCCCTACACATGACGATCCAGACCGCCGTCCTCATCGAGACGCTCACCGCGCTCGGCGCCGAGGTCCGCTGGGCCTCCTGCAATATCTTCTCCACGCAGGACCACGCCGCCGCCGCGATCGCCGTCGGACCCGCCGGCACTCCCGACAGCCCGCAGGGCGTCCCGGTGTTCGCCTGGAAGGGCGAGTCGCTGGAGGAGTACTGGTGGTGCACCGAGCGGGCGCTCGACTGGGGCGATGCCGAGCCGAACCTGATCCTCGACGACGGCGGCGACGCCACCATGCTCGTCGTCAACGGCGCCCAGTACGAGGCCGACGGAGCCGTCCCGGACGCCTCCACCGCCGAGAGCGAGGAAGAGGCCGTGGTGCTCGCCGTCCTGGCGAAGTCCCTTGAAGAGGACCCGACCCGCTACGGCCGCAAGGCCGCCGCGATCAAGGGCGTCACCGAGGAGACCACCACCGGCGTCCACCGCCTCTACGAGCTGGAGCGCGCGGGCAAACTGCCGTTCCCGGCCATCAACGTGAACGACTCGGTGACGAAGTCGAAGTTCGACAACAAGTACGGCGTGCGGCACTCGCTGCCCGACGGCATCAACCGGGCGACCGACGTCCTCATCGGCGGAAAGACCGTGGTGGTGTGCGGCTACGGCGACGTCGGCAAGGGCTCGGCCGAGGCACTGCGCGGCCAGGGCGCCCGGGTCATCGTGACCGAGGTCGACCCGATCTGCGCGCTCCAGGCCGCGATGGACGGCTACCAGGTGCTGACCCTCGAGGACGCCGTCGGATACGCCGACATCTTCATCACCACGACCGGCAATCGCGACATCATCTCCATCGACCACATGCGTCAGATGAAGCACCAGGCGATCGTCGGCAATATCGGCCACTTCGACAATGAGATCGACATGGCCGGCCTCGCCGCCGAACCCGGCGTCAAGAAGCTCGAGGTCAAGCCGCAGGTCCACGAGTGGCAGTTCGCCGATGGGCGCTCGATCATCGTGCTGAGCGAGGGCCGCCTGCTCAACCTGGGCAACGCGACCGGCCACCCGAGCTTCGTGATGAGCAACAGCTTCACCAACCAGGTGCTGGCCCAGATGGAGCTCAACACCAAGCTCGAGGAGTACCCGATCGGCGTCTACACGCTCCCCAAACAACTCGACGAGGAGGTCGCCCGCCTCCACCTCGACGCCCTCGGGGTCAAGCTGACCACGCTCAGCAAGAAGCAGGCCGACTACATCGGCGTGCAGGTCGAGGGCCCGTACAAGCCGGAGCACTACCGGTACTGAGCGAAGCGAGGGGACGGTAGCGGAAATACAGCCGGTACTGAGCGATTAGCCTCTAACGCGACAGCGGCCCGGACCATTCGGTCCGGGCCGCTTTGCCGTTTCGCTCAGACCACTGCCTTGACGATCACCTCACGGGTGATCTTGGCGAGCTTCTCCACAATCGGGATGCCCTCGGTTCCATTGGCGGCCTTGCTGGTCAGGATCGCCATCCGGATCGACTTCTGGCCGGGGATCCCGATCACCCCGACCGAGTTCACCACCCACAGCCCGCCGAGCGAGGTACGGCTGTCCCAGCCGTTCTTGAGCCATACCGTCTCACCACTCTTGGCAGCGGCCTTCACGCCTGGATACAAAGCGGGACTCACAATGGGCCGCATGGCCATTCGGGAATTGAAAATTCTGTCCTGTTTCGAGGCAACCTCGGGCCTCGGGCCGCACGCACTTTGCGCCGCAAGCGTTTAGAGCTGGTCGATGACCTCGCGGGCGATCTTGGCGATGTCCTCCACGACCGGGATGCCCTCGACGTCGTCCTGCGCGTTGCTGGTCAGAACCGTAAGGCTGATCGGGTCGTCGCCGTCGCCGCCGAGGACGCCGATGGAGTTCACCACCCACAGGCCGCCCAGCTGCGACTCGGTGTCCCAGCCGTTCTTGAGCCAGATCGACTCGCCTTCCTTGGCGGCGGCCGAGATGCCCCAGTTCTGCTCCTCGACCACGCTGCCCATGAGCTCGCGGGCCAGTCCGACCTGGTCGGCGGCGAAAGTCCCCTCGAAGAGGTCGAGTTCGGCGATGATCAGCTGGTCGGCGGCGATCGTGTGGGTCACGCCCCAGCGGCCGTCCTCGTCATTGGTGGTGTTCTGGAGGCCGTAGCGCTCGTGCGCGGCGTGCAGCGCCTCGGTGCCGCCGAGGAAGTTGTACAGCTCGGTGGTCGCGTCGTTGTCGGACTGCGTGATCATGAGCTCCAGCAGTTCACGGTGGTCAACGGTGATGGCCTCGGCGCTGCCGTAGTACTGCAGCATCATCGCCAGGATCTCGGCCTTGACGATCGAGGCGGTGATGTGGGTCTGGTCCGCGTTGTAGTCCAGGTGCATTTCGCCGCGCTCGATGGCAACGGAGGCTTCGATTTCGGTGCCGCTGTCGGCCAGGTAGGCGTCGATCTTCTCGGCCAGTTCGGCTTCGAGGTCTTCCTTCGAGGGGCCGAAGACGGCGGTGAGACCGACCTCGGAGGCATTAGCGGCAATTCCCGCGGCGGCGGCGCCGCCGGCGAGTGCCACCGCGGCGGCCCCGCCGAATCGCATGACGGCGCGGCGCGTGGGACGGAAGCGGGGGTTGCTTGAGTTGTTCTTCCGAATCATGTTGCCAGCCTAGGCATTCGGTGCAAATAGCCGCAATGGCCCCCTTCTTGGAATCCATTGCCGCAGGGTATGGCGGACGCCTCGAAAACGGCGTCACCGGTTGTATCCGGGGCAGAACGAAGAGGCGCCCGGACAAGCCAGACATTCTTTTACACCCGTTACGGGACTGGCATACGAAACGGTTGCCGGGCCACGCGGCCCGGCAACCGTTCGGTGTCGTCGTCTAGTAGGTCGGCAAGCTCGGGTCGACCTGGTTGATCCAGCCGAGCACCCCGCCCTGAACGTGGACGGCATTGCTCAGGCCCGCGGCCTTCGCGGCGGCCAGCGCCTCGGCGGAGCGGACCCCGGCCTTGCAGTAGAACACGGCCTGCCTCTCGGTCGGGAGGTCCTTGAGCGCGGCACCGGAGACGATGTCGCCCTTGGGGATCAGGCGCGAGCCGGGGATCTTGACGATCGCGTACTCGGCGGGCTCGCGGACGTCGATCAGGTCGATGTCGCGGCCTTCCTTGATCCAGGTCTCGAGCTCGCGCGCGGTGATGGTCGAGCCGACGACGGCCTCGGCGGCCTCGTCGGTGACCGAGCCGCAGAAGTCCTCGTAGTCGATGAGCTCGGTGACGGTCGGGTTGTCACCGCATACCGCGCAGTTCGGGTCCTTGCGGATCTTGATCTTGCGGTATTCCATCTCGAGGCCGTCGTAGACCATGAGCGAGCCGACGAGCGGGTCGCCGATGCCGGTGATGACCTTGATGGCCTCGTTGACCTGGATGGAGCCGATCGAGGCGCACAGGACGCCGAGCACGCCGCCCTCGGCGCAGCTGGGCACCATGCCGGGGGGCGGGGGCTCGGGGTAGAGGCAGCGGTAGCACGGGCCCTGGTCGGCCCAGAAGACGCTGGCCTGGCCGTCGAAGCGGAAGATCGAGCCCCACACGTACGGCTTGTTCAGCAGTACGGCGGCGTCGTTGACCATGTAGCGGGTCGCGAAGTTGTCGGTGCCGTCGACGATGAGGTCGTAGTCGGCGAAGATCTCCATGACGTTGTCGTTGTCGAGCACGGTGTTGTGGATGACGACGTTGACGTAGGGGTTGATCTCGCGGATGGAGGCGGCGGCGGACTCGGCCTTGGGGCTGCCGACGTCGGACTGGCCGTGGATGATCTGGCGCTGGAGGTTCGACTCGTCGACGGTGTCGAAGTCGACGATCCCGAGGGTGCCGACTCCGGCCGCGGCGAGGTACATGAGCGCTGGCGAACCGAGTCCACCGGCGCCCACGCAGAGCACGCGGGCGTTCTTGAGGCGTTTCTGGCCGTCCATCCCGACATCCGGGATGATCAGGTGGCGCGAATAGCGGCGCACCTCGTCGACCGACAGGTCGGCGGCGGGTTCGACTAGCGGCGGCAAACTCATATAACCAATAATGCATGTCCACCCACTGGATATTCCAGTGCCTGCGCCGTTGTGCCGGGCTTCACCCGCATCTGTCGCCCCGCCCAGGCGTTCGCCGCGCTCGAGAAACTCGAAAAACTCGCTGTGTCGGACAGCTCGCCCCATACCGGAGGCGCGTCGCTCCGCGGCTTACCGCGGGGTCATTCGTCGGCGTAGTCGTCGGGCGGCAGGTCGGGGCCGCCGTATTCGCCAGCGGGGCCGGAGACGTAGGTCTTGCCGTCGGGATAGGGCCAGGCGTTGCCGGTGCAGCCGGCGAGTTGGAAGGTCTGCTGGGCCATGAGCGGGGAGGGTTCGCCGGCGGCGGGGCAGATTTCGTGGCTGTGGCCGAGGCGGTGGCCGACTTCGTGGTTGATGGCGTATTCGCGGTAGGTCTCGATGGTGCCGTCCCAGTGGTCGACGCCGGTGATCCAGCGGGCGGAGTTGATGACGACCTTGTCGCCGTTGCGGCAGGAGACGGTGGTGTTGGTCGATCCGCACAGCTGCGCGCGCTGATCGGGACTGGCGAGGTAGACGGTGAAGTCGGCGCTGCCTTGGGAGACCTGTTCGAAGCGCCAGGCACCGCCCGAGGTCCAGGAGCGGTCGTCGGCGAGGGTGGCGGCGACGGTGGTGGCGACCTCTTCGACGTCGAGTTGGAGGCCGTTCTCGACTGCGATGTTGTAGCGCAGGAGGGTGCCGGAGGTGCCGGCGATCTCGCCGGGGCGGCCGTCGGCGTAGGTCCAGGTGCCGGTTCCGGAGAAGTAGAGCGGGACGGTGGTGGCGCCTGCGTCGGCGTCGGCGTCTACCTGGGGACTTGCGAGGTCCGGCTCGATGGGGTCGTCAGCGGGGGCGGGGGCGGTGACGCTGCTCGGCAGGGGGGTCTCCAGCGTCTGCGGGTTGGCCTCTCCCGTGGAGTCGACGGCGAAGTAGATTCCCATGCCGGCCATGAGGACGAGGACCGCTGCGAATACCAGGCGCCGCCGCTGGCGGAGCCTCCGATTGCGTTCGAGCCGTCCTTCTGTCACACCGGCGAGTGTAGGTCAGCGGCGGCCTTAATGGGCCCAGGCCCGTCCGATTCGTGAACCTCGTCCAGCAGTCCGGCGACGGCCCTGGCGACTGCCTGCGGTTCCTCCATCATGGCCACGTGTCCGACGCGGTTGAGGATGAGCAGCCGCGAGTCGGGAATGGCGGCGCCGGTGAGCGGGGCCCTCCTGACGTCGATGACGTGGTCCTGTTTGCCCCAGATGACGAGGGTCGGCGCCTGGATCTGCCGGGCGAGGCGCCACAGCGAGTGGGTGCCGGGCACGAAGGACTGGAGGAAGGAGGCGAGCAGGCCCCGGTAGGTCTGGATGTAGGCGCTGTTGTTCCAGGGGACGGCGAGTCGGCGCCGGGCCTCGGCGATGGCTTCGCGTCGCCGCTGCGGGTGAATGCGGGTCGGGTCGGCCCAGGTGCCGAGGATGATGTCGTCGACGACCTGCTGCGGGGTGCGCCCGCGCATGGCCCGGTCGGCGATGAGGGCGAGTTTGGGGACGGCCAGCATGGGCACGAATCTCGACTGGTGGGAGCGGCGCGGGTTGACGAAGGGCATGGCCGGCGAGATGAGGGTGAGGCTGCGGACGAGGCGGGGGCGGGTGGCGGCGAGGTAGACCGAGACCGCCCCGCCCAGCGAATGGCCGGCCAGGTGGACCGGGCCGCGTCCGGATTCGATGATCCAGGCGGCGATGTCCTGGGCCAGGGCCGGGATGGTCACGCGCGGGGCGGGGGCGGAGTGGCCGAAGCCGGGTAGGTCGATCGCGTCGACGGTGAGCCGGTCCGAGAGCATGTCGGCCAGGTCCGTCCAATTCTGAGCCGAGCCGCCGAGTCCGTGGACGAACACCGCCGGTTCGGCGGCGGGGTCGGTGGACGGGGTGTGGCGGATGAAGAGGCGGCGTCGGCTCAGGCGGTGTTCGATGCCGGGCCATGGCGGATGCGGTCGGGTGGGGATGCGGATCGCGGTCTCATCTGCCAGATGTGCCCGTTTCATGGGAGTCAGTGTGCCATTTCGGCAGCGAGTGCGCCCACGGTCGCGGAAACCACCGCCTTGGAGCGTTCGGCGGCGACCACGGCGGCGCCGGCCAGGCGGCGCGGCGTGCGGCCGTCGAGCCACAGGACGACGACCACGGCGGTCTTGACCGGTCCAGTGGAGACGATCGAGGCGTGCTCGACTTCGATGCGGGCGTCGCCCGCGGCGAGGAACGGACGCAGTGCCTCCACTGTGGCCGATGCGGCGGCGCGGTGCACGTGCCAGTCGATCGGCGGCGCGGCGGCGGTGCCGGTCGAGGCCTCCTCCCCCACTGCCAGGGTCACGCTGACCTCCGCGTCGATCCCGGTCGAGTCGATCTCGACGTGGCGCAGCTCCACCTCGCCGACCGCCTGGAACTCGGCGTCGGTGGCGGGCTGGGCCAGGTCGGCCTGGGCCTGTTCGCCGGAGTCGTCGGTGGACTGCGGGCCCGGCTCGGAGGCGCGCTGCTCGGAGACGACGGCGGAGACGGCCCCGTGGACCTCGTCGCGATCGACCCCGTCCTCCAGCATGAGCCGCAGGTTCGGCGAACCGTCGGGGCCGGTCGCGTAGTAGGCGTCGCGCACTCCCGGCACGCTGCGGACCGCTTCGAGCAGCCGCTCGGCGTCGGGGTCGAGCTGGTCGTCCTCCGAGGACACCGGCGGGGTCGGTTCGGGCAGCGGCTGACGCGACGTCGGGGGCGTGCGCGGCGGCATCTGCTCGGTCACCGGCGGACTCGGCACCTCCTGGGGGTGGACCTCGGTCACCTGCTGCGGCTGCTGCGCGAGCGGGTACTGCTCGGTCTGCTCGACCGGGGTCTTCGGCGACGCGGCCGGCCCGGCGGGCGTCGCAGGGGCGCTCGGAGCCGGATTGACCGCCTGGGGGGCACTGGGAACGGGATTGACCGTCTGCGGGGCGCTCGGCGCCGCCTGAGGGGCACTCGGCATCGGCTGCGGCGCGTTCTGAGGAGCGTTCGGCTCGGGCCGGGGCGCGCTCGGCTCGGGCGGCGGCCCGCCAGGTGCCTGGTGTGAACCTGGCTGCCCACCAGGTGCCTGGTTCGCGCCTGGCGCTCCACCAGGTGTCTGGGTCGGGCCGCCAGGCCCGAACTGCCGCTGCTGGAACGGGTGCACGGGGGTGATGTTCGGTTCGGGATTCGCGATTCGCGGGGCGCTGAAGTCCTGGGGCGCGCTCGGCGGCGCACTGGGGAGTTGGTTCGTGCGGGGTGCGCTGAAATCCTGCGGTGCGCTCGGCGGCGCACTGGGCATTTGCGGGGCGCTGGGCATGGGAGGAGGCGCGCTCGGCATCGGCGGCGGCGCGAACTCCGGATTCGGCTGCGGCGAGCTCGGCGACTCGTTCGCGTTCGCGTTCGGACGCTGCCCGTTCGACGACGGGCTCGGATTGGAAGGCGCGCCGGTTCCCTGGTTCACGCCGGGCTGCAAACCGGGCTGCACGTTGGGCGTCGGGGGCGCGAACGGCGACTCCGCCTGCGGCCCTTGCGGAAGCTGCGGGGCCTGCGGGATCGGTTCGAACTGCTCGCCCGGCGAGGGGCGCCGCGTCGCCGGGACCATGGGACCGGTCTCGGTGATCTCCACCGGGATTCCCGGCATCTGCCCGGTCGGTTCCTCGCTGTAGCGGTGGCGCCGGCCCCGGTCCGGATCGAACCGGTACGGCTCCGGCTGCTGCCGCTGCGCCTGCTCACCCGCCTCGGATTCGGCCTCGCCGGCGGTCTCCTCCGCCGGGCCCCAGGACCGCCCTATCCGGCGGCGAGCGGGCCCCTCGTCCCCTGAGGGACGCTGCGGCTCTTCCGGTCGGTTCTGGTCATACACCACAGATAACTCCTTCATCTTCCCGTCTTGAAGGTACCGTGGCTCGCCTACGCGCAGGAACCCGCATTTGGTGAGGCCGTACGCTGGGACACTGGATTCAACACTTCCGCAGGCGGCGTCCAGATGGCAAGATCTGACGACTGACGGATGAACGACACGAGGAGAGGTGCCGGGGTGAACAGCGCTGGAGAAGGCAGGATCCGACTGCCCAGGAGCGAACGCCGGGCCCAGCTGCTCCAGGCCGCCCAGGACGTGTTCGTCTCGCGCGGTTACCACGCCACCTCGATGGACGACATCGCCGAGCGCGCCGGCGTCTCCAAGCCCGTGCTCTACCAGCACTTCACCTCGAAGCTCGAGCTGTATCTGGCGCTGCTCGACGGCCGCGCCAACGAGCTCGTCACGCGCATCCGCGAGGCCATCGACAATGCCGAGGACAATAAGGAGCGCGTCAACGAGGCCATGCGGGCCTACTTCGACTTCGTTGACGCCCAAGGCGAGGCCTTCCGGCTCGTGTTCGAGTCCGACCAGCGCAACGACCCCGAGGTCTCCGCCCGCGTGCTGCGCATGGAGGCCGAGTGCGTGGCGGCGCTGTCCGACACCATCATGGCCGACACGCAGGTCGAGAAGGCCCGTGCCGAACTGCTCGCCACCGGCCTGGTGGGGGCCGCCGAGGTCGCCGCCCGCAAGTGGATCGCCTCGGGCCGGGTGGTGCCGAAGGAGGACGCCGTGCAGCTCATGAGCGCTCTGGCCTGGCGCGGCATCTCGCACTTTCCCATTGAGGGGGAAGAATCGGAAAGGTCCCTGGAAGGGAAATAGGCGGACGTGCCGTTCGGCGGGCGGCCCGGGGGCCGTGTTCGCTATTGGCGCACGCGCGGTCGCGTCCGGTCGCGGTCTCGCCGAGTAATCTTGCATCGAATCAAGTCACCTCTGACTGGAAGTCGGAGGCTTGTACCTCGTCCGCCGTCGCTGGCTGCGACGTGGTCGGGTAGATCGAGTCCGCGCTAGGCGGACCCTCCGGACCCTTGACTAACAACCCAAGCCATCCGCCCACGTGCACGCACGTTGACGGAGGCTATGACATCGGCCGGTCCAGCGAGACCGCACCCACGACATTCAAAATCATCTCGGTTTCTTCGGTTGGCCCGTTCCGTGTGATGACACAGCGGGCACTTCTGGCTCGTATGCCGGGCGTCCACGACGACGACCGGGACCCCGGCCCGCTTCGCCTTGTAGGCGATGTACTGCGCCAACTGGTAGAACGGCCAGTTCGAGATCCTGCCGCGCTGGGACCGGGTGAGCCGTACCCGCTCGCGGATGCCCTCAAGGTCTTCCAGGGCGATCCCGCGGTCGGTGCGTTCGGCCGCCGACACGATCTCTTTCGCTATCTTGTGATTCACATGCGCAGCATGGCGTGCTTCTTTCCTCGCCTGCTGCTTCAGCTTCTTCTTCGCCGCCTTCGTGGCCTTGGCCTGCAACTCGGCCCGCACCCGCGCCATGTGACGCCGGTACCGCTCCAGACCCCGGCCTTGAAAGTTCACCTCGTCGGACGTGGTGGCGAGGTTGACGATCCCTCGATCGACACCGATGAAATCCACGGGTTCGCGCTGTTCGGCTTCGGGGATATCGACCGTCGCCGCGAGGTACAACTCGCCGTCGCGTTCGTACAGGTCCGACTCGCCCTGTCGGTACGCTCGCAGCACCGCAAGGTCGCGTTTGGAGCATGCGAAGCCGATACCTCGGAGGCGCCCGGCGATAGACCGGATCGATACCGTCCGGGCATAGAAGTCCCACGACAGGCACCGGTCGTCGAATGGCTGCGCTGCACCGGGTTTGAACGCGACCGGGTTCGACAAGGCCTTCGCCTCGCGCTTCCCGCGCAGCATCCCGGCTTTGATCTGCGCGTACAGGGCCGTGTAAGCGTCGCGGGTCTTCTTGATCGCGTGTTGGGCCAGTTGAGAGCCGATTCCGGTGGCCTTCGCCTCGGCATAGGCCCGACCCCGCAGCGCGTACTCGCGCTCCACTTGCCCGGTCTCCGCATCGCGGTGGTCGAACGCAAGCTGCGCAATCCGGTTCGCCTCGGCATTGCACACCCGCAGCGTCTCCACCAGTACCGCACGCACGCCCGCGTCCGGAATCAGTTTCACCACCACGACCTGCTTCACACCAGCGATATTAGTCCACCGGTACGACACTTCCCGAACACCACACACCCATACCTTCCCGGCGTGAGCGACAACACCAAGGGAAAGGCAAGGCCCGACCTGGTGCTAGGCTCGCAGTCCCGCTGCGCGGGACCGCGAGCGAGCAATCGCCCCGAAATCCTCCGGGCCGTAGACAGCCTGGGTTCGTTCGGGAAACCATCTGAAGACGTTATTACCGTTTCGATTGAGGAGGGCCCGTGGAGGTCAAGATCGGTGTTCAGTACGCCCCACGCGAACTGGTGCTGGAGAGCAAGCTGTCGTCGAAGGACCTGGCCGAGACCGTCGAGCAGGCCGTTGCCTCCGGCGGGGTCCTGAAGCTTGAGGACGAAAAGGGCCGCCTGGTGATGATCTCGGTCGAGAAGATCGCCTACGTCGAGCTCGCCGCCCAGTCGCCGCGCAAGGTTGGCTTCACGGTCGATTCGTAGTCCGCGTTCAAATTACTTGCCCGGCCCGGAGCGAAAGCTCCGGGCCGTTCTTCGCGGCTATTGGAGCACCGTGAACGGGGCGCTGCCGTTGATCGGGTCGCCACTCCCGCCGTCCAGCGGTTGGAGCGACTCGGAGTGGACCCGGTACAGGTTCGAGCCGATCGAGACGATGACCGGTTCGCCGCGGTTCTGGTTCGGCTCGGCCGGGTCGGCCGGGTTGGCCGCGATCGCGGTGATCGACGGGAATCCCGAGGCGCCCGCCTGGGCCTCGACCCGCGAATTGTCGATCGCCACGCGGAACAGCTGCTCATCGCTGCCGTCGTCGCGGCCGGCCACCCACAGGTAGTCCTCCGAGCTCCACGCCACGTCGGTGACATCGCCGATGGACAGCCCGATCGGGCGATCGTCACCGAGCAGGAGGTTGCCGTCCGCGTCCAGATTGAGCGGCGCCACCGCGGCGCTCCCATCCTCGACGTAGGCCAGGCGCCGCCCGTCGGCCGCGACGGCCAGGGCCGTGATCTCATCGCCCGCGAGCACCTGGGTCGCACCGGATTCGGGATCGACGGCGATCAGCGTGCCGTCGTCCACCAGCACGACGGTCCCATCGGCCAGCCACTGCGGGTCGTGCAGGTCGCCGCTGATACCGGGGACGGTCGTCATCGAATCGGTGCCGGAACCGACCTGCAGGATCGGCTCCATGGAGCCCGCGACGATCGCCGCGATCTGGTCGTTGTCGGCGACCGCGACCTGCTCGAGCCCGTCCGCGGTGAAGCCCACCCACGGGTGGTCGGCCGAGGAGTCGGTGGTGACGTCGTTCTCGACCTGCCAGACGGTGTCGTCCGAGACGAAGTAGCCGAGCTCTTCGAGGTTCTCGGGAATGGCGTTCCAGTCGCGGTAGTCGTCCAGGTCGCCGTCCGCGACCTCGCCGCCGTCGATGGTGAGCACGAAGTCGCCCTCGAGGCCGAGGCTCCAGGCGACCTGGGCCGCGACGGAATCCACGTCGACCGCACCGGTGTCGGCGACGTCGCCGAGGTCCAGATCGATGTGGACGACGCCGTCCTCATCCGAGTTCTTCACGGTGGTGCCCGAGGGGATCGCGCTGCGGGCGGACTGCTCGACCCACTCGGAGGGCCCCTGGACCAGCCAGCCGAGACGGATGCCGCGCGCGGTGTCGGCGTCGAGCTGGTCGAAGATCCACCGCAGGTCGGGCACTAGCAGCCCGGACTCGCCGGCTGCCTGGAAGTACAGCGGCGCCTGCTCGTAGACGTTCGTGAACTGCTCGTAGGTGAGCGCCACCTGGGCGGGCAGCTCGGCGAAGGTCCAGGCGTCCTGGAGTCCCTCGCGCTGGAGGTCGAACTCCTCCTCGTACTCCTGCGGCGTCGAACTCATGCGGACCTGGCCGTCGGGGAGGTAGGTGCCGATGATCGAGCCGGTGACGGTGACGGTCTCGGAGGAGATGTCCTCGCCCTCGGCCAGCTCGTACCTGACGTCCGCGAGCAGCCTGATGCCCTCGGCCGGGTCGGAGAACTCGATGTCGTCCTCGGTGAACACCTGGAGCCGCTGGTCGCGCCCGTTCGGGTCGCCGGCGGCGGCCTTGAAGTAGTTCTGGACGGTGGTCCGGGCGTCGACCGAGGGCAGGAACTCCTCGACCGGGTTGGAGGACGACTCGTCGAAATCGGTCGGGGCCTCCTCGATGACCTGCGGGTCCGAGGACTCCGGAATCCCGCAAGAGGCCATCGACATGGCGACGGCACCGACCGCGGCCAGCACGGTGAGATCTCTAATCCGCATGGGAGGCTCCCTGGCTGTCGTCGCTGGCCTCATCGAGCCGCAGCTGGAGCGGCGAGGTGATGACCCGGTTTCCGGCCTGCAGGGGCAGCGTGAGGATGAAGAGCGTGCCCTTGCCCCTCTCGCCGATCACCCGCAGGGTTCCCGAGTGGAGCTTGGCGTCTTCAAGACTGATGGCCAGGCCCAGCCCGGTGCCGCCGGTCATGCGGGCCCGGGAGGGATCGGCGCGCCAGAACCGGTCGAAGACCCGGTCGGCCTGCCCGGTTCTCAGCCCGACGCCGTGGTCGCGCACGGCGACGGCGACCGCCGTCTCGGATTCGGCGACGGTGAGTTCGACGGGGCCGCCCTCGGCGTGCTCGATGGCGTTGGAGACGAGGTTGCGCAGGATGCGGTGGACGCGGCGGGTGTCGACCTCGGCGATGACGCGCCGCACGGGCTTGTGGACGGTGACGGGAACGCCGCACTCCTCGGCGAGCGCGGACTGGGCCTCCACCACGTCCTCGACGATCCGGCCCACGTCGACGGCCTCGGTCTCCAGGGAAGCGAAACCGGAGTCGAACCGGGAGATCTCCAGCAGCTCCTGGAGCAGGTCCTCGAAGCGGTTGATCTCGTGCTGGAGCAGCTCGGTCGAGCGCTTGGTGACCTCGTCGAAGTCGTCGCGGTAGTCGTAGAGCAGGTCGGCGGCCATGCGGATCGTCGCGAGCGGGGTGCGCAGCTCGTGCGAGACGTCGGAGGTGAAGCGGCGCTGCATCATCGACATCTCTTCGAGGCGCCGGATCTGGCTCTGGAGGTTCTCGGCCATGAGGTTGAACGAGCCGGCGAGCCGGGCGAGGTCGTCGGAGCCGCGGACCTCCATGCGCTCGTGCAGGAGCCCGGCGGCGAGCCGCTGCGAGGTGCGGGCCGCCTCGCGGACCGGCGTGACGACCAGGCGCGTCACGAGCGCGGCGATGATCCCCAGCAGCAGGACCAGGGCGACGCCGGCGAGCGCGAGGTTGGTGCGCAGCAGGTTGATCGCCTCGGACTGCGACGAGAGCGGGTAGAACGCGTACAGCTCGTAGTCGATGCCCAGCTTGATCGGGGAGCCGACGACGAGGTACGGCACCGGTTCGCCGTCGAAGGAGAAGGTGCCGTACTGGCTGGCGATGTTCCCGGCGGCGACCTGCTCGTGCAGGGCCTCGGAGGGGACGGAGACGTCGGAGGCGGGGTGGGACTTCGAGACCTCGCCGTCGGCGGTCCGGAGCAGGATGTACGGGGTGTAGACCGGGTCCTCGGCCAGCTCGTTGACGACCCGCTGCATGGTGGTGCCGAGGACGTCGTCAGTCGAGGACAGATAGGGGCCGAGCTGCTCAGCGGCCTGCTCGACGGCGTTGACGGTCTCGTCCCTGGCGGTGTCCTGGCGGTCCTTGAGCAGCCCCGAGGTGACCGATCCGGCCACGACGAAGCTGAAGGTGAGGACCAGGACCGTCGAGGCGATCAGGGTGGAGGCGACCACACGCAGCTGGAGCGAGGAGCGGAAGCGGTTCACCAGCGGTGTGGCGGCGCGGCCCGCGACGCCCGCCAGGCTCCGGCCGAGGCGGCGCAGCCACCCCGGTTTCCGGCTCGCAGTCTTCTTGGAGGGGCCGAGCGGACCTTCCACTATCCCAATCCGGCTTTGTACCCGACCCCGCGCACGGTCTGGATGAGTTGCGGGCGTTCGGGATCGGGCTCGATCTTGGCGCGCAGGCGCTGCACGTGGACGTTCACCAGGCGGGTGTCGGCCGAGTGCCGGTAGCCCCAGACCTGTTCGAGCAGGACCTGCCGGGTGAAGACCTGGCGGGGCTTGCGGGCGAGCGCGACCAGGAGGTCGAATTCGAGCGGCGTCAACTTGACCTCGGCGCCGTTGAGGGTGACCTGGTGGGCGGGCACGTCGATCTGGACCTGGAGGCCGGGCTTGCCGATCTCCAGGCGCTCGGGCGTGACGTCGTCGCCGCGGCGCAGGCGCGCGCGGATGCGGGCGACGAGCTCCTTGGGCTTGAACGGCTTGACTATGTAGTCGTCGGCGCCGGATTCGAGGCCGAGGACCACGTCGACGGTGTCGGACTTGGCGGTGAGCATGACGATGGGCACGCCGGACTCGCCCCGGATCGCCTTCGCGACGTCTATGCCGCTCATGCCCGGGAGCATGAGGTCGAGCAGGACGATGTCGGGGCGGTGTTCCTTGAACGCGGCGAGCGCCTTCTCGCCGTCGGTGACGAACGTCGGGGTGAAGCCTTCGGTCCGGAGGATGATGCCAAGCATCTCCGCCAGGGCCGGATCGTCGTCAACGACGAGTACACGTGCTCTCATGGACACCAGTTTTCCACCTCACAAAAGCCGAGAGCACCACGGGTGGACACCCGCAGTGCTCCCAACTGTAACGACTAGTCGGTGGGCTTATGCGCTCTCGCCGGGTCCGTACCGGCGGCGATGGCCTCGAAGGGCTCGCGTCCGGCCTGAATCTCGCCGAGTTGCACCATTTCGCGCTTGGTGAAGAACCCGACGATCCAGTCGGTCAGGATGCGGCCCTTCCGACCGGTCCCGGGCACGCGCGACAGGTGGTATCCGCGGTGCATCAGCCAGGCGAGCAGACCCTTGGCCTTGAAGCCGTAGGTGTTGGCGACGCCCTTGTACAGGCCGAGGCCGGCCACCGAGCCGATGTACTTGTGCTCGTACTTCTGCAGGGCCCTACCGACGTGCGCCGCGTAGACGTTGTCGGCCAGGATGCGGGCCTGGCGCACGGCGTGCTGGGCGCTCGGCGTGCAGTAGGCCATCGGGAAGTCGGAGGTGTCGGGGACCTGCGTGGAGTCCCCGGCGCCCCAGGCGCCCTCGACGACGTCGCCGACCTGGTTGGTGGCCGCCTCGACGCCGGTGGCGACCTGGAGCTGCGTGTTGCACTCCAGGTGGCCGCGCGGGCCGATCGGCAGGTCGGACTGCTTCAGGACCGGGTTGGGCATGACGCCGGCGGTCCAGATGATGGTGTCGGAGTCGAACTCCTCGCCGTCGGTGAGGACGACGTGGCCGCCCTCGCAGGACTTGAGGGTCGTGCCCAGGCGGATGTCGACGCCGCGCTTGGTCAGCTGGCGGGCCGCGTAGGCGCCCATCTGCGGGCCGACCTCGGGCATGATCTTGTCGGCGTATTCGACGAGGTACCACTTGATCTCGTCGGCGTCGAGCTCCGGGTAGTTCTTGACGACGTTGGCCGTCATGTCCTCGAGCTCGCCGAGGGTCTCGGCCCCGGCGAAGCCGCCGCCGACGGTGACGAACGTCAGCGCCGAGCGGCGCACGACGGGGTCGTCGGTGGTGGCGGCGATGTCGAATCGCTGCAGGACGTGGTTGCGCAGCCAGATGGCCTCGCCCATCGACTTGATGCCGATGGCGGCGTCCGCCAGGCCCGGGATGGGCAGCGGGCGGGAGACGGAACCGGGGGCGACGATGATCTCGTCGTACTCGAGCTCGCGGGCCGGGCCGGTGAACGGCTGGATCGTGAGCTTGCGGCCGGCGTGGTCGATCGCGGTGACCGCCGCTGTCACGATGGTGCAGTGCTTGAGCGCCTGACGCAGCGGCACCACGCCGTGGCGAGGAGAGATGGACCCGGCAGCCGCCTCGGGCAGGAACGGCTGGTAGGTCATGTGCTGGTTGGGGTCGATGACCATCAGTTCAACTTGACCGCGCTTGATATCGCTCTTCAGCTTCTTGCTCAAGCGTTCGGCAACGTAAAAACCGACGTGACCGGCACCTATCACGACTATACGTTTCACGTGTTCAATTCTGACTACTTTGCGCTGGGGTTGTGTAGCGAACGCGCAAGGAGGTAGATCACGGTGACCGCCGACACGATCCCGGCGGCGAGGGCGACGGCCGGGGGAATCGCCTCGAAGTAGGCGGTGAACAGGGACAGAACAGCCGTGATGCCCACTGTCGACGCGGTAACGATTCCCAAGTGCCTGGCCCAGGTGTGGATGATGTCACTGTCCACCTTGGTAGTCGTCCGGAAACGCTGCGCCACGGCGGCCGAGACATGCCCTGCGTACAGCAGCACCGCCAGGCCCGCGGCCGTCCACATCGAAGCCCCGTGGCCGTCGACGGCGCCGGTCGTCAGCAGCCAGAGACCGACGACCGCCACCGAGGCCACGAGCGGTGCGACCCCGGCCGGGCGCAGCGCGGCGGCCAGGGCGGCCACCGCCGCCGGCACGATGTAGATCCCGGAGGCGGCCCAGTCCGGCGGGACGGCGAGTTCGGCGGCGATGAAGTAGGCGAGGGCGATGACGGCGCGCAGCCCGATAGTGGTGGGTGCGGCGCGGCGGCGCCACGTCACGGCGGCCCGCCGTCCCTGGGTGAGGCGGTCGCGGGTGCCTTCGGAGAGGGCCTGGACGAGTCCGCGCTGCCGGTCGCTCACCGGTATCGCCTCCTGCTGAGTTCGGCGAGGACGTTGTCGAGCGTGGCTGCCCCGGTCCAGGCCTCCACGGCGACGCCCATTTCGCGCAGTTCCATGACGGTGTTCTCGCGGGCCAGGCGCCACAGCCGTTCGGCGGCGGGCGTCCAGTAGGTGCGCGAGGGCGGTGCGACGTGGCCGGGGAGGGTGTCGACGCACAGCACCGGCCGGCCGGCGCGGGCGAGGGAGGCGACCAGTGCGACGGCGCGTTCCCCGAGGAGCGGGGTGAAGACGACGTGGAGTCCGCGATTGCCGGGGAGCTGGCGGCGGAGCATCTCGACCGAGGGCGGGAGGGCGTCGGCGGGGATTTCGACGGCGGCGAGCCAGCGGAGGAGGGAGAGGTTGTGGCGGCGGCCGGTGCCGGGCTTCATGCGGCGGGCGCGGGCGCCGAACTCGATGCAGCCGACGCGGTCGCCCTGGATCGCGTAGTGGGCGGCGACGGCTCCGGCGGCGCGGACGGTGAGGTCGGCGGCGGAGGCGGTGCCGCCGATGCCGCCGGATTCGCCGGCTTCGACCTGGAGGTCGAGGATCAGGGTGACGTCGGTATCGCGTTCGGAGAGCGTGGCGTTGACGTAGAGGTCCTGGCTTCTCGCGGAGGTGCGCCAGTCGATGCGGCGGAGCCGGTCGCCGGGTTGGTAGAGGCGGACCTCGGCGAGTTCGCCGGAGTCGCCGTGGCGGCGGGAGCGGTGGACGCCGGCGACGCCGTCGGCGAAGGGGAGGGTTTCGGCGGATTCGAACCAGTCGGGGACGGGCAGGACCCAGATGCGCTTGGGTTCGAGGATTTCCTGGGTGGTCTCGATGAGGCCGCCGCAGGCGAGGGAGCGGATGTGGACGGGGCCGAGGGTGTGTCCGCCCCAGCGTTTGGCGTCTCCGGCGATGGCCATGCGGCGGGCGGTGGCGGGCGGGATGCGCTCCGCGAAGTCGCCCTTGCCGGTGTGGAGGTCGATCCAGGGATCGGCGGCGGCGGTCACGAGGGTGGTGATGGGGGTGTCTTCGGGGTTGGTGACGGTGAGGGCGGCTTCGGCGGTGGCGCCCTCGGCGCAGATGTCCTCGGCGAGTTCGAGGCTCGCCTTCGGGGTCTGAACGGGGCGGCCGCGCAGGAGCAGGGCGGTGCCCAGGGCGAAGGGCACGCCGAGGAGGACGAGGTCGACGCGTCCGAATGCGACGGCGATGAGTAGGCAGAACCCCGCGAGCGCGACGGCGCGGACGAGGGCGGGGGTGCGCCGCCATTCGACGGGTCTGGCCTCGGACTCGCGCCAGGGCTCCCTCGGATTGTCGGTGCGCAGGTTCAGCGCGGGATTGGAGACCAGGCTCATTGCGGGGCGGGCTCACTGCCGTAGGTCGGAGACTGGGCGGTCTGGGGGGCTTCGACGCCGCGGCAGATGTCGGCGATGACGGCGGCGGGGTCGATGCGGCGCATCCACAGTTCGGGGCGCAGCGTGATCCGGTGCGAGAGCGCGGCGGCGGCCACGCCCTTGACGTCGTCGGGGGTGACGAAGTCGCGGCCGTCCAGGACGGCGAGGGCCCGGGAGGTGAGCAGCAGCGCGAGGGACCCGCGCGGGGAGGCGCCGACCTGGAGTTGCGAGTGGTTGCGGGAGGCGCTGGTGATGGCGACGATGTAGCGGCCGACGGAGTCCTCGACGGTGACGTGTTCGAGCGCGGCCTGCATGGTCAGCAGTGTGGCGGCGTCTATGACGGGGTCGAGTTCGACCTCCTCGGTGCGGCGGCCGATGCGGCGCTGGAGGACCTCCCACTCCTCGTCCGGAGTGGGGTAGCCGAAGGAGACGCGCAGGAGGAACCGGTCGAGTTGGGCCTCCGGGAGCTGGTAGGTGCCCTCGAATTCGACGGGGTTGGACGTGGCCAGGACGGTGAAGGGCGAGGGGAGCTTGTAGGTCTCGCCTTCGACGGAGACCTGGCGTTCCTGCATGGCTTCGAGGAGGGCGGACTGCGTCTTGGGCGGGGTCCGGTTGATCTCGTCGGCGAGCAGGAGATTGGTGTGGACCGGGCCCTTGCGGTAGACGAACTCGGCGGTCTTCTGGTTGTAGAGGAAGGAACCGGTGACGTCCGCGGGCAGCAGGTCGGGGGTGAACTGGAGGCGGCGGAAGTCGAGGCCCAGGCTCTGGGCGAAGCAGCGCGCGGTGAGCGTCTTGCCAAGGCCGGGAAGGTCTTCGAGGAGGATGTGGCCGCCGGCGAGGATCCCGGCGAGGACGAGCTTGAGCGGTTCCTCCTTGCCGACGATGACCGACTGGACGGACTTGAGCACGGCGGCGGCGTGGCTCGCGACCTCGTCCAGGCTGATCGGGGGTGCGTCGTCGTTCGCCATTCAGATCTCCTCGATGTGTTTCAGGTGGGCGTCGAGCTGCCAGGTGGTGGGGCAGTCGGCGACGGGTCGGGTGAGGAACGCGTAGGTGTCCTCGCCGAGCAGGTCTCGGCACTGGTCCGGGTCGGCGGCGAGGGACAGGCCGCGGCGCAGGCGCAGGCGCTCGTCGGCGAGCTCGATGAGATTGCGCTTGGCGGTGCTGCCTTCGAACCGGCCGGGTTTGGTCTCGGCGAAGATGAGCTGGTCTTCCCAGCGGTTGACCTCGATGAACGGGCGCCAGCTGGGGGTGTTGACGGTGCGGGTGAGGGGATCGGCGCCGGGCTCGGTGTCGGCCCCGAGCGCGGAGACGGCGGAGGTGACGGCGAGGAGCGCGAGGGCGAGCAGCAGGACCTGCCACAGCGGGACGGTGACGCCGGAGACCCGGGCCACGCCCCAGAATGCGAACGCGGCGACGGCGATGCCCACGATCGACCAGAGACCAAGTCGCCCGAAGGGGACCATGTGCCGGTTCATCGGGCCTCCGCGACGCCGAGCTGGGTCCGCAGTTCGACCAGCGCCGAGCGGGCGGCCTCGCGGTCGGTCTCGCCGACTTCGTGCGGCGAGTAGCGGGCTTTGAGGTAGGCCTCGGACAGCCGGGCCAGCGCGGCGCCGTCGAGCTCGTGGCGTTCCAGCAGGTGGCGCACCAGGTCGGCGGGGGTGTCGGACGATTCCTTCTCGATGCCGACGGCCGCCGCGGCGCGTTCGAAGTGCACCCAGCAGGCGATGATGGCGCTGCGGACGTCCTCGCCGAGGTCGATCTCGGCGAGCCCGGCGGCGACGGCCTGCTCGACCAGGGAGACGTCCCGGTGCCGGTATTCGGTGGCGGGCGCCGGCTCGTCGGTGGGGCGGGCGTCGATGAGCCACTGCGAGAGTTTGCGGCCCAACCAGATCAAGAAGAGTGTGAGTGGGATGCCGACGATGATGCCGAGCACCAGCCAGGTCACCCAGCCCGGCAGGGACCCTCGTGGTTCGACCGGCGCGGTGGGCGTCTCGGAGGGGAGCTCGAACTCCGACTCGGGCGGTGGCGGTGGCGGCGGGGACTGGCCCTCGAACTCGAGGTTCACCTCGGCGCGGCCCCACTGGACCCCGGTCCCCTGGGCGGCGATCCCGACCACGAAGAGCGCCAAGACGACGCCGATGACCGGCAGCCAGCGACGGGACCTCAGCACGGGCCTCGTCCGAATCCCGCGCCGGGGGCGTCGGCAGCAGCCATAGCAGTCCTCAAGGGGTAGGGAAGCGTTTCCAGTGACGCCCACCATAACCCCAATAGGCCACATCCGCACATGTGCTCGCGCCCAGATGGGTCGGACGGACGAGCCTCAGCGGAAGCGGGCGACGAACCGCCGCTGCCACGGGGTCTCGACGGCGCGCGGCGAATAGTGCTCGCGCACATAGGCAACGGCCTGACGTCCGGGCACACCGTCGAGGACCGCCAGGCAGGCCAGCGCGGTCCCGGTCCGCCCGTGCCCGCCGAGGCAGGCGACCTCCACGCGCTGCGTCGCGGCCCGCTCCAGGGCCTCGGTCAGTGCGGCCCGGGCGTCGATGCGATCGATCGGCAGCCTGAAGTCGGGCCACCTGACCCAGCGGGAGTCCCACTCGACCGCCGGCGGTTCCTCGCCGAGGAGGTAGAGCCCGAACTCGGGAAGGGGTCCTTCGGGGAAGGGCCGCCCGATGCCGCGCCCGCGGACCATCAGCCCCGAGGGCAGTACCAGCACCCCTGCCGTATCGCGCTCCCAAGCACCCACGGCCCCAAGCTATCCCAACGGGGCCAATCACGCACCAATCCCACCCTCACAGCCGTGTCCACTCCGCTTGAGGCCTTCCGCAACTCCTCAACTCTCACCGCCAGGGTTTGAGATGTGGACTTCAATGTGTTCGCACAGTGCCTCCGGGTCCGCCTCTAGCCGCGCGTAGGCGGCCGAGGCCACGCCCTCGATTGAATCGAAAGTGTTCGCAAACCCCAAATTAATTGAACCGAAGACTTTCGCCCCTTCGAAAGCGGTCATATCCTGATAAAACGCGCAAGTGCGGTTGCGATTATTTCGAATAGTTCATATAATTCGAATAGGAGGTGTTCAGGATGACCGGAATAGGGTCGGTTAGTTCAGTGCAGCCTGGGGACGTGGACGCAGAGGTCGCGCAGCGCGCGCTGCGCCGAATCAAGGACTATCTCGCCAAGCATCCGGTCGAGCCGGGGACTATCGAGGTCATCGTGGAACACGGCGAGCCATCGCTGGTGCTGCCGCGTCCAGCGGTGACGCTCTTCGCGCAGATCCTCGCGCAGCTCGCCGAGGGCCGCGGTGTGTCGGTCATTCCGTCGCAGGCGGAATTGACGACTCAGCAGGCCGCCGACCTGATCGGCGTCTCGCGCCCCTATCTGGTCGGCCTGCTCGACGACGGCACGATCCCCCACCGCAAGGTCGGTCGCCACCGACGCGTCTCACTGAGCGACCTACTGGCCTACAAACGGGCCGACGACGAACGACGCCGCCACGCCGCCGATGAACTCGGCGAGCTCGGTCAGGAGCTGGGGATCTGACTGTGCCGCTTCGAGTCCTCTACGACGCGAATGTCCTCTACCCGAACACGTTGCGCGACTTGCTGATCCGATTGGCACAGGCGGATCTCGCACAGGCCCGCTGGAGCGAGCGAATCCTCGATGAGATGCAGCGGGCGATCTCGCGGCAGCGACCCGACATCGCCACTGCGAAGCTCGCTGTTCTCCGCGACCGCATGAACGGCGCGATTCGGGATTGCCGAGTCGAGGGGTTCGAGCCACTGATCGATGGCCTCAAACTGCCCGACGTGGATGACAGGCACGTGCTCGCGGCGGCGATCGCGTGCCGCGCCGACGCGATCGTCACGTTCAATCTCGGCGACTTCCCCTCGGACGCCCTCGCGCCGTGGGGGATCGAGGCATGGAGTCCCGACGAATTCCTGCTCGACCTCATCGACCTCGACGCCAAGCGGGTCTGGGCCTGCCTTCAACGCATCGCGGACTCACGCCGCAACCCTCCAGAGACGATCGAGGATGTACTCGCTCAATTGGAGCGGTCCGGATTGATCGAGGCAGCGGCCGAACTGCGGGTCGGGTAGCGATGACTTCCTTAAGCGCCGAAGGTGACGAAGGGGTGCCAGGGGCGGGACTCTCCCACCGCCGCCAGGGCTTCGGCCGGGGTGGATCCCTTGGCGCAGTGGCGGTGGTAGTCGATCATCATTTCCGCGGCCAGGTCGTCGGGGACGCGGCCGAGGCTGGAGACGACCGTCGATGCTCCGGCGTGGAGGAGCGCGGCGGTGAAGCCGAGCGTCTCGTTGCCGACCGCGACCGTCGAGCGGCCCAGGTCGCACGACGCCAGGACCACATGGCCCGGCGGCTGGTCGAGTCCGAGCAGTTCGTACGCGTTCAGCGGTCCCTGACTGAAGTCGAGCCGGGAGAACAGGACGTTGTCCGGTTCGTGGTGTCCATGCGCCGCAAGGTGGGCGACCGAGGCGCCGTCGAGGGCCTTGAGCACCAGCTCGGGATCGGATTCGTCGGCGGTCATGCGCTGCGCGTCCGGGTAGAGCTTGGCGATCGTGTCGATCTCACGGCCGGCCGTGACCAGTGCCGGACCGGACGCGATCAGCGCGGGACCGGTCGGGGCGGGCCGCGTGACGGCCCGCCACCACGCCTCCGCCGAGGGCGCGACCGTCACCGTGCGCCCGCGCAGCGGCGTCAGCAGCGGCCAGGGCACCCAGGCGATCTTGCTGTGCGGCACGATGGCGACCTGGCGGTCGCCGACGTATTCGTCGATCGGCTTCCAGATACCCTCGGCGAGCGCATCGGCATTGCGCCGCAAGGAGCCCTCGATGCTCTGCCGCAGTCGATCGGGGAGCCGGAACGAGGACCCGAGCGCGTCCAGGTCGGCACCGAGCCGGCGTCCTGATTCGGCGGCGGCGTCGAGCGGCATGAGCTGTACGTGCCGGAGCCGGTCGCCCCCGGCGAGCACGGCTCGCAGGTGGCCGCCGTACTCGAACAGGCTGACCACCACGGTCTCCCGCGACTGGGCGAGTTCGTGGATCGACTCCGAGGAGATCCGCTCCGCCTGCTTGCCCGGGCCCGGCTGCATTCGGTCGAGCGCCCGGATCTGGTCTTCGAGCTCGCGGACCCGTTCCAGGTCCTCGGAGGCGTCCTCGCCGTCCATCTGGAGTTCGAGAGCGCGTTGCCGCGCTCGACGAAGGCGGCCCAGCGCCTCGCGGGCATCGGGGTCGGCGCTCGACTTAACCGGCGGGATCCGCAGCGCCTGTGCGCGCGAACGCTCGGCCCACTCCAGCATGTCGCCGGGACGGCCGTGCTGGGTGGTCCTGCGGAGCCCCTCGTCCGCCAACTCGACACCGAGTGCCGAGATCCCTGCCTGGAACTCCACCGATCCGAACTCGGTCCGGTACCGGTCCAGCATTTCGAGACCGGCGTGGAGCTCCGGCATGGGATCGCCGCCTTCGGCTTCGGCGAGTTCGGCTCTGGCCAGATATCGAGTCAGGTTCTCGGCCAGGGCTTCGTATCCCAGGTTCTGCGGTGCCCGGTCCAGCAGCTCCGCGATCCCATCGAGTTCCGCGGTCCTGATCCGGGCGCGAGCCGCGAGGAACTTCGCCTGGTTGCGCCGCAGTGTCCATCCGCGATTTTCCAAGGCGTCGCCCAACCGCTCCACCTTGTCCGCAAAGTCGATGCCCTCATCCTTGGAGTCGAACTGCCCCTGGAGGATCAACAGCTGCGCTAGAACGGCCATCGGCACATTGCCCTGCTCGTACAGGGACTCCATCGCCTGCTTCGCCCAAGCCGCCGCCTCTTCGAACGGCTTGAACTCGAATCCGGCCACCGCTCGCCAGAATTCGAAGATCGTGGCTTCCCGCTGATTACCCGACTGCCGCATGATCCGGATCGCTTCGACCCAGTGCTCGACCGCCTGCCCGTACATGCCCACATGCAGCAGTGCGTCAGCATAGGAACCGTGAATGAAGCCCTCGAGTTCTGGGGCGCGCTGGCGGTAATATTCCCGGACCTCGTCAAAGGCCCCTAGCGCCCTGGTGATCTCACCCAGATCCATCCAGAGCAGCGCCTCCATATGCCGGGTCTTGGCCTTGTGAAGGGGATTGCCGATCGCTTCGTACAGTTCCACCGCCCGCTGCGCGCTCTGGAGTCCTTTGCGCAGTTCGCCCAGGTCCCTACAGAGCCCGGCCCGATTGGAGAACAGAGCCGCATAGAAATTGTCCGGGCCATTCGCCTCCAGGTGCGGCTCGGCGACCTCGAACCAATGTTTCGCTTCCGACAGCCGCCCGTTCTGCCAGAGGATCAACGCCCGTTGGTGCAATAGGACTCCGAGGTCCGCCGCGTGCACGAATTCTTCGGACTGGTCGAGCATCTTCAGTCCGGCCGTGGAATTCCCCAGGTACATGAGATTGGCCGCTCGCAAGTTGAGCACCATCGCGGTCAGTCGCGCCACCGACGTTCCAGGACGGGGAGGAGTCCCCTCGTCCCATCCCAGCAACTCCAGCGCCTCCTGGTAGCACTCCGCGGCCTCAGTCGTCCGCACGAGGCGTTGGAGGCGCTGACCGCGTGAGTACAAACGCCAAGCGAGGGCAAGCATTCTTCAAATGCTACAGCCGGACCGCCGGAGTCACGACCACCGCCGGGAGCCCTTCTCGTTGCAGCACTTCATCCGGGCGAATCACCAACTGGAACATTTGCCCGTGTGGAAGTGCCTCCAGGACAAACCGGCCCGTCTCATCCGACGAGGCCCGCTTGGTGCCCTCGGGACTGCGAATCTCGACTTCATAGGTGCCCTCGGGACCGATCCAACCGTCAAGGCGCACCTCCCCAGTAGCCGCAGGCCTCGGGGTCACCATTACCGTCACGGTTTCGCAGTCAAAGGTGATCGATGCCGGATCACCTTGTCCCACAGCGAGATCGGCTTCGCCTCGCACCAACACCAGATCGTTCTGGGAAATGCTCGCCACCCTGGCGTCCAATTCGGCTTCGAGTTCAAGCGCGAACAGCACCCGCTCGTCCAGGTCCTCCGGAATCGGGTCGTCGCGTTTGTGCAGCGCGTCGATCACCGTCATAATGCGCCGATCACAGGAGTCCAACGGCCCGCTCTCACCCTGACCGTCATATTCAGACCGCGTCATCATCCTGCTCCTCACCTCTGCTCCAGCCGGGATCGGCCAGCAGCGTCTCCCTCATCTTGTTCAGGCAGCGGCCCCTGGTGGGGCCGATGCTGCCACGTTTCATCCCCAATGCCGCCGAGATGTCGTCGTAGTCGGGCCGGTCCACCGCCGCCACATAGGCGAGCAACTTGCGGCACTTCTCGGGTTGGGCAAGGAAGGCGCGACGCACGGCCTCGTGCTCGGTATCGCGGACGAGTCCGTCCTCGATGCCCTCGATGACCGGCTCCTGGATGTCGATCGGATCGGCGGCGATCTCGCGGCGGGCGCCGCCGATCATTCTCCAGGCTTCCCGTTTGACAGTGGTGAGTAGCCACTTCGTCAGAGCACGCGGTTGTTCCAGCTCATTTCCGGGGCGCCACAACCGAAGCCATGCGGTCTGCACGGCATCGGCGGCGCTGTCCCGGTCTAGGCCCGCCCGACGAGCCGATCGCCACAGCAGCTCATTGAGCTCCTCGACCAGGGTCCGCTGGGCCTTGCGGTCCCCGGCGCGCGCGGCCAGGTACAGCCGCGCCCGCCGGTCGTAGTCCACAACGGCCACCGATTGAGCCGGAATCGCGTTCATGACTTCAGGTTACTGGCTCTTGAGGCGCTTCAGGGCCCCGTGAACCCAGGCCGCCGCTTGCGTCGAATCCTCGACGGCCGCCGGCGGCACGCCAGAGCCGCTCATCTCGTTGGCCAGGAAGCCGGCCGCGATAGGAGCGGCGAAGGAGGTTCCGCTCCACACCGCGAATCCCGAGTAGAAATCGTCGGGGTCGTGGCTCTCCCGATCGCGGTCGATCGTGGTGTAGTCGGTCTGGCGTTCGGGCTCCAGCGAACCGTCCGCGTCGCGCGGGAAGGTGCTGACCAGACCGGCACCAGACGCGTAGCAGGAGACCCAGGTGCCGTCGTTCGAGAACATCGAGACGGTCCGGTTCGGGTTCAGCGAGGCGACGCTGAGCACCGGTGCCTCGGTCTCCGGTTTGGGGAAAGCCGCCAGCGCGGCCGGGTAGAACGGCCGGTCCGAGGACTGGTTCCCGGCGGCGGAGACCACTGGAATCCCCAAGGCGGTCAGGCGATCCACGGCCGCCTTCATCCAACCCGCGATCGCATCGTTCGGGTCCTCGCTGACATAGCCGATCGCGAGGACCACCATGTCGACGCATATCGCCGATTCATCGCCGGCGCGGGCCGCCTCGGTCTCGTCGGCGACATGGTGCATCGCGGCGACCATCTCGTGCTCGTACGTTAGTCCGTCATTGTGGACGATGCGGAGCGAGTAGACCTGGATGTCCGGGGACAGCTGGCGCAGCAGGCCGGCCATGAAGGTCCCGTGCCCGTAGTGGCTGGCGACGTCCTTGACGTGCCCGGGCTCATGCACCGGCCCGTCCCAGGGCGTATTGAGGGGAGCGACGTGCGAGTCGGAGCGTGCGCCGAACTTGCGCTGGAAGTCATGGTCGACCACCACGAACGTGTCCAGCTGCTCGGCCCGGTCGGAAATATCGAAGCCGGGGTGCGATTTCGGCACGCCGGTGTCGAGAATCGCCACTCGAACCCGACGCTTCATCTCGCGGCGCGGCGGCATCGGGTTCACCATGTCGACCGGCATTCGACGAAGCGGAGTCAAGTGCGAACCCGCCTGGGGCGGCTCGGAGCTGCCAATGCTGGGAGATCCGCCCTTCGAGCACACCATCAGGTGCTCCAGACCGATCTTGGAGACGATGTCCGCGTCGAGGTCGCCGGCGTTCGCGGCTGCCTTCAGGGACTGGAGCGCCGACCAGGCGTCGACGGTCCCGTGTCCGCTCAAGGAGATCGGCACTCGGCGCGATCCTTGACTTTCCACAATGGCGCTGGCGGAGGAGCAGTCGAGGCGCCGTCCGCTCTGCCCGATGACCTCCTCCAGGCGGCTCATGGCCGCCGAGTCGGACAGCAGCGACTCGTCCATCAGCAGGCGGTCGTAGCGGTAGATGGTGCCGACCGGCATCGGCTGATCGGGGGCGCGGTCCGCTTCGAGGGGGTGCAGGACTCGGCCGCCGTGGCGGTTCAGGGTGCTCGAAGACAGTTCGGGCACGCCGCTCATGAGTTCGCGGCGGGGGTTGGGCTCCAGATGGGGTTCATCGTTTGAGAACACCAAACGCATGGGAGCTCCTCTCTCTTCTCGGGGGTCTATGCGGTTGTTCAGGCTGAGGATGTCGGTCCTCAAGATCGATTGTCCTCAACTGGTGGCGGGATCGGGGTCCCGGCCCGATGCGTGCGGGCGGTGCCAAGGCCCGGAATGCCGAGCCCGTCGCGAGTTGGGCGGTATCTCAGCGTCCATACCGATAAGAACTCACCTTGTGATCACAGATACATCGCGGCGCGAGGTTTTTACGATTGACAGATCGGCGTGGCTAGTTCTATTGCGGCGCAATAAAAAACCGCGTCCCTGCCGGATACGGCACGGGGCGCGGTCTGTGCGGTGCGACTACTTGTTCGCGGACCGCTCGCTCTCATCGTCATCAATGACCTCGACGATGGGCTCGTCCTCCCAGGTCTCGATGTCGAACTCGCCGTCCCTGGCAGCGGCCGTGAAGGCCTCCCATTCGGAGGGCGTGTAGATGAGGATGTCGCCCTCGGGCTCCTCGGCCATCCGCAGGGCCACCAGCCCGTTGTCGGCGTACCCGATCTCCAGGGCAGCGGGGGTCCCGTCCTCGCGCATGGTCCGTTCCCAACGGGCCGCAGCGGTGTCGAACTCACCCTTCAGGGGATGCTCACGCTTCGTCATGGCTTCAGCATAAAAAAGGGGTCCGCGGCACTCGCCCGCGGACCCCCTCTCAGCTGAGCTGCTAACCCTGGTGCGGGTAGCGGTAGTCCGTCGGCGGGACGAACGTCTCCTTGATCGATCGGGGGCTGACCCAGCGGACCAGGTTCTGCCAGGAACCCGCCTTGTCATTGGTGCCCGAGCCGCGCGAGCCGCCGAACGGCTGCTGGCCGACGACGGCGCCGGTCGGCTTGTCGTTGATGTAGTAGTTGCCCGCCGCGAAGCGCAGTTCTTCACTCGTGCGGGCGATGGCTGCCCGGTCGTTCGCGAACAGGGCGCCGGTCAGCGCGTACGGCGCGATGTCGGCGGCCTGGCGGACCACCTGGTCGAAGTCGGCGTCGTCGTAGACGTAGACGCCGTTGATCGGCCCGAAGTACTCGTCGCTGAACAGCTCGTGGGTCGGGTCGGACGACTCGATCAGGGTGGGCTGCACGAAGTAGCCCACCGAGTCGTCGGCGCTGCCGCCGGTGATCACGGTGGCCTTGTCGTCGCGCTCGAGGCGCTCGAACAGGGCGGTGTGCTTGGCGTAGGCCCGCGAGTCGATGACGGCGCCGCCGAAGTTCGAGAAGTCAGTGACGTCGCCGTAGCTGATGTCCTCGGTCATGCCGACGACGGCGTCCCTCACCCCGCTCTTCCACAGCGAGGCCGGGACGTACGTGCGCGACAGCGCCGAGCACTTCTGGCCCTGGTACTCGTAGGCGCCGCGCACCATCGCCACCGCGAGGGACTGCGGGTCCGCGCTCGGGTGGGCGACGATGAAGTCCTTGCCGCCGGTCTCGCCGACCAGCCGCGGATAGTTGCGGTACCCGGCGATGTTCTCCCCCACCGTCCTCCACAGGTGCTGGAAGGTCGGGGTCGAGCCGGTGAAGTGGATGCCGCCCAGGTCCGAATCGAGCAGCGCCACGTTCGAGACCGCCTGGCCGACGCCCGTCACCATGTTGATGACCCCGGGCGGCAGGCCCGCTTCGAGCAGCACCTGCATGATCACGTTGGCCGCGAACTGCTGCGTGGTCGAGGGCTTCCACACCACCGTGTTGCCCATGATCGCCGGGGCCGTGGGGAGGTTCCCCGCGATCGCGGTGAAGTTGAACGGCGTGATCGCCAGGACGAACCCGTCGAGCGGCCGGTGGTCGGTGCGGTTCCAGATGCCCTTGGACGAGTTCGCCTGCTGGCGGTAGATGCCCTCGGCGAAGCTGACGTTGAAGCGCAGGAAGTCGATGAGCTCGCACGCCGAGTCGATCTCCGCCTGGGCCGCGGTCTTGGACTGGCCCAGCATGGTCGCGCCGTTGATGCGGTCGCGGTACGGTCCGGAGATCAGCTCGGCCGCCCGCAGGAAGATCGCGGCGCGGTCGACGAAGGCCATGGCGGCCCAGTCCCGGCGGGCGGCCTTCGCGGCGGCCACGGCGTCCGCGACCTCGGAGTCGGTGGCCTCGCGGGTCACGCCCAGGACGTGGGACCGCTTGTGCGGCTGCACGACTTCGATCTCGGCCCCGGTGCCGCGGCGCCACTGGCCGGCGATGTTCATGTCGAGGTCGAGCTGCGTCCCGGCCAGTTCGGCGAGCGTCTTTTGGAGGCTCTCCCGCTCGGCCGTCCCCGGGGCGTAGGTGCGCACCGGCTCATTCTCCGGAGTAGGGACTGTAAACAAGGCATCCATCGCGCACTCCCATTGATTCGATGGTTATTTCTGTCGTATAACTGCGATACAGAGGCTACCGTACTGGCGTCAATACCGCCATCCTCGCACACATCGGGCCAGGTCACCCGCACGAGACGAACAAAGACCGGCCCGGTGTGATGTAGCCGCCCACAAGGCGATACGTACCCTGGGCAGGTGACCGATACACAGGAAACGTGGAACGTCGAGGCCAGCGCGACCTTGAAGGTGAAGGCCTCCCGCTCAGGGCCCGCACGCCCGCGCCGGCGCGGCCAGGCCGCCCTGATCGCGCTCGCCGTCGGCGCACTCGCCTCCCTCGGCGGCGTGCTCTATTCGCTCTACCGCCTCACCGGCATGTCCGACGGGCTCGACCAGACCGGCCTGATCATCCTGGCGAACAGCCTGTTCAGCCCCATCATCGTCACCGCCTTCGCCGGAGCCGTCGGCGGCGTCGCCGTCGGAGGGTCCATCGCCGCCCGCCTGCGCGGGCCCAGCCGCGCGCTCATCGCCGCCGGATTCTGCGCGGTCGGCCTGCTCACCGGGGCGGTGGCCTACGTCCTGTTCTCGGTCGACGCCGCCGTCGCCGCGGCCCTGGGCGCGATCCTGTTCGCCTCCGCCGTGCTCGGCGGCCTGTTCTCGCTGCCGCGCGCCCGCGTCCCGGTCATCGCCGGGCTCGTCTCCACCATGGTGATGCTGGCGTTCATGTACGGGCGCGGCCTGCTCGAGACCTCGTCCGTGAGCCTGTTCTCCGACCCGCTGGACGAGTACGGCGCCCTCGGCACCGCCGCCCCGTTCGTCGCCGGGCTCGTCTGCGGCCTGGTCGCCTTCGGTCTGCTGCGGGGCGCCACCGGCAAGAGCAAGCTGCCCGGATACCTGTTCGCCGGGGCCATGCCCGGCGCGATCTGGCTCGTGTCCACGATCATCGCCCAGGCCGGCGTCGAGATCGTCCTCGGTGTCGGGGACGCCGAGGTCTCCAGTCTCGACTCGGCCTACCTGTCGCTGGCGTTCCAGTCGCAGTACAACGGCTCGATGACCGCCATGTTCGCCGGGGCGCTGTGCTCGGTGCTGGCCTACGGCCTGCTGATCCCCAAGGACGCCAGAAGCTCCCAGTCAGCAGTCGGCGGGCAGGATCTTGAAGAAGTCGAATTTCGGAGTTAGCGGTGTGACCGCTCGGAAGTCCCGCTGATCAAGGGTGAAGATACGGTCTGTCTCATAGGCATCACCCAGCACGACGCCGACGCAATCGGCAAGGTCGAGTTTCAGCCCTGCGTACTTTCCTGCACCGAACGAAGGCCGCCAATAGAGCCGAGGTATCGGCAATGACGATCACCGACGGGCAACTTTGCGCTCCAGCGCCTCGTAGAGTTCTTCTCTCTGCTCTTCCAAAGTCATCGGTTCGCCGAGATCGAATACCGGCAATGGATCCCGCTCAGGCCGATGTGCTTCGACATAGTCGGAGACGATCCTGCGCAGCAGCTCCGCGCGGGAAATTCCTTGTTTCCGCGCAAGCGCATCGAGCCGCCAGATGTCGGTCTCGCGAAGGTACGTCGTAGTCTTCCTTTGCTGCTCGGCCATACGACATCAGGCCGTTCCTGCGTTGAGCGTTGCCAAGAGGTCCTGAAGTTCGGTGGGGGCGTACCAGTCGAGGACGTGCGCCTCCACCGCGTCCAGGTCCGCGGCCTCCGGGTCGCCGAGCGCCTCGGCGATCTCGACGGCCGCGTCGGCGTCGTCCACGTGGATCGCCGCCACCCGCTTCAACTTCACGCTGCCGTCGAAGTCGGCGCCGGTCCCCTCGCCGTGTTCGGTCACGCGCTCATCGGGCACATCGGCGGAGATCACCACCCGCCGCGGCAGATGACCGACCAGCAGCGGCAGCGAGGCCAGTCCCGCGTCGGCGAACGCCGTGTACTCCAGGTCTTCAACGTCGACGTCGGGGTACTCGCGCCGGAGCGAGGCGGTGACGGTGTGGACCGGACCGGCGGGCTTCAGCTCGCCTGAGTCGGCGAGGCCGCGGAGCATCCCCGTGCTCGCCGGCACGTAGATCCTCCGCGAGCCCCGCGGACCTGAATGCTGTTTCGCCATTCCCCTAGTTTGCAGCACCGGGGGCGCCGTGGCAGCGCTTGTACTTCTTGCCGGAGCCGCACGGGCAGGGCTCGTTCGGGCCGACCTTCTCCGAGTGGCGCTGGCCCGGGTTCGCCTGCTGCGCGGGCGGAGCGGTCGAGGCCTTGCGCGGACCGGCCGAACGGGCGCCCTTCGAGGCGACCTTGGCCGCGCCCTTCGTGCCCGCACCCGGGGTGCGCTTGACGTCGCGCTTGCCCGGCGTCGGCTTCGGCGGACGCTTGAACACCGCGCCGCCCTCGTCCGTCGCGACCTGGTGGGCCGTACCCGAACCGTCGGCGCCGTCGATCGACGGGGCGCTCTGCAGCAGCATCTCGGGCTTCTTCAGCGGTTCGAGACCGCGGATCTCGGCCTCCGGCTCGCCGCCGCCTTCGCCGTCCTTCGGCTTGGTCTTGAGCTCGGCGTTCATGAGGAACCTGACCGTGTCCTCCTTGATGCCGTCGAGCATCGTCTGGAACATGTCGTAGGCCTCGCGCTGGTACTCGATGACCGGGTCGCGCTGGGCGTAGGCGCGCAAGCTGATGCCCTGCTTGAGGTAGTCGACCTCGTACAGGTGCTCGCGCCACTTGCGGTCGATGGTCTGGAGCAGCACGCGGCGCTCCAGCTTCCGCAGGACCTCTTCGCCGAACTCCTTCTCGCGGTCCTCGTAGAAGTCGTGGGCGTCCTCGCGGACGGCTTCGAGCAGCGCGTCCGGTTCGAGGTCGTCCTTATCGCCGGCGCGCTTGATGAGCTCCTTGGCGGTGATCTGGATCGGGTAGAGCTGCTTGAAGGCGCTCCACAGCTCGTCCAGGTCCCAGTCGTCGGCGTAGCCGTCGGCGGTCGCGCCGGCGACATAGGCCTCCACGACGTCGTCGATCATGTGCTGGATCTGCTCGGAGACGTCGTCGCCGCGCAGGACCTTGAGGCGCTCGTCGTAGATGACGGTGCGCTGGCGATTCATGACCTCGTCGTACTTGAGGACGTTCTTGCGGACCTCGGCGTTGTGGCCCTCGATCTGCGACTGGGCCGACTCGATCTGCTTGGAGACGAGCTTGGACTCGATCGGGACGTCGTCGGGAACGCGCAGGCGGTTCATCATGGCGCGCACGGCGTCCGCGTTGAACCGCTTCATCAGGTCGTCGGAGAGGGAGAGGTAGAAGCGGGATTCGCCGGGGTCGCCCTGGCGGCCGGCGCGGCCTCGCAGCTGGTTGTCGATGCGGCGCGACTCGTGCCGCTCGGTGCCGAGGACGTAGAGCCCGCCGGCGTCCTTGACCTCTTCGGCCTCGGATTCGCAGATCTCCTCGAACTTGGCGAGGGTCTCTTCCCAAGCGGCCGAATAAGTCTCCTCGTCGGCCTCGTCGACGCCCCGGTTCCGCAGCTCCGCGGCGGCGTGGAACTCGGGGTTGCCGCCGAGCATGATGTCGGTGCCTCGCCCGGCCATGTTGGTGGCCACGGTGACCGCGCTCTTCTGGCCGGCCTGCGCGATGATGTCGGCCTCGCGCGCGTGGTTCTTGGCGTTGAGGACGTTGTGCGGGATGCCGCGCTTCTTGAGGGCCCTGGCCAGCAGCTCGGACTTCTCGACGGTGACGGTGCCGACCAGGACCGGCTGGCCGGTCTCGTGGCGCTCGGCGATGTCGTCCACGACCGCGTCGTACTTGGCGTCCTCGGTCTTGTAGATGACGTCGGGGCGGTCCGCGCGGATCATCGGCTTGTTCGTGGGCACGGGGATGACGCCCGCGCCGTAGACGCTGTTGAACTCGGCGGCCTCGGTCTGGGCCGTACCGGTGATGCCGGCGAGCTTGCCGTACATGCGGAAGTAGTTCTGCAGGGTGGTGGTCGCGAAGGTCTGGTTCTCCTGCTTGATCTCCACCCCTTCCTTCGCCTCGATGGCCTGGTGGATGCCCTCGTTGAAGCGGCGGCCGGCCAGGACGCGGCCGGTGAACTCGTCCACGATGAGGACCTCGCCGGCCTCGGAGACGATGTACTCGCGGTTCTTCTCGAACAGCTCCTGGGCCTTGATGGCGTTGTTCAGGTAGCCGACGAGGGGGGTGTTGACCGAGTCGTAGAGGTTCTCGATGCCGAGGCGGTCCTCGACGCGGGCGACGCCGGACTCCGAGATGGCGATGGTGCGCTTGCCCTCGTCCACTTCGTAGTGTTCGTCGCGCTTGAGGGATCCGACGATCTTGGCGAACTCGGTGTACCAGCGCTTCTGGTGTTCGGCGGGGCCGGAGATGATGATCGGGGTACGGGCCTCGTCCACCAGGATCGAGTCGACCTCGTCGACGAGCGCGAAGTTGTGGCCGCGCTGGACGAGGTTGTCGATCGAGTTGGTCATGTTGTCGCGCAGGTAGTCGAACGCGAGCTCGTTGTTGGTCGAGTAGGTGATGTCGGCCTTGTAGGCCTCGCGGTGCTTCTCCGCGCCCTCCCCGGGCAGGACCACCCCGACGCTCAGACCGAGGAAGCGGTGGATCTCGCCCATCCACTCCGCGTCGCGTCGGACCAGGTAGTCGTTGACGGTGACCTGGTGGACGCCCTTGCCCTCGAGGGCGTTGAGGTAGACCGGGAGCGTGGAGACGAGGGTCTTGCCCTCACCGGTCTTCATCTCGGCGATATTGCCCTGGTGCAGGGCGGCGCCGCCCATGAGCTGCACGTGGTAGTGCCGCATCCCGCGGACGCGCTTGGCGCCCTCGCGGACGGTGGCGAACGCCTCGGGGAGGAGATCGTCGACGGTCTCGCCGTCGGCCAGCCGCGATTTGTACTCGTCGGTCAGACCGCGCAGCTCGGCGTCGGTGAGCCCTTCGTACTCGGGCTCCAGGGAGTCGATGGCGTCGGCAATGGCGTGCAGCCGCTTGATCGCGCGACCCTCACCGGCTCGCAGTACCCTTTCGAACAAAGCCACGGAAAGTCTCCAAGCAACGTCTTGACCAAATCGGGTGGATTTCGCGTCCAATAGTACGCGTCGAACTCACTGGCCCCCGAGCCCTCCGGTGGGGCACAATCGTTGCCTATGGAACCCGTCACCCTCCAGGCCGAAGGTCTTCGCCTGGTCCCCTGGGAAGAACACCACCTCCCCGATCTGGCGCGCATCTACGCCGACCCGCTCATCGAGCAGTTCATGGTCATGCCGCTGCCGTGGTCCGGCCCCTACCGGGACCGCTACCTGGATCTGTGCGCGAGACACTGGCGCGGCGACAATCCCCGTTGGGCCGTAGTGGACGAGCAGGGCGGCCTGGTCGGCTCCGCCGGTTTGACGCACGCCTTTTCCCGGGAAGTCTCGATCACCTACCTGACGGCGCCCTGGGCGCGGGGCCGGGGCGTGGCCCAGAAGGCCATCCGGGCGGCGGTCACCTTCGCGTTCGACAATATGGACATGAAGCGGGTCGCGTGGGACGCGATCGTCGGCAACCACGCCTCGAAGCTGGCCGCGATCCGCACCGGCTTCACCGTCGAGGGCATCTCCCGCAACGGCGTCAACCAGCGCGGGACCTCCCGCGACTGCTGGGTCGGCGGCATCCTGCCCGGGGAGGTCCGCGCCGCGGACGACCTGCCCGAGGACTACGCGATCCTCAAGGCGCAGGCGGCGTATTTCCTCGGCGACCAGCCGGAGCTGGAGACCGAGGTGGCCGGGCTGCGGCTGCGCCGCATCGAGGAACGCGACCTGGACGACCTGGCCGCGGCGTGCGCCGACCCCGAGACGCAGCGGTGGACGACCATGCCGCGGAACTACACCCGGGCCATGGCCGACGACTGGCTGCGGGTCTGCCGCTCCCGCTGGGACCGGGGCACCTCGGCGCTCTACGTCCTGGCCGACGAGGCGGACCGCTACTCCGGTTCGGTGGAGCTGGGGCTCCGCGCCACGGGGGCGGCCGAGCTCGGGTACTTCTGCGCGCCTTGGGCTCGCGGACAGGGCTGGACGACCGCCGCCGCGAAGCGACTGTGCCGCTTGGGCTTCGAAGAACTGGCGCTGGAACGCATCGAATGGAGGGCCGTCATCGGCAATGAGGCGTCCAAGCGCGTGGCCGAGAAGGCCGGCTTCGACATCGAGGGGATAAAGCGCCAGTACCGCCACCGGCCGGACGAAAGGCTTGACTCGTGGGTCGGCTCCCTGATTGGCTGAGCGGGTGTATCTCTACGAGCCGCTCAGCACCCCGTCGTTCACGCTGCAAGCCGCCCGTGGGGAACTGAAGCTCGACTGCGGATTCGACCCCGACACGGTCGCCGTGGACCCCGAAGGCGGCGAGGCGGTGGGCGCGATGCGCCTGACCGAGATCGACGGCGTCGTCTCGGTCCGGTTCTGGGTGGCCCAGGAGCGGCGCGGCTCGCGGCTCGGCACGGAACTGCTGCGGACCATCGCACCGGTCGTCTTCGCCTCGGGCGCACGGCGGTTGGAGACGCGGCTGCCGGTGCAGGACCTGGCGGCGATCCGATCGGCCATGCGGGCCGGCTTCCGGCCCGACTCGGGGCTCGCGCGCGGCGCGGCCTGCGACGGCTCGCACGCGGTCGGGCTCGGGCTGCTGCCCGACGACGGCCGCGGACCGGCCCCGCGCGCCCTGCCCGACCTGCCCGGCGGGGCGCTCAGCGACGGGACTATCTCGCTGCGGCCCCTGCGCCCGGGCGATTTCGAGACGCACCTGCGCCACCGCACCAGCCCCGACGTGTACTCCGGCGCGGCCCTGCCGCTGCCGCCCTCGGTCGGCGAGGTCGCCGAGGTGTGCGAGTGGCGAGCCTCACTCGACTGGCTGCGGGGCCGCGCGGCGCTCATGGTCATCGACGACGGCACCGGCTACCAGGGCACGATCGGGCTCTATGACGTCGCCCGCATCGTCGGCACGGCGATGATCGGCTACGACCTCAGCTCCCCTGCCCGCGGCCGGGGGTACGCCACGCGGGCGGTGCGGCTGGCGTGCCGGTGGGCGTTCGAAGAGGTTGGCATGGATCGAATCTGGGCCGGCACCGACGTCCACAATGCCGCCTCCCAGGCCGTGCTGCGACGAGCCGGCTTCACGTTGGAGGGGATTGAGAAGGGCGGATTGCCCGCCTTGGATGGTTCTCGGCGTGACACGTTGGTGTGGGCAAGACTATCCACCGGATAGTGGTGCAACCTGCGGGGATGTGTCAAGCGTCGGAGATATAGTTATCTCGTCGCTTCGCCCTGTGGAGGAACCCCCTTTGAAACGCCGAACCTTCGTCGTCGCATCGGTGACGACGCTGCTGCCCCTCGGAGCATGCGCAGCGCCCCCACAAGGGTCGTTCACGCCCGCTCCGATCGTTCCCAAGATCTCGCTGGACGCCGGCGAGGAACACGACCCGACCGAACCGTTCACGCTCGCCGTCACCAAGGGCCTGTTCGAGGAGGTCTCGGTCACCACCGACCGATCCAAGACCATCGAGGGCTCCTACAACGAGGACCTCACCGAATGGGTCTACGAAGGCGTGCTCGACGCCGGCTCCCTGCACACCGTCTCCGCGAAGGCCGTCAGCACCGACGGGACCGTCACCGAGTTCAAGCAGGAGTTCACCACCGAGGGCCGCGAAGGCTCGGGCTTCGGCGTCGCCGACGTGACACCAGTGGCCGAGGGCGAGACCGTCGGCGTGGGCGCGCCGATCATCGTGACCTTCACCGAGGGCGCCCCCGACCGCGCCGAGGTCGAGAAGAACCTCAAGGTCGAGTCCGAGACCGAGCACGAGGGCGCCTGGCGCTGGATGAGCGACTCCCAGGTCATCTACCGGACCAAGGAGTACTGGGGAGCGAACCAGACGGTCACCTTCACCGCCTCCTTCGGCGGTGTGTTCCTCGGCGGCGACACCTGGGGCGAAGAGGACCACACCGCCGAGATGAAGATCGGCGCCTCCCAGATCTCCCGCGCGCACATCCCCGACTTCCACATGGAAGTCGAGATCGACGGCGAAGTCGCCAAGACCATCCCGATCAGCGCGGGCAACGGCGAGAAGTACGAGTACATCACCGCCTCGGGCACCCACCTGGTCATGGAGAAGCTGGAGCACAAGGTGATGGTCGCCCCCGGCAAGGAAGAGGACGACCCGGACTACTACGAGACCCCGGTCGACTGGGCCACCCGCATCAACGCCTCCGGCGAGTTCGTCCACGGCGCGCCGTGGTCGGTCGGCTCCCAGGGCAACGCGAACGTCTCGCACGGCTGCCTGAACGCCAGCAACGAGAACGCCAAGTGGTTCTTCGATATCGCCCAGCGCGGTGACCCGGTCGAGGTCACCGGCACCGAGCGCCCGATGCCGTACGACAACGGCTGGGGCTACTGGGTCATGGGCTGGGACGAGTGGAAAGAGGGCTCGGCGCTCTAGATGAGCAGTCACCGAATCCTATAGGATATACGAAGAGGCCGCGGCCCCGAGCTTTCGCTCGGGGCCGCGGTTGGTCCGGATACCACCCCTCAATGCATCCGGACCGAGAGGTAAGTCCCCCTGGTCATCGAATTCGAGGAAGGGCTGGGCGGAACGGAGTCGCGGCTACATGTCCAGCCGCAGCAGGCCGTAGTCGTAGGCCCGGCGGCGGTACACGACGGAAGGCCGTCCGCTCTCCTTGTCGTGGAACATGTAGAAGTCGTGGCCCACCAGCTCCATGTTCTGGAGCGCGTCGTCCACCGTCATCGGCTCCCCCGGGTGGATCTTCTCGCGCACGATCCGGCCGGGCAGATGCTCCTCGACCAGACCGTCGAAGTGGTCGACATCCTCCGAGATGAAGTGCGCCTTCGCCGGATCGGGCTCGGTCAGGGCGGCCTGCTCGATCAGGAGCGTCCCCTGCGGCATGGCCCCGTTCGCCGGCGGCGCGGTCGCCTCGGCCACTGAAACCGGCCGCGACTTGCCCCCGCGGTGCACCCGCTTGCGATCGACCGTCTTGCGCAGCTGGTGTCCCAGCTTCGCGCAGGCCGCCTCGAACGCGCTGCGGAAGTCTCCGGCGCTGGCTTCGGCCCGAATGACCGTGCCTTTGGGGCGGCAGGTGATCTCGACTCGCTGGGCGTTGTCGGCCTGACGGGGATTGGGCTCGTGGTAGAGCTCGACATCGATATCGATCGCCTCGCCGTCGTACCGGGCGAGGTACTTGGCGATCTTCGATTCGATCTTTTCTGCGACGAGCTCTCGAAAGTGGTCGGGGACCTCAACGTTACGGCCCTTGACGACGATTTCCACCTCTGAACCTCCCAGGTGCGTCCCGCTTTGCCGGCGGAGACGCTGACGAAGTTTTTCTTTGCTGGGTCCGGAGCCGGTAATCCGGTACGGCGGATGGAACGACCTCCTCTCGACGGGGGAAGAATTCCTTCAGGTGAGTGATTCGCCTTGGGCGAGTTCACCTTCGGTCAAGCGGTGGTCCACCTGCTCTCAGTCGCCTCGTTACCGATCTGAGATTTCGAGACTAACCCCTTGTTCACCGAAAGTCGACCCTTCCGATACGGGAATTCTGCCCCGCGGACAGGTACGCGCGCGCGAAATTAGACGGACTCGAAATTACTCTTCGCATTAACGTGCAAACCGCCTGTGTTCGGTCTGTCGTGAGGTTGACACCCGGTTGGGCGAGCGGGTCCGAACGTCCCGTCTCGGCCTTCCTGGAATCGCCCCGGACCCGGCGCTCATTCGGCGGCCGCGATCGCCACCGCCGCCGGGACGGACATCCCGGCCCGGCGCAGGACCGCGGCCGCCGCGCTGAGCGTCGCGCCGGTCGTGACGATGTCGTCCACTAGGATCACGGGCCGGCTCGAGGCGGCCAGCGCGGCGACGCGGCGCGGGACCACGTCGAGGCTGGAGCGCGCGGCCTCGCGCCGCTGGGCCCGGCTGAGGCCGACCGAATCGGGGCGCGGGCGGGCCCGCAGGCACCGCCGCACCTCCCCCAGGCCCGCACAGAGGTGGGCGACATGGTCGAAGCCCCGTTCGCGCCGGGCCGCGCGCGTGGGCGGGATCGGGACCAGGACGGCGCCGGGGAGCTCGGCGCCGACGATCTCGAGCGGTCGGGCCAGGAGACCGGCCAGGACTCCGGCGAGCTGGCGTCGTCCGCGTTCCTTGTACTCGTTGAGGGCCTCGGCGAGCGGGCCCTCGTAGGCGCCGGCGACGACGGTGGGCGGCGCGCCGGTGTCCGAAAGGACGGCCAGGTGCACGGCGGCGTCAGGCAGGCCGGCTTCGCAGGCCTCGCATAGACCGCTACCCGCCGCGGGCGCCTCCTTGCAGGAAGCGCACGCGGCGGGCAGGAACAGCTCGTAGACGGCCTCAAAGAGGTTCACATCGGGTGTAACGAGCTGAGGGGGTGGGTGGTGATGCCGGAAGGTCTGGCATCACCACCCACCCCCTTAGGTCCGCAGGGTGACTGCCGGGGGGACCCGGCTGGCGCGCCATGCGGGGTAGACGCCGGCGACGACGCCGACGACGGCGCCGATGACCGGGCCGGCGGCGAACAGCTCCGGTTCGAACACGATCTGCCAGTCTCGGTAGAGCGAGACGAGGGCGGTGACGTTGACGCCCAGGACGGTGCCGACGAGTCCGCCGATGAGGCCGATGATGGTCGACTCCCAGACGAACTGCATCGCCACCGATCTTCGGGCGGCTCCGACGGCGCGCCGCAGGCCGATTTCCGAGCGCCGCTCCATGACCGACACGAGCGCGGTGTTGGACACCGAGACCGCGCCGATGACGAGTGAGACGGCGGCGAGGCCGAGCAGCAGGGCCTGCATCTCGTTCTCCACGCCCTTGCGGAAGCTGCGCAGGTCCGAGGGTTTGGTGATCGAGAGGTTGTCGGCGCCTTCGGGGAAGACGGCGACGGGGGCGGTCTGTGCGACCTTGTCGGCCGCGCCGAGGTCGGTGTGGATGAACACGGTCGCGGCGGAGTAGTTCTCGTCGGCCTCGGTGCAGGGCGTCGGCGGGACGACGACCGCGCCGGTCAGCTTCGCCTCACCGTCGGGGGCGGTGTAGATGCCGATCAGGGCGTATTCCTCACCGGCGAGGTAGATCATGGGTCCGCCGTCGAGGGATGAGTAGCCGAGGTCGCGGGCGGCCGATTCGTCGATGAGGGCGACCTTGTCGCCGCGTTCGACGTGTCCGGCGTCGAAGGAGCGGCCTTCAACGAATTCGAAGCCGTAGGCGTCCATCGTGCCCGGTTCCATGCCGTAGACGGTGAAGTCGCGGGTGTAGTCCTGCTCGGCGGTGCGCGAGCCGGCGACCTCGTTGTTGGTGCTGCACATGATGCCGGCGTCGACGACGCCGTTGATGTCCCGCACCCGCTCCGACGATTCCAATGTGGGCGCGTAGCCCGCGTCGCGCATCTTGTTGGAGAAGGAGACGGTGACCTGGGTGGCCTCGGTGGCGTCGAAGCGGTCGGCGATGGCGGCCGCCGAGGTGGACGAGAGCCCGACCGTGGCGACGGTCGCGGCGATGCCCAGGGCGATGCCGATGGCGGTCATCCAGGTCCGCATGGAGCGCCCGCGGAGGCTCGCGAACGCCTCGTGGGCGATGCCGAGGCTCTTGACCCCGAAGCGGCCCTTGGGTTTCTCGGACTGCTCGGGACCCGCGGGGCGGACGATGTCGAACACCGCCGTGTCGGACTCGACCGGATCGGGGTCGATCGGTTCGATGCCGTCCGGCTCCTCGCCCGACTTCCGCTTGCGTCTGAAGGCCATCAGCCGTTGCCCCGGTCGCGCCAGGCGATCACGACCTTGTCGCCTTCGGCCAGTTCGCCGTCGACGGGTTCGACCACGCCGCGCCCTTCATGGCGCAGCGCCACCTTCACCTCGACGCTGACCTCCTTCTCGTCCTCGCCTTCGAGGACGGTGAGCATGGTCTTGTCGCCGGAGTCCGTCCACAGTGCAGAGAGTGGCACGATGAGCGCGTCCTCGGCGCTGCGGCCCTTGATGAGCGTGACGCTCTGGTCGGTGTTGGGTACGAGTTCGTCCTCGTTCTCGACGTCGTCTTCCTCGAACTTGAAGATCGCGAAGGTCTTCTCGACCTTCGGCGCCTCATCCCCACCCTCGCCGTAGTACTCCTCGCCGGATTCGTCCTCGACCTCGCGGGTCTCCAGCTCGGGCACGCCGACCTCCAGGCCCTCAAGGGGACCGGAGGAGTATTCGAGCTCGGCGTCGTCGCCGAGCTTGGACAGTTCGGAGGCGACGTCCTCATCGAGTTCGGCCTCCAGCTTCCAGTCGCCGGAGACGAGCGTCAGCGCATTGCCCTCGGGAACGGGGGCCGACTGCTTGGCGTCGATCTTGCCGATCTGCATGGGCATCTCGGGCAGGAAGACCACTTCGGATGCCGGGAGCCGGACCTTCTCGACGGTGGTCGTCTGCGCGCCACCGGTGTTCTCTTCCCCGTCGGTGCCTTCGGTGTCGCCTTCCGTGTCGCCTTCGGTGTCGCCGGGGGTGTCTTCCACGACCTCTTCACTGGTGGTCGCGACCGAGTAGCCGGCATTGTCGTAGAGCTTCTTCAGATCGGTGACGGTCCGATCGTCGAACTTGCCGGTCGTCGGGGTGCCGTAGATCTGGGCGAGTGCCTTCTGCAGCTGCTCGACGTCCGGGCCTTCGTCGCCCTCTTCGAGGTCCCGGTAGGCGGGGACGTCACCGAGCAGGGCGATCATGGGCCGTCCGGAGACCTCCAGCAGGACCGTCCCGGAATTCACCTCGTCGCCGACCTTGACGGGAATCTTCGAGACCAGGGTGACCTCGGCGCCCTCGGCGCTCGCCGGTGCCGCCACGGCGAAGTCACCGGTGCGGGTGAGCGTCGCGGTGAAGTCCATGGTGTCGATGAGCTGGCCTTCTTCGACCCGCACCGACACCACCGAGTCCTCAGGCGCCTCGGTCTCTTCCGCGCGCTGGGCCGGGGTCCGGGCCTGCGCTGCGAAGTACCAGGCGGTACCGGTCGCGCCGAGAAGCGCGACGGCGAGCACACCGCTGATCACATGGCTTTTCGTGAGCCGCATTATTAGCTCCACCTCCGACCCCAAGACGCGGGTGGAGGGGCGAAGGGTTGCTCGCCGGTATCTCGATTCGGTAACGGCTGCTTAATTATTCAGGCCGACGGCTTTCATGCGTTCTTGGTGCGCGCGAGTCAGGTGGCGCAGCACCGCGTCGACCGAGCCGCCGTCGGCGGCGATGAGCCCGGCGAGGTGCTCGTGGGAGGCGGCCACGACCTGGGCGCGGTTGATGCCCTCGCCGACCAGGCGGCGGCCCCACAGCGACAGGCGCCCGGCCGCGGACGCATCGGTCTCGACGGCGGCGCGGATCTCGGCGGCGGCGAACTCGGCGGCCGGACCGGCCTGGAGCACCTGCTCGACGATGGCGCGGTCGCCCGAGTCGAGGCGGGCGGCCACGGCGCGGAAGAAGTCGTCGGCGACCGCGTCGCCCACGTAGACCTTGACGAGCGCTTCGAGCCAGTCGCGCGGCGCGGTCGAGGCGTCGAAGGAGCGGATGGCCTCCTTGAACGGGGCCATCGCCTCGGCCGGATCCGCGCCCAACTCGGCGATGCGGTCGGCCAGGAGCCGGTAGTTACGAATCTCACCAACGGCCGCCTCCGACAGCTGGGCGCGGCGGCCCAGATCGGGGGCGAGGCGGGCGTCGAGGGCGATCCGTTCGAAGGCGAGCAGCTCACCGAGTGCAAGCAGCCCAAGGAGATCGATAACCGCCTCGGGGCCGGGGCGCGACCCGGTTCCGGCGTCGTGATCGGACTCGGCGCTCTCAGTTGCTTCGGACACGACGGCAGGTTAGCACCAGCGTACTGAGACGATCGTGTCCGGACCACGTACCATGGTGGGGAGCGGCCGCGACCGATCCGAGGAATCCCCTGGATTGCGTGTCAAGTATTTCGGCCCTCGATGCGGCCACGGCGATCACGCCGGGCCGCCACTGTGAAGCGGCGACTTACCCGAATCCGGCGGTCGTCACCGCTGTGTAGACCAAGAAAGCATGTGGCGCCGAGTTCCCCGGATCTGTGGATTGTCCTCCGCCACGAGGTGAACAGAGTGAACGAAGTCAACAACGACCGGCCTAAGAACGAAGGGCCGACATTCGCCGAACTCGGGGTTCGCGAGGAAACCGTCGAAGCGCTTGCGGCGCTTGGTATCGAACGGGCCTTCGCCATCCAGGAGTACGCCATTCCGATCGCGCTGCGCGGATCCGACATCATCGGACGCGCCCCGACCGGGACCGGCAAGACCTTCGGGTTCGGCCTTCCCATCATCGACCGCATCAAGTCAGCCGACGAGGGCGCCACCGGACAGCCGCAGGCCCTGATCCTCGTCCCCACCCGCGAGCTCGGCCTCCAGGTCGCGCGCGACCTCGAGGACGCCGGCAAGACCCGCTCCATCCGGGTCCTGCCGATCTACGGCGGCCGCGCCTACGAGCCGCAGATCCAGTCGCTCCGCGACGGCGTCGACATCATCGTCGGCACCCCCGGGCGTCTGCTCGACCTCTACAAGTCCAAGCACATCAAGTTCGACCAGATCGCGCACTGCGTGCTCGACGAGGCCGACCGGATGCTGGACCTCGGTTTCTCCGAGGACGTCGAGAAGATCCTCAAGCTCCTCCCGGACGAGGAGCGTCAGACGATGCTCTTCAGCGCCACCATGCCCGACACGATCATGTCGCTGTCGCGCCGCCACATGTACCGGCCCGTCACCGTCGCCGCAGATGTGACCGGCCCCGACCAGGAGGCCGCGAACAACACGCGCCAGCTGGTCTACATGACGCACGCGATGAACAAGGTCGAGGTCGCCGCCCGGATCCTCCAGGCGAACGGCCGCGGCCTGACGATCATGTTCACCCGCACGAAGCGGGCCGCCCAGAAACTCGCCGACGAGCTCGACTTCCGCGGCTTCGCGGTCGGCTCGGTCCACGGCGACCTGGGCCAGAACGCCCGCGAGCGGGCCCTGCGGGCCTTCCGCGCCGGCAAGATCGACGTGCTCGTCGCGACGGACGTGGCCGCACGCGGCATCGACGTCCCGGACATCACCCACGTCATCAACTACGACTCGCCCGAAGAGGCCGAGACGTACGTGCACCGCATCGGTCGTACCGGCCGCGCCGGCGCCACCGGCATCGCGGTCACCTTCCTGACTTGGGAGGACCTCCCCCGCTGGAAGATCATCGTCAAGGCCAACAGCCTGGACATCGGCGAGCCGGTCGAGACGTACCACACCTCCGACCACCTCTACACCGACCTCGACATCCCCGAGGGCGCTCCCGCGGCACTGCCGAGCGAGAAGCGCAGCAGGGACGGCCTAAGCGCCGAGCGCGAGGACGACGTCGAGGGCCCGGCCCGCAGCAAGGGCGGACGTTCCCGCGGCGCAGGTCGCGGCGGGGGATCCCGCAGCGGCGGCCGGGACGGCGGACGCGGCTCCTCCAGGGGCGGCGGCGGACGCGGTCGAAGCGAGGGCGGTCGCAGCGACGGCGAGCGCACTGAGCGGCCCGCACGGACCGAAAGCACCGAGAGTGGCGACGGCGAGGGCGGACGCAACCGCCAGCGCCGGCGCACCCGCGGCGGTTCGTCCAAGCCCGAAGGCGCTCCGGCCGAAGCCCGCTCGAAGGAGACCTCCGGCGAGGCCGGGCGCGAGTCCGCTCCGAAGGCGAACGCCTCCGGTGGCGACCAGGACGCTCCGGCGAGGCGGCGTCGCCGCCGTCGCCGCCCGGCCGACAGCGGCTCCGAAGACTGATTCGGCGCCTCGGGCAAAGGGTTTAGGCTGCTGCCATGACCAGTGAGGCGAACGGCTCCTATGCGGGCCCGCCGGCGCACGTCCCGCCGCCCCCCGGGTGGCGGGTCGAGTCGGTGGCCCTGCCCGGCGAGCCGCGGCGGATGCCCGCCCAGGACCACGAGGCCATCGACGCCGCCGAGCAGCGCGCCCGATTGTTCACGCACTGGACGGCGCTGATCTCGGTCGCGGCGATGTTCGCCGTAGTGATCATCGGGATCCTGAACCGGTAAGTACAGACGAAAACGAAACAGCGGCGCACCGAGGTGCGCCGCTGTTCGCATGTCCGGCTACTGTCCGCCGCGGTTCTGCCAGCCCTCCCAGTGCATCGAGGCGCCGGTGTCTCCGGAGTTGAAGACCATCCACGCCGCCAGCGCCAGCAGCGCGAAGGCGATGACGCCCAGGATGATCATGAAGAGCCTGCGACCGGTGGCCGCCGGGTCGGACGCACCGGAGGAGACGCTCTCCCCGTCCTCTCCCTCGACCACGGTCGGAGTCGAGTCCGCATCGCGCAGAGCCGAGGCCCGGCGTCCCCGGTCGAGCGCGGCGAACAGCCACCACACCGGGATGAGGCCGAGCAGGATCCACAGCAGACGGATGCCGTAGTCGTAGTGCTCGGTCACCGCCTCCGGCCAGCCGTTCGGATACAGGAAGTCGGCGAGCTGCTCGCCGCTCCAGACCGCCCCGTAGGCGGTGGCGGGAGCAATGAGCGTCAGGGCCGCGACGACCCAGCCGATCGCGCGGCGAATCGGCGGAACGAACAGGTACAGCATGCCGAACAGCACCAGCAGGGGCACGAGGATGACCGGCGCGTGTATCGCCAGCGGATGAATGGGCAGATCCAAGATCGTATTCATGGGCCCAATTGAACCGTATGGCGGACGGTATCGGCGACCGCCACAGGCTATTGGCCCCCCACACCACTGTTACCAGGTGCCGATGCCCGACGAGTGCTCGAACACCTCGACGTAGCCCATGACGGCGTTCGCGATGAGCTGCACGGCGATCGCGGCCAGCAGGACGCCGGCGATGCGGGTGAGGACCTCGATGCCGCCGCGCCGCAGGATCCGCACCAGGACGCCCGAGAAGCGCATGACGAGGTAGATGACAATGTGGAGGAACACGATGGCGATCGCGATCCACAGGTAGGAGATCTGCGACGGCGCCTGCTGCACGAAGAGGATGACCGCGACGATCGCGCCGGGCCCGGCCAGCAGCGGGGTGCCCAGCGGCACCAGCGCGATGTTCGAGGTGGCCTGGTCGTTGGGGTCGTCGGCCTTGCCGGTCAGCAGCTGGAGGCTCACCAGGAGCAGCAGCAGGCCGCCGGCGCCCTGGAGGGCGGCGAGGTCGATGTGGAGGTAGTTGATGATCTGCTGGCCGAGCAGTGCGAACAGCGTGATGACGCCGAGCGAGAGCGCGGTGGCCTGGAGCGCGGCGCGCGAGCGCTCGCGCTTGTCCATCGTGCCGGTCAGGGCGAGATAGATCGGCACAATGCCGGGAGGGTCCATGATGACGAACAGCGTCACCACGACCGTGAACAAGTACTCGAATCCACCCACGCGGTGAGTATGTCAAGCCCCCCAGGTCACAGCGGACGGTTCGGCCTCACGTGTTACCCGTAGCTCACGACCGGCATTACGGCGCCGACCGGCGCGGTGAATTCGGAGAGTTTGGCTTCTTCCACGCCGTCGTCGCCGTCTTCGCCGTATTCGGCCAGCGTCCAGGTCTCGTCGCCGGTGTCGAAGTAGATTTCCCAGCTGCCGTCGGCGGCGATGTACCAGTTCTCCGCGTCGAATGCGGGGTCGTCCTCGGGCTCGCCCGATTCGTAGATATCGTCCGCTTCGAGGAATCCCTCTTCCTCGCCGTACCATTCCGTATTGACGCGTTCCACCAGCTCGGCGGCCTGTTCGTCACCTGAGAAATCGGCGACGGTCTGCTGGAAGTCCTCGTCCTCGACCGAGTCGCAGGTCTCCCGCTCCGAGGCGGTCCCCGCCTCGGGATCGAGGTCGGAGACGCAAGCGAAGCCCGGGTTGTAGTCGTCCAAGACGACCACGGATTCGAACGCCCCGCTCGCCGCCTCCAGGCCCCATTCGTGGTCCGCGTTGAACTGGTAGGAGCCGGGGACACCACCGGTGGCCGTGTTTAGATCGCCGGAGAACACGGCGACGCTGTCGCTCCAGTCCAGGAGCGAGATCTCCGCGGCCGTCTCGAATACCTCGGACGTGAAATCCCCGGACGAGTTCTGGACGATCTCAAAGGACTGCCGGTTGTCATCGGTCACGTACGTGACCGCGAATTCCTCGCCGTCGGAGCGGACCGGGGTCCCCCAGTCCTCCCAGTCGACCCCCGGTTCCAAGGAGAATGCACTGGAGCCGTCAAGCGTGGCCACGTTGATCGACGTCTGCGTCTGGACCACATAGGCGTCGCTCAGCCGGTAGGCCTCAATCGGGTCTCCCTCGACGAATTCCATCGGGATCGTCTCGCCGTCCGCATTGAGCACGGCGTAGCCATCGATGTCGTCGTCCTCGAGCAGGATGTCCATGGCCAGCGTCTCCTGGACATCGGCGGTCGACGTGGGCGCCGGGTCGTCGGTCTGGACCAGACCGGCCCAGGGCTGCCAGGCCACGGTGATGGCGCCCAGGACGACCAGGCTCATCCCGCCGGCGGCCGCGGACACCCGCCTGCGGCGGCGGATGCGCTTGGCGCCGCCGATGGCCGCGTCGGCCAGCCCCTGGTCCGTGAAGGAGACGGGGGCGGAACCGGCGCGCTCGGACAGCTCCTCGCGGAGCATGCGTTCCAGGTCGTCGCTCACGCCGCCTCCCCTGGGTGGACGGTGAGTCCCAGCGCCCCCGCGCGGTCGCCGAGCCGCTTGCGCATGCCGGCGAGGGCGCGCGAGGACTGGCTCTTGACGGTGCCGACCGAGATCCCCAGGACCTCGGCGATCTGGGCGTCGGTGCGGTTCTCGTAGTAGCGGAGGACCAGGACGGCGCGCTGGCGCTTGGGCAGGGCGGCGATGTGCTTCCACATGGCGTCGCGCATGGCCGACTGCTCGGCGAAGTCGCGCGAGGGGTCGGGGCGGTCCTCGAAGATCTCGGTGGGCTTCTCGCGGTTGGAGCGCTTGCGCCACCAGGAGGCGTTCGTGTTGTAGAGGATGCGACGAGCGTAGGCGTCCACCGAGTCGGTGGTCCTGATTCGTCCCCACGCCAGGTAGGTCTTCGTCAAGGTCGTCTGCACCAAGTCCTCCGCTGTCGCCCAATTGCCCGTCAGGAGATAGGCCGCACGGTGCAGCCCGGCCGATCTGGCCGCCACGTACTCGCGGAACTCCTCGTCATGGGACGATTTGACCTCGCTCACGCGTCTCCTTGGGGGGTCGAATAACAGACGACTCACCCCCGACGAGTAGTTGCTTCGCAGTGCAGAATTCTGCCAAACAGTGGGTGATTACATCAACCGAGGGTTATTCGAAGTGAGTATACCTAGTAGGTGCCAACCCCCGGGTCCTGCATTGAGGCGTGTGCCGTGCACGACGTTCCGGTCCGGCGGGGCCCGCCACAAAAGTGCAGGATGAAACCTGCTGGGAGACAAGAAAGCCGCGCCGAAGCGCGGCTGACTGAAGGAGATCGACCGGTCAGGCGTCCGCGCCGGCGTCCTTCTTGGGAGCCTCGTCGGGGATGAGGTCTTCCTCTTCCTCGGCCTCGCGCTCGTCGACGGCCTCGGGCTCGTACATCTCCTCGCACATCTGGAGGTAGAGCTCGTTGGGATTCGGCAGGTGCGGGACGTTCCGCAGCGCCTGGTCCTGGCCGGCTGACTCGATGATGAACTCGCCGTAATTGAGCATGCGGCCCATCGGGGTCTGGGCGTACTTCATGTCGGTGACGCGCCCGAGGGGCATCATGGCCACCGACCTGGTGATGACGCCCTGGATGAGCATGATCCGCTTGTTGGTCAGGATGAAGCGGTCCATGTACCAGTCGAGGATCTTCCATCCGACGAGGCCGAGGATAGCCAGCCAGATCAGGATGGTGATGGTCATGCCGGTGCCGCGGGAGTCGGACTCGACCTTCATGAACAGCCCGGAGGCGAAACCCATGATGAAGGTCGCGAGGGTGCCGATGACGTACCAGGGCATGAGGTGGACCCAGTGGCGCCGCCACTCGCCTCGGTACTTCTCGGTGGGGAACAGGTATCGGGCCGAGATCGGCGACGGCACGTCGGGGACCGCCGGGGCGCGCACTCCGGAGAGGAGTCCGCCCGCCGGGCTGTCGTCGAAGCGGACGCCGTCGATATCGCTGGCGGCCGCCGCAGGGGCGCCGCCTACCGCGGCGCCGGCCTGAAATTCGCGAGTGGGATCGTCCGCGCCCGGGGTGGGACTGTCGGAGGGGGCGCGGGGGAAAGGGGGCTCCAGCGGCTCGGTGTCCTTGCTGTCCCCCGAGCCGCCTGCACCGAAATCGGTCATGATTGTGTCGTCATCCGGTCACCAGGTTCGTGAAGAACGCCGCAAAGCCGTTGGCTGCGTCGAGGATTCCGCCGGCGAGATTGCCGACCACATCACTGGCCTCGTTCGGCCTAAAGGCCACGAAGAACACCAGGAACGCGACACCGCCCCAGATCAGAATCTTCTTCAATTTCCTCACCCCTCCCGTCAAGGGTCCTGGCCCGAACGTTCGTCTGGCGCAGGCTGTGCTGAGTCTATCGCACGAATATGTCTCAGCTTTAAATTTTCAGTGGCGCTGATCCGGCACGTACCGGCTTGCGCCACCGGGCAACAGCGTAACGTCTTCGTTCCACTTTTGCTCGACTCCGCCTGTCTACCTGCGGATGTAGATATTCGGTTATGACAACGGGGAGCTTACCGCAAGTCACCTTCCATTGGCTCAATGTAGGCGCAGCTCCTACCCCGACCCCAGGGATACGTCAGGTATCCGACACTCCCGGAAGCGATCCAGGAGAGCCGCCGAAGCCGGAGATCCACATCGGGCCGCAGGTCAAGTGTGCACCGGGGGTACGACAGTCCGAGAGGCCGCGAGGGAGACTCGTCCGGCGCCGGGTAGCGGCCGGAGACGAGGCCTCGGGCAGAGCCGGAACGGATGGACCAGACGTCACCGGAGAGGACTCGGCGGCATGGTGGGTTCGGGGTCAGGGGCGCTGGTCGAATACGTGTTCGCGTACCCAGGCGTGCATGGCGATGCCGCTGGCCACGCCCGCGTTGATGGAGCGGGTCGAGCCGAACTGGGTGATCGAGCAGACCTTCGCGCAGACGTCGCGGACCGGCTCGGACAGGCCCGGGCCCTCCTGGCCGAAGACCAGGACCGCCTTGCGCGGCAGGGAGGTCGTCTCGATCGGGACCGAGCCGGGAAGGTTGTCGATGCCGACTACGGCTAGTCCCTCGGCACCGGCCCACTCCACGAAACCCTCCACGGTGGCGTGGTGCTCCACGTGCTGGTACCGGTCGGTGACCATGGCGCCGCGCCGGTTCCAGCGGCGCTTGCCGATGATGTGGACGGTGCGGGCGAGGAAGGCGTTGGCGTTGCGGACGACGGTGCCGATATTGAAGTCGTGCTGCCAGTTCTCGATGGCGACGTGGAAGTCGTGGCGGCGGGCGTCGAGGTCGGCGATGACGGCCTCGCGGCTCCAGTAGCGGTACTCGTCCACGACATTGCGGCGGTCGCCCATCCGGAGCAGATCGGGATCGTAACGGGGGTCGTCGGGCCAGGGCCCGTCCCAGGGTCCCACCCCGACCGCATCCGAGTCGCTACCGCCGTCCGCATTGATCACGGGCCAATTGGATCACGGCCCGCGTCACCCGGGGTCGGGTGTGTCGGCTCGCAGCTCCCCCCGTTCACGACGATGCCCGGCGGGTGTGACGTTTCAGGTGGGGGCGCGATCGGCCTGTGTGCCCGGTGGGTGTGACGTTTCGGGTGGGTACGCGATCGGCCTGCGAGGTTTCCAAGGGAAACCTGGCAGGCCGATTTTCCGCTGATTCGCGCTGGTATTGGGTCGCCCCGGCGGCTACGGGGGAAACCTACCGGGGCGACACGAAACATACTAACTACCACCTGCCTGCGATCGTGCACACACCTAATTGAATTCCCTTGCCCCGTAAGGAAAGTGGGTCACTCTAAGTCCCCTGTCGCGTCACCTTGCCCAGGCGTCGCTCGCACCCCAGTCGTAGCCGGTGCGCTCGACGACGGCGAGCCGGCCATTGGCGCAGTGGCCGTGAACGTTCGCAGCCGCTGCGAGTTCGCGACCACCGAGACGCTCGAGAACGCCATCGCCAGGCCGGCGATCATCGGGTTGAGCAGTCCGAAGGCCGCCAGCGGGATCGCCGCGGCGTTGTAGCCGAACGCCCAGCCCAGGTTCTGCCGGATGTTCCGGAGCGTCTTCCGCGCCAGGCGGATCGCGTCGACCGCCACCAGCAGGTCCCCGCGGACCAGCGTCATATCGCTGGCCGCGATCGCCACGTCGGTGCCGGTGCCCATCGCGATGCCCAGGTCGGCGGCCGCCAGAGCGGCGGCGTCGTTGATCCCGTCGCCGACCATTGCCACGACCCGGCCCTCCGACTGGAGCCGGCCGATCTCGGCGAGCTTGTCCTCCGGCAGGACCTCGGCGATGACCCGGTCGATGCCGACCTCGGCCGCCACGGCTTCGGCCACGGCCTTCGCGTCCCCGGTCAGCAGGATCGGGGTCAGGCCCAGCCGCTTGAGCTCGGCCACGGCGCGTTCGCTGGTGGGCTTGACGGTGTCGGCCACGGCGATGGTGCCGATGACCTCGCCGTCGGCGGTCACTTCCACGACCGTCGCCACCTTGGAGTCCGCTCTGCCACCGGTCGAGCGGCCCACCTCCACGGTCCGGCCCTCGACGGTGCCCTTCACCCCGATGCCGGGGCGGCCCGCGAAGTCTCGGGCCTCGGGCAGCTCCCCGAACTTCGCGGCCGCCGAGTCGGCGATGGCTCGGGCGATCGGGTGCTCGGAGGCGTGCTCGACCGCTCCGGCCAGGCGCAGGGCGTCCTCACTGGAGTAGTCGACGACGCTCATCTGGCCGGTGGTGACGGTGCCGGTCTTGTCCAGCACGATGGTGTCGATCCGCTTGGTCGACTCCAGGACCTGCGGGCCGGAGATGAGGATGCCCTCCTTGGCGGCGCGGGCGGTGCCGATCATGAGCGCCATCGGGGTGGCCAGGCCGAGCGCGCAGGGGCAGGCGATGACCAGGACCGCGACCGCCGCGGAGACGGCGAACCCGATGCCGCCCGTGTACCCCCAGGTCGCCAGGACGATCAGACTGATCGCGATGACGATGGGGACGAAGACGGACGAGATGCCGTCGGCCAGGCGCTGGACGGCGGCCTTGGACGCCTGGGCGTCCTCGACCATGCGGGCCATCTGGGCCAGCTGGGTATCCGAGCCGACGCGGGTGGCGCGGACGACGAGTCGCCCGGAGGCGTTGACGGTGGCGCCGGTGACCTGGTCCCCCGGCGTGGCTTCGACGGGGACGGACTCGCCGGTCAGCATGGACTCGTCCACTGCGGAGGAACCGGAGACGACCTCGCCGTCGGTGGCGATCTTCTCGCCGGGCCGGACCACGAACTCGTCGCCGACGGCCAGCTCGCCGATCGGGACGCGGACCTCCTTGCCGTCGCGCAGGACCGCGACGTCCTTGGCGCCCAGCTTCATCAGGGCGCGCAGGGCGGCGCCGGCCTGGCGCTTCGAGCGGTGTTCGAGGTAGCGGCCGAGCAGGACGAACGCGGTGACGCCCGCCGCCGCTTCGAGGTAGATGTTCGAGGCGGGGTCGACGCCTGAGGCGACCAGCGTGAAGGAGTGGGTCATGCCGGGCATGCCGGCCTGCCCGAGGAACAGCGCCCACACCGACCAGCCGAAGGCCGCGAGGGTGCCCATCGAGACGAGCGTGTCCATATTGGCGCTGCCGCGGCGGGCGCCGAGCGCGGCGACGCGGTGGAAGGGCCAGCCGCCCCACACGACGACGGGCGCGGCCAGCGTGAGCGAGAGCCACTGCCAGTAGTCGAATTGGAGAGCCGGGACCATCGAGAGCACGATGACGGGCACGGCCAGGATGAGCGAACCGATGGTGCGCTGACGCAGCGACCGCAGTTCGGCCTCGCCGACGGCGGCGGCGTGGTCGTGCGGGTCGGCGGCGGGCGCGCCGGGGTGCGCTTCGCCGTGGACGGGTTCGGGCGCTACGGGGGCGGCGCCGTAGCCGGTGCGCTCGACGACGGCGACGAGTTCGTCGGCGCCGACCCCCTCGGGGGCGTTCACGCGGGCGCGCTCGGTCGCGAAGTTGACGGTGGCCTCGCAGCCGTCGACCCGGTTCAACTTCTTCTCGATCCGGGCGGCGCACGAGGAGCACGTCATCCCGGTGATGTCGAGGTCGATGATGGTGCCCATGCCCTGAACCGTACCCCTAGGGGGTATCAATTGCAACCAAGCAATCCGCTCGGAGCGCGCAGGTAATCCTATAGGATATATCCTATAGGATTTGCCGTCAGAGGAACGCCTTCAGCGATTCGGGGTTCGCCAGCGCTTCCTTCGAGATCGCCTCTTCGGGCTTGATGCCCTTGAGGATCTGCTTGACCGGGATCTCGACCTTCTTGCCGCTGAGCGTCCGCGGGATCGCCGGGACCTGCTTGACCACGTCCGGCACGTGCCGGGGCGAAAGCTGCTCGCGCAGCGCCCGCAGGATCCGCGTCCGCATCTCGTCGTCCAGCGTGTGACCCTCGGCGCAGGCCACGTACAGCAGCAGCCGGTCCTCGTCCTGGTCGTCCAGGTGGACCACCAGCGAGTCGGCCACGCCGTCGATCGCCTCGACCACCGCGTAGAACTCGGCGGTGCCCATCCGGACCCCTCCCCGGTTCAGGGTGGCGTCGCTGCGCCCGGAGATGACGGCCGATCCCCTTTCGGTGATGGTGATCCAGTCGCCGTGGCGCCAGATGCCGGGGAAGTCGGTCAGGTAGGTGTCGCGGTAGCGGTGCTTGAGCGGGTCGCCCCACAGTCCGACCGGCATGGAGGGCATGGGCGAGACGATGACGAGTTCGCCCTCGCGTCCGATCGCGGCGTGGCCGCTGGAGTCGAAGGACTGGACGTTCGCGCCGAGGGCGCGGCATGACAGCTCGCCGCGCCAGACCGGCACGGTAGGCGCGCCGCCGAGGAAGCCGGTGCACAGGTCGGTGCCGCCGGACAGCGATTGGAGCTGCGCGGTCTTGCTGATCTCGTCGTAGACGTAGTCGAAGCCGACGTCGGGCAGCGGCGCCCCGGTGGAGCCGATGCCGCGCAGGGCGCTCAGGTCGGCCTCGCGGGCGGGCTTGACGCCCCTGGCGCGGCAGGCCATGAGGAAGGGGGCGGAGGTGCCGAAGAAGGTGGTCCCGGATGCTTCCGCCAGGCGCCACATGCCGACCGGGTCGGGTGCGCCGTCGAACATGACGATGCCGGCGCCGACGATCGGGGCCGACATGAGGTAGTTCCACATCATCCAGCCGGTGGTGGAGTACCAGAAGAAGCGGTCGCCGGGGCCGAGGTCGTGGTGCAGGGAGTGCATCTTGGCGTGCTCGATGGCCATGCCGCCGTGGGAGTGGACGATGGCCTTGGGCAGCCCGGTGGTGCCGGAGGAGTAGAGGATGTAGAGCGGGTGGTCGAAGGAGACCGGTTCGAATTCGACGCCTTCGTCGTAGGCGCAGAAGCGGTCCCAGGGCTCGCCGTCGGTCGGGTTCCGGCCCAGGTACGGGAGGGTGACGAGTTGCCTGAGGGTCTCCAGGCCCCGCGCCACCTCGCGGACCTCCGCGGAGCGGTCGATCTCCTTGGCGCCGTACTTGTACCCGTCGACGGCGACCATGACGGTGGGCTCGATCTGCTTGAAGCGGTCGAGGACGGCCTTGGCGCCGAATTCGGGCGCGCAGCTGGAGAAGACGGCGCCGAGGCTGGCGGTGGCGAGCATGAGCGCGAGCGTCTCGGGGATGTTCGGCATCCACGCGGCGACGCGGTCGCCGCGCCGGACCCCGTGGGCGACCAGGCCGGCCCGGGCGCGGGCGGTGGCCTCGCGGAGGTCGGCGAGGGTCCATTCGACGGGGTCGCGGGAGTCGGAGTAGGCGCGGATGAGGACTTCATCGTCGTCGGCGCCGGGCGCGGTGAGGACCGCGCGGGCGTAGTTGAAGCTCTCGTCGGGGAACCAGACGGTGTCGGGCATGGCCTCGTCGGCCAGGACCCGGTGCTCGGGCACGGTCTTGCCGAGCCCGAAGTACTCCCAGATGGAGCCCCAGAAGGGCCTCAGGTGCTCCACGGAGTACCGCCACAGTGCCGGATACGACGTGAGGTCGCGTTCCTCCCGGCGGGACAGCCACTGGCTGAACCGTCCGATGTTCGTCGTCTCCACCGCGTCGGGTCGCGGCAGCCACAGCACCTCGTTCGTCACGGTCGCCTCCTGACCTACCACCCCAGTGTGGTCTACAGCACTATCGTGACACGCACGAGGGGGACTCTCGCTATCGGGGGCTGGTTTGGGCCAGTTCGTCCTCGATGTAACGGTCCCTGGTCATGTACAGGCCGGCGGCGAAGTGGACGGCGATGAGCACGAAGATCAGCGTGAACGGCCCCGTCCAGGTTCCGGACAGTCCGTAGAGCCAGCCGACCGCGAACGGACCGACGCCCGCGATGAGGTAGCCGCCCGACTGGGCGAACGCCGACAGCGCGGTCGTCCCGGCCGGAGTCCGCGCCCGCAGCCCGAACAGCGTCAGGATCAGCGGGAACACCGATACCGCGCAGCTGAGGATCATCACCCACAGCCAGGTCAGCGCGCCGCCGCCGCCCAGCCAGATGCCGAGCGCCCCCACCGGATAGCAGGCGACCAGCGCGTAGAAGATGCCCCGCTGCTGGCGGTGGCGCGCCGCCAGGGCCGGAATGACGAATGCCAGCGGGATCTGCACCAGCGTGAACAGACCCAGCATCGCGCCGGCCGAGGCCGCGCTCATGCCGCCGGTGCGCAGCATCGCGGTCATCCAGCCCATGAAGCTGTAGGCGATCGCCGACTGGGTGCCGAAGGCCAGCAGCATCGCCCACGCCAGCTTGGAGCGCCACACCCCTTGCAGCCGGGCGCCGCTCTGCCGCGCCTCGCCCGGCCCGGCCGGGGCGCGCCACAGCAGCCACGGGACGACCGCCAGCAGCGCCGGGACCGCCCACACGGCCAGCGCGACGCGCCAGTCCCCGGTGAGGCCCGCGATCGGGACGGTCGTAGCGGCGGCGACGGCGGTGCCGATCGACAGGGACGCCGAGTACGCGGTGGTCATGCGTCCGATGTGGCCGGGGAAGTACTCCTTGACGATCGTCGGCACCGCGACATTGCCGACCGCGCCGGCGGCGAGCGCGAGGAGGCTGAAGAGCAGGAACAGCCAGGTGTGCCCGGCGAAGGCGCGAACGACCAGGCCGATGCTCATGCCGACCAGGGCGACGGTGATGACCCCGCGGGCGCCGAAGCGTCGGATCAGGCGCGGGGCGAGGGCGCCGAGCCCGGCGAAGGCGACGACGGGGAGGGTGGTGAGAATTCCGGCGACGGTCTCGGACATGCCGAGGCCGCTCTGCAGCTCCGACAGGAGCGCGCCGACGCTGGTGACGGCGGTGCGGAAGTTGAAGGCGGCGAGGACGACCCCCGCGATGAGCATCCAGACCCCGGCTATCGACCTGTGCGCGGATTCGGGTGCCTTCAGGTCGACGGCGACGGCCATGCTCGCGCCCCTCCTCGGGTGTTCGGATCCGGAATACGCTGTCTCGCCCATCGGTATGCGGAGGGGGCCGGTTGAGCAGGCGAGATACAGTTACATCGATTCATAGGATGAATTAACGGCCTGTCAACGGTATCGCGACAAGCCTCTGCTTTAATCCTTCTAGTGTTGGGAAACACGGGAACCCCCAGGCGTGCGCCCGCGCCGCCGAAATGCACCGAGAGGTCAGGTCCGACAGTGGCATTGCAGTCGACGCGCAAGTCCGCCCTCGTCGATCAGGTAATCGATCAGCTGCGCCAGCAGATCAGCGACGGCGAATGGGGCCTCGGCTCACGCATCCCCACCGAGAGCGAGCTGGCCGAACTCCTCGGCGTCGGACGCAACACCATCCGCGAAGGCGTCCGCGCGCTCGCCCACGCCGGACTCCTGGAGATCCGGCAGGGGGCCGGGACGTTCGTCGTCGGCCGCTCCGAGGTCACCGCGGCCGTGCGGCGCCGCATCGCCGCCAGCCCCGCCTCCGACGCGATGGAAGTCCGCCGCGGCCTCGAAGTCGAGGCCGCCCGCCTCGCCGCCCACCGCAGGGACGACGCCGACATCACCCGCCTGCGCATCCTCCTCGCCGAACGCGAGGCGACCCACGAGGTCAACGACACCGAGGCGTTCATCGCCGCCGACATCGCCCTCCACCAGGCCGTCGCCGAGGCCAGCCACAACAAGCTGCTGGCCGAGCTGTACGCCGAACTGGCCGACTCGATGCGCGAGACCGTCCGGGCCGGCATCGGCGACAACCTCGCCGAGGACCCCCACGTCGACCACACCCGCGCGGTCGATGCGATCATCGCCGGCGATCCCGACCTCGCCGCCACCGAGACCGCCAAGTACCTGCGCGAGCTCATCGACGACTGACGCGAACCCGCCGCAGGCCCCACAGAGATACAGTCATAACGCACCCCCACGGGGTGCGGCCCGTGAACGCGTCGCTCTGCGGCGCCACCGGATCCTGAACACCGCAGAGCCCAAGGAGTCCTCATGCGCCTGTCCGCCCGCGTCGACTACGCCCTCAGGGCCGCCGTGGCCCTCGCCGGCTACGGGGATCGATGGGTGTCGGCGGAGCAGATCGCCGAGGACCAGGAGATCCCCCGCAAGTTCCTGGAATCGATCCTGCTGCAACTGCGGCGCGGCGGCATCGCCGCCTCCAAGCGCGGCTCCGAGGGCGGCCACCAGCTGTCCAGGCCGGGCGACCAGATCAGCCTCGCCGACGTCATCCGGGCCGTCGACGGCCCCCTCGTCGGCGTCAGAGGCGAACGCCCCGAAGAGGTCCCGTACTCCGGCACCTCCCGCGCCCTGACGAACGTGTGGGTCGCGCTGCGGGTCTCGGAGCGAAACATCCTCGAATCGGTCTCCCTCGCCGACGTCGCCGCCGACGACCTCCCCACCTCCGTCACCAAACTCCTCGAAGACCCCGACGCCTGGGTCATCCGAGGGAACTGAGCGCCTCCGCCACCAGGCATCCCCCGGGCATTGGCGCACACCGCCGGGCCGACTTTGACACAATCTCCTCGTGAAGTTCCCTGACCTGGGGGCCTGGTGGGATCGCGTCCTGGCAGCGGCCCGCCGCCGCTCCAACCTGGTCGACCACTCCTGGCGCACCCAGGAGCGCTACTTCGAGGTCCACGGCGGACAACTGGCCGCCGCCATCTCCTACTACGCCTTCTTCGCCGCGTTCTCCATGTCGCTGCTGGCACTGGCGCTGTTCGGGTACCTGCTCGACTTCCCCAACATCTACGAGACCGTCGAGAAATGGCTCGCGACGAACCTCCCGGTCATCGATCTCGGCGTGCTGGAGCGGTCGCGGGGGTCCGTCACGATCGTCGCGGCCGTCGCGCTCGTCGTCGCCGGGGTCGCGTGGGTCCAGTCGGTGCGCGCGGGGATCCGCACCATCTGGGGACTCGAGGCCCAACCGGGCAATCCGTTCCTGCGCTGGGCCATCGACCTGATCATCCTCATCGGCGTCTCGCTGCTGCTGCTCATCACCATCGGCGCCACCGCCTCCGCCGAGGTCGTCCTCGCCTGGCTCGACCTCGACGAGGTCACCGGGAACCTCGCCCTGCTCGTCCGCGCCGTCTCCGTCCTGGTCGGACTCCTCGCCAACGCCGCGCTGGCCGCCGTCCTGCTCCAGGCCCTCCCCCGGGTCGTCATGCGGCCCAGGCGGGTCGTCTGGGCCTCGCTGGCGGTCTCGATCGGCATGGAGCTGCTCAAGACGGTGGGCCGCATCTACGTCCTGCACGTGTCCGACCGGCCCGCCTATCAGGCCGTCACCACCGCCGTCGGCCTCCTCATCTTCATGTACCTGTTCAACGTGCTGCTGCTCATGGCCGCGGCGTGGACGGCGACGTCCAAGCGCGGCACCGCCGTCGACCTCTACGACCGGGGCCGAATCCCCAACGGGCACGGCCCGGTCGCCGAGAAGCCCGACTAGGACGCGGCGGCCCGGACTCCGTGGAGAGTCCGGGCCGCCGCCTCACTTGTTCACGGTTCAGGCCTTGGCGCACACCTCGCCGTTCAGCACGAACATGCCCGCATTGTCCGGATCTCCCGTGCCGTTGAATCCGACCTGGACGGTCTTCCCGGGCTTGATCTTCTCGTTCCAGACCTCCGGGTCGACGCTCACGGAGCCGCCGTCCGGGGTGATGACGGCGCCCCAGTCGGCCGTGACGGTCTCGGCGCCGGACTTGAACACCAGGTCCCAGTCCTCGATCGCCCCTTCGCCGGTGTTCTCGACCTTGATCTGGACGACGAAGCCGCTGTCCCAGTCGGCCACCACCTTGTACTCCACCGAGCAGCTGCCGTAGGCGTACGGTGCCGAGGTGTCCGGCCCGTCGCCGGTATAGGTGATCGCGGCCTGACCGGCCGACTCCATGTCGAATCCGATGAAGTAACTCGGCCACGGCGGCTGGTTGTACGACTCGTTCTGCCAGGCCAGCGCCAGGCGGTACTGCGGGTCGTGCGCCAGCGTCGGCAGCGAGTAGTCGGTCGGAATCGTGGTGGTGTAGATCCGGACGCCGTCATCGGTGTCGCGGCGCAGGACGATCTCCTCGCGCCAGTCGCCCAGGATGTCGCCGGTCAGCGCCGCATTGCCCTTGGTGCCGCCCGAGGTGTGCACCCCTTCGGGGGTGAAGATCTCCTCCTGCTCGCCGGTCTCAGCGTTCCATTCGGCCACGTACGGGTAGATCGGGACGTAGTCGGGCTCGTTGAACTCGTGGTCGAAGATCTCGCGGCCCAGGTCGCCGTCCCACCAGACCACCGAGTTCGCGGACGGGATGGTGTTGGAGATGAGCGTGCCGTCGGCGGCGCGCATCTCGCCCGCGCGCGAGTTCCAGGCGCCGTCGGCGTTGACCGCCCAGCACTCGGCCCCCGCGTGGCCGGGGTCGATGTCGCCGCAGGTGCCGCGGCCGGTGTCGCGCGTGCCCGGCATCGACCAGAGCACTTCGCCGGTCTCGCCGTCACGCAGCGCCGCGGCCCGGTTGCCGCTGCAGCTCATGCACTCGAAGGGGCTGAAGATCTCCTGGCCGGGGTTGCTCGGGTCCAGGTCGGACACGTGCAGCGCGTCGCCGTGGCCGAGGCCGGAGCTGTACAGCGGCTCGCCGTCGTCGTTGACGGTCATGGCGCCGTAGACGATCTCGTCGCGTCCGTCGGCGTCGACGTCGGCGATGGACAGCTGGTGGTTGCCCTGGCCCGAGTACTGGGCGCCGTGGTCGGTCGACAGGAAGTGCCAGCGCTGGGTGAGGTTCTCGCCGTCCCAGTCCCACGCGGAGATCTCGGACTTGGTGTAGATGCCGCGGCTGGTGATCAGGCTCGGCGAGGTCCCGTCGAGGTAGGCCACGGCGGCCATGAGGCGGTCGCCGCGGTTGCCGTAGCAGTCGCCCCAGTCGCAGATGTCGCCGCGATCGGGCTGGTAGTCGACGGTGTCGAGCGCGGCACCGGTGGAGCCGTCGAACATCGTCAGGAACTCGGGGCCGGTGAGGATGTAGCCGCCCGAGTTGCGGTGGTCGGCCGCGGCGTCGCCGATGGCGGTGCCGGTCCCGTCGACGGTGCCGTCGGCGGTCTTGAGCGCGATCTCGCCCTTGCCGTCGCCGTCGAAGTCGTAGGCGCTGAGCGAGGTGTAGTGCGCCCCGGCCCGGATGTTCACGCCGAGGTCGATGCGCCACAGCCGTTCACCGGTGAGCGTGTACGCGTCGACGTAGACGTTGCCGGTGAAGCCGCTCCTCGAGTTGTCCTTGGCGTTGGTCGGATCCCACTTCTGGATGATCTCGAAGGCGCCGTCGCCGTCGAGGTCGGCCACGGTGGCGTCGGTCGGCACGTACGTGTAGTCCACGCCGTCGGAGGTGGTGCCGCCCGCGGGCCGGTCCATGTCGACGTCGATGTACTGCTCGGACCGGACGTCGATCGCGTCGCTGAAGCCGGTCTCCTCGCCGTCCTCCACCACGGAGACCCAGTAGGTCGAGCCGGAGGTTCCGGCGGCGTCGGTGAGGTTGGTGGCCTCAGTCGGCGCGTCGGTGACGAGCTCGCCGTCGCGGTAGACGTTGAAGGCGACGCCCGCCGGGTCGAGCCCTAGCCTGCGCCAGGACAGGTAGACGCCGTCGTCGGTCTGCACCGCGACCGGTGCGCGGTCGAGGTGCTCGATCTGGGCCGCGCAGTCGGTGCACGGCTCATCGGGCGTGTCGTCGGTGGCCGGGACGTCGCCGACACGGGTCAGCTCCAAGCCGTTGAGGTGCCCGGTCTGGCCGGTGACGGTGACGTTGAGCTGGCCGTCCTCGACGAAGATGCCGGAGAAGTCGTGGGTGGCGGTCGTCCGGGAGCCGGCGTTGGCCGCTCCGAAGTCGTCGCCCTCGAAGGCGACATTGGTGCGGGTGGAGCCGAGGTAGTCGCCGGTGGTGACGCGCACGGCGTAGTTGCCGTCGGGCACGTCGACGGCGAAGTCGTAGCTGCCGCCGAACCAGGCCACGAAGTCGCGGCCGAGCGGGTCGTCGCCTGCGCCCCGGTCGCGGTCGATCGCCGAGGTCATGTCGGTGGTGAATCCGTACCCAACATCAGATGTGTAGGCGCTGGAGCGGTTCACCTCGGTGTAGCCGTCGGCGACGACCTGGGAGGCGGGGCCGAAGTCGTACTTCCAGCCGGCAGTCGCGGTGGTGACCGAGAGGGTGTCGGAGTAGTCCGACTCGCCCTTGCCGTTGACGCCGGCGATCCGGAATTCGTAGTCGGTCGCCTCGCTCAGGTTGCCCACGGACGCGACGCCCACGGTGGAGGTGGCGCCGAGGCGCCAGTCGCCGCCGCTTTCGCGCACGTAGACGCGGTAGATGTCGGCGTCTTCGGCGGCGTCCCAATTGAGGGTGACGCTGGCGTTGGAGATCGTCGGCGCGGTCAGTCCGGTCGGCTTCGCCGGGACGCTGCCCGGCGGTGCCACGTCGACCACGTGCGAGGCCAGCGGCTCATCGAGCGCCTGGGTCCCCTCGGCGACGAGGCGGGCCATCTGGATGGCGCCGTACTCCTGGAAGTGGGTGTTGTCGGTGGTACCGGCCGGACGGTTGGGGTAGACCCCCGCCGGGACGTGCAGGAAGACCGACTTGGCCTCCTCGGGACCGATCTGGTCGAGGTAAGCGCGCGAGGAGGCCGACAGGTCGACCATCGCGACACCGGTCTCCTCGTGGAGCTCGTAGACCTTCTCGACGTACTCGGGGAACGAGGTGTTGAACTTGCCGGTCTCGGTGTTGTAGCTGAGGCGGGACACCGGGGTGACGAGGACCGGGATGGCGCCCTTCTCGATCGCGCCCGCGATGTAGTGGTCCCGCAGGTAGGTCTTGTAGTCCTCGGGCGAGGTGTAGCGCTCCGGAACGCTCTGCGTGGCGTCGTTGTGGCCGAACTGGACGAACAGGTAGTCGCCCGCCTGGATCTCGTTCAGGATCGTGTCGAGTCGGCCCTGCTCGATGAAGGACCGGGACGAGCGCCCGCCGATGGCGTGGTTGGCGATGGTGACGTTCTCGTCGAAGTACCGGTCGATCATCTGACCCCACCCGGCCTGGGGCTCCCAGTAGGGGTCGTAGGTCTGGACGGTGGAGTCGGAGGCGAGGTAGACGGTGATCTCGCCGTCCTGCGCCTGGGCGGGGTCGGCGGCCGCTATGAGGCCGCCGGCGGTCAACGCCGCCGCCAGGCCCGCGAGGGCGCGGCGCCATCGAGGAGTCATGGATTTCATATGCACTTCCACTGAGTTGAGGAGGAGGAAGGGTGTTGTCTCGAATTGTGGCGAATTCCCTGAATCGTTTCAATCTCGGGGTCGATACCCCGTTCATGGCCTGACTACAGGCAAGCGTTTGCTATTGAGAGGCACGTTACACGGCGGTGTCCCCTCGAGTCAATACATGTCGATTTATTGGCTCGCTGGCGCGTTTCTTCATGGCGCGCAGAGAAATGAGCGGGCCCGAGGGAGACCCCCGGGCCCGCTCAGTCGGGCGCGGACGGCCGGCACCGCCCGCCCGCGCCCGGGTCTCAGGAGCTGATCACGTGCTCGGAGATCGGCAGGTCCAGCTCGGCCGTGCCCTCGGAGACCAGGCGCGCCATCTCGTTCGCGCCGTACTCCTGGAAGTGGGTGCTGTCGGTCGCACCGTCGGGGTAGTTCTCGTACTCGCCAGCGGCCAGGTGCATGAACACGCCCTTGGCTGCCTCGGGGCCGATGCTGTTGAGGTAATCGCGCGAGCGCAGCCCCAGATCAATCGTGGCACAGCCGGTCTCCTCGACGACCTCGTAGACCTTCTCGACGTAGTCGGCGAACGACACGTTGAACTCACCCGTGGAGGAGTTGTAGTCCAGCCGGTTGACCGGGGTGAGGACCACCGGCGTCGCCTCGCGCTCGACCGCGCCCGCGATGTAGTGGTCCCGCAGGTACATCAGGTAGTCCTCGGGCGAGGTGTAGCGCTCGGGCTTGGAGTAGTCGGCGTCGTTGTGGCCGAACTGGACGAACAGGTAGTCGCCCGGCTGAATGACCTCCCAGATCGCGTCGAGCCGGCCGTTCTCGATGAACAGGCGGGTCGAGCGCCCGCCGATGGCGTGGTTGGCGACGGCGACCGTGTCGTCAAACCAGTTCGGGAGCATCTGGCCCCACCCGGTCATCGGGTAGCGGGAGGAGTTGTAGGTCTGAGCCGTGGAGTCCGAGGCGATGTAGATGGTGGGGGTGTCCTGGGAGATGTCGACGTCCGCGGCCGCCGCGGCCGGCGTCGCGGTGAATCCGACTCCCGCCGCGGCGACGGCCCCGCCGCCGACGATCCCGGCGAGCGTCCGTCGGCTCATCCTCTTGCCGAGGGGCCCGCCTGTCTGCTGTGTATTTCGCATTGCTGCTCCAGTTGTGAGTGATGACGGCCCACCACAGGGGGTGCGGCGAGCCACGCCAGGGGGTGTCGCTGTTGTGAATCGATTCAACGCCGCAAACCGGTTCGGCCAGAGGTGAACCGATTCGACGGAGTGAATCGAATCGATCGGAGCGTCGCCGCCCCCGGAGATCCCATCAGCCGTGCCGGGTGCGCAATGGGATTCAGAAAGTGACGTACTTCGATCGATCGTGGAGCATCGTATCGCGCTGCAAGCGCTAGCACAACCCCACAATGCATGGCAATTCAGCCCGAAACGCACGGCGACCCAGCGCGGTCCGCGTAGCGGATCGTCCTAAATGTCCCCGGGCTCAGGCCGGGAGCAGGGGCGCCAGGCGCTGCGCTGCGGCGGCCAGGTCGATGCCCTCGGACGCGATCCAGTCGTCGTCGAAATAGGTCGCGGCGTACCGCTCCCCCGAGTCGCACAGCAGCGTGACCACGCTGCCGGTCTCGCCCTTCTCGCGCATCTCGGCGATGATCCCGAGCGAGGCGACCAGGTTCGTGCCGGTCGAGCCGCCCAGGCGCCGGCCCATCCGTTCCGACGCCCACCGCAGGCACGCGATCGAGTCGGCGTCCTCGACCTTCACCATGCGGTCGATGAGTTCGGGCAGGAACGAGCCGGCGAAGATCGGCCTCCCGATGCCCTCGATGCGCGAGCCGCGCTCGGCCGTGGCTCCGCGGTTGCCGTCGCGCCACCCGGCGAAGTAGGCCGAATGCTCGGGGTCGACCACGCACAGCCGGGTTCCGTGGCAGCGGTAGCGGGTGTAGCGGCCGATGGTCGCCGAGGTCCCGCCGGTGCCCGCGCCGACCACGATCCAGGCCGGAACGGGGTGGGGCTCCAGGCGCATCTGCTCGAAGATCGACTCGGCGATGTTGTTGTTGCCGCGCCAGTCGGTGGCCCGCTCCGCGTAGGTGAACTGGTCCATGAAGTGGCCGCCGGTCTCGGCGGCGAGCCGCTTGGCCTCGGCCGTCGCGGCGGCGGGAGACGCGGTGAGGTGGGCCTTGCCGCCGTAGAACCCGATCTGCGCGATCTTGGACTTCGAGGTGGAGGCGGGCATGACGGCGTAGAACGGCAGGCCGAGCATCCGGGCGAAGTACGCCTCGCTGACGGCGGTCGAACCGCTGGAGGCCTCGACCACGGTGGTGCCCTTGTCGATCCAGCCGTTGCAGATCGCATAAAGGAACAGCGAGCGGGCCAGCCGGTGCTTGAGCGATCCGGTGGGGTGGACCGACTCGTCCTTGAGGTAGAGGTCGATCCCCCACTGTTCGGGAAGCGGGAACGGCAGCAAGTGAGTATCGGCCGAGCGGTTCGCATCGGCCTCCACTGTGGAGATGGCCCAATGGGTCCAGGAACAGTCGCGGGTGCGATCAATCGACTCCATGCGGGTCCTCCTCGCCGGGCACCGGCTGGGGCCGGTCCTCCCATTTGGTGGAGAGGGTGATGGTCGTGCGGGTCTGCGCGACACCGGGAATGGCGCCGAGCCGATGGATCAGGCGTTCGAGATCGCCCATCTTGGGAACGCGGACCTTGAGCTGGTAGCACTCGACCCCGGCGAGGAAATAGCACGATTCCATCTGCGGAATGGCGCGGAGGCGCTCGCAGATTTCGTTGTGGTCGGCGCTGTTGTCGGGGATGATGCCGATCAAGGCGGTGATGCCGAGCCCGATCGTCTCGGGGTCGATGACGGCCCGGTAGCCGGTGATGACGCCGTTCTTCTCCAGCTTGACGACCCGATCCTGGACCGAGGGGGCGGTGAGGCCGACCCGCCTGGCCAGCTCGGCATAGGAGGTCCGCCCGTCGGCGCGCAGGAGGTTCAGGATTGTCCGGTCGATCTCGTCCACTCGTTGAGGATAACCAGTGTCTCCGCATGGGATTCATGCCGACGCTTGAAGGCAGTTATCAGACAACGGCGCTATGGTTCCGACTCCACTCCCACTGGAGACGAATCGAGCCACTTGAGCATGGTCTTACGCCTGGTACTTTCAGGCAAAACCTACCGACCGAAAGTATGTCCAAGAACTCATGGCAGGTTTGACTGAATAGTGATGTAATGGGTTTAACCGCACGAAGTGAGTGTTCATCACGGGGAGGATGAAATCATGGAGACCGAGGACCGCCTACTAACGCCTGGCGAAGTTGCATCGCTGTTCCGCGTCGATCCGAAGACTGTGACCCGTTGGGCCGCAGCCGGTCGAATCGGAAGCATCCGCACGCCTGGTGGTCACCGGCGGTTCCGTGAGTCGGAGGTACGCGCGTTGCTCGAGGGCGACGCCGGCGCTACGGCCGCCTTCGAATCAGGGTCCACCGCCCAGCCATAGGCCTCAGCCGACTGGGTCGGAATTTCAGCTGGCGAGTTTCACCGCGGGGCCACAGCTCCGCGATCGAGAGAACTTGACACACAGGCACCGCGAACGCCGGTGCCGCGCAGCGCTCCCGGAGCAGGAAACAAACGGGATGCAGCGCGCGGCGGCCGGCGTTTTCCGTGCCCGAATCCAGAGTGCCGCATTCGAAGCCAGGGTCATAACGGAGCGAGACCGATTAAATACCCTATGTGCGACAGTTGCCGCTAATCCGGATTTAATGAGATTTGCCCCCTCATTACTCTTGACATCACAGGCATACATAGGCAAACTTCGATGTGCAAGTTGGGAGCGCTTCCGCGTCCACCCGGTACCCGCGGAGGCCCCCTGAAAGAAACCGGCCACCCCATCGAATCAGGGATTCAAATGACAGTACGTCGAAGCAATCACAGGAAGGCCGCGGTCGGTGCGATCACCGCGGCGGCTCTAGCCGCCGCCTCGATCGCCGCCGTCGCCGCCAACTCTGCGGGCGCCGAGGAGAACACCGACGAAGCCGACGTCGCGCAGGAGCGCGTCGACAATCCGTACGAAGGTGCGAACCTCTACGTCAACCCGATCTGGGCCGCCAATGCCGAGGCCAGCGGTGGCTCGGCCGTCGCGGACCAGCCGACGGGCGTGTGGATGGACCAGATCAGCGCCATCGAGGGGAACGACTCCCCCACCACCGGCAGCATGGGCATGCGCGACCACCTCGACGAGGCTCTCACTCAGGGCGCGGACACCATCCAGTTCGTCATCTACAACCTCCCCGGCCGCGACTGCGCCGCCCTCGCCTCCAACGGCGAGCTCGGGGCGGACGAGATCGACCGCTACAAGAACGAGTACATCGACCCGATCGCGGAGATCCAGGCCGACCCGGCTTACGCGGACATCAACATCATCAACGTGATCGAGATCGACTCGCTGCCGAACCTCGTCACCAACGTCTCGCCGCGGCCCACCGCCACGGAGAACTGCGACGAGATGCTGGCCAACGGCAACTACGAGGACGGCGTCTCGTACGCGGTGTCCACGCTGGCCGACGCGCCGAACGCGTACCAGTACCTCGACGCCGGCCACCACGGCTGGATCGGCTGGGGCGACGAGAACCCGGAGTACGACAACTTCAACGCCTCCGCGGTGCTCTTCGGCTCGCTCATCGGCCAGAACGAGATGACCGCCGACGACGTCTCCGGCTTCATCACCAACACCGCGAACTACTCGGTGCTGGAGGAGCCCTACTGGTCGGTGACCGACACCGTCGGCGGCATTCCGGTCGGCGACACCGGAGCGGGCGGCAGCCCGTGGGTCGACTACAACGACTACAACGGTGAACTGCCGTTCGCGCAGGGCTTCCGCGAGGCGCTGGTCTCGAACGGCTTCAACGCGGACATCGGCATGCTGATCGACACCAGCCGCAACGGCTGGGGCGGCGCCGACCGGCCCACCGGTACCTCGACCTCCGAGGACCCGATCACCTATGTGGACGAGTCTCGCATCGACCGCCGCATCCACAAGGGCAACTGGTGCAACCAGGCCGGTGCCGGCCTCGGCGAGCGGCCCACCAGCGCTCCCGCCGAAGGCATCGACGCCTACGTGTGGATCAAGCCCCCGGGGGAGTCTGACGGCGCCTCCGAGCCCATCGACAACGACGAGGGCAAGGGCTTCGACGAGATGTGCG
>NZ_STGY01000056.1:0-129684 GCF_004912275.1 Glycomyces buryatensis
AATTCCCAGAAGGACCCTAAGAAGCGCACCATGGTCTACGCGGACGAGGAAGACCTCGCGATCATCAAGGAAGCCGCGCAGCGGTACGGCGTGTCGGAGGCGGAGATCATCCGCGATGCGATCCATCGAGCCGCCATGTCGAGCCGGATCTGGGACGAGTCGTTTTTCAGGAAGACGTACAGGCGGATTCGCGATGAGAGCGACCAGGAAGCGAACGACGCTGTCTGGGAGGGGTAGGCCGAGTACGAGACTGACGCGATCCTCACCCTCGACCGTCGTGACTTCCGGGCGATCACGCCACTGACCCAGTTCAAGGCGTTCCGGCTGCTCCCCGACGACCTCTGACCGGAAGGCACGGCGAACCACCGGACCGGGCCCTCCGGTCAGGTTTCACCGCCCGCACGACTCAGCTCGGCCGGTACTCCACCTTCTGCAAACGGCTTCCCGGCCCCGCCGCCTCCACCGCGAGCATCCGTCCGGTGAAGCCGGTGGTGACCTCGGTGGAGAGGTAGCGGCCGTCGAAGCGGCCGAGTTCGCGCGGGCCGTCGCCCGCGTCGAAGGACAGGACGATGTCGTCGGGTCCGATGGTCACCGGAGAGGCGCCCTCGGTCCGGGGATCGACGGCGTCGATTCGCAGCACCACGTCCTCGCCCGGGCAGGGAACGGAGCCGAGTTCGTGGCGCAGGCCGCCGATGACGACGACGGCGCTGACCTGCCCCTCCGCGTAATTCAGCCCGTAGACGTGGCGGTCGTCCATGAGGACGCCGAGGCGCCCCGATCCGGAGAAGACCGCTTCGGCGCCCCACCGCAGGTCGCGGATGCGCGCGCACAGCGGCCCCGCCCCTTCCTGAAGGGCCACACCGCCATCGGGGTGCCCCACCACGACGGCCTCGGGCTCTGAGCCCGGTGCGACCCACCGCTGGTCGAGGCCGACGCCGGTGAAGTCGTCGGTGAAGGCGGTATCGGTCGCGGGGATCTGGAAGCGGTCCTCGTCGAAGACCGGCCAGCCGTCCACCCATTCGATGCCGGCTAGGAACGTCTCGCGGCCGAGCACGTGGAACTGGGGCGTGAATCCTCCCGGACGGACCGCCAGGTACACGGCGGCCCAGGTGCCGTCCGGGGACTGGACGAGGTCGGCGTGGCCGGTGTTCTGGACCGGCTTCGCGGTGCTGCGGTGGGAGAACACGGGGTTGTCCGGGCACGGCTCGAACGGTCCTTCGGGCCGTTCGCCGCGCGCGATGGTGACGGTGTGGCCGCGTTCGGTCCCGCCCTCGGCCAGCATCAGATACCAGTACTCGCCGATCCGGTACAGGTGCGGCGCTTCGGGAGCGGCCAGGCCCAGGCCCTGCCACACCGGATACGCCTCGCCCTTGAACTCGCCGGTCTCCAGGTCCAGGCGGGCCTGGAAGATCCCGTCGTTCCCGTCGTTGAAGCCCTTCCACGTCAGGTAGCACTGGCCGCTCTCGTCCCAGCACAGGTCGGGGTCGATGCCGGCGGCTCCCGGCACGATGACCGGGTCGCTCCAGGGCCCGGATGGGTCCTCGGCGGTGACGATGAGCTGCCCGGCCTCGCCCACATTGGTGGTCACGAAGTAGAAGCGTCCATCGTGGTGGCGCAGGGTGGAGCCGTAGATTCCGCCCGAGTGCCACCAGTTGTTCCGCAGGAACTGCGAGCGCCGGTCGAGGATGTTCCCGATCTGCTTCCACGACAACAGGTCGCGGCTGTGGAAGATCGGCGCGCCCGGGAAGTATTCGAAGCTGGAGTTCGCCAGGTAGTAGTCGTCGCCGACCCGGCAGATCGTGGGGTCCGGGTAAAACCCGGGGATGATCGGGTGCTCGGCCGCCGGCAGCGGCGTCGGGTTCGTCATCGGGTCTCCTCCGAGGTCAGGCGGCGATACCGGGCGCGTCTGCGGGCGCTCCAATGTGACTTCGCGGTCAGACGGCCCGGCACCAAGGATCACATGAGATCCTGGGCGGTCTCCAGGTAGCCCTTCATCTCCTCCTGCCAGGCGTACGTCTCGTCCTCGATGTCGACGTAGTAGCCCAGCTGCGCCTGCTGCCACGCGTGCTCGGCGGCATCGCGGTAACCAGTCTCGTCGCCGCATTCGGAGAAGTTGAGGGCCATGTCGGTCTCGAAGGCGAACCAGCCTTCCAGATCGTCGGCGGCGGGCACGTCCTCGGGCGGGTCGGCCCAGGTGCCCTCCCCGTACGCGATGGATGCCACTGCCGAACCCCAGCCGGCCGCTTCGAGATACTCATTGACGGCCAGTCTGCCGACCGCGAATTCCCAACGGCCCCAACCGCGTCCGTCCAGGCAGTCGAGGTAGTCCGGTTCGGCGTCCGCGATACCGTCCAGGTAGCGGGCTTCGATCTCCTCGAAGTCGCCCACGGGAGCGGGCGGCCGGGCGGTCCACTCGGTCCAACCCTCCTCGTCGTTCTCCGAGGCCGTCACCCCGCCGTAGACCGCCTCGATCATCTCCAGCTCGCAGCCGCCGAGCGGAGGATTCGTGTAGTCGTCTTCGGAGTGCTCGACGCCGATCAGCTCGCCCCGGTGCTCGGTCGCCCATTCCTCGCCCATATAGGCCGTGTACCAGGCGAACTGGTCCTCCGCGCTCAAGGCGAAGAACTCGGAATCGGGCTCGTCCGCCTCCCCCAGGAACTCCTCGGCCATCCACCCCATTCCGTCGTCCTCCAGCCCCGCGACGATGTCCTGGTCGTGCAGGTCCCACAGCTCGTCGCTGAAGAACTCCTCGGCGCCTTCCGCGCTCGTCCACTGCCAGAATCCGCGAACGGCCGCGTCGTCGGCGGTCAGGAGCCAGCTGTCGTACGGCGGCTGCGAGAGGAACGAATCCCGCTCGTCGCTGGTGGTGTCCGTGAACTCGTCCGGGGAGTGGACGGTGAAGCCGCGGTCCTCCAGGCAGGTCTGCACGATCCGGTCCCCGGCGGCGTCCAGCTCATTGGTGAGACGGACCGACTCGTTGTACATGTCCGTCAGGCGGTCTTCGTTCGCGGAGAAGTCGAGCTCCTCCTCGCCCCCGAACAGGGAGCAGCCGGCCGTGGCCGAGGCGGTCGCGAGGGCCAGCAGTGCTATTCGGGCGGTTCGTTTGCGCGACAAAACGGTTCCCTTCATCGTGGCTTCGACCTACTTACGTCCACCGGCCCGGGTGGGTTGCGGGCGAGTGCGACGCGATCGAGAGTTCACCTCCCGTCTAGAGGCCGTGCCGTTGAGAGGCCTTGCCATTTAGAGGAAAGCGACTGAGTTGGACAGGTCTGGGCGCAGGACCTGTTCCGGCCCGCGCCGATCGACGAACCGACCGACCCGGCGCAACCGACGGTCTGCATCGAACGCTCCGGCGGCGACACCCGCTGCCCCGGCGGCTGAACACGTCAGGCGGCTTCCCAGACGAATCCGTCCGGGTCGGTGAAGGTCCCGGCATCGCCGCGGATAACGATGCGGTGCGAGCCGGAGCCGTCGGGGGAGACCCCGGCGTTCTTGGCGGCGGCCTTGCGTCCGTAGAGGGAGAGCTTGATGTGCTTGTCCGCAGTGGCGAACTCGACGTACTTGCTGCCGAAGCTCTTCGAGACCTCCAGTCCCTTGCCGACATAGAACTTCTTGGTGGCGGCGACGTCGTCGACGCCGAGCAGGATCACGATGTCGTCGATCTCCCGGGTGGCGAGGCCGGTGTCCTTCTTCGAGGAGCTGGCGATCGTCCAGATGGTCCCGTCCGGGGCCTGGAGGGCGCTGCCGTAGCCCCAGAAACTCTTCGTGGCTGGCTTGATCTCGGTGGCGCCCGCTTCGAGGGCGGTGGAGTGGAGGCTGTCGACGGTGCTCGGCTGCGAGACGATGAGCGACATCGTAAACCCGCGGAATCCGGAGGTCGGGGCCTCGGAGGCGCGGAAGCCGAGCTCGTCGCCGAGCCCGAAAGCGGCGGCGTAGAAGGCCTCGGCGGCCGCGGTGTCGGGGGTTTCGATGATGACGGTTTCGATGGCGGTCATGGCAGGTCCCTTCGGTGGTCCGGGAGGCTTTTTCCTCCCGCGCTGTTCATATAGACAACGCTATTTCGACCACCGCTGCCTGCGCTTCTTGATTCCTGACCACTCCGAAAGCGGCTCGATTCGGGCCCGGCCGGCCCGTCGTACCGTCCGGGGCGGTGGTCAGCCGCAGCAGCCGCCGGACTGCAGCTGGGGCAGCTCGACGCGTTCGCCCGCACGTCCATGGAGCACTCCTGTGGACAGGCCGCGTGCGGGAACCGCGACCGGTTCGGGCTCGGTGGTTCCGCAGCCCGACGCTTCGGTGCCGCAACCGGTCTCGGCGTCGGTGCCGGCCGCGGCGCCGGTGCCGCAGCAACCCGCGTCCTCGGTCGCATCGGCAATGGTCGTGGCGTCCAGGGCCCGACTGGAGGAGCAGACCCCGGTCTCGGGCAGGTCGAGCTCGACCTTGTCGGCCGCCTCGCGGTCCCCGGCCAGGGCGGCGGCGATGGAGCGGACCTGTTCGTAGCCGGTCGCGAGCAGGAACGTCGGCGCACGGCCGTAACTCTTGATCCCGGCGATGTAGAAGCCCTCGTCGGGGTGGGCCAGATCGGATTCGCCGTGCGCGGGGACGGTCCCGCAGGAGTGGAAGTTCGGGTCGATGAGCGGGGCGAGCTTCGCCGGGGCCTCGACGGCCGCGTCGAGATCGAGGCGGAGTTCGCGCAGGATCTCCAGGTCGGGCCGGAACCCGGTGGCGGCCGCGACATTGTCGACCTCCAGCTCGACGGCGAGGCTCCCGGTCTTGCCCTGCACCGTCACTGACCCGGCTGGGCCGGTTATGAATGCGTCGACCGCAAAACCGGTTACCAACTCGACCGCGCCGGACTCGACCAGCGCCTTGAGCCGGGTACCGATCGTGCCGCGCGCCGGGAGCGCGTCCGCCGACCCGCCACCGTAGACCTTTTCCGCACTGCGACCCCGGATCGCCCAGGTCACCGCGGTGTTCGGCTCCGTCTCCGCCAGTTCAGCCAATAGCAGCAGGGTGTTCGCGGCGGAATGCCCGGCGCCGACCACGAGAGTCCGCTTGCCCGCGAAGCGATCTCGTTCTGCCCCGAGCACATCTGGCAGCGGGCCGACCTGCCACGGCGCGCCCGATTCCTCGCCGGGGGCGGCCAGGCCGTGCGCGCCGAGCGGGTTCAGCCGTCCCCACACACCGGAGGCGTCGATGACCGCGTCCGCGACTACATCGGACCATTCTCCCCGCTCATTCACGGTGCGCAGCAGGTAGGACCGGCCGTCCCGGCCGAGCGTGCGGGTCTTGTCCGCGCCCAGTCTCGCCACTCCGGTGACGCGGGTGCCTAGGCGCAGATGGTCGCTCAGGAGCCCGGCGAGGGGCTCGAGGTACTGGGCCACCAGTTCGGCCCCGGTCGGCAGGCCGTCAGGTTCGGGCTCGGTCCAACCGGTGGGTTGCAGCAAACGCCGTGCGGCGGAGTCGATGTCGTAGCGCCACGGGGAGAACAGCCGGATGTGCCCCCACTGCCCGATTGAGTCACCGGCCCGCGTCCCCGCTTCGAGCACGATCGGGGTGATGCCGCGTTCGACCAGGTGAGCCGCGGCGGCCAGACCCACGGGCCCGGCACCGATGACGGCAACCGTCTTGACTTGGCGGCGAATTGGGTTCGACATGATGCCCTCCGGACTCCAGGGTTGCGATCGCGTTCCTCGCGGTCGCATCAACTGAAGTAATTAATATCAGCGATTGCTGTTGATAGCAAGTTCTGTGGTTTACTTGACTCATGACGCGCACGATCGAGATCACGCCGAAGCCGGCCGCCGCCGAGCCCGACGAAGACCTGATCGACCGCGCCCGAGGCCTGGCCCCCCAGTTCAAGGCCCTCGCCGACGAGAACCGGCTGGCGATCGTCCTGCTCCTGTCCGAGCGCTCCCGCACCGTCCGCGAACTCACCGAGGCCACCGGCCTCGCTCAAACCCTCGTCTCCCACCACCTCGCCCCGCTGCGAGAACTCGGCCTGGTCTCGGTCACTCCCAAGGGCCGCAGCAATGTCTACTCCCTGTGCTGCGACGCCTTCACCGCCCCCATGCGAGCCCTCGCCGGACTCACGGGCCCGACCGAAACCGACTCCGGCTGCTGAGCTCGCCCGGGCGATTTCCCGCAAGCGCCCGTTGGGCCCCGGACTCGAACTCAGTCCAGGGCCCTCGTCAGTCAGCGGAACAGGTCGGCGGGAAGCACTTCCTGGGTCCGCAGTTCGTCGAGCACGAGCCGCGCGAACTCGGTCGCTCCGTGCTCCGAGGTGTGCGTGTTGTCGCCGGCCTCATTGGTGAGGAACAGGGCCTCGGACCCTTCCGGACCGAGCTCCTCCACCTGCTGCTTGGTGAGCGCGGTCAGGTCGATGAGGTCCACGTCCTCGGCCGTGGCCAGGCTCCGCATCTCGGCGGGCAGATCGACGCCGAGCCCGTTGACGTGCAGGGCGGTGCCGTTGTTCAGCGTGCCGTCGTCATTGAACCAGCGGCGGACGATCGGTGTGACGAGGACGGGCGTGCCGCCTTGATCCCGGACGCCGTCGATCAGGCCGGTGAGATTGGAACGGAAGTCCTGGGCGCTCGTCTGCTTGTCGTTGTGCCCGAACTGGATGAGCACCACGTCTCCGTCGTTGATGAGCGGGCGCATCGTCGGGAAGAGCCGCGAGTTGGCCAGGAAGGATCCGGAGCTTTCTCCTGAATCGGCGTAGTTCGCGACCGACAGGTCTTGGGTGAAGAACTGCGGGATCTGTTGCCCCCAACCGGTGTACGGGCGCACATGCTGGTCGCAGACGGTGGAGTCGGCGGCGAGGAAGAGCTGCTGCTCCTCGCCGGCGGTGACGGTGAGATCGCTCAGTTGCGGCGCCTGGCCGCCGAAGTACAGGTCGAGACCGGGGCTGCCGGTGTCACCGGTCGGCTGGCCCTCCGGGTCGCGGACGTTGACGGTGAAGCTCTCGGTGACCTGCTCCCCTGCGGCGGTCGCCGTCTCCCCGAGCATGGCGCGCCGGGCCTCGGCTGTGACGACGGTGGAACCCGCGTCCTCACCGCCGAGGACGGCGGTGACTTGGTAGGTGCCCGGGGCGACGTCGAAGTGGCAGACGATGGGCGCCGTGCCGGTGCAGCCTTCGACCGCCTGCGAGTCAACTTTCGGCTCGGCCCATGCGGGGCCGCTGGACAGGGCGGGAATCAGGACGGCGGCGCAGACGGCCGCCGAAATTGCGGCAGCACGAGGTGTGGGATTCACTGTGAATCCTCCGTTCGGTAGAGATGCCGTACGTGCGCTGGTCGGCCGCGTGCCGGGGGCGGTGCGACGCTGACACGGCTGTGAACGATCACAGCCAGACAAAGCATAGACAATCGTCCATTTGTGGTCAAGGGGTTCGAACCCCAAGGGGCCGCTGCCGAATCCGGGAACGAGCGGCCATCGAGACCGCCAGCCGGTCACAAAACGTCCGGCTCATACGTCATAGCGCCAGACAGTCTCTCCCCGAAAGGAATTCGTCATGAGCGAGCACCTCGCCAACCGCAAGATCGCCCTGGTCACCGGGGCGAACAAGGGAATCGGCCGCGCGGCCGCCGAGCAATTCGCCGCACTGGGCATGACCGTCCTCATCGGATCCAGGGATCCGCGGCGGGGCGAAGCTGCCGCCGCCGCAGTGCGGTCGGCCGGGGGCGATGCTGAGGCGCTAGTCCTGGACGTCACCGACCAGAGCACCGTCCGGGCCGCCGCGAAGCAGATCGAGGACCGCTTCGGGCACCTCGACGTGCTGGTCAACAATGCCGGGATCTCCGGTTCCGGGCAGGCCTCACCGGCCGACGCCCTCGACCGGGTCCCGAGCGAGGTCGATCTCGATCTGGTCCGAGAAGTGTTCGAGACCAACGTCTTCGGGGTGATCGCGGTGACCAATGCGATGCTCCCGCTGCTGCGACGGTCGAAGGCGCCGCGCATTGTCAACCTGACCAGCCACGCCGCTTCGCTGACCCTCTACGCCGACCCGGACGGCCCCTTGGCGGGGCTCCCGTCGGCCGCGTATTCGCCGTCCAAGACCGCGCTCAATGCGGTGACCGTGCAGTACGCGAACGAACTGCGCACCGAGGGCATCCTCGTCAACGCCTTCGCCCCCGGCTACGTCGACACCGATATCAACGGCCACACCGGGATCCTCACCCCCGCGCAGGCGGCGGCGGGCGTGGTGCGGCTGGCCGTGCTCGACGCGGACGGACCCACCGGCGCCTTCCACAGCGAAGACGGGCCCATCCCCTGGTAATCCCTTCGCGAGCGGGCCGGCCCGTCGCCGCGCACACCGGCTGACCACGGCGTCCGCTTCGGCATACGCGGGCGCCGTGTCAGGCGATGGCGGCCGCCAGGTGGGACTCTCCGGGTTCATCGAGGTGGAACTCGGCCTTTCGGCCTTGGCAGGTGACGCGGTAATCGCCCAGGAAGCCATTGAAGCGAAGGCGGCCTTCGGCGTCAGTCGCGATCGTCGTGGCCGGTGTGCCCCATTCGCCGTTGACGAGGTGGTGGAGGCGGTCGTACGAGGGCTTCGGGGTGCCGTCGGCGCGGACGAAACCGCCCGGCGCGCCGAGCCACATGCCGGCGTCGCCCATGCCCCAGTAGGTGATCGCCTCGACCAAGGGGTGCGCGAGCAGGGTCTTGTAGTGGCGTTCGATCTCGTCCGCTTGGCGGGCTTCGCCTTCGGGCGTGGAGGGCCAGGAGTCGATCTGGTAGTCGTTCAGGTCGACGATCTCGGCCGGCATGGGATGTCCTGAGAGGATGGTGGTTTCGGTGAAGTGGATCGGAAGGCCATAGCGCGAGAAGCGATCGAGGACGGCCTCGGTCTTCTCCTCGCCCCAGTAGCCCTGATGCATGTGGCTCTGCAGGCCCAGCGCGTCGATCTTGATGCCGGATTCGAGGACGCCTTCGATGAGGCATTCGTAGGCCGCGGACATGTCGAAGTCGTTGAGCAGCAGCGTCGCGTTCGGACTCGCCTCACGGGCGGCGTCGAAGACCATGCGCACCATCGGGATGCGGCCGATGTCGCGACACACGCGGGTGATGCCGTTGTCGTACTTGTCGAAGATCGGCATGATGACGACCTCGTTGATGACGTCCCACATATCGATGACGCCGGCGAAGTCGCCGACCTCGCGCGTGATGCGCTCGACCTGGGCGCGGGCGATCTCCTCGTTGTCGAGGTCGAGAAGCCATGGGGCGGTGACGGTGTGCCACGCGAGCGGGTGGCCCTTGACGGGATGGCCGCGGTCGGCGAACCATCGCGCCGTCTGGAGGAGCCGCTGCGTGTCGGGCTTACCGCGCTCGGGTTCGAAACGGCCCCAATAGAAGGGCAGCGTGGCGAAGTTGAACAGCCCCTCCCATTGCTCGGCGCTGCGCGCGTCCCGTTCTGGATCCGCGGAGGTGCCGTTGGCGAGGTCGGCGAACTCGAAGCCGGTGCACCCGAAGAGGAACTTGTGGCGCGTCTGCTCCAGCTCGACCTCGCGGCCGATGAGGGGCTCGCCGTCGAGGGTGAGCGTGACCGTCGCGTCGGCGGTGCGGTGCCGCTTGATTCTCACGTCTCTGAAAGTTTCGGTCATTATGGGGCCACTTTCCATGAAAGTTTCGATGCGTCTGTATTCCAGCAGCTCTGCGGCCTCGGGTCAAGAGCCGCGGGAGGAACGACGGCGAGAACGTGCTGCCGCATAGTCGGCGCAAGCGGAATCCCTATCAGCGCCATGCGCCTCGCAAGATTGGGTCCGAGGCTGCTCCTGCCCATCCAGGTCGAGAAGCACTTGCGCGGTGATCTGCGAGAACGCGGTGTTGCGCGGGTCTGCGGTCGCCGGCGATCAGCCGGTGCTTGTCGACGACCACGTCTTCGTGGGGCCGCATGCCACGCTCCTGGGCTGCGAGGTCGGCAGGTGCGTCTATGTGGCGACCGCGGCGACGGTCCTGCAGTGCGCACGGTTGGGGGCCGGCTCGGTTGTCGCTGTCGGCGCGCTCGTCCATGCGCGCACCGTTCTGCCGGACGAGTACTTCGTGCCGCCGCACACGGTTGCGCTTGACGCGCCGGTGCGGCTGCTGGCCCCTGGCGATCCGGGCCTGGCCGAGGCCGTCAGGCGGGTGGGCTTCGCGCAGGTGGCATTCGGCGTCGACGCGGAGTGGACCGACCGGATCAGCCGGTACGAGCACATCGCGGAGGTGCGCGTCGCCGAGTTCGGCACGCACGCGGACGATGAGGTTCTGAATCTCGGCTAGCGCCGCATCAGCGACCCTTGTACTTGTGGTGAGGTGAGGAGGTCTTCCTGACGTGCGGTAACGGGCTGTCGATGCCCAGAGCGATGCTGGAACCGTCAGGGAACTCCAAGAGGTGGAAGACGCCCTCCTTGGATCCCTTGGGCTTCATCTGGTCTCGCCCGCGGTCGTGGTACCTGTCGGCGGTCAGCTCGAATACCGGTACGGTCTTCACCGGGCCGAGCGGCCGGTCCCCCTGATCGGCGGACCACTCGTCAGGCAGGTTGCCGAGGTGCAACTTCAGCAGATCGAGGTGCTCCTTGGTCGATGCAGGGGCTGCCTCCCGCTGGTCCTGATCTCGCACCTCAACGAAGGCGAAACGCTGGTCGGTGAGGACCCAGACGCCGGTCTTGGTTCGCGCGGAGTCGGCCAGCGACGCGGCCCGGCAGTCCGATTGCGAACCTGAGACCGTCACCGGCACCACTCCCCTGCCCTCTTCCGGGAAGTCATAATGGTGCAAGAAAAATTCAACCAGCTTGACGATCAGCCTGATCGAAGCGAGCAGTATCCACTTCAACGCGGACAGGACGGCAAATCGCTTCGGGTTCCCGTCTCGTTGCCGACCCCGCACATCGTAGGCGGTGTTCGTGGGCGACGTCCCGAACGCGAACAAGACCTCCTCTTCGGGGCGCAGGAACTGCGAATGCATCACCGGCCGTGTGTCGAGTTCCGGATTGAAACCCCGGTACTGAATCTTCGCCACGATAATCCGTCCTTATAACTGATTTCAAGATTCTGTCGCGTCAGAACGTGTGAGCAGCGCAAATGTTGGCTCTGAGGTGAACTTCAGTGCCGGGGAAAGCGTCAAGTCCTTGTCAGGCATACGCCTCGAAGCGTTCGAACGCTTGACCGGCCAGCGCCTCGGCGAGGTCGAGCGCGTCGGCCGTGTCGAATTCGCCGAGCTCGGACCGCAGGAAGACGCCGATAAACAACTGGTCGCCCGCCCCGTGCAGATTGAAGACCTGCCCCGGCTCCGTCTCGTACGAGAGGGTGTACCCGGCAAGGACGCCGTTGTCGAAGTCCTCGACCGTGTGGGACGGGTCGATCTCCCAGAATCGACGACCCTCGTCCAGCACACTCGCCGGGTCATCGGCGGTGTCGGTGGTGATGCCGATGCCGGCCCCGATGGTGAGTGTGATGCCGGAGTCCGAGGTGTATTTGCAGTAGAGTTGGCGCGCCTCGGAGTCGGGGAACTTGCCGCCGTCCGCTTTGGAGAGTTCGACCTCGCCCGCCGAGAACGTCTCGAATTCGGCGAGGTCGAAGTCCTCGCATGTGGCGCTGGAGAAGTCGGCTTCGATGTCGGGAGTGTCGTCACGGATGAGCTGGACGACCAGGTAGACGGCGGCCAGGGCGACAAGGCCCAGCCCGACAGCCAGGAGGGCGAAGAGCCGCTTCCGGGATCGGCTAGCTACTTGCGGCTGGTTCGAGGGGACGGTCAAGTGTTCGCTCCTGAGGGCAGGGCCAGACGTGGTGCGCCGTGCCGCTGTGACCGGGCCGAGGTGGCCCGCCGCAACCAGGGGGGTGCGGCGATGATGACGCTAGCGGGTCAGCACGTTCCGCGGGGGCCGTTGCGCCGGGCCCGCCATGCACCATCCATGCTTCTTTCATTGCGACGCCGACTGTTCTCCCTGCTGCTGAGACCAGTGCTCGCAGCAGCCGGGTGCCCGACCCGGAATCGTTCACAAAACTCCCGCCGGTGTCCCGCCGGTTCTCTGCCTCGTACCGGGACGGGAACGGTGCTTGACTGGTCCCTAAGTCTCCCAGGGTGATCGAGGCCGGAAGTCGATTCACTGCGCTGAGTCGTGTCGATGCTTTTGCGCTCGGGACCTCCCTATGCACAACCGCAGGAAGGTCAAGCACCATGACGAACAACGACGACTCCTCGTCGCCCCCAATGCCATCGCGCGGCGCTGTGAGTCGTCGTCGGCTACTCGCCTTCGTAGCGGGAGGCACCGCCGTGCTGGTCGCGGCGGGCGTCACCGCCATGACCGCCGGTTTCGCCACCGCACGGGAGACCGCAAGCGGGCAGACGGTCGCGGATCTGTCTGCCACCCTTGACGCTTCGGAGCAGGCGGCGGAGACGGTCCAGTTGCCGACAGGCGACCAGGTCCGGATGCTGCCGGACGGCACGATCGGGCTCCTGCCCGCAGAGGGCCGCGACGACGTCGAATTCCTCTCGGTCCCGGCCGCGGACGGCAGCGGCGACACGATCATCATCCCCCAAGATCGGGCCGAAGAACTGCGCTCGGGCACCGAAGACGCCCGCCGCTACAACGTCACCCGGCTCATCGCCGACGGCCATACCGACGCTGCCGACGTCGAGATGTCCGAGCTGGAGCGGTACGCGGGCCTGCCGCCGACGACCGCCGACACCGACACCGAGGCCGCTCAGACGCTCACTGTCACCACCAGAGACCGCTTCGGCGGCGTCCCCGACAACAGCGGCGTCATGTGGTTCGACACCGCCGATTTCGGCCACAACGGGACACTCGAGTTCGACGCCGACGGCATCGCCACCGCCGACCTCGCCCCCGGCGCCTATCTCCTCACCTACACGATCGGAAGCGACGCCACCGGCACCGAGCCGGGCGAGTCGGCCTACGGCATGAGCCATGTCGTGATCGCGGATCAGGGCATGGACCTCCTCCTCGACAGCGCCGAGGCCGAACCCGTCACCGTCGAGGTCGAACGTCCCGACGCGGCACTGGTCGACGACGCCCTGACGGTAGCCGCCAACGCTCCCGACGGCTCGCGCCTCTCCATCACCAGCTCCGGGGGAGATGGCACCAACCGCTACCTCATGCCGCAGACCGACGTGCCCGGGTACGACCTCGGCTTCCGATACCAGCAGACGCTGACCGGCTCCGAAGGCGGGCCCTACGAGTACAACCTCACCTTCGCCCAGCACGGCGGCCTTCCCGACGACACCGCCTTCAGCGTCGCCGACGACGAACTCGCGGCGGTCCAGACCGACTACCGCGGCTTCGGCGAAGACGTCGACGGCTACACCTGCAATAGCGGCGACCACGTCGAACCCATCGCCCCGCCCCGCTGCCTCCTGATGCCCACGCCGTTCCCCTCCGAACGCCTTCAACTCTTCACCGCCGATCCCGCGATCAGTTGGAGCAACTGGGTCGAAGGCGGACGGTACGACGCGGACAACCACCTGATCGACGGCTTCTACGAACTCGCGGACACCACCGTCTTCGAACCCGGCGAAACCGAACGGACGTTCCCGCATGGCCCCTTGACGTCGGGCGCGAGCGAGATGCTCCTCTACAACGAGGACGGCATCACCCGCATGGAGACCGGCGCCAACTTGGGTGCCAGTGTCAACGGCGAACGCGTGAACCTCATCGGTTACACCGGCGATGCGACCCTGTTCCTGGACGGCCAGGAGCTCGACCAGGTCGCCGACGTCGACCCGTCCGGCGGCTTCGGTTTCGATCTCGCCGAGCCCACTGCCGGCCGCTACACGCTGGCCGTCGACGGGACGCGCGGCACCGCGACCGGACCGTTCGCCACCGCGTCCGCTGTCGAATGGAACTTCGACCTCGATCCGGCCGCGGTCGACCCTGAGGGCCAGCTGCTGAGCCTCCCGGCGGTCGGCCTCACCGCCGACGGCGTCGACGGCGGCTGGACCGAGGACCGCGACCAGGAGATCACCCTCGAACTGGCGGACAAGGACGGCCAGGCCGTGACGGCCCGGGAAATGACCTTCGAAGTGTCCTACAACGACGGACGGACCTGGAAGACGGTCGACATCGATCACGATGGGAGCACCGCCACCGTCGAGCTCGACCACCCCCGGTACGCCCGGTACGTCTCGACCCGGATGACCGCGACCGACGAAGCGGGCACTGAGGTCGCCCAGACCACGATCCGCGCCTACGGCCTCCGCTGAGACACACCACAAGGCGGAAGTATGATGAGGTGTTCCAAGGATCTTGGACGAGCATGCGTCTTCCGCTGTGTCCGTGACGATGGGGGCGGTCTACCGCAAGCAGTAGCGGCCGGTCATCACCAAGGGCGCGGAATTGCTCGATACGGCATTCGGGGAGGGGCGAATCAAGGTCGAATAACCCGCCAATGGCCCCGAATATGGCCCCAATACGAAACGCCCGGGTGCGATCACCCGGGCGTTTTTGCTGGTGGAGCTTAGGAGATTCGAACTCCTGACCTTTTCCATGCCATGGAAACGCGCTACCAACTGCGCCAAAGCCCCTTGATTGGCGTTCCAGAGGTCGTAAAACCTTGGAACCGGGACTAGTTTACACAGTGTTGACGCGCCCCTCCATGGTGGGGCTGGAGACCCCGGTCACTCTTGATTTGGGGGTGAAGTTGCTGGTCAGAATGGGTATATGGCGGTTGAGTTCGCATGGTGATCCGGCAGGTCTCTGGGAAAGCCCGAAGCCCGCGCCTCCGAGGCGGGCTTCGGTGCATGCCGGGCCGCTGCGGTGGCACTCGCCACTGCCGACTGTGCGAGCCGTGGAGGACCTGCGAATCTAGTCTCAAGCGATCCAATGGAACCCGCGGAAGGCCACCGAATGATTCCTCACCACGTCACCGATGGCGACGGCGAGACCGTCGTCCTCATCAACTCGCTCGGCACCACGATCGACATGTGGGAGCCGCAGGTCGGCCCGCTGTCCGAGCGGTTCCGTGTCGTCCGCTTCGACACCCGCGGCCACGGGCGCACCCCCACCCCGCCCGGGGAGTGGACCGTCGACGACCTCGCCGGCGACATCATCGACCTGCTCGACCACCTCGGTGCCCGCAACGCCCACTTGGTCGGCGTCTCCCTCGGCGGCGCTACCGCGATGGCCCTCGCCGAGCACTACCCCGACCGCGTCGGACGCCTCGCGCTCATCTCCGCCGCCACCCGGATCGGCACCTACGACAGCTGGCGGGACCGCGCGACCACCGTGCGCGCCAATGGATGCCAGGCCGTGAGCGCGGGCGCGATGGACCGCTGGTTCTCCCCGGCCTTCCACCGGAGCCATCCCGAGACCGTCGCGGCCTTCCGCGAGCGCTTCGACGCCTGCGACCCCGAGGGCTACGCCGGCTGCTGCGACGCCATCGGCCGGATGGACCTCTCGGGCGCCCTCGGTCACGTCACGGCCGAAACGCTCATCGTGGTCGGCACCGACGACGAGGTCACCACCGTCGCCGACGCCCGGTTCCTCGCCGAGGGCATCCGCGGCAGCCGCCTCGTGCCCGTGCCCGGAGGCAAGCACCTCCTGACCGCCGAATTCGCCGACCTCACCAATCGACTCCTCGTCGACTTCCTCACTAGCAGCGCAGCGACCGCATGAGCGACGACGCGGACGAGGCCGTCACGGACGACCAGGCGGGCCGAGACGTGGGCAAGGGTGGTTTGCGGCGCGCGTTCTCACTGCTCGTGTACCGCATCCAGACCGTGTCGATCCTCGGGTACATGGGCGCCGCATCGATCATCGGGATCGAGGCGCTGGCCCTGGTCATCGGGTTCACGACCGCGCTGCCGATCGCGATCCCGTTCGTCGTGGTGATCCTGGGTACGGTGTATTTCCTGCGGGAGCGGCTGAAGGCCATATGGTCCGCGGTCCTCGCCCGGCTCGGCGGGTCCAAGCCGGCCGACGAGCGGGAGCGGTGAACCCGATCCCGTTGCCCGGGCTCGGATCCTGGGATTAGGACTCGCCTCGCGGGTGCCGAATCCGTAGAATCGCGCGCATGACCTTGCTGATGGCCGACCTCGACAACACCCTCATCGACCGCGACGCGGCGTTTCGGACCGGAGCGGTCGAGTTCCTGCTCGGGCACGACCTTCCCGAGGAGGACATCGACTGGATCATGCAGGTCGATGCCTCGGGGTACGCGCCGAGAACCGTTGTCGCGCAGGCCATCGTCGAACGCTACGGCAATGGGCTCGAAGCGGAGCGCATCATCGACTTCCTGCGGCGCGGCGCCAGGGAGCACGCCCGGGTCACTGCCGACACCGTCGCGGCCCTGGCCCGCGCCCGGGAGGCGGGGCATCGGCTCGTGATCGTCACCAATGGCGTCGTCGCGCAGCAGACCGGGAAGATCGAGTTCTCAGGGCTCCACGAGCTGGTCGACGGGTGGGTGGTCAGCGAGGGCGTCGGTTCGCGCAAGCCCGAGGCCGGGATCTTCGAGGCGGCGGCCGCCGTGGTCGGAGGGACGCTCGAGGGCGCATGGATGATCGGCGACCGCGACGACGCCGACATCCTCGGCGCGCACCGCCTCGGGATCAACAGCGTGTGGCTGCACCTGGATCGAGCCTGGTCGCAGCCGGACTACGCGCCGACCCACATCGCGGACACGGTCGCCGACGCGATCGACCACGCCGCCGGGCTCCGGGACTGAAATCGCCGCCTAGACGGGCGGATCACCAGGCCGCGGTGGCCGCCGCGCGCCGCTGCCACTGGCGGACGGCGGGGCCGCCCGAGTCCCGGCGGCGGCAGAACGCTTCGAGCTGGGCGCAGCGGGTGAGCATGGCGGCCTTGCGGATCGGCCAATCCGGGACCGGCCCCGCGTAGGCCGCGAAGAATCCGTCAACGGTGTCGATCCGATCCGGATGGTGGGTCCGCACGATCCATTCGCACCAGGCCAGGTCCTCGACCGGATCGCCGACGTGGGCGAATTCCCAGTCGACCACCGCAGTGACCTCGCACGTGACGGGGTCGAGCAGGAGGTTGTTCGGGCCGAAGTCCCCGTGAACAAGAACCTGTCCATCCACATCGGATCCGAGTAGGTCGGTGCCCTGGTCGTGAATGCGTCGCAGCACTCGGCCGCACGACCGCATCGCGTCCGCCGCTCGGTCGGTCTCCATGAGCTCCTGGCCCGGTGTCCCGGCGACGAGCCCGAGTTCGAGTGCGCCGCCGCGCTTCCCGAGCACCGGCGGCACCGGTACGGCGGCGCGAAGGCCGTCCAGCATCAGCCGTTCGCGTTCCATGCGCGAGTCGGCATCGGGGCCTTCGTAACGCTTCACCACGGTCCGAGCATCGGCGACGGTCCGGTTCGTGTAGCCGTGCTTGAGCGGACGCATCCGCCCATGCTCCCCGCTCAGGCGGCCGCGGGCACCCGAATTTCGCGGCGGCGGCCGATCGGGGCCGCCGCTACCAGGTCTTGGGCGATGAGTGTGAGGCCGGGAGCGGAATCTCCCGGCCTTTTCTGCTGCGGTTCAACGGATCCTGGTCAGTCCCAGGTGAGGCTCGGGGCGTAGCGGCGGGGGCGGAGCTTCGCCACCAGCTGGGCCGCGACGTCGAAGAGCCGTCCGGTCGATCCGGGAGGGCCAACGAGCTGCACCGTTGCCGGGGCTCCGTCACCCCTCGTCCCCACCGGGACCACCAGGGCCGGGAGACCGGCGAGGCTGAACGGCGCCGTGAAGGTCGCGCTTCCGGCCAGGTGGGTGACGTTGGAGCGCAAGGTCTGTCCCGACCACTCCTGTGCGGCCGGGGGCGGTCCCGGCATTCCGGGGGTGATGAGGAGGTCGAAGTCCTCGGTGTCGAACCAGTCCTCCAGGTGCCCGCGCACGCGCCGGCCGTCGCCGAGGACGCCGCCGAAGAGCCCCTTGAGGTAGGTCTTCTCGCCCACCGAGACCAGCCGCTTCGTTCTGCGCTGCAAGCCGTCCGGGCCGCACTTGAGGCTGCGCAGGTAGGCCGCGCACGACCAGGCGCCCGACGACGCCGACGTCAGCCGCGTCCCGAACTTGGGGCGGGAGCGGAACGTGTCGTGCCCCAGGTCGGTCAGGGCCCGCACGGCCTTCAGCAGCGACTTCGTCGCCTCGTCGTCGACCCTGGCGGGCAGGGGCGCCGAGTTGGAGGCGGCGATGCGCAGCCGTCCGGGGTCGCCGGTCTGGCGCGGGATGCGGTGGGTCAGTGCGGCGTACGCCAGCGCGGCGTCGTCCACTGTGGTGGCGAGGACGCCGACGTGGCCGCTGAGCCATTGGTCGGGGTCGGCGTCGATGTCGGCGGGGACGTGGTCGGGGCTGTAGGCGATGATGCCGCAGGCGGCGGCCGCGGTGCGGACGCCGCCGGCGGAGCCGGGGCCGTCGAGGCCGATGCCGATCGCGGCGGCGCCGGTTGCGACGGCCAGGGCGGTGCCGCCCGAGGGGCCGCCGACGCCGCGGTCGGGGCGCCAGGGGTTGGCCGGGACGTTGCCGTCGTCTTCGGTGGCGGGCCACAGTCCGAGTTCGGAGGAGCGTCCGAGGCCGACGACGACTGCGCCGGCGCCGCGGATGCGTTGCACGGCTTGGTGGTCGGATTCGGCGATGGGTAGGACGGCGGCGTTGGAGCCGAGTCTGGGGGCGTGTCCGGTGACGGGGAGTTGCTCGCAGACGGCGACGGGGACTCCCGCGGCGGGTAGGGCCTCGCGGGTGGCGTTGGATCCCGTGCGGGCGAAGACGTCCCCGGCTTCATCCCCGGCCGGGCCGGAGGTGGGCTGGGGGTCGACTGCGTCGACGGCGGCGGCCTCGGCTCGGGCCTCGACCTTGCGGACGCTGGTGAGGGCGCCTTCGGTTTCGCGGTGGTCCTCGATGTGGCGCAGGTGATGGTCCACGACGAAGGCGGCGTCGGCGTCGCCTCGCCTGACCGCCTTGGCTATCTGCTGCGCGGTGCTTCCCGACCAGCTCACTGCTCGTCCTTTCGCTGCGCCCGAAGGCTATTGGGGGATATGGGGTTCTGGGTCCGGCGTCGGTTCAGGTGCCGGTCGTCGTCGGACTCGGTGCGGGTCAGTCGAGGGCCTGGCGCAGGTCGGCCAGGAGGTCATCGCGGTCTTCGATGCCGACGGAGAGCCTGACGAGGTCGGATGGGACCTCGAGGGGGCTGCCGGCGGCGGAGGCGTGGGTCATGCGTCCGGGGTGCTCTACGAGCGATTCGACGCCGCCGAGCGATTCGCCGAGGGTGAAGACCTCAGTGCGGTCGCAGAAGGCGACGGCGGCTTCCTCTCCGTCTTTGTGGCGGAAGGAGATCATGCCGCCGTAGCGCTTCATCTGCTTGCCGGCGATGTCGTGTCCGGGGTGGCTGACGAGTCCGGGGTAGCGGACGTCGGCGACCTTGTCGTGTCCGACGAGGTATTCGGCGATGGCTTCGGCGTTGTCGCAGTGGCGGTCCATGCGGGCGGCGAGGGTTTTGATGCCGCGCAGGGTGAGCCAGGCGTCGAAGGGGCCGGCGACGGCGCCCATGGAGTTGTGGTGGAAGGCGATCGGTTCGGCGTGTTCATCGGTGGCGGTGATGACGGCGCCGCCGACGACGTCGGAGTGGCCGCCGAGGTATTTGGTGGTGGAGTGGACGACGATGTCGGCGCCGAGTGCGAGCGGCTGCTGGAGGTAGGGGCTGGCGAAGGTGTTGTCCACGACCAGGATCGAGTCGTGTTGGTGCGCGAGGTCGGCGAGGCCGGCGATGTCGGCGACGTTGAGCAGGGGGTTGGTGGGGGTCTCGACCCAGATCATGCGGGTGCCCTCGCTCATGCAGGCGGTGACGGCGGCGAGGTCGGTGATGGGGGTGGCGGTGTAGTGCAGACCCCAGCGGGAGGCGACTTTGTCGAAGAGGCGAAAGGTGCCGCCGTAGGCGTCGTCGGGGATGACGACGTGGTCGCCGGGGGCGAGGAGGGCGCGGAGCACGGTGTCCTCGGCGGCGAGGCCGGAGGCGAATGCGAAGGCGCGGTTGCCGCCTTCGAGGGAGGCGAGGCAGGTTTCGAGGGCGGTGCGGGTGGGGTTGCCGGAGCGGGAGTACTCGTAGCCGCCGCGCAGGCCGCCGACGCCGTCCTGCTTGTAGGTGGAGGTCGCGTAGATCGGTACCGCGACCGCGCCGGTGAGCGGGTCGGGCTCCTGCCCGGCGTGGATGGCGCGTGTGGAAAACCCATAGCCCTCGTGCATAGCCCTACGCTAACCGACGCGCATGGGGTCAGCGAGGGATAGGCACGCTATCGTGCAGTGAACACGTACCTACTTCTCTTAGGGGATCCCTCATGGGCTTCGACGAAGTACACAAGATGGACATCACCGGTGACGGCGTCGACGAGACGGTCGGCGTGCGGCGCAACGATGACGGCTCGGTCGAGTACCACGTGGACGTCGACGGTGACGGCGTTGCGGACATGCTCGCGACCGACAAGGACGGCGACGGGGTCATCGACTCGGTCCTGCTCGACCACGACGGCGACGGCAAGTTCGACGCCGCAGCGGTCGACGCCGACGGGGACGGCAACCTCGACGCCATGGTCGAGAAGTAAGACACCCCATGCGAACTTTCCCGTAGGCGTCCCGGTTTCGGGGCGCCTACGGTTGTTTCAGGGGGTTGGGTTTCGGATTTGGCGTGCGCGTGGGGGACGGGGTTGTCGTACCTGGCGGGGATCGTTGAGCTCGGGGGGTCCCCGGTGCCCGTTTTGAAGGCTGATGCCCTCATTTACAGCTTTAGCCGTCTTTGCGTTCGGCGTCGGAGCGTTCGATGCAGAACTCGTTGCCTTCGGGGTCGGCCAGGACGACCCAGCCTTTGCCGTCGTCGGTGCGGTGGTCGGCAACGAGGTGGGCGCCGATGCCGATGAGCCGCTCGACCTCTTCGTTGCGGGTGGTGTCGGGGCCCAGATCGAGATGGACTCGATTTTTAAGTTGCTTCGACTCGGGCACGTTGATGAAGAGCAGGTTGACGTGCCCTGAAGGGTCGACCAGGAGGTTGTCCTCCTCGTCGGGCCCGTTCGGATATTCGGGGTCCTCGGCGAAGCCGGTGACCTGCTCCCAGAATTTCGAGAGCGCGTGGGAGTCGCGGGCGTCGAAGGTGATCTGTCGAATACGTGAAACCATGCGCATACGCTAACGGAATGCGCGGGACTGGTCGATCGTTATTCAGGCGTGACAGGCTTGCGTGATGCCGACCGAACGGAGCACACCATGACAGCGATGACCCATCCTGTTCTGAAACACCCCATCGAAGGCGCTCCCGACGGGCGCAGCGCCATCGCCTACTTCGGCATGGGCTGCTTCTGGGGCGCGGAGCGGCTGTTCTGGCAGACGCCGGGAGTGTGGACGACGTCCGTCGGCTACATGGGCGGCAATACGGAGAGCCCCACCTACGACGAGGTGTGTTCGGGCCGGACCGGCCACGCCGAGGTCGTGCGGGTCGTCTACGAACCCGACAAGGTCGGCTACAACCAGCTCCTCAAGGTGTTCTGGGAGAACCACGACCCGACGCAGGGCATGCGCCAGGGCAATGACATCGGCACGCAGTACCGGTCGGTCATCTACACGACCACGTCGGAGCAGCAGGAGGCCGCCGAGACGAGCAAGACCGCGTTCGAGCCGGTCGTACGCGGGGCCGGGTTCGGCCCGATCACCACGAACATCCTCCCGGCCGGCGCGTACTGGCTCGCCGAGGACTACCACCAGCAGTACCTGCACCACAACCCGAACGGCTACTGCAACCACGGGCCCAACGGGCTGTCGTGCCCCGTCGGGATCGCCCGCCAGGACGAGCTCCCGGCCCAGCAGGGGATTCGCCGGCCGTCGGGTTCCTGACCCGGACGCCGCGCGGCCTCCGCAACCGGCGCTCGCACCTGAGCGTGCGCCGGGCGGCCCCGCCGCGGCCCTTACGCCGGAGCCGCGGAGTAAGGGCGGGTAAGGGCACTCAGTGCCGAATCGGCGGGAAGTAAGGGCGCTCAGGCCCGCAGCGGGCAGAAGTAAGGCACCTGAGCGCCGCCTCGACGCGAAGTACCGATGTGCATCCCGGCGCCTCAGCCGAAGAATTGGTGTCACAAGCAAGAACGACACCAAATCAAAGGATTCATCGTGAACGACTTCGAACTCCACTACCTGCACCACTCCCGCTCCACCGACCTCATCGCCGAAGCCGAGGGCGAGCGTCAGGCCCGCCGGCTCATCAAGGACGCCAAGCGGACCCGCTCCGCCGCCGCGCACCGAGGCGAGAAGGCCACCACCAGCGGCCACTCCGCTTCGGGCGGCGAGGCCAAGGAGAGCCGGACCCTCGCCGCTCGCGTGGCGAAGGCGCTGCACCGCAGCGCCGGCCAGAAGGGATCCGGTGCCGCCACGGGCGGCGCCGGGCAATTCCAGCCCGCGAAATAGGCGCAGCGTCATGTCACCCGAACGTGCCATGATTGCGGACATGCCGCGCCTAGGTTCCGACCTTCCACTTTTCGCCCGAGACTCAGAGCTCAGGGCGCTGGGCGACGCCCTCGCCGCCGCAGGCGAGGGCCGCCCGGCGACCGTCCTCGTGTCCGGGGACGCCGGTGTCGGCAAATCCCGTCTCCTGCACGACTTCCTCTCAGGAGCCACTGAAGGCGCGGACGTCATCGCCGTCACCGGCCACTGCCTCGACACCGCCGAATCCGTCCTCCCCTACCTCCCCTTCGCCGAAGCCGTCGGCGAACTCGCCCGCCGCCGCCCCGAACTCGTCGCCGCCCACCCCGGCCTGCGGCCCCTCGTGCCCGGCCACGCCCAGCACCCCGACTCGGACCATGGCCGCCTCGGCCTGTTCGAGGCCCTGCACGCCGCGCTGGTCGACCTCGCCGCCGACGCCACCCTGATCCTCGCCCTCGAAGACCTCCACTGGGCCGACCGCTCCAGCCGCGACCTCCTCGCCTTCCTCACCTCGCGCCTCTCCGGCCAGAAGGTGCTCATCCTCGGCACCTACCGGTCCGACGCCATCCACCGCGCCCACCCCCTGCGGCCCCTGCTGGCCGAACTCGTGCGCCTGCCCGCCGTCCAGCGCCTCCAGATCGATCCGTTCAACGCCGCCAACGCCGCCGACTTCGTGCGCGAGCTCAATGGCGGACTCGACGAGGAATCGATCGCGAAGATCGCCGCCGCCTCCGAGGGCAACGCGTTCCTCGCCGAGGAACTGGCGGCCGCCGAGACCCACACCGTCACGTTCGAACTCGCCGAAGTGCTCATCGCCCGGCTCGAACGGCTCCCCGAATCCGCGCAGCAGGTCATCCGGCTCGCCTCCGTCATGGGCCGCCACTTCACTTACAAGCGCCTCAATGCCGCTGTGTGGTCGCTGCTGGACGAGACCGGCATCAAGCACGAGCGCGAGCTCGACACGGCGCTGCGCGCGGCGATCTCGCACGGCATCATCGTGCAGAAGAGCGCCAGCACCTACGCCTTCCGGCACGCGCTCCTCGGTGAGGCCGTCTACAACGACCTCCTCCCGGGTGAGCGGACCCGTTACCACGAGCGCATCGCCGCTTCTCTCGCCGCAGACACCCATCCGGGTGCGGCCGCCGAGCTCGCCCACCACGCCGACGCCGCCGGTGACTGCCCCACCGCGTTGGCCGCGTCCGTCACCGCCGCATGGGAAGCCGACGACCTGGCCGCTCCCGCCGAGTCCCTGCTCCACCTCGAACGCGCGCTGCTGCTGTGGAAGCGCGTCCCCGAAGCCGATCGGCCCGGGGGGTTCTCGGAGCTGCGTCTGACGCAGATGGCCGGTGCCCAGGCCGAGGCCTCCGGTGAATACAAACGGGGCCTTGCGTATTCGAGCGCGGCCGTCACGCTGGCCGACCGGGAGGACGGCCCCGTGCAGTCCGCCGCCACGCGCCGCAAGTACGCCAAGCACCTGTTGAACGTCGAGGGCAATGAGCGCGAGGCGCATCGGATCGCCGTCGAGGCTTGGGAACTGGTCAAGGACGACGAGCCGCACCCGACCAAGGCCTGGACGCAGGCGATCCTCGCCCGCACCTTCTCGCATCTGCGCGACTACCCGGCCGCCGCCGACTGGGCTCGGCAGGCCATCGCCACGGCCGACGCGATCGACCTCGCCGGGACGGGCCGTTCCGCCTCGCACCCGGCGGCGAGGGCCGACTCCATGCTCGCCTCGCACCGCGCGGCGAAGGCCGACGCCATGCTGACGGTCTCGTCGGTGGTGTACCGCCAGGGCGGCGATCTCGACGAGCAGATCGCCATCCACGCCCAGGTCCTGGAACTGGTGCAGGGCACCGGCTGGCACGAGGTCGAGCTGCGGGCGCACTTCACGTCCGGCCTGTTCCACGTCGAGTCCGCCCGCATCCCCGAGGCGCTCGAACACTTCGACCGGGGCATGGACATGGCCCGCCGGACCGGGCACAAGTGGAGCGGTTACGGCCTCGAAACCGCAGTGCGCCAAGTCATCTGCAACTACATGGTCGGCCGGTGGGACGCGGCCGACGCCGCCGGCGAGATGGCCTCCAGCGTCATGCCCGGCGTGGTGCTCACGCGACTGGCGGCCGCGATGCTGCTGTTGGACGTGGCCCGGGGCCGCTTCGAGGCGGCCGACCGGCGCCTGGACTACCTCGCGGACCGGTGGCAGGTCGACGGGCAGGTGCTGGCCCTGGCCGGCCAGTCCGGGACCGAGCTCGACCGCTGGCGGGGGAAGCCGGCCCAGGCCTACTCGACCGCGCTGCGGACGGTCGAGCGGATCAAGGACATGGACGGCTACCAGCTGGCGGGCGTCGCCGTCTGCGTGGTCGGCATCGGCGCGGCGGCGGACCTGGCGCAGCTGCGGCGGCGCGAGGGCGACGCCGAGGGCGCGAAGGACGCTGCCGGAGCCGGGGAACGGCTCGCCGAACAGGCACGGCTGTTCGTGAAGGGCGGGCGTCCGCTCTCCGGTTCGATGGGCCCGGAGGGCCTGGCCTGGATCGCGCAGCTCGACGCGGAGGAATCGCGGCTGTCCGGCGACGGCGACCCGGTGCTGTGGCGGCGCGTGATCGAGGCGTTCGGATACGAGACTTCGAGGCCGGCGACGAACGGAACCTCGGTTCTGAAGCAGCGGGCGATCGACGCATCGGGCCTGTTCGGCGACGGCGAAACCCTTGGTGCGAAGGCGATGCCCGGCACTGAAATCGGGGAACCGTACCGGCGGGCCTATGCGCAGTGGCGGCTCGCCGAGGCGCTGCTGTCCGGCAGCGGCGGTGGTAGCAGCACTGACGAGCGCACCGAGGCGGCCGAGGTCCTGCGCGAGGCGAAGACGACCGCCATGCGGCTGGGTGCCGCCCCGCTCAGCGCGGAACTGTGCGCCCTTGGCGAGCGGTCCCGGCTCGACGTGGCCGTGCCGACGTCCAGCCCGCTGACCCCGCGCGAACTGGCGGTGTTGCGGCTGGTAGCGCGCGGATTGACGAACCGTCAGATCGGCGCCGAGCTGTTCATCTCCGAGAAGACGGTCAGCGTGCACCTGTCGCGGGCGATGTCGAAATTGAAGGCCGCCAACCGGACCGAGGCCGTGAACGTCGCGCACCTGCGGGGCTACCTGACGGAGGTCTGAGCGCTACCCCGGGAGCAGTGCGAGGCGAGGCGTAATCCCTGGGTGGTATCCCCTTTGCTCACTTCGGCCCGATGCGGCGGCGCCGCCCGCCGCCCAGAATTGTCCTCATGAAACGTCGCAAGGCTTTGAAGTGGACCCTCATCGGCACCGGGATCGGTGTCGGCACGCTGGCGCTCGGCGGCGCGGGCACCCTCGCATATCTCTGGAACGCCTCGAAGCTCGACACGGTCGGGGAGGTCGGCTTCGACTCCCCGCTGGCGATCCCGCCGCTGGCCGAGTCCGAATCGGACTCCTCTGGGGCGCGAGTGTTCAACCTGGAGATCCAGGCCGGCGAGACGCAGTTCAAGTCCGGGCGCGCGACCGAGACCTGGGGCGTCAACGGCACCTACCTGGGGCCGACGATCCGGGCGCGGCGCGGCGAAGAGGTCGCGTTCGCGATCCGCAACACCCTCGACGAGGAGACGTCGATCCACTGGCACGGCATGCACCTGCCGGCCGTGATGGACGGCGGTCCGCACCAGGCGGTCTCACCCGGCGAGGAATGGGCTCCGCAGTGGACGGTCAATCAGCCGGCGTCGACGCTGTGGTACCACCCGCACCCGCACGGGCAGACCGGACGGCACGTCTACCAGGGCCTGGCGGGGATGTTCATCATCGACGACGAGGAGTCGGAGGGAATGAACCTGCCGTCGGAGTACGGCGTGGACGACGTCCCGATGGTGGTGCAGGACAAGAAGTTCGACGGCGACAACCAGCTGGACGACCGGGCCGCCTTCATGAGCATGCAGGGCATTCTCGGCGACGAGATCCTGGTGAACGGGACCTTGGGGCCGTACTTCGAGGTGACGACCCGGCTGGTGCGGCTGCGGCTGCTCAACGGGTCGAACTCGCGGCTGTACAACTTCGGTTTCGCCGACGACCGCGAGTTCTCGCTGATCGCGACGGACGGCGGGCTGCTGCCCGGGCCTTGGGAGACCGACCGGTTGCAGCTGTCGCCGGGCGAGCGGGCCGAGATCGTGGTGGCGTTCGAGCCGGGCGAGACGATCGACCTGCGGTCCCATCCCGCGGATGAGGGCTACTCGGGCCCGCTGGGGCGGCTGAACGGGGCGGAGGACCGGCTCGACGTGTGCCGGTTCCAGGCCGCTGAGTCGCTGGCCGACGAGACCGAGGTCCCGTCAGAGCTCGGGACGGCGCCGGATCTGGACGGGGAGGACGTCGCCGAGGAGCGCTCGTTCAAGCTGTCCGGGTTCAACTCGATCAACGGCGACCAGATGGACATGGCGCGCATCGACTTCGGCGTCCGCGAGGGCACCGTGGAGGTGTGGGAGGTGACGAACGCCGACGGCTACATGCACAACTTCCACGTGCACGACGTGCAGTACCAGGTGCTCACGGTCGACGGCGAGGCTCCGCCGCCGCAGCTTGCCGGCTGGAAGGACACGGTGCAGCTGGTGCCGCAGCGGAAGTACCGGTTGGCGATGCGCTTCAGCGACTACACCGACCCGAACCTGCCGTACATGTACCACTGCCACATCCTGATGCACGAGGACTCAGGCATGATGGGCCAGTTCGTGGTGCTGGGCGAGGGCGAGGAAATCGGCCAGGTCCCGGCTACGTCGGCGGGCCACGACCACTGAGGGAGTGTCGGACCCCTGAGGCATCGTTGAAATCGGGGGTCGTCGGAAGTCCGATTTGAAGGCTAGCGCCGAAAATATCCCGGTTCGTTCGCTATTCGGTTCAATACCTGGTCGCGGCCTGGGCCGTTGCCTGAGCCATGACCACCTTCAACGGTCGAGCAAGCGCGGCCGCCGCCGCTACCGCGTCCTCGTATTCAACCGAGACGTTCACGACCTCACCGCCCTCCCTTGCGATCTTGATGCCGATGCGGTGACCGTCGACCTCGACGTGGTCGTACTCGCGCTCCAGCGCGTACTTCTCAATCTCGTACGAGCGCATCCCGATCGTCGTCGTGTGCCGGACCAGGGCCGAGCGCACCCTCCCGATCACCTCCGGGCGGCACAGCACGTGGAGCGTGTGGGCCGGGCGGCCCTTCTTCATCAGGATCGGACTGAGCCAGGCGTCGGATGCTCCCGCTTCGAGCAGTGCGGCGAGGACCGGCGGCCAGAGCCGGGGATCCATGTCATCCACATTGGTCTCAATGACCACGGGCCGCGCCGACCCGCCCGCGTTCCCATGCGGCTCAGCCGTACCGTGCCCGGCCTCGTGCACGTGGCCCGGTGCTCCGGCGGATGGCCGCGCTTCGCTGCCGATCACTATGCGCAGCAGGTTCGCCCGTTCCTTCGGGTCCCGTCCTCCCGCGCCGACGCCGATCCGCTCCACGACCATCTCCGGCATCGCGCCGAATCCGCCGCCCGAGGTCGCCTCCATCGCGGCCGCCGCGACAATGGCCGCCCCGGTCGGCGTGCACGCCTCGTACGGCACCGCGCCCACCACCGGCGCGCCCGCGTCCGCCAGCACCCGCAGCACCGCCGGGGCCGGCAAAGGGATCGAGCCGTGGGAACCGCGCGTCGTCCCTCCTCCGACGGTCACCGTCGAGGCGGTCACCGAGGCCGCTCCCAGCGATGCCAAACCCGCTGCGGCGCCGACGATGTCGGCGATCGAGTCGAGGGCGCCGACCTCGTGGAAGTGCACGTCCTCGACATCGATTCCGTGCGAGGCCGACTCGGCCGCCGCCAGGCGCGCGAAGGTGTCCAAGGACCGGGCCTTGACCTCGTCGCCCAAGCGCGAGTCCTCGATCATGGCGCGGATCGCCCGCCAGCGCCGGTCAACCGACACCTCGGGCACCGCCACGTCCACTTTGGTTCCGGTGAGGCCGTGGCGCTTGACGGTCTTGGCGCTCAAGCGGATCGGTTCGGTCGCGAGGGCGCAGGCCGCGTCCTGCATGAGCGCCAGGTCGACGCCCGCGTCCGCGAGTGCACCCAGGAACATGTCTCCGCTGGCGCCTGCCGAGCAGTCAATCCACGCTTTCGTCACCGCTGTGCCTTCACTCCCATGATGCGCGCGGCGGCCATCGCCGCGCCGAATCCGTTGTCGATGTTCACCACGGTCACGCCCGGCGAGCACGAGTTGAGCATGGTCAGCAGTGGCGCGATTCCGCCGAACGCGGCCCCGTAGCCGACGGACGTGGGCACCGCGATGACCGGCGCGGATACCAGGCCCGCGACGACCGACGGCAGTGCTCCGTCCATGCCGGCGACGACGATGACGCAGGCCGCCTCGCGGAGTGCGCCGACGCGGTCGAGCAGTCGGTGGAGCCCGGCGACGCCGACGTCGGCGATGAGGCGGGTGTCGAGTCCGTTCGCGCGGGCGACGAGTTCGGCCTCGGTCGCCACCGGCAGGTCGGAGGTGCCGGCGCAGACAACGGCGACGGGTCCGTTCTCCGGGTCGGGGAAGTCGCCGACCGCGCAGACGCCGGCCTCGCAGTGGGCCTCGTCCCCGAAGGCGGCTTGCACCTGCTCGGTGCAGGCGTCGTCGCAGCGGGTGGCGATGGCGACGCGTCCCGGGTGCGCTTCGCGTAGCGTCCGGAGGACGCCGACTACCTGCTCAGGGGTTTTTCCGGCCGCGTAGACGGCCTCGGCGGCGCCGGTCCGCGCGGGCCGGCCGGTGTCGATCTTGGCCCAGCCCAGGTCGGTGTAGGCCTGCTCCTCGTACTGCACTGGTCGATCCTCGCACTCTCGGCACGTGGACGGCCACCGCGGCAGGTGGGGGGTGGCGCGGCGCCACGTCGTTTCGCGGGCGGGCGGGGCCGGTCTGTTTCGCGTGACCGTTTGTTCCGTTTCTGGACGGGTCCCGTTCGTGTGCCGAACCGGCGCGCGGCACCGCGTCTGCGGGCTCACGGACTATCGTCATAGTGTGTCGCATCCGCTGATCGCCGCCCATCGCGGCGCGAACGAATTCCTTCCTGAGCACTCGTTGGCCGCGTTCCGGCAGGCGATCGTGGAGGGCGCCGACGGGTTCGAGTTCGACATCCGGCTCACCGCCGACGGGCAGCTGGTGCTCCACCACGACCGCACCGTCAAGCGCACCGCCGGCGCGAAGGGTTCGATAGCCGACCTCACCCTTCCCCAGCTGCGCGAACTCAATTTCGCGCACCGCCACCCCGACTGTGTCGACAATCCCGAGGCCTCCCGGATAGCCACCCTCGAGGAGCTTTTCGCGCTCGTGGTCGACTCCGGCAAGGACATCAAGCTCCTCATCGAGGCCAAGCACCCCTCCCGGTTCGGGCCCAGGTTGGAGCTTCGACTTTGGGAGACGCTGCGGCGTTGGCCGGGCCTGGACGTGACGGTCATGTCCTTCTCTCGGGCCGCGCTGGCGACCTGGCGGGGGCTGGACACCGACACGCCGCTGGTGTGGATCTTCGAATACCCGTTCCGGCGGCCGCCGGAGGGCGTCCAGGTCCTGAGCTCGCGGGTCGACTACATCGAGTCCACGCCATCGTTCGTGGAACGCGCGCACGCACAGGGCTATGAGGTCTACGTTTGGACCGTCAATGACGCCGAAACCGCGCATCGGATGGCCGCACTCGAAGTCGACCTCATCTTCACGGACCGTCCGGCAGCGATACGGGAATCGCTCACATCGTGACTGCGAAGCAGATTGCAAGGCGCACTCGGGGTCCGTCGGTAATGCTGGCGCGGGCGATCGCCAACAGGTAGTTTCTGTATAGCTTTCGACCGGTAGCGAAAGGGAGGGAGGGGCAATGGCAGCGGCGACACCGGCACCCGAGCGATTGCGCGTCCCCCATCAAGCCGGGGCCCCGAATCTGGTGCGGCGCTGGCTGCGCGAGTCCCTCCCGGACCTGACCGACGATATCCGCGACGACCTGTTGGTGGTCGCGACCGAACTGGTCTCCAATGCCGTCCGGCATGCACGGCCGCTCCCCGGTGGGGAGGTGTCGGTATCGCTCGTCGCCGGGCATGGCGACGTGGAGGTGCGGGTGGTCGACGGCGGTTCGCTGACCCACCCGCACGTGCTGTCGATCAACCTCGATTCGGCTCATGGACGGGGCATGTTCATCGTGTCCAAACTGTCCACGGGTTGGGGCGCAAGGACGCTCGGCGACGGAACGCAAGAGGTCTGGGCGCGCATCCCCGTGCGCTGAATGGAAGCCCGCTCTCCTGGCGTCGCTGTGGCGGCATTGCCGCGATCCGGTCCGCTGACCCGCTGCGGTGCCCGGTGACCGGCGGCTCGCCGATTCTCGACGGTGTGCGGGCCCCCGTACCCTGGGCGGGTGTCCAAGCGTCCGCTCGTCATCGACCTCGCTCTCTACGGCCTGGCCGCACTCTTCGCGGCCGCTACCTGGCTGTGGACGACCTTGCCCTCGCACTCGAACTGGGGCGCCATCGCGCTCGGCGGATACGCGCCCGCCGCGCTGTGCATCCTGATCCTGCTGGCCTCGCCGGGTGTGTCGTGGTTCAAGCGCAGCCTGATCGCCGGGGCGACCGCCGCCGCAGTGGTTGCGATACCCGTACTGTCGCAAGCGTTCGAGCGCGCGAACGGGGTGGCGAATCGGGCTCAGGAAGAGGTCATTGTCGTCGAGCATTCGGGGCGGCGGCTGCTGGAGACCGGCAGCCCGTATCTCCACGCCGACGCGATCGCGGCATTGACCGAACCGATCATGGGCTACAACCCCTATCAGCCGGGCATGGCGGTCTTCGGCCTGCCGTCGGCGCTGTTCGGCGAGCACTGGTGGACCGACGCGCGGCTGTACTTCCTGCTGGTCTCCGCGGCCTGCATGGTCGGGGCGATGCGGCTCTTGGCGGGCAGGGCCGGGAAGGGCCTGCTGCTGCGGGCGTTCCAGGCGAGCTTCATCTTCCCGGTGTGCGCCTTGACATTCTCGACCGGCGGAGACGACATGCCGGTGGTCGCGCTCATGGTGCTGGGACTCGCGTTCGCCTCCCGCGGACGGTGGACGGGCGCGGGCCTGGCGCTCGGCGCGGCCGGGGCGCTCAAGCTGTTCGCATGGCCGGTGGCGGTGGTGCTGGCGGTCCTGGCATTGCGCAGCATGCTCAACTCGAGGGTGGAGGCCCGGGCCGAGGAGCGGCCGGCAAGCGACGGTTCGAGTGATGCGATGCGATCGCTCGATGATGAAGCACCCAAAGCCGATACGACGGACGGCTCCACACCCGAGGCGGATGCGCCGGGCAGCGGCACCTTCGCGGCGGAGACGACCGGTGGTAGCACCCGTGTCGTGGATTCGACGGCCGATGGCGCATTGCGGCGCCTTTCGATCGGGTTCCTCGCACCGGTGGCGCTCACGATGGTGCCGGTGCTGCTGGTGGACGCGCGCGGGTTCTTCGACAATGTGCTCGCGTTCGGTCTCGGCCACGGCGTGGTCGAGTCGCCGGCGCAGTCACCGCTGCCGGGCTTCCTTGTGGCCCAGCATGTTCCCGGTGGGGAACTCATCGCACCCGCCCTGTTGGGCGCCTGCGCGATCGTGATCGCAATGCTGTTGTGGACGCGTCCGCCCGCGACAGCCGCGTCCGCGGCGCTGTGGTCGGCGGCGGGGTTGTCGGCGGCGTTCTTGTTGATGCCGTCGACGCGGTTCGGGTACCTCCTTTATCCGATCGTCCTGCTGGGCTGGTGGCTGCCGCTGCGGGATGCGGCGGCGACCGCGCCCGAGCAGATGCTGGACGAGTCCGACAGCCCGAGCCCCGGGCCGTCACTGGCCGTCGAATGGTGGCGCTGAGCCGGTCGGTCCGAACGCTCGAGTGCGGACCGTCCTTCGCCGTCCGGTGCGGCGGCGATCCGGGCGGCCGGAATGCCCGGCGGGCCTTCGCTCGCCGTCGCCTCCGGCACGGCTGCGCCGAGTTCGGCGGTGCCGTTTCGGTATTTCGACGGCCGTCACTCGCCGTCACTGTCCATCACCGATACTGCTCGTCCTGAGTCGTTGCGGCGGTGCCGATCCGAGTGCGGTCGGTTCAGCGTTGAGAACGGCTCGCGTGTACGGTGACGATCATGCAACTCACTTGCCCCAAGTGCGATGCGCTCATGCGCCGGTATGAGCGCAACGGCATCGTCGTTGACCAGTGCTCGGCCTGCAAAGGTGTCTTCCTCGACCGAGGCGAACTGGAGCATCTCATCGATACCGAGAAGTGGGTCAGCGGGACGAAGCCGGGCGATTCAATGCCCGAGTTCCACGAACCTCCTTCCCCTAGCTCTACCCCCGACGCCACCCCGGAAAAGACCTTGCAGCGGCGGACGCTGATGTCAGTACTCTTCGGAGACTAGCCGGGCGAACCTGAAGGGGAGCTGAACCGCCTGTGGCGCAGCGGAAGTCGGGCCGATATCGGCACTGATACCGCGGCCCGACGCACCGGCTTCCGCACGGCCGCCGGTTCCTATCGGGCGTTGAAGAGAGCCCCTAGACCGCCATGTCCACGAAGCGCGACAGGTGCAGTTGGGCGGCCACCGTGATCGTGTCCGTGGCACCGTTACGGTGCTTGGCGACGATGAAGTCGGCCTCTCCCGCGCGCGGGGACTCCTTGTCGTAGTAGTCCTCGCGGTGCAGCAGCAGCACCACGTCGGCATCCTGCTCGAGGCTGCCGCTTTCGCGCAGGTCGGACAACTGCGGGCGCTTGTCCGTCCGCTGCTCCGGGCCACGGTTCAGCTGCGCGACCGCGATGACCGGGCACTGGACCTCCTTGGCCAACAGCTTGAGCCCACGGGAGATCTCCGAGACCTCCTGCTGGCGCGACTCGGTCTTCTTCGGCGAGGTCATCAGCTGGAGATAGTCGACCACGATGAGTTTGAGGTCGTGGCGCTGCTTGAGGCGGCGGGCCTTGGCGCGGATCTCCATCATCGTCATCGATGCCGTGTCGTCCACGAACAGCGGCGCCTCGGAGATGTCGCCCATGCGCTTGGCCAGGCGCGTCCAGTCGTCGTCGGACAAATCGCCCGAGCGCAGGACGTGCATCGGCACGCGGGTCTCGGCGGACAGGAGCCGCATGACGATCTCGAGCTTGCTCATCTCCAGGCTGAACAGCGCGGCGGCGTGCCGGTGGTGCAGCGACGCGTGTCGCATGAAGTCCATGGCGGCCGTCGATTTGCCCGCACCGGGACGCCCGGCGACGATGATCAGCTGGCCGGCCTGGAGTCCCGACAGCAGCCGGTCCAGGTCGGCGAAGCCGGTGGGGATGCCCGTCATGACGCCCTGGTTGGCGCCGATCGCCTCGATCTCGTCCATCGCGGGCTGGAGCAGGTCCGACAGGATCGAGAAGTCTTCGCTCTGGCGCTTGTCGGTGACCTCGTAGACGGCCTGCTGGGACAGGTCGACGAGGTCGTCGATGTCCCTGCCGCCCTGGCCGCCGCCGTAGCCGTACTGGACGACCTTCGTGCCGGCCTCGATGAGGCGGCGCAGGATCGCCTTGTCCTTGACGATGCGGGCGTAGTAACCGGCGTTCGCGGCGGTGGGGACGGCGTTGAGCAGGTCGTGCAGGTACGGGCCGCCGCCGATCTTCGCCAGGTCGCCGGAGTCGGCCAGCGCGGCCGCGATGGTGACCGCGTCGGCGGGCTCGCCGTTGGCGAACTTGTCGGTGATGGCGTCGAAGATGATGCCGTGGCTGGGCTTGTAGAAGTCGCCCGAGCCGAGGTTCTCCACGACGTCGGCGATGGCGTCCTTGCTCATGAGCATGCCGCCGAGGACGGACTGCTCGGCCACCAGGTCCTGCGGCGGGGTGCGTTCGAAGGCACGTGCCGAGCCGCCGCCGAAGGGGTCCTCGGGCGGGTTGTCGAAGTACGATCCGCCCGATCCGTTGGTGCCGTTCGCGCCGTTCTGGCCGCGCGAGTAGGCGCCTTCTGTGGACACGTCGGTCATAACGCCCACCCCCTTGGTCACCGTGCGTTCATGGAGAATGTACCGCCCGCGTACGACACTACGGGGGTCCCGACGACGCTATGTCGCTTCCGACACCGAAGCAAACGCCCCTGTGGACAAACCTGTGGACAAGTCTGTGGATAACCTGTGGATAACTGGGGCCGGGCTGTGGACAACCTGTGGACAACAACCGGATTCTGGCTCATTTAGCGGCTCTGACCTGTGGTGGAGTTTTCCACCGGCTGTGGACGGCAAATAGTTTGTGCCATCTTTCGACTATGGTGAGGACGACCCGGCACCTCGCAGTGAAAGCAGTTCCGTCATGAGCGCACCCCAGCGGCCCGATCCACCGAACCGTCTCGACACCGATGGCGACGACCGGCCCGGGGAGCGCGCGTTCACCCCGACGTTGCTGGTGACGCTGGCCTGGTACGTGGTGCCGATGGCGGTTTACCTGATGTGGGTGGTGTCGCAGCCGGCAGTGGAGGCGAACTGCGCGGACACCGGCTGCACCGCGGCGGCGCGGGTCGGGACCGCGATCGGCGGCGCCTGGGCCTGGACGGGCTCCTCGCTGACTGCGAGCCTGCTGGTGGCGGTCATGTTGCGGCTGCCCCGCGCGGGCTGGCGCGCCGGAGTGGCGGGGACGGCGGCGGCGATTCTCGGCGCGGGCCTGGTGACGGTCGTGCTGCGCACCGCTGGCTGGGTGATCTGAACCCGGCCGATCCGAGTCCGCGCTCGACATTCGCGGGATTCAGAGTTTCACCCGAACGACGCAAAGAAAATGACCCGCGGTCACTCAGACCGCGGGTCATTTCGCTTGCTATGCCTACTTCTTGGCGGTGCGGCGCTTGGCCGGGGTGACCTGAAGCTTGAACTTCGCGGTCACGTCCGGGTGCAGCTTCACCTTGATGTCGTAGGTGCCGATCGACTTGATCGTCCCGGGCAGCTCGACGCGGCGGCGGTCGATCTTCGGACCACCGGATTCGGTCAGAGCAGCCGCGACGTCGGCCGCGGTGATGGAGCCGAACAGACGCCCGGCGTCGCCCACGCGGGCGACGATGTGCGCGTCGGTCTTCTTCAGCTGCTCCGAGAGCGCACGAGCCTGGTCCAGGTCGTGGATCTGACGGGCCGCGCGGGCGCGCTGGATCGAGTCGACCTGCTTCTGGCCGCCCTTCGTCCAGGCGATCGCAAGGCCCTGCGGGAGCAGGTAGTTGCGGCCGTAGCCGGGCTTGACCTCGACGACGTCACCGGCCGAACCGAGGTTGGGCACCTCATGAGTCAGGATGATCTTCATAAGTGCGCTCCTTCCTATCGGGTCTGGCTGGTGTACGGGAGCAGGGCCATTTCGCGGGCGTTCTTGACGGCCGCCGCGATCTGGCGCTGCTGCTGCGAGGTCACCCCGGTGACTCGGCGGGCACGGATCTTGCCGCGGTCGGAGATGAACTTCCGCAGCAGCGCCGTGTCCTTGTAGTCGACGTAGGTGATTCCCTCTTTCTCAAGAGGGTTGGGCTTCTTTTTCGGCTTCCGCAGGGGAGCCGCTTTCGTATTGGCCATACGTGTCTTGCCTTATCTGAGATCGATCCGGGTCGAGCCCGGTTAGAACGGCGGGTCTTCGTCGAAGCCCTGGCCTGGTGCGGAACCGCCCGCGCCGGCCGGGGCCGCAGAGGCCCAAGGGTCGTCCGGTGCGGAACCGCCCGCGTTGCCGCCGCCCCCGAAGGAGCGACCGCCGCCGCCTGCGCCGCCACTGGACTTGTTGACTTTCGCCGTGGCGAACTTGAGCGCCGGTCCGACTTCTTCGACGTCGAGCTCGTACACCGTGCGCTTCTCGCCCTCGCGGGTGTCGAAGGTGCGCTGCTTGAGCTTGCCCTGCACGATCACGCGGGTACCGCGCGACAGGGACTCGGCGACGTTCTCGGCGTACTGGCGCCAGACGCTGCACGTCAGGAACAACGCCTCACCGTCGCGCCACTGATTCGACTCACGGTCGAACGTGCGCGGCGTCGAGGCGATCCGGAACTTCGCGACGGCGGCACCGGACGGCGTGTAACGCAGTTCGGGGTCGTCGACGAGGTTGCCGATAACCGTGATGACTGTTTCTCCTGCCATGACCTCTTCTCCCTAAGGTCTCGCAGTTGCAATGTCGGGTTACCGAAGCTCCGGCCGCAGCACCTTGGTCCGCAGCACCGACTCGTTGAGTCGCATCTGCCGGTCCATCTCCGCCACGGGAGCGGGCTCGGATTGCAGGTCGACGACGGCGTAGATGCCTTCGCTGTTCTTGTTGATCTCATAGGCGAGACGACGACGTCCCCAGACATCGGTCTTGTCGACCGAGCCGCCGGCGTCCTTGACGCCTTTCAGGAACTTGTCGAGCGTCGGGCCGATCTGGGTCTCTTCGATGTTGGGTTCGAAGATCACCATGAGTTCGTAATGCCGCAAGATCAGTCCACCTCCTCTGGTCTCATCGGCCGCGGAATCTCCGCGGCAGGAGGGTCACTTGCTTTGCCGTCCGCCGTCATTTGACGGACAACCGAGCAATCGTACCTGCGTATACGCGGTCCGGGCGAGCCGCACCACGTGTGTGTGACGCTACCCGCGGGCACCGACAATTCCGGGTCGGGCACCGCGCTAGGTTTGAACGCGTGACAGCGTCGTTCCAATACACGGATCTGCTCCCCATCGGCCCCGACGAGACCGAGTACCGGTTGCTCACCAAGGACGGGGTGAACACCGTCCAGGCCGCCGGCCGGCGGTTCCTCACCGTCGAGCCCGAAGTGCTCTCGCAGCTCGCGACCGAGGCCATCCACGACATCTCCCACTACCTGCGGCCGGCGCACCTCGCTCAGCTGCGGTCCATCCTCGACGACCCTGAGGCCTCCGGCAACGACCGGTTCGTCGCGATGGACCTGCTCAAGAACGCCAATATCGCCTCCGGCGGGGTCCTGCCGATGTGCCAGGACACCGGCACGGCGATCGTCATGGGCAAGCGCGGACGCCACCTCCTCACCGACGGGCGTGACGAGGAGCACCTCTCGCGCGGCATCTGGCAGGCCTACCACGATCTGAACCTGCGCTATTCCCAGATGGCGCCGCTGACGATGTGGGACGAGAAGAACACCGGCTCGAACCTGCCCGCGCAGATCGAGCTCTACGCCGACGGCGACGACGCCTACAAGCTGCAGTTCATCGCCAAGGGCGGCGGCAGCGCCAACAAGTCGTTCCTGTTCCAGGAGACCAAGGCGATCCTCAACCCGGACGCGATGATGCGCTTCCTGGAGGAGAAGCTGCGCCAGATCGGGACGGCCGCGTGCCCGCCCTACCACCTGGCCATCGTCATCGGCGGCACCAGCGCCGAGCTGGCGCTCAAGGCCGCGAAGTACGCCTCCACCAAGTACCTGGACACGATGCCGACCACCGGTTCGCCCACCGGGCACGGCTTCCGCGACATCGAACTGGAGCAGCAGGTGCTGGAGCTGACCCGCCAGTTCGGGATCGGCGCCCAGTTCGGCGGCAAGTACTTCTGCCACGACGTGCGCGTCATCCGCCTCCCCCGCCACGGCGCCTCCCTGCCGGTGGCCATCGCGGTCTCCTGCTCGGCCGACCGCCAGGCGAAGGCCAAGATCACCGCCGAGGGCGTGTTCCTGGAGCAGCTGGAGACCGACCCGTCGAAGTACGTCCCCGAGGTCACCGAGAACGACCTGGACTCGGACGTGGTCCGCATCGACCTCGATCGGCCCATGAGCGAGATCCGCGCCGAGCTCTCGAAGCACCCGGTCAAGACCCGGGTGGCGCTCACCGGGACGCTCGTGGTCGCCCGCGACATCGCGCACGCCAAGATCAAGGAGCGCCTCGACGCCGGCGAGCCGATGCCCGACTACCTCAAGGACCACGCGGTCTACTACGCCGGACCGGCCAAGACCCCCGAGGGCTACGCCTCGGGGTCGTTCGGGCCGACCACGGCCGGGCGCATGGACTCCTACGTCGAGCAGTTCCAGGCCGCGGGCGGCTCGTTCGTCATGCTGGCGAAGGGCAACCGCTCCGACCAGGTGACGAACGCCTGCCAGACGCACGGCGGCTTCTACCTCGGCTCCATCGGCGGCCCGGCCGCCAAGCTCGCCCAGGACAACATCAAGGCGATGGAGGTCCTGGAGTATCCCGAGCTGGGCATGGAGGCGATCTGGAAGATCGAGGTCGAGGACTTCCCGGCGTTCATCGTCGTGGACGACAAGGGCAACGACTTCTACGCCGAGACCCGCAAGCCGGTCCTCACCGTGGGCCGCAGGCCGAAGATCAGCATCTCTTAGATGCCCGACCGCTGAACGACGTGAGGCGAGGGGCGCGGGCGGTCTGCCCGCGCCCCTCGCTGCTATCCGTCGCGTTCGCGGACGATGCTCAGCGCGAACTGTCTGACTGGTAAGGGCCCGTTACCATGTGCGCTGTTCCCCGAAAGAATCCTTTTAGCCCGGAAGGTCCCCTCCCCTGTGCCCCAAATGAAACGCGCCCTTGCCAAGACTTTCGCGGCCTCGGCCGCCGCCGCGCTGCTCCTGTCCGGTTGCAGCCTGCTCGAAGGCGACGACGACACCGAGGACGGCGCCATCGACGACCCCATCTACAACGAGATCGCGACCTGGGACGCCTGCGAAGTTCTCGACTACCTCAAACCCATCGAAGAGAAGATGGGCATCGTCGGCTGGGGCAGCAGCAGCTCCGAAGGCGGCGAACCCGGCAACTCGGAACTCGGCAATACCTGGGATCCCGGCGCCATCGGATGCAACGACCTGATCTACCTCGGCAATCTCGAAGGGATGGGGATGAGCGGCGAGATCAAGGTCAAGATCGTCCCCACCCCGAACATGGACGACTCCGACATGATCTATGAGGACCGTGTCTCGGTGGCCGAGGCGAAAGCGGCGGAAAACGAGAACGCGAACACCGAGGAGTTCACCGGCTCCTGGGACCGGGGGGCCGTGGTCTCCTGGACCGGCAGTTCCGAGCAGCCGCATGTCTGGGTCGTCGCGCAGAGCGGCCAGTGGGTCTTCCACATCGATCTCTACTACTCCAGTGACTTCGGGGTCCGTAACAATGGGGATCCGGCGCTGCTCTTCACCGAGGACGAGCTGAACCAGTGGTTCGTCGACACCTATCTCCCCGAGGTGAACCAGACCGTCAACGACCGGCTCGCGGAGCTGTTGTGACCGTGAGCGACGGCGTCGACCTCCACTGACGCAGTGAAAGACGGTGGCCGCGGGCATTGCCCGCGGCCACCGTCGTGTTCGAGCGGTCCTAGTACTCGATCTGCTTGCGGCCGTTCTCCCTGCGGGCCAGCAGCGCCGCCTGCTTGTCCCGCAGCCAGGCGGTGCGATTCTGGGCGTTCTCCAAGCTCGTCGAGGGCGCCGCCTCGATCGCGACGCCGTGGCGCTGCGCCTCTGCGCGGAACACCTCGTCGAGACCGGGCACCAGGGCCATGCACGGACCGGTGAAGTACCCGGTGACGGCCTCCTTGGTGCGGATCCAGCCCTTGTACTCGATCTCGCAGACGTATTGGCGGCGAGCGGCCTCGGGGTCGCGCATCGCCATCTCGGTCACCATCATACCGATCGTGAAGATGATGCTCGTGACCTTGTCTGCGGCCCAACCCTTTCCGGGAATACCGGGCAATGAGGCGCTGATGGTGTCCGCGACGCCTTCGGCGGTGAGCATCTCGATGATGCCGTCCAGCGAACGGGTCCGGATCGCCTTCACCTTGGGCCACTTGGCGGTCGTGTCGTCGAAGCCGACCTCGTCAGGGCCGATGTCGATGGCGCCGAACCGGTCCAGCTGCTTGAGCAGCAGCCCGGTCCCCTTCGGGGGCTTCTCGCCTTCGGTGATCAGCTTCGAGACGCTGAACCGCCACGGCGCGGCGACCGGCGCCGTCGGGACCGGGAGGCGATCGAAGAACTGGGCAAAGTTCATCTCCTCCAGGGAGGCCTTGACGTCGCCCATGTAGCCCGAGGCCAACTCCTTCCCGGCCACAGCCCGGTCGGTCACCGCCCCGGCGCCCAACGCTGCCGCGCCCTTGGCCGAGTCGACCCGCGCCTGCGTCGACTGGCGTACCGCGCCGACGCGGTCGCCGGCGGCGGAGACCGCCTCCGCCTTCGCCCCAGCGGCCTCTTCTTTGACTTGCGTCCCTGCGTCTTTGGCGCTCTGAGCGATCCGCCCGAGTCGATCCTTCATGCCCATGTCGAGACCCTACACATCTGCGACACAGCCCCTATTTGAAGGGATCTCAACTGGTTTGGCCGCTCTAAACTGAATTCTTCGAATCCAATCCCCCAACAGGAGTACGTATGTCAGATCTCCCGTCCAGGCTGGAGGCGATTCTTGGCAGCTTCGAAGAGAAGGTTTCGAAGCTCAACGAAGCCCAAGGCTCCCTCCAGGAGACGACCGGATACGCCCGCAGCAGAGACGGAGCCGTCGAGGTGAGGGTCGCACCCTCCGGAGCGGTCATCGACCTGAAACTCGGTCCCCGGGCCCAGGGTTACTCGCCCCAGTCACTTCAATACCTGATCATGGAGGCCCTCCAGACGGCCACCCATGACGCCGCCCAGCAGATGCAGGACACCCTCGGCCCGATCCTGGGGGACCAGATGGACCAGTTCACCGAGGGCGTCAAAGGCAGCTCCATCAAACCGTGGCAACCCGAAACCGGTAAGGACGACCTGCGATGACGGAAATCTTGGTCGACCCCGAGGGCATGCAGTCGTGGGCCGACGGGTCCACCTCCCTCGCCGAGAAGTTCGGCGACCTCGCCACGCTCCTGGAGCAGGCGCGCGTGAACGACGAATGCTTCGGCCCGATAGGAGAGGCGGTCGGCCTCGCAGGCGGCTACTTCGAATCGCTCGACAGCTGCCAGGAAATGGCCGAGACCGCCCAATCGTTCCTCGAATTCGGTTCGGAAGCGGTCTCCTTGTGCGCCGCCGAATACGGCGTCACCGACGACGCGATGGCAAAGGTGTTCGACACCCTTTCCGAGATGCTGGGAGAAGGCTGATGACCATGGACGGACCCGGGACCCTCGAGGACCTCAACTCGACAGGGGACCAGAAGAACTGGTTCGAGCAGGCCGCCGGGCGCGGCAGCTCATGGGTCAAGACCAGCCAGAACTTCGATGACGCCTCCTCCCCTCCCGAGATGACCGCCGCGACCATCAACGGGCGGCTCGACCTGCTCACCACGATCGCGATGCCGGGCCAGGCTCTGATGAGCAACGGGCTGGGATTCCTGGTCTCCCTGGCGCTCAGCCCTATCATCGAGATCCTCGAATGGGGAGTCGGCGACCCCGAGCAGATGCGCGCGACCGGCCAGGGCTGGGCGCAGATCGCCGACTGGCTCGACGGCATCGCCGAGCAGGAGGGGCCGCGCGCCGAGGCCACCGCCGACGTGTGGCGGGGTGAGGACGCCGACGCCTTCCGCGAGGGCATGGCGGAGTTCCCCGACGGCGTGACCGCCTTGGCCTCCGAGATCCGCGGCCTGCAGAGCACCCTCAACACCATCGCCGACCTGTTCGACATGTTTGTCGAATTCGCGGTCACCATGATCACGGAGTTCGTCATCGGTCTCATCGTGCAGTGGCTCGCCGCGCTCGCCGCCTCCTGGATCACTGGCGGCGCGTCCGTGGCCGCTGCGCAGGCGGGCACCGTCACCCAGACCGCCGTGACCGGCGGGCGAGCGGCGAACGCCCTCCGCAAACTACAGGGGATGCTCCGCAGCGCGTTCAAGATGCTCGAGAAGTGCTTCCAGGCCATCCGGAAGCTCACCGGCAAGCTGATGGATCGCTTCAAGCTCCTCAAAGCTGCTGGCAAGGTCGGCGGGTTCGTGTTCCCGAAGTCGAAGCTGCTCCTTCCCGGCAAGGGCGGCAGCCTCGCGACCACGGCCAGATTCGCGCCCGATGGGGCCGAGGCACTGGCCGCAAGGATGTCGGGCATGGTGCTGAGCGGCATCCTCGGCGGCAAGGGCACCTGGGGCCGGGCTGCGTTCGAGGCCGCCACGAACGTGGGCACCGGCGCGGCGATCGAGTACGCCTCGGACAAGGCGTACGCGGAGGGCGAAGGCGCGCTGACGGGCGACAACCGAAGTTCCGAGGAGCGACAGTCCGATATGGACGACGGATTCAAATGGTAGACGAGATCGGCTGACATATGGGACATCGGAATTTCGATCCCGCCCGCGATACCCCGGCTCTGGCTGCGGCGACGTGGTTGGCGCCCGGCGAGCGAATCACCGGGCTCTACGCGCAGGCCTCGGGCGGACCGTACTTCAAGGTTCCCCGGCGTCGCCGCAACGGCGACCCCGCGATCAATCGGGTCCTCAATGCGGTCCTGTGGATTCTGTTCCTTCCGATCCGGATCGTCATCGAGATCTTGCATGCGCTGGCCGACACCTGGGATCCGGCCGACGGCACGGGGACCGCCGGTCTGATCGTGTTCAGCACCGGACCAACGGGACAGGCCGTCGGTTTGGCCGACGCGATTCGCGGCCGTCAGGCCGCGATCATCCTCACGGACAGGCGCATCGCGGCTCTGGAGCTCGTCTCCGAAGGCGGGCCGAGTCCGTCCCAGTCCTTCCGAGACATGTTGAAGGAAGCGAAGCGGGACATCGCGGCGAGCGAGAACTCCCCTCACGTGCCGACGGAGATCAAACCGGTCGGCGAAGTCCCGGCCGGGCACTTCAGGTACGAGGGGCGGCAGAGCCAGAAGCCCCGCGGCTGTAAGAAAGCCGACTACCACCGGGTGGTTCTCGCCGACGGTTCCGGGTTCTATCTGCAGATTCGATGACGTCACCGCTGCCTCCACCAACTTCGTGAAAGGCATCTGCGAGAACTGGTCAAGTCAGCGAAGTTCCCCGCACCGCAGCAGTTCTGAATATCGTCACGTCGGCGCCCCACCTGCGGTTGCGGGTGGGGCGCCGGTTCATGTGACGGGTGGGCCGGGAGCGATGGGGGGACCGGTCCGGGACAAGGTCGAATACCATTGAGGAAGTTCCGTCTGCCCCGGAAGGACACCCCCATGACCAACCAACCGCCCCACTACAACTTCGGCGGCTCCGACGACTACCGGCCGCAGCAGCCTCCGCAGCCGCCGCAGAGCCCCGCACCCGGGGCGTACTCGCCGATGCAGCCTCAGTTCAGCGGCTCGCCCGTGTCGCAGCCGATGCAGCAGCAGCCGCCCATTCCGCAGCAGCCCGGGCCTCCTCCGACCGGTCCGATGAACATGGCGCCGACCGCACCTCCGGGCATGGCGCCCACGGGGTTCCTGCCCGCGCAGCCGCAGCGCCAGAAGCAACCGCCCACGATGATCCTGGTCGTGCTGCTGGTCTTGGCCGTCATCGGCGCGGGTGTCTTCGGCGTACTGTGGGGAACCACCTCCGGCGACCTCAGCGACAGCGAGGAGCAGGTCAGCGGGTTGGAGGACGACCTCGACGACGCCCGATCCGAGAGGGACGACTTCGAAGAGTCGATCGTCGAACTGGAGCTGCAGATCGGCGAACTGGAGGACGCCGCGGCCGACTTCGAGGAGGAGCAGGAGTGCCTCGACGCCCTCACCGCCTTCTGGCAGACCGAGGAGGGCTCTTCCGCGGAGGAGTCAGCCTGGGCCGAGGTGTCCAGCACCTGCAACGGCATCATCTTCTAGTCCGCCAACGAATTCATTTGCGCCCGCGAGCGGGGTCCTCCGGCTCTATGAACCGGTGGACCCCGCTCGGCCGGGCGCTCTCGTCGGGGGAGACGGTATGAGCGCCTTGGTGTTACGGCAGTTCCGCGAAGTGGCCGGAGACGGTTTTCGCGAAGTTGTAGCCGTTGGTGGCGTCCCAGTTGATCGACCAGGTCATGGCCCCGCCGATGCCGGGGTAGGCCTGGTCGGGGGTGAAGTCGCCGCAGTTGGCCAGGGTCGCCAGGCAGTCGAGGGCGTCGTTGACCATGGTCGGGTCGACGTAGCCGGAACCGGCGGCGGAGGACACGGCCGGGAGGCCGAGGCCCACCTGGCTCGGGTCGAGACCGGCCTCGAGCTGGATGCAGGCCAGGGACGTCAGGAAGTCGACGTCGCCCTGGGCGTAGACCTGGCCGTCGCAGCCGAGCATGGAGCCCGAGTTGTAGTACTGCATGTTGACGATGGTCAGGATGTCCTTGGTATTGATCGCCAGCTTGGCGTATTCGGTTCCCGTGGACTGGAAGTCGATGGTCTGCGGGGCCATCGTGTAGACCAGGCCGTCGCCGGCCTCGGCGGAGATGGCGCGCAGGGCGGTCTCCATCGCGGCGGCGTTGATGCCGTGTTCGAGGTCGATGTCGACGCCGTCGAAGCTGTACTCGGCCATGAGGGCGAGCACCGAGCTGGAGAAGGCGGAGGCGGTGGCGTCGTCGTTGACGGTGACATTGCCCTTCTCGCCGCCGACCGAGATGACGACCTGGCGGCCCTCGGCCTGGACCTGGGCGATGTCGGCCTTGAACTGGTCATCGGTGTATCCCGAGCCGGTGAGGCTGGAGTCGAGCGCGAAGTCGACCTGGCCCGCGGTGGCGGTGGATTCGGCGAAGGCGACGGCGACGATGTCGTATTCGGCCGGGACCTCGGACAGGGGCATGACGCCCGAGCCGTTGTCGAAGTTATGCCAGTAGCCGGTCAGGTGCTCGTCGCCGGCTGCGGGGGTGCCGGGGTCCTCGGTCGGGTCTTCCGTCGGGTCCGCGGTGGGGTCTTCAGTGGGGTCTTCGCTGGGTTCGTCGGTCGGGGCCGGGTCGCCGTCGCAGGCTCCCAGGTCCTCCCATACGCCCCATTCGCCGGTGGTGCCGGGTTCTTCACCGGTGGTCCACCACTTGGCGCGGTACTCGGTGCCGGAGAAGCTGACGGTGTCGCCGCCGACGTACACGGCGCCGGAGTCCCACGCCGACCCCGCGCAGGCGGCCTCGGCGGATGCATTGGTGGCAAAGGCGATCGGGACGGCTATGGCCGCACCGGTCACGAGTGTCGAGGCGGCGATGATCGCCGCTTTGCGGATACGTCGCAAGTGGCCTCCATGATTGGTTAATATTCCTAATAGAAATCACCATCATGGTGGCCGAAATGTGAAGCCATGTCAAGGATCAAGGCACGGAAAAATCCGACTCCGCCCGGTTTGGACACCCGGAGAGCCACGGCCCGGGCGATTCAGAACACGAAGTTTCCGGTTTATCGCTCCACGTAACCGAGCAGGTCCTGCCTGGTCAGGACCCCGGTCGGCTTGCCCTCGGTGAAGACCATGAGCGCGTCGTGGTTCTCCAACACCTCCACGGCCCGCTCGACCCGCTCCAGCGAACCGATCGTGGGCAGCCCCTTGCCGATGTGCCGCTCGATCGGATCGTGCAGGGTCGCCTCACCCTTGAACAGGGCGTCCATCAGGTCCCGCTCGGCGACCGCGCCGGCCACCTCGCCGCTCATCACCGGCGGTTCGGCCTTGAGCACCGGCATCTGGCTGACCCCGAACTGGCGCATGATGTCGATCGCCTCGCGCACCGTGTCGGTCGGGTGCACGTGGACCATCTCCGGGATCACGCCGTCCTTGCCCCGCAGCACCTCCGCGACCGTCGTATCGCCCGTGCCGGCGCCCATGAACCCGAACTCGGTCATCCACGTGTCGTTGAAGATCTTCGACAGGTAGCCACGGCCGCCGTCGGGCAGGATCACCACGATCACGTCCTCGGGTTCGGCCCGGCGCGCGACATCGAGCGCGCCGACGACCGCCATGCCCGCCGAACCGCCGACCAGCAGGCCCTCCTCGCGGGCCAGGCGACGCGTCATCTCGAACGCCTCGGCATCGGTCACCTCGACGATCTCGTCGGGCAGCCCCGCCTCGTAGTTCGCCGGCCAGAAGTCCTCACCGACGCCCTCGACCAGGTACGGACGCCCCGTCCCGCCCGAGTAGACCGAGCCCTCCGGGTCGGCCCCGACGACCTTGACCCGGCCGTTCGAGACCTCCTTGAGGTACTTGCCCGTCCCGGTGATCGTGCCGCCCGTGCCGATTCCGGCTACGAAGTGGGTCAGGCCGCCGCCGGTCTGCTCCCACAGCTCCGGACCGGTCTGGTGGTAGTGCGAGGCCGGGTTCGCCGGGTTCGAATACTGGTCCGGCTTCCAGGCGCCCTCGATCTCGGAGAGCAGCCGGTCGGACACCTTGTAATAGGAGCGCGGGTCTTCCGGCTCCACCGCCGTCGGGCAAACCACCACCTCCGCTCCGTACGCCTTGAGCACGTTCCGCTTGTCCTCGGAGACCTTGTCCGGGCAGACGAACACGCACTTGTAGCCGCGCTGCTGCGCCACCATCGCCAGGCCGACACCAGTGTTGCCGCTGGTCGGCTCCACGATAGTCCCGCCAACCTGAAGCGCACCTGAAGCTTCCGCCTCGTCGATCATGCGCTGGGCGATGCGGTCCTTGATGGAACCGCCCGGATTGAGGTATTCCACCTTGGCGAGGACGGTCGCGGCCACCCCGTCGGTCACGGAGTTCAGCTTCACCAGCGGGGTGTTGCCGATGAGGTCGAGTACGGAGTTGTAAAACTGCATGACCACAGCCTAAGCCCGCACGATGCGCGGCCACAGCAGTGCGCGATCGTGTCACCGCCGCCCCGCGCGTCCCGCTGCGTGGATACGATCGGCGGCAATGGCCCCGCCGCAGGCCGGCTGGGCGAGAATCAGACCAGTACACCCACTCGAAACACTAGGGAGACGAGCATGAGCACCGCCGACATCGGAGTGGTCGGGCTGGCCGTCATGGGCTCCAATCTCGCCCGCAACTTCGCCCGCCACGGATTCACCGTCGCCGTCTACAACCGCACGTACGCCAAGACCGAAGAGATGATGTCCGCGCACGGCGACGAGGGCAACTTCGTTCCCTCCCAAGAACTCAGCGATTTCGTCGCCTCCCTCGCCCGGCCCCGCAAGGCCATGATCATGGTCCAGGCGGGCAAGGCCACCGACGCCGTCATCGACCAGCTCGCCGAGCTCATGGAACCCGGCGACATGATCATCGACGGCGGCAACGCCCACTTCGACAACACCCGCCGCCGCGAGGCCGCGCTGCGCGAAAGGGGCCTCCACTTCGTCGGCACCGGCGTCTCCGGCGGCGAGGAGGGCGCCCTCCTCGGCCCGGCGATCATGCCCGGCGGCTCCGCCGAGTCCTACGAGAGCCTCGGCCCGATCCTCGAAGCGATCGCCGCCAAGGCCCCCGACGGCACCCCGTGCTGCACCCGGCTCGGCCCCGACGGCGCCGGCCACTTCGTCAAGATGGTGCACAACGGCATCGAATACTCCGACATGCAGCTCATCGGCGAGGCCTACGACCTGCTGCGGCGCGGCGCCGGCATCGAACCCGCCGAGCTTTCCAAGCTCTTCGGCGAGTGGAACGCCGGCGAGCTCGACTCCTACCTCATCGAGGTCACCGCCGAAGTCCTCGGCCACACCGACGCCGCCACCGGCAAGCCCTTTGTGGACGTCGTCCTCGACCGGGCCGGTCAGAAGGGCACCGGACGCTGGACCGTCCAGAACGCCCTCGACCTCGGCGTCCCCGTCACCGGCATCGCCGAAGCCACCTTCGCCCGCGCCCTCTCCTCGGGCGTCAAGCAGCGCGAAGGCACCGTCGACCTACTCACCGGCCCGACCGAGAAGACCGAACTGCCCGAGACCTTCGTGGAGGACGTGCGCCAGGCGCTCTACGCCTCCAAGATCGTCGCCTACGCGCAGGGCTTCGACCAGATCGCCGCCGCCAGCGCCGAATACGACTGGGGCATCGACCTGGGCGCGTGCTCGGCGCTGTGGCGCGCCGGCTGCATCATCCGGGCCGGCTTCCTCGACAAGATCACCACCGCGTGGCGCGAGAACCCGGAACTGCCGAGCCTGCTGGCCGCGCCCGAGTTCACCAAGATCGTGACCGACGCCCAGTCCGCTTGGCGCCGTGTCGTTTCGACCGCCGCCCTGGCCGGAATCCCGACGCCGGGCTTCTCGTCGGCGCTGGCCTACTACGACGGCCTGCGCTCCCGGCGCCTGCCGGCCGCGGTGATCCAGGGGCAGCGCGACTTCTTCGGCTCCCACACCTACAAGCGCGTGGACCGCGAGGGCACCTTCCACACCGACTGGTCGGGCGACCGCACCGAGCACGAGATGTAAAACGACGCTGAAGGGCGGCGAAGTCTCTTCGCCGCCCTTTGGCGTTCTACCGTCGAGTGTCCAGGGGACGTATCCGGATCGGCCAGGCCGTTCTACTCCGGGACGGGGCAGCGCTTGTCCACCCCTGTCCAGTTCACCCAGGTGAGTTCGACGGGTTCGGTCGGAAGGTCCCCGCCGATCAGTTGCTTGACGAGGGTCGCGATCGGCACCGGGAACACCGCGTGGTCGATGGTGTCGAGCTGGCTGACGGTGAGCCACTCCGCGCTGGTGATCGAGCGGCGCTCGCCTTCCTCCATATAGTCGAAGGTCGGTGTGAAGTGGGGCGTGCGGAGGAAGAAGTAGGTGTCGTCCTGGTAGATGCGCGTGGTCGGGCCCGCCCACCATTCGCCGGCGGTGTGGGCGACGACCGGGCCGAGGTCGGCGGGTTCGACGCGCAGACCGGTCTCTTCGAACAGTTCCCGTGCGGCGGCTTCAGGCGGAGTCTCGTCCGCGTCGATGCCGCCGCCGATGGTGTCGAAGAACTGCGATTCGGGGCTTACCGCCCCGGAGCTGAAGTTGAAGAGGACACGGTCGTCTTCGTCGGCGACCAGCACTCGGGCGCAGCGGCGGAGGACCAACGGGGGAGGTTCGGCAGCGTTCATCGGTCGAGTATCCATGCCCGACAGCCGAATTGGTAGTCAATGTGTGACGCAAGATGGTGAACTCGCGACAATGTCCACCCAAGGCGGCCCTATGGGTCTCAGTTAACGAAGCGCGGTGAGAAGGCCCCGCCGATATTGACCGGCTCGTCTGGGGTGTCGCCATCGCGGAGCCGCTTGACGAAGTCGATGAGGAGGTCGGGACGGACCGTGCCGTCGGAGGTGCCGCACTGATCGATGGGGAACCATTCGAAGGTGAAGTCCTGCTCGTAGGCGATGTCGCTGTTCAGCCGCGGCTCGAAGCGCTCGGTGCGGTGGAAGAAGAGCCAGTTCTTCTGGACGAACAGGCGGCCTTCGGGGAACCCGACGAAGGTCCCGTAGCCGACCGGGTCCCCGAGCGCTACGGGATCGATCCGGAGCCCGGTCTCCTCCACGAGTTCCCGCGCCGCCGCGACCGCGATCGCTTCGTCGGGATCGACGCCGCCGCCGGGGAGGAACCAGCGGGTGATCCCGTCGAGGCATTTGCCGCCGCCCACATGGAGGACGGTGTCGTGCTGGTCGAGGAGGATGACGCGGGCGGCGATGCGGAGGGTCGCGCCGGTTTCGGTCTCGATGCTCATGGAGGGGTCTCTCAGTGCTGGTCGGGCCGGGAGGCGGCGCCGAGCGGGGGGTGGTTGCCGCGGCTGGTGGGTTCGAGTTGGACGGGTTCGGCGGGGACCTCGCCGTCCAACAGCCGCTTGATGAGGCCGAGCATCAGGTCGATGCGCTCGAGTCCGTCGGTGGCAAGGAGGTCGTCCACCGCGATCCAATTGAATTCGAGATCCTGCTCGTAGGCGTCGCCTCCCGAGACGCGCGGCGAGAACCGTTCGGCGCGAACGAAGAAGAAGTGGTTCTCCTGCGTCCAGGGCTTGTCGTCCCGCACGGTGTGGAAGCACTGGCGGGCGACCGGCCCGGCCAGGTCGGCGGGGGCGACGTGCAGGCCCGTCTCCTCGAGCAGTTCGCGGGCGGCGGCCTCGGCCATCGACTCGCCGTGGTCGATGCCGCCGCCGGGGAGGATCCATCTGGCGGGGCGGTCGGGGGTGGCGTGCCGGCCGATGAACAGGATGCAGTCCTGCTCGTCCGCGATGATGCCGCGGGCGCCGCGACGGTCTATATGGGTGCTTTCATCCATCGGGTTCACCGTTCAAGTATCGAGGGACGCTCCGTGGCTGTCCAACCTCTATCCGTGTCCCAGCACCAGGCTCCCCAGGGGATGTCAAGGGGCGCAATGGGAATCGTCCCATCTAGGAGCTGGGAGAGCAAGTCGGCGACGCGGCCGGGGAAGACGAGGGCGTCGGCGGCCCGGAGCTGGTCGAGCGTGAGCCACCGCGCCTCGGTGAACTCGGCGCCCTCGGTGCCGACGAGGCGGTCCCGGATCGGTTCGAAGTGCGGTACGCGCGCGAAGAAGTAGGCGTCGCGGGAGTAGATGAGCAGGTCGGGGGAATCGGACCAGTACCCCTCGGTTCTGGCGGCCACGGGCCCGAGCTCGTCGGTTCGCAGGCGCAGGCCGGTCTCCTCGAACACCTCCCGGACGGCGGCCTCGGCGAGCGTCTCGCCGTCCTCGATCCCGCCGCCGACCGTGACGTAGTACTGGACGCCGGGCGCGACGAACCCGTCGCTGAAGAACAGCAGCAGCCGGTCGTCCTCGTCAACGAGCAGCACCCGGGCGCAGCGGCGCCGTATCGGTTCCGGTTCGATCATGCCCCGAGTATCCGCACCAGACCCGCCATCGCCCACCCGCGCTACCGAATTTCCCGGTCCGCCAGCCATTCGTCGAGGAACGCCTTGGCCTCGGGTTCCGGCCAGAGCTTCGAGCGGCCTCCAAGATCGGAGATCGGCGTCGGAAAGCCGGGTTTGCTGACGATCTTCTGGCTGACCTGTTGCGTGGATCTGCCGGTGTAGCGGGCAATGTCGGCCCCGGACATGTAGACGCCCGGGATGCCCGGCGCCTGCTCGTCCCATCGGTCGAATGTGGTCACCTCAACGGTCTCGACCGTGAAGTCCAGTGCGGCCGACTCGCCGAACAAGACCGCGGCCCGTCTGGAAAGCTCGTTCTTCGCGGTCTGATATACAGCCTCAGCACTGCCGCCCTCGCAGAAACCGTTGAGGGCGATGCTCCGCTCCGACATGTCGAGAACGGTCCGCAGCGAGCTGTCACCTCTTGCGGCCAGAACAGTCTCCTCATCGGGTTCGGTCAGCGGTGCGGCCGAGACGGCCAGTATGTAGACGCGGAATCGCATTGTGGCTCCTCCTGGTCTCAATTCGTCAAGGAGGGGGGTTTCGGCCCGGACGGGCCGGGACTTGTGGCGATGACCTACAGGTCGCGGTACTCTTCGAACAGTTTCCTAATCTCTTCGCGAGTCGCCGGTATCGCCCGGTACTCGCGTACCGTTCCGGCGCGATCGAGGATGATCCAATGGTGGTCCGCACCTGGTTCGATGCGGAATCCCAGACTCTCGATCGCCGCTGCGAGGCTTTCTAGAATCGCCTCGGCGTCGGTCATTCGTCACCTCCTCTCGTCCTTGATCGGAGGCGGCGCCACCCCCTCAGCGGCGCCATTCAAATGTTAACACATGTGGTTTATATTTCAAACCTTCATCGCTCACTCGCCCACCCAGGGCATTTCGATCGGTCTGGCGAGTGCTTCCCCGGCTATGAGGCGCTTCAGGAACTTCAGGCGACCGCCTGGGTCAGTGCCTTTCGGTGTTCGGCCGACAGCCGCCGTTGCAGCCGCCTGGCACGGAGCGTCGCGTCGGCGACCTCGCAGAGCTGGGCGATCTCCACATCGGCTGGCGACACCTCGGCCAGGTTGTGCTCTTCCAGCCAGATGGACACCTCGGCCCATGAATACAGGCTGACTCGTGGTCGCGGCACTCGCGGCTCAGGAAAGCCGCCAGGTCCACGCCTACCGGTCACCCAGTGGTCCACCGCGGCGACGGTTCGGTTGGTCCTCTCGGCAATCTGGGAGATGGCGACAAGGTCTTCAGCGACTCCGAGGAGTTCGACTCCGGCCTTGCGTCCTTGTCGGATCGCGGACACCACCGCCTGCACCGCCGACGGCGCTTCCCGGTTGAAGGTTGCCCACCCTTCGCCTCCCGCGACAGGGTCAAAGGAGACCAAAGCGTCGTCCCATCCCGCCTCATACATCGCATCGATGATGCGCTCGCCAGGCGGAGCGGAAAAATGCAGCTCAAATGCGTAGACGGTCATCGTCTCATGCTCCCTTCTTGATGTCTGTTTCCAAACCGTGGGGACACTCGTCCGCAACCTTTCGCAGTTGCTTGGCGAAGTCTTCGGGCGACCGCGGCGTTGACCAGATCGATCTCGGTGGCCGACATCCGGTCCCACCACCGGGGCAGAAAGCCCGCCCCCATGCATGCCCTCCTGAGGTCTCGATCTTCCAGCCCTTCTCCTCCATGTACTCGATCGCGGCGCGGATATGCTTGTTGGGGTGTCTCGGCATGTATGAATAATGCTACATTCGCCAGCCGGATTCGCGCAACGACACGCACCGACTCGACGTTTTTGACGGACGTGGCGCTGCGAGCTACTGGACGTTGCGGTCGGACCAGAGGTTGATCCATTCGAGTTCTATCGGGCTCGTCAGGGTCTCCCCGGACAAAAGTCGCCCTAGCACTCCGGCCAGGCCGATGGGGAAGATGTAGTCGGTCTCGGAGGCGGCGAGCTCTTCAAGGGTGAGCCAGGCGGCGTGGTCGATCTCCTTTTCTTCGCCCTCCTCAAGGCCGTCGAAGACGGGCTCGAAGTGCTTGGTGCGCAGGAAGAAGAAGTTGTCGTCGGAGTAGAAGCGGGTGCCGGTGTGGGTGGTCCAGGCGCCTTCGAGGTGGGCGACGAGCGGGCCGAGCTCGTCGGGGGTGACGCGCAGGCCGGTCTCCTCGAACACCTCGCGGGCGGCCGCCTCGGCAAGGGACTCGCCGTCCTCGACGCCGCCGCCGACGGTGAAGTAGTAGTCGCCGTCCTGGACGATCAGGCCGCTGCCGTAGAACAGCAGGACCCGGTCGTCCTCGTCCACGATGAGGACGCGAGCGGCGCGGCGGAAGATGAGGCCTTCGGGGTTGGTTGCCATGTGCCCCAGCCTAACTTGGTGGCGGTTCGCGGCGAAGGTTCGCGAGCCGGCCTGGACGTGCGGGCTTGTTCGGGCCGCCGCGTTCTCCTGCTCGTCTCGGATGTGGCTCTGGCGTTCGGGGGCAGCGCCTGGGGGCTCTCCCTGTTAGGTTGGTCGCGAACGGGATCGATCCGGTCCGCCGAGTTGAGCGGGCCGGGGTGGTCACACCCCACCGGTCATGCTCGCGGAGTGGATCGGTTGAGCCCCATAGAAAGAGGTGGCGCCAGTGTCGGTCGCAGAGATCAGGGCCCAGGTGCAGGCGGCTTCGGAGCAGGGTAATGAGGCGATGGGAAGCTGCGAGGCGGTCAAGCAGCAGTTGGAGGCGGCGATCGGGACGATTGCCGGTGCCACGCAGGAGACCAGTAATCAGTTGCCCGGTGAGGCGATGGGTCAGTGGCAGCAGGCCTCCGAGAAGATCGAGGAGGCCGTGGCGCTGATTCAGGCGGGTCAGCAGACGGCAGAGCAGTACACCAGCGCGATCTGATGACGTCGATCGGTGATGTCGCCGCGACGCTTCGCGGTGCGATGCAGGTGATCGATGAGGCGATCAAGTCCGCGCAGGCGGCCGAGAGCGAAATGGGCCAGGCGGAGTCCACACTGCGGGGTCAGTTGGAGGGCTCCTCCAATGAGCTTGTCGGCCAGGGCTTCAGCCAGCTGGAGCAGGCGAGGGCGAAGCTGGAGGAGGGCCTGAAGGCGTACCACGCCGGGAACAAGGCGATGGGCGACTATGTAGCGTCCATCGCCGGAGGAGGTGGAGGAGGAGGTGGCCTGACTTCGTCTGTAGCTTCCTCCGCCCGCATCAAGGCTCCCGCCTTGCCAGACGATCCCAGCGGGATGATCGGCCAACCTGTCACGCCCGACTTCATGAACTTCAGCGAGGTCAACCGAATCCTTGGCTTCGATCCCGCCGAGCCCGAGTCGGCTCGAAATAACGACCTGGTGCCAGGCATATCCGAGCGGATCGAGATTGAGGAGGATCGCAACCAGGATGAATCGCTTGGACGGCCCCGGCAATTCGGGCGCAACATGGTCCGCGGGGCCGAGGACCTCGGGAACTTCGCGGGGACAATGGAAAAGGGCGCCAAGGTGCCCCACGACGCATGGGAACCTCCGCCGGACCCGCATAGCTACAATACGGGTACGGCGGTGCCAGAACCTGTGCGCACAGTATCGACTGCAACGTCCGACACCAGTGGCAGCATTCCGGATGTGATGGTGACGGTCGTGATGACATCAGCCGTGCTGGCGGAAGGCATATCGCGCATGGCCCATCGAAGGAAGGACTCAAAATGAGCTCAAAGTATCGCGACCTTCTGCGGGCGCAGACACTTCGAGAACGGGATAAGTCCGAGCAGCTGAGCGAAGGCTTCACCCCCGAAGACCGGCGAGAATACTACTTCCTAACGATGGCGTTCTTCGCCAGCATCGTCGGCACGCGCCTCGGGGACCACCCGAAGCGAGCGGATATCGATTCACTGGTAAGTGAACTGCGGTACGACTACCGCAAGGCCGGGACCGCAATCAACTATCTCCACATCGAAGCTCTGCTCCGCGCTCTCTATGGCGAAGAACACTTGATGGATGACATCGGCTTTGAAGATCAAGTGAAGGCGTATCTGCCGGTTGTCATCAAGATCGTCGCCCAGAACGACGAGGTGCGTGAAAAGCTTGATGCGTACCTTACCGATGCTGAGAACGTCGCGGCTTCCTGGCGGCAAGGCGGATAACGCAATACTGAAGAACTTTGAGACTGTTTGGGGGACAAGGCCAAAGGCCTTGTCCCCCAAACAGTCTCAAAGTTCTTCTAGACGATTATGCGTCGTAAGTTGACAATGCTTGCATCCGTGAGTCATCATCGGACACACGCCCGCATCATTGCAGGGCAAGCCATTCGCTTACGTATCGAACGGGGATTCTTACGAAGCAACCAGATTCCATCGGCCTTTATCGATAGGCCAGAATGTAAACGCCGCCCGGCGGTCCCAGACCGCTAAATCAGTGCCCGCCGGGCGGCCAACACAAGAAGGAGTACTTCCGTGTCGTTTACGACGATACGCTATTCCAGCGTTCCTGAAAACAACCACTCGTTTACCTCGGACACCACCGCCTACGCCGGTCGGGCCGGTGAATCCGAGGCGGTTGTGGGGTTCCTTCCTGACGGGTCACCGGACCCGATGGTGCCCGGCGCGTACCGGTATCGCGCCCGCCCTGACCTGTGCGACCCGTCCGCGCCCGAGTCCGACCCGGCCAACCCGCACTACGAACCCCCACACCTGCGCCACCGGCCCGGCGACACGTGGATCATCGACCGGGACCGGCCGTATGACCCCGACGACCTGGGACCGTACGGCTCCCCGGACTGGAAGCCCGACCCCCGCACCGGCCGCCACCGCCGCAGCGAACTGCCCGACCCGCTCCCGCCCGAGGAGCGCGAAGCCGTGCCCGAACCCGAAGCGGCCGATGCCGAACCGTCACCGCCGAGGCGAAGGCCGCCCACGGCTGGGTCCACCGGCGGCCCCGCGGCCGAGTCCGTCCCGTCCGGCCGACCGAGCCCCGGTCCGCGCCACCCCGGGCGGTTCTGGCCCGGCACCGACCACGCTGGTATGGGACCGGATCCCGATGAGTCGCACCGGTTCTCATCAATGCGGGAGGCGGCGTTCGACCGGTTCATGCACGGCTCCGAAGCGTTCGCCCGCGCCCACGACTCCGAGATGGAACCGGGCCGGTGGGAACGGGCCTGGACGAAGACAACCGGCTGGTGCAAGGACCTGATCCGTCCGGCGATCCGCAGACGCGCCCCCGAAGCGCCTGCACCTCAGATGAACCAGCCCACGCCACAGCGCCAGAGGCCGACACCGCAGATCCCGCAGCAACGCCCGCGCCAGGACCGGCCCCGGCCCTGCCCGGTGCCGACCTGGAACGGGCGCGCGGCCTCACACCAGGCCCGCACCGCCCGATTCGCGACCGCCTTGCGCGGCGCCAGGCGAGCCAGAAGCGAACCGCCGCAAGCTCCGTCGTTCATAGACGCGTGGGAACACGCCTTCGACGCCGGGCACCGCTTCGGGATCGGCACCCACTACTTCGGAAGGGCCACAGCATGAACCGCCCCGTCCCTACCCGAAACGCGAATGGCCGCATCAAGAAGGCCCTGCGACTGCACTTCCTCGCCGCCGCCTGGATCGAGGGCCGCCGCCTCCGATTTGAACCCGTCGGCGAACAAGCCCGGCTGCGGATCGTCATCACCATCGCCGCCGACACCGCCGCCAGCGCCGCCGCCGACTCCGACTCAGGGACCGGGACCGGCGCGAAACCCGAAGTGCTCGGCTCCGTCACCGGACTCGACACCGAAACGCCGCGCCTGACCGTCTCGGCCCCGCTCCACACCGAATGGGCCACCGAACACCGCGACGCCATCACCACCGAAGCCGCCCGCATCTGGGCCGCCATCACCCGCGAATGCGAAGGCTGACCATGAACCAAGAAAGCATGAACCGCACCAAGACCCGACCCGACACCCTCGGAGGTGAGGTCACGGCCGATATCCCCGCGATCGAGGCCACGACCGAGGCCACGACCGAGGCGACCGCCGACCCGACCACTGAGGCCATCGGAGAGGCCGACCGAGAGCTCAATGCCGAGGTGACCGGCGAGGTGACCGGCGAGGTGACCGGCGAGGCCACCGGTCCCGTCGGACGCAAGATCGCCGAGATCACCGTGGACGACCGGACCCTGGAGTTCTTCCTGCCCGACGGCGCTGAAGACAAGGTCTACGTCGCCGCCGTCGAACGCAAGTTCCAGCCCATCGGCGCGGTCATCCGACTGCACCACATCCAGCCGTCCTACGCGACCCTCCTGGACGAGGAGGCCTGGGCCGCCGCCAACGACCGCGCCGACCGCATCGTCCAGCTCGCCGTCGCCTGCTACTGGAACTGCCTCGATCACGAGATCATCCGCGAGTTCCGTTCCAAAGGCGAAGCCCCCCAATGGCTCCGCCGCTTCACCCCGAGGAAGACCGAACCGCCCACCGAGCCGCCGACCGAGCCGCCCACCGCTCCGCAGAGCAGCACCGAACCACCCGCCTGACCACACCCGAACGCCGGGCCGGTCGATCGGTGGGGATCGACCGGCCCGGCCTGGCGTTGGATCGCCGCTCAGGCCAAGTCGTTGGCGAGGCTGACGATGGTGACGTCCATTGAGGAGTTCGCCGGGAAGTGGAGCTCCGAAGGGGAGGCCCCCGCCGCCACGAGGTGGGAGCCCAGGGCCGCGACCATCGCGCCATTGTCGGTGCAGAGCTTCGGCCTCGGGTAGCGGAGGTTGATGCCCGCCTGGGCGGCCCGTTCGGTCGCCATGGCGCGGAGCCGGGAGTTGGCCGCCACGCCGCCGCCGAGCAGCAGGGTCTCGACCCCGTGCTCCTTCGCGGCGAGGAGGGCCTTCTTCGTCAGGACGTCGCAGACCGCTTCCTGGAAGGCGGCGGCCACGTCATTGACGGGGATGTTGTTCCCTTCGGCCTGCTGGTTCTCGATCCAGCGGGCGACGGCGGTCTTGAGTCCGGAGAAGGAGAAGTCGTAGCGGTGCTTCTCCTGGTCCTTCGCATTGCTCAATCCGCGCGGGAAGTCCACATAGGTGCGGTCGCCTTCCTGAGCGGCCTTGTCGATGTAGGGCCCGCCGGGGAACGGCAGGCCGAGGAGGCGGGCGACCTTGTCGAAAGCCTCGCCGGCGGCGTCGTCAATGCTGGCGCCAAGCTGGCTCACCTTCCCGGCCAGGTCCTCGACCATCATGATGGTCGAGTGCCCGCCGGAGACCAGCAGACCGATCGCCGGCTGCGGAATCGGGCCGTTCTCGAGGGTGTCCACCGCGATGTGCGCCGACAGGTGGTTGACGCCGTACAGCGGGATGCCCGTGGCGATCGAGTACGCCTTGGCGGCGCCGACGCCGACCATGAGCGCCCCGGCCAGGCCCGGGCCCGCCGTGACGGCGATGCCGTCGAGGTCGGCGAGTCGCACTCCCGCGTCGTCGAGTGCCCGCTGCACGGTGGGGACCATGGCCTCCAGGTGCGCGCGGCTGGCGACCTCGGGTACGATGCCGCCGAACCGGGCCTGCTCCTCGACCGAGGACGCGATCGCGTCGGCGAGCAGCTCGGTGCCGCGCACGATGCCGACCCCGGTCTCGTCGCACGAGGTCTCGATGCCCATCACCAGTGGTTCGCTCATTTAAAGATCCATCCTCATCACCGCCGCGTCGGTGCCCGTGGTTTGGTAGTAGTTCTTGCGCAAGCCGATGCCGTAGAAGCCGAAGTTGTCGTAGAGCCGTTGCGCCGCACCGTTGTCGACTGCGACCTCCAGGAACACCGACTTCACCCCGGAGGCGCGGGCGCGCGCGATCGCGTCCTCCATGAGACGTGTGCCCACGCCCCGGCGGCGGGCGGCCGGGTCGACGGCAATGTTATTGATCCAGGCCTCGTGGTCGTTCAGCGCCACCCCGGCGTAGCCGACGATGCGGTCAGGGCCGTCACCGGCGCAGTCGAAGACGGCTCGGTAGTCGTGCCCGGCGGCGAGCTCGGTCCACAGCAGTCCCTCGCTCCATGCCTCGGGCCCGAAGATCGCACGTTCCATCTCGGCCACGGCCGGCAGGTGCCACCACCGCAGCCGGTCCGTTCGCAACTCGCGGTTCAAAGGATCCAGCACAGTTACAGCTTTACCACGGTGAGCCGGACCGGCCCAGGAACCGGGCGCAGTTCACCGCTGGTCCACCGGCTTGGCGTCGGGTCGGCGCAGGTACAGCGGCGTCAGCTGCTCGGTCGGCGCCCCGGCGCGGATGCGCGGCGCGGCCAGCTCGACCAGCTTCACCGGGTCGGGATAGACCGCGTCGGGTTCGGCCGGGATCTTGAGCTCGGCGGCGTACTTCGCCGCGCCCTCGCCGAGCGCGTAGTCGGCACCGGTGTCGGGCAGCTCGGCCGGCTTGCCGACCTGCGGTTCGCCGACGCGTTCGCCGTTTTGGTATACGGCCCAGTAGATCTCCTTGCGCCGCGCGTCGGTCGCGACCAGGGCGGTCCCCCGAGTATTGCCGCCGATCCCGTCGAGCGAGCAGACCCCGTAGACGGGGATGCCGGCGCCGTCGGCGTAGGCGGCGGCGGTGACCATGCCGACGCGCAGGCCGGTGAACGGCCCGGGGCCGACCCCGGCGACGACGGCACCGATGTCGGCGCGGGTCTTTCCGGCTTCGGCCAGGCATTCCTCGATGAACGGGGCGAGGCGCTCGACGTGCCCGCGTCCGTCGATGAGGCGGCGGAAGGAGGCGAGGAAGAGTTCATCGCCGTCGATCTCGACAACTGCGGCCTGGACGGCGCTGGTGGCGGTGTCGACGGCCAGCACGAAGCGGGCGCCTGCGTCGAACGGGGAGGTCATACGGCTGCCACCTGCCGGGCGTCAAGGGCGGCAAGGCGTTCGGCCCAGTCGCCGCCGTGGCCCGAGAGGGCGAGCTCGCGGGTCTCACCGGCGCCGTCGACACCCGTGCGGCGCTCGATCGCGATCTCCAGGTGGGACTCGGCCAGGCGCTCGGCCAGGCCCGCACCCCACTCGACCACGGTCACCGAGGCGGCCACGTCGGTGTCAAGGTCGAGGTCGTCGAGTTCGTCCAGGGTTTCGAGGCGGTAGGCGTCGGCGTGCACCAGCGGCAGTCCGGCGGTCCCGGCGCGGTGGGTGCGGGCGATGACGAAGGTGGGGCTGGTGATGCGTCCGTCGACGCCGAGGCCGGCGCCGATGCCCTGGGTGAGGGCGGTCTTGCCGGCACCGAGCGGGCCGGTGAGAATCAAGAGGTCGCCCGCGCGCAGGGCGCCGGCGAGGCGGACGCCGAACTCGTGGGTGTCGGCGGCTGTGGCCAGGTTCAGCCTCACGTTGTCACTCCTCTGTCAGTGTTCCGATGCGGCGGCGGGAGTGCCGCAGGGCGGTGTGCCCGTCAGCCGGCCGATGAATGCCGGGAGAACGGGGTCCAGCGTCGCCGCGGACGGACGTCGTTCGGGCCCGAGTGGCCTCTGGCCTGCGCTTCCGGGGCGACCGGGGCGCCGACCGCCGATTCGATGCCGACCGCGGCTTTATCGATCATCTCCAACAATAGTTGTGAGATCTCTCCAGGATACTCAAGCTGCGGCGAGTGGGCCGCCTCGGCAATGAGGGCGAATCGCGATCCCTCGATGGCGTCGGCGAGCCGCCGCGAATGCTGCGGCGGCGTCAGGTCGTCCGAGTCGCCGACGGCCACGAGTACCGGGAGTCCGGCGAAGCTCGGCAGCACCGCCGTCTCGTCGTGATCCAAGATAGCGCGCACGTAGCCGACGACGCTCTGCACGGGCGTGTGACGGTTCATGCGTTCGACCAGGGTGATCAGGGAGTGCGGCGGGTCGGCGACGCCGAAGGCGTTGCGGCGCGTCACCAGGTAGCCGATGTCGCCCGACAAGAGGCGCGCCCGGTCGATCAGCTGCGGGGTCCAGGAGGTGATCTGCTGGAGCATCGGCAGGACGGTGCGCCGCAGCCGGCGCAGCGCCCGCATCGGCTTGGTCTCGACGGTGTCGAGCCCGGCGGCGGTGGTCGCGAGGAACGCGATGCCCTTCACCCGTTCGCGGAACTCCTCGGGATGCAGGCGCGTCCAGGCCTGGATGGTCATGCCGCCCATGGAGTGCCCGACGAAGAACAGCGGGCCCGTCGGGGCGGTGGCGGCCAGGACGTCATCGAGGGTGGCGGCGAGGTCGTCGATCGAGTACTCGGTGCGCGGAAGGGGGCCACTTCGCCCGTGCCCGGGCTGGTCGTAGAAGACCGCGCGCAGCGACGCCCCGTTCGCGGCGGCCTCGGCGATGGCCTTGCGCTGGAAATAGAAGGTGGCCGAGTCCTGGAGGTAGCCGTGGGCGAACACGACGGTGAGGGCGGCGTCATCGGGCCCGGCGGTCTCGACGTGGATGTGGACGTCGTCGTGCGAGTTGACGGTCAGCACCGAGTTCGTCGGCGGCAGCTCGAACGGCTCGCTCGCGTACGGGTCGCCGTGGGCGCCCCTAGAGCGGCGGGCCAGGTAGCGGGGGACGCCGATGGCCAGGGCGGCTCCGGCGGCCACGCCCCCGGCGACGCCGCCCGCGATGGCCAGTCCGCGCCCGCCCCGGCGGCTCATTTTTCGCCTCCGACGCCCCGGTTCCAGTAACGGGGGACGCGGGAGCCGATGCCGGTGAGGATCTCGTTGGGGATGGTGCCGGCCCACTCGGCCCAGTCGTCGGCGTCGGGATGGTGGTCGGCGGCGCCGATGAGGACGGCGTTCTCGCCCGGCGGGACGAGGTCGTCGCCGAGGTCGACCACGAACTGGTCCATGCAGATCCGGCCCAGGACGCGGCGGCGCTTCCCGGCCAGGTAGACCTCGGCCTTGCCGGAGGCGGCGCGGGGGATGCCGTCGGCGTAGCCCAGCGGCACCAGCGCCACGTTCGAGTCGCGCTCCAGGTGGTAGGTGTGGCCGTAGGAGATGCCGGTCCCGGCCCGCAGGAGCTTGACGGTCATGACCTTGGCGCGCAGCTCCATCACCGGCAGCAGGTCGACCGGGATCCGCGGCAGCGGGTTGTAGCCGTAGAGCGCGATCCCGGGACGGACCAGGTCGTAGTGGGTTTCGGGGTCGTTGATGAGCGCGGCCGAGTTGGCCAGGTGCCGCACCTCGGGTTCGAGCCCGGCCGCGGCGACCGCGGCGAGGTAGCGCTCGAACGCGGCCTTCTGCAGCGCATTGGCGGGGTGGTCCGGTTCGTCGGCGCAGGCCAGGTGGCTCCAGGCGCCGACGACGGTGATCGCCCCGGCGGCGCGGTACTTGGCGGCGTTCTCGCAGAACTCGGCCCAGTCGTGCTCGCCGATGCCGCCCCGCGATATCCCGGTGTCGCCCTTGAGGTGCACGCGGGCGGGCCGTCCGGCCTTCTCGGATGCGGCACTGATCGCCTCGAGCTGCGCCAGCGACGACACCCCGATCTCGATGCCCGCCTCGATGCACTCGGCGAGGCCGGACTGCCCGGGCTCGTAGAGGAAGGCCATGACCGGCACGTCGGCCAGGTCGGGCAGCTGCTTGAGCTGCCAGGCCTCGCGGAGGGTCGCGGTGCCGAGCCGCGCGGCGCCGGCCTCGGCCGCCACGCGGGCGGCCGGAATCATCCCGTGCCCGTAGGCGTCGGCCTTGACCATCGCCATGAGCGGGACCGAGGTGAGGCCGGCCAGGGTCTCGACATTGTGCGCCAGACGGCGCCAGTCCATGCCGGCTTTCGCCAGGCCGGACATGCCGCCGTGAACCGGGGCCGACATGATGCGGTAGTTGTCCATCGCCACGCTTCAAGCGTACGTGCCCCCACGGCACACCCCGATGAACCTCACGTGTCATCGCAGGACGTGCTGTGGGGGCACCGTCTCGCTCAGGAGTGTTCGGCCCTCACGATCCGGGCGGCCTCGACCAGGTTCGCCAGCGCGGGACGGACCTCCTCGTAGCGGCGGGTCTTGAGTCCGCAGTCCGGGTTCGCCCAAAGGCGCGAGGGGCCTGTGGCGCGGGCGGCGAGCCGCAGCGCTTCGGCCATTTCCTCGACCTGGGGGACGCGCGGGGAGTGGATGTCCCACACGCCCGGTCCGACGCCGCGGTGGTAATGGACGCGGTCCAGGTCGGCCAGGACTTCCATCTTGGAACGGGAGGCCTCGATGGAGGTCACGTCGGCGTCGAGTTCGGCGATGGCGTCGATGATCTCGCCGAACTCGGAGTAGCAGAGGTGGGTGTGGATGGCGGTGCCCGGCGCGGCCCCGGCGGTGGCGAGGCGGAACGCGCGGGTGGCCCACCGGCGGTAGGCCTCGCGTCCGGCGGCGCGGACGGGCAGGAGTTCCCGCAGGGCGGGCTCGTCGACCTGGATGACCCGAGTCCCGGCCGCCTCGAGGTCGGCGACCTCGCCGCGCAGGGCGAGGGCGACCTGGTCGGCGGTGTCGGCCAGCGGCTGGTCGTCGCGGACGAACGACCAGGCCAGGATGGTGACGGGGCCGGTGAGCATGCCCTTGACGGGCTTGTCGGTGATGGACTGGGCGTAGCCGGTCCATTCGACGGTCATGGGCGCGGTGCGGGCGACGTCGGCGTAGAGGATCGGCGGGCGCACGCACCGCGAGCCGTAGGACTGGACCCAGCCGGCGTCGGTGGTGGCGAAGCCGGTGAGCTGTTCGGCGAAGTACTGGACCATGTCATTGCGCTCGGGTTCGCCGTGCACGAGGACGTCCAGGCCGAGTTTTTCCTGTTCGGCGATGACGGCGGCGACTTCGGCCTTCATGCGGGCGCGGTAGTCGGCGTCGATCATCAGCCCGCGCCGGTGCGCGGAGCGGGCCTGGCGCAGCTCGGCGGTCTGGGGGAAGGAACCGATGGTGGTGGTCGGCAGGAGGCCCAGGTCCGGCTGCTGCTTGACGCGTTCGTCGTAGTCGGCGCGGCGGTCGGCCCCGGTGGGGAGGTCGGCGAGGCGGGCGCGGACGATCTCGTCGCGCCAGGACTCGGGGGAGGCGGGTCGGCCGGGGCGGCCCGTTCCGGGGGTGGCGAGGCTCGTGATCTCGCGCAGCTTCTGGCGGGCGAAGGCGAGCCGCTCGGTCAGGAGTGGATCGAGACCGGACTCGGCCTCGAGATCGATCGGGACGTGCAGGAGCGAGCACGAGGAGCCGACTCCGACGTTGTCGCTGAGTCTTTGCAGGCGTTCGATGTCGGCCCCGGCCGCCGCGAGGTCGCAGCGCCAGATATTGCGGCCGTCGACCACTCCGGCAACGATGAATGTTTCACGTGAAACACCGTGTGATTCGAGGGTCTCCAGGTCGTCGCGGCCCGAGACGAGGTCGAGAGCGATGCCCGCGACGCCGGCGTCGAGCAGCACCGGCAGCGACTCGCCGAACGGCCCGTATCCGCCGGTGACGAGCAGGTCGGCGATCCGGCCGAGCTCGGTGTAGACCGTGCGGACGGCCTCGAGTTCGGCCTCGGTTCGGTCGGCGCACAGCGCGGGCTCGTCCAGCTGCACCCGGGTGGCACCGGCATCGACCAGCGCGGTCAGCAGTTCGGCGTAGACACCGGTCAGTTCATCGAGTCGGTCCAGTGGCTGGAAGCCCTCCGGCGCGTTATCGGTCGCCTTGGCCAGCAGGAGGAATGAGACGGGACCGAGCAGGACGGGGCGGGCGTTCAGACCGCGCAGGACGGCCTCGTCGTACTCGGCGAGGGCCTTGGCGGGCCGGGACCGGAACTCGGTGTCGGGTCCGATCTCGGGAACCAGGTAGTGATAGTTGGTGTCGAACCACTTCGTCATCTCCAGCGGCGCGGCCTCGGCGTCGCCGCGGGCGGCGGCGAAGTAGGCGTCCGTCGGGGAGTCGCGGCGATGGCGGGGCGCGATCGCGTCCACGGCGAAGGCCGCGTCGAGAACGTGGTCGTACAGGGAGAACGTGCCGCTCGGAACGGAGTCGAGACCGGCGGCGGCGAGATCGTCCAACATCTGGCTGCGAACGGTCGCGGCGGCGGCGTCCAGGCCGGGCTCATCGAGCCGACCGGACCAGTAGGCCTCCAGGGCCCGTTTGAGCTCCCGGTCCGCGCCGATGCGCGGATAGCCGATCACGGTGGCGTGCAGGGTCTTCAGTTCGTCGTTCATGTGTCAGTTCCCTCGAACTCGCGACAACGTGGACCGCGCGGAGCGCGGTACGCGGGCAGGTATTCGGACTCAAGGGCAGCCCGGTCTCCCGGCGCCTACCGGCCGTCGCTTCCCAAACTCAGCCCCACTTCCTATAGGATATATCCTATAGGAAACGAGGCCGACGCCCAGTGCCGATGACGGCTTTCGTTCCCTCTCACCGCTGCGGGGCAGTCCTGGATTCGCACCAGAGTTCCCTCTTAGCCGAGTCCCAAGCCGCTCAAGGCCTGCGGCCGGTCGCGGCGCGGGTCCCGGAACCAACGTCGCAGCCGATGGTACGTGCGTTCGCGGCCTTGCGAAACGGAGTATCGTCGCGCAGCGAGAGAGCCCACTTACTTGGAGGACCCATGAGCATCCGACCCGTCGCCGTCGTCACCGGGGCTTCGAGCGGCATCGGCGCCGCCAGTGCGAAAGCGTTGGCGCAGGCCGGATTCGACGTGATCATCGGGGCTCGGCGCGCCGATCGCCTGGCCGAGGTCGCGAAGGAGAGCGGGGGGACGGCGCTGGCGCTCGACGTCACGGATGAGGCTTCGGTGGCGGCGTTCGCAGCGCAGGTCGAGCGCTGCGATCTGCTGGTGAACAATGCCGGTGGAGCGTTCGGCCTCGACACGGTCGCCACCGCCGATCTCGATGCCTGGCAGCGGATGTACGACACGAACGTCCTGGGCACGGTGCGCGTCACGAAGGCGCTCCTGCCGAAGCTCATCGCCTCCGGGGACGGCCAGGTCATCACGATCGGGTCGATCGCCGCGCGCACGCCCTACCAAGGCGGAGCCGGGTACAACGCCGCCAAGCACGGCGAGGCCGCGCTCACGCGGGTCCTGCGCATCGAGCTGCTCGGCGAGCCGGTGCGGGTCTGCGAGATCGACCCGGGCATGGTCGACACCGAGTTCAGCCTGGTGCGCTTCGAGGGCGACCAGGCCAAGGCCGACGCGGTGTACGAGGGCATGACCGCGCTGCGTGCCGAGGACATCGCCGAATCGATCGTGTGGGTGGCTACCCGGCCCTCGCATGTGAACATCGACCAGCTCACGATCATGCCGCGCGACCAGATCGGCCCGGGCCAGGTCCACCGCGCGAAGTAGACGGCGAGCACGGACTGCGGCGAGACAGACTCAAGCCTCAGGGGGCGGACCGGTCGGTCCGCCCCCTGACGCGTCTTATCCCCTGCCAATCCGGAGATCCGAGTAATGGACCTATTCGGTGAGCGTGAATTCCGGTGAGCGCCAGTGCTCCCAGTGGTCCGGGTTCTCCGAATCGCCGAGGGCCTTGAGGACGCGGACCTGGGTGCGCCACTTGCCGGGTGCGAGCGCGTCCGGGTCGTCCTCGATGAACTGGGCCAGGTCGATGGCGGCAGCGTCGTCCGGTCCGGGCGAGCGCTCCACGAACTCCTCGCTCCCCCAGGAGACGACCTCGCCCGTCTCGGTGTTCTCGAGGTCGACCTCCATCGCCGCGACCTGACGCTCCAAATAGACCAGTGCCGTCGGCACCGGCCCGTCCGCGATCGAGAATTTCTCGTCGGGTTCGAGGTCGCGGTAGTCGATCTCGCCAGTGATCTCGTCCTCGCCGATCGGCACGGCCAGGCGCGGGTAGTCGGGGTGCGCGAGAACCTCGATGTCCAGGTAGTCGCCCATGTAGCCGGCGTAGGCGGCCGCCAGGTTCTCGCCGCGGCCCTCGGGGCGGGCGACGATCCGGCCGCCGAAGACGCTGCCGTCGGGCAGTTCGGCGTCCGGGGTCACGGTGACCTCCACCGTGGTCCGCTGACCGGGATACAGCGTGACGGTCTTGGGTTCGAACGTCGCCTTCGACGCTCCCGCCTCGAAACCGGTGTCGCGAATGTCCCCGGTGGTCGAGACCGCGTTCTGGTGCGAGAGCCGATAGGCCTGCGTCCGGCGCGAATCGGAGGCGAGCGTGACCTCGAAGGTGCGCGGGCCGGTGCCGTCGCCGACGCTGATCCCGGTGGGAGACATGGAACCCGCCGCGTCCAGGGCGCTGACGACGTCGACCACGCCGGTCCCCTGCCGGTGGGTCGCCTCGATGAGTTGCTGCTCCGGGTCCTCGGCCCACAGGGCCGGGCGGGCGGTGTTCGCCAGTCGGGTGCGGACCTCGCCCGGTTCGAGATCGGGCCGGTCCTGGAGCAGCAGCGCGGCGGCCCCGGCGACGTGCGGCGACGACATCGATGTTCCGGACATCGAGTCGTAGGAGCCGTCGGCGACGGGAACGGTCGACCAGATGCCGCCGCCGGGCGCGGCCAGGTCGGGCTTGAACGACAGGTCCGGGGCGGGCCCGAAGGCGGTGAAGTCGGAGGCGAAGCCGCCGCGCGGCAGGTCGACCATGACGGTGCCGCCGGAGAACTCCAGGGTCGGCTCCTGGCCGGCCTCGACCGCGTCGCGCAGGTCTTCGCCGTCGGATTCGGTGATCGCGACCAGCGGCACGTCCAGGTCCTCGGCCCCGGTGCCCCCGTAGGGACCCGAGCGATTGTTGTGGATGACGACGGCGGTGGCGCCCTCTTTCACGGCGCGGGCGTACTTCTCGTTGAAGGTGCACTCGCCGCGCACGATCAGGGCGGTCTTGCCGCTGACGTCGCTCGCGGATTCGTCGCCCTCGCAGGCGCGGCCGAGCCAGGCGAGGGGGTCGGTGACGGAACCCGGCTCGGGTTCGGCCGCGTAGTCGATGAGGTTGTAGCCGATCTTGCGGTCCAGGGCCTCGACGTGGGCGGCGTCCATGCGCTGGGCCGGATTGTCGGTGGAGGCGACCCCGATGACGTCGGAGGCGACGCCCGGGGCCGAGCCGGAGTAGATCCCGGACTGGCCGTCGTTGCCCATCGAGGCGACGACGGTGACGCCCTCGGCGACGAGCGCGTCGGCGGCCTCGGAGGTCGGGTATCCGGGCCACTGGAAGGACTGGCCGAGCGAGAGGTTGACGACGTCCATGCCGTCGTCTAGGGCGGTTTCGAGGGCCTGCATGATGACCTCGGCGCTGGTGGCGCCCTCGCAGCCGAAGACCTTGTAGGCGCCGAAGCTGACGTCCGGCGCGACGCCGGTGACCTGGCCGTCGGCGCCGACGATCCCGGCGACGTGGGTGCCGTGTCCGGCGCAGTCGGCGGGGTCGGTGTCGGGTTTCGGTTCGGCGAGTTCGGGATCGTCGGAGTCGTAGTCGTCGCCGACGAAGTCGGTGCCGGTGGCGACCCGGCAGCCGTCGCCGAAGCAGCCGCCCAGGTCGGGGTGGGTGTAGTCGATCCCGGTGTCGATGACGCCGACTCGGATGCCCGTGCCGGTGATGCCACGGTCGTGGGCGGTATCGGCGCGGGTGGTCTGGATGGCTTGGGCGAGTTCGGGAACGGGCTCGGCGGTCTCGGCCTGTTCGGCGTTCCCGTTCTCGGTGGGGCGAGTGGGGGAGGAGGGGGAGGAGAGCGCGACGTCGGTCCACACCCGCTCGACCGGCGCGAGGTCTTCGAGCCGGCGCGCGGTGGCGGCGTCGGCGGAGACGGACACGCCGTTCCAGATGCGTTCGAAATCGTGGCGGACCTCGAAGTCGAGGTCGTGCCCGACCGCCTCCAACGCGGAGGAACCGACCCCCGGTTCGAGCTCGACCAGCCAAACCGCTTCGGCCCCATCACCCCCGGCGGCCGACGCCGGTGGAGCGGCGAACATGAGCGGGATCGCCATTACGGCGGCGAGCGGGAGTGAGCGGCCCGGCATAGGGGTTCCTCTCAAGGTGGACGGCAGGACCCCGATCGTCGGCCACCAAGGGCCCCGAACCCCGGATTTAGCCCCCGAGCAGCAATGCGTGTCGGCCCAGCGCCCGCACCGATTCAGCCGGTGATCAAATGCGCCAAGGCGAATCCCGCCAACCCGGCGATCAGGCCCCCCGCCAGGTTCGCGGCCACATTCCCCAGCGCGTGGTACCAACGGCCGTCCTCGACCAGTCGAAGCGTCTCGTACGACAACGTCGAATACGTCGTCAGCGCACCGCAGAAACCGACCACGAGCAGCGCCGACCATCCCGGGCTCGCCACCGCGACCGCTAGGAACACGGCCAACCCGGAGCCGACGACATTCACCACGAACGTGCCCCACGGCAGGCGCCGCCCGGCGTAATGGGCGACGATCAGGTCGGTCAGGAAGCGAGCGGGCGCGCCGAATGCGGCGCCGGCCGCGACGAGCAGCAGGGTCACCGGGCCCCCTCGCCCCGGTTGCTACGCAATAGAACCCTGCGGGTCCCGTACATGCCCGCGGCGGCGGTCAGCAGTGCCACGGCCATGGTGGCGAACGCGTAGGCGACCGCGAGGGCGGTGTCGCCGGCGTTCGCGGCGCGGCCGATGTCGACGATGTAAGTGGAGAAGGTGGTGAAGCCGCCGAGCACCCCGACGCCGAGGAAGGGCCGGACCAGGCGGCCCCCGGGGGCGACCTCGGTGACGACGACCATGAGCACGCCGATGAGCAGGCCCCCCGCCGCATTCGCGGTGAACGTCGCGAGATCGAACTCGCTGGGATCAGAGGGGAACGCGCGGGTCAGGCCGTACCGGCCGAGCGCCCCGATGGCCCCGCCGGCCGAGACGGCGACGAGCGCGGAGACGGGCGTGGCCCGCAGGACGTGACCCACTGGCGGGCGCGGCGGCTCGGACATGGGGTCGAATCTATCCGCTCGGGGTTATTCCCACGTATGCGATCGCTCACCGATGCTTGCGCATCGATTCCGATCGGTATTACCGTTACCAGGCGATGAGCTACACAGTTACGAACCAGCATCTGACACGCAGGCGTCACCTCGACTTCTGCCGCGTGTCGACCGTCCTGTGTCGTTAGCTCTCCCGAACACCTCACCGGCGGGGGCACGCCGACGCACCGCTTCTCCTCGCTGGATCCCGCCCGCTCCGGCACCTTCTTTCCTTCACCCTGGCACCGCAGCCCAGTCCGCTGCCGCCTGCCCGAAATTCCGGAGGTCTCTCCATGTCCGCTCCTGAAGCGAAAACCAGACGCAAACGGCGCCTGCCGTTCGCGGCCCAGCTCATCATCGGTCTCGTCGCCGGTCTCGTGCTCGGCTACGTCGCCCGCCAATGGTCCGTCGCCTGGCTCGGCACCACGCTCGAACAGGTCGGCACCCTGTTCGTGCAGCTGCTGTTCCTGGTCGTCCCGTTCCTGGTCTTCACCGCGATCGTCGCCTCGATCGCGAACCTGCGCAACCTCGCCAATGCCGGCCGTCTCGTCGCCAAGACCCTGGTCTGGTTCGCCGTCACCGCCCTGATCGCCGTCGGCATCGGGCTCACCATCGGCCTGGTCACCAATCCCGGCGAGGGCGTCCAGCTCAGCGCCGAGGCCGCGCGCCCCGAGACCACCGGGTCGTGGACCGACTTCCTGACCGGGATCATCCCGACCAATATCGCCGACGCGTTCCTGAACGTCAACGTCCTCCAGATCGTCTTCATCGCGATTCTGGTGGGCGCCGCCGCCGCGAAGATCGGCCCCAAGGCCGAGCCTTTCCTCAAGTTCAACCAGTCGTTCCTCGACCTGACGCAGAAGGCCCTGTGGTGGGTCATCCGCCTGGCCCCCATCGGCACCGCCGGCCTCATCGGCAAGTCGATCTACTCCTACGGCTGGGACCTGCTCGAGCCGCTGGCCGTGTTCAGCATCGACATCTACGTCGGCTCGCTGCTGGTCATGCTCGTGGTCTACCCGATCCTGCTGCGCCTGGTCGCGAAGGTCTCGCCGCTCCAGTTCTTCCGCAAGGCCTGGCCGGCAATCCAGTTCGCGTTCGTCTCGCGCTCCTCGGTCGGCACCATGCCGCTCGCCCAGCGCATCGTGGTCGAGCGCCTCGGCGTCAACCGCGACTACGCCTCGTTCGCCTCGCCCTTCGGCGCCACCACCAAAATGGATGGTTGCGCCTCGGTCTACCCGGCCATCGCCGCGATCTTCGTCGCGCAGGTCTACGGGATCGACCTGGGCATCCAGGACTACCTGCTGATCGTGTTCGTCTCGGTCATCGGCTCGGCCGCGACCGCCGGGCTCACCGGCGCGACGGTCATGCTGACCCTCACGCTCTCCACGCTCGGCCTGCCGCTCGAAGGCGTCGGCCTGCTGCTGGCGATCGACCCGATCATGGACATGATCCGCACCGCCACCAACGTGGCCGGCCAGATGGTCGTCCCCGTCCTGGTCTCCAGGTCCGAGGGCCTGCTCGACCACGCGGTCTACGACACCGCGCCGCGCCCCCTCGACGACGAGCCCACCGCGTTCGCCTCGAAGGACGCCGCCGATGCGAAGTCCGCGGCCGAATCGGAGGCCGCGTCGGTACGCGATGCCAACGCCCGGAACAAGTCCGGTGAGCCCGAGCTCCAACCGGTCGCATAGTCCTCGTCCTCTCCTGAAATGCGGGGGCCGTCCTTCGGGGCGGCCCCCGCGCTATGCGTCCGGAATTCCGCTGTCAGGAATCCCAGGCAGCGAGCACTTCACCAGCTCCCCAGACGAGGTCGGCTTCGACTTCGTCGGTGGTGCCGGAGAGACTGACGACGACCAGGCCGGTCCGCTCCGGATCGACTCCTGGGACCTTCGTCGATCCACGGACCAGACTTGCGAAGTCGTGCCCGTCGAAGGGTGTGCTGAGCCATTTGATCGAACCGGTGTACAGGAGGTGTTTGGCGACCGGCCCTCGATCCGCTCCGACCAGGTCGATTTCGGGGTCGAAGCTCCGGGGCCACCAGCCACCGACCGCTTCAGCCTCCGGCCAGGGGAAATCAACCTCGACCACGGATCGATACAGTGCTTCGCGGATGACCGGCTCGATCGCGCGCCCGCGCCAGCTCGTCCACTGCCGCTGGATTTTCGCCACCGCCAGCTCGGGACGGCCGCGTTTTATGTCCTCATTGGCGTTCGCCAACACCGAGAGGTGGAGGCGGAGGTAGGTATCGCTCACTCGATACAACTTTCCGCCATTGCCCGCAACCACCGACAGCGGCTGATCGGCCGCCACCACCTGCTTCTGCTCCAGTGTTCGCAGGATCGGGCCAAGCGAGCCGGACTGGACCGGTGCCCCCGGACCGGATCCGGCCGCACGTGCGATGTTCGCGAAGGTCCGCTCACCACTGCCGATCGCGGTGAGCACTCGGCGGTGCTGGTCAGGCGCGGGGAACTCGGAAGCGAGCATGGTCTCGCCCAGGGTGAACAACGGACTGTACGCGTTCTCGCAGGAGTGTCGAATGAAGTCCGCCGGCGTCATGCCGTCGGGCCAGGCCCTGCACAATCCGGGGAACCCACCAGTGATCAAATGCGCGTCGAGCGCGTTCGCGCCGCCGAGACCGGTCATCTGTGCAACGTTTCGCGGGTCCAGCGGGTCGACCAGCATCGGATCGGCCCTGCCATAGAACGGACTGTCGTATCCGGAGAAGGACTCCATCATCCGCATGTCACTGCCGATAAGGATGAGCAGCACCGGGAGGCGACTGAGCTCGCGGTCCCATTCGGTCTGGAGGATCCCCTCAAGGGTCTTGTCCTGTTCGAGGAGCCAGGGCAGCTCATCGAGCACTACCACGGAGGGACCGTTCTGAGGCAGTGCCGTCTTCAGCGCTTGCAGCGCGGTTCGCCAAGTCCACACCGGATCTTCGGGGATCTCGGACGCGGCGGGGAGATCCGATTCGCGCAGCACCCTGACGAACCGCGCCATCGATTCGACGGGCGACATACCCCGATCGGCCTGAAAATAGACATAGGGCAGAGCGGCCTGCTCGCAGAATCGCTGTACCAGGCGCGACTTGCCCACCTGGCGACGTCCTCGTAGAGCGACGGCCGCTCCGCGCCCGTCGCTCTCGATCATCGCGGTCCGGTCTCGCAGCGCCTTCAGATAACGCTCACGCCCAATAAACGGACTATCGGTCATATAATTTCCTGACTTAGATCTGATCTTAGTAAGATTCTATCTTACTAAGATCAGATCTAAGTCAGGCTGAGTCGATGCCCCGCCCGCAAAGTACAGCCCCACGAGCCGGCTTTGCGCTGCGCTACGCGTCCGGCTTGCGCTGCTCCTCGATGTAGCGCTCCAGTCCGTCGAGGACGCGTTCGAGGCCGAATTCGAAGTACCGCTGGGGCGTACGGGCGGACAGGCTGCCGTCCGCTAGCAGCGCGGTCGCGTTCGGGAACCGTTCGCGCCCGGCCGGATCGGCCGCGAACCGGAACCACTCCGGCGAGTCGTCGGCCCCGTTCAGCTCGGGCTGCACCGCGCCGCGCACGTAGCCGTTGACGGCCATGACGGTGAACATCCGCTCCTCCCCGCTCAGCGGCTCGCCCGCGAGCGCGCTCAATCCCCGGTCCAGCCAAAGGGTCTCGTTCGGTCCGATGACCCGGGAGAGGGTCGCCAGCGGCAGCGCCCAGCGGTGCGCCACGAAGAAGTCGCGGGTGGCGCGGGCCCACTCGGCCAGCGCCGTCCGCCAGCCGTCCTCGATCGGGAGCTGGGGTGGCGTGCCGATGGCGGTGTCGATCATGAGCGCGATGAGCTCGTCCTTGCCCGGGACGTGGCGGTACAGGGACATGACGCCGCTGCCGAGCTGTTCCGCGATCCGTTTCATCGAGACCTTCTCCAGGCCTTCGGCGTCGGCGATGGCGACGGCCTCGGCGACGATGCGGCCGCGGCTGAGGGTGGCGGGCCGCCCCCGCGTCGGTCGTTCGCCGGGCCCCCACAGCATTCGGTAGGCGTCCTGTCCCATGCACACCCTTTCCGTTCGCGGCCGGTCCGGCCGCCGTCTCCGCCTGGAGCTTACTCCTGGCGCGACATGATGCGTATGTTATACGCTAATAAGCGTATGTCGTACGCGAAATGTTGCCGGAATGATCGGAGACCCCCTTGACCTCCCCGACCCTCGCATCGGATCCCGTCCCTCCCGTCCGCACTCCCGTTCCCGCGAAGCCGAAGTGGTACCGCCGCCCCTGGATCGTCCCGCTGTTCGTGCTCGCGGTCTTCTTCGTGGCGGCCCGGCTGCCCTCGTACCTGACCTTCGACACCGGCGACTCCCTCGTCGACCTCCAGGAGGCCTTTCCCGAGACCCACTACCTGCTGCTCAGCGGGCACATTCTGTTCGGCTCCATCGCGATCCTCGCCTGCTCGATGCAGGTGTGGCCGTGGCTGCGACTCAACCACCCGAAGGTCCACCGGATCACCGGCCGCGTCTACGTGTTCGCAGGGGTGGTCCCCTCGGGGCTGTTCGCCCTGGTCGTCGGCGTCATCTCGGTGATCGGTCCGGCGGGCAAGATCGGGAACATGTTCCTGGCGCTCTTGTGGTTCGGCACCACCTTCGCCGGGATCGTCGCCGCCCGGCGCCACCGCTACCAGGAGCACCGCCGCTGGATGATCCGCAGCTTCGCGCTGTGCTGGTCCATCGTGGTTAATCGCCTGTGGGTCGTCGTCTTCATGCTGATCCTCATGCCGTTCCAGGACAGCTACTACGGCGGCGACATGGACCCGCTCATCCAAGACGCGGCGGTCGCATCGATCTGGATGAGCTGGATCGTGAACCTCATGATCGCCCAGTGGTGGCTCGACCGGCGCCCGAAGCGGCGCCCCCGCCCCGCACCGCAACCGGCTGATTCGCGGTCGGTCTAAGCCAGGAGCCGCCGCGAAAACCAGGCGCGGCGGCTCCGACTTTCGTCGCAGGCTCAGGGTCCCGGCCTCCCACCTTCGGTTCGGTTTCCTTTGCGCCGCAGGTAGGCCAGGACCGGGGCAAACTCCGTCCCGCAGCAGGATTCATCACGGCCCGCACCGGCACAGACTCAGAGTATGGACACCAACTCCTCAAGGGCCACCGCCGCGGCCCAGGCCGTGACCGATCAGCCGTCTCGCCCGCAGCGACTGCCGCTGCTCGATGTCCTGCGCGGCATCGCCATCCTCGGGACGCTCGGCACCAATATCTGGATCTTCGCCTCAGTTCATGGCGAGGCCGGTCCCCTGATCGGCTACGCCGCCACCGACGACAGCCTCCTCGGCGGCGTCTTCGAACTGCTCACCAACGGCAAGTTCCTGTCGATGCTGACCGTCCTGTTCGGCGTCGGCCTCGCCATTCAATTCAGGTCGTCCGAGAAACACGGACGCCGCTGGCCCGGCCGCTACCACTGGCGGGCGGCGTTCCTGTTCATCGAGGGCACGATCCACTTCACACTGATCTTCGCCTGGGACGTCCTCATGGGCTACGCGGTCACCGCGATCGTCGTGGCCTGGCTGCTCACCCGCTCCCGGCGGGCGCAGCACGCGGTCATGTGGGCCGCGCTCGGCGTGCACCTGGCCCTCATCGCGCTGATCACGACGGCGATGTTCGGCGGCTCGGCGATCGACCCGCAGCCCGACCCCGAGGTCCAGGCGCTCTACGCCTCCGGCTCGTGGTGGGAGCAGGTCCAGTTCCGGCTCGACAATGCCCTGGCCTTCCGCATCGAGCCGGTCGTGACGTTCCCGCTGCTGGTGTTCCTGTTCATGCTGGGCGTCAGGCTGCTCCGGGCCAGCGCCTTCGGAGCCGACGACCGCGCGCGGCTCATCCGACGCAGGCTCCTGTGGTGGGGCCTCGGCACCGGGATCCCGCTCAACCTGGCGATCATGGCCGGACCCGACCAGCTGTTCTTCATCGAACGCTATGTGGCCGCGCCGATCGTCATGCTGGGATACATCGGCCTGATCGGATTCGCGGTCGAGCGCGTCCGTCGCGGCCCGCTCATGAAGTCCCTGGAGTCATTGGGCCGCAGCGCACTCAGCGGCTACATCCTGCAGAACCTACTCGCCTCGGCGGTCTGCTACGGCTGGGGCCTCGGCCTCGCGGCGAGATTCGGCACCAGCCCGCTGTTCGTCGTCGGCCTGTGGCTCGCCATCTCCGCCGTCCTGCTCATCGGCTCGCGCCTGTGGCTGCGGCGCTTCGAGACCGGCCCGGCCGAACTGCTCCAGAAACGACTCCTGCGTTGAACGCCGACGCGGACCGGCCCGAATAGGCCGGTCCGCGTCGCTCCCCGCACAAGTACCTCAGACCGAGACCGGCTCGGCCTCCCGCTTCCGCGCCAGGCGACGCCGAGTCAGCGTCACCAAGGGCCACAAGGCGATCAGGGCGATGATCCCGTAAACCGTCCACGACACCGGGCCGCCGACGAGGCCGCCCAGGTCGCCGCCGGACAGCTGCAACGCCATGCGCGCCTGCCGCTCCGCCATCGGCCCCAGGATCAGACCGACGATCAACGGCAGCACCGGCAGCCCGAACCGCCGCATGGCCAGGCCGACCAACCCGAGCGTCAACAGCAGGAACAGGTCGAACGGCTGGGCATTGACCGCATAGGCGCCCATCGACGCGAAGAACAAGATCCCCGCGTACAGGTACGGCTTCGGGATGCGCAGCAGCTTCACCCACAGCGGAATCAGCGGCAGATTCAGCACCAGCAGCATCACGTTGCCCACGAACAGGCTCGCGATCATCGTCCACACCAGCGCCGACTCCTTCTCGAACAGGAGCGGGCCCGGCTGGATGCCGTAGTTCTGGAACGCCGCCAACATCACCGCGGCAGTCGCATTGACCGGCAGGCCCAAAGCGAGCATCGGCACCATCGTTCCCGCCGCCGAGGCGTTGTTCGCCGCCTCCGGTCCTGCCACTCCCTCGATCGCTCCATGACCGAACTCCTTCTTGTGCTTCGAGAGTCGCCTCTCGGTGATGTACGACAGGAAGGTCGGCAGCTCGGCACCGCCGGCCGGCACCGCCCCGAACGGGAACCCCAGCGCCGAACCGCGCAGCCACGGCCCCCACGACCGCTTCCAGTCCGACCGGCCCATCCACACCCGGCCCACCGGGATGACATCGTCGCCGGCGACCTTGAGCCGCGCCGCCGTCCACAGCGCCTCACCGACGGCGAAGACACCGACGGCCACGATGATGACGTCGACCCCGCTGGCGAGCTCGGCGACGCCGTACGTCAGCCGCTGCTGCCCGGTCACCGCGTCGATCCCGATGGTCCCGATGATGAGCCCGACCAGCAGCGAAGCGAACCCGCGGATGCGCGAAGCCCCGAGCACCGACGAGGTCGCGACCAAGGCCAGCACCATGATCGCGAAATAGTCCGGCGCGCCCAACGTGATCGCGAACTGCACCGTGATCGGCGTGACCAACACCAGCGCGGTCGTCGCGATGAGCCCGGCCACGAACGAGCCGATGGCGGCCGTCGCCAGCGCCTGCCCGCCGCGTCCGGCCTTGGCCATCTTGAAGCCCTCGAGGACCGTGACCACCGAGGAGGACTGGCCCGGCGTGTTCAGCAGGATCGACGTGGTCGAGCCGCCGTACATGCCGCCGTAGAAGATCCCGCCGAACATGATGAACGCCTGCGTCGGCTCCATGCCGTACGTGATCGGCAGCAGCAGCGCCACCGCCATCGCCGTCCCCAGTCCGGGCAGGACCCCGACGGCGGTGCCGATCGTGACGCCGATGAGCGCGATCAGCAGGTTGCCCGGGGTCAGGATCGCGGCGAACCCGTCCATCAGGGCATTGAAGTTGTCCATCACAGAATCCCTTGCAGCACACCGGCGGGCAGGCCGACGCCCAAGCCGATGGCGAAGCCGTAGAACGTGGCCAGCGACAGCACGACCGCCGCGACCGCCGTCAGGAGGTAACGGCGCGAGCCCAGCACGATCGCCGCGCCCCAGAACAGCAGCGCACCCGAGATGACCCAGCCGAGCCAGTCGATGAGCACCGCGTTCGCGATGAACACCGCGCACAGCAGGCCGACCGTCCGCCAGTCGAAGTTCCCGTCGTCCTCGCCGTTCTCGGCCTCGCCGCGCCCCCCGCGCAGCACGTCGAGCGCGTAGCACCCCGCGACGACGAACAGCAGGATCCCCAGGATGATCGGCACCGGCTTCGGCCCGATCGGGTCGTTCGACGCCGAGAAACCGCCGAGCCTCGAAGCGTCGATGATCGCCAGGATCCCCAGCAGCACCAGGAAACCGCACACCCACAACTGGGCCAGGTCCCTCCCGCGCGGCGGGGTGCGCCCCTCCTCCTCGGAGAGACGCACCGCGGTTTCGTCCGGCATCGTCATGCCAGGCCCAGTTCCGCCAGCACGTCCGCGACCATCTGGTCCTGCTCGGTCAGGAAGTCGCCGAAGTCGTCGCCGGTGATGAACGCGTCGGTCCAGCCCTGCTTCTCCAGCTCCTCCTGCCAGGCGTCCGACTCGTGCATGTCGGTGAGCGCGTCGATCCACTTCTGGCGGTCGGCGTCCTCGATCCCCGGAGGCGCCACCCAGCCGCGCCAGTTCGTGAACTCCAGTTCGATCCCGGACTCGACCAACGTGGGGGCGTCGGGGACCAGGTCGACCCGCTCCGCACCCGAAACGGCCAGCACCCGCAGCTGCCCCGCGTTGATCTGGTCGATGAACTCCCCGACGCCGCTGGCGCCGAACGAGACCTTGTCGCCCAGCAGCGCCGGCAGCAGCTCGCCGCCGCCGTCATAGGACACGTAGTTGACCTTCGTCGGGTCGATCCCCACCGCACCCGCCAGCTGCATCGGCAGCAGGTGGTCCGGGCCGCCGGGGGAGGAACCGCCGCCGACCGTGACACCGTCCAGATCCTCGGCCCAGGCCGCGACCAGGTCGTCGATGGTCTCGAACGGGGAGGCCGTGGGCACCACGATCGCGCCCGACTCCTCCACCAGCTTCGCGATCGCGGTCGTGTCGGTCAGCCGCGCCTCCGACGCCTGCGTATAGGAGGCGCCGACGACGCCCAGACCCATCTGCATGGCGAGGTCGCCGTTGCCGGACTCGCTCACCGTCCGCTGCAGACCCACCGTGCCGCCGGCCCCTTCGAGGTTGAACACCTCGATGGCCTTCGCGATGCCCTCGTCCTCCATGACGCGGGCGATCGAGCGGGCGGTGGTGTCGTAGCCGCCGCCGGGGCTGTTCGGCACCATGATCCTCAGGCCGGTGAGGGGCCCGCCGGATCCGGAGCCATCGTCGGCGGTCAGTCCGCATGCGCTGGCCGTCGCTGCTGCCCCGGCTGCCGCCGCGACGCTGAGGACGGCCCTCCTGGAAAATTTCATGGTGGTTGCTCTTTCATTTCGGGGGTGCTCGAGAGACGATGGTCACCCCTGCGCCCGCCCGGCGTCAGCATTGTGTCCGTAACGATCATTGAGTTCTTTGTGTTCAAGCTCCCGATCCCCGCCCGCCCGACCTTGGCCGGACAGCTGCTCGTCTTCCAGCTGACGGTCGTCCTCTGCGTGCTCGCCGTCGTCGCCGCCCTGTCGCTGGCGCAGTCGGAGGCGACGTTCAATGCCGAGCAGGGCCGCCGCGTCACCCAGCTCGCCGAGCGGCTCGCCTCGGACGACCTGGTGCGCGCCCGGATCATCGAGCCGGCCCCGTCGCAGACGCTGGCGCCGCTGGTGCAGAGCACCCTCACGCATTCCCAGGTCGCGTCGGTGACCATCGCGGATGCGGACGGGACCGTGCTGGTCTCGACCAATCCGCTGCTGGTCGGCACCGAGCTGCCGACTGGGGATCCCGGCGTGTTCGACGGGCGGGGCTGGCGCGGCGAGCTGGACGTCGGCCGCGGCCGGGAGCTGGTCGCGCAGGTCCCGGTCATGGGCGCCGGGGGCGCGGGCGGCACCGGGGGCGGCAATCTCGGCGAGGTCCTCGGGGTCGTCATGGTCGGCCAGGATTCGCAGACCGTCGGCGAGCGCCTGGTCGATGCCAGCCCCAACCTGCTGCTGTATCTCGGCGTCGCGAGCGTCCTCGGCTTGGGCGGCTCGTGGCTGCTGGCCCGCCGCATCAAGCGCGCGACCTTCGGGATGGAGCCGCGGGAGATCGCCGGGCTGGCCGAGCACCGCGAGGCGATGCTCTACGGGATCGCCGAGGGCGTGGTCGCTCTGGATTCCGCGGAGCAGATCACGCTCGTCAATGACGTGGGGCGGCGGCTGCTCGACCTGCCCGCCGACTCGGTCGGCCGGTCGCTGGACTCCCTCGATCTGTCCGGGCGGCTGCGCGATGTCCTCACCGGTGTCGTCACCGGCGCCGACCAGGTCGTGGTGCAGGCGGGCCGGGTCCTGGTGGTGAACCGAATGAGCGTCGAGAAGGACGGGCGCGACCTCGGCTCGGTCGCGACGCTGCGCGATCGCACCGAACTGGCGCAGCTCGAACGCGACCTCGGCGCCTTCCGCTCCACGGCCGAGGCCCTGCGCGCCCAGGCCCACGAGTTCGACAACAAGCTCCACACCATCTCCGGGCTCATCCAGATCGGCGAGCACGACGAGGTCGTCGCGTACGTCGAGGCCCTGGGCCGGCAACGTCGCGGGCTGGACGTTTCGATCGACGGCCCGATCCGCGACAAGGCCGTCGCGGCGCTGCTGGCCGCCAAGTCCGCCCAGGCCGCCGAGCGGCAGGTCCGGCTCGAGGTCGCTCCCGGTTCGGCGCTCGGACCGTTGGAGGCGACCGATTCGGCCGACGTCGGCACGGTCGTGGGCAACCTGGTCGACAACGCCTTCGACGCCGCCGCCGGGGGAGACGACGCCTGGGTGTCGGTGGAGATCCGCGAAACCGAAGGGGGCGTGGACATCACCGTCACCGACTCGGGTCCGGGGGTCCCGCCGGAGACCGCCCAGGAGGTCTTCGCGCACGGCTACACCACCAAGGCGGCCGCTTCGGGTGAGCGCGGCATCGGTCTTGCGCTCACGAAACTCGTGTGCGAGCATCACGGAGGCGAGGTCACGGTGGCCAACACCGCCGACGGCGCCCGCTTCTCAGCCCGGCTGCCCCTCGCCCCAGGGGCGCTCTCCGGGTTCGGTCCGCCCACCGAAGAATTGACCATCCACAAAGGAGTGCGATGATCGACGTGCTCGTAGTCGACGACGACTTCCGGGTGGTGAACATCCACGCCGGCTTCGTCGCCAAGGTCGACGGCTTCCGCGTCGTCGGCACCGCCGCGAGCGGCGCCGAGGCCCTCGAAGCCGTCGAGAGACACCGCCCCGACCTGGTACTGCTCGACCTGTACCTGCCCGACGCATTCGGACTCGACGTGCTGGCGCGGCTGCGCGCCGAGGGCCGCGAGTGCGACGTCATGATCATCTCGGCCGCCCGCGAGGCCGAGGCGGTGCGCGGTGCCGTCCGCTCCGGCGCCGTCTCCTACCTGCTGAAACCCTTCGGCTTCAACGACTTCCGCGAACGCCTGGAACAGTATGCGACGCGGCGCGCGGGCCTGGCCGCCGCGGCGGTGCACGACCAGGCCGACGTCGACCGGGCCTTCTCCCCGCCCGCGTCCGGACCCGCGGCGGCCCTGCCGCCCAAGGGGCTCAGCGCAGAGACGGTGCGGCTGGTCGAGACCGCGCTGCGCGAGACGAGCGGAACGCTGTCGGCCGCCGAATGCGCCGAACGCATCGGCGTCTCCCGCGTCTCGGCCCGCCGCTACCTCGAACACCTCACCGAATCCGGCAAGGCCGACGTGGGCCTCCGCTACGCCGGAAGAGGCCGTCCCGAACGCCGCTACCGCTGGCGCTGACCGGCCGAATCCGACCGCCCCGCCGGATGTGTACGACCGTACATTATCCGTGTACGATCGTACGCATGACTGAGGTGGACTACTTCGCGGGCGACGACCGCACCATGCGCGAACGGATGCTCGCCGGGGACCTGTACATCGCCGACGACCCCGACCTGGCGATTGCCGCCCAGCGCGCCCTGGAGTTGACCGACGCCTACCACCGGGCCGTCGTCGCCGGCGAGGACGGCGCCGGCGCGATCCTCGCGGAGCTGCTCGGCGGCCTCGGCGAGGGGTCGTTCGTCAAGCCGCCCTTGTTCGTCGATTACGGATCGCACATCACCATCGGCGCCCGGTCCTTCGTCAACTACAACCTCACCGCGCTCGACGTCGCCGCCATCGAGATCGGCGACGACTGCCTCATCGGCCCGAACGTACAGCTGCTGACGCCGACCCACCCGGTCGAACCGGGCCCGCGCCGCGACAAGCTCGAAGCCGCCCAGCCCATCACCATCCGCGACAACGTCTGGATCGGCGGCGGCGTCATTGTCTGCCCCGGCGTGACGATCGGCGAGAACTCGGTGATCGGCGCGGGGGCCGTCGTCACCCGCGACATCCCCGCGAACGTCGTAGCCGTCGGCAACCCGGCCCGTGTCGTCCGCGAGTTCGAGTCCGATCGTGACTGACCCGGGCCCGCGCACCAGACGCCAGGACCCCGAGCGGCGCGAACGGATCATCGCCGCCTGCCTGGACGTCATCGCCGAATCCGGGGTCGCGGGTACCTCGCACCGCCGGGTGGCCGCCGCCGCCGACGTCCCGCTGGGGTCGATGACCTACCACTTCTCGGGCATGGACGAACTCCTCCGCGAGGCCTTCGGCCGCTTCTCCGCCGCGATGGCCGGCTACTTCGAGCAGCGCATGGCGGAGGTCCGGGACCGGGACCAGGCGAAACTGGAGCTCGTGAGCCTCATCGCCGCGGGCGACTCCTACTCCCGGCGCGACCTCGTGATCACCCACGAGCTCTATACGCTCGCCGCCCGCGAACCGGCGTTCCGGGAGCTGACGAACGCCTGGATGGCCCGCAGCCGCACCGCCCTGGAGCGCCACTTCGACCCGGCCACGGCCCGCATGCTCGACGCCCTCATCGAGGGCCTCACCATCCACCGGGCCCTCGACACCGAACCGCAGGACCGAACGATCGTGACCGCGGCGATCGACCGAATCACCCAAGGCCCCACCGGCTAGGTGTGATGTCCAGGGAGGTTGGTCAGTCTGCTGACTGGTGGTCGGCCTCCGCGACCGGGTCCAGATCGTGGTGTTCGCCTACCGGCAGGGTTTGGTGACCTGACCCGCCTGATCTCCTGGCCTCGGCGCGATGGTGATCCGCCGCAATCAAAGGAGGGGGCGGCACCGCATCGCGGTGCCGCCCCCTCCCAAGGCCGCAGTGGTCGATGCCTATGCGGTCAGGTCTACCGGAAGGTTGACCGGGTCATACATCACCGAGGCCGCTCATGATGGCATCGACAATGCCGGACTGGGTCACTGCATTGGAGGATCGGTCGAACAGCCCGAACCCGTACTGACCGTTGACGCCATTGTCCCAGTAGATGGTGGAGGCCCCATACTTCTTGGCGGTGGCCACCATGGTGCGCGCGAAGTCCGCACGGTACTGACTATTCGCCGAGTCGTTCGATGACTTGTCGACCGAGCCGTACTCGCCGACGACGACCGGGTACCCCTTGGTAACGAAGGCGTCGTAGGTCAGCTTCAGCTGCGCGTCCATGTAGTCCTCCTGCCCCCAGGTGGACGTTTTCGACGGATCGGTCGCGCCCGGACCCCATTGGGTGATGGTGCCGTTCTCCTCCCCAGCGAAGTCCCACGGAGCGTAGTAGTGCACCGAGATCATGATCCGCTGCTCGTCGCTGGGAATATCGGGGGATCGGTGGTCGTCGGTCGGAATCTCGAAGCCGTAGTCCCCCGTGGTGTAGTCGATGTTCGTGTTCCAGCCGGGGACGAGCAGCCACCGCGAACCGTTGTTCCCGCCGGCTTGTCTCACGGTGTCGACGAAGATCTGGTTGTAGCTGTTGATGTTCGAATAGCACGGCTGAGTGGGCTCGCCGAACTGCCCGTCGAACTCCTCGTTCATGGACTCCAGGATCAGGCGCTCGTCGTAATCCTGGAACCTGGTGGCGATCTGCTCCCATGCTCTCTGATACTTGGCCACGATCGTCGTCTGATCGGACGCGTCACAGATCAGCCAGGAACCGTCGACGGTCTTGTAGCCGTCGCCGTGCATGTTGATCACCACATACATGCCCCGGTCGTAGGCGTAGTCGACGACTTCCTGCACTCGGTTCAGCCAGGCGGCGTCGATCGCGTAGTCCGGTCCGGACCCGATGGAATTCAAATAGGACACCGGGATCCGGATCGTGTCGAACCCTGCCGCCTGCACGCTGTCGATCAGCGCCTGGGTGACGGTCGGGTTGCCCCAGGCGGTTTCGCTCGGGACCCCGTTGGCGTTGGCTTCCAGGCTGTTGCCGAGATTCCAGCCGGCGCCCATGTCGGCGGCGATCTGCGATGCGTCCAGCTGCGTCATGGTGTCGGCCGACGCCTGGGTCGTCCAGATGCTGGTGACCGATACGCCAACCGCCAAGATCACGGCGGCGAACGCGGCCCTGAACCTTCCCTTTCTTGAACCCACGAGCAATTTCCCTTCCTCGTCTTCCCTGTTGATAGTGACGTTCGAAGAACCTGTCGACGCCGGTGTTCCAGCGGACCTGGCCGTCGCGAAGGGCTGACGACTGGACCACCGTCTCTCGAGGTGCATCTCAGCCAGAAGTGGACTTCCGGATGAGATGTTTGTTGGATCAACTAGTGAAACTATGATCCATCAGAATAGTTGCAAATGTCAATGTTTTCGTTGAATTGCGGGGGATCGTGTCCCATCCCGATGCCGTCGCGTCAGACGCACCGTGGTGGTGAACAGGCAAAACGCCCCCGGTTCCGATCATCTGATCGGAACCGGGGGCGTTTTGCCTGTTCAGGCACCAGCCCGAAGGCCGATGCCGCTAACGATATTCACATGGCCCTGAGTTCAAGGCCAGGCCATATAGTGGAGCCAAGGGGAATCGAACCCCTAACCTCCGCCTTGCAAAGGCGCCATAGGCGGGATACCCCGGTCCCTAGCTGCGCGTTTAGCCTTCGCATTCCAGCACAAGAGTGGTTCCACGTCGGCGTGTCGCGACGATTCGCACCACAGTTGGTACCACGAGGGACTCACGGTGGTCCGCCTTGCTCGTTCAGTTCCGACCAGTGTCAACCCAGATCTGACTACAGGCAGTAATGGGAGATTGCGGAGGACCTGTGGCGGGGCATGATACGCCCGACCTGCATGGACGCCGCTATTTAGATTCTCCCGCGCCCGGCACGCGATGCATGACGCAACCAAGGGCCAGATGGAGTTCGGCGCTCCTGGCGCCGTCTACAGGTCCTATTTTTGAGGCGGTAGGCCGGATTGTATTGGGGCGTAGCCAGGTTCGGAAACGAAAGAGCCCGGAAGGGTCGCTTCCGGGCTCTTTTCGTGGCAAGGAGCGCGTGGCGGAGTGCGCTAGCCGATATCAGGGAGGGTGATGCCGATGGCGGCGAAGGCGGCGCGGATCTCGCGCCATCGCCGCAGCTCGGTCGAGTCGGTGGCCACTTGGGCCGGGACTCGGTCTTCGAGCGCTTCGCGCAGCCAAGCCCAGCCGGCGTCGGTAATGGCGCAGGTGTAGCCGGATTGGGTCGCGTACCCGCGCTTGACCAGGCGGTCGGCGTTGCGGTCGTGGACGACGGTGATGCCTCGGTCGTCGGCCTCGGCGAGTTCGAGCAGGAGTTCGCGTTGCCCGTTGGGAAGGAAGTCTTCGAGACGCATGCAGGTCCTCTCGGTTCGGGTGAAGCATGTCTGCCGCTGCGAACTTGTCGCGGCGGCAGACACGCAGGTCAGCATTCGATGAGTTCGACGAGCTGGTAGAGGATCCGACGCTTGTTCTGCTCTGCGGTTCGAGCCGTCTCACCGAGTTGGCCCCACTTGCTCGGCGGCAGTGGGCGCATGGCTTCGTTGGCCTCGACGTAGGTACGACCCAGGGCCTTGATGAGGTCGAGTTTGGCCTCGACCTCGGCGCGGATCGACCGGTCGACCGCTGCGGAGATGGCTTGGCGAAGGCCCGAGAATTCGCGCTTGAGCGCGGCGGCGTCGCGGTAGCCCTCGTTCTCGGAGACGACGGTTTTCTCGGCGAGCTCGGCGTAGTCGAAGAGCTGGTCACGCAGGTCCATGTGATGGCCTATCTGGTCGGAGGACAGCGGCGGGGCCGGACGCCGATGCGTCCCGACCCCGTGAGGCGGATTACTGGTGGAGTTCGAGTTTTCCGACTAGGTTGAAGCCTGTACGTGATGTTCGTTTAGCCCATTGGCTCATCAGGGAGCGGACGGCGTCGCCGTCGAGCCGGGGTTTGATGCCGATGGCGTTGTTCTCGTACAAGTCGGAGGCGTGGCCGCTCATGGTGCGCTTGCGGAAGTGAACGGTGCCGGTACCGAGGACGACTTCGCTGCCGAGCGGCGGGGTGCCGGCGCCTCGGCGGATAGCGTGGTCGACTTCGTTTTGCTTGCGCGGTTCACGGTTGACAACGGCGACGAGGGTGCCTCGTTGGCCGGCGAGGTCGGCGGGGAACTCGACGTCGTCGCCATAGATGTTGCCGCGGTGGAAGAGGGTGACGATGTCGTCCCAGCGGTAGGCGTCGGGGTCGCGGCGGCGGGCGGGGAGGTCGACTTCGAGGAAGCCCTCTCCGAGCACGGTGGTGGTCATGGGTGCCTTTCGGTTGGTGGCGGGATACGGAACGGCCCGACCGAGCTTTGTACTCGGTCGGGCCGTCGAATGTTGGTGTGGGAATTCGGCGCTGGGGTGCCGTGACAGGGTTTACTGGTGGCCGATGTGGCCGGAGACTTCGACGATCAGGCGTTCGATCTCGGTTTCCTGGAGGTCGGCTTCAGCCTTGTATCGCATCTTGTCGGCGTTCCTGCGTGCGTTCCAGGCGTCCCAGCGGTACTGCTCGATGATGCCGGCGAATTCAACGATGGCGTCCAGGTTCGCGATGGCGGCCTTGTGGTCGCGGGCGGGCAGGATTTCGAGGACGTCGGCTCGGGCCTGGTCGAGTCGTGGTCGTTCTTCGGCGGCGTAGGAGTTGTTCCCTTGCAAGACGGACTTGGCGACGACCTTGGCCTGCTGGGCAAACCATTCGAGTCGGTAGCGCAGTTTGCGGCGGTCCATTGGTGCTCCTTCTGGATGTCGTCGTGATCGTGAGAGACAGATCAGCGGTTGGTGCCGTACAAGGCCCTTCCGATCGAGTAGCGCTGGGAATCGGAGGCGACGGCGGCAATTACCTTCTCGGAGTCGATGGGGTCGGGGAGCTTCTTGTAGTGGTCGCCGCCGAGCCGGTCAGCCAACCCTTTGACGTCGGCGTCGAGCTGACGGGACTTGTCCCACTGGTAGTGGCTGCCGGGCGGTGCGTTCAAGACTCGGGAGGTTAGGTCGATGATGCGGACCAGGTCGTCGACGAGTCGCGCTTCGGAGTTGTTGAGCGCCATGAGAGAGCCTTTCTGGATGCGGTGGATACGGTTCGGCCCGGCCGAGCGGTCGTGCTCGGCCGGGCCGTGGGTGTGCGAGGTCGGCATGCGTTTCGATTCGAGCGGCGGGTCCTATTTGCCTCGCAGTTTCAGGCATCGAAAGCACGACACCTCGGGCTTGACCTGGTACGTCTTGCTGCCGTAGACGTAGGCGCGGGTGGGCATCGGCTTCCATTGCTGGCCGCGGGTGCCGCAGATCGGTTGGAGCGCACCGTTCTTGACGGCGCCGAAGTGGTTGATGTTGCTGAACGTGGTGCTGATGATCGGCACCTCCTGAGCGGCGTCTCGGCTTGCGGTGCTCACTGGTGATTACCTCCGAGGCCGGGGAACCGTTTGATCAGCTCACTGATGTCGGCGGCGATGCCGAGCCTGTGGGCCATCTCGTTGACCATCCGGGCCGACTCGTCGGCGCGGCCGTCGGCGAGGGCAACCTGGGCGGCATAGACGGTCTCGATCATCTCCAGCAGCCGGTCCGGATCCAGAGCAGCGATAGCCGGGAAGTCGGCGAGGTCTGGAACCCCCGCGTCGGTGGGCGTTGCTGCGGCGGGCGGGTAGGGGCCGGCCTTTCGCTGGCGCGGAATCGGAGTGCCGCTGGGCGGGCGCGGGGCCTGGCGGTGGACGACGCCGGTGACGGAGACGCCTGCGGGCAGGTGGCCCATCTTCTGATGCAGCGAGTAGGAGCCGCCCTCGCAGTGCTCGACGTTGACGATGCCGTGCTTGTCGCAGCGGAGCGTGACGCCTTCGACGGTGGCCTGCGAGTTCGGAGCCATGGTGAGAGTGGTGGCATGGTCGATGGTGACCTGGCGGTTGTTGATCTCGATGTGGGGCACGGTCAGCGCTCCTCAGCGTTGGTGGGGTGCTTGCAGGTGCGGTTGAGCAGGGCCAAGGCGTCGGCGACGGTGCGTTCGAACTCCTCACTGGTCTCGCGGTCGCCCTCGAACAGTTCGGCGCACTCGTCGGTGGCGATGCAGATCGCGGGAGGGCGGGCCTTGGTGGTGCAGCCTGCGGTGGTCACAGCGGGTCTCCTTCGGTGTCGGTGCGTTCGTGGCAGTTGAGGCATTCGCCGAGGCTGCGTGGGATGTAGTGGCCGTATTCGGTGCCGCAGGTCGGGCACGTCGAGTTCGCCACCCATGCCTTCGAGAGCGCGGCAAGTTGCGCGTCGGTCGGGGGCCGTTTCGGACGGGCCAGGTCCTCGCGGAAGAGGTAGGCCACTCGTTTGCCACGCCGCCACAGGATCTGCGCGGCGATCGGCTGGCGGCCGGGGGTCAGGCCCTTCGCCGCGAGCTGGCGGCGGGTGCACAGGCCGCTCGGCGCGAATCGGTAGTTGAAGGTCGGGATCCCGAACCGGTCTCCGGTCGGGTCGTCGTATTTGGCGAGGTAGCTCATCGGCCGGCGTCCTTGGGTTGCAGGTCGAACAGGGTCGGTTGGGCGGTGAGGTCGCGGTTGGACCAGATGACCTCGGTGCGCTCGTGCCAGGTGCCGCCCTGGCTGGTCCCCGAGGCGATCGCGACGCGGTGCCAGCCGGGGTACAGCTCCCGGTACAGCTCGGAGTCGTAGCCCGACAGGACGACGGCGGCGCGGCAGGTGTGCAGGGCTTCGGCGAGGGCCTGGTGGTCGGTCTCGGTACGCATCTCGTGCCGGTAGTTGCGGGCCCGGGTCGAGCCGAGGTAGGGCGGGTCGACGTACAGCAGCACGCCCGAATGGCGGCCGTAGGCGGCGATGACCTCGAGCGCGGGCCGAGCTTCAAGGGAGACGCCCCGGAGCCTGGCGGCTGCGGCGGGCATGCGGGAGCGGTAGGCGTCCAAGTAGGCCGGCATACCGATCGATGAGCCGTTGGGGTCTTGGTGGTGGCGCCATCCCACGGCCCGCTGGGTTCCGGTGCGGGACTGGGTCAGTCGGACCCACACCCGCCGGGCGACCTCGACCTCGCAGGCGTCGACTCCGGCGGGTGCGCAGGCGGCGGCGTATTCGGCCCGCGAGTGCGGGGTGAGCGCGACCGCCCGCTCGAAGTCGTCGGGGCGGTCGCGCACGATGCGCCAGAACGTCATCAGGTCGCCGTCGAGGTCGTTGACGGTTTCCATGCGCGCCTTCGGCTTCGTCAACAGGACCGCGAGTGAACCGGCGTAGGGCTCGACGTAGTGCTGATGCGGGACGCGGGAGAGCAGTTCGACGATCGGCTCGGCCAGGCGCTGCTTGCCGCCGTAGTACGGCACCGGTGGCTTGACCGCGGTGTCGTTAGGCGGCATCGGATCTCGCCCCCGCCGGCAGCAGGCCGTGCAGCAACCGGCCGGCCTCGACCGGACCGGCGGTGGTGCGGCGGCCTGAGCGGGCCTGTGTCGCACCCGGATCGCGGTACCCCGACCCGTGCTGCCGGATCGGGGTGTTGGGCGCGGAGACGGCCCGTGGGGCCGCCTGGTGGATGCGGTTCTCGCGGGGCCGAGGGCACCGAAGGCACGTGTCCGGGTCGGCCGGGTCCGGGTCGAAGTCGTGGGCGTCGTCGCCCAGCGGCGGCAGATCCGGTTGCGGCGCAGACACTTCGGTAGGCGGATCGGCGGGCAGCTCAGCAAGGCGGTGCTTGTAAAGTCCCGCGTGGCTGCGGACCTCGGCAAGGTCGGTGGTCAGCTCCGTCGTCAAAGACTCCGCAGACCATCCCGTGTTCAAACGAGCGGCGACGGCAGCGGTGAGGCGGTGGCGTTGACCGCCAGTGAGGTTGCCGGGCAGGGTGGCGACGAGGGCGACAGCCGCTTTTCGGATTTCGTCGTTTCCCTCCGCCTCCTCCGGTCGGGCCACTGCGGCGATTGAAGCCGCCGACGGCCCGGAGGGGGTAGGGGGAGGGGGTTCTTTATATATGTTCTTTCTTTGTTGCGGATTAGCCAACGTTGGCAAAGCCGTCTTAAGTACCCGACCTGCGGATACACCCTGTTTCCCCTGATCAGCAACTTCGGACGGATTTTCCGTCGGAAGTGCCTGCGGGGCCTCGAATCCGAGGTGTTCGCGCTGCTCAACACCCAAGGACGGATTTTCCGTCGATGGCTCGGCCCGCTTCGCTGCTCGGAGTGCGGCCACGACCGGGTCGGCAGTGGCGCGGAGGGCTAGTTTCGCGCCGCGAATCTTCCCTTCTGCGTCTCGGATCTTGGACCGCTTGAGGTACCCGGCTTTCTCTAGTCGCCGGAGGATCACGCGGACCTTGTCGCGCCCAGCGGGTGAGGCGTTGACGATGAAGGATTCGGTGAACTGGAAGCCAGGCTGGTGGCTGCGCAGCCACGTAAGCAAGCCCAAGTCTTCCCAGTGCAAGCTGGCGCGGCACCATTCCAGGGGGGTGCGGACGTACGGGTCGTCGTACGGCTCGACCTCGAAGAAGTCGACTTCGAAACTGCTTGCCATGTGGGGTCACTCCTTTCGATGGGCCGTCCCTGGATATTCAGGCGAGGGAGACGATGCGGGCTTTGTGGAGTTGGGCGGCGGCGGTGACGGTGCCGCACTGTCCGGAGCGGTGTTTGGCGATGATGATGTCGATCTCGCCCTTGCGGGGTGTGTCAGGCGTGTAGTAGTCCTCGCGGTGGAGCATGAGGACGACGTCGCTGTCCTGTTCGATCGCGCCGGACTCGCGCAGGTCTGAGAGCATCGGGCGTTTGTCCTGTCGCCCTTCGACATTGCGGTTGAGCTGGGCGAGGGCGACGATCGGGCAGCCCAGATCCTTGGCCAGTAGTTTCAGGCCGCGGCTGATCTCGGCGATGTCCCGTTCGCGGGAATCGCCCCGACTGCCTGAGGGCATCAGCTGCAGGTAGTCGACGACGACCAGGCCGAGCCCGCCGACGGCCCGATGCTGGGCGTCCAAGCGCCGTGCACGCGAACGCAGCCGGGTGATGGTGGTGTCGGTGGCCGCGTCGATGAACAACGGCGCGTCGGCGAGCTTCGCCGCGCCAGAGACGGTGCGGGCGATCTGGTCGTCGGGGATGCGCGCGGTGCCGGTGAACCAGGCGAGGTTCCCGCCGACTTCGGCGCACACCAGACGCGCGGCGAGCTCTTCGCCGCTCATCTCCAACGAGCAGAACAAAGTCGGCACGTTCAGATGGAGCGCGGCGTGGCGGGCGAGGTCGCCGCCGAAGACGCTCTTGCCCCCTCCGGGCCGGGCGGCGATCACGATCAACTGGCCCGGACGCATGCCGCCGAGGGATCTGTCGAGGTCGGCCAGTCCGGTAGACAGCCCGACCTCGGTCTCGTCGGCTTCGAGGCCGTCGATCACACCGGTCAGGTAGTCGGCCAACGGGGTCGGCCCGGCGGTCGTCTCGGTGTCGACGGCGTCCAGGAACGTCTTCTCAGCCAGGACCAGGAGCTCGTCGAGATCGCGGCCGCCGTCGTTGTAGCCGATCTGGGAGACGTAGGTGCCGGCGGCGATCACTCGCCGCTGGATGGCCTTGTCGCGCACGATCCGCGCGTAGTATCCCGCGTTCGCCGCCGTCGGGACGGACTCGAGCAGCTCGTGGAGGTAGAGGCCGCCGCCGATCCTCACCAGTTGCCCGGTGTCGTTGAGCGCGGCGGCGATGGTGACCGCGTCGGCCGGCTCGGAGCGGGAGAACTGCGAGCAGATCGCTTCGAAGACGGCTGTGTGCGCGGGCTTGTAGAAGTCGTCGGGGCGCAATAGCTCGACGACGTCGGCGATGGCGTCGGAGCTCATGAGCATGCCGCCCAGGACCGAACGTTCGGCCATCACATCGTGGGGCGGGGTCCGGTCGAAGACGCGCGCTTCGGGCTGTTCTTGGGCAGCAGTGGTCGCCACTGTCATACTGTGTGGGCCTTTCTGATCAGCAGATGGTTGGGAAGCGGGCCCGGCGCGCACCGCCAAGTACTGCGCCGGGCCGTTGTCGTATTCGGGCAGGTGGCCTCAGGACTCGAGCTTGAAGATCCCCATGATGGAGAGGTTGGCCAGGCGTTTTTGGTCGCGAATCAGGTGGGCGACCGAATCAATCGCGTTCTCGGAGTTGAGCGGGTGGCGGGTGGCAACGGTCGTTCTCCCGTAGGAGGTCGGTGACTCGTCGATGTTGAGGAAGTTGACGTAGTTCCAGTGCATACTTTCTTTTTTCTTGATGTGAGCGGGCGGTTTAGTTCAGGACCGCGAGGATGACGGTGGCGGTCCCGAGTGCGAGCGCGCCACCGGTCATGCGGAGCGCCCATTTCAGGCGCCGCCACTTGGCGGCGACGATGCGCGCCAGATGGTTGTGTTCAGCGGCGAGTGCGGTCAGCCGCCATTTGGGGGCGGTGGCTTTGCGCCGGGCGGTGGTGAGTGTGGCTTCGACGTCTCCGATGCCGAGTTGGCCCGGCGGTTGGGGCCAGACCACGCCTCCGAGGATCGCGATAGCCGCCAATGAAAATCCAGCGGCTGGCCAGGCGGTGATGGCGGCGATGGCTGGCAAGTGGGCGAACACGCCGGTGGCGACTGCGCCGACAATGCTGGGAATCAGGACGCTGCCGAGCAATTGCGCCTTGCTATCGGCCGCGCGAGTGTGCTCGCGCAGTGCCACGATCGTTTCCTTCAAATCGTGTTCGACAGCCTGGTCGATCGGATTGGGAGGAGGACTGGTCAAGGCGGAACCCCTTCAACGCTCATATGGTGGATCTGTGGTTGGACCGGTGTGGACCATGCAGGCAGCGCACCAGGCCTTCTCATTTCGGTGGAGCGGATGACGATCGGGCCGGTCAGCGGCCGGTATCGGTCGGGGTGTCGTTGGCGGCTGGGAGGTCGAGTTGCTTGATGGCCTTATTGGTGTAGCGGGCGGCGCGGCGCATGACACCGCGTTGGATCGGCGTGGGCTTGTTGCCCGCCCACAAGGGGTACTTGGCGGTGAGGACGCGGGCGGCCTCTTCGAGATGGAATTTCGCCCGGTTGCGGGTCTCGGTGAAGTCCGGTGCGATCGGGTCGTCAGGCATGGGGCCCTTCCTGGTCGTGGTGGACGGGGACGGCCTCGTAGCGGCCGTGCCCGACTTTGCGGATGAGCGCGGGAACGGTGGTGAGCGTCTTGAGGATGTTGTGGACCTGGCGTTCGGACAATCCGGTCGCCTCTTGCAACTTGACGGGCTGGTCGGCGCCGTCGCGGATGAGCGCGAGGACCTTCCGAGCGGTGTCGGTGAGGTTCGCTTCGGCCTCGACGGCCGGGTCGAACTGAGCCCAGGTGGGGAAGGCGATGACCTGCCCGTAGTGCTCGCCGTCGTTCCCGGCAGTTGAAGCGTTCGTGTCTTTGTCGTCGTGTTCAACCGGCGCGATGCCGGCGCGCGCCGATGCCACGAGCGCGCGCATCTGGTCGAGTCGTTCGGTGTCGCTCTGGTGTCGGCCGGCGTAGGCCGGTCCGGCCTGGGTCGCCGAACCCATGTCGAGCCGGGCGCGCTGTGAGAGCGGGATCTGGTCGAACCAGTCCGTGGACGCGCCGGGGTCGTCGCCGAGGTGGTAGGCGCGGAACGGGGCCGAACGTCCGATGGAGCGGCCGTCGCCGCCGACCGGCGCCGACCGGTAGCCATAGCCGGGGACGTCGGGCAACAGGGTCGGGTCGATGCCGTCGGCCACGCCGCCGACGAGGTCCTTGGTGTTGCTCGACGTGGTCTTGAGCATGATCAGGTTCGAGGAGACGATGTTGTTGCGCAGCGCCTCATCACCGAAGGTGCCCAGGTCGAGCTGCTGGTCGCCACCGAGGGGCTGGACACCGACCTTGCGGCCCCGGCGGGCTAGGTCGAGCAGAGCCTCACGGATCTCCTTGTCCTTGCAGGCGGTGGAGAACTCGTCGATGACGATCATCAGCGCCGGACGCTGGGGGGAGGGAGTGAACCCGTCCCAGCCTTCAACGCTGTTCTCGGCCTTCCGGAACTTCATGACACGCTGCGCGGTGCGAAGCATCGTCTTGATCGCTTCCATGCCGCGGGCGCACCAGTCGGCGTTGGCCGCCATGGCCGTGGAGGAGGCGCCATCTTCGGGGTCGCCGTACCAGACCACGGTGCGGCCGTCGGCGATCAGGGAGTGGCAGATGATGTCGATGATGCGGGACTTGCCCGATCCCTTCTGGCCGACGACGAACCCGCCGTGGAAGGTGTTCGGTTCGAACACCCGCCAGTTCGCAGTGCCCGCGCCGTCGGTGTGGGGGCCGAGGCGGATCTGCTCGATCGCCCTGTCGAATGTGGGCCCGGTGTAGGGGACGGTCGTGCCGATCGGGCGGCCGGTGACCACGGTCAAACGCCCCAGAGAGGCGTCTTCGAAGTCGGGGTGGTCTTCGACGATGAGCTTGGGTGCCAGGGTGTTCAGCCCGGTGGCGATCTTGGGGAGGGCGTTGACCGCTTCGGTGAGCGTCTGGGCGCCAGGCACCAGCTGGAGCCGGAACACGATGGTGTGTTCGGTCTCGAACTCCCAGCTCAGGATCGTGCCGGCCAGGACGCCGCCGGACTTGGCCAGGCGCTCGGTCCACTTGACAACCAACTGCTCAGCTGAGCCAAGCTCAGGTTCGGGTTCGATGATCTCGCCTTCGAGGACCTCGGTGACGGGCAAGGCGTTCGGGTCGGGGTTGGCCAGGCGCCGCGGGGCCCACCAGGGCCATGAGACCGGGAGCCAGAGGGTGGCGCCGATGGCGGCGGCGGTCAGGGACGGGCCGGCCACTACCCACACCAGCGACCACCCGCACGCCAGGGCGATGGCGGCTGAGGCGGCGAGGACGCGGGAGCGGGGCCAGGTGCGAGCTTTCGCGGCGATCGCGACGGCGACGGCGGCAACGGCCGTGGTGGCAACGGTCGCGGCGATGACCAGACCGAGCAGATCGGCGAAGGCGGCCAGGACCCAACCGAGAGTGGCTGCGGCGCAGGCCAAGCCGGCCAGCAGGTGCGGCAGTGCCTGAGCGCGGATCGGGCCGGCCTCGGATTCGGCGGTGACGAAGCGCCCCTTGTCGTCGCGGCTGATCGCCGTCATGGTCGTCTGCTCCTTTCGATGGTTGGGGGCGGCAGGGCCACCGGCCCTGCCGCCGTTGGGTGATTACCCGCCGAGCAGGTATTCCTTGTTACCGGCCGACGGAGCCGCGCGGAGGGCGTCGGCCACGGACTGGTGACGGCCGATCTCGGCCGCAAATTCGTTGAAGGCGGTCCTCGCAGCGCTCAGGCCCTCCAGCGCTCGGTGCAGCGCTGAGATGGGCTCGTTGTCAACCCCGGCGTCTAGAAGAGAAGCTCTCGACTGGTCGACGGCGACCATCGCGTTGGTGATCTGCTCCATCATTTCGGCGCTGAAGCGCAGAGCGGCGGGGAGAGTGGGGACCTCGCCTGAGGTGTTCGACATGGATTCCTCCTGGATGTTGTTGTTGATCGGTTCGTTGTCGGACGGGTTCTGGTCAGAGGTAGCTGCGGGCTGCTCCTGTTGGGCCTGTTCGTGATCGAGCAATTCGTCCCAGGCAAAGCCGGGCCATTTCCAGTCCTCTGGTGCGCCGTCGGGCCGTTCGGGTATGGCGACGCCGCGGTTCAGCAGCCACTGGGTTCGGATCTTGCGTTCGTCCTCGGCGTCGTCGCCGGAGGCTTGTTTGCGGATGAGGTCGGCCCACAGCCGGTCCTTCGGCTCGCCGCCGACGTCCTCCAGCAGCTGCGCGTAGGCGCGCGGCGGCGCGGACTTGTAGGCATGGGAGTAGCCGTAGGAGTCGTCGTAGGCGTTGCGCGCCATGTCCCGGGCATGGTCGAGCAGTTTCTCCTGCCGCTGCCCGGGAGTAACCCACTCGCCAAGGTCAGGCTTGATCGACTGGCTCGGCAGCACGTGGTCGGTCAGCAGCCACAGGATGTCGGCGTCGGTCGCGCCGTAGTGCTCGCGCAGGTACTCGTGCTCGGATTCTCGTTCGAGCAGGTGCGGGTTTCGGGCCCCGCTGAACGCCGACAGTGGATTGGTCCGCGCAGGCTCCGACACGGCTCCGAACGGAGTCCAGTTCATTTCCGTGTCCTCGGCCGCGTGGTTCTCGGCGGCTGTGCCGCCCTCCCACTCGGGCATGGTCGGGACCTCGATTTCGAAGCCGGTGACCGGTTCTGGCCCGTCATCGACGGTGGCGGGTGGCACCTCCGGCTCGGGTTCGCGGCTTCGGGGGATCGAGTCGAAGGCGTCGGCGACGGTGTCGCCCGACTTGGTCTCCAACTCCGCATCGATCACGACGGGCGCGCCGAGCGTGTCCTGGTCGGTGACCTGTTCTTCCGAGTCCGGTTTGGACTTGGTTGGCTCGACCTGGTCGGCGGTCGGGCCGTGGCGGTCGATCGCCTTGGCCCAGCCCGCAATCCACTTCGACGCCAGCCACGCCCGCAGCCCGGGCCGGTAGCCGTACTCGTCGATGGTCTTGCGCCGCCGGGCCGCGGCGGACTCCCACGCTTCGTCCATGTAGAGGCCGAAGCCGCGGCGGTTGCCGTTGGCGCGGTCCTCGCGGCGGGCGGCGAGCTTTTTCATCCGGGCTGTCTCGGTGCCCTTGACGGCATGGATGCTGTCGGTAACGCGCATGCCGACCGCGTGGGTGAACACGGTGGTGATGGCGGCGATGACAATGAGTTCGATCATTGCTACCCCTTAACCCAGCGCCGTCAGCGTGCCGAAGACGATGCCGAACATGGGGGCGACCAGCGGCGAGAAGGCGATGCTGGTCCAGTGGACCCAGCCCTTCCCCCCAGCGGACTCGGCCCCGGCCGGCTCCAGGTTGTTGGGGATCATCACCAGGGTCCAGAACAGGACGATCCCCAGGGCGATCGCCCACCCGGCGGAAGCGCCGAGCAGGGCGCCCGATCCCATGGAGGACAGCTCGACCAGCCAGGCGCCGATCTTGCCCAGCCATTCCCCGGCGATGCCGCCGGCGACGCCGAGACCGAACAGGAACAAGAAGACGTACTGGGCTTTCGGGTGGACTTTGAACAGCGCGAGCACCGCCCAGGTGATCAGGCTGCCGGTTGCGATGAATTCCATGAGTCGTACCTCGTTTCGGTGTAGTCGATTGCGGTGGAAAGGGTTCGATGCGGAAGTGGTCTAGAACGCGACAAGGAGCACCAGGCCCCACAGGCCAGCCACCAGGCCGACGGTGGCGGCGCGGCCGGGCCGCTGGAAGATCCAGGCGATGACGTAGGCGAGCGCCGAGACCGGGACGGCCACGAGACGGTTGTAGGCGCGCCCGGCCTTTCGGGCCTTGCCGTCCCCGGCGCACCAGGGCGCGGTGTCGGCGTAGGCGATGACCTCGTCGAGCGAGGCCGGACGCTCGGTCCGCCAGTTCGGCGGCACCCAGATCGCCCGCACCCCGGCGAGCCGGTCGGCCATCGAAGGACCAGTCGCGGCCACCTCGACTGGGGCTTCCTCGGCTGCCGCCGCCTCGCTCGTCTCCGCAAGTTCGGGGACGGGCGGGGCCGCGGCGGAGTCTGCACTCGCGGGGGCCGGATCGGGTGCAGAGTGCAGCGTCTCGCCAGTGGCATCGCCCGCCTGACCTGCGTTCGATTCGGGCACGACGTGCAGATGCCGCTGCAGAGTGCAGGGTGCAGGCTCGGTGTCCCTAGCCGGGACTGCCGGGCTCTGAGTGGGCGATTCGGCGTCCGCGGGCACGTCCTCGAACGGGCTCCACGGCGCTGCTTCAGCGGTCATGTCGGTTCTCCTTTCGAGGTTCGGCGGCGAGCGGATCTGGCAGATCCGCTCGCCGCCGATGGATTCGGGCTAGTGACTGCCGGGTGCGTCCCGTGCCTCGCCTGCGCCCGGCCATTACTTGCCGTTTCGTTTCTTCAGATCGGCGACGAAGGTGTGCGCGGTCGACGGGGCGCACTCGGCGCGGTCGGCGAGGTCGCGAACGGTCGGGTTCGGCACGCCTTCGGCGCGGAACGCGGCGAGCGCCTCGCCGAGCCGAACACTCGCCGAACGGCCGTCCTTGCTTGTTCGGCCGTTCGTGTTCGGTCCGGTCTTCTTCGGCTGCGGCCGAACAGGGGCCCCGGGCTTGTTCGGTGTCCGGTGTTCGGTGGTTCTGGAATCGCGAACAGGGTTGCGGCCCGAGCCGTCGGCAGGGGCCGAACGCCGGTCGGACAACGTTCGGCGAACAGTTTTCTCGCGCCCTCGTCCCGATGCGCCAGACTTGCCGATGTCGTGTTCGCTCGCGGCGGTGAGGACTTCGGCGACGGTGATTTTCCGCTGTCGGTAGCGGACCCGCAGCTCCGGTTTGGCACCGCGGACCGAACCGAACTCGGCCTTCATGACCGCCTTGGCCAGTTGGCGTTCCTCCTCGCGCTTCAACGCGTCCTCGTAGGAGTCGATGGCCCAGAGCTGCATCGCCCGCCACAGAATGAATGTGGCGATCGGGGCGCAGGCCCAGCGGATGAGCGGGACGGTGCGGGTGGTCGTGGCCTCTTCCTTGGCTTTGAGCTTCATGATCCGGGCGATGGCCTCGGTGAACACCACCCACAGGCTTGGCAGGACCGCGTGGGCGATCTGCGCTTCGAGCGCGGTGTAGGCGGTGACGTTGAGGTAGATCGTCGCTATGGTCAAACCCCAAGGCACGTAACGCAGCCAGGGGATCCGTTTGCCGCGGCGGGCGAGGAAGATGTCCAAGAGCGTGAAGGTGATGATGCCCAGGTCGATCCCGGTGGGAAACAGCCAGGCGTAACCCTCGGGGGACCAGCTTCGCGCTTTCTCTTCCACGGTGAGGAAGGACACTGCGAACCCGGCGACGCCGAGCGCGCCGGCGAGGAACCAGATCGGCACCAGGGCGCCCCACTCGACCATCCACGCGGCCAGGGCGTCCCACCATCGCTGTTCGCCCGGCGGCTTGGTCTTGTGTTCGCGATGCTTTGTTCGGCGGGTGTTCGCCACCTCGGCTTCGGTCTGTTCGGTCGGTGTCCGGTGTTCGGCTGTGGCGTGTTCGGTCTCGTGTCCGGTGTTCGGTCCTGGCTCGGTTCGCCCCTGACGGGGGTGCCCGGTGACGGTCGTGTTCGGTGTTCGGTCGCACTCGCACATCGCGTCCGGTCGGTCGCAGCGGGGGCACCATTCGAGGATCGGTTCGTTGTCGTCGGTGTCGGTTGTGGGCATGGTCGGTCGCCTCCTTCCGGAGCGTTAGTCGGTGTCGGTCGGTTCGGTGTAGGTCGTCAGAGCGGCCAGGGCCGAGCGGCGCCCTTTGCCGGTGGCGCGGACTGCGGCCCAGTCGATGTCGCGGTGTTTGGTTTCGAGTTCGGTCAGGTCGCTGGCGCGGTAGAGGGCGACGGCGGTGCCGAACCGCGTTTGGTAGGTGCGGACCGGGACGACGCGTTCGGCCCGTACGAGGTGGTCGAAGTCGGCCCGGCGGATGCCGAGTACGGCGGCGGCCTCGTCGCCGTGGAGTTCACGGCCGCTCTCGCCTGCGCGAGTAGCGGCTGCTGCGTCGTCGAAGGATTCGAGGCTGTAGCCCGAGTAGAGGAGGTGGTCCTTGTAGTCCCCGGCGGTATCGATCAGGCCCTGGCGGGCCAGTTCGGTCACGGCCTCGGGCGAGACCTCGCAGCCGAGCTTGGCGGTGAGGTACTCGCCCGCCTTGCAGGCGCCGACGTCGGGCACGGTGCCGACGTGTGCGAGGACCTCGCCGATCCGATCGGCCATCGCGGTGAGCGTCTCGCGATTCCACTGCCGGGGGTAATAGTTGACCGGGGCCGCCCAGGGAAGCGCTTGGGCCCGGTCGATCTGGAACCGTTCCAGCGCCAGGAAGTCCCCGGCCTGGAGCGGCCCGAGCCGGGCCAGGTCGCGTTCGGCGATTGCCATTGCCGCGCGGGCGGCGTATTCGGTCAGGTTGCGTTCGGGCATCCACGGCACCCGCCACGCCCCGGTGTCACTGCGGAGGGCGACGTGCCCGCCAGCCTCGGCGACCATCCGGTCGTCCTCGATGCGGATCACCGGGCCGCCTCCAAAACCCCGGAAGCCTTGGTGATTGCGTCCTGCAGAACCTGACCGGATTCAGTGGACCCGAACGTGTACTTCGCGCATGTGGTGCGCACCCGGACGGTGAAGTCGCCTAGGCGTATGCGGGTCTCGAAGTCGCCGAACCGCTCGTTGAACGTCCCGTCGCCGTACCGCACGGTCAGGCGACCGAACGCCACCAGGTCTTGGCGATCGCTGATGTACAAGGTCGCCTCGAAGTCGGCGTCATCGTCGTAGTCGGTCAGGTACCAGGTCAGGTCTAGGGCGGCGAAGTCGGCCTTGCGGACGGCGCTCACTTCCTTGCGGAGTTCGCGCTTGATAACGGCACTGGCGGCGATCAGAGCGAGACCGTGGATGCGCTGTGCTGCTTTGCTTTTGCCCATCAGCGCACCTCCGGCTTTCCGCTCGCTTGGGCGATGGCGTCCAGGAGCGCGGTGAGGTTCGTCTGGTCGAGGCTGAGTGCGAGGGAGCCGAGGTCGACGTCGAGCTTCCCGGCCAGCGACAGGGCCGCTTCGGCGATGGACTGCTCGGCGCCCGAGAACGGTGCGCGGCGGATCTGGCGTTTCATCGCGTCGAAGTCGAAATGCAGCCAGGGATCGGTCTTGATGAACCGGTCGATCCAGATGTGTGCGATCAGGTTCGACTCGTCGAGCAACTGCAGGGCGGCCATGGTGCGCAGGTCGCCCTTGGCCCAGGCGTGGAGGTCGTCGACGTAGATCACGTCGGTTTCGGAGGTGGACTTCATCGAGTGGCCTCCACAGTGACGGTGAGGTCGAAGCGGGGGTCGGGGCCGACGATCGTGACCTTCCCGGAGGCGTCGGATTTGATGGTTATGCCGCGGTGGGTGTGGTGGGTGTTCGGGGGCACGACGAAGGTGGTGTGGTCGATGATGACGGTGGAGCCGTCGATGTGGATTTTCAAAGCGCTCTTACTCCTTGCAGTCGAGGGCCGCCTCAATGGCGGCAGTGAGGTCGGGGTCGGGGGTCCACAGCCCGAGTTGGCCTCTGGCGGGGACCGGTTCGGCGAGGGGACGGACATCGGCGAGGACCCAGTGCCAGATGTCGCCGCCCATCTCGCCCCAGGACTTGCAGGCGGCCGTGTTGCACGCCGAAGGCCAACCCGCGGCGTGGCAGTCGACCAGATCGGCGACCGCCACGACCGCGCCCAAGACGAGGTTGTCTTTGCGGGGGATGAGGATGGGGCCGAAGGTCTTGCGGGCCCATTCCCATTCGGCGACGGCGAGCGTCTTACCCGCGTGGACGGCGACGGGCCCGGTGTAGTTGGTGCGGCGGACACGGTTTTCGATCGTCTTGCCGCCACGGGCGATCAAGTCCGGCCACGGCGGTCGGACGGTGAAGGCGCGCATCTAGACCTCCACCTCCTGGCGGACGGGCGTGGCGACCGCGGGCGAGACCGGTGCGACCTGTTCGGCCAGGCGCCCCGAGCGCTGTTCGGCGCGGGCCACCTTGTAGCCGAGGAACGCGGTCACCGTGACCGCCAGGAGCGCGGTCAGTGCCAAGCGGTCGGTGCCGCCGGCGATGATGAGCGCGGCCCAGACCAGATATCCGGCGTGCCACGACTGGTCGAGCAGGTAGGCGCCGTTCATGCCGAAAGACTTGAGACGGTAGAAGTCCTGCTTGCCGAGCGCGTTCGCGATGCGCCGCAGCGGCTCGCGCCGATCGGCGATGTAGTGGCTGACCGCCGAGACGCCCAGGCCGATCGCGGTCGGGACGGGCTCGGTGCTCAGGTCCAGGTACAGGTGCGCGAGCCCCAAACCGATGACGGCGGTGGCGGTGTAGGTCGCGACGTGCTTGACGCACGCGAGACGACCGATCCAGCCCGGCAGTCCCTTGGCGTCCGAGTCGGCCTGATGCTGGATCCAGTGGTCACCCACCGCGTGAGCCGCTCCCAAAATGGCGCTCACGGCCGCGAAAACAGCGATGGTCTCGTTCACCGGCCCTCACCACCCGCGTGTTCGCTCACGGCGGCGGCGAGGGTCTCGGCTTGGTCCTCATCGAGTTCGAGGAGCTGCTCGACGAGCTTGGAGCCGGACCGTTCGCCCAGGCCGGGAAGCCCGGCGTGGGCGGGGCCGATGGTGCCGGTCGGCAGACCGGCGTCCTCGAGTGCGAGCAGCGCCCGCTGATAGACAGTGGACAAGTTAGGCCACCTCCACCTGGTGGACGGGCACGTCGGTGCGGGCGGGGAGGTCGCGGGTGCGCAACGCCGGCCGGTCGGCCGTGGCGTGGTCGTCGGCATAGGGGTCGAAGACGCACAAGATGCCGTCGCCGGTGGCCTTGTTGCGGTACATCGCCGCATCCGCCCGCCGCATCGCCTCGGAGAGATCGCCGTCGAATCGCGCCGCGCCCATGGCGATGCGCGACCAGACGGTATCCCCGCCGGGGGCCTGCTCGGTGATCGCGACCACCGGCGCACGCCGGGCCCGCAGCGCCTCGAAGACTCTCGAGGTGGCCAGGAGTGCGAACTCGTCGCCGCCGAGGCGGGCGACCAGAGCACCCGGGGCCGCCGCGCTCAGCGCGGCGGCCGCGTCGGCAATGAGCTCGTCGCCGGCCTCGTGCCCGTAGACGTCGTTGACCTGCTTGAGGCCGTTACAATCGGCGAGGATCACATACAGGTCCTGGGCGCCGCCGGTCGAGTTGGTCCTTGCCCCGGCGGCCCTTTCCCACCCCCTCCGATTCAGCAGCCCGGTCAGGGCGTCGGTGTGCGCTTCGCGTTCGGCCCGGCCAAGCAGCCGGTGTGCCGTAACCCAGGCGGTCAGACCGACCGCGGACGAGGAGACGGCAACGCCGGCGGCGAAGCCGGTGATCATCGCTGGGTCCATCACCGCACCTCCTTCTTCGCATCGTCACCCTCGAGCGCGGTCTCGACGTCGTTGAGCATGCGGGCGTAGAAGTCGCGCAGTTCCCGCTGGAAGTAGTTGCTCATCCGCCTGCGCAGCGCGTTCTTGAGGTGACCGGTGCCCTCGGCGGAGTGGACCAGGCGGCAGCCGTCCTCATAGGCGTCGAGCTTGTGGCGGTTGATGGTGTGTTCGGCTGAGTAGTAGCCCGTCTCGTTCATGCGCTTAGCCGCTTCAGTGGCCCGTGCGCCCCACATGGCGTAGAGGTCGGTCTTGATGCTCAAGGCAGGAGTTCCTTTCGAATTTGGTTGCTGGACTGGGTGATTCACATTTCGGCGGCCAGGCGGGTGCCGTCGAACTTCAGATAGACGCGGACATCGCCGCTGCCGCCCCTGGTGGGGTAGGGCGGCGAGACGTTCAGCAGGATCGGCGGATCATCCTCAACCGCCTCCTCGCGCATGGACTCGACGACCGCCATGACCTCGGCGGATCGGCCCGTCAGGCGCATCTGCAACTCAGCCACGAGCGGCCACCGCCTTCCGGCGGGCGGCATCGACAACGTCGATCGCGGTCTGGACGCTCATGCCGTACAACGGCACCCACACCCGGACCTCGGTCCCGGCGAGGTAGACCCGGCACTCGAACTCGCCGGCCGCGTGCGTGTCGCGCTCGGCGGGAGCGAGCTGGTAGTGGCCGGCCATGTTCGCCCAGGCCGCGAACGCGACCAGAGACTCAGGCCCGGGCGCGAACCGGATCGGCGAGGGAAGTGCGTTGAACCCGCCAGCCCTGGTGTGCCCGAACACGAGCCGCGGCATCTGCGCGGCCTCGCCGTAGAGCACCGAGTTCGCCGACCCGGGCACCGCGTTGAGCCGATCGAGCAGTCTCATCGAGGTTCACCGCCTTCGCGGAAGAACAGCTCGACCTCGTCGACACGCCCGACCTCGGTCAGATCCAGCCAGTCCTCGTCGCGCCCGTCGAGGGGCTTGACGCCGATGAGGACCTTCCGGCCGGTTTCGCCGACGCGGCCGCCCTCGTCGAGGGTCCAGGCGAACAGTTCGCCGTGGCCGAGCACGAAGACCGTGCCCTGCTTCGGCGCCTGTTTCCTCCAGTGCTCGCGCATTTTCTTGGCGGCCTCGGTGCGAGGAGGGCGTCCCGGCCGGTAGGGGACAGTGACGATGGCGCGCAGTTCGCCGACCTTGCCGACCGGGGCCTTGGCGAAGTCGACGGCGGTGCGCTCGTCGAACGTCCCCGGCCCGGGAACCAGGAAGACCGAGCCCCACCGGTCGCTGTGCCGCTCCCACGAGGTGTGCCCGACACGACCTCGGCCGAGCGTGATGTCCCTGCCCATCAGCCGTTCACCGCCTCAAGGTTCTGGGCGGCGACCTGGCGCAGGAGGAAGAACTCCTGGACGTCGACCAGAGTCTGGGTTTCGACCGCCTCGCGTTCGAGGTCGAGCAGGAACTCAGCGGAGATGAACCGGACTTTGCCGAGCACAGCGCCGGGGAAGGCGCCGGAGTCGATCAAAGCGGTCAGGTGCCGCCGGTCGATCCGCAGCAGCTTCGCGGCCTCCTGGAGTCGCAGGAAGGTCTTGTCGCCGAACGGCTCAGGCGGTTCGACAGGCATGCCTCGCAGCTGGGCATCGATCGCCCGCAGGGCTGAGGCCGGAACCCGCCAGGACTGGGTGGAGAGCCGGATGCCGCCGAGTCCACCGCTCTCAAGGCGTCGGCGAACCTCCGATTCGCTGAGCGGCACGAAGGCCGGGACCTCGGACACTTTGTAGTACCGCTCGGTCATTGCCGACAGCGGTTTGGAGGCGAGGGCCATGGTCATACTTGTCTCCCTTCAGGGTTGGACCGGCCGGGGAAGGCCGATTGGGTGGCGGCGGTCAGTGCCGCCAAGGCATCGATCGGGAGATTCACGCGGCCGCGATGCTCAGTACCGGTGGCGGCCGCTCGCTTCGCTCGGCGAGGGCACGATCGACGATGCTTTTCGAGACGCTGAGGCGTAGGGCGATCTCGGAGCGTTTGAGCCCCTGGTCGCGCAGCTTGCGTACGGCCATGTCTCGTTCAGTCGGAGTCAGGTTCGGTGCGGGCGCCTCGCCGTTCATGGCTCGGTCGACCGCGACCTGGTCGACCAGTTTGGGGTCAAATGCCGGCGGATGCTGTGGCAGTTGCACGTCGGCGGCGAGGAGCGCGTCGGCGCGGATCACCGCCTCCCAGCATCTGCCGCAGGCGACCTTGTTCTTGCCGCTGCGGTAGAGCGGATGCTCGGTCTTGCAGCGGCGGGTCGCGGCTTCGGCGAGCGGATGCGTATAGCTGAAGTGCGGAGCGTGCGGACGGGAGATTCGGCGGGGGCGGCTCATGATGCGGCCACCGCCGAGGTGCCCAGGCGCCGAATTTCGGCGGTCAGGTCGATGACGATCTCGTATTCGGCGTCGGTGTCGTCGAGGCCGCCGGTGATCCAGTTCCGGTACGTCGCATAGTCGATGTCGAGGAACTTCATGATCTTCGACGGGAGGATTCCCCGAGCGCGCATACGCAGCGCCTTGATGGCGGTAGCGGCATCACCCTTCAAGTCGAGGTTCTCGGTGTTGACAGACTGCAAAGGAATTTCCTTTCGGTTGCGCCGCAATGAGTGCGGCATGGTGAACGACCGGCGCGGTTCGCGCTGCCGTGAAACGAAAATGGGGAAGGTCTGTGAGGTGCGGCGGAGCGGGGCTCGACGCCGCGAAGGGGCTGAATCGTGTTCAGGGGCGGGGGCGCGGACTGGTCCGCGCCCCCGCGGCCTGGGTGCGCCCGTCGGACGTTGAGAACGACGACGGGCCGGTGGTGTCTCGCCAGTGTTTGCGGCGAGAGTGCGCTGTGTCCCTCCGCTCAGGGTTGGTCCCGGTCTCGAGGAGGCCCGTTATTCCCCAGTCAGGGAATGGGCCCGTGGCTCCCGGTGAGGGAGTGGTCGTCCTTGCTTGCCGGGACGTTCCGGCCACGGCGCGATCTGCGCGGCGACGGGAACAGTTCAAACACCCTGTTGAGTTCTCAAACAACGCACCCCGCTGTCAGACCGCAATTGGCCCTCCAACGAACTTCCAGAGCTGGTGACCGTTTGGACAGAAACCCAGGAAGCGATTTGGTTGGTTCATGGTAGGCATACCATGAAGCTACCGTCAACCTACCAATGGAAGTTTTTTGGTAGGTCCTCATGGAAGGGCTATGGTTGGGTGCTGGTCCGGATTAGGGGGAGGCATGGCTAAACCACCAACCAAGGCTGAGACGGTCGCCAATGCTCTTGGCGCGCTGATTCTCAAGGGCACCTACAAAGCAGGAGACTGGCTTCCAGCCGAACGCGAGCTGGCAGACCAGTACGAGGTCGATCGCTCGACGGTGCGCAGAGCGGTGCGGATGCTCGCAGAGCAAGAACTGGTCGTCATCAAGTCCGGGGTCGGCGCGCAGGTCAGGGCAGGCGAAACTCTTCAACGAGATGCGGCTGATGTGACCCGCCAGGTGGGCGACTGGCGAGGAGTGCACGTCTCCATCACTCAGTCCGGAAGGGAACCCTTCACGGAGACCAAAGTGTCTGAGGCGGTCGCTGATGCTCGCCTCGCGCGATGGCTTGGGGTCACCACAGGAGCGCCTCTAGTTGAGCGCGCACGACTTCAAGGTGTCGTCGGCGACCCGCCATTCCAGATTTCGACTACGTGGATTCCGCCTGAGACGATGGCGGAGTTTCCGGCCCTCATGCAGGTCAACACCGGTCCCGGTGGCATCTACTCTCGATTCGAGGAGAAGGGGCACGACCTCATGTTCGAAGAATCCGTCACCTGCCGGCTCCCGAGAGCCCACGAACAAGAAGTTCTGGAGATCGAGGCGAGCCAGCCAGTCCTCACGACCTGGCGACGGTGCTACGACCAGCGGGAACGAATCATGGAGGTCACGAACAAGATCATCGTCGGTGAGCGACATGATGTGATCTACCGCTTTGGAGGACGGCCGTGACCATCGCAGACCGGGATCCCGACATCAAACAAGTGGCGAGCAAAGTCGCATATCAGAACCCCTACATGACCCTCAGGGAAGATGAGATCGAGAGGCGTGACGGTTCGAGAGGCATCTACTCGGTCGTCGAGAAGCCCGACTTCGCGCTCATCGTTCCTGAGGAGTCGGATGGGTTCTGGCTGGTCGAACAGTTCCGTTACCCTGTTGGCGCTCGAAGCTGGGAGTTCCCGCAGGGAACGTTTCCACAGGGCAAGACCGGCACGGCAGAAGCTCTTGCTACTGCGGAACTGGCCGAGGAGACCGGCATAGCTGCTGGCCAGCTTGAGAAGATCGGGTTTCTTTACTGCGCAAAGGGAATGAGCAGCCAAGGATTCCACATCTTCGTGGCAACCGAGCTTCAGCACGGCACTCCAAACCGGGAGACCGAGGAACAAGACATGATCCACAAGTGGTTCAGCCGAGCCGACGTCGAAACGATGATCAAAGCCGGCGAAATCACGGATGACTCCACGATCGCGGCCTACGCGTTGGTGATGCTGAGCAACTGAACTGGGAACAGCTTGTTCCAGAACCTGCTTGGGGCCTGACATCCGTGACGGATGTCAGGCCCCATTCTCTTGCCCGCGAGTGCGGGCGGGTGGCGCTGTGTCCCCAGCGCTGTGGGCGTCCCGGATCGAGGAGGCCCGTAGCTCTTGTTCGAGCGGGCGACCTTGCACACCGGGCCGTATTCCTGCCCCCACGCGGCACGTCGACCGGCGGGACAGGAACCACAAACACCCTGTTGAGATCTCAAACAACACGCTTCGTCGTCGAGTCGCGAGCGACTGTTCGACAGAGCGAATGCCTTGGGCTGCTTCACACACCGGTGGCGTTTGCCGCAGCACCTGACATTCAGAGCCGCCTTGTACGTCAAGGCGTGTAGTGCTACACACGACTGTATCGTGTAGTACTACGCATGTCAACCTGGGGTCCAAATCACCCGCCTGCCTGCGAAGATGCTTGCGAGTTCACGGCAAGCTATTGTGTAGTAGTACACGGTGTACCACGGAGTTAGGAGGACTGCGGTGTCGCCGAAAGTTCAACGCACGAAAGCGGCCTACGAGCAGATCTACGAAGACCTGCGCGACAAGATCGCCAATGACGATCTGGCTGTCGGCGACAAGGTGCCCTCGGCACGGCAGCTCGCCGACGATTGGGATGTGCAGCCCAACACCGCTATGAAGGCGTTGACCGTGCTGCGGCGCGAGGGGCTCACCGAGACGATCCTTGGGAAGGGAACCTTCGTCCGCGACCAACAGGCTCACAGGACCGCCCAGGACCGGCTTCGCTCGATCCGCAGTTCAGGGCGGATTTACCCCGACAACGAATACGCGCGCATCCTCGAAACCGAGCTGGTGCCTGCGCCGGAACCGGTCGCGGTAGCCCTAGGGCTCGAGACCGGATCCCCGGTGATCCGTCGTCTGCGCGTGACGATCAATCGGGAATCTGAGACGCCGGTCTCCGTGTCGACAAGCTGGTTCAACGGAAGCCTCGCCACCACTTCTCCAGACCTGCTCGTGGCGGAGCGACTTCCGGAAGGAACGCCCGCGTATATCGAGCGCACCACCAACCGGCGTATCACCGCGGGCCGTGACCAGTCCGCGGCTTCGGCCGCCGCCGAGCGCGACGCCGAACTGCTTCAGGTCGAGGTCGGCTCGCCGATTAAACGAGGCCGGAACTGGTTGACCGACGCGGAGGGCGACGTCGTCGAGTACGGCGAGTCCGTGAGTGTTGCCGACCGCTGGTCGACCTACAGCTACGAGATCCACTCCGAGACAGAGGACTGAGATTGTGCAACTACTTCACTCCGGCAAGGTAAGGGATGTCTACGAGGACCGCGGCGACATCATCCTCGTCGCCTCCGACAAGGTCTCCGTCTACGACGTCGTCCTCCCGACCCCGATCCCCGAGAAGGGGAAGTTCCTGACCGCGTTGAGCTTGTGGTGGTTCAACCAACTCGCCGACCTCGTACCCAACCACGTCATCTCGGCTGACGACGTCCCTGCCGAATTCGCGGGACGTGCGATCCGCTGCAAGAAGTTGGAGATGCTGCCGGTCGAGTGCATCGCCCGCGGCTACCTGGCCGGCCTCGGTCTGCGCGAGTACACGCGCGATGGGGCGATCTCCGGCGTGCAGCTCCCCGAGGGACTGCTTGAAGGTTCCAAGCTGCCCGAGCCGGTTTTCACCCCGACGACGAAGGCCACTGAAGGCCACGACGAGTTCATCACCTTCGACGACGTCGCCAAGTCCATTGGATCCGATACCGCCGACCGACTCAAGGAACTGACCATCGAGGTCTACAGCCGCGGCGCCGAGATCGCCGCCGAGCGCGGCATCATCATCGCCGATACCAAGTTCGAGTTCGGCTTCGACGCAGACGGCGCCCTGGTCCTCGGCGACGAGATATTGACGTCGGACTCCTCCAGGTTCTGGCCTGCCGACGAGTGGGAGCCCGGGCGGCCGCAGTACGCCTTCGACAAGCAGTTCGTGCGCGACTGGGCGTCCTCGACCGGATGGAACAAGCAAGCGCCGGCACCCGAGGTCCCCGACGAGATCGTCGAGGCGACGAGGGCGCGTTACCGTGAGGCCTACGAGCGCATCACCGGGGAGACGTGGAAGTAATGGCAGAACCGCAGAAGATCAACGAGCACGAGGTCATCGAGAAGATCAAGCAGTTGCTGGTCGACGAGGGGCTCGATCCCCAGGTGGTCAGCTACCACGACGTCTCGGTGGGGGTCAATCGAATGCTTCGCGGTCTCGGCATCGAGACCTACCTCGACATCACCAACACCATCGACCGGTCCTGGCCTTCGAAGCGCGAAGAGACCGACAGTCCCTGGTAGCCCCGTTCCTCGGCCTTTTGGGGCCTGACATCCGTGACGGATGTCAGGCCCCATTCTCTTGCCCGCGAGATCGGTCGACGTGTCCACCCGAAGACCGATCGTACGATGATCTACCTGGCATGCAACCCCGTCGACATGACCGAGGTCTATGTCGGTGACGAACTCGAACAGCTAGTCATCGTTCGCTGACAAGGGTTGGAATCTGCCAGATATCGGGCAAACCCTGGTATCAGCAGGGAGATTGTGACTGTAGTACCGACTGTCGTCGAGATTGAATTTCACGGTCTTGCCACATTCGGGACAAGTTCTTTTTTCGAAATTTGGCGCTGCGAGGATCACGGGGTCTGAGCCGGAGGTCGCTTGGGAGACACCCTTGACAGCTGGTTTGAGGTCGTTCTGTAGCGCGATCAATCGATCGTTGGCAAAGAATTTTCGAACAGGTTTGGGTCGGGGCGACATCTCATACATCCTTCGAGGAAGGCCAGAATGCGGGTGGGTCGGTTCGGGGATTGATGATTTTCAGACGCTCGCGGCTTCCAGGATTGACCGCTCGCAGCTGGATCATGAGCTGTCCGGCAGCCTGTTCGAGCTCCTTCACCGCGAGTGGCAGCGCCGCAGAGACGGTCCCGATGGCGAGGCCGAGACCCTCCAACCCGGGGTGCTTCTGCCGGTACTCGATCCTATGGAGACCGGACTTGGCGATAGCCTCCACTTCGAGCTGGCGTTTCATCTGCTTGACGTCGTTGGTCACGACCGCTTGATAGCCGTGCTCCGCCGCACGCGGGTAGAGGTCCAGATCCTTCGTGCCCGACCAGGACTTGTCGATTACGTGATCGCACTGGTGATTGCGCATGAATGCGCGGATCGCCTCGACCAGCTGCCTCGGGACGTTCTCATCGAAAAGCAGCTGCAACGCTAAGCCACCGCATGGAGGAGTGGTCGGCTCGCCTCGGTGTAGGAATCGACGTACTCAGCGAAGTCGAGCGCGTCATTTGCAGCGTCGGCGGAGACCGAGGGGTAGTAGTCCCGGATCTCGGCAGAGGGGACGCCGTCGCGCATGAGGCCAGCGACGTCCTCGAACGGTACTCGGGTGCCTTCGATAACCGGCTCTCCACCGCGGATGCCCGTGTCGATGATCATGTGCGGGCGTGGTCGCAGAAGGTCAGGAACTTGGCGGCCCTGGTGGTAGTAGGGCTTGAGGATGTCGACGACCTCGACGATGACCTGCTGCCCTGGACGCCTAAGGAGATCGGTTCCGCGATCGTGTTCGACGAGGTAGATGGTGCTGGCATCGCCGACGAGGGTGTACCGGGACAGATGGTCCATTTCCCCGGAGTCGCGCAGCTTGTTCAGCGCCTTGCGGATTTTCTGCAGTGAGAACTGCTCCCGCAGCGAAACGAAGGTCCGCAACGCGATCAGGTCCCGGAAGGAGTACAGGATGGGCCGTTCTTCGGAGATCTCAGGCTGCAACAGCGGCTTGGATTCACCGCGGGGGCGACGCCAGTAGGCTAGCTGGCGCATCGTCGCGCCGGTGAGAGCAGCGGCGAGCTTTGGTTCATATGTCATTTGCTTCGCCACTTCCTTTCTGGCGTTTGTTTCGATGTCCGCATTGACCATGGTATGCGATGAAGGGGGGATCCGCGCATCCTCCAAAGGGATGATGAAGCTCTTCGGAGAACAGTGTTCGCACTGGTACAACCCGCAGCGGACTGGCACGTGGGCGTTCCGTTAGAGAAGGATCTTCTTGAGATGCGAATCGACGTCGTCAACCACGCACGCGGGGACTCCGCGGGCCGCCCGGACGAGGCCGTCGTCGATCAGCAACTGCAGTGCACGGTGGGCAGTCGACGGCGCGACTTCGTAGCGCTCTGCGAGGGCCTTCTGGGGCGGGAGACGGTCGCCGGAGGCGATGATCCCCGCGCGAATGGCGCCGAGCAGGTCTCGAGCAATGTGTTCGTAGGGTTCAGTAGGTTCTTCGGGGACCACAGGCGCGGGCTCGGCGGTGAGCATCTGCCTGGCGGCCGCGGGAATGGACGGCATCCGCATGCCGGTGAGGTCGGCCGCCCGCTGGGCGGACTCACTGCGGTGCGCGGCGTACACACGGAGCGTCGTGGTACCGCCGCCACCATGACCGAGGATGCCGGCGACGGTCCGGACGTCGACTCCGGCGGCGATGAGCTCAGTCGCGGCAAAGTGGCGGGTCTCCTTGAGGGTGGCTTTGATGCCGAGGCGGTCCCGGAGGCGGCCGAAGCGCTGGGTGAGCGTCGATGGTCGGTGCCAGCTGGCGCAGTCAGGGTCGGGGGAGAAGATTCGTCCGTTCGGGGCGATCGTGGCCCCCAGTGCTTCGGCTTGACGCTCCCGATGGTTCCGGTAGGCGCGCAGCAGTTGGATGTCGAATTCGGTGAGCGCGACGCGTCGCTTGCGGTGGGTCTTGGTGTCCTTCTCCCGCATTTGTCCATCGTCGGACTCGCTGATGGCGGTCTCGATGCGAAGCACTCCGACGTCGAGGTCGAGCCGGTCCCAACTCCAAGCGCATATCTCGCCTCTGCGTGCTCCGGTGCGCACCGCCATCCATATCAGCAGGCCCCATTCGGGGTCACTGTGCCAAGCGGCGTTGATCAGTCGGCCGATCTCCTCCGAGGTGGGCGGGTTCGGGTCGGGGGGTGGTGCTGCGGGCGGGTCGGCGAGGGCGATGGGGTTGACGGCCAGCCACTTCCAGCGGACGGCTCTGGTCAGTGCCCCCGAGAGGACAGTATGGATACGCCGGACCGTGTCGTCGGCCAGGGGGCGGCATTGGTGGGCTTTGCAGCGATCGTCGCACTCGTGGAGAAGAGCAGTGCGGTGATCGACCAAACGCTCGCCGCGGCGGCAGTGCCGGCGGCAGCGCAGCAATTCGCCGTAGAAGCTGTCGAAGATTTCGGCGTCGAGGTCGGCGATCTTCACGTCGCCGATGATCGGCCGGATGTGGTTTCGGGCCCGGGCCTTGTCGTCTTCGATGGTCTCGGGCTCGACCTTGCGCTTGCGTTGCGCGGGTGGGAGTTCGAGGTACTTGTCGAGAAGTTCGTTCACGGTCGCGTTAGTGCGGGGGTGGCGTCGCGCGTCAACTTGGGCGATGAAGCCCTGCTTGATCTGTTCGGCGCGCTTCCATGCCTCGCGTCGCGTCTTTACAGCGGCGTTCTTCGGCACTTGCACAGTCTCGGTGAGGTTGTTCCGCGCGCCGGTGCGCTTGTCGGTCCCCGCGTAGACGGTCACTCTCAGTGATCCGCTGGGGAGTTCTTCGATGGAGCCGCGGTCGCGGATCGGCTTGAATTTCTCGGTCATGTGGAACGACCTTAAGCAGGTTCGTTCCATATTCCGTACCACGGAAACCGGCCGGTCCCGGAAACGAACATTCCCCAGGCCACCGACCTGGGGAAATGATGTGGAGCCAAGGGGAATCGAACCCCTAACCTCCGCCTTGCAAAGGCGGCGCTCTGCCAATTGAGCTATGGCCCCCGGTCACACCACGTATGGCGTGAACCGTACGAGTATCCCCGCCGCTGTCATACCTGCAGCGAGGATACCCGGGGCGCAGTGAGCTGGCTAACGCTCAGCGCTAGCGCACATCCTCCGCGGAGGTCGTGGCCTCGTGCCACAGGGTGCGCTCGTCGTTGATCGCCTTGACCTTCTTGGCGACCACGACGGCGACGGTCGCCACTCCGGCGACGATCAACAGTTTCTTCCACATGGACCCAGGCCCCCTACTAGCAGAGATTGCCGCGTATAGCAATGCCTCGTCCGGCACCGCACGATGCGACTCAGCATAGCGAACACGCCTTGGATGAAGCCGCCGGGCGTTCCGGGGAATGAAAAAACCCGCCGGCTTGCGGCGGGTTTGTGTGGTGGGCGTACCAAGACTCGAACTTGGGACCTCGGAGTTATCAGCTCCGCGCTCTAACCACCTGAGCTATACGCCCGATATTTGATTGGTGTTGCCGCATCGGCAACGCTGAGAAAGGTTACCCCACCAGGGGAAGGAACCCTCCTCCGGCCCCCTGGGATAAGGGACGGCCGTCACTGCCGCCGCGAGCGGCGCGAGGGCCAGAGTACGGGCGCGAGGACCAGGCGTCGAGCGTGTTTCGGGGTCGGTGGAATGCACCACGGGCCCGCACCGAGGTGGTGCGGGCCCGTGGGTCGTCTATCCAATCGCTAGTCGCGCTCGGCGAGGGTGACCTCGATGCCGCCGACCAGGTCGGCGCACACGTTGTAGATGAAGGAACCGAGCGTGGCGAGCGCGGTGAACAGGACCATGTTGACGACACCGAGCAGCGCGGCGGCGCCGATGACGCCCTTCGCGGTGATCCGGATGTTTTCGGTCTGGGCCGCGGCATTGTCGCCGTTGGTGCCCATGAGCATCGTCAGCATGTCGTTGACGGTGTCGAAGACGCCCATCGCGTCGAGCGCGATGTACAGCACCGTGGTCGCGACGACCATGACGATGAACAACACGATCGAGACCGCGAACGAGAACTTCATGACCGACCACGGGTCGACCCGCTTGAGCCGGAGCCTGGCCCGGCGCGGACCGCGCGCCGCGGCCTGCGAGACGGCCGCCCTGGCCGCACGGACCGCGTCGGCGACCCGGGCGGAGCTGGCGACGCCCGCGTTCTGCTGCGGCTGGGCCGGGCCCTGCTGCACCTGGCTGATCGCCTCCGGCGTCACCGGCGGCGGGGTCATCCCCGGCGGCCGGCGGATCGTCAACGTCTTGTCCTGCTCGGCCGCGGACATGGCCGAAGCCGAGGCGCCCCCGTCCGCCTTCGGCTGCTCGACCGGATCGGGCGTCGGTTCGACGCCCTCTTTCCGGTCGGTCTCCGCAGCGGTCGCCTTCGCGTCGGTCATCTACTCGTCCTGTCCCTCATCGGGTTCCTCGGCACTCTGGGTGATGGCGAGCAGCGTCACTTCGTCGGGCAGGTCGATCAGCTTGACACCCATCGTGTTTCGGTCCGTGGTCTGGCGGACCGGCTTCACCGGAGTCCTGATGACGCCCCCTTCCGAGGTGATCGCGAACAGCTCGTCGTCCGGCGTCACAGACAGCGCCCCCACCAGGTCGCCGCGCCGTTCGGTGATCTTAGCCGTCAGGACGCCCTTGCCTCCGCGGCCTTGCTGCGGGTACGCGTCCACCGGAGTCCGTTTCGCATATCCGCGGCTGGTCGCCACGAGGATGTCCATATTATCGCTCAGGACGATCATCGTGAGCAATTCGTCGTCCCCGACGAAGCGCATCCCGATCACACCGCTGGTCGCGCGCCCCATTGGACGGAGCGATTCGTCGGACGCCTGGAACCGGATCGCCTGGGCCTTGCGGGAAACCAGGAGCAGGTCGTCGTCCGGCTCGATCAGGGCCGCACCGACGAGCTCGTCGCCGTCGCGCAGGTTGATGCCGACAATGCCGCCGGTGCGCGGCGAGTCGAAGTCCGGCAGGCGGCTCTTCTTGACCAGGCCGTCGCGGGTGGCCAGCACCAGGTACGGCGCTGCCTCATAGGACTCGAGCTGGATGACCTGGGCGATCGTCTCGTCCGGCTGGAACGCCAGGACGTTCGCCACGTGCTGGCCGCGGGCGGTGCGGCTGGCCTCGGGCAGCTCGTAGGCCTTGGCCCGGTAGACGCGGCCCTTGTTGGTGAAGAACAGGATCCAGTCGTGCGTGGTGGTCACGAAGAAGTGGCTGACGATGTCGTCCTGCTTCAGCTGCGCGCCCTGGACGCCCTTCCCGCCCCGCTTCTGCGAGCGGAACGAGTCGGTCTTGGTGCGCTTGACGTAACCGCCGTGCGTGATAGTGACCACAATGTCTTCGCGGGCGATCAGGTCCTCCATGGACACCTCGCCGGCGTCGGGCAGGATCTGCGTGCGTCGCTCGTCGCCCCAGCGGGCGACCACGGCCGCCAGCTCGTCGCGGACGATCGCCCTCACCCGCTCGGGCTTGGCGAGGATGTCCTCGAGGTCGGCGATGCGCGTCTCGATCTCGATCAGCTCGTCGATGATCCGCTGCCGCTCCAGGGCCGCCAGGCGCCGCAGCTGCATGTCGAGGATCGCCGTCGCCTGGATCTCGTCGACGTCGAGCAGGGTCATCAGGCCCTGCTTCGACTCTTCGGCCGAGGGCGCGCGACGGATGAGTGCGATTGTCTCGTCCAGCAGGTCGAGCGCCTTGCCGAGGCCGCGCAGGATGTGGGCCCGCTCCTCGGCCTTGCGCAGGCGGTACTGGGTGCGCCGCTGGATCACTTCGATCTGGTGCGCCACGTAGTAGCGGACCATCTGCGCGATGTTCAGCGTGCGCGGCACCCCGTCGACCAGGGAGAGCATGTTCGCGCCGAACGTCTCCTGGAGCTGGGTGTGCTTGTACAGGTTGTTGAGCACGACCTTCGGGACCGAGTCGCGCTTGAGCACGATGACCAGGCGCATGCCGGTGCGGCCGGAGGACTCGTCGCGGATGTCGGCGATGCCCGTCAGCTTGCCGTCCTTGACGAGGTCGGCCACGCGCTCGGCCAGGTTGTCCGGGTTGACCTGGTAGGGCAGCTCGGTGACGACCAGGCAGGCGCGGCCCTTGGAGTCCTCTTCGACCTCCACGACGGCGCGCATCTTGATCGAGCCGCGGCCGGTCCGGTAGGCCTCCTCGATGGCGGCGCGGCCCAGGACCGTGGCACCGGTGGGGAAGTCCGGGCCGGTGATGATGCCCAGGATCGCCTCCAGGGCCTCTTCCTCGGTGGACTCGGGGTTGTCGAGGCACCAGTTGACGGCCGCGGCGACCTCGCGCAGGTTGTGCGGCGGGATCTTGGTGGCCATGCCGACCGCGATGCCCTCGGAGCCGTTCATGAGGAGGTTCGGAATCCGCGAGGGCAGGATCGTGGGCTCGGTGGTCTTGCCGTCGTAGTTCGGCTCGAAGTCCACCGACTCCTCGTCGATGTCCCGCAGCATCTCCATCGCGAGCGGGTCGAGCCGGCTCTCGGTGTAACGCATGGCGGCGGCCGGGTCGTTGCCCGGGGAGCCGAAGTTGCCCTGGCCGTCGATGAGCGGGTACCGCAGGCTCCACGGCTGGGCCATGCGGACCAGGGAGTCGTAGATGGCCGAGTCGCCGTGCGGGTGGTACTGACCCATGACGTCGCCGATGACGCGGGAGCACTTGACGTAGCCCCGGTCGGAGCGGTAGCCGCCGTCGTACATCCCGTAGAGGATCTTGCGGTGGACCGGCTTGAGCCCGTCGCGCACGTCCGGCAGGGCGCGCCCCACGATGACGCTCATCGCGTAGTCGAGGTAGGAGCGCGACATCTCAACTTCGATGCCGACCGGGTCGATGCGGCCGTGGCCCTCCGGGATTTCCAGCTGGTCTTGGTTGTTCTCAGGCACCAGTGCTTCCTTGCTCTGTCAGACGGATGTGAAAGGTCGCATAGCCACTAGATGTCCAGGAATCGGACGTCCTTGGCATTCTCCTGGATGAAGCGGCGGCGGCTCTCCACGTCCTCACCCATCAGGACGCTGAAGAGCTCGTCCGCGGTTGCCGCGTCGTCGAGCTGAACTTGGAGAAGGTTGCGGCTGGAGGGATCCATGGTGGTCTCCCACAGCTCGGTGTAGTTCATCTCACCGAGACCTTTGTAGCGCTGCACGCCGTCCGAGCGGCGCGGGTCGGACTTGCCTGAGGCGACGCCCGCCTCGATGATCTGGTCGCGCTCGGAGTCCGAGTACGCGTAGTCGACCAGGTCGCCCTTCTTGTTCCACTTGATCTTGTACAGCGGCGGCTGGCTCATGTAGACGTGGCCGAGCTCGACCAGCGGCCGCATGAAGCGGAACAGCAGCGTCAGCAGCAGGGTGTTGATGTGGTGGCCGTCGACGTCGGCGTCGGACATCAGGATGACCTTGTGGTACCTGAGCTTCTCGATGTCGAATTCCTCGTGGATACCGGTGCCCAGGGCGGTGATCATGCCCTGGACCTCGTTGTTCTTGAGGATCTTGTCCAGGCGCGCCTTCTCGACGTTGAGGATCTTGCCGCGGATGGGCATGATCGCCTGGGTGCGGGGGTTGCGCCCCTGCTTGGCCGAACCGCCGGCCGAGTCGCCCTCGACCACGAACATCTCGCACTCGCTCGGGTTGGTCGACTGGCAGTCGGCCAGCTTGCCGGGCATCGAGGAGGTCTCCAGCAGGCTCTTGCGGCGGGCCAGCTTGCGGGCCTGCTGCGCGGCCCGGCGGGCGTTCGCCGCCGAGGAGGCCTTCTGGACGATGATCTTGGCTTCCTTGGGGTGGCGGTCGAGCCAGTCGGGCAGCCACTCGTTGCAGACGCGCTGCACGAAACCCTTGACCTCGGTGTTGCCGAGCTTGGTCTTGGTCTGGCCCTCGAACTGCGGCTCGCGCAGCTTGACGGAGATGATCGCGGCCAGGCCCTCGCGGATGTCGTCGCCCGAGAGGCGGTCCTTGTCCGAGCGCAGCAGCTTCTTATCGAAGCCGTACTTGTTGACCGCGTTGGTCAGCGCGGAGCGGAAGCCCTCTTCGTGGGTGCCGCCCTCGTGGGTGTTGATGGCGTTGGCGAAGGTGTAGACCGATTCCCCGTAGGACTCGTTCCACTGCATCGCGACCTCGAGGGCCTGCTCGGCCTCCTCGGCCTGGAACGAGACCACGGTGGGGTGGACCGGGGTCTTCGAGGCGTTGAGGTGGCGCACGAAGTCGGCGATGCCCTCGTCGTACTTGAAGGTGACCTCGCGGACGTTGCCTTCCTCGTCGAGGTGCTCCGTCCGCTCGTCGCGCAGGCTGATGGCGAGGCCCTTGTTCAGGAAGGCCATCTCCTGGAGGCGCCGGTAGATCGTCTTGTAGTCGAATTCGAGGGTCTCGAAGATGTCGCCGTCGGGCCAGAACGAGACGACGGTGCCGTGCTCGTCCGAGGGCTCGCCCTTCTCGAGCGGGCCGGGCTGGGCGTTCTTGTAGTGCTGGCGCCACACGAAGCCGTCGCGGCGGATCTCGACCGCCAGCTGGGTCGAGAGGGCGTTGACGACGGAGACGCCGACGCCGTGAAGGCCACCGGAGACGGCGTAGCTGTCGGAGTCGAACTTGCCGCCGGCGTGGAGCACGGTCAGCGCGACCTCGACACCCGGCTTCTTCAGCTTCGGGTGGAGGTCGACGGGGAAACCGCGGCCGTTGTCCTGGACGCGGATGCCGCCGTCGGAGAGGAGGGCGACGTGGATGTCGGTGCAGTGGCCGGCCATCGCCTCGTCGACGGAGTTGTCGACCACTTCCTGGAGGAGGTGGTGCAGGCCGCGCTCACCGGTCGAACCGATGTACATGCCCGGGCGCTTCCGGACGGCCTCAAGGCCTTCGAGGACCGTCAGCGAACTGGCGCTGTACTCGTCCTTCTGCTTCGCCGCCACCGGCAACTCCTTCTGTCGTCGTTCACGGTCAGTGAGAAAAAGCTAGTCCATGGGTGTGACATTTTCAGCCGTATGGACCGGGGCGCGCCCGGTGTCGGTTCCGGCCCGGCGGGCCGGTCCAGCGCCTGGAGGCGCGAAGCCGTCCGATCACAATGCGGCGGTCCGCGCTCGGCGCCGACCGCCTGGTCGAGTTCACGAACGGTGAAACCGCTCGCATGTCACCCTGTCAAGTCTACTGCGCGCGTGCCTCGAATTCGCTCTCTCAGCGGTGCGAAGTCGTCACAGTCGCATTGGGGGCCGAGGACATGAACCCCCCTACGGACCTAGGGGTGTGCGGCTTCAGAACGTGTCACGGGAGCCATTAAACCGTACTCGTCTCGGACCGAAGGAACGTGTCGGCTGTTTGGGTCCGACGATCTTCAGCCGTTTGACGACGCCGGGTCCGAGCGCGGCGGTGATCTTGCCGTAGATCTGGCCCGAGAGCAACCGCAGCTGGGTGGCCCAGGCGGTGGATTCGGCGACGACGAGCAGCTCGCCGTTCTCCAGCTGCTCGGGACGGCAGTGCCCGGCGATGTCGGGTCCGACGATCTCGGTCCAGCGGCCGAACACGGAGGCGTTGGAGACCTTGCGGGTCCAGCCGTTCTTGCGCACGACCTGGCCGAGCAGGTTCCCGAGGAGTTCGGGGTCCCGCTTGTCGGGGCCGGGGCCGGACCACTCCTTGCGGAAGCGCGGGTCGTCGCTCTTGCCGCGCCGCCGGGGACGGGGCCGGTAGTTGTATCCCCCTGAGCCGCTAGAGCCTGTGCCGCTATAGGACATGCCGGATCTCCCCTTCCCATACGTCGAAGCGCGCGCCGGTCAATCGGGTGGGGACGTCGGCGGCGACAGCGCAGGTGATGAGCGTCTGCGGAGCGGCCTCGGCGTACTCGGCGAGGCGCTCGCGCCGCGTCCCGTCGAGTTCGGCGAAGACGTCGTCGAGGATCAGGATGGGGGCGGTGCCGTCGGAGCGCAGGAGCTCGAAGGCGCCCAAGCGGAGTGCGAGCGCGACCGACCAGGTCTCGCCGTGGGAGGCGTAGCCCTTGACGGGGAGGTCCCCGAGGGTCAGCTCGACGTCGTCGCGGTGGGGGCCGACGAGCGTCGACCCGCGCTCGACCTCCTTGGCGCGGGCTCCGGCCAGCGCGACCGAGAGCCGCGCGGTGAGCACGCCCGAGTCGGCGGTGAGGTCGTCGCCGAGTTCGGAGGTGTAGACGAGGGTGACCTCCGAGCGGCCGTCGGCGATGCGGGAGTGGGCCTTGGCGACCGGTTCGGCCAGGTCGGCGGCGAGGGCGAGGCGCCCGGCGAGGAGTTCGCCGCCGTGTTCGGCGAGGTGGGCGTCCCAGGCGTCGAGGGTGGCGAGCTCGGCGGAGCCGGGTCCGCGGCCGCCGGTCTTCTTGGCGAGGTAGGCGGTGCGCAGGAGGGTGTTGCGCTGCTTGAGGACCCGGTCGTAGTCGGCCTTGACGCCGGCGAAGCGGGGGTAGCGGGCGCACAGCAGTTCGTCGAGGTAGCGGCGCCTGACGCTCGGTTCGCCGCGGATGAGGGCGAGGTCTTCGGGGGCGAAGGCGATGGCCTTGAGGGCGCCGATGATCTCGCGGGGCCGGGCCAGGGGGGTCTTGTTCAGGCGGGCCCGGTTCGACTTGCCGGGGACGATGGCGAGTTCGGCGAGGAGGCGGCGGGAGTCGTGGAGGATCTCGGCGCGGATGACGGCCTGCTCGCAGCCGGTGCGGACGAGGGGCGCGTCTGTGGAGACCCGGTGGGAGCGGAGATTCGCCAGGTAGATAAGGGCCTCGACCAGGTTGGTCTTGCCGTGTCCATTGGGGCCCACCAGGATCGAGGGCCCCTCGTCGAGCATGATTTGGGCGTGCGCGTAGGACCTGAAGTCCGTCAATTGCAGCTGTCGTACACGCACGCCTCTATGATGCCGCCTGCCGACTACTCGGGCTTCACCGCATGGCCACCGAACTGGTTTCGCAGCGCGGCGACGGCCTTCATGGCCGGGGAGTCGTCCTGGCGGGAGACGAACCGGGCGAAGAGCGACTCGGTGATCGCCGGCGCGGCGACACGGAGGCGGATGGCCTCCTCGACCGTCCAGCGGCCCTCGCCGGAGTCCTCGACGTAGCCCTTGATCTTGGCCAGTTCGGGGTCCTCGTCCAGGGCCCGGTCGAGCAGGTCGAGCAGCCAGGACCGGATGACGGTGCCCGAGCGCCAGGACTTGAAGACCTCGGGCACGTTGTCGACGTACTCGCTCGCCTCGAGCAGCTCGTAGCCCTCGGCGTAGGACTGCATCATGGCGTACTCGATGCCGTTGTGGACCATCTTGGCGTAGTGGCCGGCGCCGACACCGCCGGCGTGGACGAAGCCGAACTCGCCTTCGGGCTTGAGCACGTTGAAGATCGGCATGAGCCGTTCGACATCGGCCGCGGCGCCGCCGACCATGAGGGCGTAGCCCTCCTTGATGCCCCACACGCCGCCTGAGACGCCGGCGTCGACGTAGCCGATGCCGGACTCGGCGAGCAGCTTCGCGTTGACCTCGTCGTCGGTGAAGCGGGAGTTCCCGCCGTCGATGACGATGTCACCCTCGGACAGCAGGCCGCCCAGTTCGGCCACGGTGGACCGGGTCGGCTCGCCCGCGGGCACCATGACCCACACGGCCCGCGGGGTCTCGAGCGAGTCGACCAGTTCGGCCAGCGACCCGACGTCACTGGCGTCCGGGTTGCGGTCGTAGCCGACTACCTGGTGTCCAGCCTGTTCGAGCCGCAACTTCATGTTGCCGCCCATTTTGCCGAGCCCGATCATGCCGAGTTGCATGTCGCGCCCCCTTTCGCATCAGCGATAAGCGTGTTCGCGCCCAGGTCACGCACTTCGTTGTGTGGGTTAGGCGTCCCACCGCAATGGTTGCAGCATGTACAGGTAGCCGTCGTGCTTTGTGTCAGATTCCTCATCTTCGGGCGCGCCCTCCCCGCTCATCACGACCGGCTTGCCGAGCTCGTTCATCTTGAACGCGGTCACGGGAGCATCCACAACGGACAGACCGTCGAGGAGGTACGTGGGGTTGAACGCGATCTTGCCGGGTTCGCCGTCGAGCACGCAGTCCATGCCCTCGGACGCCTTGGCGTCCTCGGCGCCGCCGGCCTCGACCACGAGGCCGTCCTCGTCGAAGGACAGGCGGATCGGCGAGTTGCGGTCGCCGACGAGCGCGACGCGGCGGGCCACCTCGATCAGGTCGGAGGTCTTGACCTTGAGCGTGGTCGAGTAGGACGTCGCCAGCAGGCTCCGCAGCGGCGGCAGCTGGCCGTCCAGGACCCGCGAGGTGGTCTGGCGGCCCCCGGCGATGAAGCCGACCATGCCGGGGGAACCTTCGGTTCCCAACGGCACTGCGATCGTCACGGAACCCCCTGAATTTCCTGACGTGGACCCGAAGGTACGGGCGGTGTCCGCGAGGGCTTTGGCGGGCACCAGGACGGTCACGGCGACGTCGGACTCGCCGGGCTCCCAGGAGGAGTCGCGGATGGCCATCCGGTAGCGGTCGGTGGCGAGCATGCCCATGCCGCCGCCGGTCAACTCGAGCTGAACGCCGGTCATCGTCGGCAGGGTCTCGTCCTTGCCGGCGGCGATGGCGGTCTGGGCGACGGCCTTGGCGAACTCGTCGGCGTCGATGGTGCCGATCGCCTCGGGCATCTGCGGCAGGCTCGGGTAGTCCTCCAGCGGCATCGTCGGCAGGGTGAAACGGGCCGAACCGCAAGTGAGTTCGGCGTGGGGGCCGTCGACGGTGAAGTTCACCGGCTTGTTCGGGAGGGCCTTGACGATCTCGGACAAGAGCTTCCCCGACACCAGGGTGGTCCCGGCCGATTCGCCGGTGACGGCGACGGTGACGCGGGTGGAGATCTCGTAGTCGAAACCGGAGATGGTCAGCTCGCCTTCGTCGACCGACAGGCGGGCTCCGGCGAGGACGGGAACCGACGGTCGGGTGGGAAGGCTCTTGGCCGTCCACGACACCGCGTCGGCGAAGGTGTCTCGATCAACTTGGAACTTCATGGGTGCTCGCTCCTCATCTGGCTGAAGCCCGGTTGTACACAGCGCTATTACTAATGGTTTCTCTTTATATATAACTGTCGTCGTAGTAGTCGGTGCTGTGGAAACTGTGGAAAACCCGCCTTTTTGCAGCTAGACCCCTAAGTGGCCCTGTGGACGACCTGTGGAGAACCTGTGGATGAATCGGGAGTTTATCCACAGGTTCATGCACCTGCCGAGTTTTCCACATTCTGTCCACAGCTTCATCCACAGCTTTTCCACAGGTTATGCACAGGGTTGTGCACACCGAAATTGCGAATCGAATTCACGGCTTCGCCTGTTTTCCACATTCTGTCCACAGGATTTCCACAGAAATCCGGGTTTATCCACAGCTTTTCCACAACGTTATCCACAGGCGACTTCATTCGTCGGTGTGTTTCAAACGATTGGTCAATTCCGCGATCTGGTTGTACAGGGCCCGGCGCTCGGCCATCTGCTTCCTGATCTTCTTGTTCGCGTGCATGACGGTGGTGTGGTCCCTGCCGCCGAACGCCTGCCCGATGCGCGGCAGCGACATGTCGGTCAGCTCCCGGCACAGGTACATCGCGACCTGGCGGGCGTTGACCAGCACCCGCGAGCGCGAGTTCCCCTTGAGGTCGGAGCCCTGAACGCCGAAGTAGTCGGCGGTGGCGCTCATGATCTGGTCCACGGTGACCTCGGCGGCCTGCCCGCCCTCGGGGATGAAGTCGTGCAGCACTTCCTCGGCCAGACCCAGGTCGACCGGCTTGCGGTTGAGACTGGCGTAGGCCGTGACGCGGATGAGCGCGCCCTCCAGCTCCCGGATGGAGTGGTGGATCTGGGTGGCGATGAACTCGACCGCGTCGGTGGGGATGTTGAGTTCGTCCTGCACCGCCTTCTTGCGCAGGATCGCGATCCGCGTCTCCAGGTCCGGCGGCTGGATGTCGGCGAGCAGGCCCCACTCGAAGCGGGTGCGCAGCCGGTCCTCCAGGGTCTGGAGCTGCTTGGGAGAGCGGTCGGAGGAGATCACCAGCTGCTTGTTGGCGTTGTGCAGCGCGTTGAAGGTGTGGAAGAACTCTTCTTGGGTGCGCTCGCGGTCCATCAGGAATTGGATGTCGTCGATCAGGAGGATGTCGACGTCCCGGTAGCGCCGCTGGAAGGCCTGCTGGCGGCGGTCCGACAGCGAGTTGATGAAGTCGTTCGTGAACTCCTCGGTGGTCACGTACCGCACCGAGGACGCGGTGCCCAGGTCGTGGGCGTAGTGGCCGACCGCATGCAGCAGGTGGGTCTTGCCGAGCCCGGAACCGCCGTAGATGAACAGCGGGTTGTAGGCCTTCGCGGGGGCCTCGGCCACGGCGAACGCGGCCGCGTGGGCGAAGCGGTTGGACGAGCCGATGACGAAGGTGTCGAAGTTGTAGCGCGGTTGCAGCCGGCCCACCCCGTCGACGACACCGGCCTGCGGGGCCTCCTTCACGGACTTGGTGATGCCGCCGCGGCGCTGCGGATCGGGGTCGTCCGACGGAGGCGGTGCGACCGGCGGGGTGTAGGCGTTCGCCTCCGCCGCCACCGCGTGAGCGGGGGTCGGCTCGGCCACCTCGGGTTGGTGCGGCTGCTGCTGCGGAATGCTCGGGGCCTCGGGCGCCGGCGCCGCGACTGGAGCCGGCGAGACGGGACGCTCCGGCGCGGTCTCGGGCTGTACCTCGGTTCGGGACTCGGTCATCCGCGCCTCGGTCTGCGTCTCGGCGGCCGTTCGGGCTCGCGAGCCACGGCCGTTCGCGCGGAACGCGTCCGTGTCGAACAGGCTCGGCGGATTCGCCGAAGGCTGCACGGGAACCGGATCCGGCTGCCGCTGCTGAGGCTGGGCCTGCGGTTGCTGCGGCGATGCGGGCGCCGGTTCCTGGTACTGCGGCTCGGCCTGAGCCGGCGGCTGCGACCGGGGCGCGGGAGGGGAGGGAGGCGTCTCGACCGGGTCGGTGCGGGGCATCTCGAAGATCAGCGTCGCGTCGGAGGCTGCGGGTCGAGCGGGCTCCCACGACTCATCCCGTCGGACGGGCGCGGGTGGCTCCTCGGCCCGGACGGGCTCAGCCGGCGGCTCAGGGGCGGCGGCGGTGGCATGCTCGATCGGGGCCTCGGTCGAGCTGTCCTGCATGGTGACCGCGATCTGCGTCGGCTGACCCAGGACCTGGGACAGCGATTCGCTGATCGGGTCGCGCAGCTTCGACTCGAAGGCGGCGCGGGCGAACTTGTTGGGGGCGGCGATGATGAACGTCCCGTTCATCGCCACCAGGGGCTGCGTCAGGCGCATCCACGCCTGCTGCTGACGCGACAGCACTGACGTCTCAGTCAGCTCGGCGGTCACCGCCGACCAGACTGCCGACAGATCTTGGTCGGTCACCTTCGCCATCCCTCGCAATACTCGGTTACGTCTCCGCGGGCGTCGACGTGGTGCGCTAGACTTCGGTCTTCGGACGGCCCGGTTTCGCCAGGCGCGAAGCCGTCGGACCAGACTTCCCCACTCGGTTGCCCGCAGTGCGTCTAAGCAGTTTTCCACAGGTTATCCACAGGCACTCAGTTGGCCTGTGTACATGCGTGCCTCGTGACAATGTTTCCTGAATCACGGTCATGACCTGCGTTTTTATGTGAGCGATCCGGCGATCTGCTAGGCGGCGCGGCGAACTCGCCCATGATGTGGACAAAGTTATCCACAGGCAGCACTTCGGCTTCACCGACGACCGTCCACGCTGTGCGATCCGCGCGGCGCTGCCCAGCTGAACCGGCCTGCGGCGAGGCGTCGCCGGGCGGCGAGTAATATGAGCAAGTTGCCCTGAATACCAGAGGGGCATGCCACACCCGCTGCGCGCGATCGAAGCGCGATGTGAAAGCCCTGCTAGGCTGAAACTTCTTGTCCCTGCACTGCCGGGACGAGGCGTAACCCCAGGCGAGACCGAGCCGGACCCCGGCTCGAAGCCCCGCCTGGGCCGCGCAGCAGCAATTTGATTCGTAATGGGAGACATCCGTCGTGAGCAAGCGCACTTACCAGCCGAACAACCGCCGGCGCCACCGCACCCACGGCTTCCGGCTGCGCATGCGCACCCGTGCCGGGCGCGCCATCATCAACGCGCGTCGCAACAAGGGTCGCAAGCAGCTGACCGTCTGAGCGACTGAGCCGGTCTTTGGCTCAGGGGTGCCGCAATGGTCGGCTCCCGATTTCCGCCGCTCCCCCGATGCGCCGGTCCCTCCGCGGACCGAACGCCTCGACCGGGGACCGACGGGCGAGGACGTGATCCAGGTGCTTCCAGTCGATGCGCGAATCCGCCGCAGCCGTGACTTCGGCTCGGCGATGAAGCGGGGCCGCCGTGCGGCCCGCGGCGGCGTGGTCGTCCACTGGGCACCCGCCCCCGTCCCGACCGAGGGCCGAGACGCAGACGACGCGACACCGTCCGATACCGACGAACACTCGTCGGTGCGGGCGGGTTTTGTCGTATCCAAGGCCGTTGGCAATGCCGTCGTCCGCAATAGAGTCAAGCGCCGGTTGCGTCACGCCGTGGCGGCGCAGATGACCGACTGGCCGGCCGGCACCGACGTCGTCGTGCGGGCCACCCCGAAGGCGGCCGACCTCGACTTCGCCGCGCTCGGCCGCGACCTGTCCGACGCGGTCGCCTTGGCGCGCAGTGCGAAGCGCGGCCCCCGCCGCGAACCGACCCGCGAGCGACGCCGGTCATGAGCGCCGACGCCCACGCTGCTCCCGGGCCCTCGGACGAACGTTCCAATCCTCCCGGTAGAGCGCGAGATTCCTTCTCAGATCACGTCAGTCGCGGCGCGGTCCGGTTGGTGAGCCTTCCGGTGATCGCGTACCGTCGGTGGATAAGCCCCGCGATACCGGACCGGTGCCGTTTTTACCCCAGTTGCAGCGCATATACCCTTGAGGCGCTATCCCGTCACGGTGCAGTCCGTGGCATATGGTTGAGCCTGCGGCGACTGGGACGGTGCCACCCCTTCCATCCGGGGGGCCATGACCCCGTGCCTCCACGGAATGAGCACATGAGATCGAGTATTGAGATGACTGGAGTCCGCAAGTGATGGAGTGGGCCTACAACGGCGTTTCATGGGTACTGCTGCGTTGGCACGACCTCTGGTCGAACGTCTTTGACGGCGCTCAGGCGCTTGCGACGGACTGGGCTTGGGTACTGGCCATCTTCGGCGTGGTCCTGACGCTCCGGATCATCCTGTTCCCGCTGTTCGTCAAGCAGATCCAGTCACAGCGCGCGATGCAGAAGCTGGCACCCGAGATCAAGGCGCTCCAAGAGCGCTACAAGGGTGACAAGGAAACGCTCCAGAAAGAGATGATGGAGCTCTACCGGAAGGAAAAAGCCAACCCACTCATGGGTTGCCTTCCGATCCTCATCCAGATGCCGGTCTTCCTGGCGCTGTTCCACGTCCTGCGCCGGCCCGATCCCGCCCAGACCGCGAACCACACGCTGTACGGCTGGAAAGTGGAGGACTGGGACTCCTACATCCACGCGAAGCTGTTCGACGCCCCGTTCTGGAGCTCGTTCGGCACCGCGGCCGACCAGCTGGACGCCGTCGGCGCCTCGTCGGTGACCGTCAAGATCGTGGCCGCGATCCTGGTCGCGTGCATGATCGTCACCACCTTCCTGACCACGCGTCAGATGATCCTCAAGACCGGCTGGAACGAGGACCCGAACCAGCGGATGATCCAGAAGGTGATGCTCTACGGCATCCCCGTCATCATGATCTTCTCAGGCACGGTCTTCCCGATCGGCGTCGTCATCTACTGGACCGTGAACAACCTCTTCTCGCTGGGGCAGCAGCAGTTCGTGCTCCGCAAGTACCCGCCGCCCGCGCAGAACTCCGCCACCAAGCCGCCCAAGCCCGGCTCGAAGGCGCACGAGCAGATGCTCGAAGAGGAGCGCGAGGCCGCCGAGCGCCGGAAGTCCCTGGCCCCCAAGCCGGGACAGAAGCCGAAGTCGCAGAGCTCGGACTCGGACAAGGCGAAGGACAAGCCCGCTGCGGCGCCGACGAACAACTCGTCGAACAACAAGGCGCCGGGTGGCCCCGGCTCCGGCAAGAACCTCTCACGCGCCGAGCGCATCGCCCGTGCCAAGAAGGTCAGCGGAGCGCAGTCGGCCGGGAAGAAGAAAAAGGGCAAGGGGGGCGGCTCGCAAGCCGCGTAGTCGGCGCCGAGCCCGTCGCAATGGGGCAAACTAGGCTTATAACGAGTGATAGGACATAGTTGGTAATTATGGGAGCAACGGTGCGGGAGGACGAGGTGGCCTCCGAAGACGAACTGTTCGAGCAGAGCGAAGTGGCGGCCGACTACATGGAAGGGCTGCTGGACATCCTCGACATCGATGGCGACATCGATGAGCTGGTGGTCGGAGACCGTCCTCAGGTCGAGATCGTCGGCGAGGACCTCGGCAACCTGGTTGGCCCCAAGGGGCAGACCCTGGAGTCCCTGCAGGAGCTGTGCCGACTTGCGGTCTACCGCAAGACCGGCGACCACTCGCGGCTCATGCTCGACATCGGCGGTTACCGCGCGGGCCGCCGCAAGAAGCTGGCCGAGCTCGCCGAGTCCACGGCGAAGCAGGTCATTGAGAACGGCAGCGTCGTCAAGCTGGACCCGATGAGCGCCTTCGAGCGGAAGTGCGTCCACGACGTCATCAATGCGACCGACGGTGTGCAGAGCGAATCCGAGGGCGCCGAGCCGCGCCGTCGGGTAGTGGTCAAGCCCGAGTAGGGAACATATATGACTGAGGAGCCGACGCGCTCCGAAGACGAAGAGGCCAATGTTTCACGTGAAACATTGGCCTCTGTTTTCGGGGACGATGAAGAGCGCATCCGCAGGGCCGAGGACTATGTGGCGCTGCTGTCGACCGAGGGCATCAAGCGCGGCCTCATCGGTCCGCGAGAGGTGCCGCGACTGTGGGGACGGCACGTGCTTGGCAGCGCCGTGCTCGGCGAGCTGATCGCGAAGGGGGACGACGTGATCGACGTTGGCTCGGGAGCCGGCCTGCCCGGGATCCCGATGGCGCTGGCGCGACCCGACCTGTGGGTGACGCTGGTGGAGCCGATGCAGCGGCGCGTCGATTTCCTGGAGGAAGTGGTGACGGCGCTAGGCATCGACAATGTCGAGGTGCTGCGGGCCAGGGCCGAGGAGGTCGACCCGCGCGGCAATGCGGACGTGGTGGTCTCGAGGGCCGTGGCGCCGCTGGGGAAGCTGGCTCGATGGTGCCTGCCACTGGCGAAGCTGGGCGGATTCATGCTGGCGATCAAGGGGCAGAGCGCGGCCGAGGAGATCGAGCGCGACAAGCGCGAGATCCAGTCCGCCGGCGGGGGCAAGGTCGACCTTCAGGTCTGTGGCGAGTCCAAACTCGTCGAGCCCGTCTTCACCGTCCCCACAACGGCAGTCAGGATCAAGCGAGTCCGTTAGGGTTGCCCGCCAGCCCGCCAGCCCGCCAGCCCGCCAGCCCGCCAG
>NZ_STGY01000056.1:129781-216037 GCF_004912275.1 Glycomyces buryatensis
TTGGGTGGCAAGCCCGTTGGGTGGCAAGCCGGCGGGCCGTGGTTTGTTCTCTGGGTTCGCCCGGCCGTCGAACCAGCTTGCGGCCCAAGATGATGTGCCTCACCGGTACAGGCGTGCAGGGCGAAATTCCTGTCATACCCCGCGGGTATTCTTGAATGAAGGGGTCCCCCGGGCGGACAAATCCGCATTTTTCAGCTTTCACCTTTTGCCATGCGGAAGCTAGGGGTTCGATTCCCCAGAGCTTCACCGTCGGGCAACGGCGTCGCGTGCAAGCGTCCACTGCGGCGTTCACGTCATTGGGCTAGTGTATGGCTCGTAAGCTTCTCCGAACGGGGTCGATGTTTCACGTGAAACATTCGGCCCGTACTCTGTGGCGGTGAATGTGCGCGACCCCCTTCCCCCCGAAGATCGTGAGCACCAAAGCTCCCTCGGCAGCGATATCCCGGCCGAGCGCCGTATCAAGGACGTCCTTGATGCCGCGGTGAGCGAGGAAGAACCAGCTCCTCGTCGGCGCAGATACCGAGAAAGTTCATCGCTCTCGGGTGGCGCAGCTGGGACGTTCGGGTCCGTTGGGCCAGAATCGGTTCCTAGGGAGACCAGTGACGGCCCCGGCGCTGCTGCTGGGAATCCCGATCCGGACTTCCGCAGTGAGAACGATCTGTCGAGTGACGGCGGGGAACGGGACGGGATGCGCAAGTCCACATCGCAACGAGGGAGGTCCGGACGCCACACGGCTCCGGAGAGCACGGCCGCGGGCAAGGACGCTGCTCCCGCCGAACCGAAGGGCTACCAGCGGACGGCGGTGGAGGAGCAGACGGGGGAGATCCCCCAGCAGAACGATCCGCTCGATGACGACCTCCCGCTGGCCCGCGAGGCCCAGCGCGCGGTCCGCGTCCTCAATCCGTCCGGGAACATCACCATGCCGCGCCCGCCCAAGCGGCGGGTGATCGCCGTGGCGAACCAGAAGGGTGGCGTCGGTAAGACCACCAGTGTGGTCAACCTCGCGGTCGCCTTGGCGCTGCACGGGAACCGTGTCATGGTGATCGACCTCGACCCGCAGGGGAACGCGTCGACCGGGTTGGGCGTCGAGCATGGTGCCGGTACTCCGAGCGTCTACGAAGGGCTTGTCGACGGCATTCCGGTAGAGCAGATCGCGCAGCGCGTCGAGGGAATTCCCTCGCTCCAATGCATTCCGGCCACCATTGACCTCGCCGGCGCGGAGGTCGAACTCGTCAATGTGGTCGCGCGCGAGGGCCGACTCCAGAAGATGATCGACGGCTTCAGCGGCGAACTCGACTACGTCCTCATCGACTGTCCGCCGTCGCTCGGACTGCTGACCGTCAATGCCCTCGTTGCGGCCGCAGAGGTGCTTGTCCCGATCCAGTGCGAGTACTACGCACTGGAGGGTCTGGGGCAGCTGCTGCGCAATATCGAACTGGTGAAGGCGCATCTGAACTCGCGCCTTCGGGTCTCGACCATCCTGCTGACGATGTACGACAAGCGAACCAAGCTCGCCGACCAGGTCGAGCAGGAGGTGCGCGGACACTTCAGCGAGCTCGTGCTCGACTCGGTGGTGCCGCGCAGCGTCCGACTCTCCGAGGCGCCCGGCTACGGCCAGTCGATCATGACGTACGACCCAGGCTCGCGAGGAGCGACAAGCTACTTCGAAGCGGCCGAGGAGATCGCCCGACGCGGCGCGAAACTGAGCCGGCGGCAGCAGACCAATAAGGGCGGGAACTAGTCGATGGCGGCGGCGAAACGCGGAGGACTCGGTCGCGGGCTCGGGGCACTCATCCCCACCGGCCTGGCCGAGAGCACGACCAACGAAGCTGAAGAAGAAGAGGCGGTCCCCCAGGCGACGCCCGCTCCCCGGAAGGCGGCCCTGGTCGAGCGCAATGTCGAGCGCAATGTTTCACGTGAAACATCGCGCGCGGCGGTGGTGGAGGAGGAGAAGCCCACGGCCGATGTTTCACGTGAAACATCGGCCGACGACGGGGGTCTCGTTCCCGTTCCCGGTGCCAGTTTCCGGCTCATCCCGATCGCGGACATCGGCACGAACCCGAAGCAGCCGCGCCAGATCTTCGACGAGGAGCACCTGGCCGAACTCCAGACTTCGCTGTCGGAAGTCGGCCTGCTCCAGCCGATCGCGGTCCGCGAGCGGGCCGAGGGGGAAGGGGCGCACGACGGCGCCAAGTTCGAACTCGTCATGGGCGAGCGTCGTCTGCGGGCCGCCACCGCGCTCGGCTGGGAGACGGTCCCGGCAATCATCCGGCGCACCGCCGACGACGAGCTGCTGCGCGAGGCGCTGCTGGAGAACATTCACCGCGTCCAGCTGAACCCGCTCGAAGAGGGCGCGGCCTATCAGCAACTGCTCGAAGAGTTCAACGTGACGCAGGACGTGCTGGCGAAGCGGATCGGCCGCAGTCGCCCGCAGATCTCCAATATGATCCGGCTGCTGAGCCTGCCTGCCCAGGTGCAGTCGAAGGTGGCGGCCGGAGTCCTCACCGCGGGCCACGCGCGGGCGCTGCTCGGTCTCGACAGCGGCGACACCCAGGAGCACATCGCCGAACGGATCATCAGCGAGGGCCTGTCGGTGCGAAGCACCGAGGAACTGGTGACGGCCTGCCGCCTGGAGGAGAAGCCGGAACTGGACGAGCCGCCCGTCGGCTCCCCGCGGCCCGCGAAGGACCGCATCAAGGCCCCCGGTCTGGAGGAGCTGAAGGACCGGCTCTCCGACCACTTCGAGACCAAGGTCGGTGTCACCTGGGGTCGTAAGAAGGGCAAGATCGTCATCGAGTTCGGCTCGCTGTCGGACCTGGATCGCATCGTCGAGCAGATCGGCGTCGAATAGCCGGTCAGCTCGGTACTCAGACACGACAAAGCAGCGGGGCGATGTTTCACGTGAAACATCGCCCCGCTGCTTTGTCAGTCGAATCTTGAGAGCGGCATCGCCGCCCGGTCCCGCCGCTGCGGGTCCCCTGTGGCCAGATGGTTCAGGTCTGGCTTAGGAGAGTTCGCGCCACATGATGATGTCGTCGCGGTAGTCATCGTCGGCCACGCGCACCGCGCGCGGGAGGCGGCCGACCTCGCTGAAGCCGTGGCGCCGGTAGAAGGCGTCGGCTCCGGTACCCGAGCGAACCTTGAGGGTCAGCGCTTCGAGCTTCAATTCTTCGCATGCCACACGGTCGACCGCAGCCAGGAGCTTGCCGCCGAGGCCGCTGCCCTGACGCTCCGGATCGACCTGAACGTGGCGGATGGTCCGCCATCCCTGCCGCGGCGGGCTGTCGTTTGATGTGAGGACACACCAAGCGACAATGGCGGCTCCTTCCTTAAGAGCGACCAGCGTGTCAGTCTGGTCGATCACTCGCGCGAGAATGGAAACGGTGTGAGGGCGGACCTCTTCAATGTTCACCGGCGGAACGAACCCGACGGAACCGCCGGCGTTCGTGACCCGTACCCAGAGGTGGCTGAGTTCATCGACGAGCGCGGCGGTGACCGGCGGATCCACCAGAACAGCGAGGTCGTCGCCCTGAACGGGCGACGCCTCCGGCGTGGAACTATCAGTCACTGTTGCTTGCACGCCTACCAGCTTGCCCTAAGCCCCCTACCCCGCGACAGTCCCTTCCCGCCATATGGGCGCACGTCACTATCCGGCGCGAAAGCCTGTGTCTGCCCGAGATTTGCCCGATTCATGGGATATACGGACCGCTGGAGGCGGGGGATGGGGTGAATTACTCCAAGAGGTGGATTCCGGTGGTTTCCAGACTCGCGTCCATGGGGTATTTTTCGGGGGTGGCATCAGCGAGTACCCCCGGCCAAAGTCCAACGCCCAACCAAGCCAACCAGAGCCGAACTCCGCCGAACCAACGCGGAGGCGCCCGTCCCGGGTTGCCGCCGTTCGTGGAGTGGCCCGCCTTCCCGTTCGAGGGCGACCTCCGGCTCAAGCAACTCCAAGCACCTGTGGCCGCCGAGCCGCCGCGCCGAGGCGACCGTCAGGAGCAGTGCTCGGCCTGCCATACGCCCGACACGGCCTATCTGTGGACCGACGAGCGGTGGCGCCTGAAGAGCCCGCCCGCGCCGACCGGACTGCCCGTGGTGGTGATCCTCGAACCGCGCGCGCACCTGGACCTCGGGGACCTCTCCACGATGCACGCCGCCGAGCTCGGGGTGCTCACCGTGCGCCTGGAACGGGCGATCCGCTCGCTCGAAACCGTCGCGCAGGTCCACGTCAATCGCTGGGGAGATGGGACCGCCCACCTCCAGCAGTGGTTCCTGGCCCGGCCCCACGGCTACCTCCAGCTGCGAGGACCGTTCATGACGATGTGGGACGAGATCCTGCCGCCGGTCGAGGAGCACGAGTGGCAGATGAATCTCGAGTACATAGCCGCCTGGCTCGCCGACGACTGAGTTCTGAAAACCGAGTCCCGAATCCCGAAGACCGTGGTTCAGCACCCGAAAGTAAGCCTTGTGACCTGCGGAAACGATGTTCTGTCACACCCCCTCCCTACACTTGACTCCAGGGGTCCCTTAGGGGGTATTTATCATGATAATTCCGCTTTCATGTTTAGCGGCATGAAAATCCCTCTCGGTGGATGAGCTCCGTACAGCAAGAATCCGGGTGGATGTTTCACGTGAAACATCCACCCGGATTTCGTCGTCAGTGGTTCGCCCGCGGGCGGGTCAACCTCGGGCGAGGGCCAGTCGCACCATCGTCGCCAGGGCCTCGCCGAAGTCGAGGCCGGCGGCCTCGATCGCCATGGGCAGCAGCGAAGTCTCGGTCGTACCCGGGGCGACGCTCGCCTCCAGGACCTGGATGTCGCCGGCGTCGTCGACCATCACGTCGACCCGCGAGAAGTCCCGCAGCCCGAGCGTCTCGTGCACCGCCACCGCGATCTCGGCGATCCGCTCGGCCGTGCCCGCCTCGAGCGCGGCTGGGACCGTCCAGCGGGTAGCCCCGGGGTTGTACCGGGCCGCGTAGTCGTAGTCGCCCTGCAGCGGCGCGATCTCCACCGGCGGCAGCGCCACCGGTCCGTCGCCGAGGTCGATGACGCCCACGGCGATGTCGCGGCCGTCCACGAACGATTCGATGAGCGCCTCGTCGCTGTAGGAGAAGCAGCCCATCATCGCCGACGGGAAGTCGTCCTCCTTGCGCACGGCGTGCACCCCCAGCCCGGATCCGCCGGAGTTGGGCTTGACGACCAGGGGCAGGCCCATGCGGGTCGAGATCCGGTCGAGCAGCTTGTGCGCGCCGAAGTCCGAGAACGCCTGACGGGGCATCGTCACCCAGTCGGGCGTCGGGATGCCCGCGGTGCGCAGCAGGTCCTTCGCGGTCGACTTGTTCCAGGCGCGACGAGCGCCCACGGCGCCGGTGCCCACGAACGGAATGTCGGTCAACTCCAGCAGGCCCCGCAGCGAACCGTCCTCGCCGGGCGCGCCGTGCACGAGCGGCAGGACCACGTCCGGCGGGAACTCCTGCAACGCCGGCAGCAGCTCGCTGTCGGGGTCGCGGATCTCGCATTCGATGCCCCGGCGAGCCAGCGCGGCGGCGGCCCGGCGGCCGGACTTGAGCGAGACCTCGTGCTCGTACGACATGCCGCCGGCGAGGATCAGGACCCGCCGGTCCGAGCGCGGTGCGGATGCATTGCTCATGCGCTGCCTCCCGCGAACGTGTCGCGCAGTTCGATGTCGCCCGCGACCACGCCGGCGAGGCGGCGGACACCCTCGCGGATGGACTCCGACGACTGGGTGGAGAAGTTCAGACGCATCTGGCTGCGGCCGTTGCCGTCCGCGTAGAAGCCGGTGCCCGGGACGTAGGCGACGCGTTCCTGCAGGGCGCGCGGCAGCATCGCCTTCGAGTCGAGCCCGTCGGGGAGGGTCGCCCACACGAACAGGCCGCCGCCGGGTTTCGTCCAGCTCATGCTGCCCGGCATGTAGTCGGTGAGCGCGGCCAGCAGCGCGTCGCGCCGGTCGCGGTAGAGCGTCGCGAAGACCTTCACCTGCTGGCGCCACTCCATCTCGGTGAAGAAACGCAGCGCGGCCTCCTGAATGAGCGCGGACGGGCACAGGATGGCCGCCTCGACGGCCAACAGCAGCTTGTCGCGCACCGCCGGCGGGGCGAGGACCCAGCCGAGCCGCAGCCCGGCGGCGAAGATCTTGGAAACGGTGCCGAGGTAGATGACGCCGCGTTCGACGCGGGCGCGCAGCGGCGCGGGCGGGGCACCCTCGAACGAGATCATCGAGTACGGGTCGTCCTCGATGATGAGGAGGCCGTGGCGTTCGGCGATCGCGAGGATCTCCTCGCGCCGCTCCTCGGAGAGGGTGACGCCGGCCGGGTTCTGGTAGGTCGGCACGGTGTAGAGGAACTTCGCTTGGCGGCCTTCCTTTTTGAGTCCGGCGAGGGACTCTTCGAGGCCGGCGGGGATCAATCCGTCGTCGTCCATCGGCAGGTGCCGGACGTCGGCCTGCGCGGCCTGGAAGACGCCGAGCGCGCCGACATAGGTCGGGCCCTCGGCCAGGACGATGTCGCCGGGGTCGAGGAAGGTGCGGGCGAGCAGGTCGAGTCCCTGCTGCGCGCCGTTGGTGAGGACGAGGTCGTCGGCCGAGGCGCGGACGCCGGAGAGGTCCATGACGCCGCACAGGGCCTCGCGGAGGGCGGTGCTGCCCTGGCCGGGGCAGTAGCCGAGCGCGGCCGCACCGTCCTGCTGGAGGAGGCGCGTGAACATCTCGCCGAGCTCGTCCATGGGGAGCGCGGCGGTGTAAGGATTGCCGCCCGCGAGCGAGACGACCTCGGGGCGCGATGCCACCGAGAAGAGTGCCCGGATCTCCGACTGTGCCATCCCGTGCACCCGGGATGCGTAACGACCGGTGTAATCATCGAGTGTTGTACCGGACACGCGGAGACCTCCTTCAAGGTTCCTATTCGCCTTGGCGGGCTTGTGTGCTGCGGTTTCGTTCACCGAAGCACTCGCTCGGTCCACCCTACGGGAACCGGGCGCTGATCGACCCACTCTACTAGCACACCTGGTTCGAGCAGGGCGTGTTTTCCGTCATGTGGACCGTGAGCCGACGTAGGCTTATCGGGTGCATCGGCGCATGGTCAACCTCACCCTCGACTCCTTGGACGACCTTCCGAGGCGGTGCCGGACGTGCGTGTTCTGGGAGCTCTCGCCGATCTGCGGGGAGGCGGCCAGCGATGTGGGCGACCCGGGCCTGGAGAAGGAAGCCTGGCTGTCGCAGACCCTGCTGGAGTGGGGCGGATGCGGCCGCATCGCCTTCGAGGGCGACAGCGTCGCCGGATTCATCACCTACGCTTCGCCGAAGTTCGTGCCCCGGTCCGTGGAGTTTCCCTCCGGGCCGGTGTCGCCGGACGCGGCGCTGCTCATGACGGCGTTCGTGGCTCCCGCCTTCACGGGGACGGGGCTGGGGCGGCAGTTGGTGCAGACGGTGGCGGCCGACGTGGCGCGCAAGGGGATCTGCGCGATCGAGACGTTCGGCGATGCCCGCGGGGAGTCGAACGCGTGCCTGGTGCCGGCGGACTTCTTCCGCTCGGTGGGGTTCAAGACGGTGCGCCCGGACCCGCGCTATCCGCGCCTGCGCCTGGAGCTGAAGTCGGCCCTCGACCGGAACGCTGAGGCCGCGGAGGCGTTCGAGCTGCCGCAGAGCGTGGAGTGGTTCAAACTCGACGACTCCGAACTGGAGCAGTTCTTCGAGGAGAAGACCGGCGGGCGTCCCCGCTACGACGGTCTCGGCGACTGACGGCGAAGGGCGCAGCCGAACGGCTGCGCCCCACTCGCTTTGCGACCTGTTATTTGGTCAGGAACTTGCGGATGGCCGCCTTGGGGTGGGCACCGATCATCTGGTCGGCGGGCTGGCCGCCCTTGAACAGGATCATGGTCGGCACGCTCATCACCTGGAACTGGCGGGTGATCTCCGGGTTCGCGTCGGTGTCGATCTTGCGGAACTCGATGTCGCCGAGTTCGCCCGAGAGTTCTTCGAGCACCGGGGAGACCTTCTTGCACGGGCCGCACCAGGTGGCCCAGAAGTCGACCAGGACCGGCTTCTCGTTGTCCAGCACCTCGGCCTGAAAGTCGGTGTCGGTGACTGCTTTGATGGCCATTGGCATCCTCCTATGTATCGCTGTTTGACCGAGGGGCGATCCAGGGGGTGTTCAATGACCCCTGACGGCCGTTATCCGGCCCATTTGCCCGCTCGCTTCGTTGTCGGCCCTCCAGATCCAACACCGGGATCTGGAGGGCCTTCCGCCTTGCGAGCGAACAAATGGACTCGGATACCGACTCGCCGGGGGTCATTGAACACCCCCTAGTCGCCCAGGCTGGAAACGAAGCGCTCGGCGTCGAGCGCTGCGGCGCAGCCGGTGCCGGCGGCCGTGACCGCCTGCTGGTAGGTGTGGTCGACGAGGTCGCCCGCGGCGAAGACCCCTTCGAGGTTCGTACGGGTGGTCGGCGCGGCGACCTTGACGTAGCCGGCGTCGTCGAGTTCGACCTGGCCCTTGAACAGCTCCGAGCGCGGGTCGTGGCCGATCGCGATGAACACGCCGGTAACCGGCAGCGAGCGCTTCTCACCGGTAACGGTGTCGACCACGTCGATGCCCGCGACCTTGCCGTTCTCGCCGTTGATCTGCTCGACCGTGGTGTTCCACTCGACCTCGATCTTCGGGTTGGCCAGGGCGCGCTCGGCCATGATCGGGGAGGCGCGGAAGGCGTCGCGGCGGTGCAGGATCGACACCTTGGAGGCGAACTTCGTCAGGAACGTCGCTTCCTCCATGGCCGAGTCGCCGCCGCCGACGACGGCGATGTGCTGCTCGCGGAAGAAGAACCCGTCGCAGGTGGCGCAGGCGGAGACGCCGCGTCCCATGAGCTCGTCCTCGCCGGGCACGTGCAGGTGCCGGTAGGCGGAGCCGGTCGCGAGGATGACGGACTTGGCCTGGTACTCGGTCTCTTCGACCCAGACCTTCTTGATCTCACCGGTCAGGTCGACCTTGGTGGCGTCCTCGGGGACGAGCTCGGCGCCGAAGCGCTCGGCCTGTTTGCGCCAGGAGTCCATCAGGTCGGGGCCCATGATGCCGTCGGGGAAGCCGGGGTAGTTCTCGACCTCGGTCGTCTGCATGAGGGCGCCGCCGAACTGGGAGCCCTCGAAGACGAGCGGGCGCATATTGGCGCGGGCGGTGTACAGCGCGGCGGTGTAGCCGGCAGGGCCCGAGCCGATGATGATGACGTCGCGGATCTCGCTCACCGGATTACTGCTCCTCAGCGTGGTTTCGGCTGCCCCCAAGCCGCCCCGCTGGGGCGGGGTCGGGAGGCTGACTGCTTCAACGCCATCCTAAGGACCGGAAATTCCGTGGTTCGCGCCTGTGGCGGGCTTGTGACAGGCGAAAACCCCTTTTGTGTGCAACCTCACGCACTGAAGGGCACATAGCCGCCGAATCAGGCTTCGCGGTCGAGCTCGTCGATGGTGCCGTCGGCGCAGGCGGGGCCGACGGCCACGGCGATCTCGCCGGAGTCGGCGACGAGCAGCGCCACCACGGCGGGTTCGGACTCGAAGCGGGCGAAGTCGACCGCGACGAGGAGCCCGTCGTAGCGCCCGGCGAGGGCGTCCTGGCAGGCCTGCCAGAAGTCGCCGCCTTCGGCCAGCGGCGCCAGTTCCTCGGGGACGGCGCCGGTGGTGCTCGTGGTGCTCTGCGAGCCGAGACCGCGGAGCGCGTCCAAGAGGTCGCCGTCGCCGGTGTAGTCGGTGCCGGTGGCGAAGGTCTCGACCTCGGCGGACTCCTCGACCTCGTCTTCAGCCTCGGCTCCGGGCTCGGAGCGTTCGGATTCGTCGGCGAGGGTGTCGTCGCTGAGGTCGGCGGTGGCTCCGGCGTCGCTCGAGGGGGCGTCGTTCACGACCTGGAGGGCGACGCCGACGCCGCCGACGGTCAGCAGGATGGCGGCGGTGGCGCTGATGAGGGCGTAGCGGACCCGCTTGGGGCGCAGGCGTTCGGCCCAGGTGGCGAGGAGGCCGTCCCGCTCGCCGTGGTGGAGGGTGTCGGCGGCGGGCAGCTGGTGGAGGACGCGGTCGAGCCGGGCCTGGACATCCGCGGGGAGGTCGTCGTATTCGCCGGAGGCGGCGCGCAGCGTCTCGGTGACGCGGGTCCGGTCGTGCTGCTGGCTCATCGTCGGCCTTCCTCCTTCCATGCGGGTCCGGCCTGGCGGGTTGCTCCTGGTTCGACGCCGTGCCGTGGCTGCGGGTTCCCACCGCCCGGCTCGGGCCGGGCTTCGGCTGGTCCGGCCGGGTCGAATTCGGGCAGATCGGCGGCGATGCGCTTGCGGGCGCGGGAGGCCCGGGACTTGACGGTGCCGGGCCGGACCTTCAGGATCGCGGCGACCTCGTCCACGGGGTAGCCGAGCATGTCGATGTAGACCAGGACGGCCCGCTGCTCGAAGGGCAGCTGCGCGAGGGCGCGGTGGACGCTCAGCCGCAGGGTGACGTTTTCTGGACCAGTCTCTGGGCCGGTCCCGCCGGAGGCGGGTAGCAGGTCGTCGGCGAGCGGGACGGTGGGCCGGCGGGCGGCGGAGCGGAGCCGGTCGAGGCAGGCGTTGACGACGATGCGGTGCAGCCAGGTGGTGACGGCGGAGGTGCCGCGGAAGGAGCCGGCGGCCTGGTAGGCCTTGATCATGGCGTCCTGGAGGGCCTCGGCGGCGTCCTCGGGATTGGCGAGGGTGCGGACGGCGACGGCCCAGAGCCGGCCGCGGTGCCTGCGGAACAGCTCCCCGAAGGCGTCCCGGTCGCCGGCGACGTGGCGGGCGAGCAGGTCGGCGTCGGCGACTTCGTCGGTGCCGAAGTCGCCTTCGCGGGCGTTGCCTTCGGACGAGGGTCCGCGTTCACTCCGGTTCGGGTGGTGGCGGTCCGACGGGCGGGCGGGTCCGCGTTCGGGCTGGCGCGGGGCGGGCATGGGGGCCGGCCTACCGGACGAACACGTTGATGTCTGAGACGGTGAGCTTGTAGCCGCCCTGCGAGGTCGGCAGTTTCGTCACCCAGATCACCAGGTACCGGGTGGCCTCCTCGCCGCCTTGCAGCTCGACGTTGGTGTCGGCGTCCTCGACCGGTTCGGCCATGACCGACCAGTCCTCGGCGATCGTTCCATCGCCGTCGGAGTCGTTGCCGGGGTCCTCGGATCCGGAGAGCAGCCCGACGGTGGCGCCGGCGCTGGTCATCTGGATGCGGACCGAGGCGACCTCGACCTCCTCGCCCAGGTCCACGAGGATGCCCATGCCGGGCTTGAGATTGCCGAACTCCGGGGAGTTGTAGGTGTCGGTGGACCAGCCGGTGGCGGCGTTGTCGTCGATGACCTGCTCGGTGCCCTCGAGCTCGGTGCGGCTGCCCGGGGGCGGGTCGACGACGCGAATGTCCTCGGGCGACAGTTCGGCCTCGGTGGGCCCGGCAGCGTCCGTTTCGGTCTCGCCCCCGTCATCGTCCTCGCCGGTGTCGGCGGTGTCGGTCAGGCCCAGGTTGTCGTCCCCCGACGCCGGGTCGTCGCCGCCGCCCCACACGAGCGTCGACGTGACGACGCCGAGGAACACGACCGCGGCGACGATCGCGGCGATGAGCGCGAGGCGCTTCATGCCCGCGGGCGGGGCCTCGGCGCGGGCCGGCGCCCCGGTGCCCATGGCTTCGAGCGGTCCGGCGCCGCCGGTCTCGGCGAGCCGGCGCAATTCGACGGCGAGCTCGGCGGCCGAAGGCGGGGCCTCGGCGGTGTCGAGCAGGTCGGCCGTGAGGCGGGAGAGCGAGGCCGGGACGGCGGGTTCGATCGTGGCGGCGTCGATGACGCGGCCCCAGTCGTCCACCCGGGCGTCGGCCAGGCCGGTGTTCTCGGCGGGCACGACGCGCGGCCAGGCTCCGGTCAGGCAGGCGTAGAGGGTCGCGCCGAGCGCTCGGACGTCGCCGACCGGCGTGTGTCCGGGCTCGTTGCGCGGCTCGGTGACCATGACCCGGTCGTCCTCGGACAACAGGATCGAGCCGGGTTGCAGGTTGCCGTGGGTGACGCCGCCTTCGTGGAGGGCGGCGACCGCGTCGGCGACGGAGGCGACCAGTTCGATCGCGTGGCTCGGCGCCAGCGCCTGCTGCGCCAACACGCCGCGCAGGGAGGAGCCGTTGACCCATTCGCGCACGACATAGGCGAAGCGGCCCTCGTCGACCGCGTCGTACACGTCGACCATCGAGTCGACGTGCGTGCGCGAGGCCGCGACGGCGGCTGTCATGGTGGGGGAGGCGGATTCGCCGCCGGGAGAGCTCAGCACCACGGCGACGCTGCGGTGCAGGAGGACATCGACGCCGCGCCACAGCTGGCGGTGGCCGCCGGTGCCTCCGACGTGCTCTTCCAGTCGGTACCGCTCCGCGAGCAGGTCGCCCACGGAGGGAACTTCGACGGTACTCATGATGCGGGGTCCTCCCCTCTAAATGCGACCCTGCGGGGGTCGTGCCAGCCGGGGGCCGGGCACACGTATGGATGGTACTTGCCTCATCGTCGCAGTTTTGCGCGCACCGTTGTCTGGAGCGACGTCATCTCAGTGACGCGCAATACCAGGCACACGGCGATGTAGACGCCGAGCAGGACCGTGCCCAGCGCGAACGATGCCAAGAGCTGCCCGAGCTTGTCCGAGGTGCCGCCGTCGGCGAGGTCCGCCGGCCACAGCATCCACAGTCCCCACGCGCTCAGGCCGGCAATGGTTGCGGCTAGAACGGTGCGAATCAGTCCCATTGCGACTTTTCGCATCCCCAGCAGGCCGACGCGCTTGCGCAGCAGCGACATCGACAGCAGCAGGCTGACCAGGTAGGAGACGCCGTTGGAGGCGAGGAGTCCGACGATGACCCACTGGGCCGGAAGCAGCGCGAACGCCAGCAGGTAGCCGCCGATGCGGATCGCGATGACCGGCAGGTTGAAGATGGCGACTGCGCGGGTGTCGGTCTGGGCGTAGAACGCGTAGATCTGGAGCTGCGAGATCGAGAACGGCAGCAGGATCACGCCGACGACGGCGAGCGCCTGACCGGTCGCGAGGGCCTGCTGCGGCGTGTAGACGCCCCACTGGAAGATGGCCAGGCCGATCGGCTCGTGCAGGGCGACGAACGCGGCCCCGATGGGCACCAGCAGGAACGACGCCATGCGGATGCCGCCGGAGAGGTGCTCGGCCAGTTCGGGCCAGCGCTTGTCGTCGGCGGCGCGGGTCATGCGCGGCATGAGCGCGGTGATGACGGAGACGGCGACGATGCCGTGGGCCATCATCATCATCAGGTAGGAGTTGTTGTAGACGGTCGCGCCCGGCACGAACACGCCCAGGTCGGCCGTCCGTTCGGGGTCGCTGGCGGCGTTGGCGATCTTGATGGCGGCCATGACCGCGATCTGGTTGGCGGCCACGAACAGCAGGGTCCAGGCGGCCAGGTTGCGGATGGTGCGGAGCGGCAGGGCCGAGAAGTCGAAGCGCGGGCGCCAGCGGAATCCGGCCCGGCGCAGCGCGGGGGTCAGGCACAGGACCTGGATGACGACGCCGGCGGTGGTGCCGCCGCCGAGCAGCAGGAGCATCCCGGTGGTGACGTCGCTCGCGGAGTTGAAGACCTCGCCGTTGGCGTCGGGGACCGCGTCGCGGGTGAACACGAAGTAGAAGACGGTGCCGACGGTGATGACCACGAGGTTGTTGATGATGGGCACCCACATGGGGGCGCCGAAGCGCTCGCGGGAGTTCAGCACGCCCGAGAGGATCGCGAACAGTCCGTAAAAGACCAGCGCGGGCAGCATGAGGTAGGACAGCTTCGTGACCAGGTCCACCTGCACGGGCTCGGACATGCCGACGGCGATGAGCGGGGCGGCGAGGGTGACGACGAGCGCGGCGGCGCCGAGGACGAGCGCGGCGAGGGTGAGCAGGCGGTGCGCGAAGGCGTCGCCGCCGTCGGGGTCGTTCTTGTGGGCCTTGACGAACAGCGGCAGGATGATCGAGGCGAACACGCCGCCGAGGACGAGCTCGTAGATCATCTGCGGGAAGTACTGCGCGGTGGTGTAGGAGTTGCCGAGGAGGCCGGCGCCGATGGCGGCGGAGATGACGACGGTGCGGCCGAATCCGGTGACGCGGCTGACGAGGGATCCGGCGCCCATGAGGAGGCTGGAACTGACGACGCTCTTGCCCTGTCTGGAGGGCCCGGGCCCCGGTGGCGGAGGTGCCGCCGAGCCGTTGCTCGGTCGCGCGCTACTTTCGGACATTCGTGGTTACTCCGCTAAACTTGCCCGGCGATGTCTGACAACAGTAGCGGTAACCAAATCACAGTCCCGTCCGTAGCCGACGACTTGGGTCGTCTCTTCTCGGAGGCGGGTTTCGAGTTGCATCTGGTGGGCGGTTCGGTGCGGGATGCCGTCCTGCGCAGGGAGACCAGCGACCTGGACTTCACCACGGACGCTCGCCCGGAGGACACCGAGCGGCTACTGAGAGGCGCGTGCACGGTCGTGTGGACGACTGGGGCCGAGTTCGGGACGATCGCGGGGATGTTCCGGGGCCACCAGGTCGAGGTGACGACGTTCCGCGCCGACGCCTACGACCGCGTCAGCCGCAATCCGATCGTCCGCTACGGCGACAATCTTACCGATGACCTGGAGCGGCGCGACTTCACGATCAATGCGATGGCCGTGTCGGTTCCCGGCCACGTCTTCACCGACCCGTTCGGCGGGATCGGCGACCTGACCCGCCGCACCATTCGCACCCCCGCCTCGCCGCAGTCCTCGTTCGCGGACGACCCGCTGCGGATGCTGCGCGCGGCCCGTTTCGCCGCCCAGCTCGACTTCGCGATCGATCCGGAAACCCTTGCGGCCATGCGGGACATGTCCGCCGAGCTGTCTCGCATCACCGCCGAGCGGATCCGGGAGGAGCTGGTCAAGCTCCTGCTCGCGCCCGATCCGGCCCTGGGCCTGCGGGTCCTGGTCGACACCGGCTTGGCGGAGGAGTTCCTGCCGGAGGTGGGGGCGCTGCGCATGGAGATCGACGAGCACGCCCAGCACAAGGACGTCTACGAGCATTCGCTTCAGGTGCTGCGCAATGCGATCGACTCCGAGGACGACGGTCCGGACCTGATCCTGCGTCTGGCGGCGCTGCTGCACGACATCGGCAAGCCGGAGACGAAGGGCGTCACCGAGACCGGCAACGTCACGTTCCACCACCACGACGTCGTCGGGGCGCGGTTGGCGCGGGGGCGGATGCGGGCGCTCAAATTCCCCAAGTCCGACGTCCAGGCCGTCTCGCTGCTCATCAGCCTGCATCTGCGCTTCTACGGCTACGGGGATGCCGGGTGGACCGATTCGGCGGTGCGGCGCTACGTCACCGACGCCGGCGACCAGCTGGAGCGGCTCAATAAACTGGTCCGCTCCGACTGCACCACCCGCAATAAGCGCAAGGCCGAAAGGCTTCGCCGCGACTACGACGCGTTCGAGGACCGCATCGCGCGCATCCGCGCCGACGAGGACCTGCGGGCCGTCCGGCCCGACCTGGACGGCAACGCGATCATGGAGCTGCTCGGCCTGGAGCCCGGCCCGCAGGTGGGCCGGGCCTGGCAGTTTCTCAAGGAGCTGCGACTGGAGCGGGGTCCGGTTCCTCGCGATCAGGCTGAGGAGGCGTTGCTGGAGTGGGCCCGGTCCGAAGGGATCGGACCGCGTCCAGACGCGGACTGAGGATCTCCCGCACCACGAAGGCGCACATGGTGGCGACCGCGAGCCACCGGAACGAAGCGGCGGCCAGGAACATCCACTCGGGGATGCCGCGCCCGTCCTCGGCCGAGACCTGGAGCATCTTGCCGTAGAACGCGGCGAAGTAGCACAGTTCGGCGACCTGCCACACCAGGAACATTCCCCACTGGGGGCGGGCCAGGACGACCAGCGGCAGCAGCCACAGCACGTACTGCTGCGACCAGACTTTGCCGAACAGCAGGAATGCGGCGACGACGAGGAAGCACAGCTGCGCCAGGCGCGGCACCGTGTCGGGCCAGACCTTTTTCACTGCGCCGGTGAGCGATTCGGCCCCGCGGCTGCGCCCGGCGAAGTAGCCGAGGGCGGCGATGCCGATGCACGACAGGGCGAACAGCAGCAGGTACCGGTCGTTGACGTATTCGGCGTCCCACAGCTGCTCCCAGCCGGTGATGCCGCGCAGCACGTACCAGCCGGTGCCCCAGTCGACGGGGCGCTCGGAGTTGAGCTCGAAGAACCGCAGCCACGACTCCGGCCACAGCGCCGCGACGGGCGCGTTGATGACCGCCCAGGTGAGCGCCGCGGTCGCGGTGGCCTGCAAGGCCGGCGTCAGGCGGCGCCGACGCAGGGCGAGGATGAGCAGCGGGCCGATGAACAAGAGCGCGTAGAACTTCGCGGCCACCGCCAGGCCCAGGAAGAGGCCGGCGACGACGGGCCGGTCCCGCTGCCAGTACAGGAAGAACGGCATGGCGAGCGCGACGGCGAACAGGTCCCAGTTGACGGTGGCGGTCACGAGGATGATCGGCGCGGCCGCCAGCATCATCGCGTCCCATGGCCGTGACGGCCGTGAGAACACCTGCGACGCTTCGGCTTCGGTGCCGTGGAGGTCGGTGCGGCGGTTGTCCCTGCGGATCAGGTACGTGACCGCGATGGCGGCGGTGCCGCAGGCGATGAGCACGATCGCGTTGAGGTGGTAGAAGATCGGGCCGCCGTCGACTCCGGCGATATTGCCGATGCGGAAGGCGATCTGCCCCAGAATTCCCATGAACCAACCGGTCAGCACCGGGTACTCGACGGGGTGGTCGCGGTAGGGGACCGCGCCGAGGTCGAGTTTCTCGGCGCCCCACAGCGCCCGGATGTCGGTGTAGCAGGCCTGCGTGTACTGGTTCCAGTCCAGCCAGCCCCCGGCGGCGCACGGGTACTTCTGTAGCCAGGAGATCGCGAAGGCGACCAGTCCGGTGAAGAGCATGATGCGCAGCGGGGTCCAGAAGCGGCGCTGGGGCGGGTCCGTGGCGTGGTCGCCCAGGGGCCCTCCGATGAACCCGGACGCGAAGCGCGCGAGGGCGTCGGTTCGGGTGGGGGCGGCGATCTCGGCGGTGGGACGCGACAACGGCATGGGACACATTCTGTCCCATGCCGTCGTCCGTGTCATCTCGGCCGAGCCTCGCCCGGCCTTACTCTCCGCCGGGGTTCGCCGGCTCCTCGGGCTCCATGGACTCCTCGCCGCCTCCACCGCCGTCATCGGTCGGCTCGTCCGTCGGCTCCTCGCAGAGCGGGTCCCAGTCGGAGCATTCGCCCGTCGGGCCCTCGGTCGGGTCGGTCGTCGGATCCTCGGTCGGCGTCGTCTCCTGGCAGTCCGGCGAGTTCGAGTCCTCGTCCTCGCATTCGTCGTCGGGCAGGTCCTCGTCCTCGTCCTTACCGTCGCCGCAGCGCTCATCGTCGCCGTGCTGCTGGCAGTACTGCAGGTTCGGGTCGATCGTGCCGTCGTCCCGGACGATGTCGTCGGTGTCGGCGGAGCCCACCTTCTCCGGTTCCTCCCACTTCACCTCGTCCCAGGTGTCGTCGCCCTCTTTCTTGTCGAGGATCTTGGTCATGGCGTCGAACCAGACCGGATAGGCGGTGTTGGAACCGAACACGTTGAGCTTGTTGCCGTCCTCGTCGGCGATCGGGTCGGACTCAGAGGTGATGTTGCCGACCCAGGCGGCGATGGACAGCTGCTTGATCGCCCCCACATACCAGGCATGGGCGTTGTAGCCGTCGTCGTATTTCTCGCCGTTCTCGTCCTCGCCGCTGGCCTCCCAGGTACCGGTCTTGCCGAAGTAGTCACGGCCTAGGTCCTCGCCGGAGGTCGACTCGCCCTTGATCTCGGAGCCGACGTACTGGAGGTCGCGGGCGACCCCGGCGTCGAAGGCCTTGCCCGACTCGTAGGGGACGGTGGGATTCAATTCGGTGCCGTCGTTCTTGACGACCTTGGCGACGAAGCGGCTCTCGTTGTAGACCCCGTCGTTGGCGATGGTCGCGTAGATGGACGACATGTCGCGGACGCTGGTCGGGTACTGTCCGAAGGCGATGTGGTTGTAGAACGGGTCGGTCTCGCTCTTTCCGCCGATCTCGCAGGTGTTGGCCTCGCCGTCCTCGTCGGCGGCCATCGCCTGCTCGTCGGCGTCCACGACGGTCGGGTTGCATTCGTCGTCGACTTCCAGGAGCGCGTAGGTGTCCCAGTTGTTGTCCGCGCCCACGATCGGGTTGCCCTCGGCGTCGATGGCCTTGCCCAGGACGGTGTAGGTGCCGTCGCCGTTGAGCTGGTAGTTGACCGACACATCGTGGGTCTTGCCGTCGGCGTCGTCGACCTGGCGGGACTGGTTCATGGTCTCCAGGCCCATCTTGTCCGCGTAGTCGAGGATGGTGTTGGCGCCCTGGTCCTCCGCGATGGCGTACATCGGGGTGTTGCGCGAGTTGCGGACCGCGTCGGTCAGCGTCATCTGCGACTTCCCAGGGTGGCCGCCGTTGAGGAGGGTGCAGTCGGGGTAGGTGCCCGAGCCGATGCATTCCTCCTGCTCCTCAAGGGTGAGGGAGTCGAAGGGCCGGGGGGAGCTGGAGTCCCACCACGAGTCGATCGAGTGGTCGCCTTCGATGGCGGTGGCAGCGGTGATCATCTTGAACGTCGAGGACGGGGGGTGTGGCGATTCGGCACCGGCCTTGTCGACGCCGAAGCCGTCGTCGCCGCCGTAGTAGCCGAGCACGTTGCCGGTGGCCGGGTCGGTGGCGACCATCGCGGTGGTCATGTACTCCGGATACTTCTCCAGGGCGGCGTCTTCGTTGTCGTTGACGAACTGTGCGTAGCCTTCGTCGGTCGTGTCCTTCGCGGCCTGGTCGATGTCGTCGACGACCTCGTCGTTCTCATCGAGGTATTCGCCGTCCTCGTTGGTCTTGACCCTGATCTCACCGCGCGATCCGGTGTTCGCCAGCGAGTCCTGGACTGCCTTGTCGACCGTCAGCGTGACCTGGAAGCCGCCGGGCTTGATGACCTTGCCGTTCTCATCGACGCCGCCGAACAGGTCTTCTTGGGTGAGCCCGTAGTGCTCGTAGAGCTCGTCGAAGACGTAGCCGTCTTGCTCGTTGACGATGAAGCCCATGTTGGTGTCGCCGCCCCAGGAGCCGCGGGATTCGTACTTCTCCTCGGGCACGGGCTGCTCGGCCTTGTCGCGGTCGCCCTGGGAGATGTAGCCCTCTTCGACCAGCGCGTCCATCGCGTGGTTCCAGCGGTCGGAGGTGGCGCCCTCGTCGTAGTAGTCCTCGTTCCACTCGTCGTAGGTCCCGTTGGGGGACTTCACCTGCATGACGAGGAAGGCCGACTGGGCGTAGTCCAGCTCCTTCAGTTCCTTGTTGAAGTAGACCTCGGCGGCCGAGGCGATGCCGTAGGCGCCGCGCCCGAAGAACGCCAGGTTGAGGTAGGAGGTGATGATCTCGTCTTTTTCGTACTCCGACTCGATCTGCATGGCCATGGCCGCTTCCCGGGCCTTGCGGTCGTAGGAGATCTCGTCGCGGGCGTCGAGGACCATGCCGGCGTACTGCTGGGTGATGGTCGAGGCGCCCTGGGTGTCGCCGCCGGTGACGTTGTTGAGCACGGCGCGCATGGTGCCCATGTAGTCGACCCCGGAGTGCTCGTAGAACTTGCGGTCCTCCAGCGCGACCAGGGCCTCTTTGATGCTTGCGGGGATCTCGTCGGACTTGGCCTCCAAGTGGAGGTTCTGGCCGTAGCCGCCGGCCTCGGTCTCGCCGTCGGCGTAGTAGAAGGTGCTCGACTCGCCCAGGCGGCGGACGCTTTCGATACCGTCGATCTCCTGGAAGAAGTAGGCGCCGACGACGGTGACCGCGGCGACCATGACCACGCCCATGGCGATGAGGCTGGCGAGCACCTTGCGGCGCATGCGTTTCTTCTTTTTCTTGCCGCCGGGGGCGAGTTCGTCTTCGGACGCGATAGCGGCCCGGCGGCCGGTCACGGAGGCGCGCCCGGTGTTCTCGGAGCCGGAGAAGAAGTCGTCGCCGCCCTCGGGGAGCTTGCCCATGTTGAATTGGAGGGTGCCGTCCCCGGGGTCGCGGGGAGGGGGAGGGGCGCCGACCGATGCGGAACCGACGGAGGCAGACCCGACCGAGGCTCGCCCGGTGCGTCCGGTGACCGAGGCGCTGCCGGTGGCGCCGCCCACGGAGGCGGAGCCGGAGGCGCGGCCGACCGAGGCCGAACCCGAGGCGCGGCCGCTGGCGCGGGGGCGCGGGGTGGGGGCCTGGCCTCCGGTGCCCGGCTGCGCGCCCGAAGCGTCCCAGCCGTAACCGCTGTCACGCCCGGAGTGGTGCGCGCCACCGCCGTTGTCGGAGGAACGACCGTCCTCGGGGGGCGGGGCCGGACGATATCCGTAGTCGCTCATGCTCAACCATCCACGTGAGGTCATGCCGGGGTGCTGGTCCCGGCCCTGGGGTGGCCGGTCGTCTCGCAGTTTCGCACACCGAATCTGTGAGAACTCTGCTAGATCGATTAGTTCCGCCGAGCCTAGCTGAAGAGTCGGGTCCCGGACAGTGGCCGCACGGTGGGGTTGACGTGATTTCCGCGCCCGGCTATGGTTTCACTGATGTATCGGTCCGATACATCGAAACGTCAGATCGGACCGCGATGTCCGGTCCGGCACCGACGGTAGCACCGGGAAAGGGGGTACGCGTTGCTCGAACTGGCCATCCTCGGACTCCTGCACGAATCCCCCATGCACGGATACGAACTGCGCAAGCGCCTTCTCACCCTGCTGGGTGCGATTCGGGCCGCCTTCTCCTACGGCTCGCTCTACCCGACCCTCAAACGCATGCGCCTGCGAGGCCTCATCGTCGAGGAGGCCCCGGAGGCCGCCTCGGTCGAGAAACCGCTCCTGACCGGCCGCCGCGCCCGCAAGGTCTACCGCCTCACACCCGAGGGCAAAGAGCACTTCGCCCAGCTCATGGCCGACGCCGGACCCGAGTCCGCCGACGAGGCCCTGTTCGGGGTGCACTTCGCGTTCTTCTCCCGGACCGACCCGGCGACCCGGCTGCGCATTCTCGAAGCGCGCCGCCGCCGCGTCGAGGAGCGGCGCGAACGCATCCGCGAGGCACTCGCCCGCACCGCCGAGCGGCTCGACGCCTACGGGCTCGAACTCCAGCGGCACGGGCTGGAGACGGCCGAGCGGGAGGTGCGGTGGCTCAATGAGCTCATCGCCTACGAGCAGCGGGACCGCCCGCTGCGCAACGACTTCGGCGAGACACTCGCCGGACCGGGACGGCCGAGCGCCGACCGGACTGAAGGAACACCAACACCCGATCCGGCCGACCTAGCCGGAGAGCAAAGTAAACAAGATAAAGGAGGCATGCGCGATGGGTAAGCTGCGCGTAGCCGTTGTGGGCGTGGGAAACTGCGCCTCGTCGCTGGTCCAGGGCGTCGAGTATTACCGCGACGCCAAGCCCGAGGACCGGGTACCCGGTCTCATGCATGTGCAGTTCGGCGAGTACCACGTGGGCGACATCGAGTTCGTCGCCGCGTTCGACGTCGACGCGAAGAAGGTGGGCCAGGACCTGGCCAGCGCCATCAACGCCTCGGAGAACAACACCATCCAGTTCGCCGAAGTGCCGCCGACCGGCGTCAACGTCCAGCGCGGACCGACGCTCGACGGTCTCGGCCAGTACTACGAAGAGCTGGTGACCGAGTCCTCCGATCAGCCGGTCGACGTGGCCGCCGCGCTTCGCGAGGCGAAGGCCGACGTCGTCGTCTGCTACCTGCCGGTCGGTTCCGAGGATGCGGCGAAGTTCTACGCCCAGGCCGCGATCGACGCGGGCTGCGGTTTCGTCAACGCCCTGCCGGTGTTCATCGCCTCCGACCCCGAATGGGCCCAGAAGTTCGTCGACGCCGGTCTCCCGATCGTCGGCGACGACATCAAGAGCCAGGTCGGCGCCACCATCGTCCACCGGGTGCTGGCGAAGCTGTTCGAGGACCGCGGCGTGCGCCTCGACCGGACGTACCAGTTGAACTTCGGCGGCAACATGGACTTCATGAACATGTTGGAGCGCACTCGCCTGGTGTCGAAGAAGATCTCGAAGACCCAGTCGGTGACCAGCCAGATCCCGCACGAGATGCGCGGCGCCGACGTCCACATCGGCCCGTCGGACCACGTGCCGTGGCTGACCGACCGCAAGTGGGCGTACATCCGCCTGGAGGGCACCACCTTCGGCGACGTGCCGCTCAACGCGGAGCTCAAGCTCGAGGTGTGGGACTCGCCGAACTCGGCGGGCGTCATCATCGACGCGCTGCGCGCGGCGAAGATCGCCAAGGACCGCGGGATCGGCGGCCCGGTCGAGAGCGCGTCGAGCTACTTCATGAAGTCCCCCGCGAAGCAGTTCTCCGATGAAGAGGCCCGCATCTCGGTCGACAACTTCATCGAAGGCAAGTAACGAAGGCGGCCATCGGCGAATCCGTTTCGTCAGGGAGGCCCCCTCAGAAGGGGGCCTCCCTCAGCTTTTAGGGAGTTATCCTCGGTCAATGCGCACCGCCGGGCACGTTCGGACACTGGCCTCGAGCCGCCCTTTCCGCAAACTCCTCGCGGTGCGGCTGGCCTCGCAGGCTGCCGACGGCATGTTCCAGGCCTCCCTGGCGCTGAGCGTCTTCTTCAACCCCGCGCTCGGCGAGGCCGGCGACCCCTACCGGTACGCCGCCGCCGTCGCGCTCCTGCTCGGCCCTTACTCGCTGCTGGGGCCCTATGTCGGCACCGTCCTCGACCGGTTCAGCCGCCGCGGCCTCATCGCCGGCGCCAACCTGGTCCGCTCGGCCCTGACCGTCGTCATCGCCGCGACCCTCGCCGCCGGATTCGACTGGACCTGGCTGGTGTGCGCCATGGTCGTATTGGCCGCCAACCGATTCGTGCTCGCCGGCCTCAGCGCCGCCCACCCGAAGGTCGTCCCCGCAGAGCAGCTCGTGACGGCCAACTCCCTCGCCTCGACCCTCGGCGCCCTCGCCTATGGGCTCGGCCTGGCCACCACCGGGATCACCAAGCTCATCGACTCCGGCGTCTCCTATTCAATGCTCGCGCTGGCCGCCGGCTGCCTCTATCTCGTCTCCGCCGCACTCGTCACCGCGTCGTTCCGCTCCGGGAGCCTCGGCCCCGACCTCGAGGCCGACCGCACCGGCGGGCTGTGGAAGGGCATCTCCGAGACCACCGTCGGCATGGTCGACGGCCTGCGCCACCTGAGCCGGCGCCGCGGCCCCGCACTGGTCATGGCCGTCCAAGGGCTGCACCGGTTCCTGTACGGCATCGTGTTCATCATCGCGATCGCGCTGTTCATGGGCTTCTTCTGGGACGTCGAATCCGATCCGACCCGCACCACCACCATCTCCTGGCTGCTGGTCCTGGCGGTGCTCGGCAACGTCGGCGTCCTCGCCGCCGCCATCGCCACCCCGCGCGCCACCCGTGGGTGGGGGCCGAAGAACTGGGTCGTCGTGCTCATGGCGCTGTGCGCGGTCGTCGTCGCCGCCCTCGCCGGGACCATGAAGCCGGTCATGTTCGCCGTCGCGGTGCTGCTGGTCAACATCGCCTCGCAGGGCATCAAGATCACCGTCGACACGAGCCTCCAACGGGGCGTCGAGGACGCCTACCGGGGCCGGGTGTTCAGCGTCAACGACACCGTCTACAACGTCGGCTACCTCGCCGGGCTCTTCGCCGCCGCCCTCGTCGTCCCGGCCGACGGGTACGCGCCGGGCACCCTGCTCGGCGTCGCAGTCTCCTACGGCCTGGTATGCGTCGGATACGCCTACCTCGCGCGAGACGCGGCACCGTACGATTCAGAATCATGGAGCCCAGCGGCCACCGAGGCGAGACCGAGCACGAGCCAGTAGCGGCCAACCCCTTCCGCGGCACGCCCCCGTGGCAGCGCGGCGGCAGCGGCTGGAAACGGACCCTGGGCGGTATCGGCGCGCTCGTCATCACCATCGGATCGGTCGCCGGCGTCACCTGGCTCGCCTTCCGCGACAACGGAGACGGAGGCGCCGGAGCCGCCGACGTCATCTACGAGCGCTGCCAGGTCACCGAGGCCGACGACGCCCAGCCCGTCGTGGAAGCGCCCCGCCTCGACACCCCCGCCGAACGCTCCATCGCCACCATCGAGACCAGCTACGGGAACCTCGACGTCATGCTGTGGGGCGACGTGGCCCCCTGCGGCGTCGCCGCCTTCAGCCACCTCGCCACCGCCGGGTACTACAACAGCGACAACTGCGACCGGCTCACCACCCAGGCCGCCAGCCCCACCGCGATCCTCCACTGCGGCAGCCCCGGACGCTACGAAGCCGGTGAGGAAACCGAGGAGACCTACGGGCCCGGCTGGCGCTTCGCGGCCGAGACCGGCATGGCGGGCAACGATGTCCAGGACGTGCTCGCGCTCGTCACCGACGAATCGGGCAACGCCGGCAGCGCCTTCACCCTCATCCGCGGCGCCGCCGAGCCCACCCCCGGCGTCAGCGTCGTCGGCGGCATCGTCGACGGCTACGAAGTGCTCGACACGATCGCCGCACTCACCGAGGAAGTCGAATCCGACGGACCCCCGCCGGTCCCGGTCACCATCTTCGGCGTCACGATCACTCCAATCGAGGACCTCCCGGGCGGCGACACCGTGCCCGATCCGACCGACCCGGGGACGTCCACCCAGACACCGGGTCCGTCCACCGATCCCACCGCCACCGATGCACCGAGCGGCACCGAGAGCCCGAACGGGACGGAGACCACGGGCGGGTTCAATATCGAGACGATCGACCCCACCGCCACACAGTCCTGACCGGAAAGAATGACGCGCGGATCCAAACCGACCCCGCTCTAATCCGACTCCGCCGCGTCGTCCTTCGAACCGCCGCGCTTGGCGTACTTGTCGACGTACTCCTGGCCGGTCAACCGCCGGATCGAATCCATGATCTCGTCGGTCACCGCCCGAATGATCACCCGGTCGTTCTCATGCCCCGCATACCGACTGAAATCCAGCGGCTTGCCGATGCGCACGCCCACCGGCGCCACCCGCGGACGCGACTCGCCGATCGGAAGGACCTTCTCCGTCCCGATCAACCCGATCGGCACCACCGGCGCACCCGAGGCCAGCGCCAACCGCGCCACCCCCGGCTTCCCCCGGTACAGACGCCCATCGGGCGAACGCGTCCCCTCGGGGAAGATCGCGAACACCCGCCCGTCCTCCAACACTTCGAGGGACGGCTCCAGGGCGGCTGCCGAACGGCGCCCACCCGAGCGGTCCACGGCCACCTGGCCGAGCGCCTTCACGGTCTTGGAGATCAGCTTGCCCTTGACGCCCGCGCCGGTGAAGTACTCGATCTTCGCCATCGTCGCGATGTGCCGCTTGGTCGTCAGACCCAGAAAATAGTGGTCGGCCACGGAAAGATGGTTGGACGCCAGGATCACCGGACCGGTCTCGGGGATATTCTCCCTACCGTCGATCCACGGCCGGTAGATCAACTTGACCGCCGGGGCGGCAGTCCATTGCAGCGTCTTGTACAGCACCGTGTTCAGCTCTCCAGTGGTTCTCACCCCGGCTGGCGGGAAGGGTCCGACGGGGTAATTTCATGGCTCGCAGGCTTTGCCAAGAATGCTGAGTCTATGGCATCCGCAGTGACTACAGGTATTGACCGGGATGGTGATCGTGATCGTCACCGCGCGCGGCGCGCTCGGCCATGACAGCCCGGAGCTGCGGCGGAAGGTCTTCGGTGCCGGCCGGCAGCGCCTTCATCTCGCCCGAACGCATCTGATCGAGCTGAAGCCGCGCCGCCATCTGCTGCGCCACCAAGGAGGCCTGGATGCCGTGGAAGAGCCCCTCGAGCCAGCCGACCAGCTGCGCCTGCGCGATCCGCAGTTCCGCTTCGGTCGGGATCTCGTCGGTGCTGAACGGCAGTGACAGCCGCTCCAGCTCGTCACGCAGCTCGGGAGCCAGGCCCGATTCGAGTTCGGCGATGGAGCGGGCGTGGATGTCGGCCAGGCGCTGGCGGCCCTTGTCGTCGAGTTCGGCGGCGCGGACCTCCTCGAGCAGCTGCTTGATCATCGAGCCGACGCGCATGACCTTGGCGGGTTCGGAGACCATCTTCGCGGGGTCGGATTCGTAGCGCTCAGGCTGCGGCCGCTCGGACGATTCCTCGTCATCGGCGGAGACGGGGTTTCCATCGGCGTCGACAATGAGCAGGTCGTCCTCGGACTCCTGCTCTTTTCGCTGGTCGCGTTCGGACTTGCTGTGATCGCTCATCGTCGGACGTGTCCCCACGGTCTCGGTGTTCGGTCGGTTCCCTCTACCCGAGCCTAACGCGGAAAGAAGGACGGGTTGTTCCCGCCGCTGATGGACGGGTTCGCAGCAGTCGAATCTCCCGTGGGCCGCACCTGAGGACGGCAAAAAGGCCCGGTGGCCAAGGCCACCGAGCCATTCTGTGCACCTTGCAACGGCCTATTTGAACCCGTCACCGCAGGTCACGGCCCTGGTTTCGCGCCTATCGGCGGTATTGGCGGCCCCGCCCGAGAAACCGGCCGTACCGGGCCCGGCCGTGACTCGTCTAGATGACTCTCATACGGCAGTCATGGCAGGCCCCACACGTCCGTGGCGACTCTACGACCGCCTGACCTCCGAAGACATCGGCACGATCGTTCGCGAACATGCGGGTGGGACCTTCCAGAAGGAGTTGGCAGCCCGGTTCGCCATCAGCGTCAGCAGTGTGCAGCGGGTACTCCGCGACCATGGCTGACCGAGGTCACTCCTGCGGAAAGAGCGCGCGGACGACCTCACGACGCTCGCGCCAAAACTCGGTCGCGGTGCTGATAATCGCCCGCTGGTGGTCGGTCTCCTCAGCCCAAGCGGCGTGGTGCGAGTTCGCCACCAGCGCAGGGGACTGCCGGTCGCCGAAGACGACGTGACCGATGACGTTCGGGTCCAGGTGGCGGAAACGGACCTGAATGTGATCAGAGAGCGAGGTCCACACGAAGTCGACCGTCGCTCCGTCGATCTGGGCCTCCCCGATCGGGATGAGCGCCGAGTTCGCCTCCCGGGGCTGGATGAGCCCTGAAGCAAGGGCGTCAACCCACACCAGGGTAAGGGCAACCTTGAACCCTTGGCGCAGCTCCGGCGACCATTCCGCTCGGTAGAGGCAGAGCCTCGACGCGGGTGAATCGAGTTCGGTCACGTACCCCAATGCCAGGTGCGGTGCAGGATAGGTCCGTTCAAGCCATGCGGTCGAGGTGGTTCCTGCGGGCTCGGCGGTGACTTCGACGGTGCGGTGCTCCAAGTGGAGCTCCCCGATTCGGATGCGGTCGCTCATGCCGCCGGGCTCTTCCAACCAGCGGCATTGACCGCGTTGAACCGCTCTACCGCCGCTGCGAGAAGTTCAGCGCAAAGCTCGTTCGCCCAACCGGACTGCTGGGAGTTGATGAACATCCGGCTGTTCTGGATCGGCGAAACCAGTCCGACCGCGATACCGACGTCCTTCGGCTCCGGCTCATCGGTCTGTACGACTACGCGCCCGGTGGTCAGGTTGGCCCACAACTGAAGCCGCCTCCCCGCCACTTCGGCCTTGCCCCAGTCGCGGTCCTCGGTGATCACCGGCGAGTACTTGATCGATCGACTCACTTGTCCCCCTAGCGGTTCAGTTTGGGTGTAGCGGGCGCGGGAAGGGCTCCACCTTGCTCGCTTCCCGCGCCCTGTCGGGCCAACCGAGACCAACGTATGCCGTGGTCAAGCGATCCTCATAGGAGAACGTTCAAGCCGATGCCGATGCGCCGACGAAATGCGTGTCTCATTTCGCGCCAACGGAAATGAGACGGGAAAATTCACCACGAAAGTGGACTACCCACACGGGCCGATCACGGGTGATGATGGACCCATGAACACACCGTCACTGGCGCTATGGCGCATCGGGGGCATCATGCGGGGGCTCCGCGAGGACCGCGGCTATACCCTCCGCCAAGCCGCGAAGATCCTTGGCACCAACAAGGACCGGCTCGATCGCGTCGAGTCGGCCAAGAACCAACGCTGCGACCCGGGCACTGTCACGGGCTGGGCCTTCAAATACGGGGCCGATGAGAAGGTCATCAACGACCTCGATGCGCTCGCGATGCAAACCCTCGACGCCGACGCCCGGGGCTGGGAGGAAGTCTTCACCACCACCCCGAAGTGGTTCACGGCCTTCCTGAGCCTGGAGGCCGAAGCTATCGCGATGTACTCCTACGACACCGCCTACATCCCCGGCCTGCTCCAGATCCGCGCCTACATGGAAGCGGTCCTCGCCGCGGATCCGTTCCGTACTCTCGATGAGGTGGAGGAGACCATACGCCTGCGACTGCTGCGGCAGGACTCGGTGTTCAGCCGCCCGCCCGGCAAGATCGCCAGGATGCGGTTCGTACTCGACGAGGCGTGTCTTCTGCGGATCCGGCATGAGCCCTGGTACGAGGAGCAACTTCAGCGGCTCCGCGAGCTCGACGCGCTGGGGCCGGTCGAGATCTACATCCTCCCAATGGATCGGGGAATCCACGCCGGGATGAAGGGCGCTTTCATGATCATGTCTTTCGACGGGGCCTACAGCCCCGAGGTGGTCTACCTGGAGTCGGAGTACGGGGCCCGGTACATTGACGAGCGCCGGGCTGTGGCCCGATTCCGCGAGGTATCCTCGATCACGCTGGCGCAAGTCGTGCGGATCGAGGAGTACCTGAGCAATGTTGAGTCGTAACTGGAAGAAGTCCACTCGCAGTGGGTCCCAAGGCAACTGCGTTGAACTTCGCCTCGGCGACGAATCCGTCCAGGTCCGCGACTCCAAGCTCGGCGACGCCTCACCAATTCTCAGCCTCGACCCGGCCTCGTACGCAATGCTGATCGAGGACCTCAAGCGCCGCTAGCCGACCGGGCCGGTCGTCGCCAAGGACTGGCACGGGCCTTCTACTCCGCGTAGCAGTGCTCGCAGGGTGCCAGGCCTTTGTCCTCGGCGGCTTCGCGATGCACTTGCTGGATGTCGTGCAGATTCTTGCCTTGCTGAGCCGCACGCCGCTGACCCTTGTGAAGCCAGGCGCATTCGTCGGTCCGATGGTAGGCACTGCCGCCCGCGGTGCGGTACACCCTGACGATGCGCGGACGGTGGGCTTCGTTGTCAGTCATGGATCCTCCGAAGGGTACGAGTTGGCGATCACGATACCGGAGGCAGGAGCGATCATTTCACCTGGTCAGAGGCATGTACTCAGGTATTTGGAGGTAGTCTCAGGCCGATCGCCCCGAAACCGCGAAGCAGATTCCGAAGCTCTCAGACAGTGCGGCAGCAGTGCGCAGTCGGACCCCGAGAATGAAGTTCAACTGAAGTAGCCGGAATCGGGCTGTTTGAAAACGAACTCGTGAGGGGAGACGGCAATCTCGGCGAACCGCTCCGCAGTGAACGCGGGCCCTTCCGGGGCCGGACCCAAGAAGATGTTGAACTCCAGTTCCCGGTAAACCGTGCCGGTGGGCTGGCCAACGTTGCAGCTCTTGCTCAGTCCTTGCACGTCGAAGGCGATTCCGTCCAGGTAGAACCCGCCAGGGACCCCGGCGGCGAACTCCTCGCACAGCTCGGTGTCCCAGAACAGCTTCTCCTCGTACGGCAGCTGGTCGGTGTCTTCGGTGCAGGCCGCCTCCAACAGGAGACAGGCGTCCGCTGCGGCCCCTCATCTGGGAACATGTCGGATTGATCGCATCATCAGTTCCTATCCATCACCGAGCTTTCATCGGCACAGTCGGCCCGGACCTCCGCGAGACCAATCACGGTGCCGTCCTGGACGTATGCGGTTCCTTGTGGTCAGGCCGGCACCATCGCCTGATCGACGGGACGAAGAGCAGAGCGACGAACGGCAGATTGAACACCAGCAAGGTGGTTGCGAGCGAGCCTGCTCCGTAGCTGGTGCCGCCGTATACGGCCGGGACGACGATCCCGATCAGCAGGTGGAAGACCAGCGAGAGGACCCAGGCGACGATATTGCCACGCCATATCCCGAAGGCGCACAAGAGACTGATCAGCAGTCCGGCGCCGGAGGCGCCGACGAAGAGGTACACGAGCCCGGCCCAGTCGGTACACGAGGTGCCGCAACCTGCTTCGCCCCAGGCGACGAGGCTGGCGATGAACGGCAATGTCGCCTTCACCGTCAGCGATATGGAGTACAGCACCGCCATCGCGGGCGGGCCGCTACTGAATTTGCTGATGATCTGCTGGCGCTCGGCGCGCTGGGCCTCGTTCATCGGCTCCATCCCATGGCCGCCCGTCAGACGGAGGACGACGGGTCGAAGGCTGCGCGACGAGCGCCATCCGACTGGAAAGGGACAGTCGCTGGCTGCGTTCCTTCGAACGGTGCGATCGCGTCGGCAGACTCTTCCTCTCCCGGATAAACCATGCCTATGGAATCGCAGAATTTGGTTGCGCGATCGTTCTCCCTGGTGACTCCGCCCAGGGGGAGAGGGCAGGGGGGATTCCCGCCATCCTCGGTGGCCTTGATACAGCCGGATTGAATGTGGAACACCACGTAGCCAGCGGCCCAGTACCAGTAGTTGATGCCGTCAGGACGCTGTGCTTCGATGGAGTAGTAGGGCGGGTCTTCCCCGCGTTGTTCGTCTCGGTGAACGTTGTACTCGCTGGCATTCCACTTTTCACGAAGCAGGTCGACATAGGTTTCGCGGACCAATTGATCTTGCGAGACTTCCTCGCTGAATTTGTAGGTCAGGTCGAGCTGAACATACTCGGTGCCGTTCTCGCCGTATTGCTCGCAGTTGGTGACCATCATCGTTCTGACGTCGAAACCTGGAAAGTCCGGGAGGTCTGCAATGGCTTCTGCGGCGGCGTCTTCTAGACGCTGCCAGGCAGTCGTCTGGTCGAACTCTCGCTCTGGCGGGTACTGGACTTCTCGTTCCGAGGGCATGCAGGCTCCGGTGAGGGTGACGACAGCAAGGGCGGCAACAACTTGGATGATGCTGCCGCGCAGTGATCTAGAGGTTCTGATCGTCATTGATTAGCTCTCCTCCACGGGTTGGAGGCGGTCTGGCTGGTCAGTGATGATGTACGCCATGTTCTCCAGTGCCACGTTCTCTGGGATGAAGTACCCGCCGTGGATGTCCGAGCCGTCTGTCGACTCGTTTCCTTTGGAGTCCAAGGATTCACTGGAGAACTGGGTGGCCCCGTAGTCCTCGTGCAGCGGATTGGCCTCCCCATGCCACGCGTAGGCGCCGTCGCCGTCCGAGTCCCTTCCTTGCTCAGTCTGCGTGATTCCGTCCAAAGTGGCCTCGACCCAACTGTAGTCATCGGTCGATGCGAGAATGCCGTCGTCTTCAGCGGTGGTGACATAGACGTTTTCGGCGCCGATTCCCAGTTCATCGGCATGAGCGGTGTCGAGGCCGGGGGATGCCACGGCGATGATCTTGTCGGCGTCGACCCCGTGCTCGGCTGCGGTGTGGCCTATGACCGTGGTACCGTAGGAGTGTCCGACCAGTGTGGTGTGTCCGTCCCCGTTCGTGTGAGTGGCGCTGAGCCCCTCGGTGAAGCTTGAGAGCGTCGAACCCGCCTGCTCCGCGTACTCCATTGAGAAGGCGTCGTACTTGACCTCATCGGGTGCGTCGTAGTCGAGCCAGGCGATCGCGGCGGTCTCCTGTCCTGAAGCGACATCGTTCGAAGCGGCGGCGAGGGCCTCAGCTCGGTCGATCTCGTTGCCGAATCCGTCGAGTTCGGCGGTGGTCCCGGGCACGTACACGGCGGTGTTGTCGGCCGTGTCGGGGTTGCCGACTGACACGATGGCTCTGCCGTCCTCAGCCGAGTCGTATCCGATCAGGTAGTACTCCTGGCCGGTCGAGGCCTGACCGGTGATCGCGTCCTGCAAGCTCATCAACGAGTCGCGTTGGTCCCGTTCCGATTGCAGGGCTTCGAGCTGTTCCTGCAACGCTTCGTACTCTGGGCTGTAGCCCGACGATCGGCCCCGGTTGAGCCAGTCGGTGCCGTCCGCTTCCATCGCTGCCATCTGCGCCTCGATGTCGGCGATGTCTCCGTCGAGGGTGGGGTTGAAGCGGTCGAGCTCTGCGTCAAGCAGATCGCGGTTGGCGGCATCGCGTGTATCGGTGGGGATGCCGTCGAGTCCGGCGATGAGGGCCGGGTCACCTTCGAGAATTCCGAGGCGTTCGGCCTCGGTGAGCCCGTTCCACCAGTCGGTGATCGCTTCGGGGGAGGCACCGGAGTCGATGAGTTCTTGGAGCTCGCCGGCCTCGTCGCTGGCATCGGCGGCCATGGCGAGGCGTTCGGACTCGCTGAAGGTCTCGGCCCAGGTGCCGATAGCGGCCTTGAGCGCCTCATCGGCTTCGGTCGCCCGGTCCAAGGCGGCAGCGATGCGCGAACTCAGTCCCTCGGCGTAGTAAACGTTGTCGGTTCCGGTGGACGTGTCGGGGATGACAGAACCCGTGTCAGTCAGGGTGACTTTCTCGCGGTCGGTCTCTGCGATCACGTCGTTCAGGTCCGTTTGTGCGCCTTCGAACTCCTCGACCGCGTCGGTAATTGCGACCGAAACCCGTCGGGCCGCTGCGGAACGTTCGTCCAATGCGAGGACGGCATCGCGGACACGCTCGCGAGCTCCTTCCCCAGATTCGCCGTCCCAGTTGTCGATGCCGAACGCGGAGCCGTCCTTGGCTTTCAGGTCGACCAGCGTCGCTGCCTGTTCCTCAAGGGCTCCATACAGTTTCATCCAAGCTTCGCCGCTCGCTTCGGGCGCGCCGAAGTCGGCTTCCAGCAGAGTGTTGTAGGTGATGGTCATCGGTTACGCCACCGCCACGCTCTCGCCGTTGACGGGCATCTGTGTCGATGGGTCCGGGGCGGGGCGTTCCGGGGCTGGAGCGGTGCGCCCGTCAGGGAAGTACGAATCAGCGTACTGGTCGAACGCCGAGGAGATGTCTCCGTCGGCCTCGGCGCTGGTCTCGGCGGATATGGCGGCGGACATCGCCAGATCCTCGATGTCGGCACGGTGCACCGCGATGTAGTCCGTCTCCCAGACTTGCACGGCCTGAACGCATTCGGCGATCCCGACGAACTCGACCGCCTCGGCACTGCCTTCGAGAGGACTTGATTCCTGTACCAGCGTGTTCATCGCTTCGTAGATGGCTTCGGAGGCGGCGAACATTGCTTCGGCTCCTGCGCGCACCGCTTCGGGTTCGATGTTGAATTCACTCACCTTGAGCTCCTGTGCAAGCGATGCCGCAGAGGATTCGCGGCCGTGGGTGTCTTGGAGTGCGGGGCATGGTGTCGCTCAACGCGATTCCTCCTCGGGGGCCTTTGGAGTAGTGGGTTTGGAGGTGGCCTGGTTGTAGAGGGTCTTGATGGCGGCCTCGACGTGGGCCATGCCGTCCTCGCTCTCAGCTCCCATGTGGTCGATGTCGACCGTGCAGGTGCCGTCGGGGTCGAGCGTGAGACGGAGCAGGCCATCGGAGGTGGTCTGGTCGAAGCGCTTCGCCGCGGCCGGGGCGGGAGCGCCTTGGGCGAGAACACCGAGAAGATGGCGCATACCCGGCCCCTCGTGCAGCTTGGACTCATCATTCATCGCGGGCGCCTCTGATCTGGTCGACGGCGGCGAGGACCTGGGTGCGGGCCTCGGTGCAGGCCTTACGAAGCTCGGTGAGGGTGAGCCCGGCGGCCTGACCGACCTGTTCGCAATATGACCAGTGCCGGGCGGTGTCGGCGGGAAGGTGGATCGCATCCAGCTTGAGCGCGAGGCTCATGGTGGCGCTGAGTGCGAACGTCGGCATCGTCGCCGTGACCAGTGTGGAGGCGAGCGAGTCGGTGACGACCTCGTCGACCTCAGCGGGGGTCAGGTCGGGGGTGATGTCTTCGAGGCGTTCGGCGGCCTCGGTGAGGATCTGGTCGAGGCTGGGGAGATTCACCGTCATAGGAGATGCGGGTTTCCTTGCAGGTGGGACAGGGCGGGGAGACCGAGCACGGGTTCACCGTAGCAGGTAGTCGACCTTGTTGGGGTTCATCAGGTTTGAGGCGGAACCGGGTATAGGTCCGTTACTACGCTGAGCTATCTTAACGACTACCCGCCACGCCGAGTCATCGGATCGTGCCAGTTCTGGACTCGTGCACCCACCGCAACGCGCGATTTCGATAACCTGGATTGCGGAATCATCCCAAACGTCTGCCTCGACGTTGATTGAAGGCGTTCGAGGCACTTGCCCACCAAAGCGACTCACACCCCCGGAGGCCCCTCATGGCTGGCGGCTACAGCGACATCGACGACGGTAGCGGCGAGATCATCCACGTCGGCGCCGACGACTCCGCCGACGGCGTCAAGCTGGTCCAGAACGGCGAACAGATCATCGTCGTCGACGAGGACGCCCTGACCGTCTTCTCCACCAAGACCGGCCAGACCCTCGATGACCTCGAACCGGTGCGGTCGCTGGTGACCGGCGGGCAGCTCAACAACGTCCCGCAGTTCGGGCAGTACGGTGACATGCAGTTCCAGTCCATCGACGCCCAGAACCTGAAGCTCGGCAACTTCCCCGAAGCACAGGCCCTGTCCGAGGCGTACTTCAAGAACTTCTACCAGGGCAGCGCCGACCAGGTCGAACGCGTCCACCACGGCATCGCCACCGGCAAGACCGTCGCCGGCGACACCATGGCCTCCTACCTCGATAACGACGGGAACGTCGCTGCCGACGTCACCTCCATTGACTCCGAGTTCGCGGGCACCGGCCTCATCACCAGTTCCGAGTTCGATGAACTCCAGGAAGGAACCGAGACCGAGGAGCCGAGTGCGAGCGAACCTGCCCCTGAGGGAGGCTCCGAGGAGTCGGCTCCCCCTGAGGACCCGACGGACTCCTTCGCGACCAACTTCTAGTTCGAGCACCGACTCGCCTTCACCGCCGCTCCCGCGGCGGCCCGACCCCTGGAGGGAACCCGATGGCAGAAGCGAAAGGCTTCGACTACTACCGCAACCACACCACCACCGAGCTGTGGGCGATGCTCGCCGCCGGTGACGCCTGGAGCGTCGAGCAATCCGCCGGCGTCTGGCGCACTGCCCGCCATGGCCTCGAAGCGGCTCGCGGATCGCTCCAGACCAACCTCGAAGGCCTCACCGGATACTGGCAGGGACCGGCCTCGGAAGAGTTCCAGTCGCGGATGTTCCTCGTCCACGACTACAGCGCCATCGCCGAGGAGCGGATGCGAACCGCTGAGGAAACTCACATACCCGATATGGTAACCGCCCTGCAGACCGCACAGAGCCGCGCTCAGGGTGAGAACGATCTTGGGGAAGACCTTCACCCGGACAATGACATTCCGGACCCAGATGACTGGATGCACGAGGTCAAGAACCTCTCCTACGACGAGATCGCCAAGCTCGAACCGCAGACTCGAAACACCTACACCGCAGAGCATTCCGCCTGGCAACAAGCCCGGCATGATGAACTCGCCCAGACCGTCGCCGACCTGGGTACGCAGTACGCGGCCATGGCCGACAAGCATTTCGCCGAACCCGCCGCGCCACCACCGGAAGGCATGCCCGGCAACAGCACCTACCAGCAGCCGACCACCGGGGTTTTCGCCCCGACCACCATCGATTCCTCAGCAACAACAGCGTCCTCCGGGAGCGCTCTTCAACCTGAGGCTTCGGTGGACTCGGACGAGGACGATGTCGCCTCCCCATGGGACGTGCCGTCCTACACCGACATCGATGAACCCTCCGGCGGTCTCGCCAGCGGCGGCACTCCCACACCAGGGCCACCAGTCGGACCCAGTAGCACGACCGTGCCCGGGGGTAACCCGCTTCCGGCAGGCACCCCCGGACTCTTCAACCCCGGCCGACCCACCACCGGTGGAGCCCCCGGACGCACTCCGGGAACTGCAGGGCCGGTACGCGGCACGCAGCCGACCTCTCCTGGCCGTGGGACCCAACCGGCGACCCCCAACCGTGGCGGCCAGCCAGGTACACCCGGTCGCGGCACCTCCGGTCGCACGACCTCGGGACGCGGTGGCCTGCAACCGAACCAGCCCAGCCGCCAAGGATCCACAGCCGGACGCGGAACCGGCACCGGCACCCGGACAGGGGCCGGGCCTGGGAAGAACGGCAGCCCAGGCGCGAACAATAAGCGCCGCAATGACGAGGCCGAAGAAGAGGAGACCACGGCCAAGGAGTCGAAGTACGTCAAGGCTGAAGATGTCTTCGCCGTCCCCTTCGACCCCGCCGTCGGGCCCGCCCATGAAGGCGCGAAGCACCAGCGAGCCTGGAACAAGGAACACGATGCCTGGAAACGCCGACAAGAGGAAGAAGGCGAAGCCGACGCCTGACTCCAGAGGCGGCAGAGACTGAATGCCGGGCGGATGGGGACCGTGCACCCCGCTGCCCGGCATTCTCATGCCCTATCGTGTCATTCAGTTACTGCCACGGCTGTACCGGCGGTTTCGACCGAGCGCGACTCCGCAGCATCATGAGCACAGCGACCGCCGCTGCCAACAGCACTGCCGCTGCGGCTATCACGACGATCGTCGTCAGGCCAGTCCCTGCATCGTCTGCCGCACTCGGCTGCGAATCCTGGGTGTCCGTTGGTTCAACAGCGGCGTCCTCGCTGCTGGATTCGTCGTCAGGGCTGGCGCCCGACGCCCCGGCCTCACCCATCGGGTAGCCCAGCGGGTTCTCCTCGACCGGGTCGACCTCGTCCGCATTGACTGCGGCGTCGGCGTCGACTAGACCGTAACCAAGTGCGTCGGTCTTGCCGGCGCCACCATCATCGGCGGTGGCGATCAGCCGTTGGATGATGTTGCTCGCGTCTAGCTCCGGGTGCGCTGCACGGACCAAGGCCGCCACACCTCCGACAATCGCGGCCGACGCTGAGGTTCCCGCGGCCTCGAAATAGAGCGAGTCATCGCTCAGGAACACCTGGGGTGTTGGATAGGTCATGGAGTCCGCCGGAGCGGCCAACTCGATATCGGAGCTGGTCGTGCCCCCTGACCAGGGCGCACCATCCTTATCAGTTCCGCCGACCGCGACTACCCCGTCGAACGAGGCGGGGTTGCCGACGGCGCTGAGCGCTGGGTCGTTTCCGCCTGAGGCGATCACCACGATGTCCAAGTCGATCGCGTACTGCACCGCTTCGAGGAACTCAGGATTCGGATCGATATTTTCTCCATCACCGCCGAGTTCGCCCCACGGGATGACCATGACGTCGGCGCCGTTGTCGGCGGCCCACCGAATGCCTTCGAAGTTGTTCTCACCGGCTCCCAAACTGATTCCGACGTCCTCCCCGGTCGACACTCGGACAGGAAGTACCGTCACGTCAGGCGCTGCGTATAGCACCGCTGCCGCCATGCCGGTTCCGTGTCCGTTCACATCGGCGTACGCATCCGGCTCTTCATCGGGATCGAGCGCGGAGTACCCGCGTTCCACGCTCTTGTCCTCGAAGAAGGGATGCTCCGAGATCCCTGTGTCGACGATGGCTACGGTGACGCCATCGCCGGTGGAACTCGACCATGCGCCTTCCGCGTGGATCTGCTCAAGCGCCCAGGCGTTCTCGGTATACAGGTCGAGCTCATCCTGAGCCAGTGCCGCCGAGGGAATAGCCAGGACGGCACCAGTCGCGGCCAGTCCGACCGCTGCCGCCCCGAACGCAAAGCGCCGGAAACCACTTGCAGCACAAGAATTTGATGTCCGATCCTGATTCATAGGGGTGCCTCTCGAGGTCAAGTCTCGTCCCGAATCACCTGGAGGCCGCGGCACGGCCCGGCGAGGGGACGGAAGGGCTGCTTATTGCTCGGGAAGGATGTCGAGCGGCGGCAACACATCAACTATCTTCATCGTCTCCAGGCTGACCGTCACGATCCGCTTGAGTAGGTTGACGATGTAGCGTGGATCCTCGGACCAATCGTTGGGATCGTTGACGATCCCGCTGTCCTTGTCGGTCTTGACCCAGTAGCGTTCCTTGACCCACTCGATGGCCGACCGCGCCCCGAGCTGGTACCGGTATACCTCCTCAGGGATGCCGACAAGCGTGACCCGCTGGTTGTAGTCGATCTCGATTCGGTCGTCGTTAGATCGGAATTTCATCTTCTTGCTCACCCGGTACAGGTCGGCCGGGTCGGTTTCCCCGGAGCCCTTGATGTCCTCCTTAACCCCCGCATACGGCTCGGCGGATTCGTAACCAAGGTGCAGCTCTGCGAGCGCCCGTCCGGCCTCTGCGAACCCTTGGAAGTCGACAACCTTCGGGATACGCGGCAGCGACTTCTTCAAATCCGCCTCGAACGTGGTCCGATATTCCGGTGAGTGCAGGAGCCCGTACACGTAATAGAAGATGTCGTCCTTCGAGATCGACGAGTCGTTGTAGCTCGATTGATAATCCCGAAGCGCACCATCGGTAATGTTGTCAACTCGCTCATAGCTGGATCCATCGCCACCATCGAAGAGCGTTCCTTCGCCATCCAATTCACGGTAGCTATACCGCGCAAATAGCGGCCCAACACTCTTGGTGCCAACAGCGTGTAGATCAGGGATGTCTTTTACAGCTAGAACCGAGAACGGCTCCTCTGAACCAGTCCCCGTGATGTAGATGCCGAAGTTTTTGTGGTCAACAGTGGGGAAGATTCGAGGAATCTGCCCAACTCGATGATTCATGTCGTTGTCGAAGTATAGGTATTGCCTGTTAAAAGGGCGGTAGGTCTCGAAAGCGAATCGACTTGGATCGAAGCTCAGCATTTTTCCCTGCGCAGCCTTGGAAATAAGACTGGAGGACCAGCTGATCGAGGTATCGGTCCGGTCAATGATTTTCTCCACCATCGCAAGGCGCACTTTGGCCGGTATTGCGAGATCTAGACCCGAATCGATGATTCGCCCAACCTCTTGATTATAGAAGTCGATCATCGATCGAACATTATCGGCCAGAGTTTCGGCGGAAAAACCCGTGACCCAGGCGTCTCGATTAGTATTTACTCCAAGGCTGTGCAGCCCAAAGATTGGCTCTCGTGCAACAGTCTTCCCTTTGTCTCCGATGGGCCTGAAGCCGCCAAATCGTTCGTCACGATGATTTATCCAGTCGCCTTCCACGCTCGGCGCAAGCTGCTCCCACTCCACATCATGCAGGTTCTTACTAGAAACGATGGCGAGTTTGTCTTTTTCAGTGAGATAGTCGCCGATGTCCCTGTAATACAGTTCGCAACCCTCACTTGATGCCTTATTACCCTTGATTAGGATAATAACCGCGATTGTGGTTCTCGCTCCGTCACCAAATATGTTTTCCTTCTCCTTGCGACGCTGTTCGCCCGCTGCACGCAAATTGCCGCGAAGGTTATAACAATAAATGGCATCGAACTCGTTGACAAGGGACTTTCGAAAACCATCAAAGGTGCTGTTGTCGATGTACCCCCCATTGGAGACGTAGCAGATCACTCCGCCCTTGTCTCGGATACGGTCGGATGCCCAGCGGAAGGCCCGGATGTAGGAGTCATATAGTTTGTTCTTGTTTGTGGCGTTCGACATCGCTACGTAGGTGGCCTTGATCCGCGCGTCAAGGTGTTCATATTTGAGGTTCTGGTTGTCATCGTTCTGGCTACCCTGTCCAACGGAGTAGGGCGGGTTGCCGATGACGACTCGGATGTCGGTGGCTTTCTGGCGTTCGGCCCGTTCGCTGTTGCCTTCGAGGACGCCGAAGAGCTGTTCGGCTTCGCCTTCGTAGAGCTGAAAGGTGTCAGTGAGGACGATCCCTTCGAACGGCTTGTATTCTCCACCTGCCAGGTCGTGGAAGACGGCTTCGATGTTGACCGCGGCGATGTAGTAAGCCAGGAGCACGATTTCGTTGGCGTGCAACTCGCTGGCGTACTTGCGCAGCAGGTCCTCAGGCTTGATCAGGCCCGATTGCAACAGCCGCGTGATGAAGGTGCCGGTGCCGGTGAACGGGTCAATGACGTGGACGCCCTCGTCCGAGAGCGAGGCGTTGAAGTATTTGCCGAGTGCCTGGTCGACGGCACGGATGATGAAATCCACGACCTCGGTCGGGGTGTACACGATGCCGAGCCGGTTCGAGGTCTTCGGCAGAGCTTTCTCAAAGAACTGCTCGTAGAGGTCCTTGATGATGGTCTGGCGAGCCACGTGATTGTCGATGCCCTCGGCTCGGACACGCACCCGCTTGTAGAACTCCTCCAGCTTCGCCGTCTCAGCTTCCAGCGACTGGTCTTCCAGCGCGGCGAGCATGGCGTCCATAGCCTTGGAGACCGGGTTGTGGCTGGCGAAGGCGTAGTCGGCGAAGAGAGCGTCGAAGACCGGCTTGGTGATGATGTGCTGGGAGAGCATGTCGATCGCGTCGTCTTCGCTCACCCCGGGGTTGAGGTTGGAGCGCAGCTCGGCCAGGAAGGCGTCGAAGGCCTTCCGCTTCTCGGGCAGTTCGATCGCGGTCTGAATGCGCACGACGTGGTGCTGGGCGATGCGGGCGATGTCGTTCGCCCACGCTTCCCAATAGGTGCGCTGGCCGACGTTTTTCACGATGCGAGCGTAGATGGCGTCGCGGAGGTGTTCGAACTGGAGCGCGTCCTGCATCCAGGCGGCGGTCTTCTTCTCGGTGCCGTCCTTGTCGGAACCCGAGTTTCCGCCGAGGGATTCATCGCCGGGCGGGGCGGTGCCGACCATGATGTTCTTGGGTTTGTTCTTATTCAGGTCGATCTGGTTGACGTGGGCGTCCATCCGGTCGTCGTGGGCGCGCAGCGCCCTGAGCACCTCCCACACGACCTTGTACCGCTTGTTGTCGGCCAGGGCTTTGTCCGGTGCGATCCCGGCAGGGATGGCGACGGGGAGGATGATGTACCCGTACTTCTTCCCCGGAGCTTTACGCATGACGCGGCCGACGGACTGGATGACGTCGACGTGTGAATTTCGCGGGTGCAGGAACAGGACGGCGTCGAGGTCGGGAACATCCACGCCTTCGGAAAGGCAGCGGGCGTTGGTGAGGATGCGGGCGTTGCCCTCACCGGGGTCGGCCTTGAGCCAGTCGATCTTGCGGTTGCGTGTCAGCGTGTTCATGCCGCCGTCGACATGGTCGAGCTCGCAGGACAGCTCGTCCTCGGCGTCCTCCCGGTAGAGGTTGACGACGCTGGCGAACGAGGCGGCGATCTTCTCCGACTCGGCGATGGTGCGGGAGAAGGCGACGGCCCTGCGCATAGGCTGCTCGCCGGGCTCGAAGCCGGTCCCGTCGGCGAAGGACCCGGCCCTTTTGGCCATGCCGTTCCAGCAGCCGATGATCTTGGCCGCGTCATCGAGCGCGAGTTCCATGTTCTCGTCGGCGAACTGCCGCTGAAGCGCGGCCGAGGCCTGCGACTCGTCCACCGCGAGGATCATCACCTTGTAGTCGGTGAGCAGGTCCCGTTCGACGGCCGCGCCGAAGCCGAGCTTGTGAAACTCGGGCCCGTACAGGGCCTCGTTGTCCATCGAGCAGAGCACGGCGTCGGCGTTCTTCGCCTCGTCCTTGGTGTGCTCCATGTAGATCCGCGGTGTCGCGGTCATGTAGAGGCGCCGGCTCGCGCGGAGGTAATCGCCGTCGTGCACGCGCACGAAGTTCGACTCCTCATCGCCGGCGAGCGTGACGCCGGTGGTGCGGTGGGCCTCGTCGCACAGCACCAGGTCGAGGTCGCCGAGCCCGAGCTGCTGGGCCTGGGCGATCACGTCGATGGAGTGGTAGGTGGAGAACACGACCGTGAGCCCCGGTCGGTTCCTGACCCTCTCGAGCTGTGCGATGAGCTTGGCCGGGTCGGTGGTGGCCGGGAGGGCCAAGTCGTGGACGGCCTGGTCGCCCAGGTCCTTAGTGACCTGCTGTTTGGTGGCCTTGACGTCGGAGCAGACCGCGAAGGAGTGCAGCGGCAGGCTCGACTCGGCGGTCCATTCCCGGAGCGTCTGTGAGAGCAGCGCGATGGACGGGACGAGGAACAGCACGAGGCCGCTCGGGTCCGCGTCAGGCTTCGCCCGCTCGGTCGCGTCGTGTTCGGCGATCTTGAGCGAGGTGAAGGTCTTGCCGGTGCCGCAGGCCATGATCAGCTTGCCGCGCTCCGATGCCGCGAATCCTTCGAACACTGCGGCGAGCGCCTGCTCCTGGTGGCGGCGCAGCTGCTTCTTGTCCCGAAGATAGGCCAGGCCGAGCTTGGAGCCCTGGGTCCAGACGCCGTCGAGCGCGACCTTGTCCCAGTCGATCGGGCTGGCCTCGAGATCGGACAGGCCGATCCGGCTCACCGGGATCTGCTGGCCGGTGAGCATCTCCTCGGCATTGGGACCCCACCGCTCGGTGGTCGAGATGATCATGCGGCGCGTGTAGCCGCCCTTGCCGGAGGCCGCGAAGAACGAGTCGACGTCGGCCTTGGAGACCGCATGGTCGCTCTCGTAGAACTTGCACTGGATCGCGCACAGCCCGCCGGTCTCGACATCGCGGGCGACCAGGTCGATCCCGAGGTCGCGCTTGTTGTCCTCGGCGATGGGGGCGTCGCCGTACATCCAGACCTCGGAGAACTGCTCGGCCCACTGCGGGTCGGTCTTGAGGAAGGTGAGCATCAGGTGCTCGAACTCGGTGCCGAGGTCACGGTTATTCGTTGCGGTGGAGCGGATCTGTTCGAGGAGGTCGTGAACTGTACGAGCCACTGCGCTGGGGTCCTTCCGCGATGATGGCGCACCAGTCCACCACGCCGGTCGCACCCGATTCAGAAGGAAGCCTAACGTACTCAGGCCGCTACGGCAGTCCCGCCAGCAGTGCTCCACCGCGAGCAACGGACGGGTTGTTCAAGGAGATCGACTGCACTCGGGAAGCCGAGCCGTTCCCGGTTGCGACGACAGGAGAGCCGTTTTCTCTCGCGGTCGGGTACATGACTATGTAGTCGGGTTCAGGGGACCGCTGAATATCGCCGTCGACCTGCGGTAATGCCGGAACTGCGGCAGACCGGTGAGTGTGGGTCCTGGAGTGGGGTGTGGCGTGGGTTGATCAGCATGGGTCGATCAGCGTGGGGTAAAAACCGGCTGGAACCGGTTCAAAGATCCGCCATGAGAGCGCGCCGCAGGCACCTCGTCCTCGCGCTTCGGTGATGCGCGCCCGGTGGACAGTAGCTGCGCCCGTTGGTGATCGACTTCGAGGCTGGCATGTCTTCTATCCGACACACGCCTTCACAGAATCGGATGGGTTGGATACGTTCCGTTGTCATGTCAAGGAAAAGGAAGTCGCCGATCTACCGCTACTGGGGCTATCTGCTGTTGGCCGGTGCGGTGGTCCTGCTGTTCTCGCGCGACGTGGGACCGGTGGCCGTTTCGGGTGCGTTCGCGTTGTGCTTCGTGTGGCTGCTGCTGGCGGCACCGACGTGGTGCGGGGCGAAGAACCGCGGTGAGGGCTACTGCCGCAACAACTCCACCGGTCTCTTGGGAGGCTGCGGCAAGGTTCGCATGCACAAGTGGCTGCGGTTCAAGTCGCTGACACGGCTGGACACGTTCGGGAACGCCGTGCGGGGCTGGTTCACCGGCGCACCGCAGCAGATCGCCGCGTGCAGCCTCGCCGTCTCCGCCATCGGTGTCGTCGCGGGGCTGTTCAAGTAGCCGGGTGAGAGCGGCCGGTCCCGATTGCCGGGATCGACCGATGAGCGACTCGGCGGCTGCCGTTTTCTCGCGGGCCCTGGAGACATGACTATGTCGTCGGGTTCAGGGTGGGCGCCGGAAACCGCTCGCGACCTGCGAGAACGTCGGGGTGAGCGGGTGCTTGGGTGTCAGGGGTGTATTCAGCCCTGGTCAGCCAGGGGTGGTCAGCCAGGGCAAGCCAGCCAGGGCACAAATACCTGAAATCGCCTTGATCATGCGGATTCGGAGCCGTGCCGGAGGCGGCCGAACCGCAGCCGACGCACCCGGCTGCGGGCGATAATGCTTGGTCCGGAGGCGATCGCGGTTGAGAGGGGTGCGGGCATGAGTCGGCGGATTCCGGGCGCCAACACCGGCAGCTTCGATGAACTGGCCGGGCGGTTGACCGAGCGGGACTTCGCGATCATCGCGGCGCTGGCGAAGCACAAGATCATGACCGCGGGGATGTTGGAGGCGCTGTTCTTCCCTTCCTCGCATGCGGCGGCGGCGCGGTTGCTGACGCTGTCCGAGATGGGGGTGCTGGCGCGGTGGCGCAACCCCTCCAGTCGGGCGTTCCGGTATGTGCTGGACTGGCGGGGCCAGTGCCTGCAGGCGATGCGCGACGACGAGAAGCCCCCGACGAAGTCCGCGGCGACGTTCCGGGCGCAGCAGTTGTTCGTCTCGGCCCACCGGGCCCACACCGAGGGCGTGAACGCCTTCTACTGCCGCCTCATGCGCGCCGCCCGAGACCGGGGCGATGTGGAGGTCGACTGGGTCTTCGAGCACGACAGCACGTACTCGATGCGCTCAGACGCGAACGTCACCCTCACCTGGGCCGACGGGCGGGAACTGTGGTTCTGGTTCGAGCACGACCGGGGCACCGAAACCCTGCAGCGCCTGGCCGAAAAAGTCAAGAGCTACAAGAGCCACGTCAACTACCACCACTTGAAGAAGGCCGTGCTGCTGATCGAGGTGCCCGGCCCCGGGCGCCTGGCGAATCTCCTGCCCCTGGCCGCCGCCCACTGGAGGGACTCCACCGCACCGGGCACCCGCCCGACGCCCTTCACGGTCGCGGCCAGTGCCGCCACCGCCGCCGAGCAGACCTTCACCCGGCCCGAGACCTTCCCCGATACGCTCGAGGACCGGCGCTGGCATGTGGTCGGCACCGGGGAGGTGGTGAGTCTGGCCGAGCTCCCTCAGGTCGCGAAGGCGATCGCGAACCGGCCGGTGATCTGGGATTGAGCCCCCGGTGGTCGACCCCGGCACGTCGACCCCAAGGCAGCACCTCGGACAGCCCCAGCCGTTGCCCGACCCCCGGTTACTGCGCGTTTCCGCAGGACAGGCGCGGGATGCGCGCCCACTCCCCGAGCCCGACATATATACATATCCCCCGGGGCGAAAGGATCGACGGCACTCGTGGCGCGCCCCTCCAGCGGTCTCGTGCCGTCCCGGTCGCCGGTGGCCGTCCTGGTCTCAGTTTGTCTCCATTGGATGAACCTGGGCCACTCTGGCGATTCCGGTGTGCCTGCTGCCGTGCGTAACCGGGCCTGGACCGGCAGTGTGTGGCCCCAGCGGGCCACACGGGCGGCAAGGCTCGCCCCGTCGGACGCCGCAGTCGGGACGCAGCCGCGGCGCGACCGCTGGAAGCGGCGCCGGCTTGTCAGCCGAAGCTGAGTGCTGCTGCGGCCGCACAGGCACAGCGGGTACGTTTCCGGTCGCACGGGTCGATACCGGAATGGTTTTGCCCCATCAGCGTTGCCCCATCAGCGTTGACCCATCAGCGTTGACCCATCAGCATGACCCCATCAGCATCAGCCCTGGAGCGGACCCATCAGCGCCCGACCCGGCGCTCGCCCCTGTTTTCCCAGGGCAACGGGCAAGTTCGGCGCGCACCCTGAACCCGACGACATAGTCATGTCTCCACCGGCCGCCGAAAAAGGCGGAAGCCGTGCTGCTGCTTCCCGGTCCTCATCGTCCCCGCCGATGCGGTTCCATCGGCCTCGGTGTGGAGCCCGGTCGAGGCCGCCAGCGGCCCGACGCGGCCCCGGCGATCGCCAGCGCCGCGGTGGAAGGGGCTGGCCGGGGTTGCGGGCGGCAGCGGCCGCGCTGGCCGGGAGTGAACACCGGAGACGAGGAGGACTGGTGAGTGAACCTCCGCGAGGCGGCGTCCCCGCCGGGCCGGGCGGCCGTGGGTATATGACCATATTCGGGCTGGCTACTCGCTGGCATTGAATCGAAGTTGCCGCCGTTCGCCGTCTCGCGGTGCGTGCGCTCCCTGATTGGTAAGAACATCGAGCAGTCGCAGGGTGGGTCCCACCCCGCGGTTACTGGCGGTTACCGGGCCCGGTTACCCTCGCGAACCGGGCCGGATGGGCATGAAACCCCAGATGCTCGGGAGCGGTTACTGACGTGGACCCTCCAACGCTCTTTGGAGGGTGCGCGTCGGTAACCGGGGGTGGGTGCGCGCACCCACCCCCGGCGACAGCGGGCAGGGTGCGCCCCGGACAGAAAATTTGTACTCGACCCTTGACAGTCAGCGATTGATCGGGTACTGTTCATGCCCGTCTGGATTGCATGGTGCTCGGTGAGACACCTGTCTTGCCCTATTCCACCGCTTCACTTCGCGCTGCCCTGTCTTCCTCGGGCAGCTTCTTCGACTTCGTCATCGAGCGCCATCGCCCGCGCTGGTGGCCCACTCGCCATGGCTTGATGGCCCGCCGGAGTCCCGCTACGGTCACCGGTGACGTCCTGACCTGCGCCTACATAGGCGGGTGGTTTGTGTGAGTGGCGCGGGCGGCCCGATCCGGGTCACCGGCCGGCGCCGCAAGTGCATCGACACCCGCCATCTGGCCGAAGCCCTAGTTCGTATCTCGATCCACGCGGGCGAGGCCGACTCCGGCGACCAGGTGCGGGGCGTCATCGACCGTACTGGCGAGACGAAGACGAGGCGACAGTCATGACCCGACGCAAGAAATCCACCAGCGCGACCGAGACCGCGAAACTGCGGGGAGGTCGAGCTGTGCTGTATCTGCGGGTCTCCGACCCCAAGCAGGTCAACACCGACTACGACCCCGAGGGAAACTCGATCCCGGCCCAGCGCCAGGCCTGCACGGCCCTCGCGGCCGACCTGGGGTTGACGGTGGTGGACGAGAGTACGTCGAGCCGGGGCGGTCGGCCAAGAGCATTGACCGCAGGCCCCGGTTCAAGCAGATGATGGAACGCGTCCGCGAGAGGGGCGACGTGGACGTCATCTTGATTTACATGCGGAGCAGGATCTTCCGCAACGCCGCCGACGCCGCCCTCACTCGTAGGGAGCTCAAAGAGCTCGGGGTCTCGCTCATCTCGGTGAAGGACCCGACCGCCGACACCATCTCCGGGGACATGCTCGCGGGCATCTTGGACGTGGTGAACGAGTACCAGTCGCGGGCGGCCGGGGACGACATCGCCTACAAGATGGAAGCCAAAGCCCAACGAGGCGGGACACCGACCCGCACCAGGCTCGGGTACTTGAACGTCACCGAGGAGGTCGAGGGCAGGTCCGTGCGCACCGTCGCCATCGACCTCGTCCGCGGGCCCCTCGTCACGATGCTGTTCGAGCGGTATGCCACCGGGCAGTACACGTTCCGCCAGCTCCGCGACGCCGCCGCCGGACTGCGGACCAGACCCACGAAGCGGTTCCCGGCCGGAACCACGGTCTCGATCCACGCCATCGGCAACCTGTTGAAAGACCGCTACTACATCGGGCAGCTCCCCTACAAGGACCGCGAATACGAAGGCCGCCACGAGCCACTCGTCTCCGCCGAGATCTTCGCCCGCGTCCAGGAGGTGCTCTACTCCCAGCGCGGGGCCGGGACCCGCGACCGCAAATGGGACCACCACCTGAAGGGCCTGCTGCGGTGCGGGCGGTGCAAGCAGATGCTGACACTCGAACGCGGAAAGTCGCACACCGGCCGCCACTACTTCTACTTCCTGTGCCTGGGCCGCAACCGCAAGGAATGCAACTTGCCGCGGTTCTCGGTTGATGCGGTTGACCAGCACGTCGTCAACCACTGGGCCACCGTCGCCATTACGAAAGCTGAGGCCGATGAGGTTCGGTCGCACCTCGACGCGGTGCTGGAGTCCGAAGAAACGACGTCGAAAGCTGTGCGGGACCAACTCAAACGCGAACGCGCCAGGATCGAGGCCGCTGAGAGTCAGTGCATCGAGCTGATCGGGGACCCGGACTGGCCCGCCGACAAACTCACCGACCGCATCCGCGACCTCCGCTTGAAGAAAGCCGCCATCGACGAGCAACTCAACGACGCCACCGCGACCGAGGTCACCGAGGCCCGCCAGACCGTTGAGACGCTACTGGAGTTCCTCACCGACCCGAAAGCGGTCTACCGGCGGGTCGCCGACACTGACCGCAGGACGCTCAACCGGATCTGCTTTTCGAGCCTCTACCTCGACCGCGACCAACACGGCATCCACACCACGCACACCGAGGCCGCACCTGCCGCCGCGCCACTGCTCGCTACGATCAGACCCAGAAACGCCAATAGCGGCGACCTTCCGGAGAAGATCGCCGCCACTGAAATCGGTTTTCACAAACCCATGGGTTCAGAAATGAAACCCGATGTGCGCGAGGGGGGACTTGAACCCCCACGTCCCGAAGGACACTGGCACCTGAAGCCAGCGCGTCTGCCATTCCGCCACTCGCGCGAGTGGTGCTATGTGCAACGCGACGATACTACCTTGATCGGTGCCCACAACACCACGGGGTATTCCCCCACTTGAGTTCCGCGCCACTCACAAGAGGGTGCGCAGACGGCCTACCGGCTGGTCACCGCCCCACACCTCCGGCCACACCAGGTGCTCGACCTCATGCTTGGCGGACTCGGGAACGTCCAGTCCGGCCAGCACCGTGATCGCCCGCAGCGCCACCGGCATCGACGCCCGCCCGGCGCCGTCGTCGATCTTCACCGCGACCGCACCGGTCCCGGGCGCGGCCAGCACGTGCACGCCCTCGGCCCCGAACTTCGCCACCAGGCCCGGCAATGCGGCCATCGCGCGCGAATCGACCCGGTCGGTGCCCTCGATCAGCAGCGGGTGGGCGCGCATCGCGTCCGCCACCGCCCGCTCCTCGGTCCCCTCCTCGGCCTCGACCAGGCGCCCGACGCCCCTCGCAAGGCCTTGGAGGCTGGTGGCGAAGACGGGCGCGCCGCACCCGTCCACACCCGTCGCGCTCACCGTCTCGCCGGTCAGCTCCTCGATGACGGACACGGTCAACTGTTGGAGCGGGTGGTCGATCTCTCGGTAGGTCCCTGAGTCCCAGCCGTTCACGACGCAGGTGGCGAGCATCGCCGCGTGCTTGCCCGAGCAGGTCATGTAGATCCGCCGGGCCCCGCCGCCCGCGGCGACGAGCGCGCGCCGCGCGGCCGGGTCGCCGGGCAGGTCCGGCGGGCACTGGAGCCGGCTCTCGCTCAGCCCCGCCCCGTCCAGGATCGCCGCGACCTGCGCCAGGTGCATCGGCTCGCCCCGGTGGCTGGCCGCCGCGATCGCCAGTTCGGCGCTCGAGGCGGGTTTCCAGCCGGCGCGCAGCATCGCGACCGCCTGGAGCGGCTTGTTCGCCGAACGCGGGAAGATCGGGGAGACGGCGTCGCCGAGCGACGCGGCCGGGCGTCCCTCGGGGTCGACCACGGCCACGCTGCCCCGGTGGAGGCTCTCGGTGAAACCGGATCGGATCAGTTCGGCGGCGGGTTCGCCGCCGCGGTAGACAGATTCCATACCGCGGAGACTAACGCCGCTTTCATTGGCGCGCGGCCGGATTGGCGACGATGAGACGCACGCCGGTTCGTTCGATCGCCGGATCTGTCGGTGTCGTTCGGTAGGTTCTCTTGCGAGACAGCGACAGTCGAACGTAAGGATCACCGGATGGGCATGACCATCAGCTTCACGAGTGTGACGCGCCAGGAGCTGGAGAAGGCCCTCGCCGACCCCGAATGGGCCGAGGAGCTGCTCTGGCAGGACGAGAAGGCCGAGCAGGAGCCCGACGGCTACCTCGACAAGTCCTGGGCGGGTCTGGAGTACCTGATGGGCGAGGCCGGGGTCGGTTTCGAGTTCCTGTTCGAAGGCGTCAATATCGACGAGGAGGGCACCCTGTTCGCGTGGTCGCCGGAGCTCGTCCGCCAGACCGCCGAGGAGCTGCGGGCGGTGCCGTTCGAGCGCCTCGCCGCCCACTACGACGGGCCCGCCATGGAGGCCGCCGACGTCTACCCCAGGGTCTGGGAAGTCGGGGCCTCCCTTGACTACGAGGAGTTCCACTACGTCCGGATGGTGGCCTTCTTCGAGGCGGCGGCCGCCTCGGGCGCGGGGGCGATCATGAACTTCTCGTTCTGAGCCCTGCTCACTGGACCGCGGTCTGGCCTCCGGTCTCGAACTCCTGGTCGGGCTTCTCGGCGGCCGACCGCTTGAGCAGGGCGAGCGCGATCTGGCCGTCCTCGTAGTGCTGCACGGCGGTACCGATGGAGCCGATCTCCTTCTCGCCCAAGGTCACCGGAGTGCCGTGCGCGGGCGGGGGCTCGGTCGAGCCGTCGAGGTGGAGACGCACCAGGCGGCGCGGCGGCTGGCCCAGGTGGTGGACCTTCGCGACGGTCTCCTGGCCCCGGTAGCAGCCCTTGTCGAGGTGGACGGCGGAGGCGAGCCAGGCGGCCACCTCGTGCGGGACGGTCTTCTCGTCGGTGTCGACGCCGAAGCGCGGGAGCTTCGCGGCCACCCGGAGGGCGTCGAAGGCCCACGACCCGGCCGGAGCCTGCTCCATCTGCTCGACGGTGCCCGGCAGCGAATCGTCGCGCGGGACCATCCAGTCGACGGTGTGGACGCCGAGCGCGTCGGTGCGGCGGATCCAGCCCATGTCCGGCACGGCCTTGCCGGGGAGCACCGCCGTCGGCACGGCCGCCAGGTCCTTGGCGGCGAACTTCGCGACCGGTACCGGCTGGTGCACCGGCTCGGGAGATGAGTCCTCGGCGCCGAGAGTGACGGTCAGCAGCGCCCATTCGCCCGTCGCGTCGACGATATCGACCTCGGTGCGGAACTTCATGAGCTGCAAGAACTTCAGCAGCGCCTCGCCGGCGCCCGGTTCGGTGTCGAGCCAGACGGTCTCGCCGTCGTCGAAGACGTTCGCGTGGTGCTCGATCCGCCCGGTCGGGGACAGGAACAGCGTCTCGGTGCCCTCGAAGGGCTTGAGGCTCGTCAAATGCTGGGTCGACAGCGAGTGCAGCCACTCCAGGCGGGGCGCCCCGGTGATGGTGATGACGTCCCGGTCGGACCGGTCGAAGACCGCGCCGCGCTCGATCGCGGTGCGCTGCTCGGCCAGCGGCTGGCCGTAATGCCAGGCGGCGATGCCGCCCTCGTCGGCGACGGCGCCGGGCAGGCCCAGCAGCGGGGACGGAGCGGTCTCGGTCATTGATCCTTCTCCAAGCATTCGGCGCAGGTTCCGAACACCGCGACGTGGCCGACGTCCATGATGAAACCCGTGGCGTCGGCGACCTCCTTGCGCGCGTTCGCGAACAGCGTGGGTTCGACTTCGGTGATCCGGCCGCAGCGGTGGCACACCAGGTGGGCGTGCCCCCGGTCCCCGGCCAGGTGGTAGGTGGGGGCGCCGTGGGAGAGGTGGGTGTGGGAGACCAGCTGGAGTTCTTCGAGCAGGTCGAGCGTGCGGTAGACGGTGGTGATATTGACCCCGTCGACCTGGCCTCGGATCCGTTCGTGGATCTGTTCGGGGGTGGCGTGCCCGAGCGCGCGGACCGCTTCGAGCACGAGCTGGCGCTGCGCGGTCATGCGCAGGCCCTTGGAGCGCAGCACCGCAGCCAGTTCGGTCTCCGTCTCGACTTCGGTGGGCATGTCTGCATCGTACTTCGCAGCGCCCGCCGTCATCGAATACTCCGGTCCGGCTCTCCCGAAGCGACGCGGCGAAGGGGGACAATGAGCGCATGGCACTAGTTACAGCAGTACTGCACCGCGGTGTCGTCGACTCCGACGAGCCGATCCTGTGCGCCGACGACCTCGGAGTCCTCCGCGGCGACGGCGTCTTCGAGACCATCAACGTCCGCGACGGGCAGGCCTTCCTGCTCTCCGAACACCTCGACCGGATGGCGAACTCCGCGCGCCGCATGGAGTTCGAACTCCCCGCCAAGACCGAGATGGCCGAACTGGCCGAGCAGGCCCTCGCCGCCTGGCGGGGGCGCTTCACCGGCGAGGAGGCGGCGCTGCGCCTGGTCGCCACGCGCGGGCGCGAGCACGGCGGGCCGCTGACCGTCTTCGCGACGATCGACCCGGTGCCGGCGGAGCGGATCGCGCCGCGCCGGGACGGGCTCAATATCGTGACGGCCTCACTGGGGGTGGATGCCGATGCGCGGGGGAAAGCCCCGTGGCTTCTAGGCGGGGTCAAGGCACTGTCCTACGCCAGCATGATGGCGGTGACGCGCTGGGCGAAGTCCCAGGGAGCCGACGACGCGCTGTGGGTCTCGGCCGACGGCTACGCACTGGAGGGCCCGACCTCATCGCTGCTGTGGCTCGACGGCCGGACGCTGTGCACCACGCCGGCCTCGACCGGGATCCTGCCGGGGACGACCAGCGCCTACCTGCTGGAACACGCCGCGAAGGCGGGCCTGGAGACCGCCGAGCGGCTGATCACAGTGGAGGATCTGATGGGGACCGAGGCGGCCTGGCTGAGCTCGTCGGTGAGGGGTGTGGCCTTCATCACTTCGATCGATGGCAAGGCGATCGCTCAGCGGCCGGACATCACGGCTGAGCTGGACAAACTCGCGGGATTTGCCGTACCCGAATAACGGTTTGGCATCGTTTCACAGCATGTTCCCAGGCTCGCCACAGGCCACGCTCAGAGACGGTCCTCATAGTAATGATTGTTCCGGTCACGCCGACAAGCCGAACAGGATGACATGGGCAGTCGCCTGGGAGGCACGGAACAATCCGGGGGCACATACCGGAAAGGGCAATCGGGCACAGCCCTTCCGGTGCCAATGAAAAGTGGAGCTTCTCCACTTTATCGGGGCCGCAGCGAATGGGCAAGCGCTGCGGCCCCATTAATGTGTCACAGAACCGACACGACTACATATCGGCACGACAATGCATCGGCCGGTTCTCAAGCTGCCGCACTTCCGCCGCGCTATCGCGAACGCGATCCTATAGGATATATCCTATAGAGATGTGTTCGGCGCCGCGAGTGCTCCGTTCGCTTTAAACTGCTAGTACCTTGCCGGGGTTGAGAATCCCCAAAGGATCGAACGCGTGCTTGATGCGGCGCTGGACCGCCAGGTTCACCGGATCCATTTCCCTTGCGAGCCAGTCGCGTTTGAGCATTCCCACCCCGTGTTCGCCGGTAATGGTGCCGCCCATGGCGAGTGCCATTTCCAGGATCTCATCGAATGCGGCCCGGCCCGCCGCGACGGACGACTCGTCCTCGGGGTGGACCACGATGTTCGGGTGGAGGTTCCCGTCTCCCGCATGGGCGATGACCCCGATGACGACCCCGTGGCGCTCAGCCGCGGCGGCGACGCCGTCGAGGGCCTCGGCCAGGCGCGAGCGCGGCACGGCGACGTCGTCGACCAGGACGGTCCCCAGCCGCTCCATCGCGTGATAGGCATTGCGGCGGGATTCGAGCAGCGCGTCGGCCTCCGTCTCGTCGGTCGCCCGGAAGACCTCGGCCGCACCGGATTCGGTGCACAGGCGCTCGATCTCGGTGAGTTCGGCGACGGGGTTCGAATCGGCGCACACCAGCAACAGGGCGGCGGCGTCGGTCGGCAGTCCCTGCGGGCGCAGGGCTTCGAGCGCCCGCAGGTGGACATTGTCGATGAGCTCCAACAGGCTCGGCTGGCAGCCCGCGGCCATGATCGCGGTGACTGCGTTCCCGGCCGCGGCGGTGGTGTCGAAGACGGCCGCGAGCGTGAGGCGCTCGGCGGGGATCGGGGAGAGCTTGAGCGTGGCCTCGGTGATGACGCCGAGGGTGCCCTCGGAGCCGCACATGAGCCGGGTCAGGTCGTATCCGGCCACGCCCTTGGCGGTCTGGCGGCCGCAGCGCATGACCTCGCCCGAGGCGAGGACGACTTCCAGGCCGAGCACGTATTCGGCGGTGACGCCGTATTTGACGCAGCACATGCCTCCGGCGGCGGTGGCGATATTGCCGCCGATGGTGGAGATCTGCCAGGAACCGGGGTCGGGCGAGTAGCGCAGGCCGTGTTCGGCCGCGGCCCTGGAGATGTCGGCGTTGAGGACGCCGGGCTCGCAGACCGCGATGCGATTGACGGGGTCGATCGAGACGATCTGGTTCATCGGCGAGACGTCGAGGAGGATGGCCCCGTCCACGGCGGTCGCGGACCCGGCCAGTCCGGTCCGGGCACCTTGCGTGACAACCGGAGTGCCGTACTCGGAGGCGACGCCCAGAACCGCCGAGACGGTGGCGGCGTCCGCGGCCCGGACCAGAGCGGCGGCCCTCCCGGGCTCGACCAGTCGCGCCTGGTCGACCGAATGCGCGGCGATGACGTCGGCATCGACCACGGGCTCGACACCGGCGGTGGCCAGCGCGGAAAACAGATCGCTCATACCGCGATTCTCACACGCTAGGCGTAGGGATCCGTGTCGATGACTTCCCGAGCGATCTTCGCGATGTCCTCGACCACGGCGATGCCGTCTTCTTCGGAGGCCAAGCCGCCGGTCATGATCGCCAGTTCGATCGGGTTGTCGGTGTCGCCGGCGATGACGCCGATCGAGTTGACCACCCATTCACCGCCGAGGTCGTCGCGGGTGTCCCAGCCGTTCTTCGACCACACGGTCTCGCCCTCGGCGGCGGCGGCCGAGACGCCCCAGGACTGGTCTTCCTCCAGGTCGCCCATGAGGGAGCGCGCGTACTCGGTCTGCGCGGCGTCCAAGATGCCGTCGTAGAGGGCGGTCTCCAGCATGGTCCGCTGGTCGGCGGCGGTGGACCAGGTCAGGCCCCACTGCTCGGTCTCGTACGGCTCGGTGTTCTCCAGGCCGAATTCCTCGTGGGCCTCGCGGATCGCGGCGTGCCCGTCGTCGAAGACGCCGAACAGCAGGTTGGTGGTGGCCTCGTTGTCCGATTCGCGGATCATCTTCTCGGCGTCGGTGGCGACCCAGTCGGGGAAGTCCTCGGGCGAGCCGTATTCGCGCAGCAGCATCGTGAGGATCTCGACCTTGACGATGGAGGCGGTGCTGTGCTGCTCCTCGGCCTTGTAGCCGAGGTCGAATTCGCTGTCGCTCAACGCGACCGAGACGTACAGGTTCTCGTCCTCGATGCCGGCGAGGTATTCGTCGATCCGCTCGGTGAGGTCGGACTCGAGCTTTTCATGGGCGGCGGCGCGCAGTTCCTCGGCGTCGGGCTGGAGCGAGGAGTCGGCGAGTTCGGACTCGTCGGCCTGCGAGCTGGGAAGGCCTTCGTCGGAGGAGCCGCCGAGGCCTACGTCTTCGGCGGTGAAATCGCCCACGTAAATGGTGGTGGCGACGAGTACGGCGAGGGCGGGGACGGCGAGGTAGGGCCAGAGCCGCCGCGATGGATTCGGCTTGGGGGTCACGGGTGGAGAACCTGACTCTTGGATGGGGTGTCGCTGACAAGGTACTGCGGCCCACGCTAAAGCAGGTGGCAGGGCGGCGACTACCCGGGTTGAACCCGAGAAATTGTAACGCTTATACAACGCTACGGCCAATGTCGCTATTGCGTCCCTTGCCCATACACGCGCCCCACTCGAACCGGTCCGGCTTCCTCGCGCCGCCAACCCGAACCCTCGACCTTCTGATCCGCAGTCAGATGCTCCGGCTCCCGAGCGAGCCTCCCGGACGAGTCGCCCGACCCGACTGTGCCCGTCCGCGAACGGACGAGACGCCCGGAACCGGCTGGGGCGCCGGCTCCGAGCGTCTGGAGTCCGTCTTGATAGCGGGCGGGCCGTGAGGCACTGGCCCGGGCATTCGAGGTGGGACCTGGGGAGGAAATGACCACTACGTTTGCCCGGTGTCAGTGCCTCACGGAGATTCCACCCGGTGAAGCCCCCGCCGCGGCGGGGACGCTTTCGAAGCGGTCACGCGGCCGCCCGGAACTTGAGCATGGTGCGCATCACCGCGGCGCTCACGCCCACGAGGCAGACGATCGCGATCAAGGCGAGCAGTCCGTTGGCCCCATCGGTGACCGCCTTCGGATCCACCGCCACGACCTCTTCGCCGTTCGGGGCGCCCGAGCCGGAGCTGTCGGTGCCCGAGTCGGTGCCGGTCTCGCCGAACGAGTTCACCTCTTTGCCCTCATCGGACTTCGAGTCCTCGTCCGTGCCCGCGGCATCGGATCCCTCGGGTCGCTCTTCGGGGTTCGAGCCGGGGCCCTCGCCCCGACCGGCTGCGGCCCCATCGCCTGCGGCCGAGTCGGGTTCGGACTCGTTCGTCTGTTCACTGCCCTCGCCATCGGAATCGGACGCGGGCGCCTCGCCGCTCGCCGGTTCCTGGTTCTCCGGGGCATCGTCATCGGACTGCGCCTCCGCTACCCTCACCTGCGCGGCGTCGTAGTCGGCGAACAGCCCGTGGCAATTGGGGACCATCGCCACCTCGGCCGAACGGTTCATCACGAACACCTGCTCCGAGTCCGGATCGATGTCGTAGATCTCGTCGCCGACGTGCAGCTGCGCGTCCGTGCCCAGTTCGTTGCGGTAGCTCACCTCGGAGCCGACCGGCACCGTCACCTCGGTCGAGTCGGGCTTGGAGGAAGCCGACACGACGTCGAGGGTGCCGCAGTTGCCGCTGAAGACGATCTGGTCGTCACTGCTCGAACCGGACTCGTCGGCCGTCGCCATGCTCACGCCGGCCGCACCGCCGACCGCGAGCATCCCGGCCGCCGAAATGGCGGCCAGACGCGACTTGCGCCGCTGCGTGCGCCTGTCCATGACGGCCTGCACCGTCGGGGGGATCCGACCGTCGCTGACCGGATAGGGCAGCGGAGGACGTGTCTGGGCTCGCGATGGCTCGCCGAGCTTCGTCTTGTGTCTTCCCATGCCTGCGACTCTCCAACTGCGGGTACATGTTCGGGGCGACCAGTCGGATCGCCCGAATCAGGTCTCAACCTTTTTCAACGAGCGAGCAAGAAGAAGGTGACGGCCCCGCCGCAGAACGATTTCCAGACCGCCGAGGCAGGCTCAGAGCCGGGCGGCTTCACACGCGTCCCGTGATCGGGGGCGAAGGGCCCAAAATTGCCGACGTCCGTAGGATGTGCCCTGGACGACCTCTAGCAGAGACCGCGAGAACCTCTCCCATGGCGATCACCAACACCACACCCGAATCCGGAGACGGACCCGCGAGCGAATCCGGGACCGAGACGCCCGACGACGCCGCCCGCTGGCAGCGCTTCGCCGCCGGCCACGCCGCTCCCGCCGAGGGCGCCCCCACCGGGCCCGGCCAACCGGGCCGAGGCGCCCGCCTCACCGCGACAGTCCGCCGCGCCGCCTCCAGCGAGTGGACCATCGCCGCCCTCTTCAGCATCGCCCTCGCCCTCGCCATGACCTGGCCGCTCGCCCGCGACATCAACCAGGTCATCCCCCACGACCTCGGCGACCCGCTGCTCCAGACCTACACCCTCGGCTGGATCTCCGAATCGCTGCGAAACGACCCGAGCGGCATCTGGGGGACCAACAGCTTCTGGCCGGCCCCCGACTCCTTCCTCTTCACCGACACGCTCCTGGGCTACACCCCGGCCGCCCTGTTCGCCACCAGCCCCACCAGCGCACTGGTCGTCTACAACCTCCTGTTCATCGGGACGTTCGCACTCGCATTCCTCGGCGCCTACGCCCTGCTGCGCCAACTCGGCGCCCGCATCGCCGGCTCTGCCGTCGGCGCCGCCGCCTTCGCCTATGCCCCTTGGAAACTCGCCCATGCCGGGCACCTCCAGGTGCTCTCCTGCGGCGGCATCGCCCTCGCGCTCGCCATGCTCGCGCGCGGCCACGGCTACTCGCTGCGCGGCGGCTTCAAGCCCGAGCGGCAGCGGCCCGGCTGGATCCTCGCCGGATGGCTCACGGCCCTGTGGCAGTTCTCGATCGGCGCCGGGCTCGGCATCCCGTTCGTGTACCTGCTGCTGGGCGTCGGCGTGGTCGTCGGCCTGCATTGGCTCGCCAAGCGGCCGCGCCTGCGCTGGCAGACCTTGGCCGCCAACGGGATCGGTGGCACCGTTTTCAGCCTCGGGGTGCTGTGGATCGCCGACAGGCACGCCGTGGTCGCCCGCGCGTACCCCGAGGCGATCCGCGACGTCGAGTACATCAGCTGGTTCAGCCCGACCTGGCAGAGCTTCGTCATGGCACCGGAGGAGTCCCGGCTGTGGGGCGAGGCCCACGCGGCCGCCCGCGTCGACCTGACCTGGCCCCCGGAGCAGACCCTGCTCGTCGGCTTCACCCTGCTCGCCCTCGCCCTGGTGGGCCTGGTCTGGTCGGTCTGGAGCCGCTGGCAGCGGTTCTGGCTGGCGTTCGGCGCCGCGGCCTGCATAGCGCTGGCGATGGGGCCGAACTTTCTCGACGACGGGGCCTGGGCCTGGCGGCTGCTCTACGACCACGCCCCCGGTTTCGATGCGATCCGCACGCCGGGGCGCCTGGTCATCTACGCGACGCTGATTCTGGCGATCCTCGCGGCGGGGACGCTCACCCGCATCGCCGACGCGGCCGACGCCATCTCGCACCGCGCGCGCGTCGACAAGCGGCTCCAGGTGCGTGCGCCCCGGCGCGTGCAGGCGCTGCTGTTCCTGCCGATCGTGCTGGTGCTCGCGGAAGGCATGGCGGTCAACCGGAACCAGGAGCCGCCGCAGGCGCCGCTCGACATGGCGGCGGTGGAGGGTCCGGCGCTGTTCCTGCCGATGGGCGGGGGCGACACGCGGCTCCAGTACTGGAGCATCGACGGCTTCGTGGACATGGCGAACGGAACGGCGGCGTTCACGCCCCAGGCGCAGACCGAGATCAGTGCGGCGTCGCAGTCGTTCCCCAGCGAGGAGTCCGTGGACGCCCTGCGCGAGAGCGGCATCGAGACGGTCGTGGTCATCCCGGGCTGGCTGCCCGGCAGCGACTGGGACGGCATGGACTACGAGTCGGACCCGATCGGCATGGAGGTCGAGCGAACCGACGAAGTGGTCATCTACCACCTCGGGGACTAATTCAGCTGGGGCCGAGCGGGGTCATGAATGCGAGCGCTCCAATGGCGTCGAGCTGCGGCGGGCAGTGCAGCGGCGAGGCCGTCACGTCGAAGGTCCGGTGAACCCCGCGCCGCTCGATGCGCATCAGGCTCCGCTCCAGGGCATCGGTCTGCAGCGCCTGCACCGGCGCCAATCTCGCGAGCTCGCCATCGGTGAGCGGATGGGCGCCGGCCGTGAAATCAAGGAATCGCAGGCCCGAATGCAGGAACCTCGGCATGGAAGCCTCTACTTCGGACCCTAGTCCGAGGGCGTCCACCGCCCTCGGGGAAATCGCCGCGATCCGCGTATCCGCCGCCAGGAGCAGGCACACATCCGCACTCGCGCACACCGCGGCGCGCCAGGTCGCCAGACCTGGATGCAGATGCCCGCCGTTGGCACCGGGAGCGACCGCCCTCAGTGGAATAACGAGTTCGAGTTGCGTCAATGGGCGTCCCGGGGTAGACGTTACGCTCAGTCGATTCACGTTAACAGAAGGAAGTTGATCTTCACCCCCGGTGCGCCTACCCTCTGATCATGAGTGCGAACGAGTCTCCCGCGTACGGCGTCGAATCCGAAGTGGGCCGCCTTCGAAGCGTCATGCTCCACCGCCCCGGCGGCGAGCTGCGCCGCCTGACCCCCCGCAACAACGGAGCCCTCCTCTTCGACGGCATCCCCTGGGTCGAACGCGCCCAGGACGAACACGACCGCTTCGCCGCCACGCTCCTCGAACACAGCGTCGAAGTCCTCTACGTCGGCGCGCTCCTCACCGAGTGCCTCTACTTCCCCGACGCCCGCGAGCAGATCATCACCTCCGTCACCGCCGACCCGCGACTCGGCCAGAGCCTCGCCGCCTCCCTCCGCGGATACCTGTCCGACCTCGACCCCGAACGACTCACCGCCGTCCTCATCGAAGGACTCACCAAGGAGGAGTTCGGCGACTCGGACAGTCTGCGGGGCAAGCTCATGCGCGCCACCGACTTCGTCATCGACCCGCTCCCGAACATGATGTTCACCAGGGACTCCTCCGTCTGGATCGGCGACGCGGTCGCCGTCACCAGCCTCGCCATGCCCGCCCGCCGCCGCGAGACGGCACTGACCGGCATCGTCTACCACCACCACCCCCGCTTCACCCACGTCCCGAAGCTCTACGACCCCTCGCTCGAACACCTCGAAGGCGGCGACGTCCTCGCCCTCGCCCCCGGCGTCCTCGCCGTAGGCGTCGGCGAACGCACCACCCCGGCCGGAGCGGAACGACTGGCGCGCAAGGCCTTCGAACTGGGCACCATCCATACCCTCCTGGTGGTCCCGATCGCCCAACGCCGCGCCACTATGCACCTGGACACCGTCTGCACCATGGTCGACGACCGGCGCATGGTCATGTACGCCCCGGCCGAACGCCGCCTGGAGGCCTACACGGTGCGGCTCGGCGACGACGGCGAACTCGACATCGAGGGCCCGCGCGGCTTCCTCGACGCCGCCGCCGACGCGATGGGGATCGACCGCATCGAGATCATCCACACCGGTGAGCGCGACGTGGTGACGGCCGAGCGCGAGCAGTGGGACGACGGCAACAACACCCTCGCGCTGGCACAGGGCGTCGCGGTCGCCTACGAGCGCAACACGGTCACGAACGGCCGTCTCGAACGGGCGGGCATCAAGGTCCTCACCATTCCCGGCTCCGAACTCGGCTCCGGCCGGGGCGGCCCCAGGTGCATGTCCTGCCCGATCACGCGCGAGCATCCGGTGAGGCCCGCACAGCCGCAAGAGCTCTGAGAGGAGCAGTAGGGTCGGCGCCGAGAACACTGCGGCTGACGGCCATCCCAAACCCCACCCACCGAGGGGACCATAGGCCCAACCTTCCCGCGCGGGTGCGACAAGAATCCGTGCGCGCCGCGGTCATGTCACCCGAACGAGTGAGTCCGAGTCGTGCACTGACCAACCGAGCCCCGGCCGGACACGGCCGGGTCCGGCCCGGGTCAGATCCCCGCCGCGATGTCCCTGCGGAAGTGGCCACCTTCGAGCTTCACGCCCTCGGCGAGCGAGTACGCCTCCTGCCGGGCCTGGGCCACCGAGGCCCCGGTGCCCACGCAGTTCAGCACCCGGCCGCCGGTCGCGATCAATTGGCCGCTCGCGTCGAGCGCGGTGCCGGCGTGGAGGACGCCCTCCTCGTCGGCGCCGTACAGCGGACGGCCCGTCACGGTCTGCTCCGGGTAGCCCTCGTTCGCGACCACCACGCACACCGCCGCGCCCTCGCGCCACCACAGCGAGCCGAAATCGGCCAGCTTCCCGGTGGCGGCGGCCATCAGAAGCTCGCCGACCGGCGTCTCCAGCAGCGACAGGATCGGCTGGATCTCCGGGTCGCCGAAGCGCGCGTTGAACTCGACCACCTTGAGGCCCTTGGAGGTCAGCGCGAGCCCGCAGTAGAGGGTCCCGACGAACGGGATGCCGCGCCCGGCCAGCTCGGCCAGCGTCGGCTCGGCGACGGTCTCCATGATCTCGGTGACCAGGTCGTCCGGCGCCCACGGCAGCGGCGTGTACGCGCCCATGCCGCCGGTGTTGGGGCCGCTCCCGCCGTCGCCGACCCGCTTGAAGTCCTGTGCGGGCAGCATCGGGCGCGCGGCCTGGCCGTCCGAGATGACGAACAGGGAGACTTCGGGGCCGTCCAGGTACTCCTCGATGACGACGCGCTCGCAGTCGAGCGCGTGCGCCAGCGCGGCGGCGCGGTCGTCGGTGACGATGACGCCCTTGCCGGCGGCGAGGCCGTCGTCCTTGACGACGTAGGGCGCGCCGAACTCGTCGAGCGCGGCCTCGGCCTCCTCGCGGGTGCGGCAGGTGCGCGCGGCGGCGGTCGGCACGCCGGCGGCGGCCATGACCTCCTTCGCGAAGGTCTTGGAGCCCTCGATCTGGGCGGCCTGGCGGCCCGGGCCGTAGACGGGTATGCCCTTGGCGCGGACGGCGTCGGCGACGCCGGCGACGAGGGGGGCCTCGGGGCCGACGATGACGAGGTCGGCCGCGGAGGTGACCGCCAGGGAAGCGACCGCGGCGGGGTCGTTCTGGTTCAGCGGCACGCATTCACCGAGCCTGGCCATGCCCGGGTTGCCCGGGGCGCAGATGAGCTTGGTGACGGATTCGTCTGCGGCCAGCGACGCCGCGAGGGCGTGCTCGCGGCCGCCGGAGCCGATCAGGAGTACTCGCACACCGTTAGTTTACGGGGCCGATACGTGCTGGTTAACCGCCACGCCGAGTGGTCCCCGTTACGCGATGTGAGAAAAGACGTTTCTGAGCGGCGGCCGACCTGCCCGCGAGACCTTGCTCGTGCCGCTCGCGCCGCTTGGGCTGTGTGGGTCGCATGGGCCGCGTGGGCCCGCCCTTCCCGCTTCACCCGTTTCGGTGACTTCACGGCCGCGGACGCCGTTTTCTGTCGTACCCGCGCGGGAGGATCGCTCCTATTATCCCCGGGAGGGTGGGGGTTCGGGATGGTCGTCATGCGCGAACCCGGGGACGACCGGTGCGGGGACCTGGGGATGAGCGGAAGGCCGCAATGCGGGGGCCAGGTGGGTGGGCGACACGCCTCCACCCGGGGGCCTGGGGATGATCGCCGTTCACTCCCCCTGTCATGATTGCCCCGTGACTGCCAATGTGCTCGCCGAGCGTTACGCCTCCCGTCAGATGCGCGATATCTGGGACCCGGTCGGGAAGATCAAGGCCGAGCGCCGCCTCTGGCTCGCGGTGCTCAAGGCCCAGGCCGATCTCGGTGTCGCCGTTCCCGACGGCGTCATCGCCGACTACGAGCGCGTCATCGACACCGTCGACCTCGACGCCATCACCGAGCGCGAGCGCATCACCAAGCACGACGTGAAGGCCCGCATCGAGGAGTTCTCCGACCTCGCCGGCCACCAGCACATTCACAAGGGCATGACCAGCCGCGACCTCACCGAGAACGTCGAGCAGATGCAGGTCCGCCAGTCCCTCGAACTGGTCCGCGACCGCCTCATCGCCACCGCCGTCCGCCTCGCCGCCCGCGCCGAGCAGTATCGCGACCTCGTCATGGCCGGCCGCAGCCACAATGTCGCCGCCCAGGCCACCACCCTCGGGAAGCGCTTCGCGACCTGGGCCGAGGAACTCCTCGTCGCCTTTGATCGCATCGAGGAACTCCTGCGCCGCTACCCCCTGCGCGGCATCAAGGGCCCGGTCGGCACCGCCCAGGACATGCTCGACCTCTTCGACGGCGACACCGCCAAACTCGCCGAGCTCGAACACCGCGTCGCCGCCCACCTCGGCTTCGACCGCGTCTTCGCCTCCGTCGGCCAGGTCTACCCTCGTTCGCTCGACTACGAGGTCGGCTCCGCCCTCGTCCAGGCCGTCGCCGCGCCCTCGTCCGCCGCGATCACCATCCGCCTCATGGCCGGCGCCGAGCTCGCCACCGAGGGCTTCGTCGAGGGCCAGGTCGGCTCGTCCGCCATGCCCCACAAGATGAACACCCGTTCCTCCGAGCGGGTGAACGGCCTCGCCGTCGTCGCCCGCGGTTACGCGGCCATGCTCGGGGAGCTCGCCGGCGACCAGTGGAACGAGGGTGACGTGTCCTGTTCGGTGGTCCGACGGGTGGCCTTGCCCGACTTGTTCTACGCAGTCGACGGACTCTATGAGACCTTTCTCACCATCCTCGATAATTTCGGCGCCTACCCGGCCGTCATCGGCGCCGAGCTCGACCGCTACCTACCCTTCCTGACCTCGACAAAGGTCCTGATGGAGGCCATCAAGCGCGGCGCCGGCCGCGAGGACGCGCACGAGGCGATCAAGGAACACGCCGTCGCCGTCGCGCGCGCCATGCGCGAGACCGGCCAGAAGGGCAACGATCTGTTCGACCGCTACGCTGCCGACGAGCGCCTCCCGATGGACCGCGCCGCACTCGACGCCCTGGTCGCCGATACGGGTGAATTCATTGGCGCCGCTGGCGAACAGGTCGACCGGGTCACCGAAAGTGTGGCCGCGGCGGCGAAGGCCCACCCTGAAGCGGCCGCCTACCGGCCAGGAAACATCCTATGACTCGCTGTGACGCAGCCCCGTCGTCCTTAACTCGACACTGGCCCTGGTCAGAGCCGATGAATATGCTTGCCCCGTTCCGTCCATGTGACCGACAGGAGTGCGACCGTGGCCCGTGTAGTGGTCGACGTGATGCTGAAGACCGAAATCCTCGACCCGCAGGGCGAGGCCGTCCTCGGGGCGCTGCCCCGGCTCGGCGTCACCGACGTGTCGTCGGTGCGGATCGGCAGGCGCGTCGAGATCGAGTTCGACGAGAACGCATCGAACGTCGAGGAGCAGTCGCGCGTGATCGCCGACAAACTCCTGGCCAACCCCGTCATCGAGAACTTCACCATCGCCGTCGAGGAGTCGGTCGAGACCGGAGCGGAGCACGCATGAGTGCCCGCATCGGCATCGTCACCTTCCCCGGTTCGCTGGACGACCGGGACGCCGCCCGCGCGGTCTACCTCGGCGGCGCCGAACCGGTGCGGCTGTGGCACGACGACGCCCAGATCTCGGGCGTCGACGGCGTGTGGCTGCCCGGTGGCTTCTCCTACGGCGACTACCTGCGCTGCGGAGCCATCGCCCGCTTCAGCCAGGTCATGGACACCGTGAAGGCCGCCGCCGACGCCGGCATGCCGGTCATCGGCGTCTGCAACGGCTTCCAGGTCCTGTGCGAGTCGCACCTGCTGCCCGGCGCTCTGGTGCGCAACGCCCACCTGCGCTACCGCAACGCCCCCACCCGACTGCGCGTCGAGACCGAGCGCACCGCGTGGACCCGCGCCTTCGAACCCGGCACCGAGGTCGTCTTCCCCGCCAAGCACGGCGAGGGCCGCTACGTCGCCGACGAAGCGGTGCTGGACGAACTCGAGGACTCCGGCCGCGTCGTCTTCCGCTACGCCGACAACCCGAACGGTTCGATGCGCGACATCGCCGGGGTGTGCAGCGAGGCCGGCAACGTCGTGGGCCTCATGCCCCACCCCGAGCACGCCGTCGAGGCGCTGACCGGTCCGTCCACCGACGGCCTCGGCATCGTCGCCTCGGTCCTGTCCCACTTGAGTGAGGGAGCAGTCCGATGACAAGACAGCCGCTCAACGTTGCCGTCGACACCGTCGGCGTCGCCACCGCGACCCCCGACGAGAAGCAGCCGTGGGCCGAGCTGGGCCTCAAGGACGACGAGTACGCGCGCATCCGCGACATCCTGGGCCGCCGCCCCACTCAGGCGGAACTGGCCATGTACTCGATCATGTGGTCCGAGCACTGCTCCTACAAGTCCTCACGGGTCCACCTGAGGCAGTTCGGCCAGAAGAACCCGAAGACCCCGCGCCTGCTGGCCGGGATCGGCGAGAACGCCGGCGTCGTCGCCATTGACGAGAACATCGCGGTGACGTTCAAGGTCGAGTCCCACAACCACCCGTCCTTCGTGGAGCCCAAGCAGGGCGCGGCCACCGGCGTCGGCGGCATCATCCGCGACATCATCGCCATGGGCGCCCGCCCCATCGCCGTCATGGACTCGCTGCGCTTCGGCGACATCGACCACCCCGACACCGCCCGGGTCCTGCCCGGCGTGGTCGACGGCGTGAGCCACTACGGCAACTGCGTGGGCCTGCCCAATATCGGCGGGGAGACCGTCTTCGACCCCTGCTACCAGGGCAACCCACTCGTCAACGCGCTCGCCGTGGGCGTCATGCCCCGCGCGCGCCTCCAGTCCATGCAGGCCAGCGGCACCGGCAATGTCGTGATCCTGCTGGGCGCCAAGACCGGCCGGGACGGCATCGGCGGCGTCTCCGTCCTCGCCAGCGCCACCTTCTCCGAGGACGGCGACGAGGACTCGCGCCCCTCGGTCCAGGTCGGCGACCCGTTCGAGGAGAAGCTCCTCATCGAGGTCTGCCTCGAACTGTTCGACACCGGCCTGGTCGTCGGCGTCCAGGACTTGGGCGGCGCCGGGCTCACCTGCGCGCTGTCCGAGACCGCGGCGGCCGGCGATGGCGGCATGCACGTCGACCTCGAGCTTGTTCCCTTGCGCGCCAAGGGCATGGAGCCGCACGACATTCTCGCCTCTGAGTCGCAGGAGCGCATGCTCCTCATCGTCGACCCGGCCAACGTGGAGAACGTGCTGGCCCGCGCCCAGCGCTGGGGCCTGCTGGCCACCGCGATCGGTGAGGTCACCGACTCCGGCCGGCTCGTCATCGATTACCACGGGCAGACCGTCGTGGACGTCCCGCCGGCCAGCCTGGCCGACGAGGGCCCCGTCTACGAGCGGCCCTTCACCGAGCCGAACGATCTGGCGCTCATCGCCGTCGACCGCGCCGAGACGCTCCCGCGTCCGACCACCGACGACGAGATCCGCCAGACCGTCCTCGACATGGCCGCCAGCCCGAACCTGTGCGACAAGACCTGGATCACCGAGCAGTACGACTCCTCGGTATTCGGCAATACGGTGCTCGGGACCCCGCACGACGCGGGCGTGCTGCGCCTGGACGAGCGCTCCGGCATCGGCATCGCGCTCTCGCTCGACGGCAACAGCCGGTTCGCCCGACTCGACCCTTACGTTGGGGCGCAGCTGAACCTGGCGGAGGCGTACCGGAACGTCGCGCTCACCGGCGCGACCCCGATCGCCGTGTCCGACTGCCTGAACTTCGGTTCGCCGGAGGACCCGCACGTGATGTGGCAGTTCGAGCGGGCCGTCACCGGCATCGCCGACGGCTGCCAGAAGATGGGCATCCCGGTCACCGGCGGCAACGTCTCCTTCTACAACCAGACCGGTCGCGAGGCGATTCACCCGACGCCGGTCATCGGCGTCCTCGGCGTGATCGACGACGTCGCGAAGCGGATCCCCTTGGGGCTGGGCCGGACCGGCGACACGATCGCGTTGATCGGCACCACCCGGGAGGAGTTCTCCGGCTCCGAGTGGGCCTGGGCGACGCACCGGCACCTGGGCGGGGTTCCGCCGCTGGTCGACCTGGACCACGAGATGAAGCTGGCCGATCTGCTGGCTTCGCTCGCCGGGAACGAGCAGATCGCCGCGGCGCACGACCTCTCCGAGGGCGGGCTGTCGCAGGCGCTGGTGGAGGCGATTGCGCACTCGGGGATGGGTGCGCAGATCCTGCTTCCCGAAGGGGCGGACCCGTTCACGTACCTGTTCAGCGAGTCGACCGGGCGCGTGATGGTGGTCATCCCGCGCGGCCAGGAGCAAGCGGTTCGGGCCTCGTGCGAGCAGCGCGGTCTGCCGATCACGCCGCTGGGCGTCGCGGACGCGAACACCGACGGCCTGCACCTGCGGGACCACTTCGACATCGGCCGGGAGGAAATCCTGGCAGCCTGGAAGGGCCGCATCGCCGAGAAGCTCGGAGCCCAAGGCGCAGCAGGTTAAAAGCGCGAGTAAAACCGAGAGCAAACGCGAGAGAAAAACAGTTCCGCCCCGGCGTCCATCGCCGGGGCGGTTTTGTCACACCCGGGCAATAGACTTGAGCCTAGGGGTCCCCTTGTTACCTGCGCTTTCGCGTGCCCGCAAGCAGATCGGTCCTGCAAGCAGTTCGGTCCTGCACGCAGTTCGGTCCCGCATGTAGATTGGCCCGGCATATAGATCAGCGGAGGCGGCTCACGCCGGCTCTTCGCCGTCCTTGTCCACCAGCGGAAGGTAGTCCGTCAGATCGGCCCGTTGGCCCGAGGCGCTGACCCTTCCCGCCCGCACTGCATCCGCGAAGTCGACACGCCCGCAGGCCAGTTCGAGAAACACGATCGGGGCGCACTCGATGACGTTCGGCGGCGTCCCCCTCCGGTGCCGCGGGCCCTCCACGCATTGCACCGCTCCATACGGCGGGACGCGCACCTCGACGGTGTGACCGGGGGCTTTCTCCGCCAGCGCGTGCAGCAGTTCGCGCACCGCGCCCTTCAGCGTCTCCCGGTCCGGCTCCTCGGCATTGTCGAGGGCGGCGATGGCGCGGGCCACAGCGTCCACTGAGTGTTCACATCCTCAAGCTAGACTGCGCGGATACGTGCTGAATCCTGTCGGCGCACGCCGCAGTGACCGCACCCCGGTCCCGTAACCGAATCGAGACCAGGCATAGTGGCGACGACGACCCGCGACCGTGGGTGAGTTGTGCCCGTGGAAGGCATGCCCAGGAGGGGATGTAGATGACCGTAGCGGCCGATCCGAGCTGGACCAAGACTAACGTCTCGCGGTCCGAGCAAGGGCGACGGGGTCGCCTGCGAGCACGGTTCGCCGGGCTCGCCGTGGTCGTCGGCGCGCTCCTCGGCGCGCTCTCCATTCCCGGGGCCGCGAGTGCCGCGGACGCCGAGGCCTGGATCAGCGGCGGCGCCGATTCCTGGATCGATGTCGGTGGCTCCCCGGCGACGCTCACGGTCGACGTCATGACCACCTTCGCGCCTGGTCAGGGCCCCAAGGACATCAAAGTCTCCGCGAGCCTGTCCGGCATCGACGGCCTCGCGACCATCGACGTCCAGGACATCGGCAACAACTGCACGCGCACCGGCGAGGGCGCGGCCACCTGTTCGCAGATGACCGCCGGCGAGACCCGCCAGGTGCAGTTCCTGATCACTCCTGTCGCCGAGTCCGATCTGGCCGAGGGCACCAACCAGGTCGGCGAGGTCAAGGTCCATTACGACGGCGGCGAGCAGAAGACCAGCATCACCGTCAACGGCAAGGCGCCCGCGGTCGAGACCGCCGGCGAGATCAGCGGCACCGTCACCTCCAACGCGGAGCCCGTCGATGGCGCGAAGGTCGTGGTCACCGACGCCGAGGGCACTGACCACGAGACCACCACCGGTTCCGACGGCACCTTCAAACTCACCGGCACCGCGGAGAAGCCGATCGCGCCCGGCGATATGAAGCTCACGATCTCCAAGGAGGGCTACGAGACGGATGAGAAGGAGATCAATGTCCCTGCGAACTCCTCGTATCCCACGAACGTGACGCTCACCGAGGTCGCCAAGGAAGAGGAGACCACCGCGGCGGAGGAGTCGGAACCGGCTCCCACCCAGGCGGCGGAGACCGAGGAAACCGGGGATGACGAAGGCGGCATCTCCGGCACCCTGCTGTTCCTCATCATCGTCGGCGGCCTCCTGGTCGTCGGCGGCATCGTCGGCATCGTGTTCCTGCTGCGCGGCGGCAAGGACAAGGACGACTCGGACGACGACAACTTCGCCGAGGTCGCGCCCGAGCACACCCCCACGGCCGCGCAGGTCGGCACGCCCGGCGTCTACCAGGCCGGCCCCGCGCCGGGTGCCGACGCTCCCACCACTGTCTACAACGGACCGCTCGTGCAGGATCAGGGCGCGCCTTCGTACGGCGCCCCCACGCAGGGCTTCGGACCGTCATATGGTCCCGGCGCGGCAGACTCGACCCAGGTGATGCCGCAGGCCGGCGGGCCCGGCGCCGCGGGGCCCGCGATGGGCCCCAACGACACCCAGATCCTCCCGACCGTCAAGAACGCGGCCGGTTCCGGCTTCCCCGACGCCCCGCACGCCTCCGGTTCGGACTCGACGCAGGTGATGCCGCAGGTGAACCCGGCCGCGAATCCGCCGGCTCCGCTGCCACCGAGTTCCTTCGGCGCCGACACCGGCACCCAGCCGCACCCGTCGCCGACCCCGCCCCCGGCGGGAGGTGCCGGCGGTTCGATGTTCGATCCGCAGAACCCGAACCTCATGTCCGGGTCGCAGCCGCAGGCGTCGCCGTCGGCCCAGGATCCCTACGCGCCCAAGTACGGTCAGCCGTCGCCGCCTCCGGGCACCGGCGCGTATCCGTCGCAGCCGCAGAGCCAGCCGCAGGGCGGCGGGTACTCCCCGCAGCCCGGTGGCACCAGCGCCTACCCGTCGCAACCGGGCGGCACCAGTGCCTACCCGTCCCAGCCGGGTGGTACCAGCGCTTATTCGTCCCAGCCGGGCGGTACCAGCGCCTACCCGTCCCAGCCGGCCGGCGCCGGCGGATACTCCTCGCAGCCGCCCGCGCCGCAGTCCGGCGGCGCCAACTCCAGCACCGGCGCCTACGGTTCCAGGCCCGGGCCTGGGCCCAGTGATCCCTACCCGAGCGGCGCCATGGGCCGCGACCCGTACGCGCCCCCGGCCCAGCCGCCGACCGGTCCGCAGGCCGGTCCGCAGGCCGGTCCGCAGGCCGGAGGCGACTACGGCTCCACCCGTCCGATGCCGCAGCACGGCGTCGAGGACGAGAACCCGGACCAGCGCCCGGAGTCCGAGCGCAAGGGCTGGGGAGAATGGGACGACCGGCCGCGCTCCTGGTGAGACGGGTGCAAACCGGAGGGGCGCACCTCGACTGATGTGGTGAGGCACGGCACCGATTCGGGCCAGATCCGCGCCGTCGCGCAGGTGGTGTTTACCGTCGATTCGGATAGACTTTGACGTGGCAGTTCTGCCGAAGCTCGCGAGCCTGGGCTTGCGAGCCGTTTCAGCCCCAGCCAACCGAGGAGTTGCAGTGGCCCGAGGTGACGGTCTTCTCACCGCGGAACTCGATCCCGAAAATCCAGGTCCCCGTGACGCCTGCGGCGTCGTAGGCATCTGGGCCCCCGGCGAAGAGGTCTCCAAACTCACCTATTTCGGGCTTTACGCCTTGCAGCACCGCGGCCAGGAGGCCGCCGGGATCGCCGTCTCCGACGGCTCCCACACCACGGTGTACAAGGATCTCGGCCTGGTCGCGCAGGTCTTCGACGAGTCGACGCTCGCGCCCCTGCAAGGGCACCTGGCCATCGGTCACGCCCGCTACTCCACCACCGGCGCCCCGACCTGGGAGAACTCCCAGCCGACGATCCGGTCCACCTCCACGGGCACCGCGATCGCCCTGGCCCACAACGGGAACCTGGTGAACACCGCCGATCTCCTCGAAGAGGTCGGCAAGCTCGGCATCGACATGGGCTCGACCACCTCCGACACCCACCTGATCACCGCGCTCCTGGCCGCTCACCCCGACGAGTCGGTCGCGGCCGCCGCCGAACGCGTCCTCCCGCAGCTGCGCGGCGCCTTCTGCCTGGTGTTCATGGACGAGAACTCGCTCTACGCCGCCCGCGACCCGCAGGGCGTCCACCCGCTGGTCCTGGGCCGCCTCGCCTCCGGCTGGGCCGTCGCCTCCGAGACCGCCGCGCTCGAAACCATCGGCGCGACCTTCGTGCGCGAGGTCGAGCCCGGCGAGATGATCACCATCGACGAGTACGGGCTGCGCTCCACCCGCTTCGCCAACCCCGAGCCCAAGAACTGCCTGTTCGAGTACGTCTACCTCGCCCGCCCCGACACGAAGCTGGCCGGACGCAACGTCTACGCCACCCGCGTCGAGGTCGGCCGCACCCTCGCCCGCGAGTACCCGGTCGAGGCGGACCTCGTGATCGGCGTCCCCGAGTCCGGCATCCCCGCCGCGATCGGCTACGCCGAGGAGTCCGGGATCCCGTACGGCCAGGGCTTCACCAAGAACCAGTACGTGGGCCGCACCTTCATCCAGCCCTCGCAGTCCTTGCGGCAGTTGGGCATCCGCCTCAAACTCAACCCGCTCGTCGACCAGATCAAGGGCAAGCGCCTGGTCATCGTCGACGACACGATCGTCCGCGGCAACACCCAGCGCGCCCTCGTCCGGATGCTCCGCGAGGCCGGGGCCGTCGAGGTCCACATCCGGATCTCCGCGCCGCCGGTCAAGTGGCCGTGCTTCTACGGCATCGACTTCGCCACCCGCGCCGAGCTCATCGCCGGATCGCTCGACGTCGACGGCATCCGCGCCCAGATCGGCGCCGACTCCCTCGGCTACGTCTCGATGGACGGCCTCGTCCGCGCCACCGAGCAGCCCGCCTCCAGCCTCTGCCGGGCCTGCTTCGACGGGGTCTACCCGATCGAGCTGCCCGCCGCCGACCTGATCGGCAAGCACCTCATGGAATCCCATGCGGAGGCACCTGGGGCACCCCAACCCCCCGAAGCACGGCAAGCACCGCAAGGCACCGACGCAGCGAGCACGAAAGTGCGGGAAGGGACCACAGCGTGAGCAGCGGCACCACCACTCAGAGGACCATCTCCTACGCCTCCTCGGGCGTGGACATCCAGGCCGGCGACCGGGCGGTCGAAGCCCTCAAACCCTCGATCCGCAAGACCACGCGGCCCGAAGTGGTCGGCGGCATCGGCGGCTTCGCGGGGCTCTTCGCGCTCGACACCGAGAAGTACAAGAAGCCGCTCCTGGCTTCCTCGACCGACGGTGTGGGCACCAAGCTCGTCATCGCCCAGAAGCTCGACATCCACGACACCGTCGGGATCGACCTGGTCGCGATGGTCGTCGACGACCTCGTCGTGTGCGGCGCCGAACCGCTGTTCCTCCTGGACTACATCGCCACCGGCCAGGTCGTGCCCGAGAAGATCGCCGACATCGGCGCGGGCATCGCCGACGGCTGCCGCTACGCGGGCTGCTCCCTCATCGGCGGCGAGATCGCCGAGCACCCCGGCGTCATGAAGGCCGACGACTACGACATCTCCGCCACCGGCGTCGGTGTCGTGGAGGCCGACAAGCTGCTCGGCCCCGAGCGCGTCAAGCCCGGCGACGTCGTCATCGCCATGCGCGCCAGCGGAGTCCACTCCAACGGCTTCTCGCTGGTGCGCGAGGCGCTGTTCGGCGTGGGCGGCATGGACCTCGGCACCGTCATCCCCGAGTTCGCCACCGCCGACCGCAACCAGCGCACGCTCGGCGAAGAGCTCATGACCCCGACCTACATCTACGCGAAGGACTGCCTCGAGTTGATCAAGGAGTGCGACGTGCACGCCTTCGCGCACATCACCGGCGGCGGCATCGCCGGAAACCTGGTGCGCTCGGTCCCCGAGGAACTCCAGATCGAGATCGACCGCTCGACGTGGACACCGAACCCGGTGTTCGATGTCGTGCAGCGCGCCGGCTCCATCTCCGAGGAGGAGATGGAGCGGACCTTCAACATGGGCATCGGCATGGTCGCCATCGTCGCCCCGGACCAGGTCGACCGTTCGCTGGCAGTGCTGACGGCCCGCCACGTCGAGGCGTGGACGATCGGTGAGATCGCCGCCGGCGACGGCGGCGTCAAGCTCACCGGGAGCTACCAGAAGGCCGGCTAGGAACGCTGACCGGGGATTCGGCCGTCTGCGGCCGATCCGCTCCCGTTCTCGTCGTCGTCCTCCCCGGATTCGTCCGGGGAGGACGTTTTCGTGTCCGCCTCTACCGGTTTCGCTTCGGCCGAGCCGTCGGCGTTCGCCGGCCCGCCGCCGGTGGCGGCGTCCGACCGGCCGGTGCTCGACGCGATGTCGATCGCGGCCGCCTCGGCCGCCTCGGCGGCGGCCGCCTTCGCGTCGCGCCGGTGGGCGAGCTTGGTGAACAGCCACAGCCACAGGATGCCGAGCACCGGCAGCGTCGCGGCCAGGGTGAGCGCCGGGACCAGGTGCAGGGTCGGGGTGATCATGCAGCCGACGATGAGGATCGTCGCGATGAGGATCGTCGAGCGCCGCGCCGGTTCGAAGATCTTCAGCGGGCCCAGCGGGATCTCATGCCACGCCACGCGCTTGGCGCAGCGTATGAGGATGAGACCCAACAGGATTCCGGCCGGCTCGTCGGCGAACCAGTGGTGCCCCAGGTAGACCTGGGAGGTGGCGACGAGCACCGGAGGGGCGATCAGGAGGGTCCAGCGCACCCACTTGGGCAGCAGGTCGCCGATGAGCATCACGATCAGGCCGAACAGCAGGATCGTGTTGACCGCGTGCCCGGAGGGGAAGGCGGTCGCGTCGGGGATGTTCCCGCCGCCGCCTTCGGCGTAGTAGGTGAAGAGGATCGCGCCCTCGTAGCCGGTGGCGTCGGCCAGCTGGAAGGGGTGCTGCGAGAGCGGGCGGCCCATCAGGTGCTTCATGCCGAGGATGATCGCGAGCGTGATGAACGACAGGACGTACATCAGGAGCGACCGGATCGAACGCGCCCGCAGCGCCTGCCAGGCCGCGAACCCCAGCGTGAAGGGCGCCACCCACTTGGCCTGCCCGAGCATCGAGAATCCATGGGCGACTTCGCGAAGCCACTCGACCTTGTGCGTATAGCCCCAGTACCGGATGTCGTAGTCGAGCTGCACGAGCCAGGAGTGGTAGGACAGGAAGACCGTGATGATCAGGAAGCCGAGGAACATGTAGAGGTCGGGCCACCAGCTCTTCGGCCGCTTGGCGAACGGTTCCCAATCGAACCAGCCGACGGGGATGTAGCGGCGCAACGGCGTGATCAGCTGTTGGATAACGGCCTTGTCACTGACTGTTACACCTCGGTCCGTGATGCCTGCACTCCTGCGCACGCTCGTAGGCCGGTTCGATTCGGATGGCATCCTTGGATGTTGGCCTGTAAAAGTGAATTTTGATGCCGCCACACCCGAACTGGACCGAATTTGTTACCGGGTCGGTATGTATCGTGTGGTTTGCGACGCAACTGTAATGACCTGGGCCGTTACCGGGGGAGACTGGTCACGTTGCCGCAGTGTCCCGGTCACCGATCCGACCCGGTTCGTTCACCTTGTCTCCGGGACGACCGCTACCGCGTCGATCTCGACCTTCCACTCCGGGGAGGCCAGCGCCGCCACCTGGAGCAGGTTGTCGGCCGGGTAGGGCTTGTCGAATACCTCCTTGCGGATCTTGACGACCGATTCCAGATTCGCCATGTCGGTGACCATGATGGTCACCTTGACGATGTCGCGGAGCGTGGCGCCGGCCTCAGCGAGCACGCGCTCGATATTGGCGACGCTCTGGCGCATCTGGGTCTCGAAGTCATCGGAGACGGTCCGGCCATGTTCGTCGATCCCGGCCTGGCCGGAGACGTAGACGGTGTTGCCGGCTCGGATGGCCTGGCTGATGGCGTACGGCTCGTACCAGTCGGGCTCGGTCCTGATGGCGGTGAGGTGGTTGGACATGTCGGCCTCCTCCATTGACGATGAGAATGTTGCTTGCGCAAACAACCTTTGCTTGCGCAAGCAACAAGCTATCATGGTCGGCGTACCGCGTCAACGAGGGGAGGGCCCATGTCCATCGACGACTGGCTCGAAGAGTCCGACCGCCGCGCCCGGGTTGAGAAGCGCCTTGCCGCAGCTCTGAAACGAGGCTTCGGCCTCAGCCTGCTCGACTACCGCGCACTGCGCGCCGTCGCCGCGGCAGAGGAGGGCGAACTGCGGTTGCGGACGCTCGCCAGAGTCCTTGATGTCAACCAGAGTTCCATCACGCGCATGATGCCGCGCCTGGAGAGCCTCGGCTACGCCTATCGAGACCTCTGCCCCGACGACAACCGGGGCGCCTATTGCGTCATCACTGAGAAGGGCCGCGAGGCGAGCAGTGCGATGGCCGAAGTCCTCGACAGAACGCTCAGTGAACCGGCGGCGGCGTTGTCGTAGTACGACCGCGTGCCTTCGACCGAGGGCCGCCTTTGACTTGTTCCGGCCTCGTACACTCGGCGGATTCCGGCAGCGCCCCATCGCCCGACTCCGTCGCCTCCCATCGGCGGCCCGCCCAGGACAAGGACACCCATGCCCCGATCAGTGCCCGGCTCATCCTCTGGACCCGGGGCGCTCGTCTTGTACATCCAGACCGGCGACCGCAATGCCCGCATCTCCTATCGGGAGCTTGCCGAGCCGGAACGCCTCGCATACCGCGACACCGTGAACCGAGTGTTCGACGCCGCGCTCTCCCAATATTTCGGCGAGCATCCGTCCCGGGAAGAGGTGGACGACCTCACCGAGCGGGTCGCCGCCCGGCATCCCCAGTACGGCGGGGGCGTCAAGCGGGTGCTGCGGGCACTCGTGGAGGGCGGTCGGCGCGGCGAGATCAGCCCGCGGCAGATCATTACCGCTCAGCACCTGGTCATCCGAGAGATCGCCAAGCTGCATCCGGACTTTCGGAAGGCGGCCGACCGGATCGTCGCGGAAGCGTCCGCATCGAGGCTTCCCGGTGGTTCCGAGCCGGATATGGCGACGCTCGCCGCCGCCTACCCTGCCGAGTCCGCCGCGGCCAACGATCCCGAGGTGCTGCGGCTCCGCGCCGCGCTCGAGGCCGAGCAGCGCAAAACCGCGGAGATGCGCGAGTCGCTGCTGGACGCCGAGTTCTCCGGCACCGATTCGAATGCGGTGGCGACGGTGACCCTCGGGCTCGACGGTTCGATGCGCGATCTCGAGCTGCTGCGCGGCGCGGAGCGCATGGGCGGCAGGTCGATCGCCGTGTGCGTCCTGCGCGCCTGGGTGGTTGCGGAGAAGCAGCGGTGGAACCGCGCGAAGGAACTGGGTAAGCACGACTCGTTCCCCAAGCCGGGTTCGGGTGCGAGCAAGGGTGACACGTTCCTGTGCGAGGCATACTCCTCGACCAGGCTCTGTCGAGCCACAGTGGACCGATATGGCCGCCTGCGCGGCGTCACCTTCATGCGCACCGACCTGCTCGGCGACGACGGCCGCCACGGCCTCGCCGCCGAGATCCGCGAGGCCATCGACGGGGCGCAGGTCGAACTGAAGACCACATTGTAGACCGGCCGCCCCGACTCCGACCCCCGCTGGCCGATCGAGATCCTTTCCCGGGTGGGGTGGTCCTGTTAAGCTCAGGCCTCACCACACCCCTTTTCATTGGACGGCAGCGTTCGTGATCGCGGTCTACCTCACCACCTGCTTCATCGCGACGTTCTCGGCGTTCGTCCCGGTGACGGCCATCGAGCCGTACGTCGTCGGTGTGGCCGCGACAACCGGCTGCAGCCCGGTGGGGCTCGGCTTGGCCGCGGCGATCGGGCAGACCGCCGGCAAGACCACCGTGTTCCTCGGCGCGCGCGGGGCTCTGCGGTCAGCCAGGTTGCGCCGATGGGTCGGCGCCGCCAAAGCACGCGTGGGCCGGCGCCGTGGCGAGGTCGCGGACAGAGCCCGGCTCGGCCAGGGCCATCCCGAGCCGGACGCCGGAGCGGATCTCGATCAGGTCCCGGATCGGCGCGCCGAGGGGCGGACCGGTCCCTTCCGCGCCGCGGCGAAGCGGCTCACGGAGCAGCTCGACCGGCCGGTCCTCACCGCGCCGATCCTCTTCCTCAGCGCGGTCTTCGGGATCCCGCCGCTGCTGGCGACCTGCGTCTACACGGCGAACACCCGCATCAGCGTGTCCATGTTCGTCGTCGTCTGCCTGGCGGGGCGGTCGATCCGCTTCATCGCACTCGCTTACGCCCCGTATCTGATCCTGAGCTGATTCGGGCTGTGGCCCTTGGCCTATCGGACCAGTCGCAGGCTCGCCACGCCACCGTCGATCGCCAGGTTGGTGCCGGTGATCGACTTGTTGGCGGGGTCGGCGAGGTAGACGATCGCGGCCGCCACCTCTTCGGGAGACACGAGACGGCCGGTGGGCTGGCGGGCTTCGAGCTTGCGGCGCTCCTCGACCGGGTCCTCCGCCTGGTCGAGCAGGCGGGCCACCCACGGGGTGTCGGCCGTCCCGGGGCTGACGCAGTTGACCCGGATGCCTTCGGCCACATGGTCGGCGGCCATCGCCATGGTCAGCGAGTGGACCGCGCCCTTGGACGCCGAATACAGGGCGCGGTTGACCAGGCCCGTCGTCGCCGCGATGGACGAGGTGTTCACGATCGCGGCCTCGGTCGAGTCGCGCAGGTGCGGCAGGCAGGCCCGCGACAGGCGCACCATGCCGAGCAGGTTGACGTCCAGGACGCGGAACCACTGCTTGTCCGAGTTCTCCTCCACGGTCCCGATCGCGCCGATCCCGGCATTGTTGACCAGGATGTCGATGCTGCCGAAGTGGTCGACGGTGGCTTCGACCGCTTGGCGTACTTGGTGGTCGTCCGAGACGTCGCACGGCTGCGACCAGTGTTTCTCGCTCTTGTTCAGGTCCAGTACGGCGACCTTCGCGCCGCGCGCGGCGAAGGCGTCGGCCGCGGCCGCGCCGATGCCCGAGGAGCCCCCGGAAATGATGACGGTGAGGCCGTTGAGATCTTGAACCATCGGAATCATGCGCGATTTCTCCATTCAGGACCGTGCGGGTAGGCGAATTGCAGCAGGCTCTCGCGCTTCATCTCGGCCGAGAAGCCGGGGGCGGTGGGCGCGGCATAGCGGCCGTTCTTGATCACGGCGGGCGCGGTGAAGTGCTCGTGGAGGTGGTCGACGTACTCGATCACCCGGTCGTCCATGGTCCCGCTCACGGACGTGTAGTCGAACATGGACAGATGGCAGACCAGTTCGCACAGTCCCACGCCCCCGGCATGGGGGCAGACCGGGACGCCGAACTTCTTGGCCAGCAGCAGGATCGCCAGGTTCTCATTGACGCCGGCGACGCGGGCCGCGTCCAACTGGAGGAAGTCGATCGAGCCCGCCTGCAGGAGCTGCTTGAACATCACCCGGTTGTGGACGTGCTCGCCGGTGGCCACCTTGATCGGGGCGAGGCGGCGGCGGATCTCGGCGTGCCCGAGGATGTCGTCGGGGCTGGTCGGCTCCTCGATCCACCAGGGATCGAACTCGGACAGCGCGCTCACCCATGCAACGGCCTGGTTGACGTCCCACCGCTGGTTCGCGTCCACCGCGATGCGCACGCCGGGTCCGACGGCGGCGCGGGCGGCGGCGAAGCGGCGCCGATCGTCCTCCAGGTCGGCCCCGACCTTGAGCTTGATCTGGGTGTAGCCGTCGGCGACGGCCTGGCGGGCGAGGCGCACGACCTTCTCGTCGTCGTAGCCGAGCCAGCCCGGCGAGGTCGTGTAGGCGGGGTAGCCGCGCTGCTCGATCTCGGCGACGCGCTCGGCCTTGCCGTCCTCGGCGGCGCGCAGGATGTCAAGGGCCTCCCCGGGAGTGAGGGCGTCGGTGAGATAGCGCCAGTCGACGCTGTCGACGATCTGGTCGGGGTCGAGGCCGGAGAGGTACTTCCAGAGCGGGAGTCCGGCCCGGCGCGCGACGAGGTCCCAGGCTGCGTTGATCAGCCCCGCGGCGGCCAGGTGCATGACGCCCTTCTCGGGGCCGAGCCAGCGGATCTGGGAGTCGTGGGTCAGGGCCCGGTACAGCTCGCCGAGGTCGTACGGGTCGGTGACGTCGGTGCCGATGACGTGTTCGCTGAGCGTTTCGATGGCGGCGCAACAGATGTCATTGCCGCGTCCGATGGTGAAGGTGAACCCGTGGCCCTCGTGGCCGTCGTCGGCATGGAGGACGACGTAGGCGGCGGAGTAGTCGGGGTCGGGGTTCATCGCGTCCGAGCCGTCGAGCCCCGATGAAGTGGGAAAGCGGACGTCCAGGACGTCCACAGCCGTGATCGTCATGCCTGGACCGTCGGGTTCGCGGTGCTGCCGAGCCCGTCGATGCCGACCTCGACCAGGTCCCCGGCCCCCAGGTACGGGAACCGGCCGGACAGCGCGACGCCCTCGGGGGTGCCGGTGAGCAGCAGGTCGCCGGCGTCGAAGGCCATGAACTGCGACATGTGGAAGATGATGTGCGCGACCGAGAAGATCATGTCGGCGGTGGTCGAGTTCTGGCGGATCTCGCCATTGACCTTGGACCACATGCGCAGGTCCTGGACGTCGGCGATCTCGTCGAGCGTGACCAGGTGCGGGCCGAGCGGGGTGAAGGTGGGGCAGGCCTTGCCCTTGGAGAACTGGCCGCCGGAGCGCTCGATCTGGAACTCGCGCTCGGAGAGGTCGTTGGCGACGACCAGTCCGGCGATGCAGTCCAGAGCCTCCTTTTCGGACTCCAGGTAGGAGGCGGGCTTCGCGAAGACCACGCCCAGTTCGACCTCCCAGTCGGTGCGGGTCGAGCCCCGCGGAATCTGGACGTCGTCGCCGGGACCGACGATCGTATTGGGGTGCTTGTAGAACACGACCGGCTCGGCCGGGGGCTCGAGCCCCGACTCGGCGCAGTGGGCGGCGTAGTTCATGCCGATGCAGACGACGGCGCCGGGCTTGGCGATCGGCGGGGCGATGCGCTGCCCGGCAATGTCGATCACGGGAAGTTCGGCCACGCTGGACACTCCGCCGCGCCCCAAGAACTCGCCGTCGATGTCGCTGTAGAGACCGGAGAGGTCGTAGTGGACGCCCTCGTGGGAGACGACGGGCGTTTCCAGGCCGGGCTCGCCGATGCGCAGGTACTTCATTGCTCTCCGATTCGATAGATTCGCTGGGCGGTGGCGGAGAAGACGTCGGGATCCTCGCCGCCGAGGATTTCGATCAGGGCTTCCTTGACGCGCGTGTAGGGCGCGGCCAGTTCGCACATGGGCCAGTCGGATCCGAACATGAGGCGGTCCGGGCCGAACAGTTCCAGCGCCGCCTGGACGAAGGGCCGCAGGTCCTCCGGCGTCCAGTGCTCCCAGTCGGCCTCGGTGACCAGCCCGGACAGCTTCGCGACCACGTTGGGCCGCTTGGCGAGCGGACCGACGGCCTCCCTCCAGGCCGCGAGGCCCGCCGCGCCGTCCCGGATCTGCGGCTTGCCGAGATGGTCGAGGACGAACTGGAGCTCGGGCACGGCCGCGGCGGCCCGGGCCGCCGCGTCGAGCTGGTCGACGCGGACGATGAGGTCGAAGGTCGGGACGGCGCCGGCGATCCGCCGCAGCGCCGAGACGACCTCCGGCCGGGCCAGGAAGTCCGGGTCCCGCCTGGCCTGGACCTGGTCGCGAAGGCCGACGAGATAGCGGGTATGGCGGTGAGTCGTATAGCGCCCCAACGTGGTCGGCAGGTCGGGATCGAGCAGGTCGACGTAGCCGACCACCCCGGCGACCTCGGGAACGGCCCCGGCCAGGTGCAGGAACTCGACCGTCTCGGACGGGTGGCCCCAGTCGGCCTCGACCAGGATCGTGCGGTCGACGCCGGCGGCCTTCAGGTTGGCGCGCAGGTCGGCGACGCCGAAGTCGCGGTGGATGGCCTCGTACCCGGGTTTGGCCAGCCACGGATAGTCGGCGGTCCAGACGTGCTGATGCGCGTCGATGACAGGACGGGTGCTCAAGCGGGAGCCTCCTCGGGAAGCAACCCGGCGCTGCGCAGGTCGTGCCAGAGCGCGCCGGGAATGGGGTGTCGATACATCGCGAGGGCGTCTTCGATCTCTTCCGGAGTGCGGGCGCCGACGAGGATCGAGGCGACGGCGGGGTGAGCGGCGGGGAACTGGAGGGCGGCGGCGCGCAGCGGCACGCCGTGGCCATCGCAGATCCGGGAGATGGCGAGCGCGCGGTCGAGAAGTTGTCGGTCCGCCGCGGCATAGTTGAACGTCGCCCCGGGCCGGGGATCGGCCAGGATCCCGGAGTTGAACACCCCGGCGGCGATGACGGAGACGCCGCGCGAGCGGCAGAGGGGGTAGAGCCTATCGAGCGCTGATTGATCGAGCAGGGTGTAGCGCCCGGCGATGAGGGCTACGTCGAAGTCCGCTCGCGAGAGCAGGTCGGCGGCCGCGTCCGTGGAGTTCATGCCGATACCGATGGCGCCGACGCGCCCGGCGGCCTTTAGCTCGGCGAGCGCCTTGTATGTCCCGGCGAGGGCCTCGTCCGGGTGGTCGTCGGGGTCGTGGATGAGGGCGATGTCGACGTGGTCGATGCCGAGGCGGTCCAGGCTCTCCTCGTGGCTGGAGTGCGCGGCCCGGTAGGAGAAGTCGAAGGCGCTGGCCTTGCCATTGGGCTCGGCCCACAGGTCCCAGGTGCCCTCGTGGTCGACCAAGACGCGACCGTACTTGGTCGAGATCGTGACGTCCGCTTCGGAGCGAGAACTCAGAGCGCTTCCAACCCGCTGCTCAGAAAGCCCGGCACCGTAGTGCGGCGCGGTGTCGAAGTGCCGGACACCGCCGTCCAGGGCGGCCGCGATCGTCGCGGCCACGGCCTGCGGCGTCACCGGTTCGTACAATCCTCCAAGGGGAGCGCACCCGAGTCCGAAGGAGGAGACGGAGACCTCGGTGTTCCCGATGCGGCGCCGTTCAAGAGCGGGATGGTCTGCGGCCACAGATCTCTCCAATGCGGACATATGAGGCGGTTTGAGCGAGCCTCAGCGTGCGTCCGAAGCTCCCCACCGGACATCCTATAGGATATATCCTATGGGAGAAATGCTGGTGGTGCCTAAACGCGAGACCTTGGCCGACAAGGCTCACAGCGAGCTGAAATCACGAATCCTGCAGAGTGTCCTCGAACCCGGCACGAAGCTGAGCATCGACGGCCTCGCTCGGACAATGCGGTTCTCGCAGACGCCGCTTCGGGAAGCGTTGGCGCGCTTGGAAGCTGAAGGTCTCGTAGAGCGGCGTCCACTCGTCGGATACACGGTCACGCCGCTGCTGACCTCCAAGGAGTTCAACGATCTCTTCGAGATCCGCCTCCTCCTGGAGCCGATCGCCGCGCGGATGGCCGCCGAGCGGCCTCGGAAGGAGCACCCGGAAGGTTTGAACGAGATCGTCGGGTTGGAGAACCTGGCCCAATCCAGCGGCGGCGAATTCCACAGCGACGCCAAACTGAGCCAGCTCGAGTTCACCGAGGCCGACGCCCGGTTCCACTGGGAGGTGGCCAGGCACGGAAGCAGCCAGTTCGCCAACGCGATCCGCCGCCTCGACGCCCACCTGCACCTGCACCGCGCCTATCTCGAACCCGAGTTCATTCGGGAGACCGAGGCCGAACACCAGGCGATCGCGGCGGCTATCATCGGGAAGAAACCGCTTGCTGCGGAGGAGGCGATGCGTCGCCACCTCGAACGCTCACGCGTCCGGCACGCCACCGCGTTCCGGAACGCCGAGTCCGCCGCCAGCGCCGCGAAGCCGCGCGCCAAACGCGCCAAGACCACACAGTGAGGTGATGGTTCCCCTTGAGCCGCATAGGCCTGTTCATCACCTGCGTCAATGACGCGCTCTACCCGTCCACGCCGAAGGCGGTCGTGGCGGTCCTGGAGCGCCTCGGATACGAGGTCGACTTCCCCGCCGCGCAGACCTGTTGCGGCCAGATGCACGCCAACTCCGGGTACCGCCGGGACGCGGGCGTGCTGGCGCGCTCCTTCGAGGCCGTCTTCGACTCCTACGACGCCGTCGTCACCCCCTCGGGCTCGTGCGCCGCGATGGTCCGCGACCAGTACCCCGACCTGACCGGCTCCGACATCGGCCGCCGCGTCTACGAACTCTCGGAGTTCCTCCTCGACGTCGCCGAGGTCGAGGATGTCGGCGCGCGCTTCCCGCACTCCGTCACCTACCACCCGACCTGCCACGGCACCCGCGCACTCGGGTTGGGCGACAAGCCGTTGCGGCTGCTGCGAGCGGTCGAGGACATCGAACTGGTCGAGCTGCCCGAGGCCGACCAGTGCTGCGGGTTCGGAGGCACCTTCGCGCTCAAGAACTCCGAGGTCTCCTCAGCGATGCTCGCCGACAAGTGCCGCCATGCCTCCGGCACCGGCGCCGAATATCTTGCGGCGGCGGACAACTCGTGCCTCACTCACATCGGCGGAGGCATCTCCCGCTCCGGCGGCCCGCGCCCCGTCCACTACGCCGAGATCCTCGCGAGCGACGCATGAGCGCTAACGCAGGCACGGTCCCCGAGGTCGTTCCCAGTTCCTCCCTGATTCCCGCGGGGGCGAAGTTTCCCAAGGCCGCCAAGGTCGCCCTGGGGATGCCGCAGATGCGCGCCAACCTCGCCCACGCCACCGGCACCATCCGCGAGAAGCGTGCCAAGGTGGCGGGGGAGCTCGATGACTGGGAACAGTTGCGCGACGCCGCGTCCGCGATCAAGGCCGATGTCCAGCACCGCATGCCCGAACTCGCGATCGAGTTCGAACGCAAGGCGACCGAGGCCGGCGCCACGGTTCACTGGGCGCGCGACGGCGTCGAGGCCAATGCGATCGCCGCGCGCATCACCCGCGAGGCGGGCGCCGATGAGGTCGTCAAGGTCAAGTCGATGGCGACCCAGGAGATCGAACTCAACGAGTTCTTCGAGGCCCAGGGCCTGAGGGCGTGGGAAACCGACCTGGCGGAGCTGATCGTCCAGCTGGCGGAGGACAAGCCCAGCCACATTCTCGTGCCCGCGATCCACTACAACCGCACCGAGATCCGCGATATTTTTCGCGGAAAGATGATCGATGCTCCGACCGGTTTGACCGACGACCCGGCGGCGCTCGCCGAGGCGGCCCGCCTGCACCTGCGGAAGCGATTCCTGTCGGCGAAGGTGGCGGTGTCGGGTGCGAACTTCGCGGTGGCCGAGACCGGTTCGCTCGTCGTGGTCGAGTCCGAGGGCAATGGCCGGATGTGCCTGACCATGCCCGAGACGCTGATCAGCATCGTCGGTATCGAGAAGCTCCTGCCGACCTTCACGGACCTCGAAGTCTTCATGCAGCTGCTGCCCCGTTCCTCCACAGGCGAGCGCATGAACCCGTACACCTCGATCTGGACCGGGGCGACCGACGGCGACGGCCCGAAGGACGTCCACATCATCCTGCTGGACAACGGAAGAACCGATGTCCTGGCCGACGAAGTGGGCCGCCAGGCGCTGTCCTGCATCCGCTGCTCGGCCTGCCTGAACGTGTGCCCGGTCTATGAGCGCACCGGCGGTCACGCGTACGGGCACGTCTATCCGGGTCCGATCGGCGCAATCCTTGCGCCCCAACTGGAACCGGGCCGGCACGACGACCTGCCGTATGCCTCCAGTCTCTGCGGGGCGTGCTACGAGGTGTGCCCGGTCAAGATCAATATCCCCGAGGTGCTCGTTCATCTGCGGCAGGAGGGCCCGCACCAGGCGGGAGAGAAGGCCGCGATGGGCGCTGCCAAAGCGGTGATGGCGAGGCCGAAGCTCTGGCGCGCGGCCCTGGGTGCCGCCCGGTTCTTCACGAGGCCGTGGCGAAACAAGGGCTATATGCGCAGGCTCCCCTGGCCGGGATCAAAATGGACGGTGAGCCGGGACATGCCGATGCCGCCGCAGGAGAGCTTCCGAGACTGGTGGAAGGAACGGGAGCGATGAGCGCGCGCGAGGACATCCTGAACCGAATGCGCCGGTCCCTAGAGGGAGCGGGCGAGGCCGCGGAGGCGCCGCGCGAGTACCGGCGCGCCCTGGCCGGCGATACCGAGGTGGTCGAGCTGCTGATCGACCGGCTGGTCGACTACAAGGCCCAGGTCCATCACGGCATCGAATCGATCGCCGACATCCTGGACGAAGGGCAACCTGTGGTCGTCCCTGCCGATCTTCCCCAGGAATGGCGGGTCGGTGAAGCGATCTTCATCGAAGACGATCCCCTGGACCCAGAGCCCATGGACGCCGACGACCTGGATGCGATGGACGCGGTCCTGACCGGCTGCGCCGCGGCCGTGGCGGTCTCGGGCACGATCATGCTGGACACCGGTGCGGCGCAAGGAAGACGAGCGATCACGCTGGTCCCGGACCACCACGTCATCGTGGTCCGAAGGGACCAGATCGTGGGCCACCTGGCGGAGGCGTTGCCGCGTCTAAGCGCGACCAGCCCCCAGACCTGGATCTCGGGCCCGTCGGCCACCAGCGACATCGAACTCCAACGGGTAGAGGGAGTCCACGGCCCCCGCCGCCTGGACGTGGTCATCCTCGACGATTGATCTCCACCACGGTCGACTCATGGATTGGAGGGGTCGAACACCTCATCGGCAGTTGTCGCCGTGGTCAGAGCGCGGTTCCACCATTCCTCGAAGAGCTGCCTGTCACGACATTCCTGTATTCGTCGTTCCTGATCGGGCTCCAGGCGGATGCGCCGCCAATCAAGCAAGGTGATCATCGCCCAACTGCGGCTTTCCCAAGCTTGTTGTTCCATCAGCTCCGCTCGCCCCAGTATGTAGCCGAGCGCTGTCATGTCTCGGCGAAGCGCAGATCCGTATCGGATGCTCACTTTCTTCCTCGACTACGAGTCTTGGCGCGGCGTCGACTCGAAAACGTCGGCCGCGTTCGTCGCCGTCATCGCTCGCTGGAGCCATTCGAGGAAGATCTGTTCGTCGCGGCACTCCAACACCTGTTGCCGTTGGTCGGAGGTCAGGGCGACACCGCGCAGCGCAAGCAGGCTGATCAGCGTTTCTGCGCGGCCCTCCTCGCGGCCTTCCTCGCGGCCCTCGGCGAGGCCCTCGGCTTTCAGTTCCTCTTGGAACTTGGCGGTGAACGAGTAGGTCATGGTCATGATTATTCCCTTCCAGTGGGTGCGGGCGCTACCTTTGTCGAGGCCGACCTCGACGTACTCGGCGAAGAACTTGGCGGATTCGAGGTCGATGCCGGCGAGGGCGTCGGCCAGAGTGTCGAGTGCGGAGTTGATCTCTGGGTGGTTGCGATGGGCGAGGGTTGCGAAGACCGTGAGCATGATGTCGTCAGCGGTGCTGAGCGAATTGATGATGAACGGTGTTGTCCGGGCCGAACTCCAAAAGAGTTGAAGGAGTCCGCAGCCTCGCCGACTGGACGTGGTCATCCTGGATTGACTCCACCGATCAGGTGGAAGACCGCAAAGTCTGTTTTGGTTGGTGCGGGTGCGCGGCTGGTTGCCGCGCACCCGCGTT
>NZ_STGY01000027.1 GCF_004912275.1 Glycomyces buryatensis
ATCGAACAATTTCGATCGCTAACCGAGATGGAAGAACCTCAATGTTGCAAGCAGCTCGGGTGTTCGCTCCTGCCACAGACCACGCAATTCCCTGCATATCCTGACGATGCTCGCGGGGGTGGCGTTCCAGCCACGGACCTTGCGATGGGAAGGTGCGGCGGCCTTGCGGTAGCGGCGGGCCGCGCGCCGCCCGAAACGAAGCAAGTCGTACTCGCGGCGCAGCCCAGGGTGGGAAAGAGTCTCCCAGGCGCCTTGGACGAGATGGAACTCGTCCATGTCGCCGCCGCGGTCGGGATGGGTCACGCGCAGTCGACGTCGGTAGGCGGCCTGTATCTCGGATCTCGGGGCCTGCGGATTTATCCCGAGGACACGGTAATGGTCTGGCTCGTTCACCATGCGGCTCCAGATCGGTCCTGCGGTGACGGACTGATGCTTGGGCTAGCTCGCACCAATACACTCATCATCGGGCTTCTCCCGGCCGCAGCCCCCAGCGGAGGCGTGCGGTGGGGCGTGTCGCTTTAGCAAGCGCAGCACGGTAGGCCCTGCTACCGAGGTCGGAGATCTGGTAGGTGCGGCGCTTGGGGCGGTCGGGCGGCGCATCGGCTTCCCAGGTGCCGGCGATCCAACGGGCCTGCTCGAGTCGCTCAAGAATGGGGTACACGGTGCCGGGTCCGAGTCCGGACTCCTCGCAGATGCGATATCCCCAGGGCGGGTCGTCGTCGACTGCGGACAGGAGCAGGTCAAGAACCGCCTTGGTCGGCATGGTGAGCCGGATCTTCGCCGGCGGGTTCTCGTCCATTTTTCCTCCTCGACAAGGGCTCGACCCTATATCGAGAACGATACTATCAGGTTCAGTCCTGCAGATCGAAGAGCGCGAGGCGAGGGTTACGGGTGCGGTCCCGGCATCGGGCGGCGTGCGAGTCTTGCGGTTTCGCGGTGGTGGCGGGCACGGGCTTCGACTTCGCCGGCCTTGGCAGGATCGCAGCGCTCGCGGTGATGGGCGGCAAGGTATTCCCATGCTTCAGGTCGGTCGGGGTCGATCGCGGCAGCGCGTTCGAGCGCTGCGGCGGCATGGTTGTTTTGGTGTATATCGCGGTAGATTTCAGCTAGATCGAGGGCGGCCTGGTAGAGGGAGTTTTGCCAACATTTTCTCTGGTCGATGACGTCCCAGGCCTCGCATCGTATCCACGAAGTTCTCAGGGCCACAACAGATGGCACGTGGACGGCAAGTGGTCCGGAACTGCTCAGTCCGGCGGGGGCACGGCTCCCATCTCGTCGTAGAGATCCCGCGCCTCTCGCCGGTAACGGCGAGCGCCCTCCGAGTCGCCTGCGGCCTCGCGGACGTCGCCGTTGACGTGCAGCGACTCCGCCTCGGCGAGTCGGTACCCGGTCTCGCGGTTGAGTCGCAGCGCCAATTCTGCGTGCTTGTCCGCATCTGCGGGACGTTCCAATGCGAGCTCGATCTTGGCGATCACATTGAGCGCTTCGCCTTCGAACCGGCGAAACTCCGAACCATGAGCCGGTTCGAGCGCCCGCAAGGAGTCGTCGCGAGCGTGATCGAGCATCCCGAGACGGTATTGCGCCGTAGCCCGGCCGATCATGGCCTGGATCCAATGGAAGAGTGCCTCCCGCTTTGAGAGATCGAGAGCGCGGTCATAGAGGTCGATCGCATCGCGGTGCTCTCCCATGGCGTCGCGGACCGCCGCGAGTGTGGAGATGGTGTCGCATTCGAGCTGCGGCCATGGGAACTCCGGCAGTCCGTCGATGGCCTGCTCGGCACTCGCCCGCGCCCGATCGAGGCGTCCGGCCGCGAGGTGGATGCGAGCCGCGACCTGATGGTGCCGAAAGTGGAACCCGGCGATGGGGCGACCGTCCAGAGCCTTGAGCACCTTGTCGATGTGGTCGTTGGCGACACCGAGCCGCCCTCGCATCAGTTCGACGTCTGCGAGGTTGATCAGCCCTATCGACTCGAACGCGTCGTTGCCCGCGCTGATGGCAGTCTCGTGTTCGGCGAGGAAGTACTCGGCGGCCGTGTGGATCTCACCGAGATCGGCATGAAGGTTGCCCAGCGCGTCCAGAGTGACGCATTGGGTGGTGAGCTGGCCGCACTCCCGGCAGAGCCGCAGCGCCGTCTCGCCGTAGACGATGCCTTCACGCAATCGCCCGATGTCGGAGCAGGCGCCTATCAGGTTGTTCGCCGCTGCCGCCTGTCCCATGACCCACCCGGCCTCCTCGGCGAGCCGCGCGGCTCGGTCGCCGTGCTCGATCGCCTTGGCCGACCTGCGGCTGCGGATCAACGAGAGCGACAGGCCCAGCTCAGCGGCGGCCAGGCCGAGCCGGTCGCCCGCCCGTTCGGCGGCGCCGATTGCCGCCTCATTGAGGCGCACGGCGTCGGGTCCAGACATATTGGACCACGCGTAGGCGCGCAGAGCGTCGCTGAGCAGCCAGGCGATCGAGGCGGGCCCGTGTTCGGCGGCGTGCTCGACCGCCGCGACGAGGTTGCCGCGTTCGCTGTCCAGCCACTCGGCGGCGGCCCCCGGAGTGGGTTCGAAGCGCGCTTCCTTCCATTCCGGTACGGGCAGGTGGGTCATCGCGGGAGCGAGCGCTTCTCTGCAGGCATGGGCGCAGTGGAGGTACCAGTCGAAGAGCCGCCCGGTGGCTTCGGCGCGCTTCTGCGGAGTCTCTTCAGCTCCGGTCCGCTCCTCGGCATAGAGCCGGAGCAGGTCGTGCAGTCGGTAGCGGCCGGGCCGGTAGCGGTCGACCAGGTGCGCCGCGACCAGCCGGTCCAGCACCGCTTCGGCGTCCTCAACGGAGGTACTGGCGAGCCTCGCGGCGGCCTCGGCGGTGAAGTCCGGACCCGGCACCATGCCGAGCAGCCGGAACAGCCTTCGCGCCTCGGCCGGGATGGCCCGGTAGGAGGATTCGAACACGTTCCGAATCGCGGCGTCCGGGCTGTCGTCGATCTGCAGTGATGCCAGTCGGTCGCCGTCGGAGAGCCGCGCGAGATACGCCGCGGGATCCAGGCCCGGCTCTTCCGCCAGATTGGCCGCCGCGATGCGCAGCGCCAACGGCAGCCCGGCGCACAGCTCGGCCACGACCGCCGCCGCGCGCGCTTTGGGGCCGTCGGGAAGTCTCGTCAGCCAGGCGATGAGCGCACGCGAGTCCTCTGTCGCGAGCGGTTCGAGAGCGACCCGAACGGCACCGTGGTCCGCGACGAGGCCGCTGAGGCGTTGGCGGCTCGTCACCAGCACCAGGCATTCCGAGCCTCCGTAAAGGAGCGGGCGCACCTGATCGGCCGACGCGGCGTTGTCAAGCACGATCAGCATCCGCCGACCCTCGACGCAGGTGCGGAACTTGGCCGAGGCCTGGTCGACGTCCAAGGGGATCTGGTCGGCGGCCACATCGAGCGACCCGAGCAGTGCCGCCAGCGCGTCGATCGGCCGCAGTGCCGTGCCGCCACTGTGTCCGCGCAGGTCGATGAACATTTGGCCGTCGGGGAAACGGTCGGCGACGCGATGTGCCCAGTGGACTGCCAGGGCGGTCTTGCCGATGCCTCCCATGCCGGTGAGCACGGCGATCGGCGCCGTGTCGGTGGCGAGCAGCCGGTCGAGCCGCTGGACCTCGCCGTCCCTTCCGAAGAAGCCGTGCGGTGCCATGGGAAGCTCGCGCGGAACGGCGGTCGTTCCACCGACGATCCGCCGGGCCACCGGAGTCCAGGTCCCTTCCAGCGTCGCGGTGGCGACGTCCGCCAGGCGCTCATCGCCGCGTAGCACCGCTTCGTGCATGCGCCGTAGCAGCTCACCGGGTTCGACACCGAGCTCGGTGACGAGCAGCTTGCGGCGAGTGCGGTACATCTCGAGGGCTTCGGCCTGTCGACTCGCTCGGTACAGCGCGAGCATGAGCAGCGCGGCGAGTCGCTCGTGGTACGGATGCGCCTGCACCAGTTCCGTGAGCGAGGCGACCAACTGCTGGTGGTCGCCCCTGTCCAGTCGCAGTTCGAACAGCTCCTGCTGGGCGCCGACCTGCATCTCGGTCATCCGGGCGGCCTCGGCCACGATCAGTGGCGAGGGCGCGATGCCGGAATACGGCTCGCCCCGCCACAGGGCCAGCGCCCGCTCCAACGATTCGACCGCCGCATCCGCCATCTCTTCAGCGCGTTCGCGGCGACCCCGGTCCGACAGTTCGGTGAACCGGAGAACATCGAACTCGTCGGCGGTGACGTCGATGCGGTAGCCGCTGGGTCCGGGGGCGATACGCCGGGAACCGCCGAGAGCGCGCCGCAAGCGGTGGACATGGACCTGAAGGCTGGAGGCGGCGCTGGGCGGTGGTGAGCCGGACCAGACGGCCACGGACAGCTCGCTCAGCGGGACGTGTTGACCGCACCGTGCCAGCAGGACTCCCAATAGGTTGCGCTGCATCGGAGGCAAGGGGAGAACTGCCTTGTCTCCGACTCGAACCTCAAGGGGACCAAGGGCATTGAACTCGAAGCTGGAAGCCACGCGAAGGGCCGTTCTCGTCGGAGGGCCGGGGCGGCCGATGATATCCGGTTCGCGCTACTCCAAGGCGAGGCAAGTTTCCACTTCCTCGCCTGCACAGAGCACGACTGGAGGCCGGGTTTGTGGCGCCCGGCCTCCGTTTCGTTCCGCGGCTTGGTTACTGCTGAGGGTGGTTGTAGGGTCCCGGCTGCGGCTGATGCTGCGGCACCTGCTGTATCTGTGTTTGCGGCCGCGGGGCCCAGCGCATCATGAAGATGCTGACCGCCAACAGGATCGCAGCGAGGACGTAGAGCCAGATGCCCCCTCCGGCCGCAGCCTCGATGTCGGCGTCCTCAGAGTCCTCAAGAAGGCTGTTGAGGGCCTGGACCGGTTGGAAAGAAGCGGCGATGGTGGTCAGGGCCAGGCCGATGCCGCCGAGCTTGGCGGTCCATTGAAGTCCGGGTTTGATGCCGACGGCGGTCCAGCCGACGATGACGATCAGAAGGATGGCCGGTGCGAGTCCGGGGAGGCCGCCGACGACGCCCCCGAGGCCCGCGAGCGGGAGGTACGACAGCTCCTCGTCGGAGCCGTCGAAGGAGACCTGCGGAATCATCGACCCGATGGCCAGCAACAGCACGCCGGCTCCGGCCAGGCCGAGCCCGGCCGAGTCGGCGCGTGCGATGGCGTCGCGGATCCGTTTCTGCCCCGCCTCCTCGAGGTAGGTGAAGTCCTGGAGCCCAGCGGCCCAAGCCGCTCCAGTCGCATCGCCCAATGCTTTGAATACCACGGCGATCCTGCAGTACAGGTAGTGACGGCCGGTGTCTTCAAAGCGCGGCACCACAGGATTCGCAGCAATCGACTGCGCGAACAGGTGCAGCGCCAGACGCGGATGTCCGTTGAACAGGCTGAGGTCGCCCGCGTCGTCGAGCAGCACGCTCTTGCGGCGGCAATAGGTGACCGCGTTCCGCAGCAGCTTGACCGCGGAGTCTGTGCTTCCCTGGTCGTCGAGGAACCTGCGTCAGTTCGCAAGTGGAGTCGCACACCGAACTTCTCGTGTGCCAGGGAGCCGGCCTCGCTCGCTTCGATCGGTACCTCAGTCGCTCTCGATGAAGGTTTCCAGCAGAGCGTGGCCGATCTCGATCAGCACCGCGTCGACCGCTTCAGGTTCGGGGCCGTCCGAGTCAACCCAGATTGCGACATGAAATGCAACAGTGCCCTCCCTGAAGGCGATCGAGTGAATCGTAGGAGGTCCCTCCTCCAGTTGGTGGTATCCGGCGTCGCCGAGTTCGGTGAATTCGCTGACCGAGCCTCCCGATCCGCCGTCACCTTCCTCGACCGAGCTCTCGATGCTGTGCGCCGCGTCTTCGGTGTTGTCCCACTCCTTGACGGAGAACTGCAGGCTATCCCAGTTGTCCACGAAGTAAAAGCAGCTCAAGTAGCCGTTATTGATGTTGCCGGTGACATCCTCACTTGAGAAATCGGTGACATCCACCTCAGCGAGCTCTAGGTACGGCCCGTAATCAAAGTCGGCGCACGTGTCCTCGTGGAAAGCCGCTTGCACGAAAGTGCCGGACGAGTCCTCGCCGGCGTCACCGTTGCCGAAGTTCAGCAGCCGGTCCCAGTTCACGACCACGACCACGGCGGCCGCGATCAGGACCACCGATGCGGCCGCTGCAAAGACCACGTTGCGCAGCCGACGCCGTCTCGGAATGGGCGCAGCGGCGCGCGGCGGCTTGGGCAGGCCCGCCTGATGTTGGGGAAGGGGCCGGGGAGTCGGTGTATTGGCCGGCGTAACCGGTGATGCCGGTGCCGGCTGGGGTGGAGCGGGCCTCGCCCAGGAGGTGAAGACGCTGCCTTGGGCGACGGCCGTCTCGGGCTGCTCGATCGTGGTCGGGGCGATGCCGAGTTCCTGATGCAGCACGGTCGCCACGATCGGCATACGGCTCCCGCCCCCGACGAGGAACATTCCCGCGATGCGGTCGGGAGTGAGCCCGGCGGCCTGGATGACCGCCTTGATCACGCTGACCGCCCGCCTGATCAGTGGGGCGGTGGCCTCCTCGAGTTCGGAACGCGTCAAGTGCATGTCGGCATCGTGGCCGGGGACGGGCAGGTCGATGCTCTGGTGGCGGGACAGCCGCTCCTTGGCGAACCTGATCTCCTCGAGCAGTTCGCGGCGGGCCTCGCGATCGGCCTCGTTCGCCGCTTCGAGCAGCCGCCGCCAGTTCGGATCGGACGCGAACTGCCGGCCCAGGTGCTCCAGGATCGCGGCGTCCATGTCGAGTCCGCCCAGGTCGTCCCGGCCGTCCACGGCGAGCACTTCGAAACCGGCCGCCCGGCGGGCCACCGCCGTGACGTCGAAGGTCCCGGCGCCGAAGTCGAACACCACCACCGACGAATCGGATGCGACGCTCGGTTCGAGCAGCGAGGTGTAGAACGTGGCGGCAGCGACCGGCTCGGGCACGAGTGCGACCGGGGCGATGCCCGCCCGCTCAGCGGCGTCATGGATCACCTTGTTCCGCAACGGACCCCAAGAGGCCGGCACGGTAACCGTGGTGTGCTCGGGCACCCCGGCGACGCGTGCGCACTCGGCCCCGACGCGGCGGAGTACCGCGGCGATCAGCTCGACCACCTCGTATTCGCGGTCGCCGAGCAGCATTGCCTCGGTGTCGACCGCGCGCTTGGGATTCGGCTCGAAGCGGTCGGGGCGGCGACGTCCGCTGTGTACGGCGTCGCGGCCGACCGCGATCGTTCCGTCCTCCTGGGCGTAGACCGCCGACGGGAGCAGGGGCGAGCCGTCGAACAGCAGCGTGTCGGACCGCCCGTCGGGGCGGCGCACGACGGCGACGGTGTGCGAGGTGCCGAAGTCGATGCCGAGAAGGAGACCGTGCTGGGGTGCGGGGGTTTCCATGGCATCAGGCTATCGAAGTGAACTGCGGGGAAGGAACTCCGGCGCAGCCGATGAGCGTGAGCCCGAAGGGAACGGCTGGCGGCGCGGCGTTTCACTGGATTGAAAATGCTGCTCAATCGGACCAAGAAGCCAAAAGGCGCGTCCGCCTGAAAAGAGGACGCTCACCTCCCCGAACGGCTGGACAGGACTAGCGCACAACGGGGTTCTCCTGGACGTCGTGGGATCCCACGTGATGGGGGTCGGCCCTGTCCCGCCAAAGTTTTGCACGGCGGATTCGGTCTGGGCTGCTTGAGGATCGACTGCGTCGAGGTCCGCTTCGAGCCGGTCGCGGTAGGCGGTGCGGAGGCACCACCGCTCCGATGCTCGGGCTTGGCAGTCGAGTTCCTTGGCGAGGAAGACCTCGACCACCGGCGCCCGGTCGCGGGCCGCGGGCGTCGCGGACCGCCGTGGAACTGAGAAACGCCTCCGGACCCCGTCCAGGTGCGCCGCAATCGACTCGGGCCAGGACGGATTGCCCGCCACGACCTCGACCCCGCGAGGAGTCGGGCGGTCGAGGGATCGCGCGTGAGGGCCCGCATCGGCAATGAGGATCATGACGCTCCGGGTTCCGTCGCTTGATCTTTCGAAGTGGGGCAAGCCTCTCGCATTGCGGCCCTTCGGACATCGCACCAGTGAAGGCACTGGGAACTGCAACCGCAGGAGCAGTTTCGGGGCGTTCCGCGCCGAGCGAGTGTCAATAACTTGAACATGCATGTTTGAGTTTTGCGGAATCATTGGTACGCTGCAACTCGTACATCAATGTTCAAGTTAAGGAGTGATCATGTCCGCGATCCACCATCCCGACTCCGCTACGGCCCCGGCCGCCCCGCCGCTGCCGCGGCGCCGGCTCGTCCTGGCGCTGCTGTGCACCGCACAGGCGATGCTCATCATCGACATCACCGTCGTCAACATCGCGCTGCCCTCGATCGGCGCCGAACTCCATCTCGACAGAGAAGCGCTGACCTGGATCGTCACCGGCTACACCCTGGTCTTCGGCGGCCTCATGCTGCTCGGCGGCCGACTAGCCGACCTTTACGGCCGACGCCGCCTGCTCATCATCGGGCTCACGCTGTTCACCGCGGCCTCACTCGCCGCCGGACTCGCGCAAACCGGCCCAGTCCTGCTCAGCGGGCGACTCGCGCAAGGCCTCGGCGCCGCCCTCATGGCCCCCGCCATCCTGTCCACCGTCACCACCGCGTTCCACGGCGCCGACCGCCATCGTGCGCTGGGACTATTGTCGGCCATCGCCGGAGGTGGGGCGGCTATCGGCGTCCTCGTCGGCGGGGTACTCACCGCGGGGCCCGGCTGGCAGTGGATCTTCTACATCAACGTCCCAGTGGGCGCGGTGATCCTGGCGGCCCTGCCCGCTCTCCTTCCGGCCGACTCCCCTGGCGCGCAGCGAGAACGCGTCGACATGCCTGGCGCGATGATCGTCACTGCAGCCACCGCTTCGCTCATCTTCGGCCTGGTCGGGGCCGGCGACCGCGGATGGGACTCGGCCGTCACGCTCACGGCGCTGGCCGCCGCCTTCGTGCTCTACGTGGTCTTCGCCCTGGTGGAGCGGCGCACCGCCGCACCGCTCATGCGTGTGCAGCTCCTGGCCCGACGCACCGTCGTCACGGGCGCGTTCCTCATGCTCATAGCGACCGCGCTGCTGATCTCGTTCTTCTTCCTGGGATCGCTCTACCTCCAGGGCTTCGCCGAGTACTCCCCACTGCGCACCGGCCTGCTGTTCCTGCCCGTCGCCGTCGCCACCACCATCGGGGCGCAACTGGCCGCGCACCTCATCGGCCGGATCGGACCCCGGCCCATCGCCGTAGCCGGAATGCTCCTCGCAGCCGCCGCCTCGGCGTGGCTGGCGGTGCTCGATTCCGACAGCCAGGCTGAGACCGTGGTGGTGCCGGGACTCGCACTGGGGGCGTTCGCCCTCGGCGCTCTGTTCATCACCGCGAACGCGACGGCGCTGTCGCGTGTGGACCCGCAGGAGGCCGGCGTCGCCTCGGGGATGGTGACCACCTTCCACGAGCTCGGGGGCTCAGTCGGCGTCGCCGTCATGTCGACAGTGGCCGCTGCGAGCATCGCCGCGAGCGTGCCGACGCTTTCAGGGTTCACCGACGCGTTCCTCGTCTGCGCGGTCGCCTCCGGCGTATCCGCACTCGTCGCGCTGCTCCTGGTCCCCAAGGGGAAGGTCGAAACCAGCGGTGGCCCTCACAGCCACTAGTTACCCTTCATTCATGGACAACGGCAAGACCACTGCGTCGGCACGGCGACCCGGCGGGCAGCGCCGTGCCGACGCGCAACGCAGCATCGACAAGATCCTCACCGCGGGGCTCAAGCTCTACAGCTCCCGGCCTGGGGTGAGCGTCGCCGAGGTCGCCGAGGCCGCCGGGGTCGGTCGCGTCACCCTATACGGCCACTTCCCGTCCCGGACCGAGCTGGCCAAGGCGCTGATGGAGCGGACATTCGAGGAGACCGAGGCTGCATGGCAGTCGGTCGACACTTCGGGGCCGGCCGACGAAGCTCTGGACCGAGTCCTGCGCGAGCAATGGCACCTGATGGAGCGCAACCGCAACCTGCGCGAGAACGTCCTCGGCGATGTCTCACCGCAGTGGCTCCGCACGCGCCACGACCCGATCCTGCGGCGGGTCGAAGCGCTTATCTCTCGCGGGCAGGACGAGGGCGTGTTCCGCAATGACCTGCCCTTGTCGTGGATGGTCACGACCCTCTACAGCCTGGCCCATGCCGCCGCCGACGAGATCACCGCCGGGCGTCTGACTGCTGAACAGGCGCCAGAGATCCTGTCGACCAGCCTGCGTTCGCTGTATCGGCCGTGAGGAAAGGCCCGCCGATTCGGCGGGGCACACCGAAAGTGATGCCTGGTGGGGTTCTGCTGGGATGGGTTGTCGTACAACGGAAGTCACCTCGGTTTGGACAATCGGTGAATTTGGGGACTGAAGCGAATCGTGTCAGGCGGGTTCCCTTCGC
>NZ_STGY01000079.1 GCF_004912275.1 Glycomyces buryatensis
AGCGGCCGACCCGAAGCGGAAACCCACCACTCCATCGCTGATCGCCTGAACCCCAAATGATGCGCACCCCGACAGCCAGTAGACCGCCACCGCACCAGGCAGACCTCCGCTGTCGCTGATCCGTCTGAAGACCGACTCCCACGCACCTCGACGGCCGGGAAGTCTAGGCCAAGTCGAGCAGGCCAATTCCGTCACGTCCGCGACGACGAACGCCTCAGCACTCGCTCGGAGTCATTCACACGCTCGCTCCGCATCGTCACCATGACCCGCCGACTATCCATAAGCGAACAACGGACAGCTTCCAAGAAGCAGTGGCGCCAAACGGAATCGCCTGGGATCGCGCGGTGACGCGCCTTCATCCACCGTGTCCGAAGTCGCGCCGAATACATTGGGGCCAAAGTTTTTCGCGGCAAGATTCTTGGGACATAAACTTGTCCGCCGTTGCACTATGGAGATGTCCGGTGACTATGGGATTCTGGGTAACTCGACGACGGGTCCCCGGAGTTCAACCTCTCCACCACCGACTTCCAGGCCCTCCTCCACGCCGCCGGATAGCCGCACCCCACCACCGCCCTGAAACCGGTCGTTGCAGACGGCCGGAAATTGCGCCCTGCGTCAGCGGAAGTCAGCGGCGCGGTCGGCGGCCCAATCGGCGAACGTGCGGGGCGGACGGCCGGTGATCGCCTCGATGTCGGCGGCCTCGGCGGCCAGGCGCTCCTCGTTGTCCTGGTCGGAGTTCCACCCGACGATGAAGTCGATCGTCTCCTCGCTCATTCCCATGCCGCGCATGCGGTCCTTGGCCTGGGCCTCGGTCAGCTCCTCGTAGCGGATCGCGCGGTCCAGTTCCCGCGACAGGATCTCCACCTGCTGCGGAACGGTCAGACCCTCCGGGCCGACCAGCAGGTAATCCTTCCCGGCGTGGCCCTGTCCGGTGAGGGCGGCGGCCGCGACCGCGGCGATGTCGGCCTCGTGAATGACGTAGTGAGCGACGTTCGCGAACGGTTCGCGCACTACGCCTTCGCTGCGGATCTCCTCGGCCCAGAACATGGTGTTCGACATGAAGTTGCCCGGCTGGACGATCGTCCAGTCCAGGCCGCTCTGCCTCGCGGCGTCCTCGACCGGGCCATTGAAGCCGTTCTACAGCACCGTCACCCGCTCGACTCCGGCCTTCGCCGCCATTGCCAGCAGCTCCTCGGGCCGCTCCAGGGCATCGAAGGAAGCGCCTTGGGAGGCAAGGAGATGAAGTGCGGTGACGCCGTCGAACGCGGTTCGCAGACTCGCGTGGTCGCTGAGGTCGCCCTTCACGGCTTCGACGCCGTCGGGGAACTCGGCGGCGTTCGGGTCGCGGGTGAGCGCCCGAACGGAGTGGCCGGCCTCGGTGAGTTGCCGGACCAGGTGGCGGCCGACGTTCCCGGTCGCGCCTGTGACCAGAATGGACATTGCATTGCCTCCTGAGCGTTGTGAAGCGTCCTTTCGGTGCAACGGTGCGGGCAACCGCGGCATTCCATGATCGCGGGCGAAGAGTCGGTGTCGTCGGGCCTGGTTCTGCGCTTAGGCTGCTGGCGTGATTGAGTTCGAGGAACTGCGCGGCCTGAATCACCGCGATACCGCCGTCCGGCTGCTGGCCGACGGATGGAACGTCTGCGGGATGGGGGACTGGGCGACCGTCTGGCGCTCGCCCGATGGGACCCGAGTGGCCCGAGTAAGTGCGTTCGAGCCCGCATACGGCGTGTTCGTTCGCTTGTGCCGCAACCTGGACCGGCATCCCATGCTGCCCCGGATCGACTTCGACGCCGAGCTGTTCGGCGGCGGGCGGATCACGGTGATGGAGTTCTTGCGGCCCGCGTCGGCTGCGGAGCGGTCGGCGGTCCTGGCGCGGTGGGACGAGGCGGCCACTGATGATCCCGTCTCCGCCTTGCGGCGCGAGGCGGAGCGGTTGAACGCGGAGGCGGCGGCGACGATCCCGTTCTGGGGCGCGCTGGACCGCAATCCGAGCAATGTCATGAGGCGCCCGACAGGGGACCCGGTGCTCGTCGACCTGTTCTACGCGGACGGCCCGGAGATCTACCGGGTGCTGCTCGAGGACCCCGCGAAGATCTCTTCGGCGTTCCCCGCCGAGCGGCGCGCGTTCATCGATGAGATCGCGGTGATCGCCCGCGAGTCCACACCGGAGGAGATCGCCGCCCTGCGCGCGGCGGCCGCCTCGATCCGCTGAACGAAACCGGGCCCGAGCGCTGATGCGCTTGGGCCCGTTCGACATTGACGCGGACTACGCGACCGGCGGCTGGGCGACCGGTGGCTGTGCGGCCGGCGGTTCGGTGACCTGCGGCTGGGTGGCCTGTGCCTGCTGTTGCTGTTGGACCGCCACGAGCACCTGGGCCAGCCGGCCGACGTCCTCCTTGTTGACGCCGAAGCCGGGGAGCTTGCGCTGCTTGCCGTTCGGCAGTGAACGCATCACCTGGACGCCGTTGAAGTAGACCTGCTCGCCCTTCGGTGAGCCGTACGTCTTATTGAACTTCCCGATCAGCGCGTACATGACCAGGGTCCCGGTGGCGGGATCGTAGGAGTAGTACGGCCTGCTAAAGGAGAGGATGCCGAAGATCAGGAGCAGCGTCCCCGTGAGGAGGTAGAACGAGAGCACGCCTCCGAGGAGCGCCACCACGCCGACGATGAGGAGCACGCTGCTGACCACGGTCATGGTGATGGAGTAGCCGGTGGCGTATCGGACACGGATGATCTGAGGGTGGTCTTGTGGGGTCACACTATTCTCCTGTGGTGCGTGGGCAAGCGGGGCAATGCAGAGATATTAGCGTGCCTCACGACCACTTGCGAGAGTGTATAACCCGGACGACCTGGGGCAAGTCAGTAGTTTCGCCATTCCGATTGGACCTGGTCGAGAATGATCGGTTCCATCAGTGTCGACGGCGGCATGTCCATCTCGGCCCGATCGGGGGCGAAGACCTGCGCCGCCTCGAGTAGCTCGGGAGTCAATGATTTGAATGGTCCCACCGACTCGTCAAGGGACAGTTCGGGTTCGGTGCCGGAGGCCTGGACGAGGTGGAAGCCCCAGTCGCCGAAGGAGGGGACCGAGACCTGGTACGGGGCCGGCTCGTAACCGGCCGCGCGCAGCGTCGAGGCGATGGTCCAGTACGTCTTCGGGGCGAAGTACGGCGAGCCGCCCTGCACGGCCATCCGGCCCGACTCGTTCAGGTGGGACGTGACGATCTCGTAGAACTCCAGCGAGTACAACTTGGCCGTCTCGGTCGCGTCCGGGTCGGGCATGTCGACCACGATCACGTCGTAGGACTCCTGATGCTCGCGCATCCAGTTGAAGGCGTCGTCATTGATCACGTTCATGCGCGGGTCGCGGAACGCGTCGCCATTGAGGTCGACTAGGTCTGGGAAGTCCTTCGCCAGATCGGTGACGGCGGAGTCGAGGTCGACCAGGGTCACCGACTCGACGTCGGGGTAGCGCAGGATCTCGCGCGCGGCGAGCCCGTCGCCGCCGCCGAGGACCAGCACGTTCCGCCTGGGGCCGTCCATGGCCGGGTGCACCAGCGCCTCGTGGTACCGATATTCGTCCACTGAGGAGAATTGAAGGTCGCCATTGAGGTACATGCGCAGGTCCGGTTCGCCGCTCAGTGCGACCGACTCGGTGAGCACGACCTGCTGGTACTGGCTGTCCTCGCTGTAGACGATGGGGGCGGCGTACAGGGCCTGCCGCGCCGAGGTCTCGAACCGGTCGGTGTAGGCGAACGCGGCCGCCAGGAGGAGCGCGGTCCCGGCGGCGCCGACCGTCAAGAGCTGCTTCTGGATCTTCGTCAGGTCGGCGCGGAACAGGATCAGGATCAGGACCACGCCGGCGATGGCGTTGACCGCGCCGACCAGGAGGGCGCCGCGGATCTGCCCGAAGAGCGGGAGCAGCAGGAACGGGAAGGCCAGGCCGCCGAGGAGGCCGCCGAGGTAGTCGGCGGCGTTGAGGTCGGCCACGGCCGCTCCGGCCGCCTGCCTGCGGATGCGCTGCAACAGCTCCATGAGCAGCGGGATCTCGGCGCCGACGAGCAGTCCGATGGCGAACGCGACGATCACCAGCGGTATGGAGTACATCGTCGTCCACGCGAAGGCCGCGTACAGCAGCAGGACGCTGAAGCCCCCGAGGACGGCCAGAGCCAGCTCGATGACCGCGAAGGTCAGGGCCGGGCGCTTCTGGAAGGGCTTGGCGGCCAGGGCGCCGAGGCCCATCGCGAACACCATGACGGACAGGACGATCGCCGCCTGCGTCGCGGTATTGCCGACCAGGTAGGAGCCGAGCGTGATGAGCGCGAGCTCGTAGACGAGCCCGCAGGCGGAGACGGTGAACGCCGCGGCCAGCAGCCCGAAGCGGGCCAGCCGGACGCGGCGGGAAGGGGCGGCCGGGGCCTCCCGAGAGGCCCCGCGGGTGTCCGTCGCCGTCAAGACAGGGCCATCGCGATGACCCCGCCCAGGGCGAGGTGCATCGCCGCGTTGACCCAGACGGCGGGCTGGATCTCCTCGGAGACGACGATCTCGCCGAGCTTGCCCGGGGTCAGCCAGTCCATGACGAGGAAGGCGACGGTCATTGCGGCCAGGCCGATGAGCCCGTAGATCGCGGTGGAGACCACGCCCTCGAGCAGGTCGCCCTCGGAGGCCCAGATGGCGCCGACGACGATGAGGCCGACTCCGATGGTGTTGGAGGCCAGCAGGATCGCCGCGTTGGTATTGCGATCGGACCAGATCTGCTTCCCGAGCTTGCCGGGCGTGAGCCAGTCGACGATGAAGTATCCGAACACCATGAGCGCGATGCCGATGGCGCTGTAGGCGAAGGCGCCGACCGCGCCGGTGACGAGGTCTTCGACCATCATGAAAATTGCCTTTCGGTTGGGCTGGTGGGACCGGGTGCGCTGCCTGGCGGCTACTTGCCGGAGCCGGGGCCGCCGCCCCGGAACGGCCCGGGCGGCGAGGACGGCCATCCCCACAGCAGGAACACGCCCGAGTAGTGGTTGTACCCGCTCTTGTAGTCGTGCAGGAGGATCTTCGAGCCGCCGGACGTGCCGTTCGGCGAGACCGCCACGATGTGCTTGGAGTACTGGAGGTAGTACGTGCCGTTGTCGCTGCGCTCTTCCCGCGGGTCCGCGTCGTCGGCGATCTCCGAGGCGACGGTGGCCGGGCTCGACGCGGACGTGTAGGCGGTGCCGCCGCCCTCGTCCAGGGTCGCCTCGCGGGTGTAGTGCGACTTGATGGTGTCGGTGGGGTCGTTGAAGTCGGTGTTCGCCAGGATCACGCCGCCGCAGCACAGCGCGATGACGACCACGATCGCGGTCCAGTGCTTCCAGTTCAGGCCGCTCAGCGGGGAGGGAGCCGGCTCGTCACCGGAGTCGTAGCGTCGGGGCCGATCGTCGTCGTACATGCGGGCTCGTCCTTCTCAGGATGGGGGATCGGTTCAGCCTACTGCGGTGACCGTGCTGGAAGTGGTCACGATCTGGCCGTACTGCGGGTAGGTGTGGACGGTGCGCCAGGCCAGCGGCGCGGTGCCCGTGACCTCGAGGGCCGTCACCGCGTCGGGCTCGTCGCCGAAGACGCCGAGCAGGAAGTCCGGCTCCTCGGCCCGCTCCCTCAGTTCCCGGACCCGGCTGCGCAGCACTTGAACCGTCACCGACTTGACTTCGCATTCGTAGCGGTGCTGCCAGGCGCCGACCCGCTGACTGAACTGGTCGGGCAGATCGGGCTGGAGCCCGGAGCGGTAGGCGAGGGTTTCGGCGATGAGGCCGCCGGGCGTGGCGACGACGGCCTGGTGGCTGGCGCCGAGGAGTCGCAGCGACAGCCGCAGCGGCCCGGCGTCGCGCTCCATCCGATCGAGCACCGGCATCGAGGGGGCGTCGGGGCGGAAGGTCAAGGACCCTGCCGAGACGTCGATGTACGGGATCTCGAGAGACGTAATCAGCGTTTACTCCGGTTCGGGTGGTGGTGGGCGACGGGCGGGCAATCACGATTCGTTCTGGTGGTAGATCGTGATCTGGTTGCGGTCCAAGGTGAGTCCCTTGGCGACCTCCCACTTGGCGCCGTCGCCGTAGGCCTCGAACGACAGCTTCTGCCCGCCCGGCCCGGCGTAGTCGTGGTAGCGCAGCGACCCGGTCGGGGCCAGCCCGGTGGTGGCCTCGCTGTTGTAGCGGGCGGTACCCTGCTCGTCGGAGCGGTACGAGACGCCCTCGTGGCTCAGCTCCCGCGGGCCCGGCTTGAGGTCGGAGTCGGTGATCTCCTCCCACAGCACCAGCTCCAGGTCGGGATCGGCCTCGACCGACAGCCACCGCTTGACGCCGGTGCCGGTGTCCAGGAAGTGCTCGGCCCAGGCGTAGTCGCCCTCGGTCAGGCGCAGTGTTCCGCGCACGGCGAGGGTCTTGCCGTAGGCCTCGACGAGGTCCCCGGCCTTGACGCGCTTGGGGTCCCCGCGCAGGACATCGGAGTCGGTGTCGGCGAACGGGTCGAACGGCCCGGGCACTTCGGCCTCGGCCTCACGCCGGCGGGTGTTCCGCCGCCACAGCCACCAGATGAGGACGGCAAGCGCGGCGAGCACGAGAATGACGGCGATTTCCATCGATCTGCCTCTGGGTTTGGGGGACTGACTCGTTGATCACTCTACAGTCGTTGCGGACACCTTGTGTAACCCCAGACGGGCCGAAGGCGCCTAGGATCTTAGCCTGTAGGCGGTTCACAATGAAGTGGGCTGAGTCGATTCGACCTGGAGACTGACGACGTGCTGGCGTTCATCGGAGACGAAGAGTTCCGCGAGACCCTCCCAGACCGGGAACAGCTGTTGACCGAGGCCGCGAGCCTCGCCGGTTCGGACGGATCGCTTGCCCGCCTGGTCAATCTGTATTGGAGCCTGGTCGCCGACGATGACATCGTCGGCCGCAGTGCCCAGCAGTTGTTCGAGACCACCGCGCATCACCGCCGCCTCGCCACTCGGCGGGTCCCCGGCGAGGTGTGCATGGAGCTGGACTGCCCCGAGGATTCGGACGGGCCCGACGCGGCCGCCTCGACGCGCGTGGACATCGTCTGCGACGACATGCCGTTCCTCGTGGACTCGCTGACCGGCCTGTTCAACAAGCACGGCATCGACATCACCGTGTTCGTCCACCCCATCGTCCCGGTCGTGCGCGACGAGAGCGGGGAGCTCGTCGAGGCCGCCGTCGAGCGGAGCGCTGTCGAACCGGCCGCCTCGAACGCAAAGCCGGACTCGGTCAGCAGCGAGTCCTGGATGCATATCGAGCTCCAGCGCGTGGCCGACCCCGACTTCCTCTCCGGTCTGGAGGTCGAGATCCGCTCGGTCCTGTCCGACGTGGCCGCCTGCGTCGGCGACTGGCAGGCCATGCGCGCCAAGGCCATCTCCATCGCCGCCGAACTGTCCAGCACCCCGCTCCCGGTGCCCGACAAGGACATCGACGACACCATCGAGCTGCTGCAGTGGCTGGCCGACGACAAGTTCACGTTCCTGGGCTTCCGGCAGTACAAGCTCACCGGCGAAGGCGACGAGCGCGCCCTGACCCCGCTCGCCGAGACCGGCCTGGGCCTGCTGTCGCGCGCCCCCGTCGCGCCGCGGCCGCTGTCGTCTTTCAACGCCGACGCGCTCAATCAGATCAGCGCCAAACGCCTGCTGGTCATCACCAAGTCAAATGCCCGCTCCACGGTCCACCGCACGTCCTTCATGGACTACATCGGCGTCAAGACCTTCGACGCCAGCGGCGAACCGGACGGGGAGCTGCGCTTCCTCGGCCTGTTCACCTCGGCCGCCTACCTGTCCTCGGTCACCGAGCTGCCGGTGGTGCGCCGCAAGGTCGAGGAGGTCCTGGCCCGCTCCAACGTGACCCTGTCCTCCCACTCCGGCAAGGACTTCGTCAACGCCCTGGAGACCTACCCGCGGGACGAGCTGTTCCAGGCCCGCACTGAGGACCTGTACACGACCGCGATGGGCGTGCTGCGCCTGGCCGGGCGGCGCCGGCTGCGCCTGTTCGCGCGCCGGGACGTCTACGGCCGCTTCTACTCCTGCCTGGTCTACCTGCCGCGAGACCGGTACAACACCGAGAACCGGCTGAAGATCCAGCAGATCCTGCGCCGCCGCCTCAACGGCGCCGCCGTCGACTACGACGCGCGCGTCACCGAGTCGGTCCTGGCCCGCCTCCACTTCGTGGTCCGCATCGACCCCTACGCCGAGGTCGGCCCGATCGACTTCGACTCGATCCAGTCCGAACTGGCCGACGCGACCCGCTCCTGGGACGCCGACCTCGCCCTCCAGCTCGACCACCACGTCGGTGAGGGCCAGGCGAGGACCCTGTTCCGCGCCTACGCCGAGGCCTACCCGGCCGCCTACAAGGCCGAGCACACGCCCATCGACGCCGCCAAGGACATCGCGAAGCTGGAGATGCTGCGCGAGCCCGGCGATATGGAACTGCAGCTGTTCCGCCTCGGCGGCGACGACGCCAACATCCACTTCAAGATCTACTCCTTCGAGAGCCCCGTCGGTCTCTCCGAGGCCCTGCCGGTGCTGAGCCACCTGGGCGTCGGCGTCTCCGAGGAGCGGCCGTACCACATCGCCCGCTCCGACGGGAAGATCTACCTCCACGACTTCGGGCTCACGATGCGCGGCAAGGCCGCCGAGCCGGTGCCGCAGATGCGCATCCGATTCGAGAACGCCTTCCGCGCCGTCTGGGCCGGCGAGGCCGAGTCCGACCGGTTCAACGAGCTCATCGTCGCCGCCGGGCTCACCTGGCGGCAGGTCGTCATCCTGCGCGCGCTGGCGAAGTACATGCGCCAGTGCGGGTTCGTGTTCTCGCAGGACTTCATCGCCTCGACCCTGTGCGCCAACCCGGCCATCAGCGCCGGCCTGGTCGCGCTGTTCGAGGCCCGCTTCGATCCGCGCGTCGGCGACGACCGCGACACCGCGGTGGAGCGCATCGACGAGTCCCTGGCCGACGAGCTCGCCAAGGTCCCGAACCTCGACGCCGACCGGATCCTGCGCGCCTTCCTGACGCTCATCCGCGCGACGCTTCGCACGTCCTACTTCCAGAAGGCCGCCGGCGGCAGGCCCAAGGAGTACGTGTCGTTCAAGTTCAACGCCCGCGACATCGGCTTCCTGCCCAGGCCCCGCCCCATGTTCGAGGTGTTCGTGTACTCCCCGAACTTCGAGGGCGTCCACATGCGATACGGGCAGGTCGCGCGCGGCGGGCTGCGCTGGTCCGACCGCCGCGAGGACTTCCGCACCGAGATCCTCGGCCTGGTCAAGGCCCAGGAGGTCAAGAACACCGTCATCACCCCCTCGGGGGCGAAGGGCGGCTTCGTCCTCAAGCGCGTCGGCTTCGCCGACCGCGCCGATTTCCAGGCCGAGGGTGTCAAGCGCTACCGCGAGTTCATCTCCTCGCTGCTGGACATCACCGACAACCGCGACGCCGACAACAATGTCGTGCCGCCGCCGAACGTGGTCCGCCACGACGGCGACGATCCGTACCTGGTCGTCGCCGCCGACAAGGGCACTGCCACGTTCTCCGACATCGCCAACGCGGTGGCCGCGTCCTACGGCTTCTGGCTCGGCGACGCCTTCGCCTCCGGCGGCTCGGTCGGCTACGACCACAAGAAGATGGGCATCACCGCGCGCGGCGCCTGGGAGTCCGTCAAGCGGCACTTCAGAGCGGAGAACGTCGACACGCAGTCGACCGACTTCACCGTCGTCGGCATCGGCGACATGTCCGGCGACGTCTTCGGCAACGGGATGCTCCTGGCGGAGCACATCCGCCTGGTCGCGGCGTTCAACCACATGCACATCTTCATCGATCCCAACCCGGACGCGGCCAGCTCGTTCGCCGAACGGCAGCGCCTGTTCGAGATGCCGCGGTCGTCGTGGGCCGACTACGACCCGGCGCTCATCTCCGCCGGCGGCGGCGTGTGGGACCGGGCGTCGAAGTCCATTCCGATCAGCGCCGAGGTCAGGGCCGCGCTCGGCATCGACCCGGACATCAAGGACCTCACCCCGCCCGAGCTCATACGCGCGATTCTCACCTCGCCGGTCGACCTGCTGTGGAACGGCGGCATCGGCACCTACGTCAAGGCCTCGACCGAGACCGACGCCGACGCGGGGGACAAGGCCAACGACTCCGTCCGCGTCAACGGCGAGAGCCTGCGCTGCCGGGTCGTCGGCGAGGGCGGCAACCTCGGGCTGACCCAGCTGGCCCGTATCGAGTTCGCCCAGCGCGGCGGCCCCGGCTCCGTCGGCGGTCGCTGCAATACCGACTTCATCGACAACTCGGCCGGCGTCGACACCTCCGACCACGAGGTGAACATCAAGATCCTGCTGCGCTCGGCCACGCTGAACGGCCAGATCAACCCCGAGAGCCGCGACCGGCTGTTCATGGGCATGGCGGACACGGTCGCCGACATGGTCCTGGCCGACAACTACGGCCAGAACCTGGCCCTGGCCAACGCCAGGAAGCTCGCCAAACGCCTCTTCCCCGTCCATATCAGACTGATGAAGTCGCTGGAGAAGACCGTCGGGCTCGACCGCGAGATCGAGGGGCTTCCCAGCGACAAGCAGCTCAAGGAGCGCACCGCCGCCGGCCAGGGACTCACCGAGCCCGAGCTGTCCGTCCTGCTCTCCTACGTCAAGATCTGGGCCTCGCGCGCCGTTCTCGACTCGAAGCTGCCCGACGAGGACTGGACCATGCCCGTCCTCCACAGCTATTTCCCCGCGGCGCTGCGCCAGACCTGCGGCGACCACATGGCCGAGCACCCGCTGCGCCGAGAGATCGTCACCACCGCCGTCGTCAACGAGGCCGTCAACCGCTGCGGCACCACGTTCCTGTTCCGCATCGCCGACGAGACCGGCGCTGACGTGGTCGACGTGGTGCGCGCCTACGTCATCATCCGAGACGCCTTCGGGCTGCGCGAACTGTGGCACCGCATCGAAGCGCTGGACAATAAGGTCCCGCAGGACGCCCAGGTCGAAGGCCTGCTGGTGATCCGGCGACTGCTCGACCGCGGCGTCCGCTGGCTCGTCCAGCACCGGCGTGGACCGCTCAACGTGGCCGGCGAGATCGGACGCCTCCGCCCCGGCCTGGCCGTGCTCCAGCCAGAGCTGCCCGAGCTCTTGATCGCCTCCGAGGCCGTCGGCTTCGAGGCCTTCTGCACCCAGCTGGCCGAGAAGGGGATGCCGGCCGCGCTGGCGGTGGACGCGTCCTCGCCGATCTTCGGATTCGGCCTGGTCGACGTGGTCGAGTGCGCACGGCTGCTCGGCTCCGACCTCAAGGCGACCGCGAAGGTCTACTACGGGATCGCCGCGCGGGTGCACCTAGACGACGTGCTGAACCAGATCTCGGCGCTGCCGCGGCGCAACCGCTGGCAGACGCTGGCGCGTTCGGCGCTGCGCTACGACCTGTACGGGGCGATGGCGGCGCTGACGACGAGCGTGCTCCAGGCGCTGCCCGACACCGAGCCGTCCGATGCGGTCGACTTGTGGGCCAAGCGGAACGAGGCCGAGATCGCGCGCATCCACGAGGCACTGGAGGAGGCCGAGCACTCCGACGAGAAGCTCGCGGTGCTGTCGGTGGCGCTGCGCCAGATCCGGGCGCTGGTGGAGACCGAGGTCGACTAGACGGGTGGTCGCAAGCGGCCGACAGGGGCCGGGGGCGAGTAGCGCCCTCGGATCGCTGAGAGGCGGCGCGCGCAAGCGTTAGGGGTGGTGAAGGACCCCCTTACAGCGGGTGAAGTCGAGTGGGCGCCCTGTGGATAATGTGTGCTCGGAGGAGAAACGAATGCCGAAGAGCCACACCCCAGGGGTCCCGAAACTGCTGCGCGTCCTCAACGACCAGGCGGCGCTGAAGCTCCTGCTCGATGACGGGCCGCAGACCCGCGCCCAACTCGCCGAGCGGACTTCGATGTCGAAGGTCACCGCCTCGCAGATGATGGAGCGCCTGCAGACCCGCGGACTGGTCGAGGTCATCGGCTCCAAGTCGGGCGGTCGCGGGCCCAACGCGTCGCTGTACGCCGCGGTCCCGACCTTCACCTATGTGGTAGGCATCGAGGTGGGCCTGACCAGCGCCAAGGGCGCCTGCGCCGATTTCACCGGCCATATCGTCGGCCGCGCCGAGATCCCCGTGGAGGGCTCGACCGACCCGGTGTCGGTGGTGCGGCGGGTCGTCACCGACTCCGTCGCTGACGCCGGCATCGAGATGTCGAAAGTGGAGCGCGTGGTGCTGGGCACACCCGGCGTCATCGACCCCGGCAGCGGCGATATCGGGTTCTCCTGGAACCTTCCGGCCTGGCACCGGGGTCTGCGCACGGCCCTGAACGAGCAGTTCGGCGCCGAGGTCGCGATCGAGAACGACGTCAACCTGGCCACGATCGCCGAGCAGCGCTCGGGCGGGGCAGGGGGAGCGTCGGACTTCGTGTACGCCTGGTACGGCGGCGGTCTGGGCCTGGGCGTCATGCTCAATGGACGTCTGTACCGGGGTGCGACGGGCGCGGCCGGGGAGATCGGCTTCCTGCCGGTGCCCGGCGGCGAGCTGCCGACCGGCGGGGTCGTCACCCGCCTGTCGAAGGGCTCCTACCAGCGCGTCATCGGCGGCGACGCGGTCATTGACATCGGTGCGAAGCACGGTTTCCCGGGCGCCGAACCGGAGGACGTCGTCCGCGCCGCCATCGAGGCGGGGGAGGAGGGCGCGGCCTGCCTCGACGAGATCGGCAAGGCCATGGCCCTGGGCATCGTGGCGGTGTGCGTCCTGCTCGACCCGACCGTGGTGGTCCTGGGCGGACCGGTCGGGTACGCGGGCGGCCTCGTGCTGGCCGGGCGGGTCGCGGCCCACACGACGCAGCTCGCGCCCGTCAATCCCTCGGTCGTCCCCGGCACGGTGATCGAGGAGCCGGTGATGCGCGGGGCGATCCTGCACGGCCTCGACGCGGTGCGCGAGGGCCTCTTCGCCTGAGCTGAAAGCAAGAGGGCCGGACCGATACCGGTCCGGCCCTTACTACTTGCTGTCCTACGTCACGTCGCGCTTGGCGAACGCCCAGGTGGCCAGCACCGCGAATCCGGCGATGACGAGCCCGATCAGGATCCCGGCGTCGGTCGAGGTGATCACCATCGTCTCCTCGCGGCCCGCGGCCGTCCATTGGAAGAGTTCCTTGCGGCCCAGCAGCCAGGCCTCGACCCAGGTGTAGAGCGACAGCCGCTCGGGGAACTCGATCCGGAGCGCGATGCTCGCGAAGCGCACCAGCAGGTCGCCGATGATGAGGTAGCCGGCGATGATGCCGCCCGCGATCGCGGTGTGGCGGCCCAGCATCGCCAGGGACGCCCCGAGCACGCTCATGCCCAGGCCGAGCGCCACGGTCCGGGAGATGATCTCCAGGGAGTCCTCCCACCAGACGGCGTTGAGGTTCCCCACCTCGCCGCGGACGGAGGCGGTCAGATACAGGAGCCCGAACGCCACGATCGCGGTGGCCACCAGGCTGGCGGCGGTGATGGTGAGCGCGGCGCCGAGCTTGGCGCCCCAGACCCGCAGCCGGTTCGGGTGCCACACCAGCAGGTTGGCCATGCCGCCGCTGGTCCACTCGGCACCGATCGCGGAGGCGGACAGGAGCATGGCGAGCAGTCCGACGACCAGGACGGCGCCCATGATGATGTACACGCCCTCGCGGTCGAGGTGGAAGGTGTACGTGTAGATGAAGTCCTCGGCGACCCACTCGGAGCCGGTCGTGAAGAACTCAGCGCACATCTCCTCGTGCGAGTAGTCCTCGTAGTACTCGTCTTCGAGGGCCCACGACCAGTCGGGGCTGTCCTCGAAGAAGTTCTCGTCGGAGGCGCACTCCTCGTACTCGCCGTTCATCTCGTCGGCGATTTCCTGTGCGTCGGCCAGCTGCGCCTCGGTGGGACCGGTGCTGGAGTTGAACCACATGATGACGGTCAGGGCCAGGAGGCCGACCCCGGCCATGATCGCGAAGATCAGGGTCAGGACACGGCGCCGGGTGCGGTGGATTTCGGATTGGTAGAGGTTCACTGCTGTCCGCCTTCGGCGCTGTCGGCGCCGACCGGGGCGGCCACCGGGATCTGGATCCCGGCGGCGTCCGGGTCGGTCGCGGTCTGGATCGGCTGTCCGACCTGGACGGCCTGGCCGTTCTGGGGTGCGGTGCCGGTCAGTTCCAGGAACACCGATTCGAGGTTCTTGGTCTCGGTGATGAGTTCGGAGAGGTAGATCCCGCTGTCGGCGAGGGTCTTGGTGATCCAGGCGGCCTCGGGGGCGCCGGTGACGACCAGGCGGTTCGGCTCGGCGGTCACCGAGACCTGCTCCTCGGCCTTGGTCAGGACGTCCTTCGCCTCGGTGAGCTGGGCCGGGTCGGCGAACTTGACCGACAGCAGCGAGCCGGAGTGGCCGGCGATGATGTCGTCCACCGCGCCGTCCACGATCCGTCGTCCATTGGAGACGATGGTCATGGAGTCGCACAGCTGCTGGACTTCGGACAGCAGGTGGGACGAAACCACGACGGTCACGCCCTGTTCGTGGGCGAGCCACTGGAGCAACGCCCGCATGTGGTGGATGCCGGCCGGGTCGAGGCCGTTGGCCGGCTCGTCCAGGATGAGCAGTTCGGGCTGCTTGAGCAGGGCCTGAGCCACGGCCAGGCGCTGGCGCATGCCCAGCGAGTAGCCCTTGATCTTGCGATTGGCCTGGTCGCGCAGGCCGACCTGCTCCAGTACCTCGTCGGCGCGGGTCTTGGCCAGGCCCGCGCTCTCGGCGAGCAGTTGCAGCGTCAAGCGGCCGGAGAAGTGCTTGAAGAACTGCGGGGACTCCACCACCGCGCCGACCCGCGAGATGACGTGCGGTAGGCGGGCGGGCGCCTCTTCCCCGAAGATCTTCATCGAGCCGCCGTCGGCGCTGATGAGGCCGAGCAGCGCCCGGAGCGTGGTCGTCTTGCCGGAACCGTTGGGGCCCAGGAAGCCGTGGACCTGGCCGGCCGCGACCTCCAGGTCGAGTCCGTCCAGGGCTTGATGGGGCTTGCGCGAACGTTTGCGATACGTCTTGCGCAGCCCCGAGATCTCAATGACGGGGGGCATTGGCTCATTCCAGTTAGGAGGTGATGGGAACTCTGGATTCGTGCGATTTCAGGTTATACGTCGCCGGCGGGCCGGAAGGTTGCAGTAAATACGCAGTATAGTGTCGCGCCACCAGCCGGGCGGGTTGCGGACGTGACGCTTTGAGTCGCCCGTGGTTTCATTGACCCGTGGCACAGTCAGAACGCGTCCTCGACCTGTCCGGCGTCACCGTCAGGCGCGGCGGCAACCAACTCCTTGACGGCATCGACTGGCAAGTCGAATCCGACCAGCGCTGGGTCGTCCTCGGCCCCAACGGAGCCGGCAAGACGACGCTGCTCAACCTAGCCGCGGCCCGCAATCACCCCACCTCGGGTACCGTGCAGGTCCTGGGCGAACGTCTCGGCGCGGTCGACGTGTTCGAACTGCGGCCCCTCATCGGCCTGTCCACCACCGCCGTCGCCGAGTCGATCCCGAACGGCGAGAAGGCATTCGACGTCGTCCGCACCGCCGCCTGGGGCATGATGGGCCGCTGGCGCGAGGAATACGACCCGCTCGACGACGAACGCGCCGCCTCCCTGCTGCGCTGGCTCGGCGTCTCGCAGCTCGCCGACCGCCCCTACGGCACCCTCTCGGAGGGCGAGCGCAAGCGCGTCCTCATCGCCCGCGCCCTCATGACCGACCCCGAGCTGCTGCTGCTCGACGAGCCCGCCGCCGGACTCGACCTCGGCGCCCGCGAAGCCCTCGTCGCCACCCTCTCCGGGCTCGCCCGCGACGCCGCCGCCCCCTCGATGGTCCTGGTCACCCACCACGTCGAAGAGATCCCGCCGGGCTTCACCCACGCCCTGGTCCTCTCCGCCGGCGCCGTGGTCGCCGCCGGACCCATCGAAGAGGCCCTGACCTCCGAAAGCCTGTCCAAGGCCTTCGGACTGCCGCTCACGCTTACCGCGAACGGCAACCGCTATACCGCGATCGCGACTTAACCTTTGTTCCACTCCTGACCTGGTGCCGCACCGATCTCACACCCACAGCGTGCAGCACCACTCGCTCGCCTCGGTTAGGCTGGCCCGGTGAGATTTCGGTGGTGGCGCGCCTCGGCCCTGGCCCTGACCGCGTGCCTTGCCCTCGTCTACCTCGCCGGCGTAACCCGCCTGGGCGAGGCCGAAGCCGGACAGGCCACGGCCGTCCCGGTCCTCGCCGGTGACGCGACCCAAGCGGTGTCCGCGCTCCGGGCGGACGCCCCCATCGCCGCAGCCGACCCCGCCACCGCCCTCGACGCCGCCATCGCCGACCCCGAGCTGGCTACCCAACTCGTCGCCGCCACACCCGACGCGGCCTCCGGCGAACTGCCCGCCGCGCTGGCCACCCTCCAGGCCGCCGAAGGCGATCTCGACCCCCTCGCGGTCAGCGAATTCTTCACCGACCTGGGCGAAGAGAACACCCAGTGGCTGTCGGTGCTCTACCCGTCGGTCATCGCCGAGCTGCCCGGCGCCCCCTTCGACGCCCGCGCCGACGCCAACGAGCTCATCCTCGAAGCCACCGCGATGGCCTCCACCGCCTACGACAGCCCCGAACGGCCCTGGACGACCGATGCCGAGCGTCCCGTCCGCGAAGACCTGGCGAAAATCCAGGGCTCGGGCCGCGAGTTCCTCTACCTCGACCCGTACAACAATGCCGGCAACGGCTCCTGGATCGAGGTCGTCGGCGACCTCGACACCGCCTCGGCGGTCACCGTCCTGGTCCCCGGAGGCTCGGCCGAACTCTCCAACGAGAACTTCGACCTCTACTACAACCGGGCCAAGTCGTTCGTGGACGCCGCCGACGGCGAGCTCGCCATCGTGGTGTGGGCCGGCGCCTCCTGGCCGGCGGGCTGGATCGAGGAATCGTGGGCGTCCTGGTCCCAGGTCGCCGCCCAATCCCTGGCCTCCTTCACCGTCGACCTGCGCAACCAGATCGGTGACGTGCCGCTGACGCTGGCCGGGCACTCTTACGGCGGGGCCGTCATCGGCTACGCCGAGACCTACGAGCTCGAGGCCGACCAGATCATTCACATCGCCTCCGCCGGCATGGGCAACGATGTCTACTCGCCTGAGGACTACACCGAGCCCTGCCGCACCAGGTACTCGATCACCGCGACCGGCGACCCCATCAGCTACGTCCAGGGCATGCCGTACGTCCCGCTGCTCGGTCACGGCGCCGACCCCGACGACTTCCCCGGCAATATCAACTTGACCACCGGCTATCTCACCGACGACCCTGAGGCGCTGGACGACGAGGGCGTCAGCCTCGCCGCGCAGGGCATCCTCGGCAAGGAGATCGAAGGCGTGCACTCGCACTCTGAGGTGTTCTTCCCCGGCGGCGACTCGTGGAACAACATCCTCGACGTCATGCTCTGGCAGGAACCGACCGTCGCCGACGAGCAGCCCGCCGCGATCGAAGGCTGCTGACCCCCACTCGCACGGCGAAGGGGCGGACCGACCGGCCCGCCCCTGCCGAAATCCCCGCTAGTCCTGCTCGAGCAGCAGCGGCAGGTGCTTCTCCACCACCGGCATCGCCTCGGCGACGGTGACCTCGCGGCCCAATTCCTGCGACAGGCTCGTGACGTCGGCGTCGGTGATCGCGCAAGGCGAGATCCGATCCCAGGCGGTCATGTCCGGATTGCAGTTCAGCGCGAATCCGTGCATTGTCGTCGCCCACCGCACCCGCACCCCGATCGCGCAGATCTTGCGCTCGGGACCCTTGTCGTCGGCGGGGAGCCACACGCCGGTCCGGTCCCGTAGCCGCCCGCGAGCCGAGGTCACGCCGAACTCGTGGCACACCGCCGTGATCATGTCCTCGACGCGGCGCACGTAGCCGACCACGTCGACCTTGTTGCGCATCTTCATGATCGGATAGCCCACCAGCTGTCCCGGGCCGTGCCAGGTGATCTGGCCGCCCCGGTCGACCGTGACCACCGGAGTGCCGTCCTGCGGCAGCGCCCACGCCTCGGTGCGCTTGCCCGCCGTGTACACGCTCGGATGCTCCAGCAGCACGACCGTGTCGCCGACCTCGTCATCGATGCGCCGCTGCTGCAACGCCTTCTGATAGTCCCAAGCCTGCTGGTACTCGACCAGTCCCGGCTTCTCGACCGTGATCCCCACGGTGTCGGATGACGCGCTCATGACCTCGACACTAATCCGCTCCGGGCCGGTGTACAACGGCTGCCGTGCAACTCACCTGTGTCCGATTCGAGTCGGACGAGCGACGAAGATAACGGTTCGGCGACTTTGCGGCCTCATCACAGCGTGTATGACGGTCAGTGTGGATCAAGCACCGTAAAGTGCTTTCCAACCCTTGTACCGATTGTGCCCGCTGCCCTGCGGGGCTTGCACGTTTGAATGAACGGAGAACGAGATGCTGAGAAAAGCCGCGCGCTTCATCGCACCACTCGCGATAGGAGCACTGCTGGTCACCGCAGGCTGCAATGCCGGGTCGGAGGATACCTCCGGGGACAACGGTGAAATCGGTGAGCTCTCTGCCATGACCATGGGCACCGGTTCGGTCGGCGGCACCTATTACCCGCTCGGCGGCGCCATCGCCCAAATGTGGAATAACAACATCGAAGGCCTGACGGTATCGACCATCGCCACGGGCGCCTCGGTCGAGAACCTGACGCAGATGGCCGCCGGCGACATCCAGCTCGCGATGTCGGTCAACGGCACCGCCACCCAGGCCGTCAACGGCCAAGGCGACTTCGAGGAGACCGGCGCCCTGGAGGGTGTCACCTTCCTCGGCAACATCTACCCCGAGGTCATGCAGATCGTCGCCACCGACGACTCCGGCATCGAGACCGTGGCCGACCTGGACGGCAAGCGCGTCGCCATCGGTCCCGACGGCTCGGCCACTCAGGGGCTGACCATGGCGATCCTCGAGGCCGCCGGCGTCGAGCCCGCCGAGACCTTCCCCGACGGCTTCGGCGACGCCGCCTCGAAGCTGCGCGACGGCCAGGTCGATGCGGCCTTCGGCATCCTCGCGGTGCCGGATTCCTCGATCTCCGAGGTCGCCCAGAACGCCGACGTGCACTTGGTGACCATCGACGACGAGATCCGCCAGACCCTGGCGGCCGACGACCCGACGCTCGGTGACATGGAGATCCCGGCCGGTTCCTACGAGGGCATCGAAGAGGGCGCCACCACCGTCACCTCCTGGGCGGCGCTGTACGCTCCGGCCGGTCTCGACGAGGACCAGGTCTACGACTTGGTGAAGTTCATGTACGAGAACACCGACGAGGTCGACAACGCGGTGGCCTCGCAGATCTCGATCGAAACCGCCATCGACGGTCTGGTCGACGTCGAGTACCACCCGGGTGCCCAGAAGTACTACGAGGAGCAGGGCCTCCTGTAAGCCGGATCCCGCCCCGTGGGATTCTGAATCCGCACAGCGGCGAGTCGGCCACGCGCCGGCTCGCCGCTCGTGCAGTCCCGTACCGCTGTCACCGATTACCCCCAAGGTAGACACTCGAAAGGCATAAGACGAAGATGAGCGACGAGACCGGCGGCAAGACAACAGCCGTCGCTTACGACGCCGAAGAGGCGGCCAAGGACATCAAGGAGATGACCGAGGCCGAACCCGTCACGGTCGTCGGCCCACTCCGCACCGAACTGCATCCCTTCTGGAAGTGGCTGGTCTGGTCCCTCGGCGTGGGGATGAGCTGCTTCCACCTGTGGACCGCTTGGCAGGGCACCCTGCCGACCATCGAGCAGGGAGCCATCCACCTCGCCTTCGGCTTGGCACTGATCTTCCTGGTCTACCGCCCGACTCGCAATGTCGAGAAGGAGAAGCGCCGCGGCCTGTACTGGACCGTCGGCGGCATCGCCGTCGCCGCGTACCTCTACTACGCGACCGGCATGGAGATGACCATCCTGCTGCCGAGCGTGGCGGTGCTGGTCCTGGTTCAGATCACCCGGTACCTGCCGTTCAATGTCGGTGGCATGCCGGTGGCCGACGTGCTCCTGGCCGCGGGCGGCGCGTGGGCGGCCCTGTGGGCCTTCCAGAACGCCGCCGACTTCTCGCGCTACATCATCCAGGGATTCCCCGCGAGCGGCTACGCCGCCGCCACGATCGGCACCCTGCTGGTACTGGTGGCCGCCACCCGCGCGGTGGGCCTGGCGATCACCATTGTGTGCACCGCCATGCTCGCGTACGCCCTGTTCGGGCGGGACATGCCCGGATTCCTGCTCCACTCGGGCAAGAACCCCGACCAGATCCTCGACTACTCCTTCCTGGGCTCCGAGGGCATCTTCGGCATCCCCTTGCAGGTGTCCTCGACGTTCGTGTTCCTCTACATGGTCTTCGCGGCGCTGCTCCAGCGCACCGGCATGGAGCGGTTCTTCACCAACCTCGCCCTCGGCATCGCGGGCGGGCGCGTCGGCGGTACCGCCAAGGTCGGCGTCATCACCTCGGTCTTCTCCGGAACCATCACCGGCTCCTCGGTCGCCAATACGGTCTCCAACGGTGCCTTCACCATTCCGATGATGAAGAAGGCCGGCTACAACAAGGAGTTCGCCGGGGCCGTCGAGGCGGCCTCGTCCACCGGCGGGCAGATCATGCCGCCGGTCATGGGCTCGGCTGCGTTCATCATGCTGGCGATGGTCGGCCAGGGCGTCACGTACGCGGACATCATGCTGGTGGCGATCGTGCCGGCGGTACTGTTCTTCGTCGCCCAGTACATCGTCGTCCACTTCGTCTCGCGGCGCGAGGGCATCCTGGGCCTGCCCAAGGACAAGCTGCCAAAGCTCATTCCGCTGCTGGTCAGCAAGGGCTACCTGATTCTGCCCCTGATCCTGATCTTCGTGATCCTCTCGCTCGGCTTCACCCCGATGCGGGCGGCCTTCCTCGCCATCCTCGCCACCGTCGGTCTCAACATTGTGGTCCAACTGCTGATCTTGGCCTTCAAGGGTGTCCAGGGCTGGAAGTCGTACGAGGAGAAGCTCACCCCGATGGGCCTGCTCAACGGCCTCGCCGACGCCGCGAAGATGGCGCTGCCGATCGTGGCCGCCACGGCTGCGGCCGGTCTGATCTCGGGGACGATCAACACCACCGCGCTGGGGCTGAAGATCGGCGACGGCCTGATCGACCTCGGCGCGACGCTCTCGCAGTACGTTCCGATCCCGGACTCCCAGTTGTACCTGGTCATGTTCTTCACCATGATCGCCTGCCTCATTCTCGGCATGGGCCTGCCGACCACCGCGAACTACGTGGTCATGGCCGTGGTCGCGGTCCCGGCGTTGCTGCCGCTGGTCGAGACCCGATACGCCGAGTGGGGTCTGGAGCCCTTCCAGCTCGCGCTGATCGTCCACATGTTCGTGTTCTACTTCGGCGTCATGGCCGACATCACTCCGCCGGTCTGCCTGGCATCCTTCGCGGCCGCGGGCATCTCGGGCGGCAGTCCGGTCAAGACGGGCGTCCAGTCGATGCGGATCGCGATCTCCGGCTTCATCGTGCCGTTCGCGTTCGTGATCGCGCCGGGGGTGATGTTGCTGGGCGACAGCTGGGTCACGACTACGACTGCGGTCATCAGCGCCGTGATCGGCGTCTGCTTCCTAGGCGTTGCGGTCGCAGGGTACATGAGCGTCCCACTCAAGTGGTGGGAGCGGATTCTGATGATCCTGGCCGCGCTCATGCTCCTCTACGGCGGAATCACGGTGAGCCTCATCGGCCTGGCCGTGGCCGTGGCCGCGTTCCTGATCCAATACCGGCGGCGCGACGGCGGCGACGCGGACGCGGCTCCGACGGACCGACCGGAGCCGGCGGTCACCGCCGAGTAGCACTTCCGCACTACTAAGGGCCCTATTGCAACACGGTTGCGATGGGGCCCTTGCTGTATGAGAGACGGTCACTTTCCGCTGCTGCTAACCTCAATTGAAATCAACAACCATTTTCAATTGGTGGGGGAACACCGCTATGAAACTCGCCTTCGTCGGCAAGGGCGGTTCGGGCAAGACCACGATGGCGTCGCTGTTCGCGCGCCGCGCGGCCTCGCTCGGTCACGACGTCATGGCCATCGACGCAGATATCAACCAGCACCTCGCCGCGGCTCTCGGGCGCGACGCCGAGGCCGCCGCGATGGGCCCGGTCCTCGGGGAGCGCCTGGCCGACATCAAAGACTTCCTGCGCGGGGACAACCCGCTCATTCGGTCGCCGGAGAAGATGCTCAAGACCACACCGCCGGGGCCGGGCTCGCGCCTGGTGACGGTCGGGGAGTCGAATCCGCTCCTGGACGGGCTGTTCACCGACGCGGACGGCATCCGCTTCGCCGCGACCGGCGGCTTCGTGGACGACGACCTCGGGGTGGCCTGCTACCACTCGAAGGTCGGCGCCGTGGAGCTGCTGCTCAACCACATGATCGACGGGACCGACGAGTTCGTCATCGTGGACATGGTGGCCGGCGCCGAGGCCTTCGCCTCGGGCATGTTCACCCGCTTCGACCACACCTTCCTGGTGTGCGAGCCGACCCTTCGCAGCGTCGGGGTCTACAAGCAGTACGTCGGCTACGCCGAGGACTACGACGTCAATATCGCCGTGATCGGCAACAAGATCGACGACGAGGACGATGTGGACTTCCTGCGCGAGCACGTCGGCGACGCGCTCGCCGGGTGGTGCTCGCGCTCGCGCTACGTCAAGGCGGCCGAGCGGGGCCGGGTCGGCCCGATCGAGGAGCTGGAGGAGTCCAACCTCGCGGTGCTCGACGCCGCACGTGAGCGGGCGGTCGCCGCCGGCAAGGACTGGGCCAAGTTCACGCGCCAGGCCCACGAGTTCCACCGCAAGGCGGCCGAGTCCTGGGGCAATGAGCGCGCCGGGGTCGACCTGGCCGAACAGATCGTCCCGGACTTCGTCCTGGGCGAGCACCTGCTCGAACCCCAAGCGGCATAAGCAGACTCGCGGTACGCGCCCGGCGGCGCGAGCCGCGAGTTCGAGGCATTGCTTCCGGCGGGTGCGCCCTTCGGAAGCGCTGGTGGAGTCCAGACGGCCCGCGGAACTGTCTAGACAGTTTGCACCAGAAACCTGTCTGCGTCGATTATCCGACAGCGGAGTGTCACCGATCCCGAGCACAATGAATTGATTCGAATCGAGAGGAGAATCCGCATGTCCCTTGACGTCTCAGAGGACCTGCTCGCCAAGGCCGAGGCCGGTCCGGTGAGTGATGCCGAGTTCGTCGGCTGCGTGAAAGACTCGCTTCCCTTCGCCTGGGAGCTCATCAGCAAGGTCGTCGGCGACCTGAAGAACGGGGTGGTCTCATCGACCGGCTCGACGCAGTTCGCCGACAACATCACGCCGCCGCCGGACGAGAAGGCGCGCGGTCAGCTGCTGCGCGTCCTGGCGTCGGACTCGATGAGGGGGGCCTTGGAGCGCCACTTCGGCGTGAAGCTGGCCTTCCAGAACTGCCACCGGGTCGCCGCCTTCCCGGCGGCGGAGGTCGACTCCGACACGTACCGGAAGTTCATCTCGCCCCGGGGACAGCTGCTCAACCAGTCGCCTGAACTGCGCGACTGCTGAGGTAGCACAGGCAATTCCCACCAAAGGGCCGGTGAGGCGGTTTTCCGTCTCACCGGCCTCTTGCATTCGGATCAGGGGTTGTCCCCGTAGATGATCCGGGCGACATCGGCATCATGTTCGGCGATCGCCGCGCGGTCATATCGGTACGGCTGGCCCTCCGTCGGGGCGTACCTGGCGAGAGCGGCGGCGTAGGCGGCCTTCTCGATCGCGAGTTTCGCGAGTTCGGAGACCGGAACGTTCGCGCGCTGCGAGGCATCGTCCAGCCACTGATGGGCCACATCTGAGATTCGTACGACAATGGTCTTCACGACATGAATCTCACCATCGTGTGGGCGGAAGCGAAGCCAAGGGCGACGCGTGTCGCCCTATTCGGGCTTCCGGGTGATCAGGAAGTCCCGCACCAGTTCCTCGCCCTGCCTCACCAAGGGCCGCAAGATCTTCAGACGCGACAGCGCCACCACCCGTGCGGCCAGGGGCGCGGTGCGGCGGGCGAGCTCCTTCGACTTCTCCTGACCCTCCGACCCGTCGTAGACCCAGTACAGGACCACCACCATCTGGTGCAGCCACAGCATTTCGGGCAGGATCTCGGCCATGTCCTTGGGAACGCGGGTCTTCGAACCCTCCAGGACCTCCCGGTACAGCGCGATATCGCGCTCGCGGCTCTCGGCGGAGTCCTCCGAGAACGGGCTGAGCGGACTCGACGGGTCGGCCGCATTCCTGAAGAACTGGCCCGCGAAGTCGTGGTACGGCCCGGCGATCTCCAGCCAGGCCAGCAGCGCGGCCTCGATGCGTTCGGCCAGGGTCTCCTTGCCCTCCAGCACCGTCGGTGCCAGTTCGGCGTGCTGCAGGGTGGCCTGTTCGTAGAAGCCCTGGATCAGGTGCTCCTTGGACTTGAAGTAGTAGTAGGCGTTGCCCACGGAGACACCGGCTTCGGCGGCGATGGCCCGCATGGTCGTGCCGTCGTACCCGCGCTCGGCGAACAGTTCGAGGGCGACATCGATGATGCGTTGACGGGTCCGCTCGCCCTTGGTGAGGCGAGAGGACCCGTCGTCCGAAGCAGCAGAGCTCACGCGGCCAAGCCTACTGGGCGGGACGCGGAGGCATCGGCGGCTCCAGGGTGCTGAGCGCCCGGGCGTCGACGTGGCCCCGCTTGCGGAAACCGTTGAGCACGAACACGTTCATGACATGCAGGATGCCGAGCACCAGCAGCACGGCGCCGACCTTCATGGCGACGGTCTCGAAGACGCCGCGGGCGTCGATGATCGGTTCGGCGGTGCGCAGCCACAGCGCCACGAAGCCGAAGTTGAGCAGGTAGAAGCCGACCTGGAGCAGCTTGTTCACCGCTTGGGCGAGCTGCTCGTCGCCGGCGAAGACGTCCTTGATGAAGTGGAAGCCGTTGGCTCCCAGCACGCGAGCGACCCAGATGGTCAGGGGGATCGCGATGACGAGGTAGGCGATGTAGCCGATGACTGCCATGTCCATGACAGTGCTCCGTTCTCTAAGGGGGATTCCTCAGTTGAACATGTTCAACTTTCTGAGCAGAACGCTACTCTAATCTTTTGAACATGTTCAAGTCTGGCCGGGAAATATGGCGAAGACCACGGATGACCTTGCCCTGTAGGCTTGCGGCGTGACTGTTGCGGTGCGTGTGATTCCCTGCCTGGACGTGGATGCCGGGCGGGTTGTCAAGGGTGTGAACTTCGAGAACCTGCGGGACGCGGGCGACCCCGTCGAGCTGGCCGCCGCCTACGACGCGGCCGGGGCCGACGAGCTCACCTTCCTCGACGTCACCGCCTCCTCCGACGGGCGCGCCACCATGTACGACGTGGTCGCCCGCACCGCCGAGCAGGTCTTCATCCCGCTCACCGTCGGCGGCGGCGTCCGCACCCCCGACGACGTCGACAAGCTGCTGCGCGCCGGGGCCGACAAGGTCGGCGTCAATACCGCCGCCATCGCCCGCCCCGAGGTCATCTCCGAGATCGCCGACCGCTTCGGCAACCAGGTTCTCGTGCTCTCCGCCGACGTCGCCTCCGGCTCGGGCACCGACTCGGGCTGGGAGGTCACGACCCACGGCGGACGCAAGCGCACCGGCATCGACGCCGTCGAGTGGTGCGCCCGGGCCGCCGAGCTCGGGGCGGGGGAGATCCTGCTCAACTCGATCGACGCCGACGGCACCAAGGGCGGCTTCGACCTTCCGCTCATCGCCGCCGTCCGTGCCGTCGTGGACATCCCGCTCATCGCCTCCGGCGGCGCCGGCAAGGCCGCCGACTTCCCCCCGGCCGTCGACGCCGGGGCCGACGCCGTACTGGCCGCCTCGATCTTCCACTTCGGGGACGTCAGCATCGGCGAGGTCAAGCAGAGTCTGAAGGAAGCCGGCCACGCCGTCCGATAGGCGATCCGAAGAGCGAGGCCGCCGCATCTCCGGCGCCGGCGCCGGAGCGGCGTTTGCCCAATGGTTTGTCAACTGTCGTACGTGCGAGGCATGATTGCCTGTGGTCGCTAGCCGACCGGCAAGTTCCAGCTTCGACCGACCCAATAACGACAGTGTCTGCACCCACCGCTGCCCGGAGACTTCATGACCAGCCTTGACGGCACCGCGCCCGCCACAGCGAACCTGCTTCGCCAAGGCCTGCGCAATATCGGCGACATGATCCGAATCGAGCCGAAACGCTTCGCCATCGGCGCGTTCGGAGCGATGGTCAACACCGCCACCACCCTGTTCGTCTCATACGTCATCGGCTGGGTCGTCGGCCAGGTCGCCGTCCCCGCCTATGAGAACGGCGAGGTCGCAGTCGGCGCCGTCGCGATCGGCGTCGCCGCCCTCCTCGGCACCTCGGTCCTCCGCTTCGCCTCGATGTGCGCCCGCCGCATCGGCGCCGGCGCCATGATGTTCCAGGTCCAGGCTCACTGGCGCCGCCAGGTCACCCGCCGCTACCTCGCCCTCCCCGTCTCCTGGCACCAGAAGCACCCCACCGGCACCCTGCTGTCCAACGCGAACGCCGACGTCGAGGCCGCCACCCGCCCCCTCGCCCCGCTTCCGTTCGCCGTCGGCACGATCTTCATGATCATCGTCGCCATGGGCGTCTTCGTCACCATCGACTGGGCCATCGCCCTGGTCGCGGTGTGCATGTTCCCGGTCCTGTTCACGCTCAACGCGGTCTTCGCGACCAAGGCCGCTCCGCGCGCCAAGCGGGCCCAGGAACTGCGCGCCGAGGTCTCCGCCGTCGGCCACGAGTCCTTCGACGGCGCCCTCGTCGTCAAGGCCATGGGACGCGAAACCGCCGAGACCGAGCGTTTCACCGCCTCCACCGAGGAACTGCGCGACGCCATGATCGGCGTCGGCCGCCTGCGGGCCGCCTTCGAACCCGCCATCGCCGGACTCCCCGAACTCGGGACACTCCTGGCGCTCCTGGTCGGCCTGGCCCGCTTCGAAACCGGGGCCATGACCCTCGAAGAGCTCGTCATGGTCTCCTTCATGTTCAGCGTGCTGGCCTTCCCCATCCGCGCCATCGGCTGGGTCCTCGGCGACCTCCCCACCTCCGTCGTCGGCCGCCGCCGCATCGACCACGTCCTGGCCGCCGCCGGCGACATGGAATACGGCGAGAACGCACCCGAGCACGACGGCCGGGCCGCCAAGCTCGAATTCGACTCCGTCGCGTACGCCTACCCCGACGGCACCGAGGCCATCCGCGACGTCAGCTTCACCGTGAAAGCGGGCCGGACCGTCGCACTCGTCGGCGCCACCGGCTCCGGCAAGTCCACCCTCGCCTCCCTGTCCGCGCGCCTGACCGACCCCACCGCCGGGGCGGTCCGCATCGACGGCGTCGACGTCCGCGAACTCACCCACCCCCACCTGGCCGCGACCTGCTCACTCGTGCAGCAGATCCCGTTCATCTTCGACGACACCGTCCGCTCCAACCTCGCCCTCAACCGGCCCGGCATCGACGACACCCGCATCTGGGCAGCCCTCGCCGACGCCGGGGCCGACAAGTTCGTCGGCGACCTCGAAGACGGCCTCGACACCGAGGTCGGCGAACGCGGCACCACCCTCTCCGGCGGACAGCGCCAGCGCCTCACCCTCGCGCGCGCCCTCGCCGGGCAGCCCCGCCTGCTCGTCCTGGACGACGCCACCAGTGCCGTCGACCCCAAGGTGGAGTCGCAGATCCTCTCCGGGCTCAAGCACTCCTCCGACGCGGCCAGCGTCCTCGTCGTCGCCTACCGCCGCGCCACCATCGCCCTCGCCGACGAGGTCGTCTTCCTCGACGGCGGCCGCATCACCGCCCGCGGCACCCACGCCGAACTGCTGGCGGGCCACCAGCCCTACGCCGACCTCGTCACCGCCTACGAACAGGCCGAGGCCGAACGCGAATTCGATGAGGAGACCACGGCATGAGCGAGCAGACGAACGCCGAGTCGAATCCGTTCGCGACTCTCAAACGGGGCCTCCAGCTCTCGCCCGAGCTGAAGCGCGGCCTCGGTTTCACGATCTTCCTCGCCGCGGTGACCGCCCTGGGCCGCCTGGTCGTCCCCGTCTCCGCCCAGAAGGTCCTCGACAACGGCCTCTTCGCCGAGGCCGGCCCCAACGCCGCCTACGTCATCACCGTGATCGCCCTCGGCGCCGTCGTTCTCGGGATCACGACCGCCGCGAACTTCCTGATGAACCGGCGCCTGTTCATCGTCTCGGAGACCGCGCTGGCGAATCTGCGCCGCCGCACCTTCCGGCACATCCACGACCTGTCGATGCTGCACCAGCAGTCGGAGCGGCGCGGCGCGCTGACCGCGCGGGTGACGACCGATATCGACCAGGTCAGCCAGTTCCTCCAGCAGGGCGGCATGGTCCTGGTGACCTCCTCGGCCCAGATCGTCGCGGCCACGGTGGTCATGGCGATCTACTCCTGGCAGCTGACGATCGCGGTGTGGATCGTGTTCATCCCGGTGACGTGGCTGATCAAGTGGCTCCAGGGGCACCTGGCGGCGGCCTACACGAACGTGCGGGTGAGCGTCTCGAAGATGCTCTCGGCGGTCTCGGAGTCGGTCGTCGGCGCCGGTGTGGTGCGGGCCTACGGGGTAGGCGCCCGCACCAGCGCCCGGCTGGACGAGTCGATCGAGGAGCATCGGGGTGACCAGCTCAAGGCGATCCGGCGCTCGGCGGTCTCCTTCGGCGCGGGCGAACTGGTGTACTTCGGTGTCAATGCGATCGTGGTCATCCTGGGCGCGTTCCTGGTCGCGGACGGGTCGATGTCGGTCGGCGAGCTGACCGCGTTCCTATTCCTGGTCGTGCTGTTCACGCAGCCGGTGGTCATCGGCACCGAGACGCTGAACGAGGCCCAGAACGCGGTCTCCGGTTGGCGGCGGGTGCTGGACATCCTCGACACCGCCCCGGACGTGGCCGACCCGAAGGACGGCGCCGACCTCCCCGAGGGCCCGGTCGGCGTCCGCTTCGAGGGCGTCCGCTTCGCCTACCCGGGCGGGGAAGAGGTGCTGCACGGCATCGACGTCGACATCGCGCCCAACCGCAAGGTGGCCGTGGTCGGCGAGACCGGTTCGGGCAAGACGACCTTCGCGAAGCTGTTGACGCGCCTGATGGACCCGACCGGCGGCCGGGTCGTCCTCGGCGAGACCCCGCTGACGGACGTCAAGTTCTCCTCGCTGCGATCTCGCGTGACGATGGTGCCGCAGGAGGGCTTCCTGTTCAACGGCACCCTCGCCTACAACGTCCGCTTCGCCAAGCCGGAGCTGACAGACGCCGAGATCTACGTGGCGTTCTCCGAACTGGGCCTGACCGACTGGGTCGAGGCGCTGCCGAACGGACTGGAGACCGAACTGGGCGAGTCCGGCGCGAATGTGAGTGTCGGTGAGCGCCAACTGGTCTCACTGGTGCGTGCCTACGTCTCCGACCCGGACCTGCTGGTCCTGGACGAGGCCACCAGCGCGGTCGACCCGGCCACCGAACTGCGCCTGTCGTCCGCATTGGACGCGGTGACCAGGGGGCGTACCACCGTGATCATCGCCCACCGCCTCTCGACCGCCGAGACCTCCGATGAGGTCCTGGTCTTCGACGCGGGCAACCTGGTCCAGCACGGCCCCCACGCCGACCTGGTCCAAGAGGAGAACTCGATCTACGCGGGCCTCCACAACTCCTGGATCGAGCAGACCCGCTCCAGCTGAGTCCCGCTTTGGTCGGCCCGGTCCGGACTGGCCTGCCGCGCGCCGCGAATCCTATAGGATATATCCTATAGGATTCGCGGTTAGGGTCGCGGTTCGTGGCGCTCGCGCGGATTACGCTGTGGCACTTCGTATTCAGGCGACGGTCAGAACGATCTTGCCGATGGTCCGGCCCGAGGCCAGGGACTCCTGGGCCTTCGCGGCGTCTTCGAGGGCATAGGTCTCGGAGACGGTGGGCGTGAGCTTCCCGGACTCGACCAGTTCGGCGATCGCCTTGAGTCCGTTCAGGTCCGGCTCGACCAGCATGAAGCCGGAGGCGATGCGGGCCTGCTCGGGCTCGGCGAGTTCGGCCGGGCCGGGGAGGGTCACCAGGACACCGCCGTCCCGCAGTACCTTCGCCGAGCGGGCGGTGTAATCGTCGCCCCCGAAAGCGTCGATCACGATGTCGAGGTCGCTCAGCAACTCGCCGAAGTCGGCCGCCGTGTAGTCGATGACCTCGTCGGCGCCGATCGAGCGCAGGAACTCGTGCTTGGCGGCGCTGGCGGTGCCGATCACATAGGCGCCCTTGGCCTTCGCGATCTGAACGGCGAGGTGCCCCACCCCTCCGGCGGCGGCGTGGACGAGGACCTTCTGACCCGGCTCCACCCGGGCGATGTCCACGAGCGCCTGGTGGGCGGTGAGTCCTGCCAGCGGCAGCGCGGCGGCCTCGACGTGACTCAGCGCGGCGGGCTTGGGGGCGAAGTGACGGGTCGGCGCGGTGACGTATTCCGAGTAGCCGCCCGCGAACTGCGGGAAGCGCGGCAGCCCGAACACCTCGTCGCCGACCCGGTAGAGCCGCACCCCGAAGCCGACCGCCTCCACCGTGCCGGAGACATCCCAGCCCACCGTGAACGGAGGCCGGTCGCCCAGCAGCCCGCCGTGGGTCCGGACCTTCCAGTCCACCGGGTTCGTGCCCGCGGCGTGGACCTTCACCAGGATCTCGCCCGCACCGGGTTCGGGCCGCTCCGTCTCGCCGATCTTGAGCACTTCGGGCCCGCCGAGTTCTTCCTGGGTGACGGTTCGCATGGTAGCCATAATTGGATGGTCCTTCCGGTTTCATTGCGGTTCAACGGGACCAATTCTGCGGCCCGGTCGGCGCTCCGCCCAGAGGCCCGAAGGCCATCATGTGAAAGAATCGGGCCATGTCTGTTCCGGTTCCCCACCGCGTCGCGGTCCTCGCCCTCGACCACGTCGTGGCCTTCGAGCTCGGCGTCCCCGACCGCATCTTCTCGGCCGCCGCCTACGACGACCTCCAGCCCCGCTACGAGGTCCGGGTCTGCTCCCTCGACGGCGGACCGGTGCGCACCTCCAGCGGGTTCACCATCGCCGCCGATCACGGCCCGGAGGCGCTGGCCTGGGCCGACACGGTCATTGTCGCAACCATCCAGCCCGAGGGCCCGGTCTGCGACGTGCGCGAGATCCCCGCGGGCCTGGCCGAGGCCTTCGCGACGGTCCGCCCGGAGGCGCGGATCGTCTCCTTCTGCTCCGCCGCGTTCGTGCTTGCCGAACTGGGCCTCCTGGACGGGAAGTCGGCCACGACCCACTGGATCCTGACCGACCGGATGCAGCGCCGGTACCCCAAGATCAAAGTGGACCCCGGTGTGCTGTTCGTGGACGAGGGCCGCATCCTCACCTCCGCCGGAGCCGGCGCGGCCGTCGACCTCTGCCTGCACCTGGTGCGCCTCGACTGGGGCAGCAAGGTCGCCAATGCGGTCGCCCGCCGCTGCGTGGTCCCGCCGTGGCGCGAGGGCGGCCAGGCCCAGTTCATCGAGCGTCCCGTCCCCGACGAGCAGGACGCGAGCACCACCGACGCCCGTGCCTGGGCCCTCGCCAACCTCGACCGGCCGCTGAGCATCGATGACCTGGCGCGCCAAGCGAACATGAGCCGCAGATCGTTCACCAGGAAGTTCCGCGAGGAGGTCGGGCAGAGCCCGACCCAGTGGCTGAACCACCAGCGCATCGAACGCGCCCGCCACCTGCTGGAGGCCACCGACCTGACGGTCGACCAGATCGCCCGACGCGCCGGCCTCGGCACCGGCGTCTCCCTGCGCCAGCACCTGCGGTCGACCGTCGGCGTCTCACCCTCGGCCTACCGTAAGACCTTCCGCCAGAACGCTCTCGCCGGTGCCACTCCCCATGGCCGGGAACGAAGTTGATCCAAGGCCCACCGGTCGTGAGCATCGCGTGCGCCAGGCTTTGCGGCCTCGGATATCCGGTCGACCGGTGCTCGCCGTGCCGGTACCGTCCTGCCAATGAAAGCCAACGCATGGGAGTGGGACGAGACGCTGTTCTCCGGGAGCGCCGCCCATTACGGCATCGGCCGCATGCCCTACCCGTCAAGCCTCGCCGCCACGGTCTGCGACGCTCTCGATCTCGACGGCAGCGGACGGCTGCTGGATGTCGGCTGCGGTCCGGGGTCGCTGACGATGCTGTTGGCGCCCCTCTTCGCCTCCACAGTGGGCGTCGACGCCGACGGCGGCATGATCGCCGAGGCCCAGAGCCGGGCCGACGAGGCGGGGCTGACCGACATCGAATGGCGGCATCTGCGCGGTGAGGATTTGCCGGCCGACCTGGGCACCTTCCGGGTGGCCTCGTTCGCGCAGTCGTTTCACTGGATGGACCAGTCCCTGGTCGCCCGTCGAGTCCGAGGCATGCTCGAGCCGGACGGGGCCTGGGTCCATGTCGGCGGCACCACCCATCGGGGCGCGGACGGAGAGCACCGGCCGGGGCATCCGGGCCCGCCGTGGGACCGGATCGAGGACTTGGTGGCTCGATATCTCGGACCGGTGCGCCGGGCCGGACAGGGCTTCCTGCCGAACGGCACCCGCGGCGGCGAAGCGGCCATCATGCGGCAGGCCGGGTTCAACGACCCCACCCGGATCGCCATCGACGAGGGACGCACCGTCGACCGGGGCCTGGACGAGATCGTCTCCGCGGTGTTCTCCCTGTCAAGCTCGGCACCGCACCTGTTCGGCGACCGGCTCCCCGAGTTCGAAGCCGATCTGCGCCGCCTCCTGCGGGAAGCGGCCCCGAACGGCCGCTTCACCGAACGGACCGACACGATCGAAGTCGTGATCTGGCGCCCATGACACCGCGACATCAGCCGCACGCCATGCTCACCACCGAACGCATGCGACTGCGCCACTTGCGATCAGCGGACCTTGACCTGCTGGACGAGCTGAACCATGATCCCGATGTCATGCGCTACATCGACTGGCAGCCTCCCAGCCGAGAAGCGCTGGCCGCCGAGATCGCCGAACTCCTGGCCGTGTCGGAAAACCACCCCGGGCACGGCCGGTTCATCGCCGAGGACCATAACGGCGTCTTCCTCGGCTGGTTCGGCCTGATCCTGCTCGCCGACGGGCCGTCCGCGCCCTCGCTCGGTTATCGGCTGCGCCCCGCCCACTGGGGCCGAGGACTTGCCTCCGAGGGGGGAAGGGCATTGGTCGACCATGCGTTCAACTCACTGGGCGCCGAGCGCGTCACCGCCGATACCATGTTCGTCAACGCCGCCTCCCGCCGAGTGATGGAGAAATGCGGACTGCGTTACCGGCGCACCTTCCACCAGCGCTTCGACAACCCGCTGCCGGGCACCGAACACGGCGAGGTCTGGTACGAGGTCACCCGCGACGAATGGGCGCGCTCCGATCCGCGGGACGGCTAGCGGGTATTCGGACGGGCCGGGAGTCGTAAGGCTCCCGGCCCGGTGTCATGCCGTCCTAAATCCTGCAAGTCCGCTCAGGGGATGAGCAGGACCTTCCCGGTGGTCTTGCGGCTCTGGAGGTCCTCGTGGGCCTCGGCGGCCTCTTCCAGGCGGAAGGTGTCGCCGACCCTCACGAGCAGATTGTCGTCCTCGATCCACTGGAAGATCTCGCCGGTGCGCCAGAGGTATTCCTCCCTGGTGGCGATGAAATCGTTCAGCTTGGGGCGGGTCAGGATCAGCGAACCGCCGGTGTTGAGGCGCTGGGGGTCGAAGGCGGGGACCGGGCCGCTGGCCTGGCCGAAGAGGGCCATGGTGCCCCGGCGCCGCAGTGCGGTCAGGCCCTCGTCGAAGGTCGTCTCGCCGACGCCGTCGTAGACCGCCGCGACGCCTTCGCCGTCGGTGAGCTCGCGGGCCTTCTCGCCGAAGCCCTCGTAGCGCAGGACGTAGTCGCAGCCGTTCTGGCGCGCCAGTTCGGCCTTGGCGTCGGTGGAGACCGTCCCGATGACCTTGCCGCCCTTGTACTTGACCATCTGGGTCAGCAGCAGGCCCACCCCGCCGGCGGCGGCGTGCACGATGACCGTGTCGCCCTCCTGCACCTCGTACACCGAGGTGCACAGGTAGTGGGCCGTGAGTCCTTGCAGCATCACCGCGGCGGCGGTCTCCAGGGCGACCTTCGCCGGGACCGGCACGAAGTCGGCCTCGGCTCCGACCACCATGTCCGCGTAGGAGCCGGGGACGTTCGTCCAGGCCACCTCGTCGCCGGGTTCGAACTCGGTGACGCCTTCGCCGACGGCCGCGACCCGGCCGCCGCCCTCGAGTCCGGGGGTGAACGGCAGCGGCAGCTTGTAGGCGCCGGAGCGGTGATAGATGTCGATGTAGTTGACGCCGGCCGCGGCGACCCGCACCGAGATCTGGCCGGGCCTGGGGCCGGGGTCGTCGCCTTCGAGCAGACGCATGACGCCGGGCCCGCCCGGCTGTTCGACCACGATCGCCTTCATGAGATTTCCTTCCGCCGCAGAGTCACTGATTAACCTAGCAGCGACCCGAAACGCAGCGAGGCGGCCGTTTCCGACAGTCCTGCGCTCACCGTCGAGGGCGGCAGTAAATCCTATAGGATATATCCTATGGGGTCGGTGAGTGCGCGGCGCTCACTCCTCGTGGTTCGAGCGCCGTCCCGAGCCCATGCCGAATTTTCGCTTGCCGCGGTACCAGCGGTTGTTGCCGTTCTCGGCGTGCGCGCTGACCTCCTCGCCGACCAGGCGCCGGATCGCTTCCCGGAAACCCTTGTGCCGCAGTTGCTGTCGCAGCGGGTTCGCGCCGGGGTCGGTCACCAGCTCCTTCATGAGCGCGACGCACAGCGCCAGCATGACGAACACGAACGGCAGCGCCACGATGATCGTCGCGTTCTTGAGCCCCTGGAGCCCGCCGCTCAGCAGCAGCACCGCCGCCACCGCCCCGATCACCATGCCCCAGAACACCACCAGCGGCTTCTTCGGGTGCAGCGAACCGTGGCTGGAGAGCGAGCCGAGCACCAGCGACGCCGAGTCGGCGCCGGTCACGAAGTAGATGGCCACCAGCAGCATCGAGATCCCGGCCAGCAGGCTGTACAGCGGCAGCGACTGAAGCAGCGCGAACAGCGCGTACTCGGGGCCCTGGGCGACTTCGGCGCTGTAGTCGGCGGCGCCGGTGGACTGGAAGCGGATCGCGGTGCCGCCCAGGATCGTGAACCACAGGGTCGACGCGGTCGAGGGCACCAGCAGCACCCCGACGACGAACTGCCGGATGGAGCGGCCCCGCGAGATCCGCGCGATGAACGTCCCCACGAACGGCGCCCACGACAGCCACCACGCCCAGTAGAAGATCGTCCAGGTCGCCATCCAGTCGGCCCCGCCGAACGCCCCGGTGATGTTGGAGATGTCCACCAGGCTCGACAGGTACGCACCGGTCGTGGCCGGCCAGGCGTCGAGGATCCACAGCGACGGCCCGACCAGGAACACGAACATGACCAGGAACAGCGCCAGCAGCACGTTCGTCGTGGACAGCCACTTGACGCCCCGGTGGACGCCTGAGAACGCCGAGACGACGAACGCGAGCGTCAGCGCGGCGATCACGATGAGCTCCAACCACCTCGTCTCCGGCACCCCGAGCGTGATGTTGAGTCCCACCGCGACCTGGAGCGCGCCGAGACCGAGGCTCGCGGCGGTGCCGAACACGGTCGCGAAGATCGCCAGCAGGTCGATCGCCCGGCCCGCGCCGTGACCCCAGTTCCGGTCGGCGGTCAGCGGCGCGAACGCGTCGGAGAGGTTGTTGCCGCGCCGTTTGCGGAACGTCGAATAGGCCAGCGCCAGCCCGGCCACCGCGTAGATCGCCCACGGGTGCAGTCCCCAGTGGAAGAAGCTGTACAGCAGCGCGCCCTGTTGGAGTTCGTCCTGGTAGTAGGGCGATGTGGGGTCGAGTTGCAGGGGCGGGGGAGCGTCGAAGTAGTGCGAGAGCGGTTCGGCCACGCCGTAGAACATCAGGCCGATGCCCATGCCGGCGGCGAACATCATCGAGATCCACGGCAGGGTCCCGAATTCGGGTTCCTCGTCGGCCGCTCCGAGCCGGATATTGCCGTAGCGGCTGGAGGCGATGTAGACCGCCAGGACCAGGAAGATGTTGCCGGCGATGATGAACAGCCATCCGAAGTTGGCGATCACCCAGTTCAGGGCCGAGGTGGAGGCGGATTCGAAGGCTTCGGGCAGGACCGCGCCCCACAGGATGACGGCGAGGATGACCGCGGCGGCGATCCAGAAGACGGCCCGGTCGACCGGGAGTGTCGGCGGTCTGAGGTCGCCTTGGGCTCGGACGTCCTCAATGGGCAGCAGGCCCGGTTCGGGCAGTTGCTCACCCGGTTCCGGGGTCTCGGCAGTCTCTGTAGTGGTCATCGGCGGCTCCATCCGGTTGCGGCGCTTTGCTCACCTTAAGTGATCGATTGGCCACAAAGAACCGGTTCGGGCAAGCGTCGCTCCGGTGGGCGAACCGGTGTGCGGCAGCGCGACGAGACCGCCGCCCGCTCAGGCCCGCTTGTAGACCAGCAGCGCGATCGCTCCGATGGAGCGCGCCTCCACCAACTCCAGCGGCCGCCGCGGCGACTGCGGGAACGCCGACGGGTACACGAAGGACGCCCCGCCTCGCTCCCCGAGCAGGAACGGCGCCAACGCCAAATGCACCTCGTCCACCAGATCCGACGACAGGAACGCCGTGTGCACCACCCCGCCGCCCTCCACCATCAGCCGCCGCACCCCGCGCCGAGCCAGGTCGCTCAGGGCCGCCAGCAGATCGACCGTGGTCTCCCCGGTCGCCACCACCTCGGCGGCCGGCCCCTCCCCGGCCTCCCGCAGCGACGGCACCGGGCAGGCCCGCGCGCCCTGCGCGCTCGTGTAGATGATCGGCACCGGCTCGCCCGAATTGAACAACCGCGCCTCCGGCTCCAGCTCGCCCGAAGGGGAGAACACCACCCGCAACGGCGACGGCGACTTCCCCGCGGCCACCCGCAGCGCCCGCCGCTCCTCCGAGCGCACCAGCAGCCGGGGGTCGTCGGCGCGGATCGTCCCGGCGCCGACGGCGATCGCATCGACCCCCGCCCGCTCGTCGTCCACCCGGTCGAGATCGGCCGCGTTCGAGAGCGTCAGTCGCTTGTCGGAGTCGTCGTCGAGGTAGCCGTCGAGACTCATCGCGGCCGAAACGATCACATAAGGACGATCCATGCCCATGAGAATCCCACGTTTCGCACCTCACGCGGGCCCGGGTGGCGGTGCCCGGTCCGGGGCGTTCAGAATCAATACACGTGGAGGGCCAACAGACCAGCGATCAGACCAGCGACGACGCCATCGCCGACCTGAAGTACAACGCCGACGGACTCGTTCCCGTCATCGCGCAGCAGCACGACAGCGGCGAGGTGCTCATGCTCGCGTGGATGAACGCCGAGGCGCTGCGCCGCACCATCGCCACCCGCAAGGCCACGTACTGGTCGCGCAGCCGCGGCGAGTACTGGGTCAAGGGGGAGACCTCCGGCCACCACCAGGCCGTGAAGTCGGTGTCGATCGACTGCGACGGCGACACCGTGCTGCTCCAGGTCGAGCAGACCGGCCCGGCCTGCCACACCGGCACCCGGACCTGCTTCACCGGAAGGCAGATCGCATGAGTCCCACACCCGCCGAATCCTCGGGCGACTCGCCCGAGGCGACGTCGCCGGAGCTGGAGCCGGAGCACCGCGGCGGCTCCGAACGGTCCCGGACGGTCCTCGCCGGACTGGCCGCCGTCGGCCTCGCCGCGCTGGCCGTCACCCGCGACTGGACCTCCGAGACCGTCGAGAACGCCGCCGGGCTCACCTCCACCGCCACCGAGGCCGGGACCGAGCTCGCCACCTGGGCGCTGCCGTGCGCGCTGGTGGGCGGCGCCGCCTTCCTGGCCATGCTCGCCACCGGGCGCCGGGCGCGCCGCGTCCTCGGGGCCTTCGCGCTCCTCGCCGGACTCGCCGTCGCCCTCGCCGGAATCCTCCACGCCGCCAAGGGCATCGCCCCGATCGGCCTGGCCGCGGCCGGACTCGGCCTGGCCGCCGCCGGTGCCGCCGCGATGCTGCGCGCCGGCCGGTGGCCCGAGCCCAGCGCCCGATATGAGACCTCGACCACCGAAGCCATAGCAGAGGACCCGGCCCAGCTGTGGAATGCCCTCGACGCCGGCAAAGACCCCTCGTCGCCTAATATCACGGGGGCGGCGCAGGAGAAGGGACGATCTACATGAATGTGCTCGAACAGATCATCACCGGAGTCCGCGTCGATCTCGCACGGCGCGAGACAGCGATTCCTCTGGCTCAGATCCGTGAGGCCGCGGCGCAGGCCCCGGCCCCGCTCGACGGCTACGCCGCCCTCAACGGCGGCGGCGTCAGCGTCATCGCCGAAGTCAAGCGCGCCTCCCCGTCCAAGGGGAACCTCGCCGAGATCCCCGACCCGGCCGTCCTGGCCGCCGAGTACGCCGCCGGCGGCGCCGCGGTCATCTCGGTCCTCACCGAGACCGACTACTTCAAGGGCAGCCTCGACGACCTCGACGCCGTCCGCAAGAAGGTTTCGGTTCCCTTGCTGCGCAAGGACTTCATCGTCTCGCCCTACCAGGTGCTGGAGGCCCGCGCCCACGGCGCCGACCTCTGCCTGCTCATCGTGGCCGCGCTCGACCAGGACACCCTGGTGTCGCTCCTGGAGCGCGTCGAAGGCCTGGGCATGACCGCGCTCGTCGAGGTCCACACGGAACTCGAGGCCGACCGGGCGCTCCGCGCCGGGGCCAAAGTCATTGGCGTCAACGCCCGCGACCTGGCTACTCTGCAGGTGGATCGCTCGGTGTTCGAGCGCATCGCCCCGGGCCTGCCCCGGGACGTCGTCAAGATCGCCGAGTCCGGCGTCCGCGACACCCGCGATCTGATCCGCTACGCCTCCGCCGGAGCCGACGCCGTGCTCGTCGGCGAGGGCGTGGTCAAGCAGAAGAAGCCGCGCGACGCCGTCGCCGAACTGGTCACCGCCGGGTCCCACCCGGCCACGCCGAGACCCAGCTAGTCCAGAACGAGGAGGGCAAAGCCGTGCCGCAACTACCAGATGTGAGTGGACACTGGGGTGAATTCGGGGGCCGGTTCGTCCCCGAGGCCCTGATCGCCGCGCTCGAGGAGCTCGACGCCGCCCACACCAAGGCCATGGAGGACCCCGGCTTCCAGGCCGAGTTCGCCAAGCTGTCGACCGAGTACGGCAACCTCCCCTCGCCGCTGTACTACGCCGAACGGCTATCGGGCGAGGCCGGCGTCGACATCTGGCTCAAGCGCGAGGACCTCAACCACACCGGCGCGCACAAGATCCGCAACGTCCTCGGCCAGGCCCTGCTCACCAAGCGCATGGGCAAGACCCGGGTCATCGCCGAGACCGGCGCCGGACAGCACGGCGTCGCCACCGCGACCGCGGCCGCCTACTTCGGCTTCGAGTGCACCGTCTACATGGGCGAGGAGGACACCCGCCGCCAGGCGCTCAATGTCGCCCGCATGCAGCTCCTCGGCGCCGAGGTCGTCCCGGTGACCACCGGTTCGCGCACCCTCAAGGACGCCATGAACGAGGCGCTCCGCGAATGGGTCGCCACCGTCGACGACACCCACTACCTCATCGGCTCGGTCGGCGGACCCCACCCGTTCCCCAAGCTGGTGCGCGACTACTGCCGCGGCATCGGCGACGAGGCCCGCGCCCAGATCCTGGACCGCACCGGGAAACTCCCCGACATCGTCGCCGCCTGCGTCGGCGGCGGCTCCAACGCGATGGGCGCCTTCACCGCGTTCCTCGAGGACGACGTCAAGCTCTACGGCTTCGAGGCCGGAGGCGACGGCTACGACACCGGCCGCCACGCCGCCACCATCACCGCCGGCGACATCGGCGTCCTCCACGGCGCCCGCACCTACGTCCTCCAGAACGAGGACGGCCAGACCATCGAATCCCACTCGATCTCCGCCGGACTGGACTACCCGGGCGTCGGCCCCGAGCACGCCCACCTCGCCGCCACCGGCCGCGCCGCCTACGAACCGGTGACCGACGCCGAAGCCATGGCCGCCCTGGAAAAGCTCGCCCGCACCGAGGGCATCATTTGCGCCGTCGAATCCGCCCACGCGCTCGCCGGGGCGCTGCGCCTCGCGCCGGGCCTTGAGAGCGGAACGACCGTCCTGGTCAACCTGTCCGGACGCGGCGACAAGGACATGGGCACCGTCGTGGACTACTTCGGCTACGGCAATGCCGAAGGCAAGGGGGACAAGTAAATGCGATCTGCTGAGGCATTCGCCAAATGCAAGGCCGAGGGACGCGCGGCGCTCGTCGGCTACCTCCCCGCCGGCTACCCCACCCTCGCCGACTCCATCAAGGCCATCGACACGATGATCGAGAACGGCGCCGACCTCATCGAGGTCGGACTGCCCTACTCCGACCCGGTCATGGACGGCCCCGCCATCCAGAAGGCCGCCGATCTCGCCCTCCGGGAAGGCTTCCGCACCAAGCAGGTCTTCGAAGTGGTCAAGGCCGTATCGGGGCGTGTCCCGATCCTCGTCATGACCTACTGGAACCTCATCGAGCGCTACGGCGTCGACGCGTTCGCGCGCGACTTCAAGGCCGCCGGGGGAGCCGGGCTCATCACTCCCGACCTCATCCCCGACGAGGCCGACGAGTGGATCGCCGCCTCCGACGAGCACGGCCTCGACCGCGTCTTCCTCGTCGCACCCTCCTCCACCGAGGAGCGCATCATCGCGACCGTCGCCCAGTGCCGCGGCTTCGTCTACGCCCAGTCCGTCATGGGCGTCACCGGCGCCCGCAGCGCCACCTCCGCAGCCGCCCCGGGCCTGGTCGAGCGCACCCGCGCCCACACCGACCTGCCGATCGGCGTCGGCCTCGGCGTCCGCTCCGGCGACCAGGCCGCCGAGATCGCCGCCTACGGTGACGCCGTCATCGTCGGCTCCGCGATCGTGAACTGCTACCTGGACGCACCCGACATCCCCACCGGCCACCAGCGCCTGGCCGAGCTCACCGCCGACCTCGCCGCCGGCGTGCGCCGCTGAAACCGCAACGAGGGCCCGCCCCGATCTTTGGGGCGGGCTTCAGCATGTCCGCCGCCCTTAGATGCGTGATCGCCGATGGGGGAGGAGCATTGCCCGGTCTATTTTCCCGCTCCCGTCGTTGTCGAACGTCCGCTTACCACTTTCGGTAGGCGGACATTCGGCCGCCTTGGGAGCGGAAAAATATCCTCGGGCACTGCGGACCTCCCCCATCGGCGATCACGCATCTAGCGGACCTGCCTCGAACCCCGCCCGTTCAACCGATAGGTTTATTCGTCGTGGACCTCGCTTACATTCCCAGCCCCGGTGAATCCGTCTGGCACCTCGGCCCCATCCCGATTCGCGCGTACGCGCTGTGTCTCATCGCCGGCATCGCCGCCGCGTGCTGGATCGCCGAAGCGCGCATGCGCTCCCGCGGCGCCCCCAAGTGGGCCGTGCTCGACCTTGCCGTGTGGGCGGTGCCCTTCGGCATCATCGGCGCCCGCCTCTACCACGTCTTCTCCAGCCCCGACGCCTATTTCGGACCCGACGGCGATCCGTGGAAGGCCCTCGCGATCTGGGAGGGCGGCCTGGGCATTCCCGGCGCGATCCTCCTCGGCGGCGTTGGCATGTGGCTGGGCTGCCGCCAGCTGAAGCTGCCGTTCACGATGGTCGCCGACGCGTGCATCGTCGGTATCCCCGTCGGCCAGGCGATCGGCCGCCTCGGCAACTGGTTCAACCAGGAGCTCTACGGCAAGCCCCTCGACGCCTGGTGGGCCGTCCAGATCGACGTCGACCACCGCGTCGACGGCTTCGCCGAGTACGCGACCTTCCACCCCACGTTCCTGTACGAACTGCTGTGGAACCTCGGCGTCGCGCTCGTCGTGTGGCTCGCCGACCGCAAGTGGAAGTTCGGGGCCGGCCGCGCCGTCGCCCTCTACGTCGTCCTCTACGGGATCGGCCGCTTCTGGATCGAAGGCCTGCGCATCGACCCGGCCGAGGGCTTCGGCGGCCTGCGCCTCAACCAGTGGATGAGCATCATCGTCGTCGTCGCAGCCGTCGCCTACCTGCTCATCGTTCGCGGACGCCGCCAGGTCATCGCCCTCGAAGACGGCGAGCGCGTCGTGGTCGCATGGGATTCCGAGGCCGCCGAGCGCACCGGCTACGTCAACGGCGGCCTGCCGTTCCACAGCCCCGAGATCGCCCGGATGACCGACCCGCAAGCGACGCAAAGCGAAACCGACGACGAATCTGAATCGCCCGACGAACCCGAATCGCCCGACGAACCCGAATCGCCCGACGAACCCGACGAGAACGCAGGCGACGACACCGAAGCCGATGCGGGCCGCTCCCGCGACGGCAGCTGACCCTTACCGCTTCCCCCGGGCAGGTGCACCTTGCATAACCGTAGAGCCGTGGTCGTCGGCGCCGGCGTAGCCGGACTGGCCAGCGCGATCGTGCTGTCCAAGCTGGGCTGGCGGGTCGCGCTGCTGGAGCGGCGCGAGCGGCTGAAGGGCGACGACCTCGGGATGATCCTGTGGGCCTCGGGCGTCCGCGCGCTCCGCGCCCTCGGCATCGACGCGACCCTCGACGTCGGCGGCATTCCCGTGGATCGATTCGAGATCCGCACCGAGGACCGCATCAGCAGTTCCTTCGGCGGGGCCGTGCTCGGCGCCGACGACGGCACGCCATCGGTGACCGTCCACAATGCGATCCTCTACGAGGCGCTCGTGTCCCGCCTGGGCCCGGATGTGGAGGTCTATCCGGCCACGCAGGTGTCCAGGATCGACCTGGTCGACCTCGCCGCGGGCGACGCCTCGCGCCGCTGGGACGCCGACCTCATCGTCGCGGCCGACGGCATCGACTCGCCCACGCGAAACCTCGTCACCGGCCCCGCTCCCACCATCGACGCGGGGGTGGTGGTGTTCCGCGCCACCATCCCGGCCCATCGCGCCCCCGAACGCAATTCCGACGCCGTCGAGATCTACGGGTCCGACCGCCGCCGCTTCGGATACGCCGATCTCGGGCAGGCCGGGGCCTGCTGGTGGGCGACCGTGCCCGGCGGCATGCGCCCGGAGTCCCCGCAGATCCAGCACGAGCTCATCAACCGCTGGTTCGCCGACTGGTCGGAGCCGGTCGGGAAGTACATCGCGGCGACCCGGCCATCCGAGCTGGTGCAGCAGCCGGTCCGGTTCGTGTGGCCGGTCCCGCCGAAGTTCCACGCCATCACGGACAGCCGCGGAGGTCTGGTCCTGGCCGGGGATGCCGCCCATGCGGTCGCTCCGATCCTCGCCTACGGCGGCAGCCTCGCCCTGGAGGATGCCGTGACCCTCGGGTGGGCGCTGCGGCGCACGCCGGAGTCGATCCCGGACGCGCTGGCCACGTACGACCGGGTCCGGCTGGGCCGGGTGCGGCGCGTTGCGCGGGTGTCGCGGCGGGCCCACTCGATCGCCTCGGGCGGCGGCGGCGTCGCCAAGGGGCTGCTGCGGGCCGTCCCCGACTCGTGGGTGCAGAGCCAGGCCGCTTCTCTGGCGGACTGGCAGCCGCCGCGCTGATCTCGGGGGCCGGGCCGCCCCGTCCGGGTACTGGCATTCGCCGGGCCGCGCCCACTATTCTTCGGGCCATGTTGATCCGTGACGCCGAAGCCGCCGATTGGCCCGCCATGTGGGCCTTCATGCAGCCGATCATCGAGGCCGCGGAGACCTACCCGTGGCCGCCGGACACGTCCGAGACGTGGACGCGGGCGTACTGGATGGAGCGCGAGGCGCCCGCCTGGTCGCCGAGATCGACGGCCGGGTCGCCGGGACCGTCGAGATCCACCCGAACCTCCCGGGGCAGGGTTCGCATGTCGCGAACGCCGGCTTCATGGTCGACCCGGCCTTCCGGGGCCGCGGCGTCGGCCGCGCGCTCGGAGGGGCCGCGATCGAGCGGGCGACGAAGGACGGCTTCCACGCGATGCAGTTCAACGCCGTCGTCGCCACCAATACGCAGGCCGTGAAGCTATGGCACGCTTTGGGTTTCGAGACCCTCACCCTCATCCCCGAGGGCTTCCGCCACCCGTCGCTGGGGTTGGTCGACATGCATTTGATGTATAAAGTGCTCACATGAAGGAAGACACCGTGAGCACGCTTCGTGAATCCGTCCTCTCCCTCGATGTGGGCGACCCCGAGGTCGCCATCGCCGTGCACGCCCTGCTCGGCGACGATCCCGAGCTCCTGTCCCAGGCGAGCGAACCACCCCGGTCCTACGGTTCCCTCGGCCCCTGGGTCAAGGCGAACTTCCTCAGCGCCGACGGACCGTTCTTCGGCCTGGCCGAGCACGCCCCGCAGGCCGCGCTCGGCGACGCCTTCGACGAGCGGGTCGACCGTCTGCTGCGCCTCCTCGTGATCCGCCCGCGCATGGAAGCGGACCTGAAGGCGCTCAGCCGGATCGAGGACGCCGACCTGGAGCCGATCCTCACCGTGCTGACCGAGGCGGGCGTGGTCCGCGCCGACGTCAACCCGCTCGAACCCGACGCGCCGTTCTGGACCCTGGACCACCGTCTGGTGCGGTTCCACTACGCGATGATGACCGAGCACCTCGAACGCTGGCGGCGCGGCTACATCACCGACAAGCTGTGGCGCATGACCAGCGCCCGCTTCAACCGTTACGTGTGCCGCCCCGAGTTCACGAAGCTGGCCCGCGAGTGGGCGCTCGGCGACCCGGCCGCCGCGGAGACGACCCGCATCGTCGTCCCCGACCCCCGTTTCCGGCAGCTGCGCACCCTCGAAGTGGCCGCCTGGAGCGAGAAGGGCGAGCTCGTCGCGCTCGGCACCGTCAGGTGGGGGATCACCATGCGTGAGAAGCAACTCCAGCGGATGCGTCACGTCCGCCGCCTCCTCGACGCAGAGTCCGTGCGCATGTACTGCATCGCCCCCCGGGTCGACCCCGCCATCGCCGCCGACGAGGCGCCCGAACTGTTCAGGGTCGGCCCGGCGCACCTGCTCAGGGCCGTCTGAGACGGTCCTCGGTGCCCGCCCGCGGCGAGACTGAGGCGGGGGCCACAGGCGTCACAGGCCACATTTCCCCGCTGGTGGGACGCGCGGATCGGCGGGTAGGCTGAGGCGCAACTTTCCCCGTACACCTAAGGCATGAGGAGTGGACGATGGCGGCAAGCGTGGACGCGGTAGTGGCGGGAGCCGGCGGATTCATCGGCGGACACCTGGTGAAGAGCCTCCTCGACGAGGGCAAGACCGTGCGCGCCGTCGACATCAAACCGCTCGACGAGTGGTACCAGGTCCACGGCGACACCGAGAACCTCCAGCGGGACCTCTCCGACCTGGCCAACTGCCGTGAAGCCGTCGGCGACGGCGCCGGCGAGGTCTACAACCTGGCCTGCAACATGGGCGGCATGGGCTTCATCGAGAACAACAAGGCCCTGTGCATGCTCTCGGTCCTGCCCTCGACCCACATGCTCATGGCCTCCAAGGACGCCGAGGTCGAGCGCTTCTTCTACTCCTCCTCCGCCTGCGTCTACGCCGGATACAAGCAGACCGAGGCGGACATCGCCCCGCTGAAGGAAGAGGACGCCTACCCCGCCGACGCCGAGGACGGCTACGGCTGGGAGAAGCTGTTCTCCGAGCGCATGTGCCGCCACTTCCGCGAGGACTTCGGGCTCCAGACCCGCATCGCCCGCTACCACAACATCTACGGCCCCGAAGGCACCTGGGACGGCGGCCGCGAGAAGGCCCCCGCCGCGACCTGCCGCAAGATCGCCCTCGCCGCCCTCAACGGCGAGAAGACCGTCGAGATCTGGGGTGACGGCGAGCAGACCCGCTCCTTCACCTACATCGACGACTGCGTCCACGGCACCAAGATGTTCACCCGCGGCGACGTCACCGAGCCGCTCAACCTCGGCTCCTCCGAGATGACGACCATCAACAACCTGTACTACCTGGTCGCCGACATCGCCGGGATCGACATCGAGCTCAAGCACGTCGAAGGCGCGCTGGGTGTGCGCGGACGCAACTCCGACAACACCCTCATCCAGAAGTACTACGGCTGGGAGCCCTCGATCTCGCTGCGCGACGGCATGTCCAAGCTCTACGCGTGGGTGTACGACGAGGTCAAGGCGAAGTACAAGCTCTAATGCCCGATCCGAAACTCCGCCGCGTCGACGTTCTCGGCGTCGGCGTCTCCACGGTCAACCAGTCCATGGCGCTGGCCGAGATCACCCGCTGGGTCGAGGCCAAGGAACGCCAGTACGTGTGCGTCACCGGCGTCCACGGCGTCATGGAGTCCCAGAACGACCCCGAGCTCAAGGCCATCCACAACGCCTCCGGGCTGACCACGCCCGACGGCATGCCGATGGTGTGGGCCGGCCGCAAGGCCGGGGCCGACTGGATGGACCGCGTCTACGGGCCCGACCTGATGCTGAACGTGCTCTCCCGCGCCGCCGAGCGCGGCTGGTCCTCGTTCCTCTACGGAGGCAAGGACGGCGTGCCCGAACTGCTGGCGAAGAAGCTGACCGAGCGCATCCCCGGCGTCAAGATCGCCGGCATGTACTCGCCGCCGTTCCGGCCCCTCACCGAGGCCGAGGACGACGAGATCGTGAAGCGCATCAACGACTCCGGCGCCGAGCTGGTGTGGGTCGGGCTCTCCACGCCCAAACAGGAGCGTTGGATGGCCGCCCACCGCGACAAGCTGGGCGCCCCCGTCCTCTTCGGCGTGGGCGCGGCCTTCGATTTCCATGCCGGGCTCGTGCCGCAGGCACCGAGCTGGATGCAGAGCAACGGACTCGAATGGTTCTACCGGCTCACGAAGGAACCGAAGCGGCTGTGGAAGCGGTACCTGGTGAACAACCCGGCCTACCTCCGAGCCATCCGCAACAATCCTCCTTATCTGCGCGACTGAATCCCGCTGGGTTGAGGCACACGGTCGACATTCCCACTTATCTGCGCGACTGAATCCCGCTAGGCTGAGGCACATGGTCGACATTCCGAAAGAGGCCGCCGAGACGGCCCACCACCCCCGCGACGCCGTCGTGTGGTCGGTCCTGTCGGCCGAGATCGAGCGGTACGCCGCCGGCACCGGCGCCACCATGCGCATCCTCGATGTCGGCGGCGGCTCCGGCGGCTTCGCCGTGCCGCTCGCCGAACTCGGCCACGACGTGACCGTCGTAGAACCCAGCGCCAACGCGCTCGCCTCCCTACGCCAGCGTGCCGCCGACGCGGGCGTGACCGACCGGGTGACGGCCGTCCAGGCCGACGCCGACGAGCTGCCGGACGTGGTCGAGGCCGGCTCGCACGAACTGGTCCTGTGCCACTCCGTGCTCGAAATGGTCGAGTACCCGGACGTCGCCTTGGATGAGCTCTCCCGGGTCTGCGCCCCCGGCGGGGCGGTGAGCCTCCTGGTGTCCAACCGGATCGCCGCCGTCCTCGGCAAGGCCCTCGCTGGACAGTTCGCGACCGCGCTCGACCTCCTGGTCGACGTCGACGGCGTCATCGACGGCAAGGACACCATCAAGCACCGCTTCGAGACCGCGACCCTGACGGCGCTCGTGGCCTCGTCGGGCCTGGTCACCGAGCAGGTCCACGGCGTCGGCGTGGTCGGCGACCTCCTCGGCACCACCGCGGCCGCCGGGGGCGAGACCGGCTCCGGCGAGGCACTGCGCGAGTTCGAACTGGCCACGGCCGCGCGCGTCCCGTTCCGCGACATGGCCACCCACCTGCACCTGCTGGGCCGCCGACCGGTCCGCTGAGACCGCGCTCGCGGCGCTGGGGCCGTCCCCGTACGTCGGGCGACGTAGCAGCGGATACGCCCGCGGATCGAGTCCGACCAGGCGCCCGCGACCTAGGCTTGGTCCCGTGACCACCACCGCACATCGCCAGCGCATCAAGGCCATCGCCTTCGATGTCGGCCTGGCCGTCTTCCTCGGCCTCATGACCTCCGGAATGACCATCGGGGCCGACCCGGACCACTCCCCGCCGTACGCCGCGTTCGGGCTCGTCTGGGTCGCCGCGCTCGCGCTGGCGGTGCGGCGGCGCTGGCCCGAGGTCACGCTCGCGGTCTCCATGGCGGCGTTGGCCACGTACCTGCTGCTGGACTATCCCGAGGGGCCGGTGTACCTGCTCCCGGCGGTGGCGGTGTTCTTCTTCGCCTTCGCGCGTCCGATCAAACTCGTGATCCCGGTCCTGGTCGGGCTGTTCCTGCTCAACGTCCCGTTCCACACATACGCGCTCGGCGAGATCGACGACGTGTGGATCAACGCCACCATCACCCTGGTGTGGCTGGCCGTCCCGGCCGCCTGCGGGCGGTTGGTGTACGAGGCCCGGCGCGCCCGCACCCGCGAGCGCGAGGCCGAGCGGGAACGCCACCGCGCCGACGAACGGGTGGCGATGGCCCGCGAGATCCACGACGTCGTCGGCCACTCCCTGGCCGTGGTCAGCATGAACGCCGGGGTCGCCCTGCATGTGCTGGAGAAGCGCCCCGATGCGCCCGCCGGGGTGGTCGAGAACCTGCGCGCCATCCGCGACACCTCCAGCCGCGCCCTGGACGATCTGCGCTCCACCCTCGCACCGCTGCGCGGCGGGAGCCGGGCCGAACTGCGGCCCACGTTCGTCCTCGCCGACCTGTCCGACCTCATCGAGGACGTCCGCAAGGGAGGCCTGAGGGTCGAATCCGAGATCACCGGCGATATCGAGGCGCTGCCTGCGGGGGTCTCGGGGGCGGCCTACCGGGTGGTCCAGGAGGCGCTCACCAATGTCATCCGGCACGCCCGGGCCACCAGCGCCAGCGTTGTCATCGCAAGCGGCGCAGGGACACTCGTCATCGACGTGAAGGACGACGGGCGCGGCGGCGAGCTCGACCCCGAACGGGCCGGGCAGGGCATCACCGGGATGATGGAACGGGTCCAATCGCACGGAGGCGCCTTCGAGGCCGGCCCCGCACCGGACGGCGGCTTCGCCGTCCACGCCGAACTTCCCTACGGCCGCACCGGAGCATGAACATGATCAATATCGTGATCGCCGACGACCAGAGCCTCATCAGGATGGCCCTGCGCACCCTCATCGCGGACGAGGAGGACCTGCGCCTCGCCGCCGAGGCCACCGACGGCGACCAGGCCTGGGAGCTCATCCGCGAGATCCGGCCGGACGTGGCGCTGCTCGACATTCGCATGCCCGGACTCGACGGCCTCGAGGTGCTGCGGCGCATCAGCCGCGACTCCAACCTGGACGGCACGCGCGTGGTCATGATGACCACCTTCGAGATCGACTCCTACATCTTCGAAGCGCTCTCGAACGGCGCGGCCGGGTTCGTCATGAAGGACACCGACCCGGCCGAGATCCTCAAGGCCGTCCGGCTCGCGGCCGCCGGGGACTCGCTGCTCTCACCGGACGTGACCCGCAAGGTCATCGACGCCTACGCCGAGGGCCGAACCGGCCCGAACCGGCCCCACCCGCGGCTGGGGGAGCTGACCGAGCGGGAGGCCGAGATCCTCCGCTGGGTCGCCACCGGATTGACCAACGACGAGATCGGCGCCCACCTGTTCATCAGCCCGGCCACGGTCCGCACCCATGTGGGCAAGCTCCTGTCAAAACTGGGCGCCAGAGACCGCGCCGGCCTGGTGGCCATCGCCTACCGAAGCGGTCTGGACATCCCCGAGCCGTAGGCCGGATCGTCCACAGCCGCAGCGACTTCGGCGGCCCGTCCAGTCCACCGAGGACGAACGGCCGCGTCTCTGACGTAGTCACTGCGGCGTATCGGGGGATACGCCATCGGGTGGACGCGCATCCGGGCCGGACGGACGAGATTCATGGGGAACGGAAACCCAACCGTCCGAAAGGAAACACCCCATGTCGACCTCCCGCACCCGGGCGGCCCTCGCGTTCGCCGGGACCAGGCGCGGACGCTGGCTCGCCCTCGCCGTCTGGGCCCTCCTCGCCGCCGTCGCCCTCACCCTCGCCCCGAAACTCACCGGGATCCAAGACGACGCCCAGATCAACTGGCTCCCCGCCGACGCCGAATCCACCGAGGCCAAGCGCCTGGCCGAGTCCGAATTCAACCAGCAGGGCCTGACCAGCCTCGTGGTCGTCTACAGCTCCGAAACCGAACTCGACCAGGCGGTCTTCGACGCCGTCGCGGCCGACCGCGACGAACTCCACGCCCGCGCCGCCGCCGGCGAGACCACCGCCGGACCGATCCCCTCCGAGGACGGCCGGGCGCTCATGCTCGTCGTCCCGATCGACGAGACCGTCATCGAAGACGAGGGAGAAGCGGTCTTCGCCGACGCCGACGCCATCGTCGAAGCAGGACTCCCCGCCGGGATCGAGGCCGGCTTCACCGGCGGCGCCGCCGTCTCCCGCGACATGGAGTCCGCGTTCGAACAGCTCGACGGGCCGCTCACCTGGATGACCGTCGCCGTCGTCGCCCTCGTCCTGATCCTCACCTACCGCTCGCCACTGCTGCTGGTGCTCCCGCTGGTGTGCATCGGCATCGGCTCCCAACTCGCCTCCGACCTGTCCTACCTGCTCGGCGAGTACGCCGGGGTCACCATCAACGGCCAGAGCACCGGCATCCTCACCGTCCTCGTCTTCGGCGTCTCCACCGACTACACGCTCCTCCTGGTCGCCCGCTACCGGGAGGAACTGCGCCGCAAGGAGAACCACTTCGCGGCCATGACCGAGGCGCTGCGGCGCACCACGCCCGCCGTGCTCGCCTCCGCCGGGACGGTGATCCTGGCGCTGGCGGTGATGCCGCTCGCGTCCGTCTCCAGCACCGCCGCGCTCGGGCCGGTCCTCATCGCGGGCGTCGTCAGCGCCGTCGCCGCGTCCCTGACGCTCCTCCCGGCCGTGCTCACCCTCTTCGGCCGGGCCGTGTTCTGGCCGGTCGTGCCCCGCTTCGAACCCACGGACGAACACGCCCCGGCCCAGCGCCGCCACCGCTTCTGGGGCGCCGTCGCCCAGGGCGTGTCGGCCCGGCCGCGGCTCGTCGCCACCGCCACGGCCGCCGGCCTGGCACTGCTCGCGCTCGGCTGGACGAGCCTGTCGACCGGCCTGGAACGCTCGGACATGCTCACCACCGAGACCGAGTCCCAGCGCGTCGCCGACACCATGGCCGAGCACTACCCGGCCGGCGCCAGCGAACCGGTCGAGATCTACGTCGACGAGGCCGACACTGCCGCCGCGCTCGCCGTCCTCGAAGCCGACGACGGGGTCGCCGGGGTCGCCGAACCGCAGTACGCCCCCGAATCGGACTGGGTGCGGCTCGACGCGATCCTCCAGGACGATCCGTCCACGACCGCGGCCGAGGAGACGGTCACCGGCCTGCGCGAGGCATTGTCCAGCGCGGGCACGGACGCCCTCGTCAGCGGCCCCACCGCCACCCAGATCGACCTCGCCGACGCCAATGACCGGGACTTGAGGCTGCTCATCCCGCTCATCCTGGCCGTCGTGTTCCTGGTCGTGGTGCTGCTGCTGCGGGCGGTCGTCGCGTCGTTGATGCTCCTGGCCTGCACGGTCCTGTCCTTCGCCGCCGCGATCGGGGCGGCCGCGCTGATCCTCAACCTGCTCGGGCACGGCACCGTCGACGCCGGCTTCTACCTGTTCGGCTTCCTGTTCCTGGTCGCGATGGGGATCGACTACACGATCTTCCTCATGACCCGCGTCCGCGAGGAAGTCCCGCGCTGGGGGCACCGCGTGGGCGTGCTGCGCGCGCTCACGCTGACCGGCGGCGTCATCACCTCCGCCGGCGTCGTCCTCGCCGCGACGTTCACCGTCCTGGCGCTTATGCCGCTGACGATGCTGATGCAGATCGGCGTCGTGGTCAGCGTCGGCGTCCTGGCCGACGCGATCATCGTCCGGTCCCTGCTGGTCCCAGCGCTGGCGCTGTGGATCGGCGAGCGGCTGTGGTGGCCCGGCCGCACCGCGAAGCGCGAGCGGACGGGGCCGCGAGTGAAGGTGGACGCGTCGATGTGAGAGCCGGCTGAGCGATCGGGGCGGCGCGACGCGCCGCCCCGATCTCGTGCGCTGTTCTCTCTGCGGTCGAGCGCTCTGGGGTCGATCCCGCGGCGGCGACCGGATAGCCTCGGAGCATGCCTTCGAGCTCGCATTCGGCGGATTCTCTGAAAACAGAGATGAGCCCCGCCTACGGCACCGGCACGCTCTCTGACGTCATGCCCACCGCCCTGGCGGCCCTGGGAGTCCCCGGAGCCGACGGCGGCCTCCAACCGATACGCGGCGAGCTCGAAGGGGTCAAGCGCGTCGCGGTGCTCCTGCTCGACGGCTTCGGCTACCACCTCCTCGGTCAAGCCGCCCAGGCCAGCGCCACCATCGGCGACATCCAGGGCGGCCACATCGGCACGCTCATCCCGATCACCGCGACCGTGCCGTCCTCCACCCCGATCAGCCTCGCCTCGCTCGCCACCGGCCAGACGCCCGGCCGGCACGGCATCATCGGCTTCACCGTCCGCGTCCCCGACACCGGTGACCTGGTCACCCACATCCGCTGGGACGGCTCGCCCGACCCCGAGACGTGGCAGCCCGTCCCGACCAGCTTCGAGCTCGCGTCCGCCGACGGCGTCGTCTGCACCGTGGTCTCGAACGGCAGCTTCCGCGACACCGGGCTGACCCGGGCGATCTACCGCGGCGCCGACTGGTTCCCCGCCGCCACTCCCGCAGAGGTCGCCGCCGAGACCATCAGCGCGCTCTCACGGGGCGAGCGGACCCTGGTGTACGCGTATCTGCCCGACGTCGACACCGTCGGCCATTTTCACGGGATCGGCTCGACCCAGTGGCTCGACGCGGTCGCGACCGTCGCCGAGACCATCGACGACATCCTCACCGGCCTCCCGCCGGACGCGGCCCTGCTGGTCACCGCCGACCACGGGATGGTGAACACGACCGAGAAACTGCTGGTGGACGAACACCCGGACCTGCACCGGGGAGTGGAGTCGATCGGCGGGGACGGGCGAATGCGCTACCTCTACACCGCGCCCGGCGCGCGCGAGGACGTGGCGGACACGTGGAAGTCGGCGGTCGCCGGGCGCGCCGAGATCCTGCGACGGGAGGAAGCGGTCGAACGCGGGTGGTTCGGACCGGTGGTGACGGAGTCGAACCTGCGACGCATCGGCGATCTGGTGGTGGTCTGCCGCGACACGTTCGCGATCGTGGGAGTCGAGGGCGAGCCCCAGCATTTGAAGCGGCTGATCGGCCAGCACGGTGGATTGACCGCGGCGGAGATGGCGATCCCGTTGTGGGCCTATCGAAACGGCTGAGCGCCCCTGGAATCGATGTAGTACACATCGGCATGGACGCCGGATCACCCCCACCTGCGTGAGGAGCACGAGGCGCCCAGCCGCGTGTACAACGAGTGTCGGACCCGATGGTTACGCTTCGAGTGTGACCAGCGATCTCGACAGGTACATCGGTCCCGATTTGCCCGATGAAGGCTTGAATATTCTTCATGTGGACATGGACGCCTTCTTCGCGTCCGTGGAGATCGCGCGCGACCCCTCGCTCCGCGGCAAGCCCGTCATCGTCGCCGGACTCGGGCCGCGCGGGGTCGTCTCGGCCGCCTCCTACGAGGCCCGCAAGTACGGCGTCCACTCCGCCCTGCCCACCGCCATCGCCCGCCGCCGTTGCCCGGGCGGCGTCTTCATGACGCCCACGACCTCCTACGGCGAGGTCTCGCGCGCGGTCATGGCGATCTTCCGCGAGTACACCCCGCACGTCCAGCCCATCTCCGTCGACGAGGCGTTCCTCGACGTCTCCGGCGCCCGCCGCCTCATCGGCTCACCGGCCGAGATCGGCCACCGGATCCGCCGCCGCGTCCGCGAGGAACACGACATCACCTGCACCGTCGGCATCGCCTCCACCAAGTTCCTCGCCAAGCTCGCCTCCGAGGCCGCCAAACCCGACGGGCTCGGCATCGTCCCGTGCGCGACCGAACTCGAATTCCTCCACCGCCTCCCCATCCGCGCCGTCTGGGGCATCGGCGAGAAGACCGCCCAGAAACTCACCCGCCTCGGCATGCGCACCGTCGGCGACATCGCCCGCCTCGACGTCGACGCGCTGACCGCCTCGGTCGGCACCGCCTCGGCCGAGCACCTGTGGGCGCTGGCGCGCAATATCGACCCGCGCCCGGTCCGCCCGGAACGGGTCGAGAAGTCCATCAGCAATGAGACGACATTCGGCCGCGACGCCCCCGACGGATCCGTGTGGGGACCGACGCTGCTCGAGCTCTCCCGCAAGGTCGCCTCGCGGGCGCGGGCCGCGGGCTGGGCGGGCCGCGGCGTGACCGTCAAGATTCGATTCGGAGACTTCCGCACCATCACCCGCTCCCGGATGCTGTCGGCCCCGACCGATGTCGGCCACGAAATCTACGCCGCCGCAAGGGAACTCGCCGACACCGCCGCGACCGCGCCGGTCCGGCTCATCGGGGTGCGCCTCGATCACCTGGTCGAGGCCGCCGCCGTCGGCCGCCAGGTCGCGCTCGGCGAACCGGAGCACGGGTGGCGGGACATCGAGACGGCCATCGATTCGGCCGCCGCCAAGTTCGGGAAGGGGGCGGTCCGCTCGGCGGGCCGGCTCAAACGGGACGGCGATGCGCGGACTCGCGATTAGACGTCCGCGAAGTGGGAATCCCACCGCGGTGGCGGACCGCGTTACCGGGTGCAGGAGTTGATGAATCCCAGTAGGGTCACTAGGGTCAGATTCAAGGACGAACTGCCTTCCGCCTCGGGCGAAAGCCTCGTAGACTTGAAACAACAGCACCAAGGACCGTCGCCGCGACGACGGCCCCGCCGAGACTAGTGCAGGAGGAGTGTCGTGCCGCTCTCCGACCACGAGCAACGGCTGTTCGAGGAAATCGAACAGTCCTTGTCCGAAGACCCGCAGTTCGCTTCTGCTGTGCGCTCACACGACCCCGCGCACGTCACCCGCCGCCGGCTGATCTTGGCCGGCGTCGTCACCGTCATCGGTATCGGCGTCGTCATCGGCTCCGTCATCGGCGGAGGCTCCATGGCCAAGTGGGGCGCACCGATCGGCGCGGTGCTCATGTTCGGCGGCCTGCTGCTGGGACTGTGGGCGCAACGCCGCGGCGCCAATGGCCCCGGCCAGCTGAAGGCCGTGGATGGCAAGGCCACGCGGACCACCGGCAGCGCCGGTGGCGGCGGGAAAAAGGCCCCCAAGCCCGGCAGCTTCACCTCCCGCATGGAGGAACGTTGGCGCCGCCGCCGCGACAGCGGGGACATGTTCTAGGCCGTAACCCCACAGAAGCAATACAGACGAGAAGAACGGGCCCGCCTTTCGGCGGGCCCGTTCTCGTAGTCTTCGCTGCGGCTCTAGCGGCCCTTGAGCATGGCCCGGCGGGCGCCCTTGCCGGCATTGGCGCTGGTCGGGATCGGGCCCTTCGGGATGGCCATGCCGATGCCGAGCGCGTCGAGGCGCTTGGCGATGTGGTTGGCGTCCTTGGACTCGATGTTCTTGGGCAGCTTCGTCAGCCGCTTGCGGATCTCGGTCACAGAGAAGTCGTCATTGGCCGTCTCGCCCACCATGAAGGTGTAGACCGGCGCCGAGCCGACCACTCGCGAGATGCGCTTCTTCTCCTGGCCGAGGAGCTTGCGGACCTTGCCGCCGCCCTCGCCCAGCAGCACCACGCCGGCCTTGCCGACCGCGCGGTGGACCATCTGGGTCTCCGAGACCGCCGCGACGCCGGGCGTCACGGTCCAGCCGCGCATCCCGTCGATCAGCGCGTACGCCGCGCCCGGCTTGCCGATCGCCTCCTGGTTCACCACCTTGCTCGTGCGCGTATTGAGCACGATCAACACGGCGAGCAGCGCCACGAACAGCGAGCTGACGAACCAGAGCAGGGAGAAGTTGGCAAAGATGACCAAGGCGGTGACGATGATGAACGGCAGGAGGACAGCCGCGGCCGCGAGCGGCAGGAACAACTTGTCCCGCTGCGTCGTGAACTTGAAGGCCATCCCGATCGTTTTCAGGCGTGACCCGAACGTCTCTTTCTCCTGCTGCTTAGCCATGCACTCAAGTCTACGGTGCGACGCGCGACTCTCGGCGTCGGCTGGACCCTTGAAGTCGCGAAGTACGCGTGATCGTTGCTACCTGTGTTCTTATGCGAGTGCGTTCGTACGCGCGTCGATCGCCTGCTGGTACAGGCGGCCCGCGCGGTAGGAGGAGCGGACCAGCGGGCCGCTCATGACGCCGGCGAAGCCGATCTCCTCGGCCTCGGTCGACAGCTCCACGAACTCCTCGGGCTTGACCCACCGCTCGACCGGGTGGTGGCGCTTCGTCGGGCGCAGGTACTGGGTGATGGTGATGAGTTCGCAGCCCGCGGCGTGCAGGTCGACGAGGGCCTGCGAGATCTCCTCGCGGGTCTCGCCCATGCCCAGGATCAGGTTCGACTTGGTCACCAGGCCGTCCTCGCGGGCCTTCGTGATGACCTCCAGCGAGCGCTCGTACTTGAACGCGGGCCGGATGCGCTTGAAGATGCGCGGCACCGTCTCCACGTTGTGCGCCAGCACCTGCGGACGCGAGGAGAAGACCTCGGCCAGCTGCTCGGGCACCGCGTTGAAGTCGGGGATGAGCAGCTCGACGCCGCAGTCGGGGAGCGTGGCGTGGATCTGGCGGACCGTCTCGGCGTACAGCCAGGCGCCGCCGTCGTCCAGGTCGTCGCGGGCGACGCCGGTGATCGTGGCGTACTTCAGGCCCATCTTCTCGACCGACTCGGCCACGCGGCGCGGCTCGTCGCGGTCGAGCGGGTCGGGCTTGCCGGTGTCGATCTGGCAGAAGTCGCAGCGGCGGGTGCACTGGGAACCGCCGATGAGGAAGGTCGCCTCGCGGTCCTCCCAACATTCGAAGATGTTGGGACAGCCCGCCTCCTGGCAGACCGTGTGCAGTCCCTCGGTCTTGACCAGCTTGTGGAGTTCGGTGTACTCGGGGCCGGTCTTGGCCTTGACCTTGATCCAGGAGGGTTTCTTCTCGATCGGGGTTTCGGCGTTTCGCACTTCAAGACGCAGCATCCGGCGTCCCTGAGGCTGTTCGGAAGTCACGGCCCTAGAGTACGCCGCGTCCCGCTGAGACGGCAGGTGTCGCTCCGCACAGCAGACCCGCGAGAAATAGGTCGGATGTTTCGCCCGCTGCTCTAATAGGCTTGACCCATCGACCAGCAGGGGAGCAGCAGTGGAACGCATTCACCAGGGCAAGGTCCGTGACGTCTATGCCGACGGAGACGACCTGATCCTCGTCGCCTCGAATCGGGTCAGCGTCTACGACGTCGTGCTCCCCACCGAGATTCCCGAGAAGGGCGCCCTGCTCACGGCCCTGAGCCTGTGGTGGTTCGACCAGCTGGCCGATCTCGTCCCCAATCACATCATCTCCGCCGATGACGTGCCCGCCGAGTTCGCCGGGCGCGCCGTGAGGGTCCGCCGCCTCGAAATGCTCAAAGTCGAGGCGATCGCCCGCGGCTACCTCACCGGCTCCGGACTCGCCGACTACCGTGCCACCGGCGCCGTCTGCGGCATCGAACTTCCCGAGGGACTGATCGACGGCTCGCAGCTGCCCGAGCCGATCTACACCCCCAGCACGAAGGCCACCGTCGGCGAACACGACGAGGCCATCACCTTCGAGCAGTCCGCCAAGGACATCGGTGCGGAGCTCGCAGCCCGAATCCGCGACCTCACCCTGGCGATCTACAAGCGCGGCTCCGAGATCGCCTCTGATCGCGGCATCCTCATCGCCGACACCAAACTCGAATTCGGCATCGACACCGAGGGCACCCTCCGCCTGGGCGACGAGGTCCTCACCTCCGACTCGTCCCGGTTCTGGGACGCCGAGCTGTGGAAGCCCGGCCAGAGCCAGCCCTCGTTCGACAAGCAGTACGTGCGCGACTGGGCCAAGTCCACCGGCTGGCGACCCGACGACGCCACGGCGCCCGAGATCCCCGAATCGGTCGTCGCGGCCACCAGGGCCAAGTACGTCGAGGCCTATGAGCGCCTCACCGGAACGAAATGGTAAGGCGCCCATAGGGAAGCGTCGCTCCAGGTCCGGAACCGCCAGGGTTCTTGAACACCCCTAGGCCTGGTCGAACAGGCCCTCGGCGACGAAGCCGCCCTCGGCCGCGCCCGGCGGCACCGCGAACACCGCGCTGCCCTCGGCCACGATGAACTCCATCAGGCGGTCACCCCCGGCCATCTTCTCCTGGGTGTCGATGAACACCTGCGGGTCGGACTGGAACGAGGCGAACAGCAGCCCCGCGTCATAAGGGTGCTCGTCGTGTCCGTGGTCGGCCGTCCCGGCGGCGTGGTCGTGGTCGACGGCGTCCGAGCTCACGTCCCCCTGGGTCAGGAACCCGTAGTCGTAGTTGTATCCGCGGCGGAACATCTTCGCCTCGTGCGTGAGCGCCACGTGAGAGTCGGCCGGGATCGCCGGCAGTCCTGAGTCGTCGACCGCCTCGAAGTCCGGGTGGTCGAACTCCCCGCCGCCGCTCAGCGGCGCGCCCGAGTCGCGGTCCTTGCCGATGGTCAGGTTCTGCTCCTCTGCCGTCGCTGCACTCCAGGCCGGCATCTTCATCCGGATCTTGCGGAACACCAGGTAAGTTCCGCCCTCGAACCAGTCCGGCTCGGACTCGGTCGCCCACACGCGCTGGTCGAAATCGTCGCTGCCGAGTTCGGGATTGAGGCTGCCGTCCTTGAATCCCTGGAGGTTCCGCGGGGTGCCGCCATCGGCGGGACCCGACATGAACCCCTGCTGGACCCAGCGCAGCGTCGCCGCGCCGACCGCGCGCTTGCGCAGCTCCAGGAACGCGCCCGAGACCACCTGCTGGTCGTCGCCGCAGATCTGGACCAGCAGGTCGCCGCCCGACCAGGTCGGATTCAGCTGGTCGCCGTCGAACTCGGGCAGCTCGACCAGTTTCGACGGCTGCCGTGAGTCCAGACTGGTCTTGGCGAACGCCCCCGGACCGAGCCCGAACGTGACCGTCAGCCGCGCCGGATTCAGCCCGACCGAGACCGCCTCGGCGTCGAAGTGCTCATCGCTGTCGCCATTGCGCTTAGGCGCTGCCTTACCGACCGCCATCGCCGCCGCGGCGGCCGACCAGTCCGACATGAGCGTCTGGAGCCGTTCGGCCGTGATGTCCTCGGCCAGGTCGAAGGCCGTGAACATCGCATGGCCCTGCGCCGGGGTGGCGATCCCGGCCTGCCGGTCGCCGTAGAACGGCTCCGTCTCGGTCCCGTGTTCGTGCCCGGCTTCGTCCTCGTGTTCGTGGTTCTGCCCCAGCGTGTACCCCACTCCGGCGCCTAGCGCGGCCGTGACCGTGGCGGCCCCGAGCGCGGTCCGCCGAGAGACACCGCTGGAATCGGATTCGTCGGTGGCGGGGCGCTTTCGCTGCCACAGCCCGATCAGGGCATCGACCGCGAGAAAGGCCAGCAGCGGAATTCCGAACAGCGGCAGGAACCAGCCGATCACCGCGACGACCGGCACCGCTACCGCCAGCAGCGGCCAGGGCAGGCGCCGCAGCGATCCGCGCGGATACGGGCGGCCCACAGCGGCGCCCTTGGGACGCCGCTGCCACCACATCCGGTAGCCCCACCCGATCATGAAGATCAGGGCGACCATCGCGGCAGCCAGCAGCAGCTGGTTGACCAGCCCGAAGAACAGGCCCATGTGCAGCGCGATCACGACCTTCGTCACCTGCGCCATGAACGGCCAGTCCGCGAATCGGAGCGAGTCGTGGACGGCCGGAACGCCGTCTGCGGTCGTGATCGTCATGGTGTCCTGCTGGATCGGGAAGGCGCGCTGCTCCTCCGAGATCAAGAACTCGCCGCCGTCGCCGGTCGGGAAGGTGATCTCAAGGGGCCCTTCCATATCGGCGTCGACGGCAGTCTCGTAGACGTCCTGGATCAGCGCCAGGTCGAACGCCGAGACACCCGTCGAATGGACGTGGCCCTCGTGCCCGGCGTGCTCCCCGGCGTCGGCCGAGATCGACGGCGTGGTCCAGCTCACCTGCTCGCGCAGCTCGCTGATATTGGCGCCCGCATAGGTCGACCAGGTCAGGCCGGTCACCGACAGGAACAGCAGCAGCCCGGCCAGCCACAACCCGACCGGGGCGTGCCAGTTCAAGGTCTTGGCCCGGCTCGGTTCGCCGCCGCTGCGGGGCCACAGGCCGCCACCCTGACGTTTGCGGCGGACCACCCACAGGACCAGGCCGCCGAGGATCACCACCCAAAGCCAGCTCGCGGCCAGCTCCGAGTAGACCCGGCCCGGCTCGCCCAGGTGCAGGTGGCGGTGCAGGGTCGAAATCCACTCCCGGATCGGCCCGGCGTGGGACGAGCCGTACGTGGTCGAGTCGCCCCGCACCTCACCGGTGTAGGGGTCGACGAAGACGATGGGGACGGCTCCGGACTCACGGGCGACGCCGTCGTCCATGAGCACCCCGGTGGTGTCCTCGGCAGCGTCCGCCGGGCGCACCCCGGTGACGGTCCAATCGGGGTGGGCGGCGGTGGCGGCCTCGATCTGCTGGTTCAGCGGCAGCGCCGTGCCGCCGGAGTCCTCCACGGTGTAAAGGTCGTCGTAGACGATGTTCTCGACCTGGTACGACAACGCATAGGCCAGGCCTGTCAGCGCCGAGACCAGCAGGAATGGGGCTATGAGTATCCCGGCGTAGAAATGCAGCCGGAGCGCCAGCTGCTTCAGGGCAGCAGGCATTGACAATGTTCGATTGGACATGACTCACTCTCTGAGCAGCCCGGAGATACTTCGAAAAAACTCGTTGACTTAGTCAACGACTTTGAATGCCAAAGTCATCGAAATTGCGAACGAGGTCTCCGAGCAGGGGGATTCAGCGCCGATGCGCTGAGGACGACGAATTCAGAGAGCGAGCGGCGGGGGGCCCCGCAGCGAGATCGCCGAGGCGCCGACCAGGTGCGGACGCGGGGCAGGAGTGCGGGCGATCGAACGCCGGGTGTGGACTGGGGCCGGAACCGCCGCCAGGCACACGCGCATCACCCGCGCGAAGAAGAGGGTGAGCAGATCCAGCAGCGCGGCCAGGGCGGCCTCTCCGCGCGCCAGCCAGGCGGCCTGCGCCAGGGCGGCAACACAGTGGACGGCCAACATCGGCAGACCCGAACCGTGCTCGTGCCCGGCCGCGACGGGCGAACCAGTCGCGAAAAGCTCGTGCATGCCCCACTGCGCCGCCAGGCACAGCGGCGCGAGTGCGAGGAAGCCGCGCTGGCGACCGCCGAGCGCGAACGCGGCCGCGAAGGCGAGTGCCATTGCGGCCGTGAAGAAGAGCGGTTTCGGAGCGGAACCGCCGCTCCAGAGGTGAAGTAGTGCCGAGGCGGACACCGTGACGGCGGCGAACACGGCGGCCCGCAGCAGTCGGAACGGAGTCTGCCTCATGTGCACCGGCGTATTGTGTCATGCTTCCTGACCGGACCGGAATGCCCGTATCGGGAAGCCGACAAGCGTCCTTCTACGGGGTTGTGGTCGGGGCCGTGGTCATAGTGGTGGCGGGTGTGACCTGGCCTCTGCGTCCGTAGGTGAGTCGGCGGAGCAGGACTTCGAAGGGGCCGCGGATGCCCGCGCGGTCCATGAGCACCGCCAGCAGCACCGTGATCAGCCAGGTTCCGGCCGCGACGCCGAAGGCGGCGAGGTAGCCCATGCCGCCGCCGAGGCCCAGGCCCCAGACGGTCAGGAGCGGGGCCATGATGATCGACTGGGTCAGGTACGACGTCAGGGAGCGCTCGCCGACTGCGGCGAGGGCGCCGGGGACGCCGCGTCGGCCGCGGGCCCTCCAGCGGTTCGCGAGCAGCGCGAAGCCGCAGATGTAGCCGAGTCCGGCGTACATGCCGCCGAGCAGGGTCACCCCAATCGTGGCCGAGTGCACCCCTTGACTCGGATGCCAGGCGCCGAGCCCGATCAGGGCGACCGGCAGCGAGCTGAGCACGTTTACGGCCATGCCCGACCAGAACACGCGGCGCAGCTGTGGCAGGTGCTGTTCGGGGTGGTCGCTCCATCCGGAGCGTTGGAGCATCATGCCGATGATCACGAGCGGGATGAACGCCATCGAGAGGATCATGATGATCGATACGAGCACCGATGAGACGGCGCCTGAGATGAGCTGCTCGACGTACGGGGGGATGTTGAACTCGCCGGGCGGCTCGCTTTGGATGACGGAGCTCCAGACCAGCATCGGAATCGACACGACCACGGAGTAGACCGAACTGATCCACAGCCAGCGCTTGAGGGACTTGTCGGAGAGGTGGACGAAGGCCAGGGCGATCAGGCCGGTGGCGCCGTAGGGGGCGAGGATGTCGCC
>NZ_STGY01000052.1 GCF_004912275.1 Glycomyces buryatensis
CCCCGCCCAACACCGGGACAGGGACGCCAGCAACGCCCGCCCAACGAACCCGCCACCTCTTCATCGCTGATGCTCGAAGCCCGAGAAGCACGAGGCCCAGCGCCGACAACGCCCGCCCACCAAACCCTCAATCGGCGGATCGTCCAAGCCGCCGCGATCGCGCGCCCACCACCGAACCGCCCGCCTCGATAGATTCAGCACACTGAGCCCACCCCTCGAAGGCTCCGACTACAAAGGCCCGAATATGCCCCCTGAACCCGAGTCGGCGGTGCCGCTGCCGTGGCACTGATTCAAAAGGTCCAGTTCATCTACGACCGCGGCGATCGAACCATCAGGGCCCGGGAGCGATTGCGGGCACCTGGCGCAGCTATCCACGCGAAGGCTTCAAGCGGCTTGAGTGCTCAGGCGTGCTCGTCTGGCTGATCGTCTTTTTGAGCACCAAGCACGTCCTGATCTACAGCGCCTGCCTCTACGAGGTCCGCAGCGATGGACGCCGGAAGCGTGTCTCAGGTGCCGTATGGCTGATGGATTGGCAGGACTGGGAGGCCTTGGTCGACCTCGTCCTCAAATACCAGTCCGATCAGTGTTGGGGTCAGCGAGAATGCGGGCGGGGTAGCTCCCCGCAGCTTCTCGGGAGGAGGCCGGTCAGACTGGCTCGTAGCAGTCCTGCCGCACGATGGTGCTGGCTCGTATTCGGTTCGCCGCCTGGCCGCGTTCGACGGCGTCGCATCCAAGCAGATCGCCTCGGGCGCAAACAACCAGCACCGACTCGACCGGCTCGGCAACCACTACCTCAAACGGGCTGTCCACACCGTGGCGATGGTCCAGGCCCGCCTCAAGTCAGGACCCGGACGGGTCTACTACCTGAAGAAGATCGACGAAGGCAAGCCCCACCGTGAAGCACTCCGCTGCCTCAAACGCCAGCTCATCAAGGTCATCTGGCGGATGCTCAGAGCCGATGCACACCAACGAGAATCCGTCGCCCTCGCCGCGTGATCACCGAGAAATCGCTCAAGGATGAGCAGCCATGGCAGCGATCGTCACGGGAGCGACTTCGAGCGGAACCCCATGGCACGCCGACAGGGCGTCTCCTCGTCACTTGGCATCCACCGGATGTGCCTCTGCGGCTGACGAAGGGTTCTATGTTCGCTTCGGATGCGGACGGGCGGTGTCGGCCGTGGCCCTGATCTCGTCGGCGTATTGCGGCCACACAGCCCGGGGCAGATCATGTCCGACGCCCGGGACGATGACGAGCCTGGCGCCCGGAACGGCCCCCGCGAGGTCGCGGGCCGCGGACATGCGCAGCAGCTGGTCGGAGTCGCCGTGCAAGACCACGGCCGGAATCCGCAGTTGCGCCAGATGTCCGCTGTTCCAGTGCGCGCCGAGCTGGCGGCCCATGGTCGCCGGGTCCCGGACCGAGCACACGTCGTCTTTTTCGATGCGGGACCGGGCCTCGGCCTCGTCGAAGGGAAACCCCGGCGAGGCCAGGGCCCGGGAGACGGCCAGCGACATGGCGATGTCGCCTTCGCGGGTTTCGGGAAAGCGCAGGCGCGCCATGCGCGCGACGAAGCCGAAGCGTATGTACCGTAGTAGCTTCAGTCGGCCCGCGTCACTGGAGACCGCAGCGGAGGTGGCGAGGCTGCGCACTCGGTCAGGGTGGCGCAGGGCGATGCGCTGCGCGTTCAGGCCGCCGTTGGAGTGGCCGAAGAGGTGGGCCGAGTCCCAGCCCATCGCGTCCATGACGGCAACGGCGTCGTCGGTCACGTCCTCGCCGGTGTAGGCGGGTGCTTCACGGCGGAACAGCGCCGTCACCGGGCGGGCCGCAACCGCCGGGAAGTGCGTGGACTGGCCGGCGTCGCGGTTGTCGTATGCGGCGACGTGGAAGCCCCGTGCGATGAGCTCCTCGACGAAGCCCTCCGGCCACCAGAACCTGGTCACGGCCGAGCCCATGACCAGCAGCAGGGGTTCACCGCCGGTGCCGCCGAGGTCTTCGTAGGCGATGCGGACGTCGCCGTTGCGTGCATAGCCGCTGGGTGGCGTGGCCATGATTGCTCCTTTAGTTCGCGAACACTGTTCTCGAAGCGTAGCCTTCGAGTACAGTGTTCGCAAACCATTGGGAAGGCGAGATGACCGACGACACCGAACCGATCTGGCTGCGGCCCGAGCGCGCCGCGACCGGGCGCCGGGCCGAACGCAGTCGCGCCGAGATCACCGCCGCAGCCATCACCATCGCCGACCGAGGCGGTCTGACGGCGGTGTCCATGCGCAATGTCGCGCTCGAACTCGGCACCGGCGCCGCGTCGCTGTACCGCTACGTGAACGGCCGCGATGACCTGCTCGATCTGATGGTCGACGCGACCGCCACCGAACTCCGCCTCGAACCGCCGACCGGCGAGCAGGTCCGCGACCTGGTGGCCGTCGCCAAGCAGATCCACGCGAGTATGGCGCGGCACCCGTGGCTGCCAGAGCTGATGCTGACTCGCCCGACGCTCGGACCGAGCGCGGTCGCCGTCCTCGACCACGTCCTCGCCGTCCTGGCCGATCACCCGGGGGACGGACAAGCGAAGCTCGAGATCTTCGCACTGCTCAACGCGATCGTGGCGACCTTCGCGATCAACGAACACGCGACCGCAGGCCGGCCCGAGCACGCCGTCGCCTACCTCCGCCACGTCGCCGCCACCGGTCGGCGACCCCGCATCACCGCACTCCTGAACGATCTCGCCGCATCGGACCACCTCCCCGACGACCGCCGCGTCGCCGCCCTGACCGCGATCCTGACAGGCCTGCTCCGGTGAACGGGTCACGCTGATCGTGATGTCCCCGGAAATCCTTGACGCTGTGATCTCTTAAGACCGTCGAACCAGGTCCTTGACGAAACCCGGCTCGATTGACCAACACGGCTCCACCACCACGACTTGACAGATATAAGGGAACCCAACTGCAGACCTCCGCGATCAAACAGTGAAGCCGAACTTGCCACCGGACCCTCTTAACGAATGAGCCCCCATGAATTCCGAAGACCCCTTGCCCTCGCCCTCCGCCGCTCCGGGTCAAGCCGAGCCCGACGAGGATGAAGCGCACCTCGTACTGAAAGTCCGTTTCAACGTGCGGGCCCGATCCTTGCGGAATCAAGGCGGTGACCGCTCATGACGTCGCGTACCAGCAGCTATACCGCCTCCTGGCGGAAGGTGCGCAGTGGCTGGAAATGGAATCTTTGGTACTTGACCACCATGTTCGCCGTTTGGTTTCTCATAATGTCCGCGTTCGGAGGCGCCTCGAATTTGAACGAGCGGCCCATCACAGTCGCACTCGTTTTGGCTGCCACGATCGTCATGGCCTTCGTGATCCCGAGACTGACCTACTTCAAATACAGCATCGGGTACAGCGGCCACATCGAGGCCAGCAATCCTTGGCGTGGGGGCTGGCGCTACTACCCTCGCCCCGGTTATTCGCACCTGGAGTACTCGATCGCCAGTCGCGAGATCCACGAGATCCGACGCCGGGACGGCAAGCGGCACCGGGTGCCGGTGTGGGCCTCGCGGGCGAACCCGACCGACTGGCAGGAGTTCGTGGAGACCTTCTTCCCCGCCGCCGGGCTGCCGATCGCCTTGCTCGCACCGGAATCGGAAGGCTCGCCGGAGTCCGCCGACGTTGGACGCGAAAGCGATTGAAATGCGCCGAGGCCCGGTTCCGCTTTCGCGGAGCCGGGCCTCGTTTCGGCGTTTATCTAGACGTCTATCTAGGCGGTGACCAGTCCGGCCTTCTGGAATTCCTTCACCGAGGTGTAGCCGGTCTTGGCCATGGCTCGGCGGAGGCCTCCGAAGAGGTTCTGGCTGCCGTCGGAGGAATTGCTCGGGCCGTAGAGGACCGCCTCCAGGTCGGGAACCTCGACGTCGCCGGAGTCTCCCGGGCGGAAACGCCCGCGCGGGAGCTTCGGGTGAGACGCCGCGGAGTGCCACCACGCACCGGCGGCCGGGGACTCGGCTGCGTCGGCGAGGATCGAGCCGAGCATGACCGCGTCGGCACCGCAGGCGATGGCCTTGGCGATGGCGCCGGAGTTGGTGATCTCCCCGTCTGCGATGAGGTGGACATAACGACCACCGGTCTCGTCGAGATAGTCGCGGCGGGCCGCCGCGGCCTCGACGATGGCCGAGGCCATCGGGACGTCGATGCCCAGGACCGTGTCGGTGGTCGACCAGTCGTCGGAGCCGACACCGACGATGACGCCCGCCGCGCCGGTGCGCATCAGGTGCATCGCGGTCTTGTAGTTGGTGGCCCCGCCGACCACGACCGGCACGTCCAGGTCGGCGATGAACTGCTTCAGGTTGAGCACGTCGCCATTGGAGGACACGTGCTCGGCCGAGACGATCGTGCCCTGTATGACCAGCAGGTCCACCCCGGCCTCGACCGCGAGCGGCGCGAGTTCGGCGGTGTGCTGCGGACTCATTCGGATCGCCGTCGTCACGCCCCCGGCGCGGATCTCCGCGATCCGTTCGGAGATGAGCTCGGGCTTGACCGGCTCGGAGTAGATCTCCTGGAGCCGTTCGACGGCCGACTCAGCCGGCGTGTCCGCCAGCTCCTTGAGCAGCGACGTCGGGTCCACATAACGGCACCACAGGCCCTCGGCGTTGAGCACGCCGAGGCCGCCGAGGCGCCCCATCTCGATGACCGACGCCGGGCTCATCGTCGCGTCGGACGGGTGCCCCACCGCCGGGATCTCGAACCGGTAGGCGTCCATCTGCCATTCCGTGGAGACGTCGTCGATGTCTCGAGTACGGCGGCTCGGCACAAGTGCCACTTCGGACAGCCGCCAGCCTCGTGCCACGATCTTGCCGGGGCCGATCTCGACCAATTCCCGCACAGGTCTCTCCTCCTACCGAGATCCCGACTACCGAGTGTGGTAGTTGGGTGCTTCGACGGTCATCTGAATGTCGTGCGGGTGGCTCTCTTTGAGCCCCGCAGCGGTGATTCGCACCAGACGCCCGCGTTCATGCATCGCATTGATGGTACCGGCCCCCGTGTAGCCCATCGCGCTGCGCAGACCGCCGACCAGCTGGTAGACCACCTGTGCGAGGGTCCCTCGGTAAGGCACCTGGCCTTCGATGCCCTCGGGGACGAGCTTTTCGTTGGACTCGACCTCGCCCTGGAAGTAGCGGTCCTTGGAGTAGGACTTGGCCTCGCCGCGGCTCTGCATCGCGCCGAGCGAGCCCATGCCGCGGTAGGACTTGAACTGCTTGCCGTTCATGTAGATCAGCTCGCCGGGGCTCTCGGCGCAGCCGGCGAACAGCTGTCCCATCATGACGGTGGAGGCGCCGGCGACGATGGCCTTGGCGATGTCGCCGGAGTACTGGATGCCGCCGTCGGCGATGACCGGGACACCGCGTTCGCGGGCGACCTTCGCGGTGTCCATGATGGCCGAGATCTGCGGTGCGCCGACGCCCGCGACGACGCGGGTAGTGCAGATGGCGCCCGGGCCGACGCCGACCTTGACGCCATCGGCGCCCGCGTCGATCATGGCGTTCGCCGCACCGGCGGTCACGATATTGCCGCCGACGATGTCGACGCGATCGCCGAAGTCCTTCGAGACGGTGGCGATCATCTCGAGCACGCCCTTGGAGTGGCCGTGGGCGGAGTCGACGGACAGCAGGTCCACGCCGGCCTCGACGAGCTGGCCGGCCCGCGCGTACTGGTCCTCGCCGACGCCGATGGCGCCGCCGACGCGCAGGCGCCCGGAGTCGTCCTTGGTCGAGTTCGGGAACTCCTCGCGCTTGGCGAAGTCCTTGACGGTGATGAGGCCGCGCAGGTGCCCGGACTCGTCCACGATCGGGAGCTTCTCGATCTTGTGGCGCTTGAGCAGTTCGAGGGCGTCCTCGCTGGAGACGCCCTCGGGGGCGGTCACCAGGTTGCGGGAGGTCATCACGGAGGCGACCTTCACCGAGTAGTCGGATTCGAAGCGCATGTCGCGGTTGGTGACGATGCCGACGAGCTTCCCGGCCTCGTCGGTCACGGGCAGACCGGAGATGCGGTAGCGGCCGCACAGCTTGTCGACCTGCTCGAGGGTGTCCTCGGGCGAACACGTGACCGGGTCGGCGACCATGCCGGACTCGGAGCGCTTGACGAGGTCGACCTGCTGGGCCTGCTCTTCGGCGGACATGTTGCGGTGGAGGATGCCGAGGCCGCCGAGCCGCGCCATGGCGATCGCCATGCGGGCCTCGGTGACGGTGTCCATCGCCGCGGTGAGCAACGGCATCGACAGCCTGATATTGCGGGTGATGTAGGACGAGGTGTCGGCCTCGGCCGGGACGATGTCCGACTCGCCCGGCAGCAGCAGCACATCGTCGAAGGTGAGGCCGAGAGGGATAGCGCCGGTCGCGCCGTGCGGTACCGTGGTCCCGCCGACGCGCTCCCCGGACGCTCCCTCAACCCCTTGAATTCCGAAATCCCCTGAGAACGCCATGTCCCAATGGTAGAGGCGGGTCACGGGCCTCCCCGCGCCGCACACGTCACCGGAGGGTGTGATTCGCGGCGGGATCGCGCCACTACTCGAGGAAGTTGCCCACTTCTTCGGACACGGTCTCGGACACGGTGTCCCAAGCTTCGGACGCTCCGTCCGAAACCTCCTCCGAGACGTCGTCCCAGACCTCGGTGACCTCGTCGGGGATGGCGTCGGCGATGTCCTCGCCCAGGTCGCCGATCACGTCTTGGGCGTCGTCGATGAAGTCGTCCATGGGGGTCTCCTCATTCCGTTCGATTAGCTACGCGCTCATGCTATTGGGTACGCGAGCCCGCCTCAAGTCCAGGCGGCGAGGGCGGCGCGAAACCGGGATACAGGGATCGGCCGAAGAGGGGAGCCGCAATCCGGCAGGTAGGGGCTACGCTTGGAGGCGTGTATGAGGAGCCTCGCGACCCGTTCGCCGACGACCCCGACCACACGGACGCGGTGCTCCGCTTCGAGCCAGACCTCGACGAGTCCGACCGCGCCGACCTGCTCGAAGACCTCCACGAGCTAGAGATGTTCGAGCAGGTGCTCCGGCCGCAAGGGTTCCGGGGCGTGGTGGTCGACTGCGCCGACTGCGACGAGTCGCACTACTTCACGTGGGGCCTGCTGATGTCGAACCTGCGGACCCTGCTCAATGACAACAGCGCCCAGGTCCACGAGCCCGCCTACGATCCAGACCCGGCCCACTACGTGACCTGGGACTACGCCCGCGGGTACTCCGACTGCTACCTGAGCCGCCACGACGACGAGCTCGGTAGCTGAGCCGGCCGTCAGGCACCGCGCACCGCCGAAGGAACCGACCTTTGACTGACCCATTCGTCCCCTGGATCCCGGTCCAAGCCGCACCGCAGTCGCTCGAGGGCCCGCTCTCCGGTCTGCGGCTCGCCGTCAAGGACCTCTTCGACGTCGCCGGGATGCCAACCGGCGCGGGCAATCCGCGCTGGCTGGAGACCCACGAGATCCCCGACCGCGACGCCGCCGCGGTCGCGCGGCTCCGCACCGCCGGAGCCGGCCTCGTCGGCAAGACCATCACCGACGAACTGGCGTGGAGCATCAACGGCACCAACGCCCACTACGGCGCCCCCGACAATCCGGCCGCGCCCGGCAGGATGAGCGGCGGCTCCTCCTCGGGCTCGGCCTCCGCGGTCGCCCTGGGCCGAGCCGACATCGGGCTCGGCACCGACACCGGCGGCTCCATCCGCATCCCCGCCTCATACTGCGGCCTCTACGGGCTGCGACCCACGCACGGACGCGTCCCGCTCACCGGCACCGTCGATCTCGCGCCGTCCTTCGACACCGCCGGCATCCTCACCAGGGACGCGGCGACCTTGCGCCTCGCCGGGACCGTCCTCCTCGGAACGCCCGAGGGCACCGGCCAGTTCGCGGCGCACGCACCGCACCGCGAACCGGCACCGATCACCGGACTCCTCGTCCCCGAGGACATCTGGGCCCGGCAACTCCCCGAAACCCGCGAGGCGCTCATGCCCGCCATCGAGGGCTCCGGACTCGACATCGACCGTACGCCGCTCTTCGACCACCCGGACGAGCTGGAACATGCCCGCCAGGACTATGCGGTCCTGCAAGCGCGCGAAGCGATCGAGACCCACCGTGCCTGGATCGAAGCGGCGGAACCCAAGTTCGGCCCCGGCGTCGGACGACGCTTCGCCAGCGGCCCCAAGATCACCGACGACATGGTCGCGGCCGCGACCGACCACCGCCGCCGGCTCACCGAGCTCATGAACGAACGCATCAGCGGCGGCACGGCACTCGCGATCCCAGCGGCGCCGGGGCCCGCCCCGAAGCTGGATGCCGAGCCGGATCGCGAGGCCATCATGCGCCTCACCTGTGTCTCGGGCCTGACCCGCGCTCCTGCCGTCGCCCTGCCGGTGGGCGTGATCGCGGGCCTGCCGATCGGCCTTCAGCTCGTCGCCGCTCCGGGCGCCGACGAGTCACTGCTCGCGCTGGCGGACTCGGCGAGGTTCATCCCGGTCCGCTAGCCCCCGTTCGCAGTGCACTTCGCCGCACTCACTTCGTAGCGCTGCACCGCGCGCTGGCGGACTCGTCCTGCCGTGGCCGGGTCCGCCGGCACCATTCGCTGTTCTTCCTGCCTGGAACGGAGCCGCTAGTCCCCGTTCGCTGCCTGTCTGGGCGAACTCATCGAGCCGTAGCCGGGTTCGCCCCATTCGATGGTCGGCGGGCCCCTGCCATGGTCGGCCCGCCGTGGCGGCATTGCGGGCAGGAAGCTCCCCAGCCGGTGCCCGCTTGCCGCGACGGTTCAGCAGACCAGGCCGGAGCGGAACGCCTCGGCCACGGCGTGTGCGCGGTCGCGGGCTCCGAGCTTTCGGAACATGCGCCTCGCGTGGGTCTTGACGGTGTCTTCCGAGACGAACAGGTCGCGTCCGATCTCGGCATTCGACTTGCCCTCGCTCATGCCGCGCAGGACCTGGAGCTCTCGCTCGGTGAGCTTCATGCCCTGGAGCGACGAGCGCTGGCGCGGCACGGTTTCGGCCGTGGCGCGCACCAGGGTCGGCGACGCGAACATGATGGCCTGCGCGAGTGCCACGAGCAGGTCGTCGGAATTGTTGGACGGGGAACGGATGACGCCTCGGGCCCCCGCGGCGACGACCATCGCCGCCATACGGGGGTCGGTGGCGCCGGACAGGAGGACTCCGGTGCGGGGGGACCGGGCTCGGACGGTCTTGGTGAACTTGACCGGGTCCGGGGACGCGAGTCCGACGTCGACCAGCACCACGTCCACTTGGCGCCGTCCGAGTTCGAGGAAGAGCTCAGCCGAGCCCTCCACCGACTTGACCGCCTGCGCCAAACCCATCCGGGTCGCACAAGCCGAGATCTTCTGCCCCGCTTGAGGAGTCTTAACACAAACCAGTACGGTTCTCACTTTGTTCTACCTTTCGCTGCGGTAGGCCACGTGGGTCTTCTAGTACCAGCACGCAGCCGGTCTACCGCTATGACGCGAGTTCGCGCGAATTTTTCGAGTGACTTTTCGAGGTTTCCCTGACAGCACCGCGTCCCAAGCTCGCGGCTTCGCAGGAGGGGTGTGGGCGCTTTCAGTTCGGGCCCGCTTCCTACGAGCCTCGGTCCCCCGGTGGGAGACTTGGCGCATGACACAGCGAAAGGGCGGGCCGCGGCGCTGGGCCGACCCCGCCGAAGATGATGATCAACGTTCATATCCTCCTCGCCATGACCTATCTAACGAACTAACGGCCCTGGAAGGTACGAGTTACGGCAGATATAAATCCACCCGTGGCAAATGGTGGACAAAAGGAGCAGTTCTCGACATTGTGAAGGTCCAATCGGACCCATTCGCTCCGCCGAGCCGTGTCCATCTCACCTTTGACACCGACGCGGCCGACCTGATCGAGGAATGGCACGCCACTGGCGAGCGGCGCCGGGCCCTCGCCGTGCTGCTGGCGAAGCGGCTGCGGAAGGCCTTGCGCACCAGGGATCTGCGGATCGACGCCGGAGGGCAGGAAATGCTCGCCCGCTCCTCTTGCGAGGTCGGTGTGAACGGTTCAGTGGTATTCAGGCTCGGCGCCCAGCTGCCGGGCCGGGGGCGCCGGATCGCCGGTCGGGAGGCGGCGCGGCTGCTGTGCGAGGAACTGCCCGGCGCGGCCGATGAGGCGCTCGCCGTCGCCGAAGCGGAGGCGTGGAAGTGGGTCCGGCACGCCGACGATGTGGCGGCGCTGCGGGAGAAGGTGGCCGAGGCGGGGCTGATCGGTTTCGTCGCCGACGACTCGATGCTCGCTCGAAAGTCCGGCGTGGACGATCGGCCGTTGGCCGGCGGGGTGCCGTTCGCCAGCCCCGAGTCGATGGCCGTGACCATGGATCTGCCGCACGCGGGACCGGTGCGGGGCATGGGGGTCGGCCCGGGCGTCACGCTGATCGTCGGCGGCGGCTTCCACGGGAAGTCGACCCTGTTGCGGGCCTTGGAGTCCGGGGTCTGGGACCACATCCCCGGCGACGGCCGGGACCTGGTCGTGTGCGATTCCTCGGCGATGAAGATCCGCGCCGAGGACGGCAGGGCGGTCACCGCGGTGGACGTGCACGCCTTCGTCGATCACCTGCCGTCGGGGGACGACACGGCACGCTTCACCACCGAGAACGCGTCCGGTTCGACCTCGCAGGCGGCCGCGATCGTGGAATCGCTCGAGGCCGGTTCGCGGGTCCTGCTCATTGACGAGGACACCGCCGCCACCAACCTGATGATCCGCGACGCGCGGATGCAGGAGCTAGTGGCGAAGGACCGCGAGCCGCTGACCCCGCTGGTGGACCTGGTGCGCTCGATGGCCGACGACCACGCGGTGAGCATCGTGCTGGTCATGGGCGGCTCGGGCGATTACATGGACGTAGCGGACCGGGTCGTCATGATGGACGCCTACCACCCCGAGGACGTTACCGAGCGCGCGAAGTCCCTGGCGGCCAAGCCGACCGGACGGGTGGCCGAGGCGGACGCGTTCCGCCTGCCGCGCGAACGGGTCATCGACCCCGGCTCGGTGTCGGCGCTCTCCCGGGGCAAGCAGAAGATCAAGGCGGACGGGACCGACGGGCTGCGTTTCGGCGAATCCGACGTGGACGTCCGCTCGGTCGAGCAGATCACCGACGTCTCCATGACCACCGGGATCGGGCTGGCCATTGAAGCGGCCGTTCGCCTTGGCTGGATCGACGGGAAGGCCACCGTCAGAGAGGCACTCGATCGGCTGGAGTCCGAACTGGGCGAGGGCGGGGTGGCGAAGCTTTCGAACATCCGCGACATCGACCTGGCGCTGCCGCGCCGCTATGAAGTGGCGGCGGCATTGAATCGCTTGCGGGAGTTGCAGATCAGGGACTGATCGAAGAGGCACAGCAGGGACTGATCAGAGAGGCACGGCAGGGACTGATCAGGGAGGTACAGCAGGGACTTATCAGAGGCTGAGCCGGGACGGAGTCGAATCCGTGTCGAATTCGAGTCGAACGTCCACAGGAAAGAAAAAGTGCCTTCGCGGCTCCGATCCCCAAAGGCCGCGAAGGCTCTTGAAGACTATCGGGTTCCCGACAGCATCGCGACAAACTGTCGGAATATTGACACTTCCGTGTCAGCGCCAGAACGCGGGCAAAACGAAAGGGCCGCCCGCCTCCACAAGTGATGGAGGCGGGCGGCCCGTCGTACGGCTAGTCAGACCTACCGTATTGCCTAGCGGCGGTTCGGGTTAGAAGCCCGGACCGTGCTGGTGGGAGTGCCCGTGGCCGTGGCTGTGGCCGTGACCGGCCTCATCCTCGTCCTCCTCGGGCTTTTCCACGATCGTCACCTCGGTCGTCAGCAGCATGCCGACGATCGAACCGGCGTTCAGCAGCGCATTGCGGGTGACCTTGACCGGGTCGACGATGCCCACGGAGACCAGGTCCTCGTAGACGTCCGTCGCCGCGTTCCAGCCCTCGCGCCAGCCCTTGCCCTGGACGGTGTCCACGATGACCTCACCGCGTCCGCCCGCGTTGATCGCGATGCGACGCAGCGGCTCGGTGAGGGACTCCGCGACGATCCGCAGGCCCACGCGGGCCTCCGGGTCGTCCAGTTCGACCTTCTCCAGGACGGGGATCGCGTGCACCAGAGCCGCGCCGCCACCGACGACGACGCCCTCTTCCACCGCGGCCTTGGTCGCGTTGACCGCGTCCTCGATGCGGTGCTTGCGCTCCTTCAGCTCGACCTCGGTGGCCGCGCCGACCTGGATGACCGCGACGCCGCCGGAGAGCTTCGCGAGGCGCTCTTCGAGCTTCTCGCGGTCCCACGACGAATCGGTCTGCTCGGCCTGCTTCTTGATCTGCGAGATCCGAGCGGCGACCTCGTCCCCGGCTCCGGCACCATCCACGATCGTGGTGGCGTCCTTGGAGACGGTGACGCGGCGGGCCGAACCCAGGTGCGAGATGTCGGCCTGCTTGAGGTCGAGGCCGATCTCCGAGGAGATGACCTCGGCGCCCGTCAGGGCCGCGATGTCGCCCATGATCGCCTTGCGGCGGTCACCGAAGGCCGGGGCCTTGACGGCGCAGACCTTCAGGGTGCCGCGCAGCGCGTTCACCGACATGGTCGCCAGGGCCTGGCCCTCGACGTCCTCGGCGATGATCAGGAGCGGCTTGGAGGTCTCGATGACCTTCTCCAGCACCGGCAGCAGGTCCTCGATCGAGGAGATCTTGCTGTTGGCGATGAGGATGTAGGGGTCTTCGAAGACCGTCTGGCGCAGGTCCTGGTCGGTGATGAAGTTCGGCGAGATGAATCCCTTGTCGAACTGCATGCCCTCGGTCACCTCGAGCACGGTCTCCAGGCTGGAGCCGTCCTCGATCGAGATGACGCCGTCGGTGCCGACGGTGTCCATCGCCTTCGCGATGAGCTCGCCGATCTCCGGGTCCTGCGCCGAGACCGAGGCGACCTGCGCGATCAGCTCGTGCCCGGACACCTCGATGGCCTGGTTCAGCAGCTCGTCGGAGACGGCCTGCGTCGCGGCCTCGATGCCCTTGCGGATCGCGACCGGGTTGGCCCCGGCGGTGACCGCCTTGACCCCGGCCCGGCTCATCTTCTGGGCCAGGACCGTGGCGGTGGTGGTTCCATCGCCGGCCACGTCGTTGGTCTTGGTGGCGACCTCTTTGACCAGCTGCGCACCCAGGTTCGCGTAGGGGTCGTCGAGCTCGATCTCCTTGGCGATGGTGACGCCGTCATTGGTGATGATCGGCGCGCCGTAGGAGCGGTCCAGGACCACGTTGCGGCCCTTCGGGCCGAGCGTGACCTTGACGGTGTCAGCGAGTTGGTCGACGCCGTGGAGCAGGTTGGCCCGCGCCTCCTCGGCGAAGTTCAGAATCTTCGACATGGCTTTCCCTTCTAGGGTCGAGCGAAGTAGACGGAAGGGCCCCGACCCGGTCGGGCCGCGAGGCGGCTCGAATGGCGGGGCCCGGGGCGTCTACTGCTCGACGACCGCGAGAACGTCGCGGGACGAGAGCACCAGGTACTCTTCGCCGCTGTACTTGACCTCGGTGCCACCGTACTTGGAGTAGATGACCACGTCGCCGACGTTGACGTCGACCGGGATGCGGTTGCCCTTGTCGTCGAAGGTGCCCGGGCCCACGGCCAGGACGGTGCCTTCCTGGGGCTTCTCCTTGGCGGTGTCGGGGATGACGATGCCGGAAGCGGTGGTGGTCTCAGCCTCGTTGGCCTGGACGACGATGCGGTCGCCCAGCGGCCGGATAGCAGCCTTGCTCACTTGGTTTTCTCCTCGTATCCTGGCCCCCGGAAGAACCGGCGAGCCGAACGTTCAGGTTTGCAAACCGCCACTACAGCGCGGGTCTCGTCGTCGCGGGTGCCGAGGCACCGGCCCGTGGCTATTGGCACTCTCCAGGTGAGAGTGCCAATCCGATCATAGCGCTTAGCAATCTAGGACTGCGAGTGCTAAGGACGAAGTTAGTTCGCCCAGGTGAAGGCGTCAATGCCTGGGTTCTGTAAGTCACGGCCCGTCGCCCACCGCCACCCGAACCCGTCTCCGCCGCGCGACGGTCGACTCCCCTCGGAGCCAAGCGTGCGGAAGGATGGGGAGGTGGATCAGAGCCTCCTCGCCCAGCTGCGAAACGACCCGGAACTCCAACGCACCGCGGCCGCGGCCATCCGGGACGACGGCGACCGCGCCCCGATGACCCTCCGCAGGGCCGGCATCGAACCGGACCTGGCCGCGGCGGCCCTGACCCTGGCCGACCTGCGGCGAAAGGCCGAGACCAAATTCGGCGACCGGGCCGAGGACCTCTACTTCACCAGGCCGGGCCTGGAGCAGGCCACCAGATGGGTGGTGGCGGAGCGCAGGGCGGCCAGGTTCGCGGGGCAGGTGAGCGGGGTCCTCGATCTGTGCTGCGGGATCGGCACCGACGCGCTGGCCTTCGCGAACGCGGGCCTCGAAGTCAAGGCGATCGACGCGGACGCGGAAACGGCCGCGATCGCGAGGGCGAACGCCGACGCAATGGGGCTGGCCGTCGAGGTCGAGGTGGGCGACGCACTGGAGACGCCGCTGAACGGAGCGGTCTTCGCGGACCCGGCCCGCCGGGGCGGCGGGACGCGGGCGTTCAACCCGGCCGAGTACTCCCCGCCGCTCGACCTGCTCTTGGATCGCTTGGCGGACATCCGGTACGCGGCGATCAAGCTGGGTCCGGGGATCAAGCACGCCTGGATCCCGGACGGCGCGGAGGCCGAATGGGTCTCGGTGGACCGGGACGTGGTCGAGGCGTGCCTGTGGCTGGGCGAGGCCGCGCAGGTGCGGCGCCGGGCGAGCGTCTGCAGGCAGGGCGAGTGGCACGAGCTGAGCGGCAGCGGAGCGAACCGGGCCGAGGTCGGCGAGATGGCGGCGTACCTCTACGAGCCGGACGGCGCGGTGATCAGGGCGGGCCTGGTGGCCGAGCTGGCCCAGGACCTGGGAGCCCACACCGCCCACGAGACCATCGCCTACCTGTACTCGGACACCTTGCAGGAGAGCACGTTCGCGAGGGCGTGGAAGGTGGAGGAGGTCTGGCCGCTGCACCCGAAGAAACTCAGGGCGCTGCTGTCGGACCGGGGCATCGGCAGCCTCACCATCAAGCAAAGAGGCACGGGCATCGACCCGGCGCAGCTGCGAAAGCAGCTCAAACTCAAGGGCCCCAATACGGCGACGCTGGTGGCGACTCGAGTGGGAGACGACCACGTGGCGATCCTCTGCGACGAGACGGCGTTCTCGCACTAATCCGTTTCACCCGAGTGGTACAGCCAGGCGCCGTCCACTCGGTGAAAGAAGCTGGTCTCGCTCTGGACACCGGGGCCGTCCACGTCTCGGAAACCGGCCCGGAACTCGACGGTGCCCTCGGTGTGGAAGGCGGAGCCGCCGGTCGTGGCGAGGATTTCCAGGCCGGTCCAGATTCGGGTGCCGTCCAGTTCCAGCTCGCCGGGCCGAGTGTCGGGGTGCCACGTCCGCAGCAGGTACGGCACATCGCCGAGCGCGAACGCGCTGTACCGCGACCGCATCAACGCCTCCGCACTCGCGGCCCGACCCTCCCCGGCGTGCAGCGGCCCACAGCATTCGGCGTAGGCGCGTCCACTGCCGCACGGGCATTGCCGTGGTGCGGATCGCGGCTGCTGAGGTTTGCGGGAACGTCGGGCCATGGCCCGATTATGGCAGGCGGGCGACCACATCGCCTGTTCTGCTAAGCGGCCTGGAGGCTGTCGCTTCCGCGGAATTCGAAGGTAATGTCGATCGGGGAGGCGCTGTCGAGCCCATCGAGTTCGAGGTAATCCCGCACCATCGCCTCGGCATCTTCGAAGCCTTCGGACTGCGTGACCCCGATGCCTTCGATGTGCAGCTCCCAGCCGTGTTCCCAGGCCTTCGCCGTGACCTTGTACGTCATCGCAACCATCCCTTCGGAAGACACTGCAGCCGCTTCACGAGATCTGACACCACGCCTGGTGACACCTCGCGGTGTCTCGGTAGGTTGGCCGTGTGCGCACCACATGGGCAATCCCATTTTTCGTGGGGTCCGCGCCCAGAATCCGTCCTCGGCTTACAGTCTGCCCACCGGAGCGCTCGTTCGACGTCCCGGCGCTTCATGCTCTTGGTCATGGCAACTCTACCTCTGACCACCAGCTCGATACATCACTCATCATTGTCGACCGCCCCTTCTATCTACGGACGAAACTTGTTCGCCAGTGATAACGGAGCCAGGCGCGACAGGGTCACGGCCAGAAGAGAAAAATCTGTCCTACTGTCGTGTTTGCGACAGCCCCGCTTCCGGCAGGCGGGCGGTCAGGTCGACCTCGATGAGTTGGTCGGGGTAGCCGAGGGCGGTCACTCCCAGGACCGTGCTGGCCGCCTTGAAGGCCGGGCCCAGTTCGGGGTGTTCGGCGAGTCGGTGCCAGGCGCCGCCGACCGTGTTGCTCTCGGCGCTGACGACGTAGACCACCGAGCGGACCACGTCCTCCGGCTTCGCGTCCACCGATCGCAGTGCGGCCAGGCAGTTCGCCGCGACCTGCTCGATCTGGCGTTCCAGGTCGCCGACGCCGACGACCTTCTCCTGGAGATCGACCGGGCACTGGCCGGCCAGCAGCGCCTGCCGACCCGCCTCCACGATCGTCACGTGCTCGTATCCACCGGTGGGGTGCAGTTCGACTTCGGACATGCCCCGAGGCTAGAGGGCGGTCGCCTTGGCCGCCATTATTTTTCGGGGTGGGCGATCTTGTAGCGGAGGTTGGAGTCCTTCTCCGCGACCATGCGTTCCAGGTCCACGTGGTAGTTGGAGAGCTTGTCCCGCAGGGCCTCGTCGGTGGCTCCGAGGATCCTCACCGCGAGGAGGCCGGCGTTGCGTGCTCCTCCGACCGAGACCGTCGCGACCGGGATTCCGGCGGGCATCTGCACGATGGACAGCAGGGAGTCCATGCCGTCGAGGTACTTCAGCGGCACCGGAACACCGATGACCGGCAGCGGGGTCGAGCTGGCGACCATGCCGGGGAGGTGGGCGGCCCCTCCGGCTCCGGCGATGATCACCTGGAGGCCGCGAGAGGCGGCGGAGTCGGCGTAGGCGAGCATTGCGTGAGGGGTGCGGTGGGCCGAGACCACCCTGACTTCGTGGGGGATGTCGAAATCGTCGAGCGCCTGGACCGCGGCTTCCATTACGGGCCAGTCGGAGTCGGAGCCCATGATGACGCCTACGCGGGCGCGTGTCTTGTCTGCCATGACCTCAGCCTACTTTCAGATCTCGTCGCCGGCGGTCCGCTGCCCGAGCTATTTGCCCTCGGTGAGCCATTGCGCGGCCCTGGCGGCGCGGCGGCGGAGGTTGTCCACGTCGTCGCCGCAGACGGTGACGTGCCCGATCTTGCGGCCGGGGCGGACGGCCTTGCCGTAGAGGTGGACGTGGGCGCCCGGGTCCTCGGCGAGGAGCTGCTGGAGGCGTTCGTCCAGGCGGGGGCCGCCCGATTCGCCGCCGAGGACGTTGGCCATCACCGTGTACGGCGCGGCCGTCTCGGTGGAACCGAGCGGGTAGTCCAGGACCGCCCGCAGGTGCTGCTCGAACTGGCTGGTGCGGGCGCCCTCGATGCTCCAGTGCCCGGAGTTGTGGGCCCGCATCGCCAGCTCGTTGACGAACAACCCCTTCGACGTTTGGAAGAGCTCGACGGCGAGCATCCCGCACACGTCGAGGTCGTTCGCGACGGTCAGGGCTATACCGCGGGCGGCCTCGGCGACCGCCTCGTCCAGGTGCGGAGCGGGCGCCACGACCTCGGTGCAGATGCCGGCGGTCTGGACGGTCTCCACCACCGGGTAGAGGGCGGTCTCGCCGCGCGGCGAGCGCGCGATCTGGATCGCGAGTTCGCGCTGGAGCGGCATCCGCTCCTCGGCGATGAGCCGGATGCCGGAGGCGAGGACGGCCTGGGCCTGGCCCGGCTCGTCGATCATCCACACGCCCTTGCCGTCGTAACCCCCGGAGACGGCCTTGAGCACGCACGGCAGCCCGAAGGCCTCCACGTCCGAGATCGAATCGACCGGCGCCCAACGCGGCTGCGTCAACCCGAGCGAGCCCATGCGTTCGCGCATGGCCTGCTTGTCCTGGGCGAAGCGCAGCGCCTCGGGCCGGGGCTGGACGTCGACGCCGTCGGCGACGAGCGCCTTCAGCGCCTCCTGCGGAACGTGCTCGTGGTCGAAGGTGACGACCGTGCAGTCGCGGGCGAACGCGAGCAGGTCGGCGGCGTCGCGGTAGTCGCCCAGCGTCACGGCCGGGGTGACGACGGCGGCGCTCTCGGCCGGGTCCGCGGCGAGCACCTTCAGGCTCTGGCCAAGGGCTATGGCGGCCTGGTGTGTCATGCGGGCGAGCTGGCCGGCACCGATCATGCCTACGGTCGGGAGTTGTGTCGCGGGATCCACGGCCAGAGCCTAACCCGGCTCCGACCGGGCGGATCGTCGAACGATGACGCAGGTGACGCGCATCATGAAGGGATCATCCGATGACTTTCATTATCGGTTACTGTCGACGCATGATCGAGCTGTACTCCCCCACCGAGATCGAGCAGATGCGCCCGGCCGGCCGCTTCGTGGCTGAGACCCTGACCGAACTCGCCGCCACCGCGAAGGTCGGCATGAACCTGCTGGAGCTCGACGAGCTGGCCGCCCGCCGCATCAAGGAGGCCGGCGCCACCTCCTGCTATGTGGACTACCACCCGTCCTTCGGCGGCAGCCCGTTCGGGAAGGTCCTGTGCACCTCGGTCAATGACGCGGTCCTGCACGGCCTGCCCCACAACTACAAGCTTCGCGACGGGGACCTGCTCAGCCTCGACTTCGCCGTCAACGTGAACGGCTGGGTCGCCGACTCGGCCGTCAGCGTGGTCGTCGGGACTCCCCGTGAGGAGGACCTGAAACTCATCGACACCGCCACCCGCGCGCTGGAAGCGGGGATCGCGGCCGCGGTGGAGGGCAATAAGATCGGCGACATCTCCCACGCCATCGCCACCGTCGCCCGCGACGCGGGGCTGGGCATCAACACCCAGTTCGGCGGGCACGGCGTCGGCCGCGAGATGCACGGCGACCCGCACATTCCCAATGACGGGCGCCCCGGACGCGGCATGCGCCTCAAGCCGGGCCTGGTCATCGCCATCGAGCCGTGGTTCCTCCACACGACCGACGAGATCATCTTCGACTCCGACGGTTGGACCCTGCGCAGCGCCGACGGATCCAGAGGCGCCCACATGGAGCACACCATCGCGATCACCGAAGGCGAGCCGATCATCCTGACCGACCGGAACCTGTAGACGGGTGATCCCGGACCTCTTAAAAAAATCGCATGACTTTGGCAACCAAATTGGTTGCCAAAATCAATCAATTTTCGCGCGAGTACTCCGACCTGGCCTCAGTGGTTGGATCACTGGTTGCCTTCGCCCCGCTTCAAGCGCTCCATGCGGCGGCCTCAGTGGTTGGTCTCGGCCCGCTTCAAGCGCTCCATGCGGTCGATCAGGCGCTCATTCGCGATCTCCTCGGCGGTGACGGCGTACCCGTAGTGGTCGCGCCAGTCCCCGTCGATGTACAGGTACCGCTTGTGCAGGCCCTCCCGGCGCAGCGCCAACTTCTCGGCCACCCGGTTCGACGGCCCGTTCTCGGGCCGGATGTTCACCTCGATGCGGTGCAGCCGCCCCACCGTCAACGCATAGTCGATCACCAGCGCCAGAGCGGTCGCCGTGATGTTCTTCCCGGCATGCCCGCGATCGATCCAATAACCCGCGTAAGCCGAACCGAAGGCGCGCCGCACGATATTGCCGACGGTCATCGCCCCGACCAACTCGCCCTTCCAGCACACCGCCAGCGGCCAACTCGTCCCGTCCTTGATGGAGCGTTTGAGACTGCGCAGCATCGAACGGAACGCGGCGGGCGAATGCGCCTCGCTCCACGTGGTGCCGGTGCCGGGTTCCCAAGGGGCGAGCCACGCCTCGTTCGAGCGTCGCAATTCGGACCAGCGCTTCGCATCGGAGCGGTGGAACGGCCTGACGCTGACGTCGCCGTGGCGGAGGTTCACCGGCCAGCCGGGGTTGGAAATGGTCATGTAAGCGGGTCCAAAAGCTGTTCGTCTTGCGGCTGTGTCATTGATCCAGGTTCATCGGTTCCGGTCCAGCAGCAGCACGTCGACGGTCGAGCCGGCGGGCACTCGGGTGGCGTTCTCCCCGATGGTCATCAATCCGGTGGCTTCGGCGAGGCCGGTGAGCGTGTAGGAGGTCGGTCCCAGTGGAGCGACGGTGTAGCCGCCACCGCGCCGCTCGGCGACGCGGACGGGCCTGAATTCGCGGAGTCCGTTCGGTGAGGATACGGGCTCGGTCAGGTTGGCGCGCACACTGGGCCGGAAGACCGGCTCCGCTCCGGCGAGGCGCTGTATGAGCGGCCGGGCGATCACCTCGAAGGCCACCATGGCGGCGACGGGGTCGCCGGGAAGGCACACGACGGGGACCTCCTCGGGCCCGATCGTGCCGAAGCCCATCGTCTCGCACAGGTAGACCGCGACGGGGTCGAAGGCGACCGCGCCGTCGCGAGAGAGCGTGCGGCGCACCATGTCGCCGGGGCCCGTACCGGTGCCGCCGGTGGTGATGACGAGGTCGGCGCGGAGGATCTGGTCGTCCAGGACGGTGCGGAGCGCGTCGGGCTCGTCGTCGCAGATGCCGACGCGGTAGGCGTGGGCGCCGGCCTCGGAGGCGGCGGCGGTGACGAGGTGGGAGTTGACGTCGATGAGCTGCCCGGGCTGGGAGGGACGGCCGGTGTCGACCAGTTCGTCCCCCGTGGCGATGACGACGACCCGCGGCGTGGGCCGCACGACCACATCGGCGACGCCCGCCGCGGCGAGGAGCGCGATGAGCTGCGGGGTGACGCGGCGGCCCTCGTGGGCGAGGATCTCGCCCGAGGTGCGCTCACTTCCCATGCGGCGCACGCCGTGCCCGCGACGCGGCACCTGGCGGACCTCGACGGTCGCCATGCCCTCGTCGGTCCACGCCAACGGCACCACGATGTCCGCGCCGACCGGCAGCGGCGCCCCGGCGGCCACGGAGAAGCAGGTGCCCTTGACGAGCCGGACCGGCCGCCACGAGGAGGCGGAGAGGTCGCCGAGGACCTTGATGCCGATGCCGCGCTCGGGGCTGGCCCCGGAGAGGTCGTCGGCGCTGGCGGCGTAGCCGTCGATGGCGGCGTAGTCGAAGGCGGGGAGGGGGCCGGGGTTGGTGACGTTCTCGGCCAGGACCGAGCCGGTCGACTGGGTCATGTCGACATCGACCGGGGGGAGGGGCCGGACAGTGGCCAGCGCCTTCGACAGGAAGTCCGCCAATGGCGTCGCCTCGCCGGTCCCCGTCACTGCTCAGCCCCCCGTTCGATGTGTGCTGGTCTTGCCGCCGTCCCTAGAGTCTTGCACTGAATTCGCGCAACCAGGCGTTGAAGCCGGGCAAGTCATCCCTCTCGGAGGCGAGTTCGACGAGTGTCTGCAGATATGCGGCGGGTTCGCCGGTGTCGTAGCGGCGGCCGCGGAAGACGACGCCGTGGACGGGGGTTCCGTTGGCGCGCATGGTGTCCATGGCGTCGGTGAGTTGGATTTCGCCGCCTCGTCCAGGTCCGGTCTCGGCGATGACGGGGAAGATGGATCCGGGTAGGACATATCGCCCGATGAGGATGAGGTTGCTCGGCGCGTCTTCGACGTCGGGCTTCTCCACGAGGCCGGTGACTTCGACGATGTCCTCGACGTCGGTGGGGCTGACGGCGGCGACGCCGTACCGGGTGACGTCCTCTCTGGGGACTTCCAGGAGCGCCAGGACGATGCCACCGGTCTCGGCCTGGAGGTCGATCATGCGCGGCAGGAGCTTGTCCTCGACGGGGTAGAACTCGTCGCCGAGGAGAACGGCGAAGGACTCGGAGCCGACGTGGGCGGAGGCGCGGCCGACGGCGTGGCCGAGGCCCTTGGCGCCGCCTTGGCGGATCGCGGTGATCTCGGCGATCTCCTCGGGGGCCTTGACGGCGGCGAGCATGGCGTCCTTGCCCTTGGCCTTGAGGGCGTTGTCGAGGTCGGCGCGGGCGTCGAAGTAGTCGACCATGGCGTCCTTGCCGGGGGCGGTCACGAGGGTGACGTCATCGAGCTTGGCGGCGGCCGCTTCCTCCACGATGTACTGGAGAACGGGCTTGTCGACGATGGGGAGCAGTTCCTTCGGGACGGCCTTGGTGACCGGCAGGAAGCGGGTGGCGAAACCGGCTGCGGGGATCACGGCCTTGGTGGCGCGAGGCGAGGTTTGAGACATACCGCGAGGGTATCGTGCACACACAGCGTGGGGTGTTCGCCACCCGAGGCAATATGGTCTCCGGGGCGGGAGGTGCCCAGGTGACGCCGCTGGGTGTTCAGGCGGCGACCTTCCAGGTGTTGCGGCCGGCCGCCTTGGCGGCGTAGAGGGCCTCGTCGGCGGCGGCCACGATGCCGGTGGCGGTGTCGGCGTGCTCGCCGAGGACGGCGATGCCCAGCGAGACGGTGACGCGCAGTTCGAGCCCGCCGACGGAGTCGTTGACCTTGAACGGCCGGCTGGAGACGGCCCGGCCGAGCCGCTCCGCCACGACTTCCGCCCCGGCGGCGTCGGTCTCGGGCAGCAGCACCATGAATTCCTCGCCGCCGTGGCGGAAGGCCAGGTCGACCTCGCGGATCTGGCCGGTGATGCGGCGGGCCAGCTCGATGAGGACCTGGTCGCCGACGGGGTGCCCGTAGGTGTCGTTGACCTTCTTGAACCGGTCGAGGTCGATCGCGAGCAGCGCCGAGGGCCGCTGGTAACGGCGCGACCGCTCGGCCTCGCGCCGCAGCGAGGTCTGCATGAAGCGGTAGTTCCACAGGCCGGTGAGCGGGTCGGTGAGGCTCAGGCGCTGGGCCTGGCGGTGCAGGAGGACGTTCTCGACGGCGACGGCGGCCTGCCCGGCGAAGGTGCCGAGCGTGTCGACGTCGCCGGCCTCGAAGTCGTGCCCGGCGATGCGGTTGTAGACCACCAGGACGCCCAGGACGCCGCCGTCGTGGCCGGGGGCGCCGGGTGCGGTGTGGTCCTCGGGGGTGCCGCGGCGGCCCGGGTGCTCGGCCTCCTCGACCTTCCTGCCACGGAAGGGGACGGCGACCATGCAGCGGGCGATCGGTTCGGTCGGCGCGCGGTGCCACTCGCCGAACTTGCCGTCAACGATGCGTCCGTGGACCGGTTCCCCGGCGGCGGCGATCGAGCCGATGATGCCCTCGCCCAGGCGGATCGACGCGGGCTGGTCGATACCGAGGTTGCCGTCGCCGGCGCGCTGGCCGAGCTGGTCGGTGTCATCGACGTCGACCAGCATGATGACGCCGGCCTCGGCTCCGGCGGTGACCATCGCGGTGTCGAGAATGACCTCCAGGATCCGGTCGAGGTCGAGCGTGGCGGTGAGGGTCTGCCCGAGACGGCCGAGCTGGCCCCGCATCTGGTCTCTGGAGGCCGTCAGGGCCTGGACGTATGCCTGAGTCTGGGCGGTCATCCGGTTGAACGCGAGCGCCAGGTTGGCGACCTCGTCCTTGCCGTGCACGGGAACCCGCACGTCCAGGTCGCCGTCGCTGACGCGTTCGGCGGCGCCGGCGAGTTCGGCGAGCGGCCGGGTGGTGGATCGCGAGAGCCAGGCGGCCAGGCCGATGGCGCAGGCCGCCGAGGCGGTGACCATGGCCGCGAGCGTCCAGTACATGGGGGTGACGTCGGTGGAGGCGGTGCCGATGCTCAGCGGCAGGAACGCGGAGGTGAAGGCCCAGCGGCCGGCGTCGGAGCTGCCGACCTGGATGGGCAGGCCGCGCCCGTCCTGGAGGATCAGGTCGGCGTCGGCGGCGCGGGCGATCGCGGCCAGGAAGTTCTGGTCGACCACGCGGAAGGCGCTGAAGGTCTCGATGGTGCCGTCGGGGTTCTGGACCTCGGCCTGGGCGCCGAGCGCCACGATCGACCCGGCGGCCGCCTGTCCGGTGGTCTCCCCGCAGTCGACCCAGGCGCCCGCGGGGGCGTTGGCGCCGATGTCGCGGCCGGAGGCGGCGCCTCCGGCCTCTTCGAGACTGGAGAAGACGACGCCGTCGACCACGGCGCGGTCTACGACGAGTTCGGCCATCTCCACGGCGTTCGACTCGCCGCCGCTACGGTAGTTGAGGGCCACCGCCGCGGCGGAGGCCTGGATGCGCTCGCAGATGGTGCCCAGGGTCGAATCGACCATCGTCACTGCGGAGTCGGCCAGCGCTTCGCCCCGAGAGTCCGCTAGATGGGACATGATGGCAGCGACGAAGACGGCCCCCACCAATACCGGCCCCAGCACGACGACGAGGAACGCCGTGGTGAGCCGTGAGCGCAGCGACACCGAAGCCCCCTCAAGTTCACTCCCTAGAAGACTACCTAGAGCTACTGAATCGACACGACATGGCATGGGGTTTGAAGAAGATCTACCCGAAAGGATGAGTTATATCATCCATTCGGGTGAAGCTAACCAGGTCAGTTGCAACAATAGAGGAGATTACCGTGCCCCACAACAAGCCCACCCTCCGCGCTGAGCTGCTAAAACACCGCAAAAGCCTGTCGCCCGCCGAGCGGGCGGAGGCGGACCGCTCAACGTGGAATGCCTTGCGGGACTTGTTGAGCGATTCGCTCGACGAGGGCGCCGTCGTCGCAGCCTACCGGCCCTTCGGCGCCGAGCCCGGGGCGACCCTCAATCCCGAACTGCCCGAACGGCTCTCGGAGATCTACAAGGTCATTCTGCCGGTCGTACTGCCGGACAATGATCTTGACTGGACCACATTGGGATCCCTTGCACCGCAAGCACCTGCGGCCACTGCGGGTGGATCGGGCGACGGCGACACCGGCGCCATCGCCATCGCGGGACTGGCCATGACCGGTCCGCGGGGCACCGAGGAGGTCGCCGCCTGCGACGGGACCGACGCCATCGCGCGCGCCGACGCCGTCCTCGTCCCCGCCCTGGCCGTCTCACATGGCGGGACGCGGCTGGGTCGCGGCGGCGGTTCGTACGACCGGGCGCTGGCCCGGATCGCGCCCGGGACGCCGGTGATCGCGCTGCTTCGCGATGGCGAGTTCGGCGAGGTGGTCCCGGCCGAGGCCCACGACCGGTCCGTCACCGGCGTGGTGACGCCATCGGGCGGTTTCATCCCGGTGTGATGAGGGCGCCGGGTACCGGCCATCGCCATCACCACCGCCACGGGTCACCGCCAGCGTCACCGCCGCCGGTCACTGCTGCGGGTCACTGCTGCGGGTCACTGCTGCGGGTCACCGGCCTCGCCGCGCCCGGCGGCCTTCTCGTTGTGGGGCAGTGCTCACGCCTACACGGGATGGAATTAGCAGTCCAGGGCGTTGACTGCTAATGTCGATCGGGGTCTGAGCGTGACCCCTCATTGAGTTTCCGCTGGAGGTAGGACGTGCCCGTCTACGAATACCGCTGCAAGGAGTGCGGTTTTGAGTTCGACAAGCACCAGGAGTTCTCGGAAGCGCGTCTGACCGACTGCCCGACCTGCGAGGTCAAGGGCAGTCTGCGGAAGGTCTTCGGGAACGTCGGCGTGACCTTCAAGGGCAGCGGCTTCTACCGGACCGACTCGCGGTCCACGAACTCCAGCTCGCTCAGCTCCAACGGCTCCCAGAACGGCCCGGCCAAGTCCGAGCCGAAGCAGCCCGCGGAGTCGAAGAGCTCAGCTTCGAGCTCGTCCTCTTCCTCCGCTGCGAAGTCGTCGGAGTCCAAGGCGGCTTGACGGCCCCAGTGGCCGGCGTCCTAGTCGGTCGGGACGTCGTCCGCCTCGGACTCGGCTTCAGCCTCGTCCAACTCCGCCGGTTCGTCTTCCGCCGGATCCAGCGACGGATCACCCTCGCCGGGAAAGTCTCCCTCCGTCTCTCTCATGGCCTCCTCTTCCGCGATCCAGGCCTTGTAGCGGTCGGGCCTGGAGTTCATGAGGTCCCACCAGATCGACTCCGCGAGCGTGCCCTCGGGCGAGGTGCCGTCGCCCTCCTTGCGTTCGTCTCCGGCCCACACCGCGACCGACAGGGCCGGGTCGTAGCCGGCGTACCAGGTCGGTGAGGCATTGGTCGGCAGGAACTCCCGCGCGGACTCCGCTTCGGTTTCGGGCTCCCAGTCGTACATCGACACTGCCGCGTCCATGGCGAGGAACTCGTCCACCGTCCGTTCGACTTGCTGTTCGGCCCGGTAGACCTCGCCGTCCGGGCCTTCTACCCGCTCCACGAAGTACGGCTCGGCACGGATCCCGCCGGCGGCCAGGGTCGCGTAGACCGTGGCCTGGTCGAGGACCGTCACCGGGTAGGCGCCAATCCCGAGGTCAGGGGCGTATTCGTGGCCCGGCTCGCTCAGCGGCAGCCTGGCCATGACGCCGTCCTCGTCCACGTCGTGCGGGTCCCACACCTGGTCGACGCCCAGTGCGGCTGCCGTCCGCGCCACCTCGTAGCCGCCGATCATCTCGCTGACGGCGTAGATCGGAGTGTCCAGTTTCTGGCTGACGGCGTCGCCCAGCGTGATCGAGGAATCGGAGGCCCCTCCCGTATTGGTGAGCTCGATCGGTTTTCCGTCCTCGTCGGTGTAGGTCTCGAAGGTCTGCGGTGAGGAGCCGTCGAAGGTCTCCTCCCAGGTGGAGATGCCGGCCGTGGCGGCGGCGGTCGCGGTGACGATATTGAAAGAGGTGCCCGGCCGGTGGCCGACGGCGCCGGCCCCGTCGAGCCCGGCCCCGTTCTCGCCGCCGTAGTAGGCCAGGACCCGGCCGGTGCCCGGTTCGACGGCGGCCGTCGCCGCCGCCAGGTGCTCGTCCTCGTCCGCGACGGTGCGGATCTCGGTGCCGTCCAGGACCAGGTCCTGGAGTTCGGCGTCGATGGTGGTGGTGATCGACAGGCCGCCGCGCAACACCTCGTCGGTGGAGATCCCTGCATCACCCAGCTCGCGCAGGACCCTGCCGTGGGAGATGAACCCGGTCGGCTCGGTCGCGCCGGTCTCGGCCTGGGCCGGGTCGACGGTCTCGGGCAGTTCGGTGAGCTCCGCGCGCTCGGCCGGTTCGAGGCGGTCGATCGCGACCATCTCGTCGAGCACGTAGTTCCAACGATCGGTCAGCGCCTCGGTCGTGCCGCCGATGCCGAGCGGGTCGCGCGGGTCGTAGGCGCCGTCGGGCGACTTGATCTGGGCGACCAGCAGCGCCGACTGGGCCACGTCGAGCTCGGACGCCCCGACCCCGAAGAAGGCGTCGGCGGCGGCCTCGACCCCGTACGCGCCCCGTCCGAAGTAGACGAGGTTCAGGTAGTGGGTGAGGATCTCGTCCTTGGTGTAGCGCTCCTCCAGCTTCATGGCCATCGCGGCCTCGCGGGCCTTACGCAGGTAGGAGCCGTCGCCGCGAATGTCGGCGACCTGGCCGACGTACTGCTGGGTGAGCGTCGAGGCGCCCTGCGTCGAATCCGAGGTCAGATTGGTGACCAATGCGCGCAGCACCCCCTTGGTGTCCACGCCTGGATGGCCGTAGAAGTTGGCGTCCTCGGCGGCCAGGAGCGCCCATTGGAGGTGGTCGGGGATCGCCTCCAGCGTTATGGACGTGCGGGCCTGGGCGCCGAGCGTCGCCATCTCGGTGACGCCGTCGGAGTAGTACACGGTGGACTGCTGCGAGAGCGCCGAGTCCAGGTCGTCGGGGAGGTCCACCTGCGCGTAGAAGACGGAGGCGATCACGACGGCGGTGCCCGCCAGGAGCGCCAGAACTACGCCGAGAGCGACGAATCGGCGGCGAATACGCTTGCGGCGCAGTCGTTTCCGCTTGACCGCCCGGCCCTCCCGGGATTCGGTGACCGCGACCTTCGCGGTGCCTATCGCCGCACGGACGCGGGCCCGGAGGCGAAGCGTCGTGCTGGTTGCGGGCTCGGGAGTGTCGTGCTCTGGACCTGCCACGTTATTTCGACGCGGGCACTGGTCGATTTAGTTGCACTGGTGGCGATCCGGCGCCGATCGGATCGAGATTAATCGATGGCCAGCGCTACGACGGTGGTGAGCACCAGCTGGCCGAGCGCGACCGGCACCAGGCCCTTCCAGCACAGGGTCTGGATCTGGTCGACGCGGAGCCTCGGCCAGGCCACCCGCAGCCAGATGACGACCATCGCGAGTCCGCCGGTCTTGAGGAGCGTCCACAGCCAGCCGAGCGATTCGGGGCCGGGACCCTTCCAGCCGCCGAGGAACAGGACGGTGGTGAGCGCCGAGATGACGACGATGCCGGCGTATTCGGCGAGCAGCAGCAGCGCGAACCGCAGCCCGGCGTATTCGGTGAGGTAGCCGAAGACGAGCTCGGAGTCCGCGATGGGCGCGTCGAACGGCGGGCGGCGGATCTCGGCCAGCCCGGCCGCGAAGAACACGAACGCGGCCGGGGCCTGCCACAGCAGCCACCAGGGGTTCCAGGCCTCGACGATGCCGCCGAGGCTGAGGGTGCCGGCGGCGATGGCGACAGAGGCGGCGGCGAGGACGAACGGGAGCTCGTAGGCCATGAGCTGGGCGGCGGCGCGGAGGGCGCCGATGAGCGTGTACTTGTTGGCCGAGGCCCACCCGGCCATGAGGACGGCGAGGACGCCGACGCCGACGAGCGCGAGGACCGCGAACAGCCCCATGTCGAGGGCGGAGCCGACGAGGTCGCCGGGGCCGAGCGGGATGAACAGGAGCGCCAGCAGGTAGGGCAGGAGTGCGACGGCGGGCGCGAGTTTGAAGACGGGCTTGTCGGCGCCTTCGGGGACGAGGTCTTCCTTCTGGGCGAACTTGACGCCGTCGGCGATGAGCTGGGCCCAGCCGTGGAAGCGCCCGGCGTGCATGGGGCCGAGGCGGCCTTGCATGTGCGCCATGAGTTTGTGCTCGGTCTGGCCGACCAGGAGCGGGAGGACGAGGAACGCGGCGAGGACGCCGCCGAGGCGAAGCGCGATCTCAAGCATCGGCACCGCCGGTCTCGTCGGGGTTGGTGCGCGGGCGTTTCGTTCCGGGGACGCCGCGCGGCTTGCGCGCACCGGCTTCCGGGCCGCCGGGCGCGTTTCCGGCATCGGCAGCGGCATCGGCATCGGCGGCGGCGGCGCCGTTGTCCTCGGGCCGACCCCAGCCCTCCGGGACCCCCGGTGGACGCTTGGGCGCTCGCTTCTTCGCTCCCGCCCGGCCGCCGCCCGGTTCCTTCTCGCCCGGCCACGGCTTGACCACCCTTGACGCGAGGACGAAGTCCTTGCGGAGCGGGTGCCCCTCGAACTCGGGGGCGAGCAGCAGCGGGGCCAGGTCGGGGTAGTCCGGGTGGCCGGGGAAGTCGATGCCGAACATCTCGTGCGTCTCCCGCTCGTGCCAGGACGCGCCGGGGAACAGGTCGGTGATCGAGTCGAGCGATCCGGACGTGAGGTCGGTGCGCAGCAGGACGCCGCTCCGCTCGGGGATCGACCACAGGTGCGCGATGATCCGCATGCGGGACAACGGTTCGGGCGGTGCAGGCCGGGGCGAGGCGGGCCCGCCCGGTTCCGTTTCATCGACCGGGCCCGGTTCGGATTCGTCGCCCTGAGGCGCTGCCGGTCCCGGTTCGGGCTCGTCCCCCGCCGGTTCGGCCGGGCCCTCGTCCACGGCCGACAGCCAATCGAAGAAGGTGCAGCCGAGGTCGTCGCGGCAGGTCAGCACGGACTCGCGCCAGCGCGTCGGCTCGACGTCCACGACCGCGCGCGGGCCGTCGCCGCCGCACTCCTCCACCCCGAGGGCCTCGCGGACGCGGGCCTGCCAGTCCTCAGGCCGCATCGGGCCTCCGCAGCATGCCGCGCAGACTCGGCTTCCGCAGCGGCTCGTCGCCGATCTGCTTCTGCAGCTGCCCGATCCCGTAGAGCAGCGCCTCGGGCCGGGGCGGGCAGCCGGGAATGTAGACGTCGACGGGGATGATCTGGTCCACGCCCTTGGTAACGCAGTACGAGTCCCAGTACGGCCCACCGGAATTGGAGCAGGCGCCGAAGGAGATCACGTACTTCGGCTCGGGCATCTGGTCGTAGAGGCGTTTGATGGCGGGCGCCATCTTGTCGGTCACCGTGCCGGAGACGACCATGAGGTCCGCTTGGCGCGGCGAATGCGCGAACGGGATCACGCCGAGCCGCATGAAGTCGTGCCGACTCATCGATGCGGCGATGAATTCTATTGCGCAGCAAGCCAATCCGAAATTGAACACCCACAGCGAATAGCGTCGGCCCCAGTTGAGGACGAACCGGATCGGCTCCCCCAGCACCCCGGCCCCCTCCGGATCGCCAGCGCGCGAAGGGAATGGAAGCTTCACTGCCACTTGAGCACTCCTCTCCTCCACGCATACGCCAAGCCGAGCGCGAGCACCGTCACGAAGAGGCCCATCTCGACCGCCGCCGCGACGCCGAAGCCCGCGAACACCGCCGCCCACGGGAACAGGAACACCGCCTCGACCGCGAACAGCACGAACAGGAACGCGTAGACGTAGTAGCGGATCTGCACCTGCGCCCAGTCCGCCCCGACCAGGGACCTGGGCGGCGGCGCCACCCCGGTCCGGGTGGCCCCGGAACCGGCCTGCGCGCCCGACCCGGGAGCCTTGGGCGCCTCCTGGCCAGGCTCGGTCTCGACGCCGCATTCGTACGGCTCCCCCTTCGTCCGCGAGGGAGCGCTCGGGCGCAGCAGTCGGTTCGCCGTCATCGCGGCGCCGACGAACGCGAATCCCGCCGCCAGCAGTACCGCGAAGGCCGCGTAATCGCCCAGAAGCGTGGAGTCCATGGTCACAACCATAGTGCCGGGGACTATAGCCAGGGAAGGGATGCGACCGGCGCTTTTCGGGCGGATGAATTAATGCGCCACGATGCGCAACCGGAGCGATTGCACCGGCGTGTTGTCGTACGAAGGGGAATCTCCCCGAGACGGACGATTGAGGACACCCGACCGCCCCGGCCCGACCCCCGTCGGCCGACCGGCGCCACCGGTCTCGACCTGCTAATCCGACGTCTCGGACAAACCGATTCCTCAGCGCCCATAGTGCACACAGCAAAGGACAGAGCGAAATGATCGTCGCCAGCGCGCAGCGGCAGAACCGGGCACGAGCCCGCGCCCTCGCGTACCCGTGCCCGTGGCACGAGACGGTCTCGCCCGGCCCCGAGCGCCCGTTCCAGGCTGTGCACCCTCTTCAGGAAGTGACCCCGCCTCACTTGACCGCACTGGCGAACGCGACAATGATTGCCGCCGGGCCGACGGCCCGCGAGCCGATTGCTGCCCTTGTACCACCTACCTGCGCTGGAGCGGATGTGCGAACGGAGGCGGAGTTCACCGACCTCTACGAGAACCACTTCTCGGAACTCGCTGCCCAGGTGTGCGCCTACCTCGGTGATGCGACCGAGGCGCAGGACCTCGTACAGGAGGCGTTCCTGCGAGCCTGGCAGCGCTGGGAAAAGGTCGGCGGCTACGAGGAGCCCGTGGCGTGGATCCGCCGCGTCGCCTGGAACCTCGCCACCAGCCGCCACCGCCGCAACCAGGTGGCGCGCAAGTTCCTCCAGAAGTCGCCCCCGCCGGAGACCGCGCCGGGCGCCAGCCCCGACCGCGTCGCCCTGGTGGAGGCGCTCCAGCACCTCCCGGCCAAGCAGCGCAAGGCCCTGGTCATGCACTACATGGCCGACATGCCGATCAGCGCGATCGCCGAATCGACCGGCGCCAAGGAGGGCACCGTCAAGTCGTGGCTCCACCGCGGCCGCCGCGAACTGGCCGCCCTGCTGACCGACGAGGGCACCCCGTCCAAGGTAAAGAGCAAGGCGAAGGCTGAAGGCAAGGCGAAGGACAAGGCCGACCCCGACACCCTGGCAATCCGCATCCGCCCGCGCAAGCCCACCGGCACCGCCAAGGTGAACCGGCGCGGCTCGGGCCGACCTTCCGTGAAGGAGGACCGCCGATGAGCACCGAGCTCCCCCCCGAGCACGACGAGGACGCCGTGACGGCCGCCTTCGCGAGCTTCAAGTCCGACGCGGCCCGGTCCTTCCCGCCGCCCTCGGTCGACGACCTGATCATGTCGGGTCCCGCCAAGCTGCGCCGGCGCCGTCTGGTGTCGCTCGCCGCCGTCCTGGGCGCGTGCACCGCGGTCACCGCCGGCGGCTTCGCCGTCGCGCAGACGCTGGGGCCGCTCACGGGCGGTTCCGACCCGCAAGGCCCGGGTGCCGGCTCCCAGTCGCTGTCCTCTGAAGAGGAATCGGCGACCACCCAGCTCGGCGACCCGGCCGCGCCGGAGAGCGAGCAGGACGCGCCGACCACCGAGACCAGCGCCGCCCCCACCGAGGGTTCCTCGGTCCTCACCATCGAAGCGCCCGAAGGCGACTGGGCCGAGAAGTGCGTGCCCGGCGAGTTCGACATCGACCTCGGCAGCTGGGAGATCGAGGGCGAGTCCGGTTGGACCAGCGGCGAGGCCGTCACCGGCGACGTCGACGCGGACGGGGCCGACGACGCCGTCCTGGCCCTCACCTGCGACGGCAAGACCGGCGTGGCCGCCTTCGCGTTCGAGGCGACAGGTGAGGACGCTGAGAACGGGGACGCCCAGTCCCTCCACCAGCTCGGCTGGGTCTGGGAGCCAGACGGCTCACAGGAGCTGTCCGAGATCTCCTCGGTTGAGGCCGGTGTCATTACACTGGCCGGGCTCTCTGGCGCCACCGAGACATGGACGGCGCGCTACGAGTGGGACGGCGGTGCCTTCGTCGAGATCAACGACGAGCCCACCACCGAACCGAGTCCGTCCGAGTCCTCGGAGACCCCCGGGCCGGACGAGACTCAGTCCACGGAAGCGTCGCCGACGATCACCGACGAAGAACCGTCCTGAGTCGCCTGGATCACCCGGTTGCCGAGCCCATTGCGGGGCTCGCAGGCTTCGCCCCGGGAGCCCTATCTCACCTGATGAGAGCTGGCTTACTGTTCGGTGTCGTCTGCGTCGCCCTTCCGACTCACGGTTGGCACCGCACCGTGGCCCCCGCGTAGCATCGCAAGGGAGAACACATGGCGGAGCCCGCCTCCGGCATGCCACAGGCCGCATGCCAGCGCGTGCTCCCAAACCCGCATGAGGAGAACTTGGTGAATACCGTCCGGCAGCTCGACCGGGTCGTCATCCGCTTCGCCGGGGACTCCGGTGACGGGATGCAACTCACCGGAGACCGATTCACGGCGGAGACCGCCAAGCTTGGCAACGACCTCTCCACCCTCCCGAACTACCCCGCCGAGATCCGTGCGCCCGCGGGCACCCTCCCGGGTGTCTCCAGCTTCCAGATTCACTTCGCGGACACCGACATCCTCACCCCGGGCGACGAGCCCGAGGTGCTGGTGGCCATGAACCCCGCGGCGCTCAAGGCGAACCTGCCCGACCTCAAGTCCGGCGGGATCATCGTCGTCAACACCGACGAGTTCTCCAAGCGCAACCTCACCAAGGTCGGCTACGACGCCAACCCGCTCGAGGACGACTCACTGGAGGACTACCAGGTCCACCCGGTGCCGCTCACCAGCCTCACCATCGGTGCGCTCGAGGAGCACGAGGTCGGCAAGAAGGACGCCGCGCGCTCGAAGAACATGTTCGCGCTCGGCCTGATCTCGTGGATGTACTCGCGCCCGACCGAGTCCACCGAGGGCTACCTCAAGAAGAAGTTCGCCTCGAAGCCAGAGATCGCCGGGGCGAACATCGCGGCGCTCAAGGCCGGCTGGAACTACGGCGAGACCGCCGAGGCCTTCGCGGTCCAGTACGAGATCCCCCCGGCCTCGCTGGCCGCCGGCACCTACCGCAACATCACCGGCAACGCGGCGCTGGCCTGGGGCATCGTCGCTTCCGGTGTCGCGTCCGACCTGCCGGTGTTCCTGGGCGCCTACCCGATCACGCCGGCCTCGGACATCCTCCACGAGCTGTCCAAGCACAAGCGCTTCGGCGTCACCACCGTGCAGGCCGAGGACGAGATCGCCGCCGTCGGTGCGGCCCTGGGCGCCTCCTGGGGCGGGGCGCTCGGCGTCACCACCTCCTCGGGCCCGGGCATCGCGCTCAAGTCCGAGACCATCTCGCTGGCCGTGTCGCTCGAACTGCCGCTTCTGGTGGTCGACGTGCAGCGCGCCGGGCCCTCGACCGGTCTGCCCACCAAGACCGAGCAGGCCGACCTGATGATGGCCATGTTCGGCCGCCACGGCGAGGCCCCGATCGCCGTCGTCGCCCCGCAATCCCCTTCGGACTGCTACGCGACGATGCTCGAGGCGACCCGCATGGCCCTGACCTACCGGACCCCGGTCATGATCCTGTCGGACGGCTACATCGCCAACGGCGCCGAGCCGTGGCTGCTGCCCGACATGGCCGACCTGCCCGACCTCAGGGTCGACTTCCAGACCACGATGAACGCCCAGGACGCCGACGGCAACGACATCTTCCTGCCGTACCAGCGCAACCCCGAGACGCTGGCGCGTCCGTGGGCCGTGCCCGGCACGCCCGGCCTCCAGCACCGCATCGGCGGCATCGAGAAGGCCGACGGCACCGGTGACATCTCCTACGACCCGGCCAACCACGACCACATGGTCCGCACCCGCGCCGCCAAGATCGCCGGCATCGACGTGCCGGACATCGAAGTTGACGACGCGTCGGGCAACGCCAAGGTCCTGGTCCTCGGCTGGGGCTCCACCTGGGGTCCGATCGGCGCGGCCGTTCGCGGCCTGCACGACCGCGGCATCGACATCGCCCGCGCCCACCTGCGGTACCTGAACCCGATGCCCGCCAACCTCGGCGAGATCCTGGGCCGCTACGACAAGGTCGTGGTGCCCGAGATGAACCTGGGTCAGCTGGCGCTGCTGCTGCGCGGGAACTACCCCGGGACCGACGTGGTCGGCTACAACAAGGTGCGCGGCCTGCCGTTCACCTCCAACGAACTGCAGGACGCCCTAGAGGAGGTCATCAAGAATGGCTGACGTCAAGCTCGACGCCCCCAAGTTGAAGGCCAAGGACTTCAAGTCGAGCCAGGAGGTGCGCTGGTGCCCCGGGTGCGGCGACTACGCCATCCTCGCCGCCATGCAGTCCTTCCTGCCCGAGCTGGGACTGGAGCGCGAGAAGATCGCGTTCGTCTCCGGCATCGGCTGCTCCTCGCGGTTCCCGTATTACCTGAACACGTACGGCATGCACTCCATTCACGGCCGTGCTCCGGCGATCGCGACCGGTCTGGCCACCTCGCGCGACGACCTGTCGGTGTGGGTGGTGACCGGTGACGGTGACGCGCTGTCCATCGGCGGCAACCACCTCATTCACGCGCTGCGCCGCAATGTGAACCTGAAGATCCTGCTGTTCAACAACCGGATCTACGGGCTCACCAAGGGCCAGTACTCACCGACCTCCGAGCCGGGCAAGCTCACGAAGTCCAGCCCGATGGGTTCGGTCGACGCGCCGTTCAACCCGCTGTCGCTGGCGCTGGGCGCCGAGGCCACGTTCGTGGCCCGCACGCTCGACTCCGACCGCGCGCACCTGCAAGAGGTGTTGCGGGCCGCGGCGGCGCACGAGGGTTCGGCGTTCGTGGAGATCTACCAGAACTGCCCGATCTTCAACGACAACGCGTTCGAGACATTGAAGAACCCGGAGTCCCGCGACGAGGCGCTCATCCGTCTCCAGGACGGCGAGCCGATCAGGTTCGGCGACCGGGTGGTCGTGCAGTCGGGTTATGGCCTCGAGGTCAAGAACGCGAGCGACGTCGACGAGAAGGATGTAGTGATCCACAAGTCCGATGTGGATGACCCGGCGTATGCGTTCGCGCTCTCACGGCTTTCCGGCATCGAGCTCGACCACACCCCGGTCGGTGTCTTCCGCAACGTCAAGCGCCCCACGTACGACGAGGGTGTTCGCCGCCAGGTGAACGAGGCAGCCACCGGAGTGGATCGCAAGGACGCCCTTGATCGCCTCCTGCACTCGGGCGACACCTGGACGGTCCTCTAAGCAAGCGAAGAGCGAAGGGGCGCAACGGCACCGGCCGTTGCGCCCTTCTGCATACCGCGCAACAGCCGCTTCGTCCCTTCTCGCACTTGGCCTTCTGGACAAGGCGGTGCTCGGCGGCGATGCGGCGCCGAACGGTTACGACGCAGGCGGGGTGAGAAACCGGCATTGCGGCAGTACTCCGTGAGAAGGCGGTCAGCTTCAGGCTGGAATGAACGCGCCCGCGTCGTCTCTCCCGGCCTTCAAGCATCAGCGATGCAGAGGTGGCGGGTTTGGTGGGCGGGCGTTGTCGGCGCTGGGCCTCGTGCCACTCGGGCTTCAGGCGGCAGCGATGAAGAGGTGGGGAATGCCCGGGCGGGCGTTGTCCGCGCCCTGCCCCGTGCCGGGTGGTGTTCAAGCGGCAGCGACGGCGAAGCGGTGAGGGTGCCCGGCCGACACGCCCGACCGCGGGTGGCAGTGTCACCGAGTCGTGTCGGTCCTCGGGGGCATCGTTGAGATCGGGGGTGCCGATTGGCGACACGCCCGACCGCGGGGTACGAGGCACTTGAACAGGT
>NZ_STGY01000042.1:0-30626 GCF_004912275.1 Glycomyces buryatensis
GAAACGCGGGCGGGCGACACCCAGTCGCCCGCCCGCACCACCCGACTTCGGCTCACCGCCGCCCTCGACGCCACTTGGCCCGGGCACGGCGCAGGATCCAGGTGATGTCGTCGTGGCCGTCAATGGCGTTGGTGCTCACGTCGGACGGATCGAGTCGTGCTCGGGCGGCGAGTGATCGCGCAAGTCGGATTGCTTCCGGGCTCAACCGTCCGAACCTGCGGGCCGTGTGTCCCAAGCAGAGTCCGGCGATGCCGAGCAGCTTGGCACCCGATGACGTGCTGCTTCCGGCCTTGAGGCAGCAGCGTTCGATGAATGCGCGGTCCGTACCAGTGAGCGCGACACCGACGAGTGCCTCGATCGCCGGGGTCTCCTGGGTTTTGTCGGCAAGCGCGAGATCGATCGCCTCGGTGATCAGGTCCTGTGTGAGCTCTGGTGGATTCTCGAACGTTCCGTGAACGTCATTCATTTGATCAGCGTATGCAGGGTGCGCCGCCGGTGCCTCACCCTGCGAGGAGTTTGTCTACGGCGTTGTCGGCCTGGGCGAAGAGGTCGCGGTAGTGGCGGTCGCGGGCTTCTCCGGTGAGGTCTCCGGCTTCGCTGTCATAGAGGGCGGCAGTGTGGGTGTCGGGGATGCCGCAGTATTCCGAAATGCCGCGGCGCAGGGTTCCTTCGAGGAGCGCAGTGATGAGGTCAGCGTTTTCGTCGTCGGCGGTGAGGCCGGCGAGCGCCAGCCACAGCATCCGTTTGCCCTCCATGGCGGGCCTGCTTTGGCTCCCGTAGGCGAGGTTGTAGTTCCACACTCGGTCGAACCAGCCCTTGAGCAGGGCCGGGAGGCCGAACCACCAGATCGGAAAGACCGGTATGACCAAGTCGGCGGCGTGGACGCGGGCGATGTGGCGGTGGACTTCGTCCGAGTAGCGCTTGTCGTGGTTGCCGTACTCGGGTTCGTCGGCGACGCCACCCCGCGGGTCGAATCCTTCGGCGTGCAGGTCGAGCAGGTCGATGCGGTAACCCGCGGCTGCCACTCGCGCCGCGGTCCGCTCGGCCACGGCCGCGGTCAGCGAATCCGAGCGGTGGTGGGATACGACGATCAAGGCGACGGGAGCTTCGGTTTCGCTGTGCTGGTTCATGCTTCGATTACAGCCGCGATCCGTCGGTCCGGCCATAGTCGCGCGTCTGCAATGCCTCGTAGATCGTCTACCGTCGCGTACTCAGTTCTCTAGGCCAGTCCGCGTGCGGGGCTCCGCCGCACGCGGCTCCTGCAAGGGCCACCCGCGGGAGAGGCGTGGGTGCGCGGCCACCAGCCGCGCACCCGCACCCGCACCCGCACCCGCACCCGCACCCGCACCGACCACAACACAGCCCGGCACCGCAATCGGGGGATAGCACCCAGCGAAGAGGACCGGCGGGACGCCGGTTAGGCATAGGGGTCGTCGTCGGGGGCGTTGATCCCCCAGACGTCCTCGTCGGGGTCCTCGGTGAGGCGGGATTCGCGGCTGGTCTCCTCGTCGTTCTGGCCGCTCGCTCCTCGCCCGCCGCCCGCGCCGCCCATCATCGCGCCGCCGCCTCCAGGCCTGCCGGCGCCAACCGGGACAGGGGCCGGGGCCGTCGCCATGCCCGTGGGGACGCCACCGCCAAGGCCCGCACCGGATCCGGTGCCCGCGCCCGGGACGCCACCGGAGCTCAGGCCGCCGCCACCTCCGGCTCCGAGACCGCCGCCGCTGCCGCCGGAGGCCAGGCCGCCGAGCTCGTCGGGGTCGAACGGTTCGGCGTTCGCCCATGGGTTGTCCGTGTCATCGAAGTCGTCCAATTCGGGCTGCTCGTAGCCGCCCGGGTCGGTGGGGGTCTGGGGCATCGTCGGCTCTTGCGGCGTCTCGGGCTGCTGCTGGCCTTCCGGGTCGGTCGGCTGCTCCTCCGACTCCTGCTCCGCCTCTGAGGTTTCTTCTTCTGTGGGCTCCTCTTCCTCCGCGCCGGCGCCACCGGCGCTTGAATCGTCGCCGCTGCCGGTCGGGGCCTCGTCCTCGACGGGGGTACCGCCCTTGTCACTCAAGGGCTGCAATGCTTCCGCCGCCGCGGTCATGGCGGTCGCCGCCTGGACGTCGGCGGCGTTGACCATCGCCAGGCCGGCCTGCATCGCGGACGTCAGTGCCGCCGCCTGCGCCTGCAGCGAGGCCTCGAGCGCCGCCCCGTTCGGCCAGGACATCGCGATCGCCAGCCGGTGCATCTTCCCCAGCGTCACCAGCGGCGCCGGCTCCACGCCGAAGCCCTGCGCGTGCGCCGCCGCGTCGATCGACTTGAGCGACATGACATCGGTGTGCAGCTGGAGTCCGGCGGCGGTGATCTGCTGCGCCGCCGTCGTCACCTGCCCGGACAGCTGCTGCACGTGGTTGCCGACGACCTCCGCGTCGTCGTTGAAGGCGTCGTTGGCGCTGTCTTCCCAGTGGCCGTTGAGATCGTCGACGTTCGCCCGGTAGGACGACTTGTAGTCGAGCAGGTCGGAGGCCGAACCGGCCATTTCCGTCCCGAAGTTGACGAATTCCATCGGCTGCGCCGACAGTGCCTCTCGATACGTGGACATCTGATTTCCTCCTATCAGGACTGGTGCCCGGGCAGCTCGCCCGAGACCGTCTTGAACCGGTTGCCGGTCTGCTGGTCGCTGCTGTCCAGGTCGTTGGCGCTCCCGACGACTTGCGAGCCCTGCCAGTCCATGCGCCGCTCCAGGCCCGCCGTGACGTTCGCCAGCGCGGTCTGCCACTGCTTCCCGGCGCCGCCCGCGGTGAAGCCGGGGTTGGTGTCGGCGGCGGTCGCCGCCGGGGTTTGGACCCGGTCGGACGCGTTCTTGGACTGGGTTGCGAGCATGCGAAGGCGGTTGCCGCCAGTTCGCACGTCCTCGATGTCCATGTGCACGGGCATGGTTCCTCCAATTGCCGAATGCGCCCGTCCGGGCGGCCGCCCGGCGGCGACCTGAGCAATGTCGCCCGCCGCCTCCCGGGTCGGTCCCGGGCCGGGGCGGATCGACCCGGGACGGATCGGGGAGGCGGCGCTCTTCTATGGGGTCCGGCAGCGAAGGACGACGACTGGAGGTGCGCTTCCGATGAGCGACAGCGGGTTCTATTTCACGTTCGGCGACGCTACGGCGGAGGAGGACACGGCTGCGACGTCTGCTGCGACCTCGTTGGGCTCGGGTTTCTATTTCACGATCGGTGGCGACGCGGCGTCGGATTCGGCCTCCTCGGGCCGGGTCGGTTGCGCAGCCGGGTCCTGCCCGCATCCGGTCGAGCATCCCGCGGAGGCCGACTGGGTGCAGTTGGCGTCGGCCGTCCCGGTCGCCGGCCAGTTGCACCGGCTCAAGCCGCGCTGCGAGGGCATGGCCTACCCGACCGAGGACGACTTCCGGTCCGCGGTCGCGGCGGTGCGCCCCGAAACGGCCGATGACCATTCGCTGGAGCGGCTGCGCGAGGCGTGGACCGGGGAGGTCGCGGGGGCGATGGCCGACTGGCCGGATCTGATGAGGTCGCGCCTGACCGACCTGTCGGCCGCTTGGGCGGGTACCGACTTCGACGCGTTCGCCGCGCAGATCGAGCAGGCCCGCTCCCTCGTGGACGGCGTCCTGGACGACATTGATGCCACCGCAACCGAACTGGAGCTGCGCGAGGACGCCGTCTACACCCTTCAGGGCGGCGACTCGGGCGAGATCCCCTATCCGGCGCCGTTGGTCGGCATCGAGGGCGAGTGGAGCAATCTGACGGCGATCCACGTGCGCCCGGCCTGGTGGCAGGGCGACTGCATCCTCATGACCTGCGAGGAGGCCGAGAAGGCCCTCAAGTTGGCGGGGGCCGATCCGAACCTGGCGACGGAGGTGCGCGAGTTCATCGAGGAGCGCGTGGGGGAGGGCATGAGCGGCCTCGGCACGCTTGTCGCCGACGTGCGGACCCTGGTCGGCGAGGAGGCCAAGGAGCAGTTCGGGTCCCAGGTGGAGGCCGAATTCGCGGCCTACACCGAGCGGCAGGCCGCGATCGACGAGGACATCGCCCAGAAGCGCGGCGACCAGTCCACGGAGTTCGAGCAGTTGAGCGCGACCGGCGAGGAGAAGCCGTACCCGGCCAGTGCCGATGCGGCGCATATGGATCTGGCCGAGCCGGAGGCGGAGCAGCCGTCGGCGCCGGTCAGCCCCGAGACGACGCAGGATCCGAGCCCGACGCCGCCCGGCGGTGACGGCTCGAGTCGCGACGAGGAGCCCGAGGACGAGACCCCTTGGGAGGGAGACGAAGCGGACGAGGACGCCTCGGGAGGTCTGGCCAGCGGTGGCGGCTTCGGGACCGGTGGCAGCGCCGGAATCGGTGGTGCGTCCGGCGCCGGGCCGGGCGGCGGCCCGAGTCCGGTGCCGCAGACCGCTTCGAGTTCGTTCACTCCCACCCCGACCGCCACGGTGCCGACCACCAGCGGCTCCGGCGGCGCGGGCGGCTCCCGGACGACCATGGCTCCGGGGGCCGCCCAGGGGGCGCCGGGTTCGAAAGCGTCCACGGGGAGCGGCGATAAGGGCAAAGGCAAGGGCGAGTCCGGCCAGGACGACGGCAAGCAGGACTTGACGCGGCGGGAGAGCGACAACGTGTGGGGCTACATCAGCCCCAAGGACGACCCGTACGTGTAATGACCGCCGGCGCCACGGGGTTTCTGTCGCTTGATCGAAAGACTGACGATGGTTTCTCTCGCTTGATCGAAACCAGCGGTGGCGGCGGGAAACTTTTCTATCGCCCGATCGAAACCAGCGAGGACGGCAATCATGAGTGATGTACGCGAGTTCGACGCCACCGCCATCGAGGAGTACCGGCAGTTCCTCCAGGGGCTGCTCGACCAGCTTGAGGCCGAGGTGATCCCGGTGATCGGCGAGGGCGCCCTCAGCAGGGCCCCGGCGTTCGGTTCGGCGCCGGGCGCGACCGAGAACGCCCTGGAGCAGTACCTCGACTTCCGCGCCGCCACCTGGCGCAACCTGCAGTACCTGCGCGGGACCCTGCACGGCCTGATCCAGGCGCTGGCCGACACCGCCGGGGCCGACATGGACGGGACCGATGGCGATATCGCCGCGATGTTCGAGGGCTTCGACGCTTCGACCACCGGTCTGGCCGAGGTATGAGCAAGCGCCCGCGGGGAGGCGCGGGCGCTTGCGGTGGAAGGCTTTCGGTGGCCGGGGACCGTCTCGGTGAGCGGGCCCGGCCGGCCGGATGGTGTTGTCAGCTGGGGAGAGCCGTTCCTAGAAGGCCTCGTCGGGCATGTCCATCGCGGTCAGTTCGGCGGCCTCGACGATCTTGCGGTCGGCGGTCAGTCGCGGCAGGACCTCGCGGGCGAAGAACTTCGCCCCGGCGACCTTGCCGCGGTAGAAGTCGTCGTCGGCGCCAGGGTTGTCAGCGGCACTGTCGAGCTTCGCCTGCGCGACCTCGGCCTGGCGCAGCAGGAGCCAGCCGACCATGAGGTCGCCGACCGCCAGCAGCAGGCGCCGTGAGTGGAGCCCGGCCTTGTACAGCTCGCGCGGCTGTCCTTCCATGGGGCCCATGAGGGCCGGCTGGAGCGCTTCGAGGATGCCCTGGACGTCGCCCAGCGCCCGCTGGACCTTGCCGCGGACCTCGGCCAGGTCCTCGTGCCCGTCCTCGGTGGACTGCATGATCTCGCCGGCGACGACCATGAGCGCCTCGCCGTTGTCCTTGATGATCTTGCGGAACAGGAAGTCGAGGCTCTGGATCGCGGTGGTGCCCTCGTAGAGCGTGTCGATCTTGGCGTCGCGGACGTACTGCTCCAGCGGGTAGTCCTGGAGGTATCCCGAGCCGCCGAACGTCTGGAGGGACTCGGAGCTGAGCAGGTCGTAGGCGCGTTCGGAACCGCAGCCCTTGACGAGCGGCAGCAGCAGGTCGTTGACCTTCTTGGCGGTCTCGGCCCCGTCGTCGTCGCCGTCGTACTCGGCCAGGCGGGACTTGTCCTGCCAGTAGCCGGTGTAGGAGACCAGGGCGCGCAGTCCCTCGGTATAGCTCTTCTGCATCAGGAGGGACCGGCGGACGTCCGGGTGCCTGATGATCGGCACGCGCGGCGCGGTCTTGTCGGTCGACTGCAGCAGGTCGGCGCCCTGGACGCGGCTCTTGGCGTAGTCGAGCGCGTTCAGGTAGCCGGTGGAGAGCGCCGCGATGGCCTTGGTGCCCACCATCATCCGGGCGTACTCGATGATGAGGAACATCTGGCGGATGCCCTCGTGCTTCTCGCCGAGCAGCCAGCCCTTGGCGGGGGTCTTCTCACCGAAGGTAAGTTCGGCGGTGGCCGAGACCTTGAGGCCCATCTTCTTCTCGATATTGGTGGCGTAGACGCCGTTGCGCTCGCCGAGCTCGCCGGTGGCCGGGTCGAACTCGTACTTGGGGACGATGAAGAGGCTCAGGCCCTTGGTGCCGGGTCCGCCGACGCCTTCCTCACCCACCGGACGCGCGAGTACGTAGTGGATGATGTTGTCGGTCATGTCCTGGTCGCCCGAGGTGATGAACCGCTTGACGCCCTCGATGTGCCAGGAGCCGTCGGGCTGCTTGTAGGCCTTGGTGAGGCCCGCGCCGACGTCGGAGCCCGCGTCGGGTTCGGTGAGGACCATCGTGGCGCCCCACTGCTTGTCGATGAAGAGCTTGGCCCATTCCTTCTGCTCGTCAGTGCCTTCTACATAGACGCTGTGGGCGAAGGAGGTCCCGGCCGCGTACATCCACAGTGCCGGGTTGGCGCCCAGGACGAGCTCGGCCATCGACCACCAGAGCATGCGCGGGGCGACGGTGCCGCCGAGCGCCTCGGGCAGGTCGAGACGCCAGTACTCGGCCTCCATGAAGGCGCGGTAGGACTTCTTGAACGACTCGGGCAGGGACACCGTGTGCGCGGCGGGGTCGTAGACCGGCGGATTGCGGTCGCCCTCGACGTAACTGGAGGCGAGCTCGGACTCCGAGAGCCGGGCGAGCTCGGACAGAATCTCGCGAGAGGTCTCGACGTCGAGGTCGCCGTACGCCTCGTGGTCGAGGATCTGGTCCGCTCCGAAAACCTCGAAGAGGTTGAACTCCAGGTCTCGGAGATTGTGGCGGAAGTGCGTCATTGCGGGTCCTCCAGTACTCGGTGGTAACCCTCATCATATTACCCGTCAGTAGCTATCTCAAGTATCCCTCAAGACCCGGGCTTTGACCAGCCTTAATTCGGCGTGTCGCCACCGTGGCGCGTTTTTCTCGCCTTCGCCGTAACTGGCAGGACTGTGCCTCGTTGAACCAAGCAACAGACCACCTGTGCGACACCTGAGCACCACACCGGCACCGAAGCACCTGACCCGGCACCAGCTACCAGGAGAGCCGTCATGATCCGAACCGTTGCCGAGCAACTCGTCTCCCGGACCCGACCCGCCTACATCGGGCGGCACCGCCGCACCCGCCCGGTCCTGTCCCGAGTACTGCGAATACCGGCCGACCGCCGCGAGGAGGTGGTGCGATGAGTCGCTAATCCGACTCCGGGCGGTAGTCCAGCAAGAGCAGCGCGATGTCGTCGGTCAGCGGGCCGCCCACCCACCGGCGCAGGGCCGTCTCCAGGGAGGCGAGTCCGTCGCCGACGTTGCCGTGGCCGATCAGGCTCCACGCCCGGTCCTTGATCGGGAAGAACTCGCCGGCCCGTCTCGCCTCGGCCAGGCCGTCCGTGTAGAGGAAAATCCGGTCGCCCGGCTGGAGCCGCACCGTCAGCTCCCGCGCCGCCGGCCCGAGACCCAGCGGGGGCGCCATCGACTCCGGCACCAGGTACGTGGCCACACCGTCTCGCACCAGCATCGGCGCCGGATGACCGCAGTTGACGATCTCGAGGGTCCCGCCGCGCTCCTGTGCCAGGACGGCTGTCACGAAGTCCTCGTCGTCGGCGCCGCGGGCCACCGCCCGGTCGAGGTCCGCGATCATGGACCGCTGCTCCGGGCGTTCGAACGCCACGTGCCGGAACGAGCCGAGCACCGTCGAGGACAGGCGAACCGCGTCCAGGCCCTTGCCTCTGACGTCGCCGATGATGATCCGCGCCCCGAACTCGGTGTCGAGCGCCTCGTACAGGTCCCCGCCGATCTCGGCGCCCGACCGGGACGACACGTACCGGGCGGCGATGTCGAACGGCCCCAGGCGATTGTCGATCGGGCGCAGGATCGCCTGCTGCACCACCGAGGCCAGCTGCGTCAGCTCCCGCAGCCGCTCGTCCTCGCGCTCGCGCACCACCGCGATCGCCGCCGCGATGGCCACGGCCGCTGAGACGACGAGCAGGTCCACGGCGTGGTCGACCATGGCGAAGGCGTTGAAGGAATGCACCACCCACACGGCGATGAACGCGCCGCCCAGGCTCACCAGGCCGATCCCGACCACCCAGCGCCAGGCCATGAACGCCGAGGCGACCAATGGCGGCAGGGCCAACCACGAGATCGCGTGCGCCTCGCCGCGCACCGCGAGCTGGAGTCCGACCAGCACCACCATGGTGGTGAAGGCCGCGGTGAACATCGAACGCACGGACGGCGAGGACCAAGCGGCCCGCTTGCCTGTGCGTCTCATGTTCCTCCCCCGTCGCAGCACGACCCTCTGGGCGCCGGTCCACCCGGAGTCGAACCCCGATGCGACTACCGCCGATGTGAAGATCGTAGTAGTCCCCGCGTCGGCACCGGCCGAGGTGCCGGTCGCGAAATTCTATTCGCCCGCCCGGTCCACAGAACCGAAAGCCGGCCGTGAGCCCAAATCGGGGCAAGCCCGACCCGCCGCCCCACCGGCGGGGATGCGGATCATAAGCGCTGGCGTGGCCCAATCGGACGTGTCAATCTGGAGGACGTGCAGTTCACTCTTTCGCGTACCCCGTTCGACTCGCCGGTCGCACAGCAACTCTGCGCCGAGCTCCACGACGAATACGTCCGCCGCTACGGCGACGGCGACGGGACTCCCTTGGAAAACGGCCACTTCGACCAGCCGCACGGCGACTTCCTCGTCGCCTACGACGAGGACGGCGTACCGGCCGGATGCGGCGGCTGGCGCGCCCACGAGGCGACCGACGCCGAGATGAAGCGGATCTACGTCCGCGAAGGGGCCCGCCGCCAGGGTCTGGCGAAGCGGCTCGTCGCCGCCGTCGAGGCCTCCGCGGCCGCCGCTGGACGGGGGCGAGTCATCCTCGAATCGGGCCCGAAGCAGCCCGAGGTGATCGCGATGTACCGCTCGATCGGCTACGTCGACATCGCCCCGTTCGGCTACTACGCCTACGAGGACGACTCCCTCCACCTGGGCAAGGACCTCGCCACCGAAGAGCACTGAGGCGGGGCACGACCCGTCGCCCCCCGCAAGGGCACCCGATTTCTGCCGGGCCCGCCGACACCCGTCGGCGGGCCCGTTTGCATGCCCGTGTCATGGTGGTTTGGTCCGTTGCCGCCGCTTTCGGGAACGCGGGCAGGAGGAGGCCGACCCCGGCCGTCACCGCGCCCGAGCGGCAGCGCACCCCCTACTTCAGTGACAGTTCATATCGAATACCTTTAATTCACTGAATGAACTCCATAACCCTCAAGCAACCGCCAAGCGCGCGCAACGCGTCTTTCGGTCTAGGAAGGCTGAAACGGCCAACCCTCGCATCCATCCCGAAAGGATTCACAGTGGACAGGACGAAGAAGAAGCTCATCCGGTTGGGCGCCGGCATCTCAGCAGGTCTCGGCGCCGCCGCGATCGCCTGGGCCGCCACCGCCGCCAACGCCGACTCGGCCGAGGGCGACAACGACGCCGGAGCCATGGTCATCGGCGGCGAAGAGGTCGCCGAAGGCCAGTACCCCTGGCTCGTCGGCGTCGGCGCCAACAGCACCGAGGGCACCCCCTACGAAAACCAGTTCTGCGGCGGCTCGGTCATCACCGAAGACGTCGTCCTCACCGCCGCGCACTGCGTCGTGGAGACCGAGGATCCCGCCGAACTCGCCGTCTTCTCCGGTTCGGTCGACCTCGAATCCGAAGACGTCGTCACCACCGAGGTCGCCGACGTCCACGTCGCCGAGGACTACGGCGACCCCAGCCAGTTCGCCAACGACTGGGCGCTGCTCAAGCTCGCCGAGCCCGTCGACGTCGAGCCGATCGGCCTGGACACCGAGGCCGCCGAGTTCGAGACCTTCGAGGTCGCCGGCTGGGGCCTGACCGAAGACGACGAGTACCCCGCACTCGCCCGTTGGGTCGAGGTCCCCTTCGTCGACGACGAGACCTGCGCGGCCGAGGACGTCTACGGCGCCGAGATCGACGCCGCGTCGATGGTGTGCGCCGGCGACTTCGAGAACGGCGGCATCGACTCCTGCTCCGGTGACTCCGGCGGCCCGCTCATGGGCTACGACGAGGAGGGCGTGCTGACCCTCGCCGGCATCGTCAGCTGGGGCAACGGCTGCGCCGAGGCCGGCTACCCCGGCGTGTACGCCGAGGTGAGCGCCTTCACCGAGACCATCGACGAGGTCATCGCCGGCTGGGGCGGCGGCGGAGAGGACCCGGAGGAGCCCGAGGACCCGGAGGACCCCACCGAGCCCGAGCCGACCGACGAGCCCACTGAAGAGCCCACCGAGGCCCCCGCGAACTAAGGCAATACCCCGGGGGAACCCCCGAATCCATACAGGAATGAGGACCCGCGCCATCCGGCGCGGGTCCTCGCCGCGTCAGGCCGAAATGGAATGATTCACGGCCTCCGTCCTTATTGCTGTTTCAGAATGGTTAATCGCGCCCTATTCACTGAAAAACCCGATGCGCCCCAAATCTTCTACTCTGAGGTAACTTCCCGTAGGCTCCGAAATGGCAGGCAAAACCTCCCAAACTATCGAATCCACCCTCCTCGGAAGGACTGTGCGCGTGCACAACCGCAAGAAGAACCTCATCCGGTTCGGGGCCGTCGCGGCCGCCGGACTCGGCGCCGCGGCGCTGGCGTTCACCTCCACCGGCGCCTTCGCGGACAACGCCTCCACCGACGGCGACGTCGCCGTCCAGAGCGACGCAGGCGCCATGATCGTCGGCGGCTCACCGGCCGCCGAGGGCCAGTTCCCGTGGCAGGTGGCGCTGGCCGACGCCTCCGACCCGTCGTACAACTACTGCGGCGGCTCGCTCATCGCCGAGGACGTCGTCCTCACCGCCGCCCACTGCACCGAGGGCAGCGCTGCCGCCGACGTGGTCATCCGCCACGGCTCGGTCGACATCACCTCCACCGAGACCTACGAGGTCGCCGACGTCATGGTCGCCGACGGTTTCGACGGGTCCACGATGGTCAACGACTGGTCGCTCATCACCCTCGCCGAGCCGATCCCCGGGGCTGAGCCGATCGCTCTGAACACCGAGGACACCGAGGACTTCAGCACCCTCCAGGTCTCCGGCTGGGGCACCACCTCGTCCGGCGGCGCCGCCTCCGACGAGCTGCTGTTCGTCGACGTCCCCTACATCACCGACGCCGACTGCGGCGGCGCCTACGGCGCCGAGTTCGACGCCGACACGATGCTGTGCGCCGGCGATCTGGAGAGCGGCGGGGTCGACTCCTGCCAGGGCGACTCGGGCGGTCCGCTCATGGACACGACCGGCGAGCCCGTCCTGGTCGGGATCGTCAGCTGGGGCTACGGCTGCGCCGACGCCGGCAACCCGGGCGTGTACTCGAACGTCGCGTTCCTCTACGACGACATCAACGCGGCACTGGCCGCCCTCTAGCTCTCCTCCCGCGCGGCGGGGTCCTTCCCCACGGAGGGTCCCGCCGCCACCTCGTTCACGTTCGGCGCCATCCCTGCCGACGGGGGCTGCGGGCGCGGGCGGTACGCCCTTGTATACTCGCTCTGGCTCCGTTCGCCGGAGTTCGCGGGTGTAGTTCACTGGTAGAATGCGACCTTCCCAAGGTTGAGAAGCGGGTTCGATTCCCGTCACCCGCTCCAAGCAGCGCGATGCGAACGACCCGGACGTGCGAAGCACGGGCCGGGTTTTTTCATGCCGCGAATACCCACAAATCGGACCCCTGGGACCCCCGTTTCAACACTCGCACGGGGGTACGACAGCGCCGCGATTCCGTGCTCCTGGCTCCTGGCTCCGCCGGTCCTAACGATCTCGTGACGGTCCGACAACGCCGCGATCTCGTGCGCCCAGCCCGCCGGTGCTGTCGAACGCGTCGAATGCGATGTCAGGGGCCCGCCTCTCCGCATCGATCGCGTTGAATCCGCTTTCCTCTCGGTCCGGGTTCTCCCGCTGTTCACATCGGTTGCACTTCGCTTCGCGAGACCCTCTTCACATTCGCCGGCGGCCTCGGTAGTATGACCGCATCGAAAGTTTCCGATACTTCTCCTGGAAGTTTCGGAACTCAATCCCTCGCAGCATCTATCCCTCGAAAGGACATCCCGATGCGCAAACCCCAGAGTCGGGCCCGGGCGGTCCTCGCCGCCGGGGCCGCGGCCGCAGTGGCGTTCACCGCCACCGCCTGCGGCGACAGCGGCGAGAGCACGGCCGACCTCACGTGGTGGCACATCCAGAACGAAGATCCGATGAAGACCACCTGGGCCGAAATGGCCGACGAGTGGGCCGCCGAGGCGGACCTGACCGTCGAGGTCGAACCCATCGCCAACGAGGCCTTCAAGGAACGCCTGGCGACCTCCGCCCAGTCGGGGACCTTGCCCGACCTCTACCAAACCTGGGGCGGCGGCGTCTTGGCCGAACAGGTCGAGGCCGGCCTCGTCCGCGACATCACCGACGACGTCGACTGCCTCGACAAGGTCAACCCGATCACCCTCGAGGCCTACACGATCGACGACCGGCTCTACGCCGTCCCGTTCGACCAGGGCGTCGTCGGATTCTGGTACAACATGGACCTGTTCGCCGAGGCCGGCATCGACACCCCGCCCGCGACCTGGGACGAGTTCCTCGGCGCGGTCGAACAGCTCAAAGCAGCGGGCATCACCCCCATCGCCCTCGGCGGCGCCGACCAGTGGCCCACCCACTACTACTGGACCTACCTGGTCATGCGCACCTTGGGCCTCGACGGGCTCGAGGCGGCCGCCGAAGCCGGCGACTTCTCTGACCCCGGCTTCACCGAGGCCGGCCAGAAGCTCGCCGACCTGGCCGCCCTCGAACCCTTCCAGGAGGGCTTCGAGTCGGCGACCTACGACCAGGCCGACGGCCAGGCCGCCCTCATGGGCGAAGGCGGCGCCGCGATGGAGCTGATGGGCCAGTGGGCCCCGCAGGCCCAGCGCGACAACTCCGGCACCGACGGGCCCGGCGACGCGCTCAGCTTCTTCCCCTTCCCCGCCATCGAAGGCGGAGCGGGCACGACCACCGAGTTCCTCGGCGGCGGCGGCGGGTTCGCCGCCGGCGCCGAATCGCCCGACGAGGTCGTCGACTTCATGTGCTTCCTGCTCGAGGAGGACAACCAGGCCCAAGTCGTCAAGGACGGGAACATGAGCACCGTGGCGGCCGACCCCGCCGCGGTCGTGCCGGACATGAACAACGAACAGCAGCTCGTGGTCGACGCGATGGCCACCGCCACCGGAACCCAGCTGTACCTCGACCAGGCGTACCCGCCGTCCATCGGCAGCACGGTGAACGAGGCCTCCGAGGGCCTGGTCCTCGGCGAGATCTCGCCCGAGGACTTCGTCGCGATGGTCAATGAGGCGTGGGCGGCCGAAAAGTGACATTGAAGCCCCAGCAGGCGGAGCCGCTCTCGCGGAGCCGCCCGGCCGGGCGCGTCGGGGACAAACCCCGCCGCGCCCGGACCGGGCGGCGGCCCGGCCCGGTCACGTTGGCCGTCTTCATCATTCCGGCCCTGGTCCTGTTCGCGCTGTTCGTGCTCGTACCGGTGGGCTTCGCCGGCTACACCTCGTTCTTCCGCTGGAACGGGCTGGGCGGACTGCCGAACGACTTCATCGGGCTGGACAACTTCCGGACGCTGTTGGCCGACGAGGTCTTCCTCGGCGACCTGGGGCGACTCGCCCTCGTCGTCGGCCTCTCGATCGTCGTCCAACTGCCGCTGGCGTTCGGGCTGGCCATGCTGCTGCACCAGCGCTTTCCCGGGCGCGCGGTCTTCCGGCTGCTGTTCTTCGTGCCGTACGTCCTCACCGAGGCCGTCACAGCCGTCCTGTTCGGACTGATCTTCTCGCCCCGGCGGGGCTTCGCCGACGCGCTCCTGGCGAGCGTCGGCGTGGACGCGTCGATCGGATGGCTGTCGGACCGCTCGCTGGTCATGTTCGTCATCTTCGGAATCCTCACCTGGAAGTTCTTCGGATTCCACATGATCCTGTACTTGGCGGCGCGCCAGAACATCCCCGATGAGTTGTACGAGGCGGCCCGCGTCGACGGGGCGACCGGCCCGCAGCTGTTCCGCCACATCACGATTCCGCTCATGGGCCCGACGGTGCGGATCACGGTGTTCCTGTCCGTCATCGGCACGGTCCAGCTGTTCGACCTGGTCTTCGTCCTCACGCACGGCGGGCCGTTCCACGCCTCCGAGACCCTCGCGATCACCATGTACGAGGAGGGCTTCGGGCGCAACCAGATCGGCTACGCCTCGGCGCTTTCGATCGCCATGTTCCTCATCAGCCTGGTCTTCGCCCTGGGCTACCAGCGCCTGGTCCTCAAGCGCGACCTCCAGGGCGCCCTGACCTCGACCGAAGGGAGCAAGGCATGAGCGTCAACACCCTGCGCGCGAAGGTCCTTCGCTCGACCGGCCTGTACGTGGCCGCGTTCGCGACGCTCGCGTTCGTGGCGACCCCGATCCTGTTCGCGGCGCTGGGCGGGTTCAAGGACAACCAGCAGCTGCGGGAGAACGCGTTCGGGCTGCCCAGCCCATGGAACTGGGCCAACTACACCGATGTGCTGGCGGCGGAGGCGTTCTGGCGGCAGCTGTTCAACTCGGTGTTCATCGCCCTGGTGACGACGTTCATCGTCGTGGCGGCTTCGGCGATGGTCGCGTTCGTGTTCGCGCGCTATAACTTCCGGGGCAGGGAGGGACTGTTCACGCTGTTCGCGGCGGGCATGATGTTCCCGTTCGCGGTGGCGGTGCTGCCGCTGTTCATCATCTTGCGCACGTTCGAGCTGCTGAACAGTCCGCTGGGCGTGATCCTGCCGCAGGCGGCGTTCGGGTTGCCGCTGACGATCATCATCCTGCGCAGCTTCTTCCGGGCGATCCCCGGCGAGGTCGAGGAGGCGGCGACGATCGACGGGGCGGGGCCGTGGCGGTTCTTCACCCAGATCCTGCTGCCGATGTCGCGCCCGGTTCTGGCGACGGTGTCGGTGCTAGCACTGGTGGGGTCGTGGAACTCGTACCTGCTGCCGCTGGTGGTGCTGAGCCGTCCGACGTGGTGGACGCTCCCGTTGGGCGTCACGCAGTTCCAGGGCCAGTACTCGTCCGAGACGGCGAAGGTGCTGGCGTTCGTCATGCTGGCGATGCTGCCGGCGTTGATCTTCTACGCCTTCGCCGAGCGGCACCTGATCTCCGGCCTGACGTCCGGCGGCACAAAAGGGTAGATCACGGATGAAAACCGGGAACCGAAGCCACTGGTCGTTCGCGCCACCGGTCGGAGGGAACCGAAACCGCGCACGCGGCGTCGGAGGGTACATGAGACAGATACTCGTACCCCTCGGCGCCGCGCTCGTGCTGGCGGCCGCCGCGTGTACTTCCGAAACCCCTGAGGACAGACCGGATCCGCCCGACTGGGGCGGCGCCTCGGTGCAGTTGGCCGCCTTCAACTCCTGTGACGACGCGCTGAAGGGCCTCCAGGACTCGACGCTGGCATACCAGCTCGAACAGGGCCAGATCGACCAGCTGCGCGGCGGCGAGGAGGTCCTGGAGGACGAGGCCGCGACCGCCGAAAGCGCGGGCTCGTCCGCGGAACCTGCGGCCCCGGAGCACTCGGAGACCAATAACGCCGTCGCGGGCGTGGACGAGCCCGACCTGGTCAAGACCGACGGTCGCTACATCTACAGCGTGCTCGACGCGGTGCTGCGAGTGGTGGACGCGAGCACCGGCGAACTCGTCACCGAGCAGCCCTACGCCGAGCAGACCTGGGACCACCAGCTGCTCCTCGGCGATGACGAACTGCTGGTGCTCTACACGGCCGAACGCACCGAGGGCGAGGACTACCACTCCGAGTTCGTGATGGAGCGGATCGACCCGGCCACCGGGGAGAAGTTGGACACCTTCGGGTTCGGCGGCGGCCTGGTGGACGCCCGCATGGTCGACGGCGAGGTGCGCCTCGCGGTCGGCTCGTATCCCGAACTCGACGAGGCGCTGAACGAGTACTACGACGACGGGGACCTGGGCACGCTGCGGGAAGGGTTGCGCGCCACCGAGATCGAGGACTGGCTCCCGTCGTACTCCATCAACGGTGAGGACGGCCGGACCTCCTGCGGCGACATCGCCCACCCGGACCAGTACACCGGCACGTCGATGCTGTCGGTGCTGACGCTGCCCGTGGACGGCGGATGGGACGGCGTCAGCCCGACGACGGTCCTGGCCGACGGCGGGACCGTCCACGGCACGGCCGAGAGCCTCTACGTCGCGCACAACGACTACCAGTGGAACGGCGACACCCCCGACACCACGACCGAGCTGTACCGGTTCGTGTTCGACGGCGAGCAGCCGCGCCTGGCCGGGGAGGCCTCGGTGCCGGGGTCGCTGTTGAACCAGTACTCGCTCAGCGAGTTCGGCGGCCACCTGCGGGTCGCCACGACCGAGGGCGACCCGTGGGGTTGGTGGGGCAGCGAGGGGGATACGACCGAGGACGAGGCCGAACCGGTATCGAAGTCGACCGTGACCGTGCTCCAGATCGGCGACGACTCGCTGACGGAGGTCGGGTCGGTGAGCGACATGGGCTTGGACGAGCAGATCTACGCCGTGCGGTTCATCGGGAACACCGGCTACGTGGTGACGTTCCGCCAGACCGACCCACTGTACACACTGGACCTGTCCGACTCTTCAAATCCGACGATCACCGGCGAACTCAAGATCACCGGCTACTCGGCCTACCTGCACCCGGCCGGCGATGACCGGTTGATCGGCGTGGGCCAGGAGGCCACTGAGGACGGCATGCAGACCGGGCTCCAGGTGAGCCTGTTCGACACCAGCGGCGACGAGGCCGTGGTGCTCGACCAGTACGAGCAGCCGGACTCGGCCGCCGAAGCCGAGTGGGACCCGCACGCGTTCCTTTACTGGGAGGGCAAAGTGGTGCTGCCGGTGCAGGACTGGAACGACTACGAGGACGGAGCCTCGGCCGTGGTCCTGGAGGTCGAGGGCGACACGCTGACCGAACGAGCCGAGATCTCCCACGGCGAGGGCGGCGGCGACTACTACCAGGGCCAGATCGTCCGCAGCCTCGTCATCGGCGACCAACTGTGGACGCTCGGCTACAGCGGCCTGAAGGCCACGGAGCTGGGCGGCGACTACGGCACCGCCGAATGGATCGAATGGTAGGCAAGGGAAACCACGGGCCCGCGCCGCCTTCGCCGGCGGCGCGGGCCCGTCCCTCGGCGGAGCACGACCCAGCTCATTTCGCGTGAACCGTGATCTTGCGAATGTCTCGCTAACATGTGGGCAAACCTCCCATTTCAATATCCCCACGGAGGAGCTTTCATGCAACGCAACAACATCCAACGATCAATGCGGGCGGCCCTCGCCTGCCTCGCTGCGCTGGTCGCGGCGCTCGCCTTCCTCGCGAGCCCGGCCTCGGCCGCTCCCGAGGCGCCGAGCGGCACCGCAGAGGGAACGACCGGACAGACCAGCGCTCCCTCGGGCCAGGTGGCCGACCTCGACGCCCACTGGACGGCCGAGCGCATGGCCGCGGCCGAACCGGCCGACGTCGGCGAACCCGCGATCGAGCCCGAGACAGCGCCCCGGCCGGAGTCCACTCCCGACGCTGATACCGCCCGGATCGCCGAGCCGACCGCCCCCGACGCCGATTTCGGGGCGAGCCAGATCGACCACTCCTACGCCACGGGGCGCCTGTTCTTCGACGACCCGGAAGGCGACCCCTCATGGTGTTCGGCGTCCTCGATCGTCAGCGACAACCAGAGCCTCGTCCTCACCGTGGGCCATTGCCTCCACACCGGCGGCGGCGACGAGGACGACTGGTCGGCGAACGTCATCTTCGTACCGGGCTACGACGACGGTGCCGAGCCCCGCGGCCGATGGGACGGCAGGATCGGCACCCTGACGGTCTTCTCCTCCTGGTATGACGAGGACGACGACTACGACGACGGGGGCAACCCGGAGCGCGACCTCGGCATGCTCCTAGTCGAGCCGAACGACAGCGGCCAGAACCTCACCGAGGTCACCGGCGGGCACGGCTTCGCCACCGGCCAGGGCTACGAGCAGGACATGCACATCATCGGCTACCCCGAGAACCACGAGAACAACGAGATCCAGTGGCACTGCTGGGGAGAGACCTATGATGTCGGCTGGTTCGACTCGCGCATCGAGATCGGTTGCGACCTCAGCCACGGCGCCAGCGGCGGTCCCTGGCTGCTGGAGTACTCGGACGACATCACCGGACTCGGCATGGCGAACGGCGCGACCTCCACGATCACCGACGACATGGACGCGAACCGCAGCTCGTACTTCGACGACTCGACCTGGGACTTCTACAATGAAATGAGCACGTCGTAGGCCCTTATGAGGGGCGGCGGCACCGCCGCCCCTCCTTATCGGAGGAAGCCATGCGGAAGCGGAACGCGTACCTCATCGTCGGTGCGGCGGCACTGGTGGCCGCCGCCGGGATCGCCATCGTGTTGGCGCAGGCGGCGACGCCTGACGCTCCCGCGCCCGGCGGCCCCGACGGTATCGTCAGCCCCACCGGCGAGGTGTCCGGCCAACTGACGGGCGACGAGCTCAGCGAACACTGGGACTCCGAGCGGATGAGCGAAGCCGAGCCGCCCGACATGAGCGAATGAGCACCCGGGGGAGACCGCGCGGCGGTCTCCCCCGGATTGATTCCCGGTTTCCTTGTCGGACTTACCGACCCAGGTTCTGGAAGCGGCGCACCGCCAGCGGTAGGAAGATCAAGGTGATGACGACCGGCCAGATGATCGCCGCGGCCAGCGCGTTGGCCTCGGGCCAGGAGTCGCCGGCGACGGCGGGGTTGCCGAAGAGGTCGCGGATCGCGGTCGCGGTGGCGGACACGGGGTTCCAGGCGGCAATGGCGCCCAGCCAGCCCGGCATGAGTTCGGGCGGGGTGAAGACCGAGGAGATCATGCCGAAGGGGAAGGCGAGGGCGAACAGGCTCCCGGCCTGTTCGACGTTCTTGACCAGCAGTCCGAGGAAGACGCCGACCCAGATGAGTGCGAAGCGCAGCCACAGCAGCAGAGCGAAGGCGCCCAAGGTCTCCCAGAACGTGCCGTCGGAGCTCCAGCCGATGACGATCGCGATGATGAAGAGCACGAGCAGGTCGACGGCGGCGTGGATGGTGTCGGCGATATTGCGGCCGACCACGACGGCGGAGGAGGCCATGGGCATGGACCGGACGCGGTCGACGAAGCCCTTCTCCTTGGCCTCGGCCACGGCCCAGGCGGTGTTCATGAATCCGAAGGCCATGGTCATGGCGAACATGCCGGGCATGGCGTAGGCGACATAGTCGACCCCGGCTCCCTGGCCGGTGACGTCCATGGCCGAGCCGAAGACGTAGACGAACAGCAGCACCATGACGATCGGGAAGCCGAGCTGCCATAGGAAGTTGACCGGCTGGCGGTAGAGGTGGACGAACTCCTGGCCGACGATGGCGCGGTAGTCGTGGAGCGTCCATTTGATGCGAGAGGCAAGGGTCTCGTCGGGGAGCGGGGCGAGTGTGGCGGTCATTTGTCGGCCTCTTTCGCGGTTTCGACTTTCTCTGTGTCGGCTTTGTCGGTATCGCCGATGAGTTCGAGGAATGCCTCGTCGAGGGTGGGGCGGCGCAGTCCGAGGTCTGCGACGGCGATCTGCTTGTCCTGCAGGGCGGTTGCGGCGGCGGTGAGTGCGGGTACGGGGTCCTTGACGGGGGCCGACACGGAGGCGGCGGCCTCGTCGACCACGATGTCGCCGTCGGCGATGCGTTCGACGATGCCGCGCAGGGCGGCGAGGTCGTCCGGTTCGGCGGCGACGATTTCGAGGCGGTCGGCGCCCATCTGCCGCTTGAGGCCCATGGGGGTGTCCTCGACGATATTGCGGCCGTGGTCGATGACGGCGATGCGGTCGCAGAGGCGGTCGGCCTCGTCGAGGTAGTGGGTGGTGAGCACGACGGTGGTGCCGTCGGCGGCGAGCCCGGAGACGGCGTCCCAGACCTCGCGGCGTCCGGCGGGGTCGAGGCCGGTGGTGGGTTCGTCCAGGAACATCACCTGCGGGGCCAGGATCATGCTGGCGGCCAGGTCGAGTCGACGCTTCATGCCGCCGGAGAACTGCTTGGGCTGGCGGTCGGCGGCGTCGGCGAGTCCGAACTGGTCGAGCAGTTCGGTGGCGCGGCGCATCGCGTCGGCTTTGGTGAGGCGGAAGAGCTTGCCGAAGAGGACGAGGTTCTGGCGGGCGGTGAGGACGTCGTCGACGGCGGTCTGCTGGGCGGTCAGGCCGATGCGGCGCCGGACCTGGCGGGCGTCGCGGGCGACGTCGAAGCCGGCGACGGTGGCGCGGCCGGTGTCGAAGCGCAGCAGGGTGGTGAGGATTCGGACGGTGGTGGTCTTGCCGGCGCCGTTGGGGCCGAGGAGTCCGAGGACTTCGCCGGAGGTGGCCTGGAGGTCGAATCCGGCCAGTGCGGTGTTGTTCTTATACCGTTTGCCGAGGTTTTCGGCCTCGACGGTCGTGGTGGTCATTGACTGCTCCCCTTGAATCGGGTACGTTGTACTCAATGTTAGAGTACAACGTACCCGGTTCGCAACCTGGTTAGAATGAGTCCTCGATGGCATCTCCACAGACCGGGGCGGGCGACCCCAAGCGCAGTCTTGAGCTCCTCTGGCGTGAATTCGAGCCGCAGCCGAGCAGACCCGGGCCCAAACCGAAGCTCACCCTGGATCAGATCGTGGAGGCCGCCGTCGCCCTGGCCGATCGCGACGGCATCGAGGCGATCAATATGCGAGGCGTCGCCGCCGATCTGGGCGTCGGCACCATGACGCTCTACCGGTACGTGCCGGGCAAGGGTGAACTGCTCGACCTCATGGTCGACCTGCTCTCGCGCATGGGCGAGGAACCCGACCTCTCCGGGCTGGACTGGCGCGCCCGGATCGAACTCCTTGCCGAGAGCACCTGGGAGGTCTTCACCGAGCATCCTTGGCTGCTGGAGGTCAACCAGCGCCGGCCGGTCTTGGGCCCCGACTCGCTGGCGGGCTACAACTTCGCGCTGTCGGCCTTCGAGGGCCATGACGTGTCTACGCGCGAGGCCAACCTGGTCGTCACCGCCGTCATGAACATGGTCACCGGCACCGCGCGGCAGTACCTCATCCGCGACTCCACCGGCGAGGGACCGGCGGTGCCCGAGGCCGAGTGGTGGCAGGCGCAGGAACCGTACCTGATCAAGGCGATCCAATCGGGCCGCTACGAGCGCATCGCCAGGATCACCGATGATCAGGCCTGGGACATCGACGCCCACGAAGCGATGCGGTACGCCCTGGACCTGTTCCTCGACGGACTGGCGCCGCGCATGGAGGCGAGCCGGAAGAAGGACTGAGCCCGGCGTTCGCGCCGGGCTCGATCCGCTTACCGCGTCATTGGTTCAGGTGGAATCAAGCCCACCCACTGCGTTCATGTTTCCTCAGGGCTACGCCCATCGACTGAGCTCATGCTTCCTCAGGCCTACGCCCACCGGAAGTACCAAGCCTTCGACATGATCATGTGCTCGGCGAGGTCCTCCAGTGTGGGCACCCCGGAGTCGAGCAGTTCCGGGCAGTAGGCGTAGACCTCTGCGGCCACGCCCAGCGCCTCCTCCCTGCTCGGGGGGCTCGGCACGTACAGCTCGATCACGTCGTAGGTCATCGCGACGATCTCGGCTTCGAAGCGGCGGTGCCAGCTGCCCAGGATCGCGGCGTGCTCGGCCCCGTACAGCTCCCAGTTCGTGGAGCCCTTCCAGGGGAACATGGCCGGGATCTTCCAGCCGGCGTTCGTCTCGACCAGGCCGAGCAGGCCGTCCTGCTGCGGCGTGGCGAAGTCCGTGTCACCCCGGCGGGGCAGGATCGGGACGCCGCGCGCGGGCTCGCCGGCCTCGGCGGCCTTGTCGTGCAGCAGCGCTCCGGCATCGATGAGTTCGGCGCGCGCGAGCTCGTCATCGCCCTCGTGGATGATCGCCTCCCCCGAGTCGCGCCACTCCTCGGGCGCGCCGAGGAGGACGGGCATCCAACCGGTCTTCTCGGCCGACTGGCGGATCTCCAGCCACCAACCGAGTGCATCCGATGAACGGACCCCGAAGGCCCACATGGTGGTCCCGGGCCTGCGGACCAGCTGATGCATCTTGGGGACGCTCAGCCCGGCGTCGCGCAGGGCCGCGCGCGGCGAGCCTTCGATGTCGAGGTTCGGGTCCTCGGTGCGGGGCATCATCTCGTCGCGGCCGGTCCCGGTCGGGCGTGGTGGCTCCGGCTTGTCCAAAGTGAGCAGTTCCCGCCGGGGGCGCTCGGGGACGAAGATACCGGCCGGTTTCGCCCCGGATTCGGGCGCGGGAGCGGGAGCGGGTTCCGCTTCGGGCTCGGGAGACACTTCGAGATCAGGTGCCGCCTCGAGCTCGGGTTCCGTCTCTGGCTCCGGCTCAGGTTCGAACGCCTGCTCGGGCTCCGACCCCGGATCGAAATCGGGCTCTGGTTCCGGGTCGAGGTCGGGCACGAGCGAGAGCATCGGCCCGGGCTCGTCCTCTAGTTCGGACTGGTTCGCGGGTCGCGGGTCTGGCACGGGCACGAGCACTGGCGGTGCGCTCGGCCCGGTCGATACGGGCGCGATGCTGTCCTCCTGCTGAGATTCCGGTTCGACGGTCTCGGGGGCGGCATCGTCGAGGGCACCTGAAGACACGGTGGCCTTGGATTCGGGCGCTGGCTCGGGATTGGACGACGATTCGGGTTGGGCGGCGGGATCTGGCACTGAATCAGGTGTGTCCCGGCGCCCCAACAGACGCTGGAGGAGTCCCACAGTTGCCATGATGCCCTGTCCCTCCGACAATTCCAACTCGACCCCACCGGAATGGACTAGGCCAGCACCGTTACCAGTGCCGAATCCATCGCCGACCGCGCCGCCGCGGTCCGGCCCATCGTTCGACCGTCCCTGAGCGGCCCGACTGGCCCGAGCTCAGGCTTCGGTCCTCTCCAGACCTTGGTGGACCGACGGGAGGGACGGCGTCCAGCCCAACTTCTGGGTCGCCTTGGCGTGTGAGACCCGCAGGGTGGTGTCGGCCATCAGACAGGCGAGGTAGGGGGCGGACAGTTTCAGGAGCCAGCGGGGCATCGCTCTCGGGCGCGGAGTCCGGTGGGTGGCGGCGACGGCGGCGGCGAACCGCCCCCAGGTGAGAGGAGTGTCGTCGACGACGTTGTAGGCCTGGCCCGGCTTGCCCTGGTCCAGCGCGGCCACGGTGGCGGTGGCGGCATCCGCGACGTGGATGAATGACGTGGTCCGGCCGCCTCCGACCGGGAGGATCGGGATGTGCTTCCGCATCATCTCGGCGAACATGTCGCTGAAGGCGTTCGGGCCGTAGAACATGCCGTAGCGCAGGGCGATCCCGCCGGCGTCCAGGACCTGCTCCTCGGTGGAGCGGCAACCTTCGACGACCGGGTCGCCGTAGGTTCCGTGCGGCTGCCCGAACGGGTCGTCCTCGGTGAGTTCGCGATCGCCGTGGTCGATGTAGCCATATCCGGTGATCAGCGACTGGGTGACGAACCGGTCGGCTCCGACCGCCTCGGCGGCCGCCAGCAGGTGCGCGGTGCCGGTGGAGCGCAGCGCATTGGTGGGGTCGTCGGGGCGCAGCCGGGGAGAGGCGCCGCGCAGGGCGGTGGCCTGGTGCATGACGGCGTCGGCGCGGATTCACTTGACGGCATTGAGGAGTTGTTCGCGGTCCATGACGTCGGCGACGATCGGCTCACCGCCGAGGCCCTTGACCAGGTCGAGGTTGCCGGGGTTGCGGATGATCGCGGTGACGTCGTGTCCGGCGGCGGTCAGGGCGGGGATGAGCTGGCGGCCGATCGCTCCGGTGGCGCCAGCGAGGATGACCCTCACCGGTCGGCCCTCATCGCGGTGGAAGCTGCGTTCATGGGTGCTCCTCAATAGGATGTCGTGCGCGTGCTTGCGCCTGCACCCCATTGACTAGGAGCAGCGTCGCCGATGTGACCCGGTGTGATGTGAATCATTGCGGTCGCGGACATCGCGACCGCGTCGTCCGGGCGAGGCCGCGGCGCGGTCGCCCTATTGTTTGCGGCCCTTCTTGAAGAGCATGCCGAACCAGAAGGCGCAGAAGAGGATGATGACCAGGATGGCCAGCAGTTTGAACACGATCATCATGACTCCACTTGGGAGAGTTTGGGTCGCTTGGGGTCAACGGTGTCGCCGCTCGATTTGCCGGTGAGGCGCCGCTTCACCCAGGGGGCGAGGTGCTTGCCGGCCCAGGCTACGCCGTTTTGGTCCCTGCGCACCACTGGTGCGTCGGGCAGCGACTTCAACCAGGCGGGGTCGGGCTCGACGCCGAGGACCTCGCAGACGTCGAAGGCGACCCGCTGGTGGCCGAGGGAGTTGAGGTGGAGTCGGTCCTCGGACCACAGGCGCGGGTCGGTGAAGGCCTCGTCCGCCCACAGGTCGATGAGTACGGCGTTGTGGCGCTTGGCGACGCGCTTATAGGCGTCGTTGGTGGCGATGAATCGCTTGCGGAGCATCTTCATGCCGGGGATGTGGCAGGTGACGTCGGCGCAGGTGAAGAGCATGACCTCGGCGCCGGAGGCCTTGAGCAGCCGGACCACCTCGTGGGCGCGGGTCGACAGCTGGGTGGGGTTGAAACCGGGGCGGAGGGCGTCGTTGCCGCCGGCGGCGAACGAGATGAGGTCGGGGCTCTGCTTGATGGCGGGGACGACCTGCTCGTCGACGATGCGGTCGAAGAGGCGGCCCCGAACGGCGAGATTGGCGTAGGCGAAGTCGGGATTCATCCCGGCGTAGCAGTGGGCGAACAGGTCGGCCCAGCCGCGGAACCCCTCGCCGTCGGGGTTGGGGTCGCCGACGCCTTCGGTGAAACTGTCACCGATCGCCACGAAACTTGAGAACTCCGCAGACATGGACACTCCCACCTTCAAGTCGAGCCGATGCCGCCCCGGGCGCGCCCTGGCGGGCGCTGACAAGCGTGCCTCACGGAGATAACGATCCGATTTCGATCAGGTGGCGAGCATGAGCACAGCGGTCTCAGATGGAGCCGGGCCGCGGTGACCGGATGTTCACTCGTTTCGGTGAATCCCAGGCGTGCAACGCCGAAGGGGCCCGATTGTTGTCGGATCCCTCGGGCACGATCGCCACCAGGATTTGGCACCCCTCGGGCGGGTGGGCCCTGTGGAAATTCCCCACCCACCGAGACCACCCACCCCGGGGGGTGACGAAACCGCTAGGCGTGCTCGGCGTGGACCACTACCTCGCCCGCCGGAACCTCGATCGTCTCCTTCTCCGTCTTCACCTTCACGTCCTCGTTCAAGTGGTTGATGCACAGCAGCCAGCTCCGGCCGTCGGGGTGCGAGCGGCGGACCACTTCGACCCCCACCGGGGCGTCGGCGACCGGCCCCACGCCCGCGTCGCCCGCCGCACTCGCGATCACCCGGTCGAGGGTGTCCGCGTCGACGAACGTCGTCAGGTAGTGGGCCGTGCCCTCGCCGAAGCGGTTGACCGTCCACGCCGGGGTTGCCGTCATAGGCGCAGCGTTCGCTCCGACCCGGGCGGTGGGGGGCGACGGGAGGGCGTAGGTGTCGCGCACTTCGGCGCCTCGGGCTTCGGCCGTCTCGCTCCAGATGGTGCCCTTGCCGCCCGAGGCCAGTTCGATCGGCCCGTCCACCAGCGGATAGAACTCCTCGCTGCGCACCCCGACCACGTCCAGCAGCGCCCCAGGGTAACCGCCCAGATACACAGTGTCGGTCTCGTCGGCTATACCTGAGTAGGGCGTCACCAGCACCGTCCCGCCGCCGGCGACGAACCCCCGCAGGTTCTCGGCCCCCGCCCGCGAGAGGAGGTAGATGGCAGGAACCACTACGAATCGGTAGCCCGACAGGTCGCCCTCGGGTTCGGCCACGTCGCAGGTGATCCCGGCCCGCCACAGGGCCGCGTAGTAGTCGTTGAAGATCCCCTGCGGGTCGATCTCGCTGGTGGGTCGGGCCGGGTGCTCCTGGGCCCACCGGTTCGGGAAGTCCCACAGGATCGCCGTGTCCGCCTTGACCGTGGAGCCCTCGAGCTCGGACAGGTCGCCGAGCCGCGCACCCAGTTCGCAGACCTCGCGCCAGATCTTGGAGTCGGTGCCCGCGTGCGGCACCATCCCCGAGTGCCACTTCTCGGCGCCCTGCTTCGAGGCCCGCCATTGGAAGAACATGATCGCGTCGGCGCCCCGGGCGAGGTGCGTCATCGAGTTGCGCAGCATCTCGCGCGGCGCCTTGGCCCGGTTGCGTCCCTGCCAGTTGACGGCGGACGTGGAGTGCTCCATGAGGATCCACGGCTTGCCCGCGCCCAGCGAGCGGGCGTAGTCGGCCGCGAAGCCGAGGTTGATGTGCGGGTCCTCGCCGATCAGGTAGTGGTCGGTGGCGACGACGTCGACCTCGCCGGCGAACTCCCACAGGTCGATGTCGGGGTGCGAGCCGGTCATGAAGTTCGTCGTCAGCGGCTTGTCCGAGTGGCGGCGGATCACCTCGGCCTCGGCCCGGTAGTTGCGGACCAGCTGGTGGGAGGAGAAGCGCTTGAAGTCCAGGACCTGCCCCGGGTTGGAGATCGAGGGCGTCGGCAGCGGCGGGTAGATCTGGTCCCACGAGGAGTAGGCCTGCGACCAGAACGCGGTGCCCCAGGCGGCGTTGAGGCCGTCGAGGTCGCCGTAGCGCTCGCGCAGCCAGATCCGGAACTTCGCGGCCGCCGCCTGCGAATAGGAGCGGGCATTGTGGCAGCCGTACTCGTTGTGGAGGTGCCACAGGACGACCGCGGGATGATCGGCGTAGCGGCGCGCGATCTGCTCGGTGATCGCGAGGGCCTTGGCGAGGTACACGTCCGAGGAGGGGTCGAAGCCCTGGCGGGAGCCGTGGGTGAGCCGGCGGCCCTCGGCGTCGACCAGCACGGCCTCGGGATAGGTGGCCGCGAACCACGGCGGCGGCGAGGCGGTCGGGGTGGCCAGGCACGCCTCGATGCCGTTCGCCGCCAATAGGTCCAGGACCTCGTCGAACCACTCGAATTCGAAGCGGCCCTCCTCGGGTTCGAACAGGGCCCAGGAGAAGATGCCGACGCTGACGCGATTGACGCCGGCCTCGCGCATGAGCCGCATGTCCTCGGCCCAGACTGCTCGGTCCCACTGTTCGGGGTTGTAATCGCCGCCGTAGACGATCGCCATGGAGGAGCTCCTTCGCATCAAGGGAGGGTTGGGTGCGTCCCCCAGACTACGGGCAACCGCTTACGCGAAGCCAGCGCGATTACGCCTCGGAGACGTACCAGCCCGCCGCGCCCGGCTCCACCCACCAGGTGCGCTTGCGCTTGAGTTCGTCCACCAGGCCGTCCGAGATGTACGTGACCGAGTCCTCGGGGTGGATCGCCACCGCTCGGCCCCGGGCGCGCCGCACCTCGATGCGAACCTTCTTGCGCCAGCGCCCCACCGTGACCGGCACGGCCACCGCGACGTCGATCTTCCCGTCGGTCGGGTCGGGTTCGGCCAGGACCATGTCGTCGGCCGCGGCGTAACCGTCGGCGTTGGCGACGACGCACGCCAGGATCTGCTCGGAGCCGTCGGCCAGCACCGCGTCGTCGAGGTTGACCATGCCGCGCCATGGCCGGTCGCCGCCGCCGAGGCGCACGCCGTCGGCGCACACGCCGCCGCCGTCGTGCCGCATGATGTCGGTGCGCCGGACCTTGCCGCCCATGACGGCCGCGGCCACCTCGGCGGGCGCGGTCGGCAGTCCGAAGTGTTTGACCAGTCCGGGCGCGGTGCCCAGGGGGAGCAGTGCCAGCGGCGGCAGATCGGGGAGGGTGCGCCCGGCGGGCAGGGAGTCGGGGCGTTCGCTCGGGGCGGGCGCCGAGCGCCGCACCACCCGGGCCAGAACGGCGTTGACCTGCTCGTCGGTGTCGGCGGCGACCACGATCCGCTCGTTCGGGTCGTCCATCACCGCGTCGATCTCCTTGGCGTGCTCGGCACCGACCGTCCGCACGGTCGCCCCAAGCTGCTTGAGTTCGTCGATCAGGTGCAGCGTCTGGGTGCGCGGCCCCGAATCAGCGCAGTTCGCTTCCACGAGCGTCAACACGACAACGTTCACCCGCCCCACACTACGGTGTGATGGAGGTCCAACCCATAGCGCTCAGCCCTGGTGAGACACGAGGTCAGCGCATGCCAGTAGGCTTACCAAGTAATCGGGTGATCAACTTCCCGGGAGGATGGGCAGATGCCAGCGATCGCAGTCGTCGGAACGCAGTGGGGCGACGAAGGCAAGGGCAAGGTCACCGACCTGCTCGGCGCCGAGATGGACTACGTGGTGCGCTACCAGGGCGGTAACAACGCCGGGCACACGGTGGTCGTCCCTGACGGCACGAAGTACGCCATTCACCTGGTACCCGTGGGCATCCTGACCCCGGGGGTCGTCCCGGTCATCGCCAACGGCGTGGTCGTGGACCCGAAGTTCCTCCTCTCGGAGCTCGACGAGCTCACCGCGGGGGGCGTGGACGTCTCCAACCTGAAGCTCTCGGCGGATGCGCACCTGATCATGCCCCACCACCGGGCCCTCGACCGCGTGGTCGAGCGCTACCTGGGCGGGGCCCGCATCGGCACCACCGGGCGCGGCATCGGCCCGGCGTACGCCGACAAGGTGGCCCGCCAGGGCATCCGCGTGCAGGACCTGCTCGACCCGAAGATCCTCTCCATCAAGCTGGAGCAGATCCTCCGCGAGAAGAACCAGATCCTCGTGAAGGTCTACAACCGCAAGGCGATCGACCCGGAGGCCGTGGTCGAGGAGTACCTGGGCTACGCCGAGCGCCTGAAGCCGTACATCGCCGACACGCGCCTGATCCTGAACCAGGCGCTCGACGAGGGCAAGAACGTGCTCCTCGAAGGCGCGCAGGCGACCATGCTCGACGTGGACCACGGCACTTACCCGTTCGTGACCTCCTCGAACCCGACCACCGGCGGCGCCTGCGTCGGCACGGGCATCGCGCCGCAGAAGGTCACCACCGCGATCGGCATCATCAAGGCCTATACGACCCGCGTCGGCTCGGGTCCGTTCCCGTCCGAACTGTTCGACGAGTTCGGCGAGTTCCTGCTCAAGCGCGGCGGCGAGTACGGCGTGACCACCGGGCGGCGGCGCCGCTGCGGCTGGTTCGACGCGGTGCTGGGCCGTTACGCGGTGCGCGTCAACGGGGTCACCGACCTGTTCGTCACCAAGCTCGACGTGCTCTCGGAGCTGGAGCGGGTCCCGATCTGCGTCGGCTACGAGATCGAGGGCCAGCGCTTCGACGAGATGCCGATGACCCAGACCGATGTGCACCACGCCAAGCCGGTGTACGAGTACCACGACGGCTGGTTCGAGGACATCTCCGGCTGCCGCAAGTTCGATGAGCTTCCGGCCAATGCCCAGTCCTATATCGAGCGTCTCGAGGAGCTGTGCGGCGCCCGCGTGAGCGTGGTCGGCGTCGGCCCGGGCCGTGAAGAGAACGTCATCCGCCACAACATGATCTGACGGACAACACCGAAGGGGCGCAGGGCTTGCCTTGCGTCCCTTCACTGTTTCGAATCGACGGACTCGGCTACTGCCTCAACGTTCAGGCTCGCAACGACGGAGGGACGGGGAAGACCGGTCGGGGTGGCCCGCCGGGGCGAGGGCCGGTCATCGGTCGGGGTTCAGGCCCTCAGCGATGGAGTGCTGGAGGGCTGGCACCGGGTGCGTTGCCGGGGCCGGGTGGCTCTTCCCTTGGGGTTCAGGCGCTCAACGACGGAACGACTGGGGACGGCCGGTCGGGGTGACTTGCCGGACGCGGGTCGGAACGCGTTGCGGCGGGGCCGGTCTTCGATGCGTTGAGGGCTTGGCTGGGCCGGTGGCCTCCACCGCCGGGCCGCGCGTGCGAGGGCAGGTACGAGGCGCAGGCGAGCTCGAGTCCGTCATGGCTGTCATCGTCGTCTTGCCTCCTTCCCTTGTCCCACTTCGGGTATCACACATCGGCCTTGGTGCCGCTCGGTCTTGCTCTTCGGCCCTCTTCAGGGACTCGCGTCCCCGCCGGTCCGTTCCGGCCAGGTCAAGCCCACCGAGGAGCATCCCGCTGACTGGTCCGTCCCTGCCGAGCGAAGCCCCATCAACGGGCATCGCCCTGGCCGGTCCGGCCGGTCCGGGGCATCGCCTTCCCGTGTCCCTCTGGTGTGCAGACAGGTTTGGTTGAGGAGGCTCCCCAGAACTCGGTCCGGCATGCTCCGCTTTCCCCTCCGTGGAGGGCGTGTCTGGTATGCAGGTCCGGCACGCTCCGCGGGTCATTCCTTGGAGGGC
>NZ_STGY01000042.1:30709-97606 GCF_004912275.1 Glycomyces buryatensis
GTCGCCTGTTAGCCCGGCACCGCTCACAGTCCCCCTGCCACTGGCAGGGCGCTGCTTCGCGTCTATGCCCGGTAGCGCATGACTCCCGCTATGGTCGGCGTTGCATCGCGTGCGCTGGTGTGCCTCGTTCAAAACACGTGCCGCCAGGTCGAGGTGATCCCGACAAGGCCGTCTCCCACCCGACACGACCCATAGGGGCCGGGAAGCTGCGGAACCCGATAGCACTGGGGAGTGAGAAGGTCCCGACCCCTGGTACAGGCCGGTCGTTCTCGGAATCATTCAGGAGGCCGATTCGGCCAGAGGCTTGGCGTAGTCTGCTTGCACCTACCCGGCTCCTGTACTAATTCCGCATCCCTGTGCGTATCTCAATTCTACCTCTACCGGCCATTATCGACAACACCTCAGTGGAGAAACATCATTCATGTTCCACGCCGAACACCCACGGCTGCAACGGAACCCGCATGAGGCGCACCCCACGGTCGGGTGTGTCGCCCGCCCAAACCCCAGGGGCTCCGGGAGCCCTGGAAGCCTTGCCCCGCTAACGGACACCCGCCCCGCTCACGCCTTCGTCGCCGATGCCTTTTGCGCAGAGCGGCCATCCACCGACACCGCCCCCGCCAACGACTCCACTCCCAATGCAGGCCTCCCCGGGCGCGACAACACCACCTCAGCCGGCTCTCAAAATTCAGGTTGAATCGCGGCGGCTCCCGGCTAGGCCGGGAGCCGCTTTGCGTTGTGCGGCTGTCAGGCGCGGGCTGCGGCTCGGAGGAGGCCGGTGAACTCTGCCGTGGGGAGGTCGAAGACCGGGGAGTCCTCGCCTAGTTTCGAGTCGCGAACCTGGTACTGGCCTTCGAACGCCCTAGCTTCCACGCAATTCTGGTCACCAGTGTTGCTGCTGCGACTGGACTTCCGCCAGGTCTGGCGGCATTCAACGCAGTTCTGATTGCCCGTGTCGCTGCTGCGGCTGGACTTACGCCAGGAGGTTGCTTGCATCGATGAACTCCTTAATCGGGGCGGCGATCGGCGGCTGCCTCGTCTCCTGGAAGGCCTCTTCGTAGTGTTGGACGACCTTGTCGGCGTCCTCGTAGTGGCTCCCGTGGAGTGATTCTAGATAGACCGTCGTGGGGAACACCCCGTCGGTGAAGTACATGGTCCGGTAGGGGCCTGGGATGCTTGAGTACATGCCTGAGGCGAACGGTACCACCAGGATTTCGATGTTTTCGCTCTCACTCATCTCCAGCAGACGCCTGACCTGAGCCTGCATGACCTCCGGTCCACCGACCTCACGGCGCAGCGCCGCCTCATCGGTGATGTAGACGATCTCAGGCGGATTCGCGCCGTTGAGTACGGTCTCCTGCCGTTCGACGCGCAGACCGCTGTCAGGGACGCCCTTCCCGGGGATGAGGTTCGTCTTGAGCCCATCGACATAGTCCTTGGTCTGGAACAGGCCGAAGACGAGACCCTGCCCCACGATGTGGAGGGTGCTGGCCGCACCTTCCATTTCGATGTAGTGCGCAAACTCCGGCGACACGTCGTAGTCGTGGTACCAGCCGTGCGAGTCGGCTGCCTCCACGAGTTCAATCAGGTGTTCGGTCTCTTCCCCCGTGAGCTTGTAGATGACCGATGCCGCGAAGGCGTCCGGGAGCTTCAGAGCCTCGTTGGTGCCCGCTTCCTGCTTGCGCACCTTGGACTCTGAGATTCCCATCTTCCGTCCCGCAGCGGCCACGCTCATGCCCGCGCGCTTCCGGAAGCCTTGGACCTGCCGACCGTAAATGACCTTGGAGATGTACGGAGAGTGAGTCATACATTCCAGAATCACATGGCATCGACCTCTGTGGGTAGTCCAACTCGGCCGCTCAGTTTTACCGGGTGGAACTGCCTGCCGCCCAGGTCCTTCACTCCGGGTCCCCGGAGTCTTACCTTGGGAATCAGGGGAGCACGGCACTCCCCCGCACAGAAACGGCTCCCTGCCCGCTAGCACCGGGCAGGGAGCCTTGACCACCGGAAGATAGGACCCTCCCATGGCAGACATCAGACTACTGCGGGCCGGCGGCGGCGGACAAGATCCGATCGGCGGGATCGTGCCCGAGCGCATGGATCTCCTCGACGAGTGGGTCACCGCCGACGACGAGAAGATCGAGCTGTACAACGACGACCGGGCGTGCGACGCGCACCTGATCCTCGTCGGAGGCCGAGCCGGGGAGGAGCAGATCGCGACGCTCTTCCACTCCGGAGGAGTGGCCCGCGGCGCCGTCTGGCACGGCACCGGTTCCGAGCGATCCAGGCGGTGGCAGGCGGCCCAGCGTCGCCGGGCGGCCGCGGCCATCGCTGCGCACCACGCCAGGCCGCGGGGGGTCGTATGACGCTCCTGGGCTCGTTCGACTTCCACGGCATGACGATCGAGGTCAGCCGCACCGTCGGCGAACTCACCGGTGCCGAGGCGCTGTGGTTGCGGCGGGTCGATGCCGCGCCGACGGTGACGGTCGCGGTGGTCCGCGACGGCGATGTCGCGGTCACCAACAATATGGACTTCCGCACCGGGAGCCCGCGATCCGTCGAACTGGAACGCGCGCTCCGCGCCTTCCTGGCCGAACAGGGCGGCCCGGCGCATCCCGGGGAACTGCTCGGCGCGCCTCGGCGCGGAAGGCATCGCCCCTGAGCCGGGTCCGACCCGCTCCCCTGGACGATAGCTTTTGGATTGAACCTGTTGGGGTGCTTGCTGATCGAATCTCGCCGGGCTTGGTTGCCGCGCTAATCCCGCCGGATATCTTGGTCGTCAGTACGGGTAGTGGGTTCGAGCGCCTGTTCGGTGATGGTGTTGTGGCGCCCGGGGAGGCCTGCATTGGGTACGGGGGCGCTGGCGGGAGCGGTGTCGGGGGAGGTCCGGCTGCGCCAAAGGCATCGACGACAAGAGCTTGGACGGGGCAGGTGTCCGTTTGCGGGGCAGGGTCTCTGGGGTTCCTGTGGTGGCGCGACCGGTCTGGATGTCGGACCTGTTGGGCATGGTTGCGGATGGGGGTTCTCAGTGGGCGACACACCCGACCGCGGGGTGGGGGTCTGGCGGCTTCGATTGCGGCCGTGGGTGTTCGGTGCAGAACATGAGGGTTTTCTCCCCGATCGGGTGATGCCGATCGAGGCCTGTGGTGGGATAATTGAGGTACGCACAGAGATATGGAATTAGTACAGAAGTCGAGCGGGTGCAAGCAGACTACGCCAAGCCTCTGGCCGAGACGCCTTCTGACCGATTCCGAGAACACCGGCCTCATGTACTGGGGCAGTGGTTCTCAGCTCCTGGTGCTATCGGGTCCCGCGGTCCACCGCGCCCTTGATGGGCCGGTGTAGGTGGGAGACGGCCTTGTCGGGATCACCTCGACTTGGCGGCACGTGTCCTGAACGAGGCACACCAGCGCGATCGATGCAACGCCGACCATAGCGGGAGTCATGCGCTACCAGGCACACGCGAAGCAGCGCTCTGTTCGTTAGAGGGACTGTGGGCGGTGTCTGGGCCTTGCGGCGAAAGCATGCCCTCCAAGGAATGACCCGCGGAGCATGCCGAACCGACAGGCGAAGCACACCCTCCACCGAGGGACCGCGAAGCATGCCAGACCAAGGCCCGAGGCCCCCCTCGACCGAACCTGCCTGCACACCAGGCGGATACGGAGAGGAGTCCCCTCGGCGGTTGAGCCGAAGGCCACGCGCCACACACGCCCGGCCGACACGACCGGGCACCCACAACCGACCACGGCAACCGGAAGGAGGAGAACGACATGACCGACCCGACCTCGACTGCGCCATCCGCCTGCCCCCACCAATGCAGCCACACGCGCACGCACGCGACCAAGGCCACCAGCATCGGCACCGGCCAGCGCCACACCGCGGGCCGACTCCAGCCGGACACCATCCGACCCGGCCACGGCAACGCACCCCGGACCGGCCGGCCGCTCCTCGATCGCTGCGGGCCCGAACCCTCACCGACGGTCAGCCCAGACCCGGCAGGCCACCACGACCGGGATTCCCCGTCGCTCCGTCGCTGCGAGCCTGAACCGCAAGGGAAACGCCGTCCGGCCCCGGCGACGCACCCCGGACCGGCCCGCCACCCTTCCATCGCCGACCGCCCGAACCGCAAGCGGAAGCACGGCCCGGCACGAAATGCCGGACTGGGGTCCGGCCCGGCGCCGGTTATTTCGCCGGGAACGTCGCCGCGGTTGCGAGGCCGCGCCGGGCCCACCGGTCCAGGTCCTCGTCCGCCTCGCATCCCTTGGCGTCCACGGTGATCCACCCGTCGAGGGGGCGGTCGCGCATGACCATGGTCGCGGCGCCCGGCTCGGCGAGCAGCGACTCGTGCTCGTCGGGGTCGACGCGGACCATCAGGCCGCCGTGGCCGTGCACCGCGACGGCCATATTGCCGTCGTAGAGGAAGGCGAGGCCGCCGAACATGCGCTTCTCGGTCAGGTGATCGGCCAGGTCGGGCGAGTCGGTCAGCAGTGCCCGGATGCGGGCCGCGAATGCTTCGTCGTATGCCATGCCCCGATACTCGCATCCGGCACCGACCACCGGGGTCAGTAGCTGCGGCGCCCCCGCTTCGACGCCTTCTTGCGCTCGCGTTCGGCGCGTTCCTGGTCGCGCTGGGCGCGAGCGTGTTCGCGTCCGGCGGCGTCCATTTCCTTGAGCTCCCGGGCGAAGCGCTCGGCGTCGTCCTGCTCCCGGCGTTCGCGCGCCTCGGCGGTCGCCAGTTCCTCCTCCCACGCCCGGCGCGGATCCGGATCCGCAGAACGGCGGCGGTCCGACTCGACCGGCGGACGCGGGACCGGCCCCCCTGAGGCGCCGGAGTCGCGGCCGCGGCGCCGGAGGTAGGCCAGGAGCGCCAGTCCGGCGATGCAGGCGAGGATGGCCGCCGTCCAGATCACGGGTTGCCTCCCTGCGCCGCGCGGTCCGCGTCCATCTGGTCCTCCAGCTTCAGGCCGTCATTCGTCTCGGTCAGGGTGTACTTCCCGATCTTCTGGAGGTTGATCGGGTTCCCCCAGTTGTTCTTGAGGGGGTCCCAGGACTTGCGGGTGGCGTCGAAGGACTTCTTCCATATATCCAATGTGGAGTTCATGGTGGAGGAGCCGGCCTTGGTCAGCGACTTCGACGTGCCCTGCAGCAGTTTGTCCTTGGTGACGTCGAGCGCCTTGCGCAGGCCCTTGGCCTCCGAGGAGAACTTGCGGAGCTGCCCGGCCAGGCGGCCCATCTTCGACATCAGCCGCCCGAGCTTGCCGACCATCTTCGCGAACACCGCGACGGCCTTCGAGACGACCCGGGCGGCGGCCGCCGCCATCGTCGCCCCGAACGTGAAGCCGGCGGTCGCGGCCGCGCTCAGCAGCCACATGATCGCCTCGGCGATGAAGTTGGTGATGATCTCCAGGAAGATCGAGCGGAGGATCCCCACGGCCACCCCGGCGACATTGATCGCCTCGGCCGTGGACACCGCCTGCTCGGAGGAGGCCCGCAGGACCGCTTCGAACCCGGTCGCGGCCTCGCGGTAGTTGTCGGCGTCCGCGCCGGTCCAGTCGTCGACGGCGGCGACCTCGGCGGCCCATTCATCGGCCGCGGCGGTCATCTCCATCGCGATATTGTTCCAGGTCAGCGCCAGCCCGTCGATGGCCTGAGGATTGCCGGCGAGCATGTCGAAGGGTTCGCGCAGGAACCAGACGTGCTCGATCAGCCAGCCGAATCCGGCCTGGACGAGGTGCTTGAAGGGGTTGCCGATGAACGAGAGGACGTCGAGCCCGGTGGTCACCGTCGTCGCGGCCGCGTCCATGAAGCTGAAGTCGGCGGAGGTGAAGATCGCGCCGTAGGACTCGCCGGTCTTGGCCAGGCCGTGGACGACCTTGGATCCGGCGGTCGGGGCGGTGCTGGTCGGGTCTGCGATGAGGGGATTGGTCACGAGGTGGCTCCGTCGAGTTCGGCGAGCAGGTCGTTGAAGATCGCCTCGACCTCGTCGTCGGCGGCGGTGTACTGGTTGGCGGTGTCGTCGACCGCCGCGGCGAAGCCGACCCCGAGTTCGGCCGCGGAGCCGATCGCGGCGCCCGCGTCATCGAGGAACAGTTCGAGGATCGGCGGGATGACCTGCGCGAAGATGATGCCGTACGCCTCTTCGTCGCCGAGCCGCACCTGCTGGGCCGCGTCGGCGGCGGTCGCGACGCGGGTCATGGGGCCGTTCACGAGCCTGGAGGCGTGGTCGCGGAGCGACTGCGGGTCCACGTCGACCATTCAGGACTCCTGGCGCGGGTCGGTGAACGACTGGAGCATGCCCATCGCCTCGGAGTCGCCGCCGACCAGGCCGCCCATGATCTCGGTGGTCTTGCGGCCCGCCTCGGCGGCGGCCCGCTGGTAGGTCTCGAGGGTCAGCTCGGCCAGGCCGGCGCCGGACATGCCGCGCGCCTGCGGAGAGAACCGGAGCCCGGTGAGCGCGCCGCCCGCATTGACGGTGACCGTGACGGTCTCGTCATCGCTGCTCAGCGACGTCGAAGCCGCGGCCAGTTGCTCCTCGGCGCGGCTCGCCCGCTCCTGGATCTGGGCCACACGGGACTCCAGGGACTGCATGATCTCTTCTGGGGTTCGCATCATCGTCCTTCGTCTCGAAGTACAAGATCGGTGCCCTGAAGCTACTGGGCGGCAATGAATCTGAGATGGACGCGCACTGAACGTCCCGGGGTGGGGAGTGGACGGCCACTGACACTGTGCCGAACTGGCCTCAGGGGTTCCGCCATGGCGCTACGTGCCGATATAGTGACCGAAATGCGCGTGATGCGCGACACTTTCGATTCCCTCCCCTTTGGAGCGGCTATGCGGACAACGGCGACCCTCGCGGCGACATCGGCTCTGCTGCTGTCCCTGGCGGCTTGCAGCCCGGACGAACCCGAGAGCTCCGGGGACGGCTCCATCGTCTTCTGGACCCCCTACACCACCCCCGAGCGAATCGCGTTGCAGCAGCCCGTGATCGACGCGTTCACCGAATCCACCGGCATCGAGGTCGAGATGGTGCCGCTCGAACCCGACCAGATGTCGCAACTGCTGGTCACCAATGCCGCCTCCGGCGACGTCCCCGACGTGATCGCCCACAACCCGTCCTCCACCGCCGCCTGGGCCTCGCAGGGGCTGCTCGACACCGAAGCGCCCGGGGAGGTCGTGGACGCCCTCGGTGAGGGCACCTTCTCGGCGTCCGCCCTCCAGATGGTCACCATCGACGACGCGCTCAACGCGGTCCCCTCCGACGGCTGGGGCCACATGATCGCCTACCGCACCGACCTGTTCGAGGATGCCGGACTGGGGCCGCCCGAGTCCGTCGCCGACGTCGCGGACGCCGCCGAGGCCCTCCAGGGCGACGGCATCGCCGGAATGGCCATCGGCACCATGCCCGGCGACCTGTACACGACCGAGGGCATCGAGTCGATGCTGCTGCCGTTCGGATGCCACCTCGCCTCCGGCGGCGAGGTCACGCTCGGCGCCGACGAGTGCGTCACGGGACTCGAGCAGTACCAGCGCCTGGCCGCCACGGCCGGTTCCGGCCAGCTCGACGTCGACGCCGCGCGCGCCGCCTACCTGGCCGGGGACGCGGCGATGGTGCTGTTCTCCTCGCACTTCGTGGACGAGGCCGCCGGACTCGATGTGGACAACCCGGTGACCTGCGACGAGTGCGCCGACAACCCGCGTTTCCTGGCCGAGAACACCGGGTTCGTCACCGGCCTGACCGGCACCGGGAAGGAACCGGCCGTCGCCTATGGACAGACGACGAACTACGGGATCCCCTCCGGCGCCAACACCGCCGACGCGAAGACGTTCATCGAGTACATGATGTCCGACGGCTACGTCGAGACCCTGGGCTCAGCCACCGAGGGCCGCATCCCGGTCCGCCAGGGACCGAGCGGAACGTCCACCGAGTACGTCGACGGGTGGGCGGAACTGCGCTTCGGCAACGACTCCACGCAGGACGAGTCGATCGCCGACGTCTACGGCCCCGAGCTCGTCGACCGGATGGCGTTCGGCGCCGATCACCTCACCCGCTGGGGCTGGGGCACCTCGGACGCCGAGCTGGCGGGCGTCGTGTTCACCCAGACGATCCTCGCCAACGAGGCCGAGCCGCTGTTCGACGGCGCCGATCCGGCCGAGGTGGCCGCATCGATGGCCGAAGCGGTCACCGCCGCCCAGCAGGACCTGGGAGGATGAGCGCCCCCACGCGCACCGGCAGGCCCGCCCCGCGCCAGCGCGAGGTGATCCGGTCCGACCCCGGCCGCCCCCGGTCGCTGCTGCTGCGCCGCCCCGGCGCGCCGCTGACCGCGTCCCAGCGCGAGGACCTGCACGGGCGGGTCCTGGTGTCCCCCACCGTCATCGTCGTCCTCGCCTTCGCGGTTCTGCCGTTCTGCGCCGTCGCCCTGTTCGCGTTCCTCGACGTCCGCCTGGTCGACATCCCGCGCCTCTACATCGACGAGCTGACCTTCACCACCGCCAATATGACGGCCGTGTGGACCTCGGAACGGTTCTGGTCGGCCGCGCTCACCACCGCGATCTACGCCGTCTCCGCCGCGGTCGGGGCCGTCGCGGTCGGCCTGGCCGTGGCGCTGGCGCTGCGCGCGCCCTTCCGCGGCCGCGCGGTGATCCGCGCGCTCGTGCTGACCCCGTACATCCTGCCGGTCGTCGCGGCGACCACGATCTGGAAGACGCTGCTGCACCCCACCTATGGGCCGGTCAACGCGTTCGGCGTCCAGTGGCTCGGCTGGGACGAGCCGATCGCGTTCCTCACCACCTCCAGCGCCGACGTCGGCCCGTTCTCGGTGCCGGTGGCGCTGATGTGCGTGATCGCCTTCGAGATCTGGAAGACGTTCCCCCTCGCCTTCCTGTTCATCACCGCCCGGCTCCAGGTGGCGCCCAAGGACTTGGAGGAGGCGGCCGCGATCGACGGGGCCGGCAAGACCCGGACGTTCATCCACATCGTCCTGCCGCAGTTGATCGGGGTGATGGCGCTGCTGGCGGTGCTGCGGCTGCTGTGGTCGTTCCAGAACTTCAACGACATCTACCTGCTCACCGGCGGCGCGGGCGGCACGGAGGTGCTGGCGGTGCGGGTCTACTCGGAGCTGATCGTGCGCGCCGACATCGGATCGGCCTCGGCGACGGGCCTACTCATGACCGGCATGCTCCTGGTCGTGGTCGCCGTCTACGCCTGGATGCTCAGGAGGGAGCGCGTATGAGCCCGCCGCGCCGAAACCCTACAGGAAATAGGACATATCCTATAGGATCTGCCCGGGCGAGCCGGGAGGACCGGGTCCTGGCGGCGGCGCGCTGGGCCGTCATCGCCGCGGCGGTCGCGGTCACCGCCGGGCCGCTGTTGTACGGAGTGCTGTTGTCGCTCAAGCCGTTCGCCGCGGCGGCCGCCGATCCGCTCGACCTGTTCCCCACGCCCGGGGAGGCGACCTTCGAGGCCTACCCGACGGCGATCCTCGAATTCGGGCTCGGCCGGAACATGCTCACCTCGCTCCAGGTCGCCCTCGCCACCGCCTTCCTGGCCGTCGCCTGCTCGATCCTCGGCGCCTACGCGGCCGTGCGACTGCGGTTCTTCGGCCGCAGCACCGTCAATGTCGTCTTCCTCGGGGTGTACCTGCTGCCGGGCATCGTCCTGGCGGTCCCGCTGTTCGTGCTGCTCAACCGGATCAGCCTGACCGGCACGCTCATCGGCCTGGTCCTGGTCTACATCGCACAGACCGTCCCGGTCGCGCTGTACATGCTCCGCGGCTACCTCCAGGCCATTCCATCCTCAGTGGAGGAGGCGGCGATGATCGACGGCTGCGGGCGGCTGGCGCTCATCCGCCGCGTCGTCCTCCCCATGGCCCTGCCGGGCGTGGCGGCGACCGCGCTGTACGTCTTCATGATCGCCTGGAACGAATACCTGTTCGCGCTGCTGTTCCTGGTGGGCGACCGCGAACGGTGGACCGTCTCGCTCGGCATCGCCCAGCTCACCGAGTTCTCGGTGCCGACGACCGTGCTCATGGCCGGCTCGATCGCCATCACGATCCCCGTCGTCGCGGGCTTCCTCCTGGCCCAGCGGCTGCTCGTGACGGGTTTGACGGCAGGAGCGGAGAAGGGTTGAGGCATATGGCGATCCGATTGGGCATCCTGGGGGCCGGGGCGCGCGGCTGTGACACCTACGGCCGCTGGGCCCTCGAACATCCGGCCCGCGCGACCATCTCGGCCGTGGCCGACCCGGTGCCGCACCGGCGGGAACGGCTCTGCGACGCCGCCGGAGTGGCGAACGCGCACCGCTTCCCCGATTGGCGGGACCTCGTCGCGGGCGCCGAGCGGATCGGCTTGGACGCCTTGGTGATCGCCCTACCGGATCGGCTGCACGTCGAAGCGGCGCTGGCCGCCATCGAGACCGGCCTGCCGATCCTGCTGGAGAAACCCGCCGCGACGACGGCCGCGGACCTCGACGTCCTCGCCACGGCCGCACGGGAGGGCAAGGCCCGCATCTGGATCAGCCACGTCATGCGCTACCAGGCGTTCTGGCAGACCGTGCATCGCCTCGTCGAGTCCGGCACGATCGGGCGCCTGGTGACGATGCGCATCGAGGAGAACATCGGGTTCTGGCATTTCGCCCACTCCTACGTGCGCGGCAACTGGCGCAACCTCGCGGGGTCGGCGCCGATGATCCTCGCCAAGACCTGCCACGACCTCGACATCATTCGCTGGTTCGCCGGCAGCGCACCGGCGACCGTCGCCAGCGCCGGGTCGCTCACCTACTTCCGACCCGAGCACGCCCCCGCGGGAGCGCCGGCCCGCTGCCTCGACGGGTGCCCGGCGGCCGAGACGTGCCCGTTCTACGCGCCTCGCTACTACGCCGAGGCGCAGGCGGACAATCACGACTGGGTGGCGACGCTGCTGGGCGAGGACACGTCGACCGAGGGCCGTCTGGCGGCGCTGCGGACCGGGCCGTACGGGCGGTGCGTCTTCCACAGCGACAACGATGTCGTGGACCACCAGCAGACCGTGATGGGCTTTCCGAGCGGCCTGACGGCGACACTGTCCACTTCGGCGTTCACCGGTCAGAACACGCGGACGGTGCGGTTGACGGGTTCGGCCGGGGAGATCGCGGGGAACCTGCACCAGTGTTCGCTCGAAGTCGACCTGTTCTCCCCCCGCGGCTCGCTGCCGGAGCTGCCGCAGGCCCGTGTCGTCGGGAGCTTCACGCGGCCGCCTATGGGACACCAGGTGTTCGAGTTGTTCTCCGGGCCGGTGAACGAGGCGGGGGAGCCCGACACCCGAGGCCATTCGGGCGGGGACGAGGCCCTGATGGAGTCGTTCATCGCCTCCCTCGAGGGCCGCACGGAGCCGCCTTCGAGCCTGGAGGCGTCCCTGGACAGCCACCGGATGGCGTTCGCGGCGGAGCGCTCGCGCCTCGAGGGCCGCGAAATCGTTTGGGGGACGACATGAGCTGGTGGCGGAGTGCGGCGATCTACCAGGTGTACCTGCGCAGTTTCGCGGACGGGAACGGCGACGGCATCGGGGACCTGGCCGGGCTGGAGCAGCGGCTTCCGTACCTGCGGGACCTGGGCGTGGACGCACTGTGGATCGCGCCCTGGTACGTCTCGCCGATGGCCGACGGCGGCTACGACGTGGCGGACTACCGAATGATCGACCCGTCCTTCGGGAGCCTGGCGGGCGCCGAGCACTTCATCGGGGCGGCGCACGAGCACGGGCTGCGCGTCATCATCGACATCGTCCCCAATCACACCTCTGACGAGCACGTCTGGTTCCAGGAGGCGCTGCGGGCCGCGCCCGGTTCGCCCGAGCGGGCGAGGTACCACTTCCGCGACTCACCGAACAATTGGCCGTCGCGCTTCGGCGGTCCGGCGTGGACGCAGGTCCCCGACGGCCAGTGGTACCTGCACCTGTTCGACGCGAAGCAGCCGGATCTGAACTGGGAGAACCCGCAGGTGCGGGCCGAGTTCAAGTCGATCCTGCGGTTCTGGCTCGACCGCGGCGTCGACGGCTTCCGCATCGACGTCGCCGATCGCCTGGTGAAGCAGCACGGCCTGCCCGACAAGGCCGATCCCGGCAACCCCGACGTGCCACCGGCCTATGTGTACGAGGGGCCGGGCGCCCCGGACAAGGACCGGCCCGAGGTCCACGAGATCTTCCGTTCGTGGCGGCGGCTGCTGAACGAGTACGACGGCGAGAGGACCTTCGTGGGCGAGATGTGGGTGCGCGACCCCGACCGGTTCGCGCTCTACCTGCGTCCCGACGAGCTGCACACGGCGTTCAACTTCGCGTTCCTCAGGTGCGCCTGGGAACCCGCGGCGCTGCGCGAGGTCATCGACCAGACCCTGGAGACCCACCGGAAGGTCGCGGCGCCGCCGACGTGGGTCCTGTCGAACCACGACGTGACCAGGCACGTGACCCGCTACGGCCGCGAGGACACCCGCTTCACCAAGCGCGTCCACGACGTCCCGACGGATCTGGAGCTCGGCACCCGCAGGGCGAGGGCGGCGGCGCTGTTGAGCATGGCCCTGCCGGGGAACGTGTACGTCTACCAGGGCGACGAACTGGGCCTCCCCGAGGTCTTCGACCTGCCGGACGAGGTCCGCCAGGACCCGGTGTTCAGGCGCACCGGGGGAAGGGACCTGGGCAGGGACGGCTGCCGCGTCCCCCTGCCCTGGGAGGGCGAGGAGCCGCCGTTCGGCTTCGGCTCAGACGGCACCTGGCTCCCCCAGCCCGAGGACTGGCAGGGCTTGACCGCCGCGAGCCAGGCCGACGATGCCGGCTCGATGCTGGCGCTGTACCGCCTCGCCCTGCGCATCCGCCGGCACGAACCGGCCCTGGGCGACGGGAAGCTGCGCTGGCTCCCGAGCGAGGAGGGGGTGCTGGCCTTCGAGCGGGACCCGGGATTCGTCTGCTTGGTCAACCTGTCCGACTCCCCGGTGCGAGTCCCCGCCGGAACGCCGCTGCTGGCGAGCACCGAACTGGCCGGAGACGAACTGGGGCCCGACGCGACGGTGTGGATCCACACCGAGGCCTAAGACTGATCGTCGCCCACTGAACATGAGCAGATCTACTGACAGAGTTTGAGCAATTTTACTGATAGAATCTGAGCAATTGTTCTGATGCAACTTGAGCAGATTGGCGATTAACAACATGGACCAGCGTCGACGCTGGCTGGCGGATCGTGTCACCCGCGGGCTCGGATTCTCCCGGGTAGTCGTAGTCACCGGCCCTCGACAGTCCGGCAAGACCACACTCGTCCGAAAAATGGTGGAGCCGGAGGGCACCTTCCGAAGACTCGACGACGAGGCCACACTGCAGGCGGCCCGCAACGACCCGATCAGCTTCGCGAATTACGGTCCCACCCCCCGCGCGATCGATGAAATCCAGCTGGGCGGCGACTCGCTAGTCCGTGCCGTCAAGACCGTCGTGGACGACAACCCCGCCAAGGGCCAGTTCATACTCGACGGATCAGCCGACTTCCTCACCGTCCCCGGCCTTTCCGAGTCGTTGGCGGGTCGAGCCTCGTTCTATGAGCTACTGCCGTTCAGCCAGGGGGAGATCGAGGGTTCACGGGACGAATTCGTCCGCCGGGCCTTCACCGACCCCGATTCGTTGCGGGATTCGGCGACTTCCCCGGTCACTCGCAACGACTACCTGGACCGGATCGTTCGCGGCGGCTTCCCCGAAGCGTACGTGCTCCCATCGGAAGACCGAGCCGACTGGTTCGACGGCTTGGTCCGCACCGTGACGCAGAGGGATATCACGGCGCTGGCGAACGCCCGTCGCGCCGGCGAGATCCCCAGACTCCTCCGCCTTCTGGCGGCTCGGACCGCGAGCGAGCTGGTGATCTCGCAAATCCATTCGGACTCCGGGCTCGGGCGGGACACCACAGCCGACTACATCGGCTTCCTGGAGATGACCTACATGATCCACAAGGTCTCGGCCTGGTCGACCAACTTCACCAACCGAGCACGCCGCACTCCGAAGGCGTATCTGCTCGACCCCGGACTCGCAGCGCATCTTCTCGGCGTCGACGTCGAGGGACTCGCGGTCCCAGAGGACCAGAGGCGCGGTCCGCTGACCGAAACCTTCGTCGTCGGTGAAGTGAAGAAGCAGCTCGCATGGTCCGGTACGCGGGCCCAGATGTTCCATTTCCGAGACCAACACGGGGCCGAAGTCGATCTGATCCTGGAACACCCGGACGGCAGAATCGTGGCCGTGGAGGTCAAAGCCGCCTCCACGACCCAGGGCAGGGATTTCAAACATCTTGCCGCACTGCGCGACAAGCTCGGCAACCGCTTTGTACACGGGTTCGTCCTGAGCATGCATCCGACCCCGGTCGCCTTTGGAGACCGGCTCACGGGACTCCCGATATCCGCCCTCTGGACGAACCGCTGAGAAACGGCCTGAAATCCGAAGTGCCGCACCGCGAACGCTTGGTCCCGTGTCCATGAACGAGGTGCGATCGCGTTTCGAGCAGGGAGTGGTGCACCGCAGAAAAACGCCGGCCCGGCGCCTTTCGGCGTCCGGACCGGCTTCGCGGTATTCGGTGTCAGGTCTGGTCGGTCGGGCTCGGCGGTTCGGGTGGGACCGGGGCCGAGCCTTCGAGTCTGGCTCGCATGTCTTCGTAGGTGGCCGCGTCGATCTCACCGGTCGCGTAGCGCCGGTCGAGGATTTCCCTGGCCGTGCCGTGCTGCATCGGGGTGAACGGCGGCCGGTGTGCCGCCATGGCTCCGGACTTGCTGAACCGCAGTACCGCCCAGATGATCAGCGCGATGAATCCGGCCCAGAACAGCAGCATGAACAGCCCCCAGATCCAGCCGCCCATCATGCCGGGCCCGTCGTAATAGTGGTTTCCCCACATCGTCGTCTCCCACCCTCCCTGTCTCGATTGAGTGGTTCTCGACTCCATCATCACCCCGTCGGGCACCGCTGTGAATCGTCTTAGAGACGTATTCGAACTACAGCAGGGCGACTACCCGCAGGTCCCGTGGTACTAGAAGCGGTCGACGACCTGGACATGGCCGGGGGCGTAGGACGCGAGGCGGGCCAGGAGCTGGTCCGGTTTGGGTTCGAAGTCCTTGCAGCGGATGGCCAGGTCGAAGCCGGCGACCAATCCTTCGGTGGCGCGGTTGGCCTCGCGCAGGACCGATCGGTCGATGAAACCGGGGCGGTCGGAGCCGCCGCGGCCGAGGTAGACGTCCGCGGCGAGCAGCAGGTAGGACTGGCCGCGCCGGCGCGAGCCGACGGTGATGGCCGCGAGCTCCTCGACATTGCTCCAGGGGATGAGCAGGACCTTCCCGAAGCTGGGGCGCACGCGCAGCCCGAAGTGGTTGACGAACAGCATCGGGGGCCGCACGAGCGGGGCCAGGAAGAACACGGTGCCGATCAGGGCGATGACGGTGAAGAAGCCGGGCAGGGCGACCACGGGGTTGGCCTCGCCGGAGTCGAGGGTGCCCGGTTCGGTGTGCACGAGCCAGGCCAGAGCGGCGATCCCGGCGGCGCACACCAGGGCGTACAGCACGAGAGAGGAGATGCGGCGGGCCGGCGAGCTGCGTTCGACGACGACCCATTCCGAACTCCTGCGCACAGCCTCACCTCCCCGGTCGACACTCTAACTATGGTCGCCCCGTCCTGGCTACCGGCGGGTCGCAAAATGGGGGTCCTTGTTTCTGACGTTTCGTCCGTACACTGGTAGCAACCCGGCATCGCCCCAAGCCCGTACGGCGCCGGCGAACACCGTCCAACCGGCTGAGCCGGAACGCAAGTCCAGACAATGGGGGTTCTTGTGCCGGCGATCCCGGATGAAGGCCTACGCGCGACCCTGGCCACGATGGCCCCCGGCACCGCCCTGCGGGACGGGTTGGAGCGGATCCTGCGGGGCCGCACCGGCGCGCTCATCGTCGTCGGTTGCGACGAGGACGTCGAGACGATGTGCACCGGCGGCTTCGAGATCGACATCGAGTTCTCGGCCACCCGGCTGCGCGAACTGTGCAAAATGGACGGCGGCGTGGTCATCACGACCGACGGCTCCCGCATCGTGCGAGCCGGGGTCCACCTCATGCCCGACCCGTCGATCTTCTCGGCCGAGTCCGGCACCCGCCACCGCACCGCCGAGCGCGTCGCCAAGCAGACCGGCTTCCCCGTCATCTCGGTGAGCCAGTCGATGCACACCATCGGCCTGTACATGGGCACGCTCCACCACCTGCTGGAGCCGTCCACGAAGATCCTCTCCCGCGCCAACCAGGCCCTGGCCACGCTGGAGCGCTACAAGCAGCGCCTGGACGAGGTCGCGGGCAACCTGTCGAGCCTGGAGATCGAGGACCTGGTGACCGTGCGGGACGCGGTCGCCGTCCTGCAGCGGCTCGAAATGGCCCGGCACATCGCCGACGAGGTCGAGGGCCACGTCATCGAGCTCGGCACCGACGGCCGGCTCCTGGCCCTCCAGCTCGACGAGCTCATGGCCGGCGTCGACGCCGACCGCGAGCTGGTCGTCCGCGATTACGTGCCCGATGGCGCCGACTTCCCCAAGGCGCTGCGGACCGTGGACGAGATGAGCTCGACCGAGCTGCTCGACCTGACCGCCGTGGCCCGCTCGCTCGGCTTCCCGAACACGGCCGACGTGCTCGACCGGCGGGTCGGCCCCCGCGGCTACCGCATGCTCGCGAAGGTGCCCCGGCTGCCCGAGACCGTCATCGAACGCGTGGTCGACCACTTCGGCTCCCTGCCCGAGCTCCTCGGCGTCACCGTCGAAGACCTCCAGGACGTCGACGGCGTCGGTCCCGGCCGCGCCCAGAACATCCGCGAATCGCTCACCCGCCTCGCCGAGGTGTCGATCCTCGACCGCTACATCTAGGCCGAGGCGGTGACCGACCCGTCCGGGCCGGTCACCGCCTCCGTCGTTGCGATACAAGGGAACTCATAGCAGTCCTTCCCGTACCCCCGGTCATGGAAACGCTTCCCCACTTGAGTCCGAATAATGCGGTATCTGCTATATTCCGGTGAAATCGAATATTGACGAAATTCAATATGGGCCGCGCCGTCCGACGGCGCGTGTGCAACTCTCCCCGGCACGGGCGACACACGCAGGCCCCCTCACCGCCAAAGGACTCAGCATGCTGTTCCTCTACTGCTGCGTGTCGCTCTCCTGCCTGGCACTGGCCGCGGCCGGCGCCATCGAGCAGCGACGCCACTACCGACACCTCCGCTCCATCCCGCACCGCGTCCTCGTCAACGGCATCCGCGGCAAGAGCTCCATCACCCGCCTGTGCGCCGGCGCCCTCCGCGGCGGCGGCATGGTCACCGTCGCCAAGACCACCGGCACCGCCGCCCGCTTCATCCACCCCGACGCCACCGAAGAACCCATCCGCCGCAAATTCGGCATCGCCAACGTCATCGAACAGCTCGGCGTCGTCCGCCGCGCCGCCGCCTTGGGCCCCGACGCCCTCGTCATGGAATGCATGGCCATCCTCCCCGCCAACCAGGAGATCAACCAGACCAAACTCATCCAGTCCACCATCGGCGTCCTGTGCAACGTCCGCGAAGACCACCTCGAGGAGATGGGCCCGACCCTCGACGACGTCGCCCGCTCCCTCTCCCGGTCCATGCCCGTCGGCGGCATCTGCGTCACCGCCGAACGCGAACGCCTCCACCTGCTGCGCCACGAGGCCCGCAGACGACAATGCCGACTGCGCCTGGTCGACCCCGAATCCGTCACCGACGCCGAGATGTCCAAATTCGACTACATCACCTTCAAAGAGAACGTCGCCATCGCCCTCGCCGTCGCCGGACTCCTCGGCATCGACCGCCGCGACGCCCTCGAAGGCATGTGGGCCGCCCCGCCCGACCCCGGCGTCCTGCGCGTCGAAACCTATCGCCCGGCGGGCAAGACCATCCGATTCGCCAACGTCTTCGCCGCCAACGACCCCGAATCCACCCTCATGAACATCCGACAGCTGCTTGAGCAGGAAGCCATCGAACGGCCCCTCTACATGGTCGTCAACTGCCGACCCGACCGCATGGAGCGCAACGGCCAGATGGGCGCCCTCGTCCCCCTCGTCGCCCCCGAGAAGGTCATCCTCATCGGCGGCCCCACCCGCTCCGCCAAGGTCGCCGTCCCGCCGCGCTGGCAGGACACCGTCATCGACCACGGCGACCTGAACGCCGGACCCGGGCTCCTCGAAGCGGTCATGGCCGACATCCCCAGCGGCGCCTCCATCGCCGCCGTCGGCAATATCCACGGACACGGCGAAGCCCTCATCGAACAGCTCTCGCACCACCCCGCCGGCGCGGACGGCGCTAGGCCCTTCCCCGGCGTCGGCGACCTCCCGCTCCCGGTCACCGCGAACGGCTTCCAGCCGCTGACCGAGTTCCAGGCGGGCCCGCGATGACCGGCACCGTCCTCCAGCCCGAGGTCGCCGTCATGGCCCTCGCCGTCGGGCTGCTCTTCTCCCTGGTCTGCTACCTGACCACGAACCTGTCGCCCGGCGGCATGATCACGCCCGGCTGGCTCGCCATCAGCCTGCTCATGAACGCCGCCCAGACCCTCGTGGTCATCGGCATGACGGTGGCGACCGCCCTCATCGTCATCGGTCTGCGGCGCCTGATGATCCTGTACGGCAAACGGCTCTTCGCCGCCGCCGTCCTCACCGGCGTGCTGCTCCAGACCGGGCTGTTCCTCATCGTCCAGCACACCGAGACGTCGCTGTACTCGCACTACATCCTCGGGTTCGTCATCCCCGGCCTCATCGCCTACCAGATCGCCCGCCAGAAGACCGGCGTCACGATCGCCGCGACCGTCGTCGTCACCGGCGCCTGCTACCTGGTCCTGGTCCTCGGGGTCCTCACCGCGCTGGTGCCCACGACCGAGCCCGCGCCCGGTCAGGTCAGTTCGATCGCCGTCACCGGAGAGGCCGCCTCGCCCAGGTGAGCGCTCAACTCGTAGTCCCCGGCCGGAAGCTGCCGCCGGTCGCCCGCGCAGCCCGGCTCCGAGGCCAGACCGTCGAACTCGAACTCGACGGTCTGGCCCTTGCCGTCCTCGAGCTCGACCGGCTTCGCGGACGCGGGGGTGCAGTGCGCGCTCGAATACACCACGTCGGCCCCGGCCGCCAGCTCGATCGACACCCCGCCCAGGTCGGCCGTGCACGCGGCGTCCGCGCCGCTGGCCACCAGCACGCTCACCGGCACCGGTGAACCGGAACGGGCCTGGTCGAACGCCGCCACCACCTGGAGCATCAGATCGTCCGCCGTGCAGACCGGCACCACCGGCTCAGCCGAGGACGCCGACTCACTCGGCTCGGACGGGGGCGCCTCGGACGGGACGGTCGGGCGCTTGAGGGTCGAATCGACCGACGGCGTGGCCCACTCCTGGGCCTCGGCATCGCCCTCGGCCGTCGCCGAGCCGCCGTCGTCCCCGCCGATCGCTCCGACCGCCACGACGACCACGATGATCAGCGCGAGGACCGCGCCCGCCACGATCGCCCGCCGCTTCCAGTAGACCGCCTCGGGCTCCGAGCCCTTCACCAACTTGCCCCGAAAACCCTGCACGTCGGGACGCTAACGCACCCTCCGAGGCGATCGGGGGAACTACACGCGGACAATAGGGGCCATGCCGACATCCGAAGTGCTGTCCGAGCGCCTCCTGCCGTGGTTCGAAGATCAGGGCCGCGGCGGGGACGACCTGCCCTGGCGCCAGGAGGGCACCACCGCCTGGGGCGTCCTGGTCTCGGAGGTCATGAGCCAGCAGACCCAGGTCGCGCGCGTCGCCCCCGTGTGGGAGCGGTGGATGCGGCGCTGGCCGACCCCGGCCGACCTGGCCGCCGCGCCCACCGCCGACGTGCTGCGCGAATGGGACCGGATGGGTTACCCGCGGCGGGCCCTGCGCCTCCAGGAGTGCGCCCGGATCGTGGCCGAGAAGTACGACGGCTCCGTCCCCTCGGACCCGGCCGAGCTGGAGCGTCTGCCCGGCATCGGGGTGTACACCGCCGCCGCGGTGGCCGTCTTCCACTACGGTGCCCGGCATCCCGTGGTCGACACGAACGTCCGCCGCGTGGTCGCGCGCCTGGGCGGCGCGGCCGACGCCGGGACCGCCACCACCAAGGCCGACCTGGCCGCCACCGAGGCGCTGCTCCCCGACGGCGCCGAGGCGGCCGCGAGGGTGTCGGTGGCGCTCATGGAGCTCGGTGCGCTGGTGTGCACCGCCCGCAAACCCGAGTGCGGCGTCTGCCCGGTGGCCGCCGAGTGCGGCTTCGCCGGCCAGGAGATCCCGCCCGGTCCCAGCCGCAAACGGCAGCGATACACCGGCACCAACCGGCACGTCCGCGGTGAGGTCATGAAGCTCCTCCGGGACGCCGACGGGCCCGTCCCGCGCGAGCGAATCGACGCCGTCTGGCCCGATTCGAGGATGCTCGACGAGGCGATTTCCCAGCTCATATCGGACGGCCTGGTAGGTACCGACGAATCGGGGCAATTCGAGTTGCCGAGCGCGTGACAAGGGCCGCCACCACTGCTACGTTGGAATTGAGAGAACTTCACGATGCTCGGTCGGCGCCGATTATTTCGAGTCGGCGGCTCTGGGTCGAACTTCACTGCTCATACAGTGAAGCACCGGACGGACGAAAGTTATTGTCCGTGCTCACCGCCGGTGCCAGAGCCGAATCGCCTACCGACCTGATCCGCCCCCGTGCGGCTGGCCAGGAACACGACGACGCGGCTCGCGCCAATTACCGTCGCGTCGACCGCGGACCGGCCGCCAGAAAGCGGATCAGGATGGGAGCGGACGCCTTGAGCGACGGACGCGACCGGGCAACGACGATGCCGCCGAGGTACCGCGCGCTCAGATCTCGGCGGCACCGTCTCGTTCTCGCCGCTTCGTAAGGCCGCCTGAGGGCGGCCTCTTTCTTCGTCCGCGAACCCCTCCGCAGCGCCTGAGAGGGCCGCTGCCGGCGCCTCGTTGCGCTTGGCCCACCGGATGATCCAGACGACGATCAGGACCGCCGGGAGCCCTTTCGCCGCCACCGCCGCCAGGACGCCGACGGCGCCGAGACCGAAGCCGTCGCGGCCCAGCGGGGAGTTCCACAGCGCGTGCAGCGCGATCACCCCCACCAGGGAGGCCGCCGCGACCCACCCCGAACGCCGGGTCTTCCTCGTTGCGGCATAGGCGATCCCGGCGCCGACGATGGCGGTGAACACCGCATGGCTCCACAGCCCCGCCAGCACCCCGCGCACCACGAACACGGCCACGACCGGTTCGACCACGTCGCCGGCCCGGTTGAGGACCGTGCTGGACATGGCGAAGGCGTAGCCCTCCACGATCTGGAAGCCCACGCCGCAGAACGCGCCCAGGACGACCCCGTCGAGGACGCCGCGGACCCGGTCCCACACGATCGCGACCCCCAGCACCACCCCGGCCGCCTTGACGACCTCCTCGACCACCGGCGCCCCGAGCACCGGCGACCACTGCCCGGCCCACGCGGGGCCGCCCGCGGTCGCCAATAGGCCCCGCACCGCGTTGGAGCCGTACAGGGACGTCATGACCGCGACGGTCGCGCCCCACACGGCGACGACGGCCAGCGCCGCGCCCGGCACCGAGAGGTGTTCGGCGAGGCGGCGGCGCAGCCACCAGAACGGGAGGGCGAACAGCGAGAACAGGAGCAGGGCGCAGGTGCCCGCTCTGGGATAGGCCAAGCCGACCGGGAGGGTGTTGTACAGCAACAGGATCGAGGCGGCGGCGATGAAGAGCGCGGCCGTCCACTGGGGCGGGCTGGTGGGGTCGAGGCGCATCAGGCCTCCCCGAAGGCGATGCCGTCGATGAGGGCGTCGATGCGGTCGACGGTGGACTCGTCGAGGGCGGCGCCGGTCGCGGTCACCTCGGCGCGGACCTGGTCGTGGACGAAGGCGCAGGCGAATCCCGCGCCGGTCTCGGTGACGAAGCTGCGCCCGGACCCGGCGACGCCCGAGGCGGTGCAGGGGCGGCTATCGGTGAGCTGGACGCCGGGCTGGACCTCGAGCAGGCGGGCCATCTCGGCGGCCAGGTAGTCGGCGTCGAACTCGTACGGTTCGGCCACGGCGATGGCCACTTCCGCGTCACCGACGAGGAATTCGACGCGGCCGGACTCGGGCTGGTAGTACCCGGGGCGCATGTGGACCTCGGCGGGCGCGGTGATGGTCACCTCGAACAGCGTGAAGGTCTCTCCGCCGACGTCGACGGTGGGGGCGACGGCCTTGTTCAGCAAGGGCACCGCCAGCGCGAGGGCGAGGACCACCGCGGCGACGACGGCGGAGACGGCGAGGCTCTTCTTGCGCGACACGCCTCAACCTTGACATGGCTTTGCCGCCGGCACATCGCGAACGGCGGCCGAACGGGCGCCGGGCGCATTCGATATGGGGCCGAGGGGTTCGGGGGCGCACCGGATGCGGGGGTTCAGGGGGGTTTGGGGCGAGGGGTCGAAGGGGTTCGGGGTCCTCGACTGGTTCGGCGGGCGCGGGCCCTGAGGGAGGGCCCGCGTCAGCGTCTCGGATGGTGGGCGTGGCCGGAAGGGTGGTCCGGCCGGTTCCCACTGTGCCGCTAAAGGCCGTGCTGTTGCTTACTCGGCTGCTTCGCGCTGAGTCGGGATGTCACCGTTGATCAGGGCGCGGATCTCGGATTCGCGGTAGCGGCGGTGGCCGCCGAGCGTGCGAATCGCGGAGATCTTGCCGGCCTTGGCCCAACGGGTGACGGTCTTGGGGTCGACGCGGAACATCGCGGCAACCTCAGAAGGCGTGAGCAGGGCCTCTGTTTCAACCGGAAGGTTCAAGTCTGTCGTCATCGTTCGTTCTCCTCCACAGACGGGCGTGGAATCACCGGGTTCCGTAGCCTCGATTGGTTCCTTCTCTAATCGTCCGTGCTGTAACAGATGTCCGACATAGTCCGAACGGCCGATTTTGTGTGGACGTTCCGGTCGCGTCACTCATCCGAGTGATCACTCCAAACAGGAAACGCAAGGTGGCGGGGGCTGTGCGCAGGTGTTTCGGGCTCAGTTCAAACGCTCGGTGAGACGACGATCACGCCAGCGCTCGATCAGTTTCATGTAGCAGTCCTGTGCGGACTCGACGTCGCCCGCGCCGAGGTAGTCCAGGGACTCCCAGGTGAGGTCGACGGAGTCCTCGCGGCGCAGCTCCTCGTAGTCCAGGCCTGAGACGATGCCGCCGTAGTCGAGTTCGACGATCGAGTCGTGGTGGAAGCCGTCGAGCCAGTCGCGGGTCTCGGCCAGGGCCTCGGCGAGGTCGGCGCCCTCGCCGAACTCGGCGCGGACGAGGTTGCGGGCCACCACGAGTCCGGTGCGGGCGCGGGCCATGGGGGTGCGGTAGCGCAGCCAGGTGGCGCGGGGGTGGATGACGAGCTGGCGGTCCTCGGGCCTGACGCAGGCGAACCAGCGCAGCGGGACCGACCAGGAGGCGACCTGCTCGTGGGCGTCGGCGGGGGCCTCGCGGCGGTCGGAGCCCTCGTCGTGGGCGACCACTTCGGTGGCGGAGGCGAGGAACTCGGGCGGGATGAGCGCCTCGGCGACGGCCTCGGGGGTCAGGCGCCGCACTTCGAGGGCGGAGGCGGCGATGCGGTAGCGCAGGTTCCAGGGGCAGATGAGCGGGTCGGCCTCGCCGCGGTCGATGACGTACGCGTCGCGTCCGAAGGCCGGTACGCTCCGCCACGGCCACCCGATGCGCTCGTACAGCGCCTCGCGCCGGACCCGGGGGCCCTCGTGGATGTCGACCGCGCGTCCGGAGGCGGCGTAGGCGCGCCAGTAGTCGGCATCTACAAAAGCCCCCGCCGGCTCGTAGACACGCAGATACGACGCGTTCGGTGCGTACACGAGGCAGATACTTCCACAGTCATAAGATGAGGACGTAGGCATACCCGCGCTACGCCAGCACGTCTCGGCCGCGACCCGGCCTGGGCGCGAGCCGTTCTTTGAACTGGAGCAAGCCATGAGCATCTTCGACGAATCGGGCCATGAGCAGGTCGTGTTCTGCCACGACCCCGATTCGGGACTCCGCGCGATCATCGCGATCTATTCCACCGCGCTGGGCCCGGCCCTGGGAGGCACCCGCTTCTACCCCTACGCCTCCGAGGACGAGGCCCTGAGGGACGTCCTGCACCTGTCGGAGGGCATGGCGTACAAGAACGCGATCGCCGGGCTCGACCACGGCGGCGGCAAGGCCGTCATCTGGGGCGACCCGGCCATCGACAAGAGCGAGGCCCTGCTGCGGGCCTACGGCCGCTTCGTGGAGAGCCTGCACGGGCGCTACGTGACCGCCTGCGACGTCGGGACCTATGTGGAGGACATGGACCAGGTGGCGCGCGAGACGCGGCACGTGAGCGGGCGCTCGCCCGAGGCGGGCGGCGCGGGCGACTCCTCGATCCTGACCGCCTTCGGGGTGTTCCAGGCAATGCGGGCCGCGGCCCGCCACCGCTGGGGCACCGAGGACCTGGCCGGCAAGACCGTCGGCATCGCGGGGCTCGGCAAGGTCGGACGGCACCTGATCCCGCACCTGACCGAGGCCGGGGCGAACATCGTCGCCTGCGACGTCTCGGACGCGGCCCGCGCATGGACCTATGAGCACTTCCCGAACGTCAAGCTCGTGGCCGACGCCGACGAGCTCATCGCCTCCGGACTCCACGTCTACGCCCCCTGCGCGCTGGGCGGGGCCCTGAACGAGCAGTCGCTGAAGACCCTCGACGCCGAGATCGTGTGCGGCGCGGCGAACAACCAGCTGGCCGAGCCGGGCATCGCCCTCGAACTGGACCGGACCGGCGTCCTGTACTGCCCGGACTACGTGGTGAACTCCGGCGGGGTCATCCAGGTCGCCGACGAGTACGACGGCGCCTTCGACTTCGACCGGGCGAAGCGGCGCACCGAGCAGATCTTCGCGACCACGGCCCGGATCCTGGAGCGCGCCAAGGGGGAGGGCACCACGCCGGTGGCCGCCGCCGACGCGATCGCCGAGGAGCGCATGGCCGCGGTGGGCCGGCTCCAGCGCGTGCGCCTGTTCTAAAGGTTCGCAGCGCCCTTACGCTCAATATCCGAATCCGTTCGAACACCCCCGCGCCCGCATAGTGGAGCCGTCGCTCCCACTATGCGGGCGGTCGTTCGTACCCGTCTGGACGCCCCCGTCGGTAATCTGTGGCATCCAACTCATGGGCCGGGATGCAACCGAGCACCGCGAGGTTGTACCGTAGGAGCCACGAAGAGATTGCAAGCATTCCGGGGCGCCTGACTGGCTGCCCCGATGATTTCTGTGCGAGGGGGTCGAGCCATATGGGGCGAGGCCGAGCCAAGGCAAAGCAGACCAAAGTGGCCCGGAAGCTCAAGTACCATGCTCCGAACACCGACATACGGGCGCTCGAACGCGAGCTCTCCGGTGGTCGTGAGGACGTTGAGCCTCAGGAGCATGAGGAGGAACCGGACCCCTACGCCGCTTATGCCGAGCGGTACGAGTCGGACGATGACGACGTCCGCGAAGAGGACTGGATCCCGCCCAAGAAGCAGTTAGCCTGCCCGCCGACCGTCTGATAGGACGGCCCGCGCGCAGGAGGGCGTGCCCGACCGACACCTGCAATCCACAAATCCAGCGTGACCCACTGGGGCGATTCGTCGTGTCCTCGATTCCGGAGGCCGCGGCGGACGACGTCGTCCGCCGGTCTGCCGGGGCGAGTTCCTCGGCATTCTCACTCAGTTCCAGCGCAGGGATTCTCATACATACAGCCGAAGGGCGGGGCGACCAGATGGTCGCCCCGCCCTTCGGCTGCCTTGCGTCCTTTTACTCGCTTCCTGATTACTGCTGGGGAGCCTGGGGCCACTGCTGGCCCTGCTGCGGCTGACCCGGCTGCTGCGGCTGGCCGGGCTGCACCTGGCCGGTCGGGTAGCCCTGCGGGGCCGCCGGAGCCTGCGGCGCGGCCGGGGCGGCCGTCCTCGGCGCGGCTCCCGACGCCGGCACCATGAACACGGCACTGACGAGCGCACCGTAAGCACCGATGACGAGCAGAGCGGCGATCCAACCCGCGGCGTCGCCGGCACCGTCACCGTCGGGCAGGCTCGCGATGGCGTACGCGAAGTCCGCGAGGAACAGCGCGCCGATGGCGATGGCGCCGAGCTTCCACAGGTTCTGGAGCTTCTCGCCCATGAAGACCGTCAGGCCGAGCAGCATCACCAGCCCGACGAGACCGCCGGTCATGCTCCCGCCCAGGTTGCCGGAGGCCCAGCCGGCGATGACGGTGGGACCGTCGGAGAACTCGCCGCCGTCGCTGAACCCGGCGATCAAACCGCCGAGCACCGCCGCCGCCAGGCCGGAGACGGCGAGGATGCCCGGCATCGCGGGCAGGCCGAACTTGTCGAACAGCGACGGGCCCTGCTGGGCATAGGCCGCGTACTGCTGCTGCTGGGCTTGCTGCTGCTGGTACTGCGCTTGAGGAGAGGCGTACGGGGTCTGCCCGTAGCCTTGTTGCTGCTGCGGCTGGCCGGGCGTGGGCTGCGGATACCCCGCACCTGATTGCTGTTCACTCATGGCCCCATCATGCACTGTGAAGGCAAGAACCCTCAATTGGGTTCGACGCCCCGGCAAGCGGGCCAAGGTCGCTCGCGAAGCTCTAGGCTGGAGTCATGTCGCAACGTCTCCGTCCCGTATCGCCGATCTGGGTGGCAGGGCGTCCACAGCACGGCGAAGAGGAATTCTTCGTCACCCACCCCTTCGACGACTCGCCCGTCGGCGCGGCGTCATGGGCCACGTCCGGACAGGTGGAGGCCGCCGTCTCGGCCGCCGCCGGGATCGCGGCCGAATGCGCCGCCCTGCCCGCGCACGTGCGCGCCGAGGCGCTCGACCACGTCAGGCGCCGCCTCGACGAGGAGGCCGAGACGTGCGCCGAACTCATCACGGCCGAATCGGGCAAGCCCATCACGTGGGCGCGCGTCGAGGTGCGCCGCGCGGTCTCCACGTTCCGCTGGGCCGCCGAGGAGGCCCGCCGCTTCTCCGGCGAGATGCAGCGGCTCGACACCGACCCCGGCGCCGAGGGCCGCCTGGCGCTGGTGCGGCGCTTCCCGCGCGGCCCCGTCCTGGGGATCACGCCGTTCAACTTCCCGCTGAACCTGGTGGCGCACAAGGTGGGCCCGGCGATCGCCGCTGGCTGCCCGGTCGTGCTCAAGCCGGCCCCGGCGACGCCGCTGTCGGCCCTGCATCTGGGGGCGCTGTTCTCCGAGACGGACCTGCCCGCGGCGATGCTGTCGGTCCTGCCGGTCCCCAATCAACGCGCCGAGCAGCTGGTGGACGACCCGCGGCTGCCGGTCGTCTCGTTCACCGGTTCGGGCGCGGTCGGGGCGCAGATCCGGCGTCGCGTGCCCGAGAAGCACGTGACGCTCGAACTGGGCGGCAACGGGGCGGCGCTGGTCGCGGCCGACTACCCGAAGCGGGACTGGGCGGCGGAGCGGATCGCGACGTTCGGGAACTACCAGGCCGGGCAGTCGTGCATCGCGGTGCAGCGGGTGTTCATCGAGGCCGCGGCGTTCGCCGATATGGCGGACCGGATCGTGGAGAAGGTCAAGGCCCTGGACACCGGCGACCCGAACGACCCGGCGTGCAAGGTCGGGCCGCTCATCAACGAGGAGGCGGCCGCGCGCGTCGAGGGCTGGATCGGCGACGCGATCGCCGAGGGCGCGACGGTGCTGTGCGGAGGGACGCCCCGGTCGGGGTCGACGCTGGAGCCGACGGTGCTCCAAGACGTTCGCGCCGATGCGCGGGTCCTGCGCGAGGAGGTCTTCGGCCCGGTGCTGGTGCTCCAGAGCGTCGAGGGCTTCGAGGAGGGCCTGGCGGCGATCAACGACTCGCGGTACGGGCTCCAGGCCGGGGTGTTCACCGACCGGCTGCCGCAGGCGATGCTGGCGCACCGCGTGCTCGAGGTCGGCGGCATCGTCATCGGCGACGTGCCCTCGTTCCGGGCCGACCAGATGCCCTACGGCGGGGTCAAGGGCTCGGGCGTGGGACGCGAGGGCGTCCGGTCCGCGATGGACGACTACACCACCGAACGCGTCCTGATCCTCCCCGACTCCCTCTAAATCACCTATCGTTTCCAGGGCCCGAATCGACTGCGATGTTTCTAACTGAGGACGGTCCCATCCCTGGTCGCGATCGCCGAGCCCCTATAACTTGGGGACATGACTGTCCCTCCCAACTACGGCCAGGGCCCCGGCGGGCAACAGCCTCCCGGGTACGGCTACGGCTCAGGACCTGACCCGCAGACGCCCGCCAACGGATACGGCTCCACTCCCGATCCGCAGTCCGGCTCCGGCTTCGGCTACCAGCCGGGCCAGTCGAGCGGCGGATACGGCGGCGCGCCCGGCCCGGCGGGCTCCGGTGGCTACAGCTACCAGAACCCGTACGACCCGCAGAGCGACCCGTACTCCCAGCCGGGTGCGCCCCAGCCGCCGAAGAAGAACCTCGGCATGATCGGCGGCATCATCATCGGCGTCACGGTCGTGGTGCTGGGTGCGATCCTGCTCGTCACCCTGGGCCTGAGGGGCGACGAGCCCACCGACGACCCGACCGCGGCCGCCGGCTCCGAGTCGCCCTCGGCCGAGGAGAGCACCGCCCCCGAGGAAGAGGAGTCGGAGCCCCAGGCGGGCGACGAGGTCGGCCAGTGCCTGCCGTACGAGCCGGCAGTCGCCGACGACGGCTACGGGGACGGCCTCGTACTCGCCGAGTCCTGCGACGCCGAGGACGCGTTCTGGACGATCACCGCCCAGTCCTACGACGTCTCCGACATCGCGGTGGACGACGAGGGCTACCTCGTCGACAATGCGCCGGTCTACGACTTCTGCGGCGAGAGCGTCGGTGCGTACCACCCCGGCCAGCCGTGGACGAACTGGCATTACGTGTACTCCTCGGGCGGCCTCGACTCGCTGTACTGCATCGAGGCGATCGACAAGACCAACGCCGAGTCGGAAGGCGTCCCGGTGACGCCGACCGAGGGCGACTGCTTCGACAAGACCTCCGAGTGGTGGACCGTCGACTGCTCGTCCGACAAGGCCGTCTACGAGGCGACCGGGGTGGTCGAGCTCGACGAGCCGACGGACCTGAGCGACGAGGAGGCCGCCGAGCAGGCGACGTGCGGCGGCAACCTCTACTGGGAGCTGCCCGACCCTGAAGGCCGCACCACGGCCCTGCTGTGCGGCAACGAGTTGTAAGCCGAAGCCGGGGAACGAACGAGAAAGCGGGGCCGCCCTGAGGAGGGCGGCCCCGCTTTACGTTTCTCGATTCGGCCTTAGCCGCTGTGTTCTCGTTCGGTCTTAACCGCTGTGCTCTCTGTTCGGCCCTAGCCGAAGCGCCCGGTGATGTAGTCCTCGGTGCGCTGGTCGGACGGGTTGGAGAACAGCTTCTGGGTGTCGTCGAACTCGACCAGGAACCCGAAGCGCTCGCCGGCCTCGTCGACGTCGGCCGAGTAGAACGCCGTCGAGTCGGAGACGCGGGCGGCCTGCTGCATGTTGTGGGTGACGATCACGATCGTGTAGTCGCGCACCAGGTCGTTCATGAGCTCTTCGATGCGGGCGGTCGCGATCGGGTCGAGCGCCGAGCAGGGCTCGTCCATGAGCAGGACCTCGGGCTCCACTGCGATGGCCCGCGCGATGCACAGGCGCTGCTGCTGGCCACCGGAGAGCGCCAGGGCGCTCTTCTTGAGGTTGTCCTTGACCTCGTCCCACAGGGCCGCGCCGCGCAGGGCCTGCTCGACCCGGTCGGCGAGGTTGTCCTTCATGCCGTTGATGCGAAGGCCGTAGGCGACGTTGTCGAAGATCGACTTGGGGAACGGGTTGGCCTTCTGAAAGACCATGCCGATGTGGCGGCGGACCGCGATCGGGTCGACGCCGTGCGCGTAGATGTCCTTGCCGTGGAAGGTGACCTTCCCGCTGACCTTGGCGCCGGGGATGAGGTCGTTCATGCGGTTGATGGACCGCAGTACCGTGGACTTGCCGCAGCCCGAGGGTCCGATCATCGCGGTGATCTGGTTGCGGGCCACCGGCAGCGAGACGCCGCGGACGGCGTGCACCTGACCGTAGTGGATGTCGACGCCTTCGAGCTCGATGACCGTGCCGGTCTCGACCGGGGCGGAAGTGCCCGCCTGGCTGTCAAGCGCGATGCGGGCGCGGACTTCGGTCCTGCCGCTGGTCTCGTTCACTGGCACGCAAACTCCAATCACCGTATTTCAACCGCTGTTAACGTGTCCTGTACTCATCAAATGCGATCGAGGTGCACGAGGGTTGGCAATCAGGTGAACGCCGGGTGAATGTGGGGCGGGAGCTGGGTCTCGGACTTGTTCAGGCGTGCTCGGGCGGCAGCAGCTCGTCATTAGGATAGCCGCCCAGTAGATCGTCGGAGGCGGTGAGCGTGAACTCCTCGTCCAGCGCAATGGTGGCGAGATTCGAGGAGGAGGCGACGTCGCCGTCCTCGGACAGCTCCATGAGCATGCCACGCACGACCTGCGCCGGCACGCCGGCATCGTCGCCCAGCTCGTTGAGGCTGAGCTCGACCTCCACCGACTTGCCGCCGCCGGGCAGGACGAAGTGGCCCTCGTCGTCGAAGTCGTACTCGACGCCGCCGACCCTGCGAATGGCGATGGCGGTCAGTTCCTCGAGGTCGCCGCGCTGATCGGCGGCTTCCTCGATCGCCTCGAGCTTGCCGAAGGCGAGGACGTCGAACGGGTTGATGTACAGCTGCGGGGCCACGAACAGCTGGCCGTCGCGGGTCTCGCCCCGGTACAGGCCCAAGGCGAGCAGGAATTCGAGCAGGTCGCGGACGGTGTGCGGCACGGGCAGGCCGGCCCGCTCGCAGTGAGTGGTGAAGGTCGCAATGCGCTCGCTCCGTTCGGCGGTGGCCCGGTCGTACTCCTCGCGGGCCTCCTTCTCGATCACCTCCGCGGAGGTGCCGAAATGGTGCTCGCGGGCCTCGGTGATCCAGTCGTCCACATCGCCCGGATCGCACCAGACCGGTTCGTTCCACAGGTCGTCGTCGGGGAAGACGTCGGCCCACCAGCTCGCGGGGAACAGACTGAGCGAGGGGACGGTGCGGAACAGCTCGATGCTGCACGGCATGATCCGGATCCAGGCGGGGTGCATCTGCGCCTGGACCGGGCCGGTCTCATCGCCGCCGAAGGGCCTTTCGAAAGCTTCCACACATCGACGGTATCAGCGCACCACGACATCGCCCGCACGCATGGCCGCAGCGTGGTCCGCGTCCGACACGGGGCCTTGCACAGTCGAGTCCCGGGACCGGAATCTAACCCAGCCGAAGGCCCGAAAGGTCCGGTTCGAACTCGGCGAGGGAACCGGCGTATTCGGGGGTGAGGTATTCGAGGGTGCGCACTTGCTGCGCGAGCAGCTGCCCCACCGACACGATCTGGTCGGCTGGATTGATCACGAGCCAGTGCTGGTACTCCGAGTAACGTTCTTCGGCCTGCGCCACGGCGGTCACAGCTTCCTCCTGAGGTGATCGGGTGCGATCAGGCCAACCTAATGCGCCATGAGCGCTGCACGGATTCATGACACGCGCCCACGGGATGAAATACCTGTTTCGGCACAGATCACACCGGACGGATCAGGAGCGCAGCACCAGGCGCAGCGTACCGGTGCCGCCCTCGGCGACCTCGATGGGCACGCCCCAGTCCTGGCGGGTCAGGTGGCACGCCGGGTGCTCGGCCTCGGCGTCGCAGGTGGCGGCCTGGGCGACGACTTGGAGGACGCCGCGTTCGATGCCGTCGGCGAGTTCGAGTTCGCGGTCGAGTTCCTCCGTCTGTCCCGCCCCGGCGGCGAGCAGCTGCGGCGGGTCGGCCGAGACGGTCACCGAGATGGGCGAGCCGTAGGTGTAGTCGAGCTTCTGGCCCTCGGCGGCGGTGAACAGGACTTCGAGTCGCAGCTTGCCGGGCCCCACCTTGGTGCGCTTGCGGGTGACGCGATGGTGCTCGCCGTCCACGGCGGACTCCGCCGGCTCGGGCCGGACCAGCCGGTGCGCGGCGGACTCGACCACGACCAACTCGCCGTTCAGCACGATCACGTCGCTGGGTTCGGCCAAGCCGGAGACCAGCGTGGACACGTCCCCGGTGTGCGGGTCGACGCAGCGAACGGCGCCGTTGTAGGTGTCGGCGATGGCGATGCGGCCGTCGGGGAGGACGGTGACACCGAGCGGGTGCTGCATGAGCGCATCGGCGGCGGGGCCGTCGACATGCCCGAAGTCGAACAGCCCTTGGCCGACTGCCGTGAGGATCAGCTTGTCGTGGATGAACCGGAGCGCGGAGGTCTCGGCGTCGACCACCCACAGGAATTCACCGTCGACCGCGAGGCCGGAGGGCTGCGCCATCCAGGCCTCCCGGATGTCGCCGTCCTTCAGGCTCTCGACGGTGGAGCCGACGTAGGGAGCGGCGGTTCCCGACAGCGGTTTGAAGTACCAGAGCTGGTGAATCCCGGCCATCGCGATGATGATCGAGTGCCCGTCCCAGGCGACGTCCCAAGGAGAGGAGAGGTCGACTTCGAGGGCGGCGTCGGTCCCGTTGTCCATGCGCCACTGCCTGCCGGTCCCGGCCACGGTGGTGACGGTCCCGTCTGCGAGGCGCACGCCGCGCAGCAGGTGGTTGACGGTGTCGGCGACGACGACGTCGTAGCCGACCTGGGCGGCGATGTCCTCGGGCAGCAGCGCGAGCCCTTGCGGCTCATTGAACTGCGGCTCGGTGCCGTCGGCGCGGCCGCGCTCGCCGGTGCCGATGACGCCGGTGACGGTTTCGAGGTCGGGGGCGAGGCGGACGAGCCGGTGCCGGGCGGAGTCGGTGACGAGGACGTCGCCGCCGGGCAGGGGCAGGGCCTTGCCGGGGAAGCGCAGCGTCGTCTCCGCCTCGGGCGCGGCCACGTACGGCGTGCCCTCGGGCTTCAGCGTGCCGTCGGCGGTGTGGGTCTCGACCAGGCCGCCGATGAGCTTGTCGAGCGCCTCGACGTGGCCTTCGCCGGCCATGGTGGACACGACGTAGCCGACGGGGTCGATGACGACGAGGGTGGGCCAGGCGCGGGCGGCGTAGGCGTCCCAGGTCTTCAGGTTCGGGTCGTCCAGGACGGGGTGCTCGACGCCGTAGCGTTCGACGGCGGCGGCCAAGGCCTCCGGGTCCTTCTCGTGCTCGAACTTCGGGGAGTGGACGCCGACGATGACGAGGGCGTCGCCGTACTTCTCTTCGAGCGGACGCAGTTCGTCGAGGACGTGCAGGCAGTTGATGCAGCAGAACGTCCAAAAATCAAGAACCACGACCTTCCCTCGGAGGTCGGCCAGTTCGAGCCGGCGGCCGCCGGTGTTGAGCCAGCCGCGGCCGACGAGTTCGGCCGCGCGCACGCGAGATTGGGACATCGGGCGATCTTATCTCGCGCACACGGGGGCAGGCCCCGTCCGGACGAGTCCGGCCAGGGCCTGCGAAAGCCGGTGTGAACTGCGAAAACGTGGACCGCTATTCGGCGGGTTCGGCTTCTTCCTCGCCGAGGAGCGTGAGGCAGTAGACGACGCCTTCGTACTCCATGGATTCGCGTTCTTCCTCTTTGCACTCGGCGCCGTTGTCGACCTCTTTGGTGATCTCGAAGTCCTCGCCGTCGGTGGCGTCGGCGCAATCGACCGGCTCGACGGCCTCTTCGCTGACCTTCGTGACGCAGCCGCCCGGTTCGAAGGCGGGGCCGCGGAAGAACATGAACCAGGCGCCGACGGCGATGCCGAGGACGAGCACGACGGCGATCGCGATGCCGGGGATGAGCCAGCTCTTGCCGCTCTTGGCGGGGGCCTGCGGCGGGTACTGCTGGCCGGTGCCCATCGCGCCGGGCGGCATCTGTCCCGGGGGCATCCCGGCGGGCGGGTACTGGCCGGCGGCCATGCCGGGCTGGGACGGCTGCTGCTGGGGCGAGCCGGGCTGCGAGGGGCCGTAGCCGGGGACGGCCGAGGCCGGCGGCTCGCTCTGCGGGTTGGCGGGCCCGATGATGAGCTTCTGGGTGTCGTCGGACCGGACCGGCGGAGGCTGCTGCGCGTAACCCTGCGGCGGCTGCTGTTGGGGCTGCTGTTGCTGGGGCTGCTGCATCTGCGGCTGCGACGACTGCTGCTGGTCCGCCGGGGGCATGGCGTTGCCGGCGAGCGGGTTCGGCGGCGGGGACGGCCAGGCCGTGGCCTGGTCGGCCGGGACGCCGCTCTGGAGGTCCTCGCCGTACGGAGCGGGCGCATTGAAGCCGCCGACGCCTTGGGGCGGGAGGACCTCGGTGCGCTCGTTGTCCTGGTACGGGGCCTCGGCTGCGGGCATCTCGCCGGGAGTCGCGCCCGGGTTGAACCGGAGGATGGTCGTGCCGCCCTCGTCGAAGCTCGGGACGGGGGACTCGTGCGGTTCGGGTTCGGCGGCGGGAGCCACGGGCTCGGGCTCGACCGGTGGCACCTGCGCGGGTGCGTCCGCGGCGGGAGCGGCCGGGATGTCGAAGTCCATGGAGGCGGCCTTCGGGATCGCCTGCGTCACATCGGCATCGAAAGGTTCGGGAACGGGGGTCTCGGCCGCAGGGGCAGGCGGGGCCGCCTCGGGCTCGGGTTCCACCGCAGGGGCCGCGGGCTCGGGCTCCGGCTCGGCGGGAGCCGCCGCTTCGGGAACGTCGGGCTCGGCAGCCGCTTCAGGTTCGGGGGCCGAGTCGGCGGCCGGGGCGGCGGGGATGTCCGCGTCAGCGAGAGCGGAAGTCGGGATCGCCTGCGTCGCATCGTCTTCAACGGGCGCGGCGGGCTCCGCTGCGGCCGGTTCGGGCTCCGGAGCGGGCGCTGGCGCCTCGGGTTCGGCGGCGGCCTGGTCGGCGGAGCTCTGGTCGGACGGCTCGGCAGCGACTTGGTCGGACGGTTCGTCCGCGGCCGGGGCGGCGGGGATGTCGGCACCGGCCAGCGCGGAGGTGGGGATCGCCTGCGTCACTTCGTCTTCGACGGGCGGTGCCTTCTCGCCGTCGTCTGCCGGTTCGCTCGCGGCGTTGGTGTCGTCGGGCTCGGCGCTCTCCGGGGCGGGAGGCGGATTCGACCCCTGCTCAGGGGAGGCGTCGGTGTCGCGGGCCCGGTCGTCGGGGGCCTCGCCCTGCTCAGGCGTGTTGCCTTGCTCGGAGGTCACGGCTGCTCCTCAATGCTGCTTTCGGCCCGGCGTCTTGGGGGAACGCCAGACGCGTCACACGGTACAGCAGCAGGGCACGCTCTCACTCGACAGGGTTACATCCGGGTTGCGCCGCATCGCCATCGGAGCGGGGAAGACGCGTGATCCGCATGGGACCGAAATGGAGTGGGGAGAGATTAAAGACCGGGCGCCGGCAGTTTGCCCACCCCTCATGGCAAACGCGGCGCCCGGTCGGTGTGAGAACCCCCTGGAGAGGGTCTCGCGGTGCGGAGACTCGGCGTTGTCGACCGCACCATTGGGAGGAGATAAGTTCGCGGCCTCGAATCGAGGCGTCCGCCGGGGCCGATGCTCGACTCCCAGTCGTCGGTCCGCGGCGGTCGAAAACTTCGAAGGTATGTTTCCTCGTTGTTTCCGTGCCTCAATTACAACACCGAAAACCTTGATCCGCCAACGAATCATCGGTGCCCTTGATCACGTCCAGGCGAGCAGTGTTTCCCCTGGTCGTGATAGGAACGCGCCGATGTCCGCGAGGAACTGGGAGCCCAGTTCGCCGTCGATGAGCCGGTGGTCGAAGGACAGTCCAAGGGTCGTGATCTGGCGGACCGCGATCTCCCCTTCGTGGACCCACGGCTGGGGCCGGATGGCACCGAACACCAGGATCGCCGACTCTCCCGGCGGGAGGATCGGGGTGCCGGTGTCGATGCCGAAGACGCCGACGTTGGTGATCGAGAACGTCCCGCCGGACATGTCGGCCGGGGTGGTCTTGCCCTCGCGCGCGGTGCGGGTGAGGTCGCCGATCGCGGCGGCCAGTTCCACCAGGCTGAGGCGCTGGGCGGCCTTGATGTTCGGCACGACCAGTCCACGCGGGGTGGCGGCGGCGATGCCGAGGTTGACGTCGTGTTTGACGACGATCTCCCCGGCCTCCTCGTCCCAGAACGCGTTGATCATCGGGTGGCGGGTCGCGGCGAGCAGCACGGCCTTGGCGACCAGCAGCAGCGGCGTGACCTTGACGTCGGCGAACTCCCGGCGGCCCTTGAACTGGGCGACCGTCTCCATCATGGCGGTGACGTCGCAGGTGAGGAACACGGTGGCGTGCGGGGCGGTGAACGCCGAGGCCACCATGTTCTGCGCGGTCAGCTTGCGCACGCCCTTGATCGGGATGCGCTCCTCGCCGCCGGGTTCGACTTCGCGGGCGATGCGGCTCGGCGGGGTGAAGACCGCCGGTGGCTGCGCCGCCGACTCGACGTCGGATCGGGAGACGGTGCCCCGCGGCCCGGTGGGGGTCAGCGAGGCGAGGTCGATGCCGAGGTCCTTGGCGAGTTTGCGCACCGGGGGCTTGGCGAGGACCGGCCCGGTCTGCGCCGGAGCTGAGGCCGGAGCCGGAGCCGGTACCTGGGGCACGACCGGTGCCGGAGCCTGGGCCACCGGTGCGGGCGCTTCGGCGCCGGACTTGCGCTTGCGGCGCTTCGGGGCGTGCTCCTTGGCGCCGTAGCCGACCAGGTTCGGGGTGCGCTTGTCCCCCGATTCCTTCGCGGGTTTGTCGGTGGGCGGCGCTTCGCCCTCGACCTCGAAGGTCGCCAGGGGCGAGCCGACGTCGACCGTGTCTCCCGGCTGCGCGTGGTGCTCGGCGAGGAACCCGTCGTACGGGCTGGGGACCTCGACGAGGGCCTTGGCGGTCTCGACCTCCACGAACGGCTGGTTGAGCTTCACTTCGCCGCCGGGCTCGACGAGCCATCCGGCGACTTCGCCCTCGGTGAGTCCCTCACCGAGGTCGGGCAGATTGAACGTGATCTTCTGACCCATGTCCCGCTCCTCAGTACTCGAATGACCGGTCGACGGCGTCGAGCACCCGGTCCAGGTTCGGAAGGTAGTCCTCTTCGAGGCGGCTCGCCGGATAAGGGACGTCATAGCCCGTCACCCGCAGCACGGGTGCCTCCAGCGAGTAGAAGCACTGCTCGGTGAGGCGGGCGGCGACCTCGGCGCCGATGCCGTGCGAGCCGGGGGCCTCATGGACGACGACGGCGCGGCCGGTGCGGCGCACCGAGGCCTCCAGCGGCTCCCAGTCGATCGGGGAGAGCGAGCGCAGGTCGATGACCTCCAGGTCGCGTCCCTCCTCGGCGGCGGCCGCGGCGGCATGGAGCGCCACGTCGACGGTGGGGCCGTAGGCGATCACGGTCGCGTCGGATCCGGAGCGGACCGTCGCGGCGTCATGCAGGCCCAGGGAGGACTTCTCGGTGTCCACTTCGGCCTTGGCTTGGTAGCGGCGCTTCGGTTCGAAGAAGATCACCGGGTCGTCGCTGGCGGCGGCCTGCTGGATCATCCAGTGGGCGTCGTTCGGGTTCGAGCAGGCCACGACCTTGAGCCCCGCGGTGTGCGCGAAGTACGCCTCGGGGGATTCGGAGTGGTGCTCGATGGCGCCGATGCCGCCGCCGAAGGGAATGCGCACGACCACCGGGAGGCGCACGCGCCCGCCGGAGCGATTCGGCATCTTCGCGAGCTGGGAGACCAGCTGGTCGAAGGCCGGGTAGACGAAGCCGTCGAACTGAATCTCGCAGATCGGCCGGTAGCCGCGCAGGGCCAGGCCGATCGCGGTGCCGATGATGCCGGACTCGGCCAGCGGCGTGTCGATGACCCGATCGGAGCCGAAGTCCTTCTCGAGTCCGTCGGTCACGCGGAAGACGCCGCCGAGACGGCCGACGTCCTCGCCCATGATGAGGGCCTTGGGTTCCCTCTCGAGCACGGTGCGCAGCCCGGAGTTGAGGGCCTTGACCATTGACATCGTCGTCATCAGGACTCACTCCCCTCGTCGAGCGAGGCGCGGAAGGCGACCGCCTCCGCGCGCTGGGCCGCCAGCTGCGGCACCGGTTCGGCGTACACCGAATCGAACATCTCGCTCACCTCCGGGTCGGTCAGGCTGATCACGCGGTCGCGCAGCTTTCGCACCTCGCGGTCGGCCTCGGCGTCGATCTCGGCGAAGTAGTCGCCTCCGGCTAGGCCCTCGGCCTCCAGCCAGGTGCGGTAGCGCAGGATCGGGTCCTTGGCGCGCCACTGGTCGAGCTCGGCCTCGTCGCGGTAGCGGGTGGCGTCGTCCGAGGTGGTGTGGGGCTGCATGCGGTAGGTATAGGCCTCGATGAGGCTCGGGCCCTCGCCGTGGCGGGCCCGGTCGAGCGCGCTCTTGGTGACCGCGTACGTCGCGAGGACGTCGTTGCCGTCGACCAGGATGCCCGGGACGCCGAAGCCCGCGGCCCGCTGGGACGGCGGGACGAGGAACTGGCGGGCATTGGTCTCGGAGATCGCGTACTGGTTGTTCTGGCAGAACAGCACCAGCGGCGCGTTGAACACGCCGGCCCAGATGAGCGCCTCGTTGAAGTCGCCCTCGGAGGTGGCGCCGTCGCCGTGGTAGACGACGACCGCTTCGCCCTCGTCGGAGCCGACCGCGCCGTCCTTGGCCACGCCCATGGCGTAGCCGGCGGCGTGGAGGGTCTGGGAGGCGATGACGATCGAGTACATGTGGAAGCGGTCGGCGGCCACGTCGCGGCCGCCGAGGTCGACGCCGCGGAACAGCGCGAACGACGACAGCAGGTCGATGCCGCGGCACCACTGGACGCCGAGCTCGCGGTAGGCGGGGAAGACGGTGTCCTGCTCGCGCAGGGCGCGGCCGGAACCGACCTGGGCGGCCTCCTGGCCGAGCAGGCTCGGCCACAGGCCGAGCTGGCCCTGACGCTGGAGGGCGGTGCCCTGGGCGTCGAGCTCGCGGGTGATGACGAGGTCGCGGTAGAGGCCGCGGTACTCCTCGTCGGACAGGTCGAGGGCGTAGTCGGGATGGTCGACGCGCTGCCCTCCGGGATTCAGCAGTTGGACGAACTCGGGTTCGTTCGCTGAGGCGGATTTCCGACGGTTCTTGGCCGTCTTCTTGGCTGGACGCGGTTGGTCGCCCATGTTGGCCTCCTCATATTGATATTCCGGTGTATCCAAGCATCTCAAAGCCTTGGGCGGTGCGCGTCACACCCGCCATCCGATTACTATTCGTGGGCTGACATTCAACGCTGAGTAACAATTCTCGCCTTAGCCTCCGACATCATCGGTCCTGAACGGCCGTTTCGTCGCACGGGGGTGGCAGGAAGGAGCACGCCGTGCGCCGGACACGCAGCGACCAGGGGGGACGCTGGCCGTGGGGAATCTGGCTCGCTCTGGTGGGGGTGAGCGCCGGGACGGTGGGGTCCTTCGCGGTGGTCGGGTGGGCGTTCACCAGCGCGGCCGGGCTGTACGACGGCAGCGGCGGCGGCGCGCCGCTCGAATGGGAATCCGAGACGATCGTGATCGAGGCCGAGGAGGCTCCGCCCGGCGGGCCGTCCGACGGCGAGTCGCCCGGGGCGGCGGGGGACTCGCGCGCAGAACCGGGTCCTGAGCCCTCGGCCGCCGAGCCGCAGGTCGCCCCGGCGCCGGGGCGGACCGAGACCGAACCGGAGCTGCGACCCGAGTCGGATCCGGAGTCGGATTCGGTGACCGATGCGGAACCGCCGCAGCTGATCCCGATCGAGAGCGGCCACGGACGCGACTGCGAATCGTCCGCGCCCGGACATTCCCCGGGCGGCGAGGAATCGCTGCCCGATTGGGCCCAGGACAACCTGCCGGAGCTGATCCCCGACTTCGAATAGGCCGGACCGCTCCGTCGGCAAGGCGGCACGGGCTTGCACTTGAGCTTGGACTCGGGCGCGGACTCGCTCAAAGGAGTGAGCCTGGGAAATCCCCACCCGCAGCCGTAACTTGCACATGCGGATTTCCGTTAAAGGTTTCGAGAGCGCATCGCTGAGTGATGAACGCACACGGACACCTGTGGGGTACAAGCACATGGACCTTTTCTCCCGCACCATGCTCGCCTCCTCGGCCGAGGCCGGCCTGACCACGACGGCACTGGCCCGTCATGTTCCACTCCTCGGCCGCAATATCCCGGCCGGGGACCGCGTGTCACTGCTGACCGGATGCATCGGCTCCGACGGACTCGGCAGCGGCGACCACATCCTCATGCTGACCTCGCAGCGCCTCGTCGTCACCAGGCAATCGCGTCTATTGGGGCGGGTCAGGCTGTGCCTGGACGCGCCGGTGTCGGCGGTGGAGAACCTGCGCTGGTCTGCCGACCCGAACGGGCCCGGCGTCGAGCTCGACTTCACGGTCCTGGAAGGTCCCGACGCGGCCGAGCCGCACCGCTGGCACTTCTGGCTGCCGGCCTCCCACGCCAAACGCGTATGGCGAATCGACGCGCTGCTGGCGCGGGAGTTCCGCCGCCCGGGCGCGAACTCGACCCGCGAGCGTCCGCAGACGGGATTCGAAGCGACCCTGACGGCGGCCTGACGAAGCCGGCGCGCCGCCCCTGGCTGGAGGGGAAGCGCGCCGGCGGCAGGTCGGAAGCGGCCCGGGGTGATCGCGGTTCGCTCGGCGACGATGCGTCAGCGGCGCAGTTCGGCGGTGCAGCATTTGACGCTGCCGCCGCCCTTCTTGAGCTCCGAGAGGTCGACCGGCACGGGTTCGTAGCCGGCGCCCGAGAGCTTGCGCTGCATGCCGACGGCCTCGGCGTTGACCACGACGTTGGCGCCGTCGGAGACGAAGTTGAGGCCGAATGCGGCTGCGTCGTCGGCGTCGGCGATGACCGCGTCGGGGAAGAGCCGTTCGAGCAGGAGGCGACTGCCGGGGGCGAAGGCGTCGGGGTAGTAGGCGATGCGGTCGTCATCGAGGGGCGCCAGCGCGGTGTCGAGGTGGTAGTAGCGCGGGTCGACCAATTTCAGCGAGACGACGGGGTGGCCGAAGACGTCGGCGGCCTCGGCGTGGGCGCGGGCGTCGGTGCGGAAGCCCCAGCCGGCGAGGATGAGCTCGCGGCCCGGCAGGTAGGTGAAGTCGCCTTCGCCTTCGTTGGTGTGCTCGGGCTTGATGACGGTCCATGTGGCGGCGCGGTACCACTTCTCGTGGGAGTCGGCCTCGGGCGAGCGTTCGGGGTAGCGGAAGCGGGCGCCGTAGGCGATGCCGTCGACGGCGAAGGCGCCGTTGGCGGCGTAGACCATGTCGGGGAGGCCGGGTTCGGGCTCGATGTGCAGGACCTCGTGGCCGAGTTCGGTGTAGACGGCGGCGAGGGTGTTCCATTGGGCGCAGGCGAGGGCGGTGTCGACGGGGGTGGAGGTGTCCATCCATGGGTTGATCGCGTACTCGACGGCGTAGTAGGCCGGCTTGCACATGAGGTAGGTGCGCCGGCGACCGGACGCCCGGGTCGCGGGCGCCTGGTCGGGGGAGAAACCGTGTTGGGTCATGGCGCGAGTTTAAACAGAGGATGCGGCTCTGTGCCCGTGGCGGCGCCGCGAGTCACTGATGCCGTCGAGCACCCCCGCGCCCCGCGTCGGGGTTTCGGTGGGAACCGTGTCGATAGCCGCCGAGCAGGCCGGTGACCGGGGAGCCGTCAGTGGCGAGGGGTTTCCGGGGCGGGGTGGGCGTCGCCCGGTTGTTCGCGGACCTGAGCGTTCAATGTGGGATGCGCGTTGCCGCCGTCCGCGCCCAGGCCGGCGAGCAGGCGCAGCCCGTCCTCGGTGGTGCTGCCGGGGGCCGCGGACAGCACCACCAGCTCCATGCCCGATTCGTCTGGTAGCGCGAAGTTCTCCTGGTGCAGCTCCAGCAGTCCGACCAGCGGGTGCCGGTACGCTTTGCGTCCATGTGCGCGGGCGCGCACGTCCGCGCGGGCCCAGAGGCGGCGGAACCGCTCGCTGCCCATCGCCAGCTCGCCGATGAGCGAGGCCAGGCGGGGGTCCTCGGGATACTTGCCGGCGGCCAAGCGCAGGTGCCCGACCACATTGAGGGTGCACTGGTCCCAGTCGACATAGAGGCCGCGCTCGGCCTCCTCAAGGAATAGGTGCCGGGCGGTGTTCCAGCCCGGCACCGGCAGGCCGTAGAGGAGCCGGGCCAGACGGTTCCCGGCGAGCACGTCCAGGCGATGGTCCATGATCAGCGCGGGCGCGTCGGCGACCAGGTCGAGGACGCGCCCCAGTTCCGGCCGGACCCGCCCGCCCGGCACCTTCGCGCGGCGGCGGCGCTGCCTCGCGAGCCGGTAGAGGTGCCCGTTCTCGGTCTCGTCGAGCCCGAGAACGCGGGCGAGCGCGTCGAGGACCTGCTCGGAAGGCTGGGTCGCGCGGCCCTGCTCCAGGCGTACGTAGTAGTCGACGCTCACTCCGGACAGGTGCGCGACCTCTTCACGGCGCAGCCCTTCGACCCGGCGGAACCTGTCGGTGGGGATGCCGAAGGCCGCCGGGTCGACCCGGGAACGCCGGGTCCGCAGGAAGCCCGCGAGATCGTCCATGGCCCAAGTATGGCCTCGGTGGCGCCGGTGAAGGTGGCCCTGCCATTACCAGGAAGTCCCGTCCGACGGAAGAAGCGCCCCTGAACGCCGGGCGGCGCGGCGCCCAGAATCGAAGGCACCACGTCCGAAAGAAGCAGCGCCGAAGGAGTTCCCATGAAGACGCTGATCGTCTACGCCCACCCGGAGCCGAAGTCGCTCAATAGCTCACTGAAGGACCTCGCGGTGTCCACGTTGGAGGCCGCCGGGCACGAGGTGCGGGTGAGCGATCTGTATGCGATGAACTGGAAGGCGATCGTGGACGCCGCAGACTACGGGCCCCACGCCTCAAGTCCGCTGAGGGTCGCCCGGGACTCGGGCCGGGCCTTCGACGCTGGGGCGCTAACCCCGGACGTCCTCGCCGAACAGGAGAAGCTGCTGTGGGCCGACACGATCGTCTTCCAGTTCCCGCTGTGGTGGTATGCGATGCCCGCGATCCTCAAGGGCTGGGTGGACCGGGTTTTCACCTACGGCTTCGCCTACGGCGTCGGCGAGCACAGCGAGACCAAGTACGGCGAGCGCTTCGGCGAGGGCACCCTCGCGGGCAGGAAGGCGCTGCTGTCGGTGACGGTCGGGGGCCCGCAGTCGCACTATGCCGCCCGCGGGATCAACGGCCCGATCGACGATCTGCTGTTCCCGATTCACCACGGCATCCTCTACTACCCGGGCATCGAGGTGCTGCCGCCGTTCGTGCTGTACGGCACCGACCGGACGACCGACGAGGACTACCCGGTCATCGCCAAGGCCTGGGAGCAGCGCCTGCTCACCCTGGAGTCGACCGAGCCGATCGCGTTCCGGCGGCAGAACTTCGGCGATTACGAGATCCCCTCGCTGCACCTGAAGGAAGGGCTGGAGCCGGCGGACCGCACGGGTTTCGGGCTGCACGTGCGCGGCTTACGGCCGGCCCTGCCGGCCCCGCCGGTAGCAACCCGCAACTCGCTTCCCACTCCCACTCCCACTCCCACTCCCACTCCCACGATGCTGGGCGCGGACGCCAGGCAGGCTGAGGCGGCTCGGCGGCTCGACCCATTCCCGATACAGCATCCCAGGCGGGGCCAGATCGAATTTGAATCGATCCCCACTGAACACCCGCAGGGTCAACTCATCTGCAACAGGTGGAGCCGGAACCAACTCAGAACCCCCTCCCCTCCCCCCCCTGCCCACCCACCCACCACCGCCTACCAACCATTTCGAGAGCGGGCTCTCGCCCGCGCGGGGATCCGGGTCCGGTTCGGCGTGCTCGGCAGTACCGGTTCCGGGGCTTTCGCCCGCGTGAGGATCCGGGTGCGGGGGCCAGCTCCCGCACCCTCATCGACCCGCTGAGTCCTGGTTCATCTCCTCTAGCCTGCCGTTACCGGGCCCGCCCTTGAGACTGCTCGGGCCGGGCCGAAGGCCCTTGGGATTCCGTTCGCTTCCTCAGTCACTCGGATCGTCACCTCCAGGTCGTTGACCTCGCAGCTTTCGAGTTCGGCGCTATTGGCCGCCACCATCGCCGCAGCGGCCGCACAGGCCTCCTCGTCTCCGAACAGGACCTTCGCGGCTCCTGCCAGCGCGGCCGCGTCGGCGGCTCCCTGTGCGCGATGCCTGGCCGCCGTGGCCTGGCCGACCGCGGCGAACGCCACCGTCGACACCACCAGGGCCGCCACGACACCGACCGCGAGCACCGTCGCCGAGCCTTCCTCCCCGCAGCCGGCCCTTCGGCCGTCCCGGGGCCCTATTGCGGTCCGGAGTGCGTTGGGGCGTTGCTTGTCCCGTTCGGCTTCGTTGGGAAGGTCGCATTGCCGCTTGTCGGCTCGATCGGGCCCGGCCGCACGGTTCATTCGGCCACCCCCGGTTCGAGTGGTGCGGTTGCCACTGCTGTCACGTCCATCGATGGGGCGAGCGGACCCAACGGCCGCGACGGCGCGGTCACCGTGGCTCGCGCGAGCCCGGCCTCCTGGGATATGGCGACCGACGCGCCATCGGGCAGGTACGCGGCCGCTGCGGCCTGGGCGTTCTCGCCCCTGGCGGCCGCGATCGCGGCGCTGTTGGCTGCGTCGATCGCCCGGACCTTCACCCCGACGGTCGAGATCGCCCACATCCCCAGGGCCAGCACCGCCACCACGGCCGGGAGCACCGCCGCCAGTTCGGCGGTGACGAGTCCCCGTTGGCCGTCCGCTCCCGACCGGCCGCGCCGAGACGCGCGAGGCCTGCCGTTCGCGCCAGAACCCGCTCGCCGTCCCGCTCGCTGACTGGCTCGCCGTGCAGATGAAAGACCTGTGCGGCTGCCGTCGCCAGAGCGGCGGTGCGGGGATGACCCGCGGCGGCCGGGGCCTCCCGCTCGGCGGCGTTCGGTGGGAAGGCACGGTGGTCTTCGCCGTGGAACATCCACATTGTGGCGACGAAGCCGGCTCTCAGGCTGCGCCCGTGCACCGTCAGGTGGTTGCGCCGCTTGGTTCGGCCGCTGGCCCGGCGCGGGCCGGATCTGGGCCGCCGTCATGACAGGGCACGTTCGATGAGGGCCGACAGCGCGCTTTGGACCGTGCCCGAGGTGAGGACTTTCAACAGCACTCCCGCGAAGGCGACCGCCGCCAGAGTCCCCACGGCGTATTCCGCGGTGCTCATGCCGCTCTCTCCGCCACCGCGCATCTTGGAGGCGAACTTCCCGCCCCAGCTCGGTTTGGTCACGCCTTTCATGCGGCCCGGGCTCCATTCGTCCTCGCGCGGGCGGGGCCGCGGGCTCGGGCGGTGGGTCTGGGCGGCTTCGGATCGGGTACGGCCGGTTTCGCCTTCGGTGTTTCGGATCGGGGTCTTGCAGCAGCTGAGTTGGGACGGCTTGCAGGCGGCGTCTCCGCGACCGCCGCTGTTCGAGCGGGGCGTGCGCTGGCGCGGTTCGGTGTTGCCGTCGGCGTTCGGACCGGTCGCGGTCCGGCACCGTTCGTCGCCGCCATCGATGTTCGAGCCGGTCGCGGTCCGGTCACGTTCGCCGCCGCATGGGCGGGGCGACGTCCTGGTGCCGAAGTCGGTGCCGCGCTGGTCCGGTACGGAGTGGATCGGGAGTTTGCAGGCGGTCATGGTGGTGTCTTCTCCGGTTTCATTGCGGTGCTCGACGGGTCGGGCCGTGGTGGTCGGGGTGAGTGCGGTGGTCTGAACTGGTGCGGTGGTCTTGGCGGGTGTGGTTGTCGGGACTGTTGCGCTGTTCGCGGTCATGCGGTGTTGCCTTTCTTCTCGGTGGTGTTCGGTTCAGATTCCGGTGCCCACGGTGTCGGCGACGATGCCGAAGACCACCGGGCCGATGCCGGCGATCACGAAGGCGGGCAGGAAGCACAGGCACAGCGGTCCGATGAGGGCCACGGCGGCGCGTCCGGCGCGTTCCTCGGTTCGGGTGCGGTGCTCGGCTCTGAGTGAGGCCGCCAGTTGTTCGAGTCCGGCGGCGATGGCCGCGCCGGAGTCACCGGACCGGTCGAGCTGTTTGGCGAGCCGGTCGGCACCGGGCAGGCGCCCGAGTTCGGGTGCGGCCTCGGCGGCGGTGGCGCCGAGGTGGATGGCCTGGGCGAAGCGGGCGAGCCGTTCGCCGATCGCCGGTTCGTCGCTGCGGGCGACTGCGAAGGCCGCCTGAGGGAACGGGGCTCCGGCCCGCAGTCCGGCGGCGAGCAGGTCGAGCGTCCAGGGCCATTCAGGAGCGAGGCGGGCCGCGGTGGCCTTCTCGACCCGGTCCGGATCGGTCTTGAGCAGTCGTGCCGTGAGCCACCACAATCCCAATCCGACGGCGATTCCGGTGCCGCCGCCGATGACGACGACCGCAGCCGCCCCCGTCAGCGGGGCGATGCTAAACCTGGCGGTCGCTGCGATGCCGGCCGGTGCGCGCATCACGCTGCCTCCGTTCCGACCGAGGCGATCAGCGCCCGAGTCCAGGCAAGGCCCGCTCCTTGGAGGACGATCGCTCCGGCCAGGCAGGCGATGCCCGCCCAGCTCGCCAGGAGGAAGGCGACGGCGTCGATGCCGAGCGATTCCCCCAAGGCGACTCCCGCCGCGGGCAGGACCGTCAGCAGGCCGGCGGTGGCGCGGATGGAGGCGGTCTGGGCCCGGCCTCTGGCGGCCGCCTGCTCGTCCTCTCGCAGGTGGTCGGCGAGACGGCGGCACAGCTCCGCCGCCGGAGCGCCGAGCTCGGACGCGACCGACCAGGCCGCGTTCAATCGCCTGGCGGTGGACCGGGCACCGCGGGGCCAGTCCGGTTCGATCGCGGCGATCGCGCGGGCCGGGTCCGTCCCGGCGGCGAGATCGGCGGCCAGGTAGGCGACGGTGTCGGCGGCGCCCTGCCGGGCTTCGCGAAGGTGCTGGCGGCGCAGGGACCGGTGCCAGGCGGCCAGGGCGGCCGCGGTGTAGACGGCGGCGAGGACACCGGCGGTCACAGCGGCGAGCGCGCCGAGCCCGGAGGCGAGCCAGGCGGCGGCGATGGTCGCGGCCGTCGCCGCTGCGGCGGCGGTGCGCTTCGGTCGGTGGATCATCAGAGCTCGGGCGATGGCGTTCATGAGTTCCGCTCCCTCAGCAGGCGTTCGAGGATGCCGGCGGCCGGTCCGGGGCCGTGGCGGGTCCAGGCGGTCGCGACGGTCAGACCGCCGGACCTGGAGGTGTCGGTGTCGATGACGGCGAGTTCGGCGACCTGACGGCCGTTTCCGCATCGTCGCAAGTGGATGATGACGCGGAGGGCGGCGACGAGCTGGGCGTGCAGGCCGGCGCGTGGCAGCCCGTGCGGGAGGGCCAGGGCCTCCAATCGCGCCGGGACGTCGGCGGCCGCGTTGCAGTGCAGGGTTCCGGCCCCGCCTTCATGTCCGGTGTTGAGCGCGGCCAAGAGTTCGCTGACCTCCGCGCCCCTGCATTCGCCGACGACGATGCGGTCGGGCCGCATCCGCAGGGCCTGGCGCACCAGCGATGCGAGGTCCACTTCGCCGGCGCCCTCGATGTTCGCCGGCCGCGCTTCGAGGGTGAGCGTGTGGGGATGGTCGGGCGCGAGCTCGGCGGCGTCCTCGACGATGACGATCCGCTCCGCATCGTCCGCGCAGGACAGCAGGCTCGCCAGCAGCGTCGTCTTCCCGGTGCCGGTCCCGCCGGTCACGACGAACGGGAGCTTGGCTTTGACGATGCGCAGCAGCACGTCGGCCAGGTCGGCGGTGAGTGTGTCGGCAGCGACCAGTTGCGCCAGCGTGAAGGCTTTCGAGCGGTGGGTTCGGAAGGACAGGAACGGGCCGTTCGCGGCGATCGGCGGCAGGACCGCGTGGAAGCGGGTGCCGTCGGGCAGCCGGACGTCGGCGTACGGGTTGCCCGCGTCGAGGCGGCGGCCCGCCGCTGCCGCGAGGCGGCAGGCCAGCGAGCGGATCGATTCAGTGCCGCCCAAGGCGACCGGCGCGGGCCGCAGTCCCTCGCCGCGGTCGATCCACACCCCGTCCTCCCCGTTGACGACGACGTCAGTGACGGTGGCGTCGTCCAGCAGCGGCTGGAGTGCCCCGGCGCCGGTGAGGTCGTCGGCCAGCGCGGCGGACAGGTCGAGGAGCCCGCGCTGGTCCGGGGGTGCGGCGCCGGATTCGCAGAGGGCGCGGACGATGTCGGCTTTGGCGGTGCGGCCGCGCTGCTCGCCGGGTGCGGCCGGGTCGGTCTGGGCGGCGAGTTGGCGGCGGATCCGATCCAGCAGTTCGCGGTTCATCGCACCGACCCGGCCCGGTCGGCGGCGCGCCGGGAGCGTTCGCCGCAGGCGGTGCGGGATTGGACCAGTTCGGTCCCGAGCGCGTCGACGACGCGGGCGGTGCGGCCTCTGGGAAGTCGGCCCTGCCGCAGCCGGGTCGGCAGGTTTCGGTCGGTGGGCATCTGCCCCCAGACGGGCAGGACGGTCGCGTCCTCGGGCTCGGTCCGCTGCGCAGCCCGGGCCCGCGCCGGAGTCGCGTTCTTGCGCGAGGCGCCGGCGGGCCGGGCGTGGCCGGCGCCGGTGGCGGTGCGCCGGACGAGGCCGAGGCGGGAGGCGTGGAGGCCGTAGGCGGTGCGGACGCTGCGGGCGGCCTCCCAGTTGCGTTCGCCGGGGGCGACGAGCAGTGCGACCGAGCGGGCGGCGCTCGCGGCGCGGATCGCGGCCTCGCTCGGTTCGCGCGGCAGGTCGGTGACGATGAGGTCGGCGGCCAGGCGGGCGGCGTGGAGGACCCGTCCGACGAGTTCGGGGTCCACGCCGGCGGGGTTGTGCGGGTCGGGTCCGATCAGGTAGAGCTCGCCGCGCTGGGGGAGTCCGGCGAGGAGTCGTTCGGGTTCGAACGGGCCGGTGGCGCCCGCCAGGGAGGGCCAGCGCCAGCCCGATTGAGAGGCCAGTCCGGCGGCGGCGTCGATGCCGCCGCCGGTCACGTCGAGGTCGATGAGGACTGCTCGCTTGCCGCTCTGGGCTGCGGCGGTGGCCAGGCCGAGTGCGAGGGTTGAGGCGCCGGCCCCGCCGTGCCCGGCGACCGTGGCGACGACCGGTGCGAGTGTCACGGCGCGTTTGGCGCGGGTGAAGCGGTCGAGGAGCCATTCGGCGCCCTCGGGTACGGCGATCACGTGGTCGGCGTGCAGTTGGATCGCCATGGGCCACAACATGGACGTGTCGGCGGGGTCGGCGCCGAGCCAGGCCATGGTGGTGCAGAGGATGAGTCCGGGCCGCTCGGGGAGGCGGTGGGCGAGGCAGTCGGGGGCGACGTCGGCGCCGACGATGACCAGGGGCGCGCGTTGCCATCGCGGTTCGGCGTCGCGTGGATGGCGGACCCGGTGGAGGGGGTGGCCGGTCGCGGCGGCGAGGGGCGCGACGAGTTCGGCGAGGCGGTCGTCGCCGGTGATGAGCAGGGATTCCGAGGCGAGGCCGACGGCGGCACCCTGTGGTTGCCGGGTGGTTGCTGCGGGTTTGAGGGTCGAGGTCGCGGCCATGATCACTCCTACATTCAGTGGCGGATGTGTGCCTTGGAGTAACCATGTCCGGCAGTGTCAAGGGTTGGCAAGAAAAACTTTTGAGGCTGTGGATAACTTCCGGCGAAAGGTCGATAAGGGACATTTCAGAAAGCACGTTTCGGTGCTGGACCGGCCGCGCCTGTGGATAACTCGGCGTGTCGTACGCGAGTGGACGTCATCTCCCGATATGGAGGGACAAAGACGAGTGAGGGACCGTCGCGATGCGACGGTCCCTCACTCGATTGGAAACGCTATTCGGGACGGATGCCCCACACGCCGAACCAGGCCTCGCTGGGGGACAGCTCGACCACGTCCTCGCCGCTGGCGAGCGCGTTCGGCGGGCAGGTGGTCGGCTCGATCGCGACCGAGGCGCGGTTGCGGTCCCCGTCGAGGCCGTCGGCGGTGTAGATGTGGACCCAGTCGAAGGACTCGTCCATCCACACCGTGACCGCAGAGCCCGAGACCGGGTCGGCCAGGCGCACCTCGGCCTTGCCGTCCGAGCCGCGGGTCAGGCCGCCGTAGCAGTCGTCGATGACGTGGTCCTTGAGGACGGTCGGCTTGGCGAGGTCGCCGGCCTCGTCGCCCACCGGGATCTGCTGCTTGTCGAGCTTGAGCTTCTTGGAGGCCGGGACGTGGAGCGTGGCCTCGTCGATGCGCTCCAGCGAACCGGGGACGAAGTAGGAGTGGGTGCCGATGCCGAACGGCAGCGTGCGGATACCGGGGTTCGAGACGGTGTGCGCGGCGCGCAGACCGCCGGGGCCGATCGACCAGCGCGTCCGCAGCAGCATCGTCCACGGGTAGCCCAGCCGCGCCGGGAGGCGGCATTCGAGGGTGACGGAGGTTTCAGTGACCTCGACCGCCGTCCACTGGGCCCAGGCGACGAAGCCGTGGAGGGAGGTGTTCGTCTCGATCTCGTTGACCGGGAGCTGGAAGTCCTCGCCGCCGAAGGAGTAGCGGCCGTCGCGGACGCGGTTGGGCCAAGGGGCCAGGACATGCCCCGACCAACCCGGGGCCAGCTCGTCGTCGCCGTAGCTCATGACGATGTGGCGCCCTTTGTAGGTGTAGGAGCGCACGCCGCCGCCGACGGCGACAATGGTGGCCTCGTGGTCGGCATAGGCGATGGCCCATTGTTCGCCAGACAGCGCCATCGGGGGTACCTCCATGTTGTTCGCGGTGCGCAGGATGTGCTTTGACGTTAGCTCATGTCCGATGACCTGCGGCACGCGTGTCGATGTGGGCGAGATCGCAGCGAACCGTCGAAACCAACAAGACTCGTTATCGAAACCCTCCCAGTAAAACCGACAAACTAGTATAAATACCCACGCTCACGTCGCCTGTCTCATATTTTGCGCGCCTTCTAGGACGCCTGTGAGGATCACCCTGCGGGCGCGGGGACTTCCGTCCACTCCCGGCTTGAGGCACCATTTCACAAATAACTACCAACCGTCGCCTCCCGGAAGCCCCCGGTCGGCAACCACAGGGACAACCACTCAGGAGTACAACGATGTCTGAGTTCAAGCCCGGCCTCGAAGGCGTCATCGCCTTCGAAACCGAGATCGCCGAACCCGACAAGGAGGGTGGATCGCTCCGCTACCGCGGTGTCGACATCCAAGACTTGGTCGGCGAGAGCACCTACGGCGATGTCTGGGGGCTGCTGGTCGACGGCCGCTTCGGCGACGGCCTACCCGCCGCAGAGCCCGTACCCGTACCGGTCTCGTCCGGCGACACGCGCGTCGACGCCCAGGCCGCCGTCGCCATGCTCGCCCCCTACTGGGGCCTCAAACCCCTCCTCGACATCGACGACGCCACCGCCCGCGACGACCTCGCCCGCGTCTCGGTCACCACACTGTCGTTCATCGCCCAGTCCGCCCGAGGAGCCGGCCGCCCCGCCGTCCCCCAGTCGGAAATCGACAAAGCCGAGACCATCACCGAGCGCTTCATGCGCCGCTGGCGCGGAGAACCCGACCCCCGCCACGTCGAAGCCGTCGACACCTACCTCATGTCCGCCGCCGAGCACGGCATGAACGCCTCCACCTTCACCTCCCGCGTCGTCGCCTCCACCGGCGCCGACGCCGCCGCCGCCATCTCCTCGGGCATCGGCGCACTCTCCGGTCCGCTCCACGGCGGCGCCCCCTCACGCGTCCTGCACATGATCGAAGGCGTCGAGAAATCCGGCGACGCCGAGGGCTACGTCAAGAATCTCCTCGACTCCGGCGAGCGCCTCATGGGCTTCGGCCACCGCATCTACCGCGCCGAAGACCCCCGCTCACGCGTGCTCCGCGCCGCCGCCAAGCGCCTGGGGGCGGCCCGCTACGAGGTCGCCGAGGCACTGGAGGCCGCCGCACTCGCCGAACTCCACGCCCGCAAGCCCGACCGCGTCCTCGCCACCAACGTCGAGTTCTGGTCCGCGGTCCTCCTCGACTTCGCCGAGGTCCCCGCCGACCTGTTCACCCCGATCTTCACCTGCGCCCGCGTCGCCGGCTGGTCGGCCCACATCCTCGAGCAGAAGAAGCTCGGCCGGATCGTGCGCCCATCGGCCACCTACGTCGGCCCCGGCCCCCGCAAGCCCGCCGACGTCGAGGGCTGGAAGTAACACCCTCGACCGCCGCTTGACGACGGCCCGCGAGCCTCCCCCACCGGGGCTCGCGGGCCGTCCGTCTGTGTGCCGCCCGGCCACCAGGGACCACCGCGCGTATCGAAGCCGACCGATCGGGTTTACAGTGTGCGCAGGAACGACCAGAACGGAGCCGAACGTGACCGACCCGATCACCATCCCCGCCGACCTGCTGCCCGCCGACGGACGATTCGGCTCCGGCCCCTCCAAGGTGCCGTCGGCCGCAATGGGCGCGCTGGCGGGCATGGGTTCCTCCGTCATGGGCACCTCCCACCGCAAGAGCGCCGTCAAGAACCAGGTCGGGCGCCTGCGCTCGGGCCTGGCCGACCTGTTCTCGCTGCCCGACGGATACGAGGTCGTCCTCGGCGTCGGCGGCACCACCGCGTTCTGGGAGGTCGCCGTGTTCGGCCTCGTCCAGGACAAGGCGCAGTGCGCGACGTTCGGCGAGTTCGGCTCGAAATTCGCCAAGGCGATCAAGATCGCCCCGCACCTGGCAGATCCGACCATCATCACCGGCGAGCCCGGATCGGCGGCGCACCTGACCGCCGAAGACGGCGTCGACGTCTACGCCGCCCCCCACAACGAGACCTCCACCGGCGTCGCCATCGACGTCAAGCGCGTCGCGGCCCCCGGCCTGATGCTGCACGACGCCACGTCCGCGGCCGCGGGCCTGCCCGTCGACCTGAACGAGACCGACTGCTACTACTTCGCCCCGCAGAAGGGCCTGGCCTCCGACGGCGGCCTGTGGATCGCGATCATGAGCCCCGCCGCCATCGAGCGCGCCGAGCAGATCGCCGCCTCCGGGCGCTACATCCCGGCCTTCCTCGACCTGAAGACCGCGATCGACAACTCCCGCAAGGACCAGACCTACAACACCCCCGCGGTGGCCACGGTCGTCCTCGCCGCCGAGCAGGTCGACGCGCTCAACGCCGCCGGCGGACTCGACGCGGCCACGAAGCGCTGCGCCGAAAGCGCCGGCACCCTCTACTCGTGGGCCGCCTCGCGCGACTTCGCCGAACCGTTCGTCACCGACGAGAAGCTCCGCTCCAACGTCGTCGCCACCATCGACTTCGACGGCGTCGACGCCGCCGAGATCGCCAAGGTGCTCCGCGCCAACGGCATCCTCGACACCGAGCCGTACCGCAAGCTCGGCCGCAACCAGCTGCGCATCGCCACCTATCCGGCCGTCGACCCCGCCGACACGGCGAAGCTGACCGAAGCGATCGACTACGTCGTCGCCCAGCTCTCCTGACGACAACCCGCCAGGGCCGGACCGCTCCGCGGTCCGGCCTTCGCGCTTCCCCGGACCTGTCGGCCCCCTCGGCTACCGTTGACCCCGTGGACACCGCCTCAGGCACCGGACGACTGCACCTGCTGCCCGAACTCATCGAGCATCAACGTGTGCGCACCACCCCGGTCAAGACCGAGGCCTCCGCATCCGCGCAGCGCCTCACCTTCGACGACGGCACCTCGCTGTTCGCGAAGTTCGCCGAGAACGAACGCCCCAGCTACCTCGCCGCCGAAGCGAACGGGCTGCGCTGGCTGCGCGAGGCCACCGACTCGGTGGTGGACGTCCTCTACGCCGACGACCGGCTCCTCGTCGAACCGTGGATCGAACCGGCCGAACCGAACGCGGCACACGCCGCCGAACTCGGCCGCCAGATCGCCCTCATGCACGGCGCCGGCGCCGAACGCTTCGGCGCGCCCTGGCGCGGCTACATCGGCGAGACCTTCATGGACAACGACCCGGCCGGAGCGACCTGGGCCGAGTGGTACGCGGCGAAACGGATCGAACCGTACCTGCGGCCCTCCCGCGACAACGGCGCACTGGACGCGGCCGACGTCGCCGCCGTCGAAGCCCTCACCGCCCGTCTTTCGACCCTCGCAGGCTCTGACGAAACACCCGCCCGCACCCACGGCGACCTGTGGTGGGGCAACGTCCACTGGGGCACCGAACGCGCCTGGATGATCGACCCCGCCGCCCACGGCGGCCACCGCGAGACCGACCTGGCGAACCTGCGCCTGTGGGGCGGCGTCCCCCACTTCGACGCGATCCTCGCCGGATACACCGAGGTCAGCCCGCTCGCCGACGGCTGGGAGGAACGCGTCGGCCTCCACCAACTGTTCCCCCTCCTGATCCACACCACCCTCTTCGGCCGCACCTATCGCGCTCAGCTGATGGGAATCGTGTCTCACTTTACGAAAGTGTCATATTGACGAACTAGGCTCGATTCATGTCAGCACCAACGCACGGCTCTCCGGCCGCAAGCGGCGGCCCCGGCCTCGGCGACCGCCATGGCCGCACCGCGACCGACCTTCGGGTGTCGCTGACCGACAAATGCAACCTGCGCTGCACCTACTGCATGCCCGAAGCAGGCCTGTCGTGGCTGCCGAAGCCCGAACTGCTCACCGATGACGAGGTGGGCCGCCTCGTCGCCATCGCCGTCCGCGACCTGGGCGTCACCGAGGTCCGCTTCACCGGCGGCGAACCGCTCCTGCGGCCCGGCCTGGTCGACATCGTCACCGCCGCCGCACAGCTCGAACCCCGGCCCGAGATCTCCCTGACCACCAACGGCATCGGGCTCGAACGCCTCGCCGAGCCCCTCGTCGAAGCCGGACTCGACCGCGTCAACGTCTCCCTCGACACCCTCAACCCGGACACGTTCATCGCGCTCGCCAAACGCGACCGGCTCGACCAGACCCTGCACGGCATCAAGGCCGCCGCCGCGGCCGGCCTCGCCCCGGTCAAACTCAACACCGTCCTCATGCGCGGCGTCAACGACGTCGAAGCCGCCGACCTGCTCCGCTACGCCCTCGCGCACGACTACCAGCTGCGGTTCATCGAGCAGATGCCACTCGACGCCGGCGGAGTGTGGCGGCGCGAGAACATGGTCACCGCCGCCGAAATCCTCGAAGCCCTCCGCCCCGAATTCGACCTCGTCCCCGACCCGCACCACCGCGGCTCGGCACCCGCCGAAACCTGGCTGGTCGACGGCGGACCCGCGAAAGTCGGCATCATCGGCTCGGTCACCCGGCCCTTCTGCGGCGACTGCGACCGCACCCGCCTCACGGCCGACGGCCAAGTCCGCAACTGCCTGTTCTCCCGCACCGAGACCGACCTGCGCGACCTGGCCCGCTCGGGCGCGAGCGACGCCGAAATCGCCGAACGCTGGCGCGAGGCCATGTGGGGCAAGCTCCCCGGACACGGCATCGACGACCCCTCGTTCCTCCAGCCGGCCCGACCCATGTCGGCAATCGGAGGCTGAACGCAGTGCTGACGAATGCGGCGGTGACTTCATGGCGGTGACGGTCCGATACTTCGCGGGCGCACGCGCGGCGGCCGGAACGGCCGAAGAAACGGTGAAAGCGGCCGACATCGCCGAACTCAAGTCGGTACTCGCGGCCAAACACGGCCCCGGCCTCGACAAGGTCCTGTCCATCTCGACAATCCTGGTCGACGGCCGCGCCGCACGCGAGGGCACGACGGCACTGGCCGACGGAACAACGGTCGAAGTGCTGCCCCCTTTCGCGGGCGGCTGACCCCCTCTCGGGGTTATCCACAGGCCTTACCCAGGCAATTCATCTATTTCCCGCAGAGTTATCCACAGGCACGAAATTATTGTTGGCGGCTTTGGGCAGGGATGAAATGCTTGTGTTTTTGAAGTAAGGAGTGTCTCGCCGGTGGTTGGAGGAGTGCGAGATATGGCCCTGGCAGGACAGCGGTGAGGAGGAATTGATGGTCTCGAGCACCGCGATACAAGACCGCGTGCGGGGCGCCCCGCACGCGGCTCCTGCCAGGGCCACCCGCGGGTAGTAATGCGCGGGTGCGCGACCGCCAGTCGCGCACCCGCACCTATCGCGAGGTTTCCTACGGCCCAGGGAGCCGCCTCGGCCGGTGCGTCGCCTATCTGCGAGGATGGCCGGGTGCGCCGTCCTGATGAACGAAAGCAAACACAGGTGGCGTCCCCGTTGTTCGAGCTGTCAGCCGGCATGCGGTCCACCGCCGAGAGGCGGCGCCGCGCCCACCGGCCCCACGCCAAGTCCTCGCGGGAGGCCGTCCCGATGCCCGAGCCGGCATTGACGACCCAGACCCCGGACCCCTGGCAGGAGTCCGCGCCTCTGCTCACAGGCATGGACGAGGTCGGAGCCGGACTGCTCGACTCCCTGGACGCGATGCAGCGTGTTGCCGCCTCCGCCGGTCCCGGTCCCCTGCTCATCAACGCCGCCCCCGGCACCGGCAAGACCCATCTGCTCATCCGCCGCGTGGCCTACCTTGTCCAGGAGCTCGGCATCCCCGCCCGGCAATGCCTGGTCCTGGCCGCTTCCGCTTCCGGCGCGGCCCGCGTCCGCCGCGAGCTCGCCTCGCTCATCGGCCGCGAAGCCAAGACGATCACCATCGCGGAGTTCGGCGATTTCGCCACCGCGGCGCCGCCCGAACTCGGCCATCTCTTCGTCGATGACCTGCCGCGCATGCCGATGCGGCTATACCGCCAGCTCATGGACCAGCGCGGCTCCGCCGCCGATGTCACCGCCACCGGCGACCCCGATTCGGCGCTCGGCCCGGACCGGACCGGGGAGGCGTTCAGCGCGTTCTCGGACCAATTCCCGCAGGCTCACGTCGTGCGTCTCTCGCGCAACCATCGCAGCGCCGCGGCCGTCTTGGTCGCCGCCTCCCAGGTCATCGAGCCGATCAGCCGCGTCCCCGGCCGCCTCACCCAGCCGCAGCGCCCCGCGTTGGAGGGTTCGGGCATCGGGCGGTGCTTCGCCGTCGACGCCGACGACGAGAAGCACTTCGTGGAGCAGCTCACCGGCAAACTCGCCGACCTAGGCGTCTCGCCGGACGAGCTCGCGGTGATCGGGCCCGACGGCATCTCCGTCGCCGAAGCGGCCGACGGCGAGTATCGGGTGGTGTGCCTGACCGGCATGACCGCCGAGGCCTGGCCGAACACGCCCCAGGCCCGCCGCGAGCTGTACGTGGTGCTCAGCCGCACCCGCGATCTGGCCTACGTCAGCCACACCGGCGCCGGCTCGCCTCTGCTGGCCGATGTGGACCAGGGACTGTTCAGTCCTTTCGGGATGGTTCCGGTGACCCGTTCGGGCCCTGAGCAGCCCCGACTGCTGTAGACGGTCTGACACCAGGCGATAGAGCAACGCGGAGTTCCCACTCGATGACCCACCGATAGGCCACAATAGGTCGGGTAACCGCAGTCTCGCCTAGGGAGTCCCGATGGAGCACACCGAAGAGGACACCGTGCCTCTGCACCGGCCCGATGCTCCAGGGTGGTCGCCGTTCGCCCCGCCAGGGGTGAACGAACAGCCCAGTGCGCCGCCCGGGGTGAACGAACAGCCCAGTGCCCCGCCAGGGGTGAACCAGCAGCACAGTGCGAGTCAGCAGCACGGTGCCCCTCCAGAGGTGGACCAGCGGCTCGGCTCCCTGCCGGAGGGGAGCGAGCAGCCTGGGGCGGCACCGGAGATGAACGGCCAGCACAGTACCCCGCCATCGGTGAACCACTACCAAGTCGCGGCGCCGAACCGGCAGTACAGTGCGCCGCCCGAGGCCGACCAGCCTCGCAGCGCCCCGCCGTTCGGCGGTCAGCAGCCGAGCACCCACTGGCCCAGTGCGCCACCGGAAACGGCCTACCAGCACAGTGCGCCACCTGCGCCGACGCCTTCGCCGGGGTCGGTCCCGGTGCCGTTCTCGGCGACCGGGCCCGCTTTCCCCGACCAGCCCGGGACGCTCGAGCGCCTCGGCGTCACCGCCGACGACTTCGCCAACCGCCGCGTCGTCCCGCCGCGCCCGCCCGTCGCCGAGACCGGTCTGCGGGGCGCGCTCCACCGCTTCAGCTTCGGCATGGTCGCCCTGCCGCCCAGCCCCCGCGAGCGCGCCAGGGGCCACGCCGTCGAGACGGTGCGCCGCAACTTCGGGGGCCTGCGCCAGATCACCGTCGTCAATCCCAAGGGCGGCGCGGGCAAGACCGTCGCGGTCCTCATGCTCGCCATGACCTTCGGCTGCCATCGCGGCGGCTACGTCCTGGCCTGGGACAACAACGAGACGCAAGGGACGCTGGGCATGCGGGCCCAGCAGGACTTCCATGTCCGCACCGTCCGCGACCTGCTGCGTGACCTCGACCACTTCCGGGGCCCGACCGGCCGCGTCGGCGACCTGTCGCAGTATGTGCGCGCCCAGGGCGGGGCCATGTTCGACGTGCTCGCCTCCGACGAATCGGCCACCGCCGGAGAGATGCTCACCTCCCAGGCCTTCGGGGATTTGCGCGAGGCCGTCTCCCGCTTCTACAAGCTCATCGTCGTCGACACCGGGAACAATGTGCGCGCCGCCAACTGGCAGGCCGCGATCGACGCCACCGACCAGCTCGTGATCACCATGTCCGCCCGCAACGACTCGGCCGAGACGGCCGCCAGGATGCTCGACCACCTGGAGCAGACCGGCCGCCGCGACCTGGTGCGCGGTGCGGTGTCGGTGGTGTCGATGCCCGCGCACCGCAAGGACGTCGATCTGCCCGCTGTCCAGCGGCACTTCGCGGCCCGCACCCGCGCGGTCCTGCTGGCCCCGTACGAGAAGCTCCTGGACTCGGGCGAGCCGATCCGCTACGACTCGCTGAGCAAGGCATCGATGGGGGCGTGGCTGCGAATCGGGTCGGCGGTCGCCGAAGGCCTGTAGGACGCATGAGGAAGCGGGTCGCGTCGTCGGCGCGACCCGCTTCGTCGTGCGTCAGTTGCCCGAGCGGCCTGAGTCGGCGCCGCCGCGGCAACGGTCGCGGTCTCGATGCTGGAACGGATCCTAGGTGCCTCTCGCCTCTAGTCCTATGTGCCGAGTCCCGGTGACCGGGACGGACATGTACATGGCGAACGAACGAATGACACGAATGCGTTTTAGCCGATTACGGGCTCGCAGTCGCCACACCGCCCAAGAGGTCCACCAATCCGGCGGCCGCGTCGTTCAGGCGCCGGTCGTCCTCGTCGGCGTGCCCCACCACGAAGGACCCCTGAATGAACACCAGCGCGGTCCGCGCCAGCCGTTCCGGGTCGGCGGCCGGGTCCATCTCGCCGCGCTCGACCGCGAGTGCCAGGATCGCGGCCAGATCGCGTTCGAGCTCGGCCCAGGCCTCTTGGACCCTTCGCACCGTCGCCGGGTCGTCGGCCAGCTCGACGGCGGCCCTCACCACGAATCCGCCCTCTTTGCTATGTCGGGCAACGACTTCGAGCAGGTCGGCGACGACTCGGGGCGCGTCCAGTCGCTCGGAGGACGGCCGGTCGAGGGCCCTGCGGGCGATCGCCCGCAGTTCGGGCTCGGTGTCCTCTCGGTAGCGGGCGAGTGCGGTGATGTAGAGCTGGTGCTTGGAGCCGAAGGCGGAATACAGGCCCGCGCGGTTCATTCCGGTCGCCGCCACCAGGTCCGACATGGAGGTCGCGGAGAAACCGCGCTCCAGGAAGACCCGGGTCGCGGCACGGAGCGCTCTGTCCAAATCGGCATTCTTATTTCTACTCACGTTGTGAACCGTATCGACACTCGGCGCTACGGGTCAATAACCACAGGGCGGAAGTTACTCCAGTGGAAACAATGGCGGAGGTGTTCACTCCAGTTCGGGTGGTGGTGGGCGACGGGAGGGTGAACGGGTCCACTCGCCGCGCGACCTGCTTGACACGCTGCGCCACCGGGCAGGACAATGAGCCGAAACTCAATGGCGTCCTGTGGGGAAAGTCCGGTCGGAAGCCGGCGCTGACCCGCAGCGGTAGTCGCGGTTCGTCTTCGAACACCAATCGAGCACATTACCCTTTGTTACAGCTCGGTCCACCCGCGTGAGCCCGAATGCCCACCGGCCGCCCGTCTTTATTGTCAACGCCTGTCGTGGTCTGCGGGCGCTTGCGGCGCCGCCGCCTGCCCGAGACCCCGCGCGCTTCAGGAAAGGTCAGGCAATGCGCCATCAGCCCAAACGGCGACTGCTCACAGCGGCGGCCGCCGCGGTTCTGCCCATCGCCGTTCTCGGCACCGCCGCTGCCCCGGCTCACGCCCAGGACTCCGAGCCGTTCGCCGCCCCGGCGGCGGCCGGTGCGGCCTGGCTCGCCGCCCAGGCGGACGGGCCGTCCTGGTCCGACGGCGACATCGGCACCTCCCTGGACGCGGTCATCGGCCTCATGGCCGCGCGCGTGGGGACCGACCAGGTCCAGACCACGCTCGAATGGCTCAATGACGAGGACGTCCTCTCCTCCTATGTCTACCCTCCGAGCGACGAGTCCGAGGACCCCGCGCTCAATGCGGGCGGCGCCGGGAAGGTCATGTACGTCGTGGCCACCGCGGGCGGGGACCCGACCGATTTCGGCGGGATCAGGCTCGCCGCCGAGGTGACCGCCGCCCAGACCGAGACGGGCGGCTTCGGCGACGGCAGTGTCCAGAACACGTCCTGGGCGGTCCTGGGCCTGTCGCGCACCGACCAGGGGGCGAACGCCGAGGCGGGGGCCGCGCTCGCCGCCGCCCAGTGCGATGACGGCGGCTTCAGCTACGCGGACGTGGACGCCGACGGCGGCGCCGACTGCGTCTCCGACCCCGACACCACCGGCATCGCCGTCGCCGCTCTCGCGGTCTTGGAGGGCGATGACGTCACCGCCGCGCTCGACGGCGCGGTGATGTGGTTGGAGAACAACCAGTCCGAGAACGGCGGCTTCGACGCCGGATTCGGCGAGAACGCCTCCTCGACGGCGATGGCCGCGCAGGCGTTCTTTGCGACCGAGCGCTCGGGCGCGGCCGAGCGGGCCACTTCGTTCCTCATCGAACTCCAGCTGGGCTGCGACACCGATGCGGCCGGTGCGTTCATGGCGTCCGACCCCGAGGATCCCGAATACGGGGAGTCCATGCGGCTCTTGGCGACCGCGCAGTCGCTCGTCGCCGTCGCCGGTCAGAACCTGGCCACGCTCGACGCCTCCGAGTCGACCGCTGACATCCCGGTCCTGGACTGCGAGGGCGGGACCGACGCCGCCAGCCCCGCCGACGAGGCGGTCTCCTCCGACTCCGATGCGTGGATTCCGTGGGTCATCGTCGCCGCGGCGCTGTTGTTGATCGCGCTCGTCGCCTACCTGATCGTCCGCGCCCGCCGCGGCGGTGACGGCGGCGCCGAGGGTGCGGCCGAGGGCGGCGCCGCTTCCGATGCCGCGGATGCCGACGAGACTGGCGAGACCGGCGAATCCGAGGACGGATCCGCTGGCGAGGGCGGCGACGGATCCGACCGGGACCAGCGCGGCTGATGACCGTCAGTCCCTCGCGGACGCTGGCCGGGGCCGGGGCGGCACTCGCCGTCCTGGCCTCCGTCCTCATTCCGGCCACTCCCGCGGCGGCCCATGGCCACTGCGAGGGCGTGACCGTCGTGGTCGACTTCGGCTCCGTCGCCACCGGCGCGGACACCGAACCGGCGATCGGCTGCGCCCAGGCACCCGCCGACGGGCTCGATGCGCTCATCGGCGCCGGATTCGACATCACCGAGGTCGCCTCGTTCCCGGGTATGGTGTGCCGCATCGACGACCTGCCCGAGACCGACTGCGCCGTCGCGCCTCCGGCCGGCGCTTCCTGGGCGTATTGGAGGGCCTCGGCGAGCGACACGAAGTGGACGTTCTCCAGCGTCGGCGCCGCGCAGGCCGAACCGGGCGAGGGCGACCTCGAAGGCTGGGTCTTCGGCGACGGCACCGCCCCGCCCTCGATCTCGCCCAGGCAGGCGGCCGCCGCCGACGCCGACCATGTCTCCGATGAGGACGAGGGCGGCTCGCCGACCTGGTTGATCGCCGTCGTCGTCCTCGCCGGAATCGCCGGGCTGGTCATATGGCGGCTGCGGGCCGGCAAGCACACGTGAACGCGCGCAGCGCCAGAGCGGCCGCTCCGCGGGGGTCCGGCGCGCCGGGTCGCACCGCGAAAGGCCACGAGGTGAGCGGCCACGGCGCGAACGGGTCCGGTCCGAGGCGGCGCGGCGCGCATCCGGTCGCCTGGTGGGGGTGGGCGCTGCTGCTCGCCACCGCCGCCAGCCGCACCGGCAATCCGTGGCTGCTGCTCCTCATCGCCGCCGTCGCGGGACTCGTCGTCGTCTTCTGTCGCGGCGACGAGCCGTGGTCGGGCGCCTATCGGGTGTTCCTCTTCATCGGTTTGAGCGCCATCGCCGTTCGCATGGTCTTCTATGTCGTCTTCGGCGGCTCCGACGGGTCCACAGTGCTGTTCGCGCTGCCCTCGGTGACGCTCCCGGACTGGGCCGCCGGCTTTCGGCTCGGCGGCGTGGTCACCCTCGAGGGCGCCCTAGCGGCCCTCTACGACGGCCTGCGGCTCGCCACGCTCCTGGTGTGCGTCGGCGCCGCCAATGCCCTGGCGAGCCCGCGCCGACTGCTGCGATCGGTCCCGGCCGCGCTGTACGAGGTGAGCGTCGCGGTCGTCGTCGCCCTCTCGGTCGCCCCCCAGCTGGTGCAGGGCGTCGCCCGTATCCGCAGGGCGCGCGCCCTGCGCGGCAACACCAGACGCAATCCCGCCGACCTCATGCGCACGGTCGTCGCCCCCGTCCTGCACGACGCGCTCGACCGGTCGCTCGCGCTCGCCGCCGCGATGGCCTCGCGCGGCTACGGCCGATCCGCCGGAATCCCGGCGCCCGCCCGGCGCACGACCTCCGCGTTCCTCCTCATCGGACTGCTGGGGTTGTGCGCGGGCGCGTACGCCTCCCTGTCCTCGGTCATCCCCTCGCCCCTCGCCTGGGGCCTCCTCGCCGCCGGCGCGGCCGCCGCGACCTGCGGTATCGCCTTCGCCTCCAAGCGCGTCCCGCACACCCGCTACCGCCCGGACGCCTTCGGTTCCCGCGACTGGGCGATCCTCGCGTCCGGTGCGGCCGCCGTCGCCGGAACCGTCCTCTCAGGATATTTCGAATTCGGGTTGCTGTGGCCGGCAACGAATCCGCCCCAGGTGCCGCCGCTGCCCCTGGCCGCCACGTGCGGGGTGCTCCTCGCCGCCGCACCGGCCATGCTGGTACCCACGCAGACCAAGGAGGGCCCCGCATGATCCACTTCGCCGACGTGACGTTCGGCTACGATGCCCACCCGGTCCTCGACGGCGTCTCCTTCGACATTCCCGAAGGCGAGTTCTGCCTGCTTGTCGGCACGACCGGCGCGGGGAAATCGACGCTGCTCCAGTCGATCAACGGCCTCGTCCCGCGCTTCACCGGCGGCACCATGGCCGGCGACATCCACGTCAACGGGCGCAGCGTGCGCGGCGCCGCACCGGCCGACCTGGCCGACATCGTCGGCTACGTCGCCCAAGACCCCCTGGCGGGCTTCGTCACCGACGACGTCGAACTCGAACTCGCCTACACCGCTGAACAACTCGGCCTCGCACCCGCCGTGATGCGCAAGCGCGTCACCGAGATCGTCGACCTCCTCGGCCTCGCCGACGTACGCGGCCGCACCCTGGCCGCGCTCTCCTCCGGCCAGCGCCAGCGGGTCGCGATCGGCGCGGCCCTGGTCGCGGGGCCGTCGGCGCTGGTGCTGGACGAGCCGACGTCGGCCCTCGATCCCGGTGCGGCCGATGAGGTGCTGTCGGCGCTGCACCGTCTCGTCCATGATCTGGGGGTGACGGTGCTGCTCGCCGAGCACCGGCTGGAGCGGGTGGCGCAGTATGCGGATTCGGCGCTGCTCCTGCACGGCGGCAAGGTGATGGCCGGTTCGGTCGGGGAGGTGTTGGCGGTGAGTCCGGTGGCGCCTCCGGTGGTGCGGCTCGGGAAGGTCGCGGGCTGGGCGGGGCCGCCGGTGACGATCCGCGAGGCCCGTCGTCATGCGGCGCCGCTGCGGGCGGCCCTCGCCGTGGAGTCGGTGCCGTCGGATGCCGCGGCCGCGGTCGGTCCGGCACTGCTGTGGACGGACGCCTTGACCGTCGACTATCCGGGGGTGCGGGCGGTGGACGGGGTGGATCTGGCCGCTGCTCGCGGCGAGCGCGTGGCGTTGATGGGGCGCAATGGTTCGGGCAAGTCGAGTCTGCTGTGGGCGTTGCAGGGGACGGGCAGGCGCGCGGGTGGGACGGTCACGGTCGGCGGGCGGGATCCGGCGCGGCTCAAGGCCGGGCGTCGCCGGACCTTGGCGGGCCTGGTGCCGTCGGAGCCGGCGGATCTGCTGTATGCGGAGACCGTTGCCGCCGAGTGCGATGGGGCCGACCGGGATTCGGGTGCCGCGCCGGGGACGTGCGCGAAGATTCTGGACGATTTGGTCGAGGCCGTCGACTCCGGGGCGCATCCGCGTGATCTTTCGGAGGGGCAGCGTTTGGCGCTGGCGCTTGCGGTGACGTTGACGGCGGCGCCGCCGTTGCTGTTGTTGGACGAGCCGACGCGGGGGCTGGACTATCCGGGGAAGGGTGCTTTGGCGGTGCGGTTGCGGCGGCTGGCGGAGGCTGGGCACTGCGTGATCGTGTCGACCCATGATGTCGAGTTCGTGGCGGAGTTCGCTTCTCGGGTGGTGATCCTCTCGGACGGGGCGGTGGTGGCGGATGGTCCGGCGCGCGAGATCGTTTCGGCCTCGCCGATGTTCGCGCCGCAGGTGGAGAAGATCGTGCCGGGGTGGTTGACGGTGGAGGAAGTCGTGGCGGCGCTGGGCGGTGGCGATGCGGACGATTGACCCGCGGCCGCGTGTCCATTGGCGCGGGTCGCTCGCGGTGGTGCTGGCGGCGGGGTTCGGTCTGGTGGCGACGGCGTGGCCGCTGTTGGCGTCGCCGGGCGGGGCGTTGACGGAGACGTCGTCGGGGCCTTGGATGTTCGCGCTGTTGCTGCCGGTGGTGACGGCGGTGGTGCTGGTGCAGTTGTCGGACGGCGGGATGGACGCGCGGGCGGTGGCGATGCTGGGGGTGCTGTCGGCGGTGGTGGCGGCGGTGCGGCCGTTCGGGGCGGGCGCGGCGGGCGTGGAGACGGTGTTCTTTCTGATCATCTTGGCGGGCAGGGTGTTCGGTCCGGCGTTCGGGTTCATTCTGGGCAATACGGGCCTGTTCGCGTCGGCGCTGCTGACGGGTGGGGTGGGGCCGTGGATGCCGTATCAGATGTTCGCGGCGGCGTTCGTCGGTCTGGGCGCGGGGCTGCTGCCGGGTGCTGGTCGGGCTCCGGCGGCGTGGCGGGGGCGGGTGGGCGAGTTGGCGATGCTCGCGGTGTATGCGGTGGTGGCGTCGCTCGCGTTCGGGTTGCTGTTGAACATGTCGTTCTGGCCGTATGCGATCACGCAGGGGAACCTGGCGTATGTGCCCGGGGCGCTGCCCGGCGAGAACGCGTCGCGCCTCGTCGCCTATTCGTTGGCGACGTCGCTGGGTTGGGATTTGGGTCGGGCCGTGACCACGGCGCTGCTGATCGTGCTGACCGGTCCGCTGCTGTTGCGCATTCTGCGCCGGACCGCCAGGAAGGCCCGCTGGATCGAGTCGGCTTGAGCCGGTCCGGTCCGGATTGGGTGGGTCGCAGCGGATCTCGGGTTACGGCGCTGAACCGCACCGAAGCAGCTGTCCCGATCCGGGTATGGTGCGAAGGCGTGAGCGAACCTGATTTCCTTCGCACGACCCGTGACTCGTATGACGCGGCCGCCGAGCAGTATGCCGAGCTGTCCCACAACACGGCGGAGGACTTTCCGCTGGATCGCGCGCTGGTGGGCGTGCTCGCTGAACTCGCGGGAGCGACCCCGCCCGGCACGGTCGCCGACATCGGCTGCGGGCCCGGCCTGCTCACCGGTCATCTGCGCGACCTCGGCGCGGACGTGTTCGGTGTCGACCTGTCGCCCGAAATGCTGGCGATCGCACGCCGGGAGCACCCGGACATCACCTTCACCGAGGGATCGTTGACCTCCTTGGAAATCGCGGACGACGCGCTCGCGGGCATCCTGTCCCGCTATTCGATCATCCACACCCCGCCCGAGCACCTCCCCGGCGTGTTCGCCGAGTTCCATCGAGTTCTGGCACCCGGTGGCCATCTGCTGCTCAGTTTCTTCGGGAACACCGATGCCTCGCAACTGGCCTGGCCGTTCGACCACAAAGTCGCACTCGCCTACCGGCTCTCGTTCGATCGCGTCGCCGCGCTCCTTGAGGACGCGGGCCTCACCGAGACGGCCCGGATGATCGAGCAGTCACCGGCGCACAGCCGACGCGGCTTCGAATCCGCGAGCCTGTTGTTCCGCAAGCCCGCCTGAGTCGTGACTATTTCCGGCGTAGCTCCGCGAGCAGGTCGGTCAGGTCCTCGATGTGCTCGGCGCGGGTGCGGTGGGAGGACACCGAGATCCGGAATGCGGGCTCGCCGCCCCACACCGCCGGGCCGAACCAGGTCCGGCCGGAGCGCTGGGCCGCCTCGCGGATTCGGATCGTCTCTGCTGGAGTGCCAGCCCGGACCAGGACCTGGTTGAGGACGACCCGGTTGAGCACCGTGTACCCGCTGCCGCGCAGGCGCTCGGCGGCCAGCGCGGCAAGGTCGACGGTGCGTTCGACGAGGTCGGCGACGCCGTCGCGTCCGAGCGTGCGCAGCGCCGCCCAGACCGGGATCCCGCGGGCTCGCCGTGAGAACTCCAGGACCAGGTTCTTCTGGGAGTCGACCGCGGAGGTGGCGTAGTCGGCGTCGGCGTTCATGGCGCGGGCCAGCGCCTCGGGGTCACGGCAGATCACCATTGCGCTGTCGTAGGGGGTGTTGAGCCATTTGTGGCCGTCGGTGGTCCAGCTGTCGGCGCCGTCGACGCCTTCGGTGAGGTGGCGGTGGCGCGAGGCCCGCGCCCAGAGTCCGAAGGCGCCGTCGACGTGGACCCAGGCGCCGGCGGCCCGGGCGG
>NZ_STGY01000042.1:97682-163907 GCF_004912275.1 Glycomyces buryatensis
GGGGATGAGTTCGGTGAACGGGTCGAACTCGCCGGTGTTCACTTCGCCCGCTTGGAGGATGAGGATCGTGCGGTCGTCGAGGGGCGGGAGCCGGCCGGGTTCGATGCGGCCGTGTTCGTCGACGGGCGCGGTGATGAGGTTGTCGAGTCCGAAGCCGAGGACGCGCAGGGCCTTCTTGACGGTGATGTGCGCCAGTTCCCCGAGCACGACTTTGATTTCGGGGGCTCCGGCGGGTCCGCGGCGGTCGATGTCCCAGCCGGCGCGGGCGAGGAGGGTACGGCGGGCGGTCGCGATGGCGACGACCGTGCCGACGCCGGCGCTGATGGTGAAGCCGACGGCGGATTCGCGCGGCAGGTCGAGGATGTCGGTCAGCCAGCGTCCTGCGACGTGTTCCAGGGCGGCGGCGGTCGGCGAGGTGTCGAAGGAGGCGGCCGACTGGTCCCAGGCGAGGGCGAGCCGGTCGGCGGCGGCCGCGACCGGCAGGGTCGATCCGGTGACGAAGCCGAAGTAGCGGGGGTCGTTGGACGCGGTCGTGGCAGGGGTCCCGACCGCGTCGAGCAGTTCGATGGTCTCGGCCTCGCCTCGTCCGTGTTCGGGCAGCGGTTCGTCGTACCGGGTGAGGGCTTCGATGGCCGCGGGGCCGGGGAAGACCGGCCGGGTGCCGATGCCGGCGATGAAGTCCTGGGCGCGCCGGTCGGCGTCGCGGATGAGGTCGAGTTCGTCGTTCACGGGTGCTCTCTGCTGGGTCGGGGGCGGGTCGGGCGGTCATGGGCCTCATCGGGCGCGCGTGGCCGCTATCCGACGACGGCTCCGGCTCCCAGGAGTGCTTTGAGGTCGGCTGAGAGTTCGACCGATGGGCGGACGCGCCATTGGTCGTCGAGGGCGAGCATGGTCATGCCGGAGCCGCCCGCGAGTTGGACCCGGACTTGGGCTTCGCCGCGGTGGGTCTTGAACGTGTCCGAGAGTTTCTCGATCAGGTCCGGGTTGACCGCGGCGGCCTTGAGCGCGACGGTGATCGGTGAGTTGTTCGCTTCGGGGCCGGTCGAGGTGTCGAGTACGGCCAGGTCCTGGGCGATGAGTTGGGCGGTGCCGTCGCGGCGGTCGAGTTTGCCCTTGACGCAGCAGACGAGGTCGTCGGCGAGCGAGTCGGAGACGAGTTCGTAGGTGTTGGGGAAGAACCGCACCTCGATGGAGCCGGCCAGGTCTTCCAGGGTGGCCGAGGCCCAGAGTTTGCCCTGCTTGGTGACGCGTTTGGCTACGTTCTGGAGGATCCCGGCGACTCTGACGTTCGAGCCGTCGGCGATCTCTTCGCCGTGGAGCGCGGCGACCGGGCGGTCGGCGTTGGACGACAGGAGCCGTTCGAAGCCGTTGAGGGGGTGGTCGGAGACGTACAGTCCCAGCATTTCGCGTTCGAAGGCGAGCTTGTCGCGCCGTTCCCATTCGTCGTCGGCGATGGTGAGGTCGACGCCGAGCGTGTCGGTGGCTTCGACCATGCCGCCGAACAGGTCGAACTGGCCGCGTGCCTCTTCCTTCTTGATCGACACCATCGCGTCGATGGCTTTCTCGTGCACTTCGGCGAGGCCGCGGCGGGCGTGTCCGAGCGAGTCGAACGCGCCGGCCTTGATTAGTGATTCGACGGTGCGCTTGTTGCACACCTGCGCCGGGACCTTCTTGAGGAAGTCCTTGAAGTCGTCGAAGTTGCCTTGGCCTTCGCGGGCCTCGATGATGCCGGAGACGACGTTCGCGCCGACGTTGCGGATCGCGCCCATGCCGTAGCGGATGTCCTCGCCGACGGGGTGGAAGACGTGCCGCGACTCGTTGACGTCGGGCGGCATGACGGTGATGCCCATCTTGCGGCATTCGGACAGGTAGACCGCGGCCTTGTCCTTGGAGTCGCCGACGCTGGTGAGCAGCCCGGCCATGTACTCGGCCGGGAAGTTGGCCTTGAGGTAGGCGGTCCAGTAGGAGACGAGGCCGTATCCGGCGGCGTGCGACTTGTTGAACGCGTACCCGGCGAACGGGAGCATGATGTCCCACAGGGTCTTGATCGACTCCTTGGAGAAGCCGTTGCCGACCATGCCCGCCTCGAACTCGGCGAACATCTTCTCCAGGACGTCGAGCTTCTTCTTGCCCATGGCTTTGCGGAGGACGTCGGCCTGGCCCATGGTGAAGCCCGCGAGCTTCTGGGCGATCTTCATGATCTGCTCTTGGTAGACGATGAGGCCGTAGGTCTCGGCGAGGATCTCTTCGAGCGCGTCGGCGAGTTCGGGGTGGATCGGGGTGAGTTCCTGGCGCCCGTTCTTGCGGTCGGCGTAGTTGTTGTGGGAGTTGGCCTCCATCGGGCCGGGCCGGTACAGGGCCAGGACGGCGACGATGTCGTTGAACTCGGTGGGCTTCATGCGCTTGAGCAGTTCGCGCATGGCGGTGCCGTCGAGCTGGAACACGCCGAGGGTGTCGCCGCGCGCGAGCAGTTCGTACGCTTTCGGGTCGTCGACCGGGAGCGTGTCGAGGTCGATGTCGATGCCCCGGTTGGCCTTGACCGCTTCGACGGCATCGCCGATGACGGTGAGGTTGCGCAGGCCCAGGAAGTCCATCTTCAGCAGGCCGATGTCTTCGCAGGACGGGTAGTCCCAGCCGGTGATGATCGACCCGTCCGGCCTGGCCCACATGGGGATGCAGTCGACCAGCGGCTGCGAGGAGAGGATGACCGCGCAGGCGTGGACGCCGGCGTTGCGGATCAGGCCCTCCAGGCCGAGCGCGGTGTCGAAGATCTGGCGGACCTCGCCGTCGTTCTCGATCAGGCCTCGGACCTCCCCGGCTTCTTTGTAGCGCGGGTGGTTCGGGTCGGTGATCCCTTCGAGCGGGATGTCCTTGGCGGCGACCGGCGGCGGCAGCGCCTTGGTGATGCGCTCGGCGATGGAGAAGCCGGGCTGGCCGTGGTGGACGCGCGCGGCGTCCTTGAGCGCGGCCTTGGTCTTAATGGTGCCGAAGGTGATGACCTGGGCGACGAATTCCTTGCCGTACTTCTCGGTGGCGTAGGTGATCATCTCGCCGCGGCGGCGGTCGTCGAAGTCGATGTCGATGTCGGGCATGGAGACGCGCTCGGGGTTGAGGAAGCGCTCGAACAGCAGCCCGTAGTGGATCGGGTCGATATTGGTGATCTTCATGGCGTAGGCGACCAGTGAGCCGGCCGCCGAGCCACGGCCGGGGCCGACGTAGATGCCGATGGAGCGGGCGTGGCTGATGAGGTCGGCCACGACCAGGAAGTAGGAGGGGTAGCCGGCCTTGATGATGACGTCGAGTTCGAGCTCGGCGCGCGCGGTGTACTCGGCCGGCACGTCGCCGCCGAAGCGTTCCTTCAGGCCCAATTCGACCAGTTCGCGCAGGTAGGTGCCCTGGTCGTGGCCTTCGGGGACGTCGATGGTCGGCATCCGGTCCTGGGGCGCGAAGATCTCGTCGTAGTCCTCGACCATCTCGGCGACCAGGAGCGTGTTCTGGCAGCCCTCCTGCCAGATCTGGTCGGAGCGGACCGCGTACATCTGGTCGGCCGAGCGCAGGAAGTAGCCCTCGCCGGAGAATTTGAACCGCTTCGGGTCGTCGAGGGTCGAACCGGACTGGACGCACAGCAGCGCCGCGTGGGTGTCCTTCTGCTCCTCGGTCACGAAGTGGGAGTCGTTGGTGACCAGCGGCGGCAGGCCCATCTTCCGGCCCAGCTCGTACAGCTCGGCCTTGACGCGCTGCTCGATGTCGTTGCCGTGGTCCATGATCTCGAGGAAGTAGTTGTCCGCGCCGAAGATGTCGCGGTAGTCGCTCGCCGCCTGGTAGGCCGCCTCGGTCTGGCCCAGGCGCAGGCGGGTCTGGACCTCGCCGGAGGGGCAGCCGGTGGTGGCGACGATGCCCTCGGAGTTCTGGGAGATCAGCTCCCGGTCCATGCGCGGCTTGTAGTAGTAGCCCTCGAAGGAGGCCTGGCTGGAGAGCCGGAACAGGTTGCGGGCGCCCTGGTTGTTCTTGGCGACCATCGTCATGTGCGTGTAGGAGCCGGCGCCGGAGAGGTCGTCGGAGCGCTGGCTGGGCTCGCCCCACCAGGTCGGCTTCTTGTGGAAGCGGTCGTGCGGCGCCAGGTAGGCCTCGATCCCGAGGATCGGCTTGACGCCTGAACCCTTGGCCTGCTGGTAGAACGCGTAACCGCCGTACATGTTGCCGTGGTCGGTCATCGCGATCGCGGGCTGGCCGAGCCGTTCGGCCTCGGCGAACAGGGGCTTGAGTTTCGCCGCCCCGTCGAGCATCGAGTATTCGGTGTGCACGTGAAGGTGGACGAACTGCTTCGACACGGTTGGCTCCCTGGCTGCGCGCCCTATTCAAACGGTGTCCTCGGCGCCTTCGGCGGCATCCGCCCGGCCCGATTCTGAATCCTCAAGCCTAGTCGCCGCCGATGGCCGGGCGCACCGAGTCGGGGCCTCGAATGCCGTCCGCCTCAGCACCGCGATGCCGCCTGGGGCCACCGCAATCCGCAGATACCACACCGCACCATTCGGCGACAAATATTCCACAAGTTATCCACAGGGTCGATTCGGTTATCCACAGGCCAAAAAATAATTTTGCCGCTGACTTGGCGGACACCGGACAGTTGACCCATGGACATGACACAGGCGAAAATCAGCCTCACCGGACCCGACGACCTCCTGACCACCATCCCGCTGCTCCTCGGATTCCATCCCGAACAGAGCCTCGTCGTCGTCGGCCTCGTCGACGGCGACCTCGAATGCACCTTCCGCGTCGACCTGCCCGGCTCGGCCGAGCACATCGAGCACCTGGTCGACCTCACCGGCCAGCTGAGCCTCAACAATTGCAACCAGTGCGTCCTGATCGCTTACGGCGACAAGGACGTCGCCGAGGCCGCCCTGGAACGGACGAAGTCCAGGTGCGACGCCGCCGGAATCAAACCGATCGAGCGCCTCCGGGTCTCCTCCGGCCGCTGGCACGGCCTCGACTGTCCGCCCGACCACTCCTGCCCGGTCGCCGGAAGCCTCATTCCCGAAACCTCGGCCGCCGCCTGCGAGGTCGCCGTGGCCGGCTGGTACGCCGCCCCCGACCGCGAAACGGTCGCCGCGCAACTGCAAGCGGCCGCCCCGGGACGCAGGGCCGCCGTGGCCAGCTCGGTCGAGGCGATCCTCGGCGGCGAGGTCGAACTCGACTGGGCCGAGCAGCGCGGCCGCGACCTCCACGCCGTCGACCACTGGCTGGAAGCCAAAGAACTGCCCGACACCGACGACATCGCCACGCTCGGCCTCGCCCTGGGCGACCTGGACATCCGCGACTACGCGCTGCGGCGGATCAACTCGGGCAGATTCGAGCGGGGACGGGTCGACCTGTGGATCTGGGTGGCCCGCCACCTGGAGGAGGACCTGGTCGCCCCGGCGGCCACGGTCGCCGGCTTCGCGGCCTACCGCTCCGGCAATGGAGTGCTGGCGCTGGAGGCGTTCGAACTGGCACTGCGGTCGAGCCCGCACTACCGGCTGGCGCAAATGCTGATGGCGGCCCTCCAGTCCGGTTTGCCGCCGAATGCGCTGGCCCGAATCGGCGGGGGCGACGCGGAGGAAATGCGAGGTGACTAATCTGGTTGCATGGGCGACACCCCGAGTGACTTCGCGGCAATCCTGCTTGTGGGCGGGAGGGCGAGGCGGTTCGCCGGCATCGCCAAGAGCGAACTGGAAGTGGCCGGACAGACGATCCTCGAGCGGATGCTCTCCGCCTGCGCGGCGGCGACAGAGCGCGTGGTGGTGGGCGCGCGGCCCGCCGACGCCGCGCCACTGCCGGCTGGTGTGCTGGCGGTCCAGGAGGACCCGCCGGGTTCGGGCCCGGCCCTGGCGGCGGCCGCCGGGCTGGTGCAGGTGGGGGCCGGACCCGAGCGCGTGGCGATCCTGCCGGGCGATCTACCGTTCCTGTGCCCCGCGGCAGTGGAGCTGCTGCGGATCCGCGCCGAGGCGGCCGGGCCCGATTCGGGGGCGGTCTTCTGCGACGACGCCGGGAGGCGCCAGTGGCTGTGCGGGGTATGGCCGACTGCGGCCATCCGCGCCAACGCCACGGACATTCGCCCAGGTGACCGGGCCAAGAACCTGTTCAGGGACATCGAGGTCGAAACCGTCCACTGGGACTACTCGGGTCCGCCCCCGTGGTTCGACTGCGACACTCCGGCCGACCTGGAACAGGCACGAGGCTGGGCCGCCGACCAGAAGTAACGGCACACCTGAGATCTGAACTCCCGACCTGAAGCACGGCAGGGCGGTGGGCGGGGCGAGGCTGGGTGGGGGCGGGGGGGGGGGGAGGGCCCCCCGGGGTAGACGGCCAACGGTTCGGAGTTCGAACGCATCGAACCCGCCAGGCCGAGCCCCCGGGTAGACGGCCTGCGGATTCGTTCCGGAGGACGCCGGAGCCACCCGCGCTCGCCCCGCCCGCCGCCGATTCCCGTGAAAACCGAAGCCGCCCATCGGCCACCGCGGCCGTGGGGCCGCGAGTGGTGCCGATGGGCGGCGGTAAAGCCGTCGGGCGGGCCGAGCTAGCCGACCTAAGCGACTCCGAATTGCGTCAAGAGAGTGTCCGTGCGCCACATGGTCAGGACGACCATCATCGCCAGGATCACCGCGAAGCCGACCCAGTGGAGCACCTTGCGCTGACTCGCCGGCGTGAAGGCGAGGACCGCGCCGCACAGCAGGCCGCCGACCAGGCCGCCCACGTGTCCGGCGAGGCTGAAGCCCATCACGACGGTCAACACCAGGTTGATCCCGAGCAGTACATAGATGCCGGAGCTTTCGCGGCCCAGGCGCCGGTTCACCAGGATCAGCACGCCGAAGAGGCCGTACACGGCGCCGGAGGCCCCGGCCGTCAGCGTGATCGGGTTCGTGAACACGTACACCGCCACGCTCCCGACCAGCCCCGAGACGAGGTACACCGCCAGGAACCGCAGCGAGCCCAGGTCCTTCTCCAGCACCCGGCCCAGAATCCACAGCACCACCATGTTGAACAGGAGGTGCACCGCGCCGAAGTGCAGGAACATCGCGGTCACCATCCGGTATTCGCCGCCGGTGGAAACCCCGGGAAGCGAGTACATGGTGCCGAACAGCTCCACGTTCGCGAACGTGTGGAACACGCCCTGGCCGTACTGGAACACGCTCGCCTCGGCCAGCGCGTAATGGAGCTGGGTGGAACTGGTGATCGCCGCCGTGCCGCCGACCGCGAGGGTCAGGATGAACATGGCGACGTTGAGTCCGATCAGGACTTTGGTGACCGTGCCCGCGGCGCCGGCGGAGGATCCGCCGAACGCCGTTGAGGCACGGCCGCCGAAGGCCGAGCGCGTCTTGCGCATCGACTTGCGCCCCTCGGCGACGCAGCCGGGGCATTGGAACCCGACGGGCGCGTCGATCCTGCAGTCGGCGCAGATCGGTTTGTCGCAGCGGACGCACCGCAGATAGGTCTCGCGGTTCCGGTGGCGATAGCAGACCGGGGCCGACTGCTCGTCGCTCATTCGCTCCCGCTACTTCTCGATGACGACGGAGTTGATGACGACGTCGTTGACGGGCTTGTCCATCGGGCCGGTCGGGGTCTTGGCGATCTGGTCGACGATGGCCTGGGAGTCCTTGTCCGCGACGATGCCGAAGATGGTGTGGCGGCCGTTCAGGTGGGGGGTCGGGCCCACGGTGATGAAGAACTGCGAGCCGTTGGTGCCGGGCCCGGCGTTGGCCATGGCCAGCAGGTAGGGCTGCCCGAAGTGAAGGTCGGGGTGGATCTCGTCGCCGAACTTGTAGCCGGGGCCGCCGCGGCCGGTGCCGGTCGGGTCGCCGCCCTGGAGCATGAAGCCGTCGATGACGCGGTGGAAGATGACACCGTCGTAGTACGGTCCCGAGCCGGGCTGGCCGGTTTCGGGGTCGGTGTATTCCTTGGTTCCTTCGGCCAGTTCGACGAAGTTCTTCACCGTCTTGGGTGCGTGGTTGTCGTACAGGTCGATTTTGATGTCACCGAAATTGGTCTTCAGAGTCGCCTTGGTCATGGCGTCAATGGTGCCAGATGCCCGAGGTTGGACCAACTTTCTCCCCCGTTTCCCTCGACGGGTGTCACAGGTCAGTGCAACATGAGACAGAAGAGCACCTAGAGGAGGCATTCACATGGGCTTCAGCCGCAATACCACGACTTCTGCCCAGGAGGTCAAGGACAATCTCAGTCAAGGGGCGACCTATCTGCGGAACGCGGGGGCCGCCGCAGCGCGCGGAACGCGCGACGCCGCGGCGCCGAGGGTCAACGTCGTGTTGGCGAAGGTCGGCCTGAGGAAGGCGCCGGCTCCTAAGTGGCCTTGGGTGGTCGGGGCGATCGGCGCCGGCATCGCGGTGGGCGGTGCGGTCGCGTACCTGTGGTACCGGCAGCGGACCGAGACCATCGGCGAGGCGCTCCTGGCTGACGAGATGCTCGACGACACCGATGGTCCGCACGTCACGGACGCGCAGATCACCGACGAGTTGGTCGACAGCGTCACGCGCTGACGGGTAGCAGGAGATCCGGGGCGAGAACGGCACTCCAATCGGTGTACGTGCCGGTTGGAGGTTTTCGCTTGCCCAACGCCGCAGGAGGGTCCGGTCCGGGGACGATCCCGGGTGCCTCCTGGGGTGAATGCCACGGTGGCGCCGGATTCCGGCGCTGCCGAGAAGTTGAACGCCGGACCGGTGTCTCGTCCCGGGGGGGAGTGGGCGAGCCACCGATCCGGCGCCAATGGGGGCGGGAAAAAGGCCTACGCCGCGGTTCGCACCGCGGCCACGAGACCGATTCTCGCCCCCCTTTCACGTTCTGTGAAGGGCTTGCCGATGGCGGTTATACGCCATGTCGCATAACCGCCATCCAATGTCGACAACGAGTGCCGACATCATCACTGCCGGTAGTGTTCTCAGGCGCGGGTGGCCTCGACGGCCTTGGCGAGGCGGCGCACGCCCTCGTCGATCCGGTCGGCGTGGACGGCCGAGTAGGCCAGCCTGAGGCAGGACTCTCCGCCTTCGATGACGAAGTCGGTGCCCTTGACGACCTGCACGCCCTCGTCGGCGGCGGCCGCCGCGACCTTGGCGCAGTCGACGCCCTCACCGAGGTCGACCCACAGGAAGTAGCCGCCGTCGGGCACGACGAACTCGGCGCCCGGCAGGTGCGCGCGGAGGCTGGCCGAGAGCTGGTCGACCCGCTCCTCGAGGGCGCCCTTGACGGTCGCGATCGACTTGTCCAGCGCCCCCGAGGCCGCGAACTGGTAGATCGTGGCCTGCGCGAACATGTTCGGCGCGATGTAGGTGTTGGTCGCGGCCGTCGCGATCTTCTTGATCAGGTCGGCCGGGCCCACCAGGTAGCCGGTGCGCAGGCCCGGGCAGACGGTCTTGGAGAACGAGCAGGCGTAGGCGACCCGGCCGCTCGCGCCTTTGGAAAGGTCAGTCTGGGAGAGCATCGTCGGGAGCTGCTCGCCGCGGAAGCGGATGTCGTAGTACGGGTCGTCCTCGAAGATCATGAAGTCGTACTCGTCGGCCAGCGCGAGCAGGCGGCGGCGCTTGTCACCGGAGAGGGTGACGCCGGCGGGGTTCTGGAAGTTCGGGATGATGTGCGCCAGCGTCGGGCGCACCCCGCCTTTGAGGATGCCTTCGAGCTCGTCGACGTTGAGGCCGTCGGCCTGGATGGTCACGGGGTGGAGTTCGCCGCGGCGGTTGCGCAGGCCCAGCAGGGTCCGGTCGTAGGTGGGGCGTTCGACGATGACGGGCGAGCCGGGTGCTACGAGCTCGTCGAACAGGAACGCGTCGGCCTGCATCGAGCCGTTGGTGACCAGCACGTTCTCGATCGCCACGTTGTGCTTGGCGGCGATCCATTCGCGCAGCAGCGGGTAGCCCACGGACGTGCCGTAGCCGGTGACGCGGGCCGGGTCTGCGTCGAGCGCTGCCACGGCGGCGGCCTTGAGGCCTTCGGTGTCGACGATGTCGAGGGACGGGGCGCCTCGGGAGAATGAGATGACGTCGGTGTTCGGCATGGCACCAGGGTATGCGGCCGGGCGGCGGGGCGTCGAGCGGCATTCCGGCGGGTCGGGCGCGGCACGGCGGCGCGCGCCACACCTTGGCTTATTCGCGATACGGTGCTGTATGGGGTCGTTTGCGGCCCTGAGGGTTCGATGTTGTACGCACGCGGCCCCGCCCGGTGGCGCTTCGGCGACCGTTGGGTGCGCTCGGGCCGCGCAGATGAGGAGGACAGCGATGTCGCTCGACCGTCCGCGGGCCCCGTGGCCCTATGACTTTCTTCCGCAGGTTCCGTCGTTCGAGGTGACCTCGACCGATGTCGCCGAGGGCGTGACGCTGGCGTCGGCCCAGGTGGCGGGCTCGGATGTGTCGCCGCAGTTGTCGTGGTCGGGGTTTCCGGCCCAGGCGGCCCAGTTCGCGGTGACGTGCTTCGACCCTGACGCGCCGACCGGTTCTGGCTGGTGGCATTGGATGATGCTGAGCCTGGACGCCTCGGTGACCGAGCTGGCGACCGGTGCCGACGCCGATCCGCCCGAGGGCGCGGTGCAGCTGCGCAATGACTCGGGCAAGGCCGGGTATTCGGGTGCGGCGCCGCCTCCGGGCGACCCCGAGCACCGCTACATCTTCGCGGTGCACGCGCTGGGGTCGCCGATCGAGGTGCCGGCGTCGGCGTCGATGGCGGTGGGCGCCTTCCACATCACGTTCAATGTCGTGGCCCGGGGTCTGGTGACCGGGGTGTACCGCAATGAGTGAGGCGGTGGTCCTGGCGTGCGCGCGCACGCCGGTGGGGCGGCGCGGCGGCGGTCTTTCGGGGGTGCACGCGGTCGATTTGGCGGCGCATGCGCTGAACGCGGCGCTGGAGCGGTCGGGTCTGGGCCCGGACGCGGTCGATGACGTCATGCTGGGCTGCGTCTCGCAGGTCGGGGAGCAGTCGTGGAATGTGGCGCGCAATGCGGTGCTGGCGGCCGGGTGGCCCGATCGGATCCCGGGGACGGTGATCGACCGGCAGTGCGGGTCGGGCCAGCAGGCGATCAGTCTGGCGGCGGCCTCGGTTCTGGCCGGGCATGCCGACGTGGTGGTGGCCGGTGGCGTGGAGTCGATGAGCCGGGTCCCGATGGGTTCGAGTGTCGGGTCCGGGGCGGGGGAGCCGTACGGGCCGGCGGTGCGCGAACGCTACGGCGACCGCGTCGACGCTTCGGTGCCGGTCATGTTCCAGCAGGGTCTGGCGTCGGAGCTGGTGGCCGAGCGGTACGGGATCAGCCGGGAGGCGATGGACGCGTTCTCGCTGGCCAGCCACGAGAAGGCGGCGGAGGCGACGGACAAGGGCGCTTTCGCGGCCGAGATCGCGCCGCTGGCGGGAATCTCAGCGGACGAGGGGATTCGGCGCGATACGAGCGCGGCGAAGCTGGCGGGTCTGAAACCGGTGTTCAAGGTCGACGGCTTGGTGACGGCGGGGTCGTCGTCGCAGATCTCGGATGGGGCGGCGGCGCTGGTGATCTGCACTGCGGAGCATGCGCGGCGGTTGGGGGTGCGGCCGCTGGCGCGGATCGCGGCCTCGACTGTGGTGGGTTCGGATCCGGTGATGATGCTGGACGGGCCGATGTCCGCGACGGCGCGGCTGCTCAAGCGGACGGGCCTGGACCTGGATGAGATCGACGTGTTCGAGGTCAATGAGGCGTTCGCGGCGGTCCCGCTGGCGTGGTTGGCGGAGACGGGCGCCGATGAGGAGCGCATGAATCCGCGCGGCGGCGCGATCGCGCTGGGGCATCCGCTGGGTGCTTCGGGTGCGCGGCTGGCGGTCACGATGCTGCATTACATGCGGGAGACGGGGGCGCGGCGCGGCATGCAGACGATGTGCGAGGGCGGGGGGATGGCCAACGCGACGGTCTTCGAGCTGCTGTGAGGGGCCGGGAGTGAAACCGGGAGCGAAACCCGGTTTATGGCCATATATCCGGCACAAAGGGACCCCTGGACGTAAGTGTATGCCGGGGGTCCGACGATTCGAGGGGGTCAGGGCCTCACCCGTTCGGGTAGATCCGGGCCCGTGTCATCGCCACTTGGAGAGGACCAGCAGGGCGGCGACCATGCAGGAGAAGCCCACGGCCAGGTTCCAGTAGCCCCACGCCGCGACCGGGTAGTTCATGCCCGACAGATAGAACAGCGTCAGCCAGCCGATCCCGATCACGATCAGGGAGACGGCGGTGACCGGCACCCACATCGGGCTGGGCTCGTAGCTCTCGCCCGATTCGGAGCTCTTGCCCGCCGGGTTCGAGTAGACCTTCTTCTTGCGCACGCGTGACTTCGGCATCGACGACTCTCCAACTGAGGGACATATCCGACGTCCAGGGTACCGCCCTCCCCGGGCTCCACTGCGGTGCGTTCCCAGAGGTGGATCGGCCCTGCTCGGCGGGCCCGCGGTGCGCTGGATCGGGCGCCGGGTCGCGGCCGGGCCGATGTCGATCCGGGCCGGCCGGGTCCCGCGCCGTGACGCCTCGTCCGCGCCGCTGGAAAGCGGGCCGGCCGCCTCGCGACGCGGCCGTGTCAGGACCGGGCCAGAACCAGGACGCGGCCGATCCGGGGCCGATCCGAGCCGCGGAGGTCGCCGGACAGCGAGCCCGGCGCCGCCTGCCCGTTCGGGCGATACCCTCATCGGCGGTGCCACTTTAGGATGGCCTGACGCGTTATTGTTGCGAAACCATCCCCCAACGACACGACTGCATCGACAACGGAGGCGGAGTTCCCAGGTGAGCGATCAGGACTGGTCACCGTTCGCGGATCAGCCCCCCTCCCCGCCGCGTCCCCCTCGGACCCCCGGCCGGGCGAGTGTGCCCCCGCCCGCGTCCTCCCCTGCCCCGCCGCCGGGCGGGCCCGGCCCCAACACACCGGGCCGAGCCGGCCCCACTCCCGGCCCGCCCCCCGGGCCCATGACGCCGCCCGGGTCGGGCGGACGGGCCCGTCCCGCTGCCGCGCCTGAGGGCGCCCCGCACAGCCCCACACCCAGTCCCACCCCGCCGAGTCCCACGCCTCCCAACGCCACCCCGCCCGGCCGGGCCAAGCCGCCTTCCCCCGGCACCTACGGCCAGCGCCCGCCCGCTCCCCGTCCCGGCCCCGGCCCCTCAGACCACGACCGGACCACGGCCCTCCGCCCGCCCTCCGCGGCCAAGCCCGAGCGCGCGCCCCTCGTCCCCGAACCGGACGGGACCGCGATCCTCCCCCAGATCATGGACGGCGCCGCCGCGCCTCCCGGCTCTGCCAACCCGGGCCGCAAGAAGCGCACCGTCAAACGCCACCGCGCGGAGGCCGCCGCCCGCGGCACGATCCGCGGCATCGGTGAGATCCTCATCAGCTTCGGCGCGATCGTCCTGCTCTACGCCGCCTATGAGGTCTTCGGCGTCACCACCCAGATCAATAACGAGCAGCAGACCCTCTCGACCGATCTCGACTCCAACTGGGACTCGGAGGCCGAGGGCGAGACGATCGACGGCGCGCCGGTCCCCGAGCTCGGCGACGTCTTCGCGCGCATGTGGGCGCCGGACATCCGGCCCGAGTCCTGGACGCTCGTCGAGGGCACCGAGCCGACCGACATCGAGTACGCGCCCGGCCGCTTCGAGGAGGGCGCCTACCCCGGCGAGCAGGGCAACTTCACCCTCGCCGGCCACAATGTGCCCGCGATCTTCACGAATATCCGCGACCTGAGGGCCGGCGACAAGGTCGTCATCGAGACGAAGGAGTACTTCTACGTCTACGAGGTCCGCGAGGACGAGGTCGTCAACGAGACCGAAGTGGACATCACCGCCCCGGTGCCCGGCGAGCCCGAAACGGAGCCGGGCGACGACGACTACTGGCTGACCCTGTTCACCTGCCACCCGCGGTGGGACAACTACGAGCGCTACGTCGTCTACTCGCAGCTCATCGAAACCTACGAACGCGATCCCGAAGGCGACCTGCCCGACGAAGCGGTCGACCCGGAGGCCTGACATGTACGGATGGATCTGGAGGAAGCTCCCGGGCGGCCTGCCCGGCAAGCTCATCGGCTCCTTCGCCCTGGCCGGCGCCGTCGTGGCGCTGCTGTGGTTCGCGCTGTTCCCGTCCGTGCGACCGCTCATGCCGTGGAGCAACCTGGAGCCGACCGGCGGGAACGTCGAGCAGCCGCAGGACGGCGGCGGCGAGGAGCAGGACGACGGTCCCACCTGCACGCCCGGAGTCGACTGCCAGCAAAGCGGTTTCGACCCCGAGGACTACCAGACCGAATCGTCCCCCGAGCCCGGGGAGGGCGAAGGCGACGATGGGTAGCGTCCTGGTCGTCGACTTCCGCGACTCGTTCGTCCACACCATCGTCAGCTACCTGCGGGCCCTGGGCGCCCGCGTCGAGGTCCGCCGCTCCGACGAGACCACCGTGGACGAGGCCGCCCGGCTCGACCCGGTCGGGATCCTTCTCTCGCCCGGTCCCGGCCGTCCAGACGAGGCCCGCCTCGGCCACGACCTGCTCGACCGCTTCGCCGAGTCCGTCCCGGTCCTCGGGGTGTGCCTGGGTCACCAGGTCATCGCCGAGCACTGGGGGGCGACCGTGGCGCGCGCCCCGCAGCTGCGCCACGGCGAGGCCTCCCCGATCCACCACGACGGCACCGGCGTCTTCGCGGGGCTGGCCAATCCGCTGACGGCCACCCGCTACCACTCCCTGGCGGTCGAACCGGACACCGTCGCCGATCCGCTCGCCATCACCGCGACCACCGCCGACGGCGTCGTCATGGGGATCCGCCACTCGGGTCTCGACATCGAAGGGGTGCAATTCCACCCCGAATCGATCCTCACCGAGGACGGCTGCGCCCTCCTCGGCAACTGGCTGGGTCGGCTGGGCGCCGAGGCGCGCACCGACACCCCGTTAAGCGGGACGCGCGCCGACACCCGGTTACCCGGGCCGCCTGGCGACACAGGACGGAGCCCAGTGTCGCTTAAGCTGTGACCGCACGGCAGAGTCGGACGGCACGGGGGTGCGCGTGACGCGAGAAGGTTGGGATCCGCCGGTTCCCGAACGCACAGCGGGCCCTGTCGCGTTCGCCGGAATCCTCCTGATCCTCGTGGGCGCCTGGCAGGTGTTCATCGGCTACGCCGTGGCCGGGGGCGAGACGTTCGTGTTCTCCGGTTCGGGCTACTGGTACCGCGCCGACAATGCCGGGTGGGGCTGGGTCAACCTCTTCATCGGACTCATCGCGGTCGCCTGCGGGATGGCCCTCGCCGGCTGGCCCCGCCGGTTCGGTCCGCTGCGCGCCAAGACCATGCTCGCGCTCGGGGTCGCCGTCGTCTCGGCGATGAACCAGTTCTTCCTCGCGCCGCAGTACCCGCTGTGGGCCACCCTGGTGATCGCCGTGGACGTGTTCATCATCTGGGCGGTCACCACCCAGACCGGCGCTGACGACGCCGGCACCGAAACGGACCGGATCTCCCGTTGAGGCCCGTCCCGGTCCCCGACCTGGGACCGTGGAGGCATGGGGGGCCGATCATTCATCCGGGCCGCGAAGCGCTATTCGTCCGCTAACCGTTCCGACGCCGCAGCGGCGCTGACCTACTTCTCCGTGCTCTCGATCTTCCCGGCCGTCCTGGTCGGCACCTCGATCATCGGCATGCTCGATGCGACCGCGACCGCGCGGCTCCTCGACGGGGTGCGGGGCGTCGTCCCCGCGGACAGCATGGACATCATCGAGACCGCCGTCGACGGACTCCAGCAGAACCCGTCCACGGCCGGGGTGCTGGCCCTGGTCGGCCTCGCCGGTGCACTGTGGGCGGCCTCGAACTGGGTCGCGGCGTTCTCCAGGGCGCTCAACGCCGTCGACGGGCGCACCGAGGCCCGCAAATGGTGGATGGTCATGATCGTGCGCGTGGTGCTGACCGTCATCGTCGGCGCCCTCGTCGCCGCATGCGCGCTCGTCGCCGCGACCGGCCAGAGCGTCGCGCGGGCGATCGGGGACGCGGTCGGGGGCAGCGGTACCGCCGTCACCGTGTGGGGCTGGGTGAAATGGCCGATCGTGCTGGTCCTGGTGATCGTCATCGTGGCGCTGCTGTACTGGCTGGCCCCGACCCTGCGGCGCGGCTTCAGGTTCCGGGCGCCGGGGGCGGCACTCGCGGTCGCGGCGTGGCTGGTCGCGTCGGTGCTGTTCGGGCTGTACGTGTCGAACTTCGGCAGCTACGACAAGACGTACGGGACGCTCGGCGGCGTCATCGTGTTCCTGGTGTGGCTGTGGATCACCAACTCGGTCCTGCTGTTCGGATCCGAGTACAACGCCAGCGCCGACGCGACGTCGGAGACCGGGTCGAAGGTCCAGCCGGAGGCCCAGTCGAAGGCGGCAGCGGAGACCGGGGCCGATGCCGGTCCAGTCCGGGACGAGACCGCCCGGGAGCGGTGAGTCTCCCGGCGCCGCCTCACGACCTGTCGGTTTCTAGCCGTTCTCCTTGGGTTGCACCAGGCCCGACTCGTACGCGAACACCACGAGCCCGGCCCGGTCCCGCACCTGGAGTTTCATCATGGCGCGGTGGACGTGGGTCTTGGCCGTCGCCGGGCTGATGAACAGCCGCTCGGCGATCTCGCCGTTCGACAGCCCGCGGGCGACCAACGCGACGATCTCGGTCTCGCGGCCGGTCAGCGCCTCGATCTTCCCGGCCAGGCGGGCCGGCGGGTGGGCCACGTACTCGGCTACGAGCTTCGAGGCGATCGCCGGGGACAGCAGCATCTCTCCGGCGGCCGCGGCGCGGACGCAGCGCAGCAGTTCCTCGGGTTCGGTGTCCTTGACCAGGTATCCGGCGGCTCCGGCGCGGAGGGCGTCGAAGACGTAGGAGTCGAAGGAGTAGTTGGTGAGCATGACGACCCGCAGCTCGGCCAGGTCCGGGTCGGCCGCGATCTGGCGGACCGCGGTGATGCCGTCGCCGCCGGGCATTTCTACGTCGAGCAGCGCGACATCCGGCCGGGTCTCGGCGGCGAGCGCGACCGCGGCGGGGCCGTCGGCGGCCTCGCCGACGACGGTCATGTCGTCCTCGGCCTCGATGAGGGCGCGGAATCCGCCCCGCATGAGCGGCTGGTCGTCGGCGAGCAGCACCCGGATCACAAGGCGTCTCCCTTCGGTTCGGCGGCCGCGGCGGTAAGTTCCGATGCGGCCGGGTCCGGGAACTGTGCGTGGACGGTGAAACCGTACGCGCCGCGTCCGACAGTGAGGGTGCCGCCGAGCGAGTCGACCCGCTCCCGCATGCCGGTGATGCCGCGGCCGGGCGTGAACTCGCCGGGGCCGCCATTGTCGGCGACGGTGATGTCGAGGACGCCTTCTGCTTGGGAGAGGCGCACTTCGACGCGGTCGCCGTCGCAGTGGCGGACGGCGTTGGTCAGCGCCTCCTGCACGATCCGGTAGGCGGCGTGGTCGACCTCGGGGTCGACGTCGATCGGTTCGTCTTCCCCGCAGTCGATGTCGATCTCCATCGCCGAACCCCGGTAGCGCTCGACGAGGGATTTGAGGCCCGCCAATCGGGGTCCCTCGTCATCGCGGAGCATCGTGAGGGTTTCGCGCAGTTCGCGGGTGGCGTCCTTCGCGGCCTCCTCGACGGCCACCAGAGCCGAGGCGGGCGCCTCGCCCCGCTTGCGCGCCAAGTGGAGTGCGACGCCGGCCTGGACGCGGATGACGGAGATCGAGTGGGTGAGGGAGTCGTGCAGCTCGCGGGCGATCCGCACCCGCTCGTCGGCGGCCTTGCGCTTGACCGCCTCCTCCTTGGTGTGCTCGGCCTCGGCGATGTAGGCGTCCCGCTGGCGCCTCGACTCACCGGAGATCATCGCGACGTGCAGCCAGCCCACCACCAGCAGGGAGTTCCTGACGACGTCGCCGGTGAGTTGGAAACCGGCGGACTGCCAGAAACCGAAGGCCGCCACAAAGGAGACGCCGAAGACCATGCTGATGGTCCAGGCGCGGTAGCCGGTGTACATGGCGGTGGCGATGGCGACCAGCGCGGGCAGTACCGGTAGCGCCCCCAGCTGGAGGTGCGCCAGCATGAGCATGCAGACGATGGCGATACCGACCACGGTCCGCGGGTAGGCGCGCCGGAACACCAGCGCCACCGGACCGATGCCCAACGCGACCCACGCCCACGGCGGCAGGGAATTCACCTCTTGGGTGAGGACCGCCACCGCCTCGGACAGCACCAGCAGTGCGATCCCGAGGACCAGGTCGATCCGCCTGATCGGCACTCGCTTCGACATCCCGCCATCCTATTGCGAGACGGTCTCTGGCGCGTCGGCCGCGGGGGTGAGCGGCGGCGTACGACGCCGGGTGTAGGCGCATGGCGGCCGTGCCGCGCTCGCAGGAGGCTCGAATGCCCGCTCAGGGACGACGACATTGCTTCGTCCGCACGGGAGTCTGGATACCAGCGGGGGCCAGTAGCGCCTCCGCTGCACACCCCCGAGGAGGAAGCTCATGGCTTCGAACAGCACCGCCGCCGTCAAGACCACCGCTGTCAAGACCACTGCGGCGACCGCCGCCATCCGCCACGTCGCCGCCGTCGAACCGGCCGCCGCCGAGGGCCTGACGGCCGAGCTCTACCAGCAGGCGAAATTCGAACTGGGCGTCATCGGCTCGCCGATCACGATGCTCTCGCCCGCACCGGAACTGCACGCGCCCCTGTGGTCGCTGCTGCGGGAGTCGCTGCTGGTCGGCGGCCCGGCGGAGCGCACCGCGAAGGAAGTCGTCGCGACCACCATCGCCGTGAAGAACCGGTGCACCTTCTGCACCGACGCGCACTCGATGATGCTCCACGCCGCCGGCGAACACGACCTGGCCGAGGGGCTGCGCATCGGCGAGCCCCCGCCCGAATGGGCCGAGCTGGCGGCCTGGGCGGTCGACCCGCGAGCGGACGGCCCGTTCCCGGCCGAGGCCGCGCCCCGATTCATCGGGACGGCGCTGGTCTTCGAGATCGTCACCCGACTGGTGAAGGTGTTGGCCGCCAATGCCTCTCCGCACCCGGTGACGGCCACGAAGCTGGGGCGGACGGTCGCGTCGCGGCGGGTCCGCGACGCCGTCGCCGCCGAACTGGACCCCGGCCTGAGCCTGCCTCTGCTCGCGGGCCGCCCCGAATGGCTCGAAGAGCTCTGGCCGACGCTCGACCCGACGATCCCGGCCTGGGCCGGCGATTCACCGGTCGGCCTGGCGTGGGCGCAGCTGCGGGCGGTCGCGGCCTGCGGACGCGGCGCCCTGTCCGACCAGGCCGCGAACGCGGTCGAGGACGCGATCGAAGCGTCCCTGCGGCGGTCGGGAACCAGGCCGGGCCCGGTCTCTTTGGCCGGAATCGACGCCCTGCCCGAGCGGGAAGCACTCGGTGCCCGCCTGGCCGCGGCCGCGGCACTCGACCCCGCCTCGGTGACCGACGCGGACGTGTCCGCTTGGCGCAGCGGCGAAGTCGACGACCACGACACCGTCTTCATGTTCACCTATGCCGTCGCCCACCTGGCCGACGGCATCCAAAACCAACTGCACAGTCAACTGCACAAGGAAGGCACCACCCATGCTTAAGTTCCTGCGGATCTGGATGGGCGTGCTGCTCGCCCTGATCGTCGTCCAGTTCTTCCTCGCCGGATACGGGGCGGTCGGAACCGGCGCGCTCGCGGACAATTACGCCATGCACCGCATGACCGGGACCCTCATCAGCGTGTTCGCGTTGCTGGGCCTCGTGTTCGCGGCGCTGGCGCGCTCGGGCGGGAAGCTGGTGGGCATGGCGGCGATCATCCTCGGACTGGTGCTGCTGCAACCGGTGATCGCGATGATCTCGATCGAGGGGACCATGGCCGGCCAGATCATCTTCGGCTTCCACGTCGTCAACGCCGTCGCCATTCCGCACGTGGTCGTGGGCGTCATGACCGCGGCCGGGAAGGCCAAGGCCGCCAAGGACTCAGGCGACTCCAAGGGTGGGGTCACCGACACTCCCGAGCCGGTCCCGGCCGGGTAAAGACCCCTGTGCCACCGGCGCTCGGTCCCAATCGGACCCGAACGCCGGACCCGGCCGGGAGAAAACTCCCGCACCGCCGACGCAGCCCGGTATTCCCAGTACCACCGAAACCGCCAGGACCGGGCCGTGTTGACCAGGCACGACCTGGGTGCGGGAGCGTGCGGGCGGGCAGGCCGCGAGTCCCGCCCGCCCGCGCCCCTTGCGGGGGCGGCCCCACGGCACCGGGGCCGTCTCCGCAATGCATTGCGAGACAACCGTTGCGACTCAACCATTGTGAACCGGCCGCTTCGCGCTGGTTGTGTTGGTCGCGCCGGTTCCCTGGTACCGCTAGCCCTACCGAAAATCCGCCGGTGAGCGTCATTTCGACTGCGCCGCTTGCTTCATAGGTTTGGAGTGTCACTGCCTCCCAAGGAAACGGACAGTCCCGATCTCCATGAAATCGAGCTTTCGAACGCGCCTGGCCACCGCGATCGCCGCGACGGCGGCGCTGGCCGCCGCGGCAACCGCCGCCGCCGTCATGATCGCGCCGCCCGCCTTCGCCCAGGATCCCGCCGACATCGAGGACTTCGACGGCATCGACGATGTCCTCGCGGATCTCTTGGCCGAGAACGACATACCCGGCGCGGCGGTCACGGTCGCGACCTCGGACACCGTCGAAACGTACGTCGCCGGAGTCGCCGATGTCGCCTCCCAGACCCCGGTCGACGCCGAGGACACGGTCTTCCCGATCGACTCGGTCGCCAAAACGGTCACCGCGTCCATCGTCATGGACCTTGTGGACGAAGGCGTGCTCGACCTGGACGCGGACGTCAATGACTACCTGAACGAAGTCGAGATCGAGGACACCTACCCCGGCGAGCCGGTCACGTTGCGCCACTTGCTCACCCACACTGCCGGCTTCGAGGAGCAGGTCATCGGCATCCTCGCCGACGACTCCGGCACCATCGCCGAACTCGAAGCCCTGCTGGCCGAGGACATGCCCCGCCGGGTCCGGCCCCCGGGCGAGGTGGCGGCCTATTCCAACCACGGACTCGCCCTCGCCGGGCTCGTGGCCGCCGACGCCGCCGGCGTCGGCGTCGGCGTCGGCGTCGAGTTGGACGAGCTGATCACCGAGCGGCTGTTCGAACCGCTCGGCATGGATTCCTCGCACGCCGCTGCACTCACACCGAAAGCACTCCAGGAGCGGTCCGCGACCACGTACGGCCCCAACGGAATCGAGCCGGTCGAGCGCTTCGGCGACCCGCTCTACCCCGCGGGCGGGGCGGTCGCCACCGCCGCCGACATGGGTCGCTACCTGCAATTCCAGCTCGGCGATGGTGCACCAGTCTTCTCCGAGGCGACCATGGACGAGTTCCACTCCACCCAGTTCCGGCACGATCCCCGCCTGCCCGGCATGGCTCTGGCGTTCGCCGAGCGGTACCGGGGCGAGACCAGAATGCTCTCCCACGGTGGCGACGGCCCCGGCTCCCACAGTCTCCTGACGCTCGTGCCCGAGTCCGATCTCGGCGTGTACATCGTGGTCAACGGCGACGGCTGGAGAGGCGAGGGCGGCAGTGCGATCGCCGCCATCGAATCGGCGACCGACCAGATCCTGGACGGGATCCTCGGAGGCGAAGCCGGAGCCGCGGCCGACGGCCCCGCCGGGGCGGAAGCAGTGGAAGCACCCGCCGAGGCTGCCGAGGCCGCCGCGGGGACGTACCGCACCACCCGCATGAACGACACGGACTACACCCGCCTGTTCCTCGCCATGGGATCGGACGTCACCGTCGAGGTCGACGGCGAAGGAACGGTGACGACGACAGGACTCTCCTACGATCCCGATGTCGCCGAACAGGAATGGGAGCCCGTCGGCGACGGGCTGTACCGCGAACGGGACGGTTCGGCCCTGATCGCCTTCGGGACTCTGGACGGTCGGACGGTGCTCTACAACGGCTCCGATGCCTTCCAAGTGGTGCGGTGGTACGAGAACGTCATGCTCCACCTGGGACTGGCGGCGGCCGGATTGGTTTTGCTGCTGAGCCAGTTGGTGTGGCCGGTGGTGGCGCTGGTCAAGCGCCTGCGTCGGCGAAGCTCCATCGAAGCCGAGCGCGGGCTGACCGGCCCGAAAGCTGCGACGGCGCTGGCGAGCATCACGGCGGTTCTCGCCGCGGGATTCCTCGCGGCCTTCGTCGCGGTGGCCGCCGACATGGATCAGTTGACGGTCGCCGTTCTGGAGGGATCGCCGCTGGTCAACCTGGTCTCGATCCCGATGCTGTTGGCGGCCTTGGGAACCGTGGCGATGATGTGTTGTGTGGTCATGGCCTGGACCCGCCGCTGGTGGGGGAAGAGAAGAAGGGTTCACTACACGGTGGTGGTGCTCGGCGCGGTCGCCTTCACGGTTGTTGGCCACCTGTATCACTTCACGATCGCTCCGCTGGCCCTGTTCGGGTAGCGGCTGCAGAAAGGCGCGCTTCCGCTTGCAATGGGAAGCGCGCCAGATTTTTGAGTTTGGGCCGACTACGCGATGTCTCCGGATTTGATGGCGGTCATGAGGCCGGTCCAGGAGGGGGCGTCAATGAGGAGGTGCGGGAACACGCCTGCGGCCTCACCATCGCCACCATCTGGAAAGGCACCGCCAGCGCCAACACCCCAGGCCGCACCGACCCCTGGCGCGAAACCCAACGCACCCACGCTGCCACCCGCATCGCCGCCACCCACGCCGTAGGAACCATGCCCCTATCGGCTTCTTGGGTTCTGGCGCCCTAGTGGATGGAGTCGATGAGATATATGGAGTTACTGCTCCATTCGCAGACGGCCAGGCGGCCGTCAGGTGCCAGCGTGATTCCGGTGGGGCTGGAGAAGCCGTCGGCGATGGTGGTGCGGGTGCCGTCCGGTTCGATCATGTCCACGGTCGAGCCGCCGTAGTCCACGACGTAGACCGCGTCCCCTCCGGCGGGGGCGATTCCCGGACCGGGACTGCCCAGTTCGGTATTGACATGCACGGCTTCGAGATCGCCGCCGGAAACAAGCGACACACCGCCGGCGATATTACTGACCATGAGGTCGCCATTTTCCAGTTCCACCGCACCGACCGGGGTCTGCAATCCGGTGGCGACCACGCGGGTCTGCCCGTCGGCGTCGGCGGCGAGGATCTCGTTGGTCTGCCGGTTGGCGATCAAGAGCTCGCCGGCGGCGTTGAACGACAACCCGGCGGGAGTGGCCAGCCCCTCTACGAAGACCTCGGGCTCGCCGTCCTCGGTGAACCGCCACACCACGTCGCCGCTGTACGAGGCGGCATAGACCACTCCGTCGGCGTCGATCGCCAGTCCCGAAGGGCCGTTGAGATCGCTTGCGAAGGTGGTGCGTTCTCCTTCTGCGGTTACCCGTTCGATGGTTCCGCCCGACCAGTTCGCGATGTAGATCGAACCGTCCGCGTCATAGGCCATGCCCACCGGCGACTCGAGGCCGTCCCATACCGCCTCGCCGGGCTCTTGCGGCAGGTCCGCCACGGTTCCATCGTCCGGCGGCGCGGGTTGGGATTCGGACGTCGTATTCGAGCTCTCGGCGGTGCAGGCGGCCGCGGCCAGGAGCATCGCCGTCGCGGGCCCGATGAGGAGGCGCCGTGCCCGGCCGGGTGTCGTCGCGCTGTTGGGGGTCGTCGCTCGGGATACCGTCTCCCGGCTGGGCGTCGTCGCCCACCTGGCCGGATTGATGAGTTGCTGGATGGCGGTCGGACGCATCGTGTGCTCACTCCGTCATGGCTCGGGGTCTGAATCCCTTCCGATGCTAAGGATTAGAGCGCGCTCGAAGTCAACCGCGAACGGTGGCTCAGTTCAGCTTGAGGTTTTAGAGTCACTGGTATGACTATCGAACAACGCGAGACAGCGGTCGAGGGGCTCTCCGTGGCACAGATGGCCGAGGCCACCGGGGTGAGCGCATACGCTTCGCTACTACGAACGTGCCGGATTGATCCACGCCGTCGAGCGGACCTCCGGCAATCAGCGCCGCTACCGGGCCGCGGACATCGAGTGGGTGCGGTTCCTATTGCGGCTCAGAGAGATCGGGATGGGCATCGCCGGGATGCGCGACTACGCGCGGCTGCGCGCGCGGGGCGAGTCGACGTTGGAGGAACGCATGGAGCTCCTGGAGGGCCTCGACGCCGACATCGACGCGCAGATGGCCCGGTTGCAGGCCAACCAGCAGGCATTGCACGAGAAGATCGCGATCTATAAGGGCCAGATCGAACACCGAGACAGCCAGCGGACGGCCACCGCCTGAACCTGGACGACGCTCGACCATGACGGACCTGGCCGGTGTCGGCCCCTTGCTACCGCTGGGGACTTCGGTTCGCCGGATTCCTGGTAGAACCATGAGATGTCCTCTCCTCCGGATAGTGTTGACAGCCCCCAAGATCAGAAGACAATCCGCCACCTCCGAACGTGGGTAGCTGCTTGGCTGCGATGGGGGCTCAGCGGCAATGTGGAGCGCTGGTTGCCGCTTCGACTGTCGCTGCATGTGTTGCTGATGGTGGGTCTGGCCGGGCTGGCGGCGGTCGTGCTGTGGGACTTCTTCGCCGCACGGTTCCCCTCGCCGCTGCCCGCCGATCTGAAGGTGGATGTCGTCCGCCTGGTCATGTATGTCATTGCGGGCCTTGGTGGAGTCGTCGCATTGGTCATCGCCTATCGCCGCCAGCGCTTGGGGGAGGCTGCGGCCACGCTCGAGCTGGCCGCGGACTCGCGTGAGCAGACCAAGGCGTTCAACGAGCGATTCGCCGCAGCAGCTGAGCAGATGTCCTCTGACAAGGCTGCGAACCGGCTTGCCGGTGTCTACGCGATGGCGAGTCTGGCTGACGGCTGGGACCAGGGCCGTCAGACGTGCATTAACGTCTTGTGCGCCTACATGCGGTTGCCGTACGACCCGCCCGAGGAGGCTCCAGACCTTGACACCAGCGACGCTCGAGAGGATCACCAGGAGCGTCGTGCGGAACGCCAAGTGCGCCGCACGGTCATGGACGTCATCGGGGAACGGCTTCGTGGATACCCGGTCCCGGGCAAGACCTGGCACGGCCACGACTTCGACTTCTCTGGCGCCGTAATCGACATGGGCAACCTACGACAGATCAAGATCACCGGAGGCCTTGTCGACTTCCGCGGAGCTGAGTTCTCCAGTGGCCGAGTCAATTTCAACAAGGCTGTGTTCTCCGGCGGCCTGGTCGACTTCGACGGGGCTAAGTTCTCGGGCGGCCTGGTCGACTTCCGTGCAGCTGAGGTCTCTCGTGGTGAGGTTTCTTTCGTCAGGGCTGAGTTTTCCAGTGGTGAAGTTTCTTTCTTCGCAGCTGAATTCTCCGGCGGACTGGTCTATTTCTACAGAGCTGCGTTCTCCGGCAGCCAGGTCGACTTCGGCAGCACTAAGTTCCTCGGCGGCACGGTCGATCTTCGGGGGCCTGGGGAATGGTCGACTCCGCCCATGTTCGATGCATTTCCGGAGGGAAGGCCAGCGGGGCTGCTACTGCCCGACCTGGCGACCGACCAGACGCCAGATGCATGAGCAAGATTCGCTCCGGGGACTCAACTGGATCGGTGGCGGGCCAGCGCTAGAGTCTGGCCATGACTGAGCCTCAGGTGGATGATGCGACCATGCAATTGGGCACCGTCCCTGAGCCGCAAGCGAAACGGAAGCCCTGGTATCGCTCTCGCGTCTTCCGGGTCTTCTCCTGGGCTGCCTCTGCCGGGGTCGTTATCTACACGGTGGTCCGCCTGTTCGGGCTGGAGACCGGGTGGATTCTCGGGACCACCATCGCGTTCGTCCCATATGCCGCCGCACTCGCTCTCGTCGGGGCCGGAGTCCAAGCCGCGTTCCGCCACTGGGCCGCCGCCATCGTCTCGGCCGCCGCCGCGCTCGCCATGGTCGCCGTCGTCTCGCCCCGCCTGTTCGCCGATGACCAACCCGCCGCCTCGGGTCCGGAGTTGACCGTCATGTCCGTGAACCTCTATGTGGGCGTCGCGAACCTGGAGTACGTGATGGAACTGGTCGAGGAGCACGAGCCCGATGTGCTGTCCGTCCAGGAGTTCACGCCCGGCGCCATGGACACCCTCGCCGAGCTCGGGCTGGAAGACCTCCTTCCGCACGTCATCGCCGAGCCCGGTGATCAGGCGATCGGGACCGCGCTGTACTCCGCGCATCCGCTGGAGCGACTCGAAGAGATCGAGCCGGGCGGGATCTTCTACCAGCCCGCCGCCGAGATAACCCTGGAAGACGGCTCGAAGGCCCGCTTCATGGCCATCCACACCGCCGCGCCCGCCAGCGCCGAGCGGGTCCCGCAGTGGGAGGCCGACTTCGCGGTACTGCCGCGCCCCGAGGAGGACGTGCCGTGGATCCTCGCCGGGGACTTCAATGCCACGCTGGATCACGACCTGCTGCGCGACCTGATCAGCACGGGTTACACCGATGCCGCCGACGCCACCGGTTCTGGGCTCGACATGACTTGGCGCCCAATCGAGGGCGGTTATCTCAATGGGATCGTGCGCCCGCCCGCGGTCGCGCTCGACCACGTCCTGGTGGATGAGCGAGCCGCCGTGCACAGTTTCGAGGTCCTGGACAAGGACGGCAGCGACCACGCTCCCGTGGTCGCCCACATCCAATTGCCGGGTTAATCCCCCACTCCCAAACACACAGCCTCCGGCCCGACCGGTCGAACCGGACCGCAGGGTGACGGGGGGAAACGGCCGAGGGGCAATGCTGTTCAGTGAGTGCGTCGGAGCGGGCGCGGGTGGCGGGTTTGGTGGCGGGTTTGGTGGTGTTGTGGCGCTTGGGGAGGCCTGCATTGGGGGTGGGGGCGTTGGCGGGGGTGGTGCCTGCGGAGGGCCCGGCTGCGCTAAAGGCATCGGCGACGAAGGCGTGGACGTGGCGGGTGTCCGTCTGCGGGGCAGGGTCTCTGGGGTTCGGGCGGGCGGCACGCCCGGTCTGGATGTCGGACCTGTCGGGCACGGTTGCAAACGGGGGCCCTCAGTGGGCGACACGCCCGGCCGCAGGGTGCGAGGGTGCGGGATGCGGTGGCGGTCGTGGCGAGAGGTGTTGGGCCGCAGCCACTCCACGAGACTGATGTGACCGGCGTCTCTTTGTCGTTAGTGGATCGGGTTTTGTCGTAAAAGTAGTATAGAGGTACGCACAGGGATATGGAATCCGTACAGGTGTCGAGTAGGTGCAAGCAGACTACGCCAAGCCTCTGGCCGAGACGCCGCCTGACAGGTTCCGAGAACGACTGGCCTCTTGCATGGGCGGGGTGTTCTCAGTCCCGAGTGCTATCGGGTCCCGCGGTCCTCCGCGCCCTTCATGGGCCGGTGTAGGTGGGAGACGGCCTTGTCGGGATCACCTCGACTTGGCGGCACGTGTCCTGAACGAGGCACACCAGCACACGCGATGCAACGCCGACCATAGCGGGAGTCACGTGAGCACCGGGCATACACGCGAAGCAGCGCCCTGTTCGCCAGGGGCAGTGGAGCGTGCCGGGCCTAGAGGCGAAGCATGCCCTCCAAGGAATGACCCGCGGAGCGTGCCGGACCTCCACGCGAAACACGCCCCTCTAGGGAGGGGGATGTGACGCGTGACAGGCGAAGGACGAGGCGCCTCCTCGACCGAACCCGCCCGCACACCGGACGGGACATGGGAAGGAAGCGACCAGGAACATGACCGGACCGACCGGTCAGGGCGATGCCCGCTGAAGGGGGCTTCGCACGGACGGACCGGTCAGCGGGATCCTCGTTGATCGGCATCGTTCCACCGGAACGGACCGGTGAAAGGGATGGTCTCCGGTGGCGTTTGCTCGGTCGGGACCGACCGGTGCAAGTGATGCCCCCCGATGGGCTGCACCTGGCCGGAACCGACCGGCCCGGGCCGCGAAGCCCCTCAGAGGAAGGGCACGACCGACAGTCGCGAAGGCCGAGCACCGAGGGCCGAGAGGCCGATGTGTGATGCCCGAAGCGGGACACGGGAAGGGAGGCAAGACGACCATGACAGCCATGCAGACCATGACGACCATGACGACCATGACGGACCCGAGCTCGAGCTCGACGGCCCCTCGGGACCGCCCCCGCCGACAGTCCCGCACGGACGGCCCGGCGTTGGAGGCCACCGGCCCCGGCCAGGCCCCCACCACATCGCAGACCGGCCCCGGCCAGCACCCCCACCGCACCGCCGACCGGCCCCGCTCGGGCCCAATCCGGCCCGGCCCCGGCAGGCTACCTCGACCGGCCTTCCCCGTCCTTCCGTCGCTGCGAGCCTGAACGGCAACGGAAAAGCCACCCGGCTCCGGCGACGCACCCCGGACCGGCCGCCACCGCTCCATCGATGAGAGCCCGAACCGTCACCGACCGCTGGCCCCGCCCCGGCAGACCACCCCGACCGGCCTCCCCCGCCCCGCCGTCGTTGCAAGCCCGAACGCCAAGGGAAAAGCCAGCAAACCCCGGCAACGCGCCCGGGATCGGTTTCTTCACCACTCCGTCGCTGACCGCCCGAACCGCAAAGGAAGCGCTGCCCGGCACGGACTGCCGTTCTGTCTGAACGGCATTGGGCCTAGAGCAGCTCGTCCACCAGGCGGTCCTTGGGCAGGGTGTAGCGAACCGTCGGATATGCCGTTCCACTGAACTCGAAGGTCGAGCGTTCGCCGTCGGCCACGAAGCCGTACCGCTCGTAGAAGCGGCTCCCGGACTCGTTGCCCTCCAGCATCCACAGCCGGATCGGGGCCAGCCCGGTCTCGGTCAGGTGCCGGTGCGCCTCGCGCATGAGCGCATAGCCGATACCGCGTCCCTGGAAGTCGGGGTGCACGTAGATCGCCCAGACCTCGCCGGGGCTGCCCGGGCCGACCTCGTCTTCGCCGACTTCCTCTCGGTACCAACCGGTCGCGGCCCATCCGACCACGTCCTGGCCGCGTTCGGCCACGAGGTTAAGTGTGAACGGCTTCGGGGAGGAGAGGCTTCGGACGAAACGCTCCCCGGGCACGTCGGGGAGCGAGGCGAGGTCTTCGTCCGGGATGATGCCCGCATAGGCCTCGCGCCACGAGGCGTTCTTGACTTGCACGATCTCATCTGCGTCGGCTGGGCCCGCCGTTCGGATCTTCATGTCTACCAACCGTGCCCGAAGGTCCACAAGAAAGCAACCACTAACGCGAGCACATTCGCGCCCGCCAGGCGACCGTGCACGAACCGTCTAGGCGACGGGCGACTCCAGGAGCCTGACCTGGTGCGCGGTGGCGTCGACGGACGCGAGCGAGCCGATCGGCATGGGCAGATTGGGGCCGGTGTGTCCGAAGTCGACACCGCCGAGGATGGGGAAGTCGAATTCGCCGACGACATCGAGCACGACGTCCTTGACCGTCACGGGGCCGTACTTCTCGGCAGGCCCTTGGATGTGGATTGGGATGCCGACGACCATCGCGCCGATCCGGTCGAAGATCCCTTGCATGCGCAGGGCGTGGAGGTCGTTCCAGATGTGGCCGATATTGCGGCCCACGTCCTCCCAGAAGAAGATCGCGCCGTCGAACCGCTTGGGCGCGAGCGCGAGGGGGGTCAACTGGAGTCGGATGAGCCGGTCGAGCAGGCCGCCGATGAGCGGTCCGGTGGCCTGGCCCGGCCTCCAGGTCTCCCACTGTTCCTGGGCCGGGAGGGTGGCCGATGCGATCTCGCCGATCAACAGGCCCCGGACGAGTTCCCCGATCTCCTTGCGGCGCTCGGGGGTCGAGCCGTCCCAGAAGCTGCCGAATCCGGGGGCGAAGTCGGCGTGCATGCCGACCAGGCCGGTCTGGGAGTGCAGCGCGAGGTGGAGGCCGGTGATGTCGGAGAAGCCGAGCAGCGGCTTGGGGTCGGCCCGGACGGCGTCGAAGTCGAGCCGGTCGACGTAGCCGGTGGTCGAGTTGCCGCCCGCGAACGGGACAATCGCCCGCACCTCGGGGTCGGCCAGCAGCGCATTGACCTCGGCGGCCTGTTCGGTGACGGTGCCGGAGCGCCAGTAGTGGCGGGAGGCGGACTTGATGAGCGGCGAGTGCTCGACGGTGAAGCCCATCGCCTCCAGCGCTTCGGTTCCCGAGTCGAGTTCGTCCTGGCGGTCGGGGATGAACGGGCCCGAGGGGGCCGCGATGACGACCTTGTCGCCGGGTTGGAGTCGCTTGGGCCGCAGGGGTTGCATCGAGACGTACCTCCATGGAGACGGGCCGGGACGGAAGCCAGCCTACGGCGGCTCCGGTCCCGGCGCAATAACCCTGTGCAATACCTGTGTGCAGGCGTTATCTGGGGGTGTTTGCGAACCCGGTGAGGACGGGCTCGGCGTCCCCGCTCTCCAATCCGCTTTCCGTGCCGCTTTCCTTACGGGCCTCCGCCTTCGCCACTGCCGCCGCCCAGGCGATGCCGGCGATGGTGATCGCGGCCGAGGCCGAGAATCCGGCCAGGGTGACCGCGTCCGGGTGGACGAAGGACTGGCCGCGCAGGGCCTGCATGGAAGTGGTGGCGAACAGGCCCAGGGTGCCGAGGGCCAGCGAGTGGACGATGCGAGCCCGGGTCCGGTCGTCGCACAGCCAGGCATGGCGGACGGCCAGGGCGCTCATGGCGAACGCGGCGATGATGAGGACCTGGATGCCGTGCAGGCCGATGAAGTGCGGGACGCGCATGTCGCCGCCGGTGGTGGACCAGCCGGTGAGGAACATGCCGCCGCCGTCGAGGTCGCCGACGCCGTGGCCCGCGTTGAGGAGGACCTCGTCGCCGTTCGCGTCGGTCTGGACGCGCTCGCCCTGGCCGCCGGCGGTGACGATGCCGAACGCGGCGACCATGCCCAGCGTGGACAGGAACAGACCCCAGCGGACCACGGCGGTCACCGCGCGGTCGCCGAACTTCTGGAACAGCACCATCACGGCGATGACCAGGTTGACGGTCATCATCAGCGGGATGAGCTGGAACGCGGCCTGGACCAGGTCGTTGAGGCCGCCCTCGGTGGTATTGAAGTGGCTGAACGTGCCGGCCGCCGCGGCGGCGGCGATGGCGCCGACCTCCAGGACGCTGATCGCGGCGAAGACCGTGCCGGTCCACCACCCGAAGCGGCGCAGCCGGGTCAGGTGGCCGAGCAGCCAGGCGAGGCTGAAGCAGTAGGCGGCGAAGGCGAACCCGAACTTCAGCGGCTTGATCCAGACGTTCTCGCCCAGGATGGCGCGGTCGTCCACGAAGAGTCCGACGACCGAGACGAGGGCCAGCGCGGTGAAGGCGTACCCGGCGCCCATAAGTGGGCGGTGCCAGCGGGACGGGGTGGTGTCGCGGTGGGTTCCCCCGGCGCCGGCCGGGGACCGGGAGTCGTTGACCGGGGTTTGGAGGGTGTTGCTCATGAGGACAAAGCTATGGCGGTTTCCCTTGTCGCACAGTGACGTCAGCGGGCCGATCGGGGTGGGGTCAGCCTTACCGTCGTCCCTACTGTTGTCCCGAGATCCGGTGTCCGTGGTGGGGATTCCGGTGCCGCTGATCGCCCCTACCGCCGCCTCGGGGTTCCGTGTCGTGGGCGGGAGTCTCGGTGCCGCTCATGGGATTCGGGTGCCCGGGGCCACATTCTCTGAAGAGGGGCTTGACAGTTCTTGAAGTTCAGTGTTTACTGAACTCAACGCACTTACAGAACAAACTGTAAATGGCAATCCCTCCAAAGGAGCCCGTCATGGAACTCATCGCCGAACTCTTCACCGACTTCTTCGCCTGGGCCTGGCCGCGCCACCTCAACCCGATCAGCTGGTACATCCGCCCGCTGTTCTTCCTCCCCATCGCCTACTTCGCCTGGAAGCGCCAAGGGTGGCTCATGAGCCTCTCCGTCGTCGCGATGCTGACGAGCTTCTTCTGGTTCCCCGAGCCGGCGGAAGTCGACCCTGCCGCCCAGGCCATTCTCGACATGGAGGCCGAGATGTTCACGCAGCCCGGCTGGCAGACCGCCGTCAGCCTCGGGACCATCCCGATCTTCCTCGGTGCCCTCCTGTGGGCGTTCTGGCAGCACTCGATCCGCATCGGCCTGTGGACGATCAACATCGGCGTCGCCTACAAGGCCGGCTGGGTCTGGGTGAACACCGACTTCGACGGGTTCATGGCCGTCGTCCCGATCTACGTGATCGCCCTGATCATCATCAACGCCCTCGTTCTCGGCATCGCCAAGTGGCGCGGGATCCCGGTCTTCGGCGCCAAAGAGGCTCGGGCCGAGCGCGAGGCCCGGGAGCAAGTCGAGGCTTGAAGGCGTCCGAATCGGGGCAGACCAGGTGGTCCGCCCCGTTCCGCTACCCCGCACGATTCACGAGATCGCTTGTGCGACAAGAAAACTAGACGATTCATGCTGATTGACTTGCGCGTTCATTGACGCGTAACCAGACTGTGACGCATGAACCTTAATATCAGGCCCATCTTGGACCAAGTCGACCCGTTCATCGGCACCGCAGCGACCGATCTGCCCGCGGCACAGGGGCTGGCCGCTTCCTGGTGGTGGCCGAAAGCCCAGGTCGGCAACACCCATCCCGGCGCGTGCGCCCCCTTCGGGATGGTCTCGGCCTGCGCCTGCTCCGGCGCCTACCCCACCGGCTACGGGCGCTACGGCATCTCCACCGAGGGCGCCCCCGAGCCGATGTACGACGAGTCCCTGGCGTCGGGTTTCACCCATTTCCAGCAGTCCGGGACCGGCGCGATCCGCAAGTACTACAACTACTTCCGCGTCACCCCCATGATCGAGCCGCTCGACGCCCTGGGCACGCAGTGGAAGCTCGAGGACGAGACTGCCGAGCCCGGCTACTACGCGGCCACGCTGGACAACGGGATCCGCTGCGAACTCACCGTCGGCGCCAAGACCGCCGTCCACCGCTACACCTTCCCGGCCGCGCCCTCCTCCCGAGTCGTCGTCGACTTCTCCTATGGGGGCCTGGCCATCGAGCACGGCTCCACCGTCCCGCTGCGGGCCGAGCTCCAGAGCCTGGGCCAGGGCGAGGCGCAGGGCACCGTCGTCATGGAGGGCGTCCCTCTGTCGGTGTTCATCGAGGCCGACGCCCCCGGCTGGCGCCAGCTCGTGTGGTACGACCGGCGGCGGCTCGACGGCGGCACCCGCCTCGACTTCGACCACATCCGCCGCACCACCTTGCGGCCCTTCGGCGTCATGTTCATGGGCCCCACCGAGGCCGGGCAGACCGTCGAGATCCGCATGGGCTTCTCGCTGCGCGGCACCGAGCAGTCCAAGGCCAACCTCCGCTCGGCGCTGCCCGTCTCCATTGCCTCCACCGGCTCCATCGGAGCTGCCGGTTTCGACGCCTGCCGCGAGGACACGCGACAGGCCTGGGCCGGCTACTTCGACCAGGTCAAAGTGGACGGCGGAAGCCCGGAGCGGCGCCGCGTGTTCGCCACCGCGCTCTACCACTCCCTCATCAAACCGTGCTTCGCCGAGGACGAGAGCCCCTTCTGGCCCGCCGGCGGCCCCTTCGTCTTCGACATCTCGACCATGTGGGACATGTACAAGACCCAGTTCCCGCTGCTCACCGCCCTCGACCCCGCCAAGGGCACGGCGATGCTCGAATCGCTGGTGCGCATCTGCGAGGAGGAGGGCAACCTCCCCATCGGCTACCGGATGGCCCGCGGCACCGACCGGTTCTTCCGCCAGGCCTCCGCGCTCGCCCACACCGCCCTGGCCGACGGCTACCAGCTGGGACTGCCCGGCCTGGACTGGGACTGGGCGCTCGTCCACATGCAGGACGACCTGCGGCGCGGCTACGGCGAGGAGTTCGCCGCCCGCGGCATCGTCCACCCCATCAGCCACACCCTCGACCTCGCCTACGGCTACTGGTGCACCGCACTCATCGCCCGCGGCCTGGGCGACGCGCCCCTCGCCGACGAGCTGGAGGCCAAGAGCCAGGGTTGGGCCAACGCGTTCGGGCCCGACGGCCTGCTGCGCGACTCCTCCTTCTACGAGGGCGGCAGGTGGAACTACTCGTTCCGGCTCCTGCACGACATGGCCGCCCGCATCGACCTCGCGGGCGGCGACCAGGAGTTCGTCGCCATCCTCGACCGGTTCTTCGGCTACGGCGCCGAACCCGTCACCCAGCTCGGGTCCCGCCCCTTCGGCCCCGAGTTCGCCATCGGCGTCGACCTCAACCGCTTCGAGGGCCTCAATAACGAGCCCGACATGGAGGCCCCCTGGGCCTACCACTACGCTGGCCGGCCCGACCGGACCGCCGAAGTCGTGCACGCCGCCCTCGCCCACCAGTTCGGGACCGGCCCCGGGGGCCTGCCCGGCAATGACGACTCGGGCGGCCTGAGCTCCTGGTACGTGTGGGCGTCGCTGGGGCTGTTCCCCGTCGCCGGCCAGAACCTGTTCCTGGTCAATGCCCCCGCGTTCCCCGCGGCGCAGCTCCGCTTGGGCGGCAATGACTTCCAGATCACGACCACTGGCCACGTCGAGACGGGGATCGGCGCCGATGCGAAGGGCGGGCCCCGCTACGTGCAGCGGGCCCGATTCAACGGGCAAGCCCTGGACCACAGCTACATCACCGGCGACCAGCTGCACGGCGGCGGGACGCTGGAGATCGAACTGGGTCCGGTTCCGTCAGATTGGGCGACGAAGACGCGCCCGCCGTCAGCTTCCGACCGGCCAGGCCACGCGCGGGGCCCGGGAGCCCGATTCCAGGAGTACCTCCTATGACCAAGCCGTCCCGCCGTCTGGTGATCGTCGTCCGCGCGGACCCGGTCATCTGCGGCCATGCCACGGAGGCCCGCGGCCTCGCCGAAGTCGCCCTCGGGCGCGGATTCGACGACGTGCGCATCCTGTCCTGGCCGGTCGCGGCCCTCCAGGCGGCGGGGCTGCCGCTCAAACCGCTCGAGGCGATCCTGCCGTATTCGGAAGGGATCACCGTCGAACGGCCCGACCCCGTCGGCGACTACCGCGTCATCGACGGGCGGTTCCTGCACGGGCTCACCGGGCGGCTGTTCGAGCTGTTCACCGACGGGGTGCCGACGGTGTGCATGTCGATGTACCTGTCCCCGCATACGAACGCGGTCGTCGACGCCTTGCGGGCGGTGCGCAGCGCCGGACTCGACGCCCAGGTCACGACGATCGCCGAGGCGGTCGGCTCGGACATCACCAACGTCGTGCGCACCTGCATCGCCGAGGGCCGCTTCGGTGCCGCCGCAACGCTGTTCACCACCTATCTGTCGAACGACAAGTGCGTGGCGGTCTCGGAGTACACCCGGGAGGTGATCCTCGAGGAGGCCCAGAAGGTCGACCTGGCGTGCGGGACGCGATTCGCCGACGAGATCGCCTCGCGCGTCCAGATCAGTTACCCCGCCATCGACGCCTCGCAGTACACGGACCTGGACGACGCCGACGTGGACGCCGCACTCGCCGCGCGCGGCCTGGAACGCGACGGATACGTGCTGTTCCTGTCGCGGGTCGCCGCCGCGAAGGGCGCCGACGACCTCATCGAGGCCTACCGGGCGTCGCAGTCGGCTTCGACGCATCGGCTGGTCATCGCCGGTACCGGCCCGGCGCTGGCGGAGGTGCGCGCGCTCGCGGCGGGCGACGAGCGGATCCTGTTCCTGTCGGACGTGGGCGACGAGGAGAAGCCGCTGCTCATGCGCGGCTGCGCGGCGTACGCGCTGCCGAGCAAGCCGCGCCCGGAGTTCGTGGAGACGTTCGGGATCGCGCTGGTCGAGAAGATGCTCGCCGGCGGCGGCCCGGTCATCACCACGCGGACCGGCGGGATTCCCGAAGCGGTGGGGGACAACGCGATCGAGATCGAACCTGAGGACCGGGCGGGGCTGGCCCGCGCGATCGACGCGGCACTGGACATGAGCGAGGCCGAACGCGAGGCCGCGGCGGACCGGGCGCGGGCCTACGCGATGCGCTTCGACCGCGCCAATATCTTCGACAAGCTCTTCGCCGACCTCATGCGCAGCGAGCAGCCCGCCGCGATCGGCTAGATCAACCGGGGCCGGGCAGGGCCCTGAACTGGGTACTCACCCGTTTCGAAAAAAGATTCAGAACTTCGGCAACCTTCGGGTGCCCCGCGGCGACTACATGTCGGTGCGGCAACCCGGCTCCGTCGCACCACAAACTTCATCTACATATATAGACCCCACATAGGAAGGCATGCATGTCTGTCACACGCATGAAGCCCCGCAAACGCGGCCGCTACCTTTTCGGTGCGGCAGCGATCGCCATAGCGGGGGCGGCAGGCCTCGGCGTCCAATACGGGTTGAACCCGAACGAGGCGGCGGCCTCCCAAGAGGTCGTCGTCGGCTCCACCGCCGAACTCGAGGCCGCGATCGAAGACGCCGCGGCAGGCACGACCATCAGCGTCAAGGGCGGCACCTATAAGCCGACCTCCTCCCTCCATTCCGAAGCGTCCGGCACCGCTTCGGCACCGATCACCTTGCAGCCCTATGGGAACGGCGAAGTGATCGTGGACGGGTCGGGCCTGCCCGAAGAATCGTGGCTGCTGGCCATCCACGGCTCCTACTGGCACGTGTCCGACATGACCTTCGAGAACTCGACGGCGCACGGCGTCGTGGTCACGTCCTCGACCGGCGGCGTCTTCAAAAACCTGACCACCGCCAACAACGGCGACACCGGGTTCAACCTCCGCGGCGACGACACCGTGAACAACCTGGTCGAGAACCTGGACTCGTACGGCAACTACGACGCCGCCGCGAACGGCGAGAATGCCGACGGCATCGCCGTCAAGTTCGGCACCGGCTCCGGCAACGTCATCCGCGGCGCCCGCCTGTTCGAGAACTCGGACGACGGACTGGACTTCTGGTCCTTCGCAGGCGCCGTCCGCGTCGAGGACTCCTGGGCGTGGAGCAATGGCGAGAACGTCTGGGACGACTCGAACTTCCAGGGCGACGGCAACGGCTTCAAGCTGGGCGGCGACGACGAAGCCGTCCCGCACAAGATCATCAACAACGCCGCCTGGGACAACGTCGCCAACGGCTTCACCGAGAACTCGAACACCGGTCAGATGCAGATCTACCGCAATACGGCTTACGACAACGGCGGCTCCGGTTTCTGGTTCCAGACCGGCACCGCCAGGCTGGCGCGCAACCTCAGCGCCGAGGGCGGCTCGGCCGACGTGCTCGGCTCGCGCACCGTCTCCGCCGCCAACACTTGGGACGGGGTCTCCTCCCCGGCGCTCGCGTCGACCGACGGCTCCGAGGCCTACACGGAACGGGGGAGCGACGGCTCACTGCCTGCGGTCGATCTCCTGGTCACGGGCTCTTCGGCAATCGGCGCGACGATGGGCTATCTGTAACGGCACCTCGGGGGCTTGCTGCTTGACCCCGAAAAGCCTGTAGATAGCGCGGGCGCGGATACCCGGGGGTATCCGCGCCCGTTCCCTTTTCCGACAGCGTGCAACAGATGACGTTTGCGAGGACACATGGTCCGGCTGCTAGAATCGCCGCCTCCCCGACAACAACCTGCACCCGGAGGACCCCCGTTGGATGTCCCCGCCCGAACCGAAGAGGACGCCTTCCGCGCCTTCTTCGAGCGGCATCACGCCGAGTTGGCCCGTTTCGCGTGGCTGCTCATCGGCGAGAAGGCCGCGGCGGAGGATCTGGCGGCCGACGCGATGCTGGCCGTGTGGAAGCAGTGGCGCGAAGTCAGGCACGCGAAATCGCAGCTCGCGTACGCGAGAGGCATCGTCGCGAACCTGGCTAAGAGCCGGATTCGATCGGCTGTGAGAGAGCGGCGTCGCAACACCATGTTCTGGTCGCGGCCCACCGAGGCAGCGCCCGAGGCGAACGTGGCGGCCGTCGTGGACGTGCGCCGGGCCCTGGCCCGGCTCCCGTTCCGCAAGCGCGCCTGCGTCGTCCTGCGTCACTCGCTCGATCTATCCGAGCGCGAAACCGCTGAGGCCCTTGGGGTCACGGTGGGCACGGTCAAGAGCCAGACCTCCAAGGGCCTGGCCGAGCTGCGGAAACTCCTCGACGCCGACGGCGGGCAGGATGGCTCCGCATGGGAATCCATACGGAACGGGGTACGGCTATGAGGGACGACCTGCCCGACAGACTGCGGGTGACCGCCGAGGAATACCGGCCGGACACCGAGCGCATGTGGTCACGAGTCACCGACGGCATGCGAGAGGGCGAGCGGGTCGCGGCCCGCCCGGTGCGATCCGGATGGCGGGTGCCGCACCTGGCGCTGGCCACCGGCGCCGCGGTGGTGCTCGTGGGCGGCATCGTATTGGTCGGCTACGGACCGGATATGCGGCCGTCGGGCCCGCCAGCCGGTGGCGACACCTCCTCCAGCGCAGCGGCTTCGCCGTCGGGCTCGGACTCGCCGTCGGAGTCGGACGAACCGACGCAGGGGGTCGACCACCCCAAGCCCGACCCGGTCGACGACGTCGACTGGATCTGGACCGACGGGTTGGTCGATCCCGACAGCAATGACTACTGGTCGCAGAGCAACCTGACGCTCAAGAACGACGAGCCGCTGACGTCGCTGACGATCCAGCTGTGGGTGGTGCTCGGAGACGACGTCGAGCACCACGACGATTGGACGACCAACGACGAGGCCTTCGGCGAGGCCGAAGTGTCCGAACAGGACGGCTACCTCCTGGTGGAATGGACCCTCCCCGAGGGCCAGACCTTGGAGGCGGGCGAATACACGCTCGCCGGCCAGTACTACCACTCCGGGGGCGCGAGGGACGCCGACGGCGACTACTACGTGTTCGATGCCGAAGGAACGTCCGGCCCGGCCGAGGTCATCGGTGACTTTGCCGAGCAAGAGGACTAGCCGGGCGGTCAAATCCGGCGCGGGCCTTCAAAACGGACACCCGCGGACCCCCGGTCAGCTCAGAACGAGATGAGCTCGAACGCCGTGGCGTACTCGGTGCCGAAGCGCTCGCCGGTCATCGCGGCGAAGTCCGTCAGGAAGCCCCGGGCGTAGTCCTCCGGGTCCTGATCGGTCAGGACCTCGATGTACGTGCGGTGCTTCAACAGCGAGGCGATGCCGGTCTCCAGGGTCTCGCCCACGTCGACCGCGTGCGTCGACTGCGGCGAGCCGTTGAGGGCCACCCACTTCACGCCCGGCCACGGCTCCAGGCCCTGCTCGATCTGTTCGGGGAAGATCCACCGGTTCCCCGCATCGGCGGCCGCGTCCAGCACCGACTCCCCCACGGCGCGGTGATCGGCCGAGTTCCAGTGGCCCGGTTGGAAGTACTCGCGCCGGTTCAGCGTGATGATCAGCTCGGGCCGGTGGCGGCGGATCGCAGCCGCCAGGTCGCGACGCAGCCGGGTCCCGGCCTCGATCACGCCGTCGCGGTGGTCCAGGAACTCGACCTGGTCGACCCCGACCACTGCGGCACTGGCGATCTGCTCGGCCTCGCGCAGCGGGGCGCACTCCTCGGGTGGGATCGTGTCGATCCCCGCCTCCCCGCGCGTGACCATGAGATACGCGACCTCGCGGCCGGCGGCCGTCCAGCCCGCGACGGCCGCGGCCGCCCCGTACTCCATGTCGTCGGGGTGGGCCACAATGGCCAGTGCCTTGGTCCAGTCGGTCGGCATCGCAAGGAGATCGGTCATCTGTTCCTCCGGGTGGAGACCCCGGCGTCAACGCCGGGGAGCAGCTCAAGAGCTCAATTATGCCCGCGTCAGCAGGCGCAGGAGACGCCGCCGACCGGAACGGTGAGCGGGTCGGCGTCACGGCGCTCGGTACCGGCGTCGGTGGCGACCGGCAGGCCCTCGCGGATCCAGTACTCCATGCCGCCGATCATCTCCTTGACCTGGTAGCCGAGCTTCGCGAACTCGACGGCGGCGCGATAGGCGCCATTGCATCCCGGGCCCCAGCAGTACACGACGACCGGCTCGGCGGCATCGACGAGGTCGGCCGCCCGGGCGGCGATCTCGTCGGTGGGCAGGTGCACGGCGCCCGGGACGCGGCCCTGGTCCCAGGCGGCCCGGCCGCGGGAGTCGATCAGGGTGAATCCGGGGTCGCCGGCCTCAAGGGCCGCATGGACATCGGAGACGTCGGTGCGGAATGCGAGCTGGGCGGAGAAGTACGCGAGCGCATCGGCGGGAGATGCCGGATTCACGCGCAGCACGGGGTTCGAAGTCGGTTCCATGCCGATAAACCTAGCGAGTGGCACAGGTGGCCGCAACGTAGATACAAACGCGTCCCAGCGGCCCCAGGGCGCGGCTCAACCGGGTCGGCACCAGTCCTTGAGCTCCTTCGAGTTCGCGATCGCCGCGAGCCCCAGTAGCACCCCGATCGGGACCAGCGCACGGACGACCTGAACGATGATCACCCCGACGTCACCCGAGGTGAACGCGTCGACGATCGAGTAGAGCATGAGGGCGGTGCCCGCCAGTCCGAGCGCGATGGCCCCGACCCGCGCGAGGTTCACCTTTCGAACCAGCCCGCGCGCCAGCATCGCCTGGAAGATCGCCAGCGCCGCGAAGATCGCGGCCAAGCCGCAACCTCTGGCGAGGCGCACCTGGTCGTCGCCCGTCTGGGGCCAGCCAGATCCGATGAGTTGCCCCGCGACGAGCCACACGGCGAAGGCGGAGCAGAGCGCGAAGGCACCGCCGAAGAACCACAGGGCCGAGACCAGAAGCCGCCCGTTCGAGGGCATGGCCTTGAATCCGGTCTTCGGCGCCGCGGACTCGGCGTCGGGCGCGTCGTCTGCGGGGCGCGGGAATTGGATGCGGTCGGTCATGGCTGTTCCTCTGCGGGGAGTCGGATCAGGTGCGGCGGTGCCGTCTTCATTGTTCGGGGGTAGTGGCGGCGAAGTCGATGCCGGAGCCGTCGGGGAAGACGATGCGGTGGTACCGGCCCTGGACCCGGTAGCGCCCGGTGAGTCTGCCGCGCTTGGTGCGGTCGACGAGCCCTGAGTAGCGCCATGCGGTCGCAGGGGCGGCCGCGACGGTCTCGACCTGGATGCCCTGGGACTTGGCATCGACCTTGAGGAACGCGAAGCGCCGGTCGCTGAGCACCCAGATCCCCCGGGAGCGCATCGCCGAGCTGACGATCCGGCCGGCCTGGGACTCGGATCCTTTGCCCCAGATCACGATCGAGCGCTGGCGGTGCCGCGATCCGCCGTAGTTGACATCGTTGGCCTCCAGGATCGCGAGGATCCAGAAGAACAGCATCCACAAGAGAGTCCAGCCGAGCACCCGGAGGGTTCCCCGCGCCACCTGGCCCGGGGTCGGCGGGGGTTTGGGGATGCCGTCGAACTCGATTGGCTTTCGTACGGGCGCGCACACGCGAAGGCGTTCACCGGCTCCCAGCCACTGCCGCCTGATTAGGGATTGGGCGTCGCGTTCGAAATCGAACTCCGAGGAATCGCTCACTGTGCCGCCTCCACATGCAGTCTCGGCCCGAAGGATTCAATGCGTCCGGTGCGGGGGCGCCAGATCGCGTACACGTGCGCCTCGGCCCTGAGCCGCGTCGCCGTCCCGGGCCCGGCATACGTATCGACCTCGGTGCGGGCGGCCGTCTCTCCGGTGTGGTGCGTCGGGATGGTCAGGTTCAGCGGCGTGCCGTCCACGGTCACCGCGACCCGGTGCGGGCCCGGCGGCACCGCGTATCGCCAGCGTCCCCAGCTCGCGGGCTGGACGACGCCGTCGATCTCGACCCGGGGCGGCCGGGTCCAGGTGCGCGCCAGGAAGGTTCCGAGTTTGTTCTTCCGGCGTCCGGTCCATAGGTGTCGGCGGCAGTGAAGTTCGAGGTCGATCGCGGCCGCTCCGGCCGGGACCGGGACGTCTGCCGCTGCGCCGAGCAGCAGTGCGGTGCTGCCTCCCCTTGCGTCCCACGGGTAGGGCTCGGTGGGGCGCGGTGGCGGGCGCAGTTTCTCGAGGCGCTTGCGAAAGTGCGTGCGCTTGGCGCGGCGCGAGGCCGGGAGGCAGATCAACGCCACCAGGGCGATCGACGCGAACACCACGACTCCCGTGACGGTGTCCTTGTTGACGAAGATCTCGACCAGTCCCCATAGGACGGCTACGAGTGCCCACGCCTGGATCAGCCAGACCAGGCACCCGGAGTTGTCGCCGACCTTCTCCAGCTGCTCGGGGAAGTCGCCCAGCGCGCGGTCGCCGGAGGCGGGGTCCTCGAAGTACCCGACGCGCGCCACGGCGCCCTCGGCGATGCGGACCACGACAGGGTCGGCCGTGCGGGTCCCCTGCACTTCCACCGAGTGCGTCCCGGCCGGCAGCGCCAGGTCGAACTGGCCCGCCCCGCACGCCACCGGGCGTCCGTCCACGACGATGACCGGCGCGGTCGCGTCGGCTTGGGACAGAAGCGAAAGGATGCCCTCGCCCGGCCGGGGGGCGATTCCCGGTTCGGCGAACGTCGACTGCGGCTTCTGGCTCAGGGCGGTCTGGAGGATGCCGATGGGCTTCCGCGTGCCGGCGAGGAGGTCGTCATCGAGCGCGAACACGGCATTGTCCGCTGCCCACAGCGGCCGAGGCTGCGAAGAGGCGTCGTCGCGAGAGCGATAACGGCGCATGGGGTCTCCAGGTTCGAGGGTGGGGAAGGGGGGCTTCGGGGCCGACCCCGACTTTACGACCCTGCGTCTCGCCCGCGGGACCGGTCCAGCAGTCTCGAAAGTCGGTCTCCGGTTCGCTCATCGTCCGCGATGAGCAGCCAGGCGACGACCGAGAGCGCTGTGACGGCGAATCCGGCCAGGCCCCACAGCCACCAGGGCCCGAGGCTCGGATCCGGTTCGCCGGCGGCAACGGGATCCACTCGGCCCCAGGGGTCGTGGATCACCGGCAGGTCGGCACCGACGGCGAGCCGGTCCTCCCTCGCGGTCACCGTGGAGGTCCCAGGCCATTCTCCGCAGTCGAGGTCGTGGACGGTCTCCGCCTTGTCGTCGACGTCGCGGTCCCGGGTCGATTCGACATGGCAGATCACCTCGACGCCGCGCTCGCCCAAGACCGAGCCCGCGAACGGAACGGAGGGAAGGAAGGCGCCCGCCATGATGAGGACCGGGATCACGAGCAGGGCATTGCCCATGAAGCGGAGCCTGCTGAAGAAGACGGCAACGGCAAGCACCGCAATGCAGACGACCAGCATCCACCCGCTGAACCACGACCACTGGTCGCGCACATCGTCGTGGGCGAAGTACCGCAACAAGCTCGACACCAGCACCGTCGGAACGGCGAGGACCGACCCGAGCAGGGCGAGCGGCAGTTCGCGGCGAAGCCGGAAGGGGAACGTCGGAGTCCGACGCTTAATGGATTGCCAGTTCGACATGGACTCAGTTTCCACGCGACGTGCAGCGGCCTCCGGGCGGGCTGTGTTTCGTGCTGGTCGATCATCGACAGCCCCGTCAGGCCCGGTCGACCGCCTTCAGGATCGCCTGCGCCAGTTCCGTCGGCTTGGTGAACTGGGGCCAGTGGCCGGTGGGGACGTCGAGGTAGTCGACGTGCTTGATCTTGGCGAGCTCGGCTGTGAACGGGGCGTCCTGGGCGATCCAGTCCACCAGCATCTTGCTCGGGAACTCGCAGGCGATGATCGTGGCCGGAACGTCGTACCGGCGATCGTCGTGGAGGACCTGGCGGTCGTAGGCCGCGCCGACCGGGGTCGGGATGGCCCGGGCGAGGAACTGTTCGCGGAGTTCGTCGGTCAGGTCGACCAGGTCCTCGTCCTCGAACAGGCCCCAGTCGGGGAGCGGAATCTCGTCGTTCACGATCGGGAGTTCGTCGTTGACCAGGCCGCCCTCGCCCAGCGGGCCGGAGTCGACGTAGACGACCCTCGCGACGGACTCGGGCCGGCGGTCGGCCGCGGCGTGGGCCACCGCGCCCCCGCCGGAGTGGCCGACGAGCACGACCGGTCCGCCGATCTCATCGATAACTCGGACCACCGCGTCGATGTGGTCGTTCAGGCCGATGCCGCTGCGGACCGCGTCCTTGGATTCCATGCCGGGCAAGGTGAGTGGGCGAACGCGGTGTCCGGCCTTTTCGAGGGCGGGGGTGACGTCGTCCCAGGAGGAGGCGTCGAGCCAGAAACCGGGTATGAGAATGATGTCCATGCCGCGACCATAACGGCCGCCACCGACATTCTCGCCCCGATGGTTCGCCTGATTTGGACCGGTGCGCTCAGCACGGCATGCTTTGCGGGGAGGCGGCCAGGCGCCGGCGCGCCTGGCCTTGCCTCACCACTCCGCCTCACCGCTCCGCCTCACCACTCTGCGAACGAGCCGTCCTCGTGGCGCCACACCTCGTTGCGCCAACGGTGCGGGTTCCGGGCCGCCTTGCGCACGGCCGCCTCGTCCACCTCGATGCCGAGCCCGGGGCCGAGCGGCCGGTCCACATGGCCGTCCGTGAACGCGAACACCGCCGTGTCGACCAGGTAGTCCAGCAGGTCATTGCCCTCGTTGTAGTGGATCCCGAGGCTCTGCTCCTGGATCAGGAAGTTCGGGGTGGCGAAGTCGACCTGGAGGCTCGCGGCCAGCGCGATCGGCCCCAGTGGACAGTGCGGCGCGAGGCCGACGTCGTAGGTCTCGGCCAGGGCCGCGATGCGCCGCACCTCCGAGATGCCGCCCGCGTGCGAGAGGTCGGGCTGGGCGACGGCGATGCCGGTGGGCAGCACGTCGCGGAAGTCCCAGCGCGAGTACAGGCGCTCGCCGGTGGCGATCGGGATGGACGTCGACGCGGTGACGGCGCCGAGATCGCGGGAGAACTCGGGCAGCACCACCTCCTCCACGAACAGCGGCAGCAGCGGTTCGAGCAGCGGCAGCACCCGGCGCGACATGGCCGTGGAGAAGCGGCCGTGGAAGTCGATCGCGATGTCGAAGGAGCCACCGACGGCCTCGCGCAGCTGCGTGAGGTTGTCGACGATGTCGCGGACCGCGGCGGGGGTGTCGATGCGCCCCAGCTGCGTGGTGGCGTTGCACTTGACGGCGTCGAAGCCGTTCGCCTTGGCGCGCAAGGCGTCCTCTGCGAGCGCGGAGCCGGAGTTCCCGCCGATCCAGGTGTAAACGCGGGCCTTGTCGCGGACGGGGCCGCCGAGCAGTTCGTAGACGGGGACGCCCAGGGCCTTGCCCTTGAGGTCCCACAGGGCCTGGTCGATGCCGGCGACGGCCGAGGACAGGACGGGCCCGCCGCGGTAGAAGCCGCCCTTGGTCATGACCTGCCAGTGGTCCTCGATCCGGCCGGGGTCGGCGCCGATGAGCGCTCCCGCGAGGACGTCGACGGCGGCGGCGACGGCCTCGGCGCGGCCTTCGACGATCGGTTCGCCCCAGCCGACGAGTCCGTCGTCGGTCTCGATGCGCAGGAACAGCCATCGGGGTGCGACGAGGAAGGTCTCGATCTTCGCGATGTTCAAGGTTGGGACTTCCTTTCAAGGACCCCGTCAATCTGGGGCTTTGCGGTTCTGGACGGGGTACCCGCCTCGGGTCAGCGGATGCGGACGAGGAACCCGCCGTCCACGGGGAGTTCGGCGCCGGTGATGTAGCTGGCGTCGTCGGAGGCGAGGAAGGCGACGGCGGCGGCGACTTCCTCTGGGTCGCCGAGCCGTCCGAGGAGGGTGCGGTCGGCTTCGAGGTTCCGTCCCTCCTCTGTCGATCCGTCCCATTGGCTGGTCAGGATCGGCCCGGGGGCGACGGAGTTGCAGCGCACGTGCGGCGCGCCTTCGGCGGCGAGCTGCCGAGTGAGGGCGGACAGGCCGCCCTTGGCGGCGGCGTAGGCGGTGAAGCCGGGGTAGGAGCGGTGGGCGTGGATCGAGCTAACGGCCACGACCGATCCGCCCGATTCGGCCAGGGCGGCGGCGAGCGTCTTGACGCCGAGGAAGGTGGCCTTGAGGGTGACGTCAAGCGTGCGGTCCCAGTCGTCCTCGCTGATCTCGCTCGGGCCGCCGTGGACCTTGGCGAAGGCGTTGGAGACGAGGGTGTCGACGCGGCCGTGCGCGTCGAGTGCGGTCTGCGCCAAGGCTTCCCAGTGGTCGAGCCGGGAGGCGTCGGTGTGGACGAAGTGGACTCGCTCGCCCGCTGCGGCGGCGACGCGCTTGGCCCCTTCGTCGTCGATGTCGGCGAGGTAGACGTGGGCCCCCTCGTCCGCGAAGCGGGCCACGCAGGCCGCTCCGATGCCCCTGGCGCCTCCGGTGACGATGGCGACTTTGCCTTCGAATCGTTTCATCGCTGCATCCTGCCGTCCAAGCGGTTGAGGGTGCGAGCCAGGTCGTCCTTCTCACCGAGGATGAGTTCGGCGCCGCCCACGGCTCCGGCGCGTGCGCCCAGGTCAAGGGCGGCGGGAACGACCTCGACGTCGCGCACGAGCGAGAGCGCGTAGCGGCGGATCGCGCCGCGCATCGGGTCGAGGAGGGCGTCGCCGGCCTGGGCGAGTTCGCCGCCGACGACGATGCGCTGGGGGTTGAGCAGGTTGCACAGGCTGGCCAGGACCTGCCCGGTGAGTTGGCCGACGTCGGCGAGGACGCCCTCGCAGGCGCGGTCGCCGGCCCCGGCGGCGGCCAGGACGTCGTCGATGGTCGCTTTGGGGCCCAAGTGGTCCCGCAGCGAGGCGAGGATGGCGGGGATCCCGGCGCGCAGGACCAGGCAGCCGCGGTTGCCGCACGGACACGCCGGACCGTCCACATTGATCGAGGTGTGGCCGAGCTCCCCGGCGGCGCCCACGGCGCCGCGAACGACCCGTCCGTCCAGGATGAGGCTGGCCGCGATCCCCGAGGAGAGGCCCACGTAGAGCACGTCGCCGACGCCCGCCCCCGCCCCGCCGTAGGCCTCGGCGACGGCCTCCAGGCGGGTGTTGTTCTCGATCTCGACGGGCATGGCCAGGCGCTTCGAGAACTCATCGGCGGCATGGACTTGGGACCAGGGCTGGTCGGGCAGTGAGGTCGAGACGATCCCGGTGGACTTCTCGATCGGCCCGGGCAGGCCGATGCCGGCCCCGACGATGCGGCCCCGGTCCAGGCCGTGCTCGGCGATGAGGGAGCCGAGGACGTCCTCGGCGACGTCGATGCGTTCGGCCCAGCCGAGTTCGACGTCCACGACCCTGCCGCCCCCGGCGATCTCGCCGCGGGCCAGGTCGGCCAGGTGCACCCAGACGTGGTCGAAGGTGAAGTCCAGGCCCAGGGCCATGCCGGCGGCGGGATTGACGGCCAGGGCCTCCTTCGCACGGCCGTCCGCGCCGGCCTCGGCGTCGGCCTCCACGACCAGGCCGCGGCCGATGAGGTCCGTGACGATCGTCGAGACGGTGGTGCGCGAGACCCCGGCCCGCCGCGCCAGCTCGGCGCGATGCGTTGGGCCGCTTTCCAACAGCAGCGACAGCACGCGCTCCTGGTTCGACTTGCGAAGAGTTTGGAGTGATCCGCTGGTTGTCCGGGGCATGGACCGATCATAGCGGTTCCATACAAAAGTCTGTCAAGACTATTGACGTACTTAAGTTTGCCCCGTTAATCTTCGTCCACAGACTTTCGTAACCCCTTACCTGAAAGGCAACGACCATGAGCAAATCCCTCGGATCAGCGCTGACCCGCCGGACCCTGATGCGCGGTGGTGCCGCCGCCGGAGCCACCGCCCTCGGCGCCGGAGCCCTGTCCGCCTGCGCCCCTTCGGCAGGCGGGGGCGGAGGCGGAGGCAAGACGACGCTGACGATCATGGCGCCGGAGAACGAGTTCGCCCCCGAGTTCCTCAAGTCCATCGAGGAGGAACTCGACGTCAAGATCAAGCGCGTCGAGGTCGACACCACCAAACTGACCGCGATGCTCGCCAGCGGCACCGCCCCCGACCTGGTCCGCGGGCTCGGCGCGGTCGAGACGTCCTTCTACGTCGCCCGCGACCTGGCGCTCCCGCTGGACGACTACTTCGCGAAGAGCGACCTGCTCAAGGAGGACGACCTCGACCCGGTCAACGACGTGTGGCGCTACGACGGCACCGTCCAGGGCCAGGGCCCTCGCTACGGCATGGCCAAGGACTACTCGCAGGACGCCATGTTCTGGTACAACGCCGCCCTGTTCGAGTCCGCCGGGGTGGACCTCCCCTCCGAGACCGAGCCGGTCACCTTCGACCAGTGGCTGGACATGGGCAAGGAGCTCACGAAGAAGGACGGCGACACCACCTCCGTCTACGGCCTCTCGGCCGGCGGCCTGGGCCTGTTCATCAGCCTGGTCAACATGACCGCCTCCGCCGGCGGCAGCCTGTTCTCCGAGGACCTCGCCAGCGTCGACTTCTCCTCGCCCGAGGCACAGCAGGCCCTGACCTGGTACCTCGACTACGCCCGGTCCCGGGTCGGATTCAGCCCCGTCGAGCCCAACCCCGACGGCTGGGACTGGCCCCCGTACCAGACCGGCCGCCTGGCGATGTCCTGGTCCGGCTACTGGTTCGGCGGCGCGATCGCCGCCGAGGCCGAGCTCGCCGAGACCTCGCGCCTCGCCCCGGCCCCGACCATGGGCGGCGAGCGCCTGAGCGCCTGCTTCGGCGCCACCGGGTACTGGATCCCCAAGGCCAGCAAGAATCCCGACGAGGCGTGGGCGCTGTTCGAGCACTTCATGGGCGGCGACCCGGCCAAGGAGCGCGCCGCCGGCGGCTGGGGCATGCCGAGCCTGCTCTCACTGCGCGAGGACCTGCCGACCGGGACCGTCGCGCAGGAGCAGGCCCTCGCCGTGCAGGAGGCCGAGGCCGACTACTTCAAGGTCCTGACGTTCTCCCCGTACGTCAAGGTCGAGGCCGTCGACGCGGTCCTCAACGAGTTCCTGCCCGACGCGATCAACGGCGACGCCACCGCCGGCTCGCTGGCCGACGCCCTGAACCCCGAGATCAACGCGCTGCTCGAAGAGGGCAAGGAGCTGGTGAAGTGACCGCGACACTCGCGGCGTCCACCGAAGACGCCCCGCCCGCGCCGGAGGTCAAGCGGCGCGGGCGGGGCCGGTCGGGCCAGCGGACCCGGACGTTCTACCTGTTCGTGGGGCCGTGGATCGCCGGATTCGTCCTGCTGACACTGTTCCCGCTCGGCTACGCGTTCTGGATGAGCCTGACCAACACGGACGGACTCTCCCCCAATTGGTCCTATGTGGGCTTCGAAAACTACGTCCGGGTCTTCCAGGACACCCAGACCATCGAGTCCCTCGGTCGCACCGGCATCTTCATGCTCGCGACGGTGCCCACCGGCGTCGCCGCCGGGCTCGCGATGGCGGTGCTGCTCAACCGGGATTTCAGGGGTCGGACGCTCTTCCGCGCCCTGTTCTACCTGCCCGCCGTGGTGCCCGGGGTGGCCGCCGCCCTGACGTTCAAGATCATCTTCGACAAGAACGCCGGGGCCGCCAACGCGGCCGTGGGCGCCGTCGGCGGCGAGCCGATCTCGTGGCTGGCCGACCCGTACACCCGCTTCGTGCTCATCCTGATGATCCTGTGGGGCGTAGGCGGATCGATGATCATCTCCCTGGCGGCGTTGCAGGACGTGCCCCGGGAGCTGCTCGAAGCGGCCAAAGTGGACGGCGCGAGTCCGGCCTACTCCTTCTTCAAGATCACGCTGCCGATCCTCAGCCCGATCATCTTCTTCCAGGTGGTCACCGGCGTCATCGGCTCACTTCAGGTGTTCGTGCCCTCGCTGCTGCTGGCGCCGGTCAACGGTCCGGCGGCGGTCACGGCCGTGCCCGAGGGCAACTACTTCTTCATGGTCCACGTCTACGCCGAGTACTTCGCGAAGAGCCACTTCGGCTACGCGTCGGCCCTGCTGTGGGTGCTGTTCGCGTTCGTGCTGCTCATCACCGGCATCGTCTTCAAACTCGGCAATCGCTCGGTCTTCTACGGCGGCGTCGACCCGACTGAAAAGGAAGGAAGCTGATGGTGGACGCCGTCGCGCGCCGGGCCCGCTGGATGGCCTTCTACATTCTGCTCGCCGCCCTGGCGATCACGTTCTCCGGACCGCTGGGCTGGCTGATCCTCACCGCGCTGAAGGCCCCGAACGAGCTGTCGGTGTTCCCGATCCAGTTGTTCCCGGAGTCGCCGCAGTGGCACAACTTCGCCGATGCGCTGACATTCGTCGACTTCCTCGGCTACGCGCGAAACTCGATGATCCTCTCCACCCTGACCGCGGTGCTCACGACCATCTCGTCGGCGTGGATGGCGTACGGGTTCGCGCGGCTCTCGGCCCCGGGCAAGAAGTTCTGGTTCGGACTCTTGATCTCCACGATGATGATGCCCAGCATCGTCACCCTAATCCCGACGTACCTGATGTTCGCCAAGATGGGCCTGGTCGACACCTACGTGCCGTGGATCCTGTGGGGCCTGTCGGGTGCGGCCTTCATGATCTTCCTGTTCCGCCAGTTCTTCTCGGGCATTCCGAAGGAACTGGAGGAGGCCGCGGTCCTGGACGGCTGCGGACACGTCAGGATCTTCTGGCAGATCTTCCTGCCCCAGTCCTGGCCGATGCTGGCCGCGTGCATGGTGCTGACCTTCACCGGCGCCTGGGGCGACTTCATCGCCCCGAGCCTGCTGCTCAGCGACGACACCACGACGCTGGCCGTGGCATTGACCAGAGGGTACGTTAACGAGCAGGGTTTCCCGGTCCAGAACCTGCTGGCGGCCGGTTCGACCATGTTCATCCTGCCGGTGCTGCTCATCTTCCTGTTCTTCCAGCGCTTCTTCGTGCAGGGCTTCTCCACCTCCGGCCTGAAGTAAGCGAGTCAGCGAGTTCTCGGCGCCCCGAATCGTCTCGGTGGGGCGCCGGTTGCAGCCGGGGGCGGCGGATCGGTCTTGGGGTCAAGACATCGGTCCGCCGCCCCTCGGGGTTTTCCAGAACCGGTCGACGGCGATCACGCACCGTCTCTCACCGGTCCGCTGTTCTTTGGGGTTTTCCGCTTCGGCCTGCCGCGCCGTTCGGGGTGAGGTTCAGGCGGCAGCGACGAAGAGGTGGTCGATCGCCCAGGCCTCACAGTGGCCGGCGGGCCGCCGATTACCGAGGTTCGGGGCACCGAGGATGAGCCGACTTCGCTTGTCGCCCAAGCCATTTGAGATGCTATATTGATAGTCCTCTATGGAATGTTCACCCGATCGGGTGATGCCGATCCAGTCGCATCGTGTCACCATTGAAATACCGAACAGGCAGGCGAAATTAGCAGAACGTTCGATGGATGTGGATGGGAGGCGACCCCGATGAACCCCGACACCACCACCCCGGCACCAGTCTTGTCCGGCCGCCTCGACCGCAGTTCCGAGGCTCAGTCCATGCGAGCCGAACTCGATGCCATCGCCGCTCAGAACCGCCGGCGCGATGCGGCCGCCCTTCGGACCGTCCTCGCCTACACCTCCGCGGGCATGCACAGGGAACTCGACGGGTTCTCCGGCGTCCTCGAATGGCTGCGCGAAGGCTTCGACTTCACCTACACCACCGCGTCCCAGATCGCCCGCATCGCCCGCCTGGCACCGAAGTTCCGGGATTTGGCCGAGGCGGCCCGCACCGGTGCGGCGAGGATCGACGCGGTCGCCTTCGCGATGCTCGCCCTGGACCGCAAGGGCCTGCGGGTACACGCCCGGGTTCCCTATCCCGAGGGGCCGAAGCCATCCCCCTATGACCCCGCCGTCTTCTGCGCGACTCCCGAGGAACTGATCCGGGAGTACTGCGTCCACGCCTCCCACGCCGAACTCCGGGAAGCCATCGACCTGATCGCCACGGCCCTGTTCGATGCGGCCGCGATGCTGGACGAGGCCTCCCAGGCCGCCTTGGCGCACTTGGAAGTCACCGAGCGCGGCGACGGCATGTGGAGTCTCGACGGCGTACTCACCGCCGACACCGGGCGACTGCTCGACAACTACCTCAAGACCGCAGTGAAGCCGCCTCGCAAGGAGGACGCCGACGCCGATGGTGTCCTGCCCTCCCAGGCGAACCGGGCCGCCGAGGCCTTTCACCAGCTGGTCTCGGCCGCCGGTGCCCGCAAGGACGCACCGACCCGCCACGGGCACACCGCCACGCTCTCCCTGATCGCAGATGTCCAGGTCCTCAAGGGCGAGATCGACCTGACCGAACGCCCCGAGCGGACTCCCCGCCTGGAAGGTCGACCGGTCGGCATCACCCGCGCCCGCCACCTGGCCTGTGAAGCCGGGGTCGTGCCGATGGTCTTCGACTACGAGACGGGCGAAGTGGTCGAGCTGGGCCGCGAAGAACGGCTGCCGAAGCCGGGGCTCAGGCGCAAGCTGGAGGCCGAGCAGCCTGGAGGTTGCGCCTGGCTCCGTTGCGGCCGGCCGGTCTCCTGGACCGAGGCGCACCACATTCGACACTGGTTGGATGGCGGGCCGACGGATTCGGAGAACCTGATCCTGTTGTGCCGCTTCCATCATGGGCGCATCCATACAGATAGGTGGCAAATCGCCAAGACCGGTCCCGGTCGGGCCCTGATCACCCGCATCGGCTGCACCGAGGCCACACCCTGCCTTCGCTGCCCTGCCTGTGATGCCGCGGGCCGCACTCGCAAGCCGCTCGTGGACATCGACGACATGAGCGCCGCGTTCGACATCGACCTGGAACGCGAAGAGTGGTCCCCGACCTTCAAAGCCGAACTGGACCCCCTGGCCCAGTACGCCACCGACAAGGCCATTGACGCCGCCATGACCGAAGCCGCCATGGCCGCTGTCCGACGGACCCGAGAGAGCTACCGGGCAGAAGCCAAGACTTCCAAGAAAGCAGAGGAAGCAGTTGCCCAAAAGGACTCGGCAGCCGAACCGGCAAGGACCGCAGGCGCACCCGACTCCTCTGCCGCCCCTGCGGCCGTCACCGGCGAATCCCCCACCATCCTTGCGGCCATCACCGGTGAGCGCTGGTCGGAGCTGGATCCGATCCCGTTCTTAACCCGCCCTCAGCGGGCGACTGCTGAGGGAGCGCTGGCAATGACCCGCGCAGCCCGTGCCCCGAGTGGGGAACGGGCCCCTCTCCATGTCCGGAGTAGGAAATACCCCGGACCGACCGGCCACCGGGATTCCGAAGCCAGCGCCAGGTCTATCCCACACCGGTTGTCGCTGCCGTCTGTACCGGCAAGGGAAGCGGACCGGGCTGCCGCAGTCGACCCCATGAGTGTGCAGACCTTCTTGTCGCTGCCGCCTGAGCCGCAACCGAACCCGGCCCGCCAGCCGCACTGCGGCCCCACGATCCGCCTACCTCGTTGTCGCCGCGAAAGAACCGCGACCAGCATCGGCCTGAAGGTTGGTGGTCAGCCATGAGCCGCCGTGGATGCCTTACTTCTCGGTGGTCTTGCCGCTGACGGTACTGCCCGGCTTGCGGCTCAGGAGGGCGAACGCGCTGCTGTCGAACTCGCGGCCGAGGTTGCCCCACAGAGCTGAGCCCTCATGGCGGTTCGCGATCTCGGCGACGATCCAGTGAGCGAGGATGTCGGCCTCGCGGAAGCTAAGGCCCGCAGGCAGGTTGATGCGGAGCATGTAGCTCTCTTGCTCCCACAGTTCCCCGAGCCGCTGCTCGCTGTAGGCGAGGTCGGTCTCGTAGAAGTCCCCGGTCGGTTCGGTCGTGTCAATCGGTTTCCCCTTTGCTTGCCGGGCGTAGACTCACTGTCTATGTGGTAAATCGTAAGTCATAACACGCAACTTGTAAACTAGAAATGCCGTATTTACTGCGAAGGGAGTCCTTCCGTGACTACGCCGAACGGCCCGACCGCTCTGCGCCGCATCATTGCTGCCGAGCTGAGGCGGCTGCGGATGGCCTCCGACCTGACGCAGCGGCAGGCTGCGGAGCAAACCGGCATCGACCCAAGCGCTATGGCCCGCTATGAGGGCGGTGTGTCCTCAATGTCGAACCCGGTGGCGGAGAAGGTGTTCGCCGTCTACGGTGTCGATGCGGAGCGCAACGCCGAGCTGCTCGACCTGGTTAAACGTTCACGCAAGCGGCGGCCAAAAGGGGAGGAGCGGGCGGTCGTCTGGGAGCCGGTGGAAGACCTGATTGCCTTGGAACGCGACGCCTCAATAATCCGAGAGGTCGCGATCCAGCCGATGCCTGGGATGATCCAGACCGAAAGGTATGCGCGAGCGATACTCGGCCGGGGCAAGCTTGGAGCAGACGTGGTCGAGGACCATGTGCAAGCCCGCTTGTCTCGCGCGACGATTGTCACCGGAGACGGGCACGTCGAATACTGGGTGGTGCTTCATGAAGCCGCGCTCCGCTGCGCGGTCGGAGGGGCGGAGACCATGAGGGACCAGTTGGCGCACCTTGCGGAGCTTTCCAAGCGGCCCAACATCACCATCCAAGTGCTGCCCGACAGTGCCGGAGCGCATCCGGCTCTCTCGGGACCGTTCAAGCTCCTGCGGTTTCCGATCGCCCCCGAGTACGGCATCGTGTACCTCGACTACCTGACCGGCGCGGATTACCTCGATGAACCTGAGGAGGTCGCGCAGTATGATGACGCTTATCTGCACCTGATCAAGATGGCCCTGTCCGAGCAGGCCAGCTTGGCGTTCATCAAGAAGTTGTCCAAGGAGCTGTATTCATGACCGTCGTGGAGTTCGGAGACCGGTTCACCTGGCACAAGGCCGCCCGTTCGGCTGACCAGGGCGGCAACTGCGTCTGCGTAGCCACTGACAACGACCGGACCGGCATCCGTGACTCCAAGGAAGGCCCGACCGGCCCCGCCCTCTGGGTCGACTCGGTGAGCTGGAAGGCACTTCACGCCCACGTGGCCCGCTGACTCCGACTGGACCAGCAAGCGCACGCGTCCGAATCGGCGGCGGTTCCCGCCCCTTAAACGAGTTGCCCATTGCGGGCGACGACACGGCCCGACTTGACGACGAGCCTGCGCGCCGGGTGCATCAGCAGCGCCTCGGCGGGGACCCGCGCGTCGACCGCCACGAGGTCGGCGCGGTCGCCGACCGAGAGCCCGTAGCCCTCGATGCCGATGACCTCGGCGCCGCCGAACGTCGCGGCCCGCAGGGCGATCTCGATGTCCGGGTCGGCCGAGAAACCGGAGCCGCGCGCGACGTCGGCGGTGTGGGCGAGCAGGTCACCGGTGCCGTACGGGCTCCACAGGTCCCGCACGCCGTCATTGCCGAGCCCGGCCGGAATGCCGGCCGCGGCGGCGGCCCGCAGCGGCAGCGGCTGCTTCTCCGAGGACCCGGCGAGCGAGATCCGCTGCTCGGCGAGCTCGCCGATCAGGTGGGCGCGGGTCGCAGCGGGGACGTCCGGGTCGCTCAGCGCGAACGCGTGGCTCACGGTCACCTTGCCCTGCATGCCGAGCGCCTTGGTGCGCTCGATGATGAGCTCGAACTCGAACACGCCGAGGTTGCCCGCGTCGTGGAGGTGGATGTCGACGCCCGCGCCGTGGCGCACGGCCAGGTCGAAGACGGTGTCGAGGTGGCGCACCGGGTCGCGGTCGTAGCCGCCGGGGTCGATACCGCCGATGAGCTTCACGCCGTCGGCGAGGGCGGCGTCGAGCAGTTCGGCCGTCCCGGGCCGGGTCAGCAGCCCGGCCTGCGGGAACGCCACGATCTCGACCTCGATTCGCCCACCCAATCGGGCGACGGCCTCGCGGACGGCGATGACGCCGTCGAGCCCGACACCCGGATCGACGTCCACATGGGACCGAGCATGAGTGGTGCCGGAGGCGACCATGTGTTCCAGCAGCGCGGTGATGTAGTCGGTGGAGGGAATCCCGAGCTCCTCGCGGCGCTCCATGCCGTAGGCGATCGCGCCGTCCAGGCCGGGCCCGGCGGTGCGCGGCACCCAGGGGCCGCCCCACAGGGTCTTGTCGAGGTGGGCGTGGGCGTCGACCAGGCCGGGAATGACGACGGCGCCGCCGAGGTCCTCCGTATCGGCGCCGTCCGCGCCGATCCCCCCGGCATTCGCGCCGCTTTCCGGGCCGTTCCCACCACCGTCCGCGCCGCCTTCTGCACTGGCGGCCGGGCCGATCTCGGCGATGCGGCCGCCCGAGAGGCGGAGGTCGGCGGGGCCGTGGCCCCACAGGTTCGCGTTGCGCAGCACCAGATCGGTCACGGCGGCGGTCCTTTCGGAGACAATTGATCGGGGCGGAGACAATGATCAGGATTAATGGTATACCACTACTGGCGATCCTATATCATATAGCGTCTGCAGCCCAACCTTGGAGTCGAACGCCATGACCAGCCGCCGCGAGCACGCCTATCGGACCATGCGCGAAGCCGTCATCACCGGCGCTTGGCCCCCCGGACACCGGCTCATCGAGCGGGACCTCGCCGCCGAGCTCGACGTCTCGCGCATCCCGCTGCGGGAGGCCATGCGGCAGCTCGCGGGCGAGGGCCTGGTCACGGCCGTGGCGGGGCAGGGCACGATCGTCAGCGCACTGACCGAGACCGACGTGGCGGACCTGTTCGACCTGCGGGAGTCGTTGGAGCCCTTGGCCGCGCGCCTCGCCGCCGAGCGCCGCGACCCGGCGGGCCTGGCGCGCCTGCGGTCCACACTGGAGCAGGCGGCCGCGCTGTCCGAGGAGGAGCGCGCGGACCTCCTCGACGCCAACGCCGCCTTCCACACCGAGCTAGTGGCCGCATCGGGGAACGCGCTGCTGGCGCAGGTGATGGACCCCCTCGAAGCGCGGGTGCGCCGGCTCTTCCACTACACCGAGCGCAACCCGGCCCGGCAGTGCCACGAGCACACGACGCAGTACGAGGCGATCGCGTCCGGCGACGGTGACCTCGCGGCCTCGCTGGCGCTCGAACACGCCAGGGAGGGAAGGGAACCCGCCTTGGAGACGGTGCGCCAGAGGCGGACCGAGGCGGTGGATCCCTTGGAGGCCACCCGGACCCGCCGCCGCAAGAAGGTCGCGGAGTAGGGCGGTCCGGCCTGGAACGCAGAGATGCGGGAAGGCCGCCGAGTGAGGCCGGCCGACCGGAACGCACCGGTGCAAATCGGGCGGAGTTTAAGGTATGCATCGATTTCTGTCAATGAATCGCCAGCGTATTGACATATTTATTTCATGGCTTGACATAACCTCGGTCACAGTCGTAACCTAAGCCGCAGCCATCCATCCCATAAACCACATCGCGGATCATCCCTCCCCCTGAAGGCAAGCGTCATCATTTTCGTGGCCGGCCCCCCGGCCAGGTGAAAGGACAGCCAGCGTGTCGAACGAACTCCCCCACACCCGTCACCCCTCCCAGCCGCTCACTTCGTTCGCTTCCCCGAACCCGAGCGGCTCCGCCGCGCATGCAATGGGCACCCCTCCGTCCCTGACCCGCCGAAACCTCGTGAAGGCCTCCGGCATCGCCGGACTCGGGCTTGGCCTCGGGACTGGACTCGGCGCCTGCGGGCGCGGCTTCGGCGGCGGCGGGGACGACGACGGTGACGGCGTCGAACTCAACATGGTCTGGTGGGGCGACGCCGCCCGGGCCGAGGTCACCCAGGCCGCCCTCGACATCTTCACCGAGGAGACCGGCATCGCCGTCAAGACTGAGTACCAGGACTCCGGCCCTTACGCGGACAAACTCGCCACCCGCTTCGCCGCCGGCGACGAGCCCGACCTCATGGCCATGCGCATGGACTCCCTCCGCGAGTACGCCGACCGCGGCGCCCTGCTCGACCTCAACACCTCCGGCGACGCGGTAGACCTCAGTGGACTGTCCGAGAGCGCCGCCACCCTCGCCGAGGTCGGCGACGCCGTCTACGGCGTCCCCGCCGGGCTCAACGCGATCGGCTTCATCGTCAACCAGGACGTCACGGACCAGTACAGCATCGAGATCCCCGACGGCGACACCTGGAGCTGGGACGACCTGGCCGCCTTCGCGAAGGCCATCACCGACGCCAGCGGCGGCGAGGTCTACGGCACCGGCTTCGAGGCCGCCACCCTCGCCAACCTGGTGGTGTGGACCCGCCAGCAGGGCGAGGACTTCTTCACCGAGGAGGGCACGCTCGGCATCACCGCCGGGACCGTCGAGGCCTGGTTCGACATGATCGCCGCAATGCGCGCCGAAGGCGGCTTCCCGCCCGCCGGGTTCTTCGAGCAGGTCGGCGGCGGGCCCGAGCAGTCCTACATCGCCACCGGCGACCTCGCCTCGCAGATCATCCCCACCAACAACTTCCTGGGCTACAACCAGGCCGCGGGCGGGAACCTCGCCCTGCTGCGAATGCCCGGCGAGACCACGAGCACGCGCCGCGGCCAGTCGGTCGACTGCCCGCACCTGTGGTCGATCGCCTCCGGCTCCGAGAACCAGGCGGAAGCGTTGCAGCTCCTGGACTTCCTCACCAACGACCTGCGGGCCTCCGAAGCCACCGGCACCACCCGCGGCGTCCCGGCGAACACCCAGGTCGCCGAGGACCTCGCGCCCTCGCTCGAACCCGACGACCAGACCGCCACCGAGTACCTCGCGGGCCTCCAGGCCGAGGACCTCCCGCGCTCCTACACCTACCCGCCGGGCGGCAGCGCGATCGCCGACAGCCTCGCGGCCATTGCCGTCGAGGTCGAGTTCGAACGACAGAGCTCGGCAGACGGCGCGGCCGCGTTCATCGCAGAAGCTGAGGGAGCACTCGGCCAGTGACCATTTCCACCGAAGCCGCAGCCGTGTCGGCGGAGGCGGTCCCGACTGCGGCGGCGCCCCAAAGGCGCCGCCGCAGGAGGGACCGGGCGGGCTACCTGTTCCTGCTGCCGTGGTTCATCGGGATGCTCTTCACGATCGTCCCGTTCTTCGCCTCGCTCTACCTGGCGTTCACCGACTACAACCTCCTCAACCCTCCCGAGTGGATCGGGCTGGCGAACTTCCGGGACATGTTCAGCGACCCGAAGCTGCTCCAGTCGATCAGGGTCACCTTCACCTACACGTTCGTGTCGGTGCCGCTGTCGCTGGTGGCCGCGCTGCTGGTCGCCATGGTCCTCAACCGGGGCATCAAGGCGCTCCCGGTCTACCGCGCGGTGTTCTACCTGCCGTCGCTGCTGGGTGCGAGCGTCGCCGTGGTCCTGTTGTGGCGCTACATCTTCGGCTTCGACGGGATCGTGAACGCGTTCCTCGGCTGGTTCGGCATCGCCGGGCCCGCCTGGACCTCGGACCCCGACTACGCGCTGACCACGCTGATCATCCTGCACATCTGGACGTTCGGCGCGCCGATGGTCATCTTCCTGGCCGGCCTGCGGCAGATCCCCGTCCAGTACTACGAGGCCGCCGCCGTCGACGGCGCCTCGAAGTGGCGCCGGTTCGTTTCGATCACGCTGCCACTGCTCAGCCCCATCATCTTCTTCAACCTGATCCAGTCGCTGATCGCGTCGTTCCAGACCTTCACGCAGGGCTTCGTCATGAACAATGGCGGCGGCGGCCCGGCGAACTCCACATTGTTCTACAACCTGTACCTCTACCAGCAGGGATTCAACCAGTTCAACATGGGTTACGCCTCGGCGATGGCCTGGACGCTGCTGGTGATCATCGCCTGCTTCACGGCCGTGACGTTCTTCACGGCCAAGTACTGGGTGTACTACGAGAACTGAGGAACTCATGTCGATCAGCACCATCCCACCTCGTCCGAAAGCGAAGCCAGAGTCCGATGAGGACTCCCTGATCGAACGGCTCGGCTCCTCGCGCCGCAGCCGGTTCACCCGGCACATCATCCTGTGCCTCATCGGCCTGTTCATGATGTATCCGCTGCTGTGGATGCTCTCCAGCTCACTCAAGCCGAACGACCTGATCTTCTCCGACCTGGCGCTGTGGCCGTCCGCGTGGGACTTCTCGAACTACGCGGCGGGCTGGACGGCCCTGGAGTACGACTTCAGCGTCTACTTCGTCAACTCGCTCGTCATCGTCATCCTGAGCATCATCGGCAACCTGTTCTCGTGTTCGCTCGCCGCCTATGGATTCGCGCGGCTGGACTTCACCGGGCGCAAGCTGTTCTTCGTGCTCATGCTGGGCACGATGATGCTCCCCGGCCACGTCCTGCTGATCCCGCAGTACATCCTGTTCTCGAACCTGGGGTGGCTCAACACCTACTACCCGCTGCTGGTCCCGAACTTCTTGGCCACCAACGCGTTCTTCATCTTCCTGATGGTCCAGTTCATGCGCTCGCTGCCGCCCGAGCTGGACGACGCCGCCCGCATCGACGGATGCGGCCCGTTTCGCATCTTCTGGAGCATCATCCTGCCGCTGTGCAAGCCGGCGTTCGCGACCACGGCGATCTTCACGTTCATCTCCGTGTGGAACGAGTTCTTCGGCCCGCTGATCTACCTGACCGACCCGGAGCTGTACACGGTCCCGCTGGCGCTGCGCCAGTTCGTCGACTCGGAGGGCCAGTCACAATGGGGACAGATGTTCGCCATGTCGGTGCTGTCCCTCGCCCCGATCATCGGATTCTTCATCGCCGGCCAGAAATACCTGGTCAAGGGCATCGCCACCACCGGACTCAAATAAGGACTACTGGCACGTGCGTACCAGCGCTTGGAACTCAGACAACGGCGACGGCACCTACCGCAACCCCATCCTGCACGCGGACTGGTCCGACCCCGACGCCATCCGCGTTGGCGACGACTACTACCTGACCGCCTCCAGTTTCCACCGGGTGCCTGGACTTCCGTTGCTGCACAGCAGGGACCTGGTCAACTGGTCGATCATCGGCCACGCCCTGCCCCGGCTGGAACCGGAGGAGGACTTCCTGGCCCCGCAGCACGGATGCGGGGTGTGGGCGCCGGCGCTGCGGCACCACGACGGGAGGTTCTGGATCTTCTATCCCGACCCGGACCGCGGGATCTTCGTGGTCACCGCCGAGGATCCTTCCGGCCCTTGGTCATCGCCGCACCTGCTCAAGGGCGGGCGCGGGCTCATCGACCCGTGTCCACTTTGGGATGAGGACGGTTCGGCGTACCTCGTGCACGCCTGGGCGAAGAGCCGCGCCGGGATCAATAACCGGCTGACCTGCCACCGCATGAGTCCGGACGCCACCGTGCTGCTCGACGAGGGCACGGTGATCATCGACGGCGACGCCCTGCCGGGGTTTCGCACCCTCGAGGGGCCCAAGTGCTACCGGCAGGACGGCTGGTACTGGATCTTCGCTCCCGCAGGGGGCGTCAAGGACGGCTGGCAGACGGCGTTCCGGTCCCGGAACATGCTGGGGCCCTATGAGGAACGGATCGTCCTCGAACAGGGCGACACCGACGTCAACGGCCCCCACCAGGGTGCCTGGGTGCAGGCGGCGGACGGGCGGGACTGGTTCCTGCACTTCCAGGACAAGGACGCGTTCGGACGCATCGTCCACTTGCAACCGATGGAGTTCGACGGCGACGGCTGGCCCGTCATCGGCGAGCAGGGCCGGCCGGTCCCCGGGTTCGCCAAGCCGGCCGAAGGCCCGCCGGGCGCCCCGGCCGACAGCGACGACTTCTCCTCGGATGCGCTTGGGCTGCAATGGACATGGTCGGCGAATCCCCAAGACGACTGGGCCGAGGTCGTTCCCGGGCGCGGACTGCGCCTGCGGTGCGCCCCGACCGACACCGGAGACCTGCGCGAACTGCCCAACCTGCTCGGCCAGCTGCTGCCCTCGGATTCCTTCCGCGCGGAGACGACGCTGCGCCTGGTCGACACGGGACCCGGCGCCCGCGCCGGACTCGCCGTCCTGGGCTACTCGTATGCCTGGGTCGGATTGGCGCACAATGATATCGGCGTCGTCGTGACCTGCCGCAGCGCGGGCGTCGACGGCACCGAGCCCGAAACGGCGCCCCTACGGGCGGTTCCCCTCTGCGAGGATGGGAAGACCGTGGAGGTCACCGTCGGAGTCGAGGTCACCCCCGACGGCCGGTGCCGGTTCGACGCCGCCCTGACCGGCCAGGCGCCGCGCCCCATCGGCGAACCGTTCGAGGCGACGCAGGGCCGCTGGGTCGGGGCGACGCTGGGACTGTTCGCGGCGACTCCCGCCGCGCGGGTCTCCACCGACGAGAGCAACGGCTCGGCCGAGTTCGACTCGATGAGGATCACCGCCCCGGGCACCGACCATGCGTGACGACGAATCCATAGGAGACAGACAGGTCTTGGCCGTGGGCGGACGCGAGGTCGCCGACTACCGGTGGCTACCGAAGCTTGCGACCACGCTGTCTCCGCGGCCGTTCCTGCATCCGGTCCGCACGCTCGCCGGAACCCGCGTCACCGAGCTCATGCCCGCCGATCACCCGCACCATCTCGGCGTCAGCGTCGCGGTGCCCGATGCGGGCGGCGTCAATTTCTGGGGCGGCCGCACCTTCGTGCGGGGCCGGGGATCGGTGCTGCTGCCCAATCACGGCGTCCAGCGGCACGTACGCCTGAACCGGCAGGGCGGCAATGTCATCGAGCCCGAGCTGGAATGGATCGCACCCGAAGGGGCGGTGCTGCTGCGCGAGCGGCGCCGCGTGGCGGCCGTGCCGCTCAGCGACACCGCGTGGGCACTGGACTTCGCCTTCGCGCTGACGAATGCGACCGCCGGGCCCCTCGGATTCGCGTCCCCGCAGGTCAACGGCCGCCCGGGCGCGGGCTACGGCGGGTTCTTCTGGCGGGCACCGATGAGCAAGAGCGAGTGCGAGGGCAATGTCAGGGTCCTGGGTCCAGGTCTGGAGGGCGAGGAGGCGCTGCACGGCGCTTCCACGCCATGGCTCGGCCTCAACGGGTTCGCGCCCGCGCCGTGGACGCTGGTGTTCATCGCGGCAGGTGGGGAAGGCGATCCGTGGTTCGTGCGCAGCGGCGACTACGTCGGCGTCGGCACCTCCCTCGCCCTGGCCGAGCCGCTGGTGGTGGGCCCGGGCGCGGTCTTGTCGCGACGTATCATCACGGTAGTGGCGGACGACACGCTCACCGAGAAGTCCATGGCCGCCATCACCGAGACGGTGGCGTCGCATCCGGATCTCGGCCCCAACTGGGTACCTGACTAGGCAATGGGCACAGAGGCATTGGGAGGCGCGATGGAAGTTCCCGGTACCGCCGGTTCGATGCTCGCCGACCGGCCGGGGGGCGTCTATGCGCTCCGGTTGGACGGCCGGGACGTCGCCGAATACGTGTGGAGCCCCGAGCTGCCGGCGTCGACCGCGCCGCGCCCGTTCCTCCATCCCGTGCGCACCCTCGCCGGCCTGGTGGTCACCGACGCCCGGCCCCACTCCCACACTCACCAGCTGGGCATCTCGATCGCCGCGCCCGATATCGCCGGGCTCAACTTCTGGGGCGGACGCACCTTCGTCGCCGGCCACGGACCCGCGTGGCTCGACGACCATGGCGCGCAAGAACATCAGCGCTGGATCCGGCACACCGACGCCGAGCTCGCCCACACGGTGGGGTGGGTCAGTTCGAACCAGACGACGCTGCTGGACGAGAAGCGCACCATCACCGCCAACATGCTCGGCGAAGCCGCCTGGGTTCTGGGCGTTCACACTGAACTGACCAATGCGACGGAGCGGCCGCTGCCGATCCGCTCTCCGGCCGCGCTCGGGCGTCCCGGCGCCGGATACGGCGGCTTCTTCTGGCGGGGACCGGAAGTGACGGGGCCGGTGCGCCTGCTCAGCCCGGTCGGGGCCGACGTCCCCTCGATCCACGGCCGCACGGCCGACTGGGTCGCCGCCGCGGGCGCCGACGCCAAAAGTCGTGAATGGACGATGCTGTTCACGCACGCCGACGAGACGACCGCAAGGGACCGCTGGTTCGTCCGCGCCCGCGACTACCTGGGCGTCGGGTCCTCGCTGACGTGGGACCGCCCGCTCGAGCTCGCGCCGGGAGCGACCATCGACCGGCACCTGCTCGCGGTCGTCGCCGACGGCACGCTCACCGCGGACGAGGCCGCCGAGTACGCCTCCGCCGCCCGGTCCGCGACATGAACGCGCCGAGCGGACAGCCCCGACCCGCGCGGGGCGCCCGGCAGGAGAGTCTGCGCGAATTGAACCTGGAGCTGGTGTTCCGGCACGTCCTGGCCGCGGAGCGATCCATTTCGCGGACCGAGCTGGCCGCCGCGACCGGCCTGACGCGTCCCACGATCACCCGCATCGTGGAGGAGCTGATCGCCGGGCGGCTGGTCACCGAGACCGGTTCGGCCCGCGACGGCCGCGCCGGGCGTCCCCGGGTCGGGCTCACGCCGTCCCGGTCGGGACCGGCCGGGCTCGGCCTTGACATCCGCACCGACGGGCTCGCCGCCTGCGTCGTGGACCTCCAAGGCACCGTCCGCCATCTCGCGTTCGCCCCGATCGACCTGGAGGGACCGGACGCTCCGGCGCTGCTGAACCACCTGGCTCGCATGGCCTGCGAGGCGGTGGAGGCCGTGGCCGCCGAGGGCCTCACGGTCATCGCCGCGACCCTGGCCGTGCCCGGCGCGGTCGATCGCGGCGTGGTGCGTTCGGCCCCGGTGCTCGGCTGGCGCGACGTCGACGCGGGAGCGCTGCTACGCGCCGCAACCAGCGAACTCGGACTGCCCATCAATGTGGACAATGAGGCGAATCTGGCCGCCCACGGCGAACTCCACGCGGCCGGCCAGAACCAGGCGGACTTCCTCTACGTCTCCGGCGGGCTCGACATCGGCGCCGGAATGATCCTCGACGGGCGCCTCATGCGCGGGTCCCGCGGCTGGAGCGGCGAACTCGGCCACTTCACTGTGGACCCGGACGGGAAGCCGTGCCCGTGCGGCGCGCGCGGTTGCCTCCAGACCTATGCGAGTCTCCACGCCATCCTCGACGGACAGACCGTCCCGGCCGGCACCACCCCGGACGCGGCCGCCATCGCGTGGGCCGACGAGGGCCGACCGGCCACCCTCGCGTCCATCGACACCGCCGCGACCGCGCTCGGCATCGCGGTCTCGGGCGCGCTGAACCTGCTCGACATCGACACGGTCCTGCTCGGCGGCAGCTTCGCGCTGCTGTCGTCGTGGATGACCGCGAAGGTGAAGTCCGAGGTCGATCAGCGCGTCCTGTCCTCGTCCTGGGCGCCCATCACGATCCGCCCGGCGACGCTGGGTCCGGACGCGGCCGCCATCGGGGCGGCATTGACCTTCATCGACCGGCTGCGCGAGCACCCCACGTCCTGGCTCGCCCACGGCTAAGGCCCTCTACTGGCCGGTCGGGGCGGATTGTGCCAAGCTCGGTCCATGGCAAAACTGGTGCTGGACCTGCACGACATCTTCAACAAGGGCGACCAGATCGAGAAGTCCCTGCGCGGCATCATCGACGAGGCGATCGAGAAGAAGATCGACCTCGTCGAGATCATTCCCGGCAAGGGCTCGGGCCAGCTCAAGAAGAAGGTCCTGCGCTTCCTCGACCAGAAGGACATCAAGGCGCTGTACCACCGGGTCGACAAGGACTCGAAGAACTTCGGACGCCTCTTCGTGCATTTCAAGCACGAGCAGGGCCAGCGCAAGGGGCGCAAGGGCCGCCGCTGATCCGGTCCTGGGAACGCGTTCTGCCGCCCCGACGCGGTGTCGGGGCGGCATTGGCATTGTCGCTTCGGTGCTAGTTGGAGCGGTGGACCTCGATATTGCCGGACATGACGCGCAGGTCCAGTTCGACGGTCTCGGTCACCTCGCGCCCGTCGTGCTCGGCGCTGAGGCTGTTGCCGACCTTGCCGTGCATGGTGCTGGTGGTCAGCTTGACGGCGGAGTCCTTGCTGACGCCGACGTCGATGTTGCCCTGCTGGAGCGAAACCTTGACGACCCCGCTCACGGCCTCGGCGACGCGCACGTTTCCGGAGGCGGTGTGGAACGACGCGGTGTCGGCCACCTGGCCGACCTGGATGTCGCCCATGGAGGTCTGCAGTGCGGCGGTCGCAACCCGGTCGACGGTGATGTCTCCGGCCGAGCTGGAGAAGTCGCACGAGCCGAGCTGTCCTTCGGTGCGGAAGCCGCCCATGGCGGACTGGCCCCGGACGTTCGAGCCGGTCGGCACCTGGATCGTGATGTCCACCGAGCGGAGCTTGGTCGACATCTTCGGCCGGGGCGGGGTCGCGAGCCGCACTTCGCCGTCGACGTGTTCGACCACGGTGTTCTCGGCGGTCTCGACATCGGTCTTCTTCGAGGCGTCGGTGGGGAGGACCTCGACAATGACGTCGGTGCGGTCGGAGGCGGTGATCTGAATGTTGCCGACGCCGACCTCGAGGACGACGGTGACGGGGTTGGAGGCAGAGATAACGGTCGTCTGATTGATCCTTTGAAAGCGGTTCGGTGTCTCGCATCCCGGTTCGCCTGCTGCGTTCCGGGCATGTGAGTACTTTGACCCCGGGCGCTGACACGGCCCTGTCATCGCACTGACGCGCCGACTGTCGCGCCGGCGCGGCGTCGGGGGCAGCCACCCCGTGCGACCGCCACACGCTTTATGTCCCGGATTCGCGTATGCCGGTGGCAGCATGTGCATATGGCTAAGGGTCCTTATAGGAATAATGTGACGGGGCCGTCTCGAG
>NZ_STGY01000063.1 GCF_004912275.1 Glycomyces buryatensis
CAACGCCGACCATAGCGGGAGTCATGCGCTACCAGGCATAGTCGCGAAGCACGCCCTGTTCGGAAGGGGCTGTGAGCGGTGTCTGGGCCGAGGGGCGAGGCATGCCCTCCAAGGAATGACCCGCGGAGCGTGCCGGACCTGTAGGCGAAGCACACCCTCTACGGCAGGGCATGCGAAGCGTGCCAGGCCAAGGACGGGGAAGTCTCCCAAGCGGAGCCTGTCTGCACACCAGAGGGGGCACGGGACCGAAGCGACAAGGACACGGGAAGGCGGTGGCAAGGACAGGACCGGCCGGTGATCACGATGCCCGTTAGTGGGGCTGTGCTCGGCCGAACGGACCGGGCAGCGGGACACTCGTTGAACGGCAACGTTCCACCGGAACGGACCGGTGAACGGGACGCTCGTTGATCGACCTCGCTCTGCCGGAACGGAACCGGTGAGCCGAACGGACCGGTGAGCGGGAGGCGCCTCGATGGGCTTGGCCCGGCCGGGGAACGGACCGGCGGAAGACGCGAAGCCCCTGAACGGGGGCAAGCGCACGACCGAGCGACGCGAAGGCCTAGGGCCGATACGTGATGCCCGAAGCGGAACAAGGGAAGGAGGCACGACGGCCATGAACACCATGCCGACCATGCAGGCCATGACGGACCCGAGCTCGAGCTCGACCGCGCCTCGCGCCTACCCCTTCCGACAGCCCCGCACGCGCGGCCCGGCCGCGGAAGCCACCGGCCCCGGCCGGGTCGCCGCTCCGCCGAGCCTGGCCCCGCCGCAACGCATTCCGACTCGACCCCGGCAACGCACCCAGGACCGACCTTCCACCACCCCATCGTTGAAGGCCCGAACCCCAACCGACCACCGGCCGGCCCCGGCGGCGCACCGGCAACCGCATTGCCACCACTCCATCGCTGACGGCTCGAACGCCGACCGAAGACCGGCCCGACCCCGGCAACGCACCCAGGGGCGGTCACTACACCACTCCGTCGTTGACTGCCTGAACCGCAATGGAAACGCTGCCGGGCCCTGCAACATACCGGCGACCGGCCGGCCACCACTCCATCGGCGAAGGCCCGAAGCTTCACTGACTGTCAGCCCCGCTTCGTCCATTGGGCAGAATTCGGTTTGCGGCCGCTCCGAGTCTGGGGCAGTCTGTTGCGATGACTGACGTTGAGACTGTTGAGAATCTGGCCGGATGCCTGCTGATCACCGGCACGCCCGGGGCGGGCAAGACCACGGTGACGCAGATGGTGGCCGAGCGGCTGCCGCGCGCGGCCCGGCTGGACGCGGACGTGTTCGGCATGATGCTCGTCAGCGGCTGGGCGAACATGCTCGACCACGAGGGCAACTGGAACCCCGGGCCCGAGGGCAAGCGGCAGTTGCGGCTGCGGATGGTCAACGTGTGCTCGACCGCGGACAACTTCGCCGAGGCGGGCATCACTCCAGTGGTCGACCAAGTCGTGGAGACGAGAGAGGAACTGGCCTTCATCGCGGGGCGGTTGCGGGCACGGCCGCTGATGCTGGTCGTGCTGTGCCCGCCGCTGGAGGTGGCCCGGCACCGCAACGAGACCCGCCAGATCGGCGGAGTCGGGTACGACTTCGCCCCGTTGGCCCAGAACCAGCGACGGGAACTGGGTGATCTGGGCTGGTGGCTCGACTCAGGCGAGCTGACCGCGGAGGAGACTGCCGACCTGATCGTGGCCGAGGCCGCCAAGCGTGCCGTCATCACGGAGGCGCAATTGCGGGCGTAGGCCGAGCTGTGGTTACGTTGTCGATCATGAGAATCCCATTCAGCGATGCCGAGCTGTCCGGACAAATCCACATCGACATCGCCCCAACCGGAGACCCTGACGAGGTCGGCACCGGTTCGGGCGCGACCGATCTGCCGCACTGCACTGCGCTCGTCGACTATGCCGGGCAGGGCTACAACGCCTTCTTCGGCTGGATTCAGGCGGTCCGCTCGACCGACAATGCCTCCGGCGGCAAGGATTTCGAGATGGACCCGCTCGACAGCCTCGGTTCCCTACCGCACCCCTTCTGCTTCGCAGGCCACAAACCGACTCTCTTCGACGCCCCATCTCGGATTTCCCGCGCCGATCTGGAGTGGACCGCGCATGCTTTCTTGTGTCGCGGTCCGGAAGTCCCCAGCTTCACGGCCCGCGCCCTGGCAGGGTTCAGTTGGGGTTTCAGCATCAAGTCCGGGCAGGTCACCATTGCCGCGCCGACAGTGTTGACGGCCGAGGACTGGAACCGTCTCGCCCCCACTCTGCAAGATGCCTACCCCACATGGCAGTTCCCGCTCGAATTCCACCGCGGCTGACCGCACACGGGCAATCCATCGAGATCACCGCAGTTGCAGACGCACCAGGCAGTCGACCGCGCCCTGATCTGGTCTATTGGAGGTCCCGAACAAGGCCGCGAGCTGACGCATCGTGAGGTTGGTGCGCCAGTAGGCGGCGACCAGCAGCACCCGGTCCTCGAAGGTCAGCTTCCAGGGCCGGCCTTTGAGCGCGGGGTCGGCGCCCTCTCGGCGGAGCTGGCGGACGAGCTTGGCGAACAGGCGCGGGTTCAACCCGCTGAACAGGAGCACCATCGTCTCGTCCGCCGCACTGATCACACCAACCACGCACGCATGATCCCATGCGTCCCAATGAGATCAGGAGAGAGCTCAGCTGCTTTGCGCGATCAGCGCCAGCAAGTTGCCCTCGGGCGGTGTCCCAGATGTCAGACGAGCTAGCAGGGCGTGACTGCGCTCCGCACCCTGTCCGTAAGCTGCGGCGGTGACTCATACTTCCCTCGCCAAGCTGCGGCTCGGCACGATCGTGTTCAACGTTGTGGATCTTGCGGCCGCGGAGGCATTCTGGTCGGAGGCGCTGGGCCTTCGCCGCTTGGCGCATGAGAAGACGTGGATCCTGCTCGGTGCCGACGACTCCATCTCGCTCTTCCTGCAGGCCGTGGATGAGATGCCACAGTCGGGACAAGGCGTGCACGTCGATCTGGAGACCCCCGAAATGGAAGCGGAGATCGGTCGACTGGTCGGGATGGGCGCAGCAGTGGTTGCCCGACGTTCCGAGTTCGGCACGACCTGGACCACGATGCGAGACCCGGCCGGCTACCTGTTTGACGTCGTCGAACACGCCAACTGAAGGAAGAGGTCGAGCGGCACCACCGCACGGTGTACGAACGAACAGGCAGCCGCTCGGCTCCCCCGATACCTCAACTTCCGGGACATCGCTTAGGCCTCCGCGATGACCTTGCGGGCCTGCTCCTGAATCCATTGGCACCATTCGTCGCCGTTCCAGGCGCCGCGCCATTTGGTGGGCTCGCCGGGTTTGTTCGAGAAGGTGCAGACCTCATTGGGGCCGTTGCCGTCATCGCAGTCGACGCGGTAGCGGTTCGGAGCCGGGTGGCCGCTGATCTTGAAGACGGTGAAGGCGGCCGGGCCCCTTTTGAATGAGCCCATGCGGCGCTCCCCACCCGGCGGAAGATCGAAAGCGGTCTTAGCCATTGCTGTCAGTCTGGGGTCGTACCGTTTGAAGCCAC
>NZ_STGY01000038.1:0-299 GCF_004912275.1 Glycomyces buryatensis
TGCCCGACTCCCGAGGCCCTGGTGGCCCAGTACTGCGCGCACGCGTCCTTCACCGAGCTGAAGGCGCACCTGGCCGAGATCGAGGCCTCGTTGGCCGACTCGGCCGAGCTGTTCGAAGGGCTCGGTGAGCAGTCGCTGCAGTAGCTGGACGTGTGGGAACAGGACAACGGCATGTGGGGCCTGGGCGGACAGCTCTCGGCCGATACCGGTGCGCTGTTCGCGAAGCTGCTCGCCACCGCCGTCCCCCCACCCCGCCAAGACGAAGCGGATGCCGACGGCGACCTGCCCGCCGCCGCGAA
>NZ_STGY01000038.1:442-742 GCF_004912275.1 Glycomyces buryatensis
CTCATACGGGGCCAGCCCCGACGCACCCACCCGGCACGGGCACACCGCGACACTCTCGCTGTTGTGCGACCTGGAGACCCTGCAAGGCAACGACACCGGCCGGGTCCCCACCCTCGAAGGCCGGCCGGTCTCGGTCGCCAAGGCCCGCCTCCTCGCCTGCGAGGGCAGCGTCATCCCGATGGTGTTCGACTTTGCGACCGGGGAAGTGGTCGACCTCGGACGAGCCGAACGCCTCCCCAACACCGCGCTGCGCAGGAAACTCGAAGCCGAGCAGGCGGGCGGGTGCGCCTGGCACGACTG
>NZ_STGY01000034.1:0-680 GCF_004912275.1 Glycomyces buryatensis
GGGGAGCCTCCCGGACCGAACCCGCCTGCACACCAGACGGGGCACGGGACCGAAGCGACCAGGACACGACCGGACCAGCCGGTCAGCGGGACGCTCGTTGAACGGCACCGTTCCACCGGAACAGGGCCGGTCAGCGGGAGGCCTCTCGGTGGGCCTTTGCCCGGTCGGGACCGACCGGTGCGAGTGATGCTCCTTGGCGGGCTGCACCTGGCCGGATGGGACCGGCGCAGACGCGAAGCCCCTCAAGGGGAAGCGCACGACCGACAGGCACGAAGACCGAGGGCAGGGAAGCCGATGTGTGATGCCCGAAGCGGGACAAGGGAAGGGAGACACGGCCATGCAGATCATGACGGACTCAAGCTTGACCGCGCCGCACCCCTTCCTCGCCGACACTTCCGCACGGGAGGCCCGGCGATGGAGGCCACCGGCCCCGGCCAGCGCCCCCACCACACGGCCGACCGGCTCCGCCGGGCACAATCCGGCCCGGCCCCGGCAGGCTACCTCGACCGGTCTTCCCCGTCCCTCCGTCGCTGCGGGCCTGAACGGCAAGGGAAATGCCACCCGGCCTCGGCGGCGCACCCCGGACCGGCCCGCCACCACTCCATCGCTGAGAGCCCGAACCCCAACCAACGACCGGCTGGCCCCGGCGGCGCACCGGCAACCGCATTGCCACCGCTTCA
>NZ_STGY01000034.1:793-6284 GCF_004912275.1 Glycomyces buryatensis
GCCGGCCCGACCTCGGCAATGCACCCGGGACCGGTTCCTTCACCACTCCTTCGTTGACTGCTTGAACCGCAAGAGCGATGCCACCGGGGCCCGGAGGCGCACCCTGGACCGCGCCGCCACCGCTCTCCGTCGCTGATCGCCTTGCATGAACCGTAGTTACATGAAATTAAACAGCGTTGCCGTTGCCGTTGCCGTTGCCGTTGCCGCTGCCGCTGCTCAGCGCAGGAGCAGGTCGACCAATGCGGCGATGAACAGGGCCAGGGCCACGAAGCCGTTGGCAGTGAAGAAGGCCCGGCCGACCTTCGACAAATCATTCGGTTTCACGATGGTGTGCTCATAGACCAGTGCCGCGGCGACGATGGCCAGGCCGATCCAATAGACGAGGCCGTATCCGGTCAGCGCGCCGAACCAGGCGAACAGCAGCCAGGCGACGGCATGGGTGACCGATGACGCGTGCAGCGCCGCCTTGACGCCCCACCGCGCGGGGGTGGAGTGGACGCCGATCTCGCGGTCGACCTCCACGTCCTGGCAGGCGTAGATCAGGTCGAAGCCGCCGATCCACAGCCCAACGGCCGCACCGAGAACGATCGCCGGGCCCGAGCCCTCGAATGAACCGGTGACGGCCAGCCAGGCGCCGACGGGGGCGACCATCTGAGCCAGGCCGAGGACCGCGTGCGGGTAGTTCGTGAAGCGCTTCGCGTAGGGATAGATGATCAGCGGGGCGACGGCGAGCGGGCTCAGCGCCAGGCACAGCCAGTTGAGCAGGCCGGCCGCGACGAGCAGGACGACCAGGCTGACCGCGCATCCGATGTAGGCGGTCTTCAGGCTGACCTTGCCGGTCACGAGTTCCCGCTGCGCGGTGCGCGGGTTCTGCGCGTCGATCTGGCGGTCGATGATCCGGTTGGCGGCCATGGCGAGGGTGCGGGCCGCGACCATGGCGACGGTGACGAGGAGCAGCACCCACCAGCTGAAGGCGTCCTCCAGCCGCATGACGGTGAGGGTCGACAGGTACGCGAAGGGCAGTGCGAACACCGAGTGCTCGAAGGCGACCAGCTTCAGGAAGTCCTTGACCGGGTTGGGTCTGGGGGCAATCTCAGTCAAGCTTGTACTCTTTCCAGCGTCTGTCCACGGTGGCCTTCACCGCCGAGCTCATGCTCATCGGTTCGGGCCAGCCGCGCGTGTAGCCCTCCTCGGGCCACTTCGCGGTCGCGTCGATGCCCATCTTCCCGCCCCAGAACTGGTGGTAGGAAGCATGATCGAGGTGGTCGACCGGGCCCTCGGTCACGGTCACGTCGCGCCCGTAGTCGGTGTTCCCGAACGCCCGCCACGCCACCTCGCGGTAGTCGTGGACGTCGCAGTCGGCGTCGACCACGATGATGAGCTTGGTCAGGCTCATCAATTGCAGCCCCCAGATCGCGCTCATGACCTTCTGCGCCTGCTTCGGGAACTTCTTGTCGATCGAGACGATGACGCAGTTGTGGAAGCCCCCGGCCTCGGGCATGTCGTAGTCGACGACCTCGGGGATCATGATCCGCACCAGCGGCAGGAAGATCCGCTCGGTCGCCTTGCCCAGCCCGAGGTCCTCCTGGGGCGGGGCCGAGGTGACGATGGTGTGGTAGATCGGGTTCTCGCGCATGGTGATCGCCTCGATGTGCATCACCGGGAACGGCTCGACCGGAGTGTAGAAGCCGGTGTGGTCGCCGAAGGGCCCCTCGTCCATCCGTTCGCCGGGCTCGGCCCAGCCTTCGAGGACGATCTGCGAGGTCGCCGGGACCTGGAGCGGCACGGTCAGGCAGTCGACCATCTCGACGCGCTCGCCGCGCAGGAACCCTGCGAAGAGATATTCGTCGATGTCCGGCGGCAGGGGTGCGGTCGCGGCGTAGGCCATGACGGGATCCGGCCCGATCGCGACGGCCACCGGCAGACGCTCGCCGCGCCGCTCGGCCTCGGCGTAGTGGCCGGTCGAGTTCTTGTGGATCTGCCAGTGCAGACCGATGGTCTTCTCGTCGTGCTGCTGGAGCCGGTAGAGGCCGACGTTGCGCTTGCCGGTCTCCGGGTGTTTGGTGTGCGTCAACCCGAAGTTGTGGAAGACGCCGCCGTCGCCGGGCCATACCTGCAGTCCCGGAAGCCGATTGAGGTCGACCTCGTCGCCGCGCAGCACCACCTCTTGGCAGGGTGCCTTGCGGATCTTCTTGGGGGGCACGGATTTCAGCTGCATGAGCTTGCCGAGTCCGTCGCGGATGCCGGCCCAGCCGACCGGGAGTTCGGGCTTGGCGAGCTCGCCGATGCGCTTCCCGATCTCGTCCAGCGACTCGACGCCGAGGGCCTTGGCCATGCGGCGCTCGGTACCGAACAGGTTGATCGCGACGGGCATGTCCGCGCCGGAGGGGTTCTCGAACAGGAGCGCCGGCCCGCCCTCCCGGATCACCCGCTGGGTGATCTCGGAGATCTCGAGGTTGGGATCGACCTCGACGGTCACGCGTTTGAGGTCGTCGTCCGCCTCGAGCGCGGCGAGGAACGACTGGAGGTCTTCGTACGGGAACTTTGCAGCCACGTCGCCCATTCAACCACTCCATGGATCGCCGCGGTTCGCGGAAAGACCGGGTGTGGTTCGGATCCGGCCGACTCGACCTCGAATTGTCATACTCGGGCGCTACCGTTTCCTGTGACGTACATTACGATACGGTACCGTATCGTTTCGGAATGGCTTAGGCTCGAATTCAACACCACCGCGGTCCGCGGAGTAGAGCCCTCGGCGAGCTCCCCGCGAACAGCGAGATTTGAACACCACAACACCTCAACACCGCGAATCCACAGACAGAAACGGAAACCCCAGTGAGCGAAACCCGTTCCGAACCAGAGATCGTCCCCGGGGGTCAGTCGCCCGCCGAGGACAAGGGCCACCCGAGGCGGTGGGCGATCCTCAGCGTGCTGGTCGTCAGCCTCATCGTGGTCGTCCTGGACAACACCGTCCTCAACGTCGCCATGAAGACCCTCGCCGCCCCCGCACCCGAGGGCGTCGGCGCCAGCCAGAGCGACCTGGCCTGGATGATCAACTCCTACACGCTCGTCTTCGCCGGCTTCCTCTTCGCCTTCGGCGTCATCGGCGACAGGGTCGGACGCAAGCGCATGCTCCTGGGCGGCCTCGTCATCTTCGGCGTCGCCTCCCTGCTGTCGGCCTACGCCTCCACCCCCGACCAGCTCATCTGGTACCGGGCCCTCATGGGCTTCGGCGCGGCGGCCATGATGCCCTCCACGCTCTCCATGCTGCGAGACGTCTTCTCCGCCAAGGACTTCCCCAAGGCCCTCGGCATCTGGACCGGCGCGGTCGGCATCGGCGGCGCCATCGGCCCGATCGTCGGCGGCGCGCTGCTGGAGAACTTCTGGTGGGGCTCGGTCTTCCTGATCAACGTCCCCATCGTCGCCTTCGGCATCGTCGCCATCCTCATCCTCGCCCCCGAATCCAAGGGACGCCAGGCCAGGCCCGACCTGGTCGGCATGCTCCTGTCCGTCATCGGACTGGTCAGCCTCACCTACGGCATCATCGAAGCCGGCGACCGAGGCACCTGGGGCGACATCGAGGTCTGGGGCACCATCGGCTTCGGCGTACTCGTCATGATCGGCTTCGTGCTGTGGGAGCGAAGCGTCTCCTACGCCTCGCTCGACATGAAGCTGTTCAAGAACAGCCGCTTCTCGGCCTCCTCGGCCATCATCGCGCTGACCTTCTTCGGCATGATGGGCCTGTTCTTCTTCATGACGTTCTACATCCAGATCGTCCGCGGCTACTCCCCGCTCGAAACCGGCCTGCTGTTCCTGCCGATGGGCGCCGCCATGCTCATCTTCGCGCCCGCCTCGAACGCGATGGTCCAGCGCTTCGGCGCCAAGGCCGTCGGCATCGTCGCGATGCTCCTGGTCATCTCGAACTTCCTGATCTCGGCGCTCGTGCTGGACATCGACACCTCGGTGTGGGTCCTGATCGCCCAGTTCGCCATCACCGGCATCGGCATGTCGAACCTCATGCCCCCGGCGATGAATACGCTCATGTCCTCGGTCCCCAAGGAGCAGGCCGGAGTCGGCTCGGCGCTGGCCAACACCCTGCGCCAGGTCGGCGGCGCCCTCGGCGTCGCGGTCCTCGGCACCGTCATGGCCCAGGCCTACCGGTCCGAGATCAGCGACGCGGCCCCGCAGCTGCCCGAGGCCGCCCGGTCGGACATCTCCACCACCTACGGCGCGCTCGAATCCGGAGCGGTCCCGCCGGAGGCGGCCGCAGCGGTCTCGCAGGCGGCGAACGAGTCGTTCCTCACCGCCCTGCACACCACGGCGTACGCCGCGATCGCCGTGGCGATCGTGGGGATCATCGTGATCGCCGCGTTCTTCCCCGGCAAGGCGCGCAAGGAAACCCAGGCCCCTGAGAGCGAACGGGCAACCGAACCGGCTCTCAGCGAAGTCTAAGAGATAATCGATCCCATGCAACCCGAGCTCAGCGACACAGGACGACCCGCTGTACCAGCCGTACCCGCGGATCCTGCCGTCCCCGAATCCGGGTTCGCTGCGCGGGCGACCCACACCAAGGGCCGCCCGCGCAGCCAAGCGGTGAGCCGCTCGATCATCGATGCGGCGCTCGACCTCATCGCCGAGCGGGGGACGATCAAGGACGTCAGCATGGAGGCCGTGGCCGAGCGCTCCGGCGTCTCCAAGGCCACCATCTACCGGCGCTGGTCCTCCAAGGAGGAGCTCGTCGCCGAGGCCGTCGAATCCATGAAGGCGCCCATCGACTACGACCTCCCGCACACCTCGGTCCGCGACGACCTACTGATCATCGCCCGCCGGATGCGCAAGCAGTTCAGCCCGCGTGAGAACGCCGTGATGACCTGCCTCGCATTGGAACTGAGGACCAATCCGGAACTGCGGAAGTTCCACGACGAGTTCCACGGGCGCCGGAGGGAACTGGTCAAGAACGTACTGCGGCTCGGCATCGAACGCGGCGAACTGCGGGACGACCTCGACCTCGATCTGACGACGGTCATGATCGTCGCCCCGATCGTGTCCGTCCAGGTCTACGGCCACCACTCGGAGCTACGGGGCCCCGACCTCGCCGAGCGGGTCGTGGACAACCTGTTCCAGGGCCTGCGGCCGCGCGACTGAGCCGGCCGCATCACCGAGGGCGTCGAACCCCCGCGCTCGGCATACCTCGATAAACGGAGAACCGGGCCCCGCCGAATGGCGGGGCCCGGCTTTTTTCACCTGGAAGGAACCAAGTATCGGGTCCGATCCCCACCCGCCGGCCTGCGCGGGCCGGGCGGGCGGGAATCGGGTGGCGGCCGCGGTTCGCACCCTTCGGTGCGCCTCGCTGCCCGTCTGACTAGTTCACCGGCGGGTAGGCGTTCTCCAGCAGCTCCTGGAACTGCTCTTCGGACCAGTGGCCGGAGATCGGCATATTGTCACGGGCCCCGCTCATGTTGTTGCCGTTGCGGATGTTGCCCTCGTAAGC
>NZ_STGY01000022.1 GCF_004912275.1 Glycomyces buryatensis
CTCCAAGGAATGACCCGCGGAGCGTGCCGGACCTACATACGAGACACACCCTCTGCGGAGGGCGATACGGAGCGTGCCAGGCCGAGGCCCGGGGAGCCTCTCCGACCGAACCCGCCTGCACACCAGACGGGGCACGGGAAGGAAGCGACCAGAACACGGCCGGACCAGCCGGTCAGCGGGACGCTCGTTGAACCGCATCGTTCCACCGGCACCGACCGGTGAACGGGAGGCTCCTCGGTGGGTCTGGTTTGGCCGAACGGATCGGTGAAAGTGATGCTCCTTGGTGGGTTTCACCTGGCCGGATGGGACCGGCGGCAAATGCGAAGCCCCTGAAGGGGGGGCGAAGCGCACGACCGAGCGGCACGAGGGCCTAGGGCTGACGCGTGATGTCCGAAGCGGGACAAGGGAAGGAGGCAAGGCGACCATGACGGACCCGAGCTCGAGCTCGACGGCGCCTCGCGCCTGCCCCCGCCGACACACCCGCGCGCAAGGCCCGGCGGCAGAGGCCACCGGCCCCGCCCGGGTCGCCGCTCCGCCGAGCCTGGCCCCGGCGCAACGCATTCCGGCCCGACTCCGGCAACGCACCCTGGGACGGTCCATTCACCACTCCATCGCTGAGGGCCCGAACCCCAACCGACGACCGGCCGGCCCCGGCGGCGCACCGGCAACCACATTGCCACCGCTTCATCGCTGACGGCTTGAACCCCGACCGAAGACCGGCCCGGGCCCGGCAACGCCCCCGGGACCGGCCCCTTCATCACTCCTTCGCTGCGGGCCCGAACCCCGACCGATGACCGGCCCGCGCCCGGCAACGCACCCGGGACCGGCCCCTTCACCACTCCTTCGCTGCGGGCCCGAACGCCGACCGATGACCGGCCCGGGCCCGGCAACGCACCCGGGACTGCCCCCTTCATCGCTCCTTCGCTGAGGGCTCGAACCCGGACCGACGACCAAGCCCCGGCCCGGCAGACCACCCCGACCGGCCCTCCCCGCCACTCCATCGGTGACCGCCCGAACCGCAAGGAAGATGCCACCAGAGCCCGGCGGTGCACCGGCGACAGGCTCGCCACCTTGTCATCGCTGAGGGTCCGAACCCAAGTTGAATAGCTGCCCGGAACGAACCCGAACGGCATCGGGACTAGTCGCCACGGCGGATGGTTGCCCTCCCACGCCCGGCTTGATAACGTGTGCCGTTGTGACCTCCCCCTTTCGCGTCTTCGGTCCGCTCGAACCCACCCGTTCCGGTTGGGAGGTCGCCGCGTTGGCGATCGGGCGGCCCGCCGTCGAGCTGGCGGCGGCCGGACCTGCTGCGATGCCGGTGACAATGTCCAACCATTCCCATGGCGAGAACTGGTTCGAGCTGCTCACCCGCCCGCTGTGGGGATTCGCCGGAATGAAAGACGCCGTCCCGGACGAGCTCTGGACCGAGCTCGCCGGAACCCTCGCACGCGCGCTGGACCCGGCCGACGACTGGTACGTCGGGGATCTGACCCACGCCAACCAGCGCAGCGTCGAGGCCGCCGCGGTCGGCTGGGGTCTCGCCCTGGCACCCGAGAAGCTGTGGGAGCCCTTGGCACCCAAGGCCAAGGACAATGTCGCCGCCTGGCTCGGCGCGGCCTACGCCACCGGCGTGGTCGACAACAACTGGCATTACTTCCCGGTGTTCGCCGGGCACGGACTCGACCGGATCGGCGTCGAACACGATTCCGCGACCGCGGCCGCCCACCTCAATCGACTGGGGGAGTTCGCCATCGGCGGCTCTGTCTTCGAGGACGGCCCGAACGGCAGAGTCGATTATTACAATCCCTTCGCGTTCCATACCTATGCGCTGCTGCACTTTCGGCTTTGCGGCGATGACCGCTATGTGGAGGCCGCGTCGGGCTTTGCGCGGAAGTTCCGGTCGTGGTTCGCCTCTGACGGTGCCGCGGTCCCGTACGGCCGCAGTCTCGGCTACCGCTTCGCGCAGGGCTCGCTGTGGGGTGCTTTGGCGGCGGCGAATGTCGAGGCGGTTCCGTGGGCCGAGGCGGCCGGTTTCGCCCGCCGTCATCTCGACTGGTGGTGGGACAAGCCCATCCTCGACCCCGAGGGCCGCCTCACGGTCGGTTACGTCTACCCCAACGACGCGCTCGTGGAGCAGTACCTCACCGCCGGGTCCCCTTGGTGGGCAATGAAGATCTTCACCGGACTGCTGGCCGGCGCCGACCATCCGTTCTGGACCTCGGAGGCCGCCGAACCCGCGCCCGTGGTCGAGCCCCACAAGGCCGCCCGCGCCGTCCACATTCGCGACACCGGCGGCAATGTCACGCGCCTCAATGGCCAGGCCTGGCGCCCGAAGATGCGCGGCGGCCAGGAGACCTACGCCAAGTTCGCCTACTCGACTCTCGCCGGTTTCTCCCATTCCGTGGCCGGTCCGGGCCTGGAGTGCGCGGTTCCCGATGGGGCCCTGATGCTCTCGGAGGACGGGCGCCACTGGAGAGGCCGTGAGGACTCCGAGGACGGGGCCATTGACGACAAGGGCGTCCTGACCGTCGCCTGGCAGCCCTGGGAGGACGTCACCGTCACGACCTCACTCGAAGCGGCCGTCGACGGCTGGCACGCCCGCGTCCACGTCATCGAGACCGAGCGCGAGCTCTACACCGGCGAAGGCGGCTGGTGCGTCCCGCTCGACGGCCATGTCGCCGAGGTCAGCGAAGACCGGATCCTGGTCGCCTCCCAGGACATTCGAAGCGAGATTGTGGACGGAACCGGGGAACGCAAGGCCGAGCTCATCGTCCCGATGCCCGGCACGCATTTGTACTGGCCGTCCACGGTCCTGCCGGTCCTGCGGGGCGTCCTCGAACCGGGTCGTCACGTCCTCAAGGCACTGATCTATGGGGGGAACTCGGGCATAGCCGGGTCTTGACAGAATTGGAAAACGCGCTCTATGTTGTATCGAAACAAATGAAACGATTCAATCAATCGACAACCCTCCCTACTCCCCTCAGCACACCCTCAAAAGAAAGCGAGGATCAACGATGATCCGACATTCCCCTCGTGCCCGACGCCGCACGCTCCTGACCGGGGCCACCGCTGCCGCTGCCCTCGGTGCCTCCGCCGCCTGCGGGGACGACGGACCGGCGGGCACCGCCGACGACCCCGTCACCATCGGCTTCGAATGGTGGGGCGACGAGGCGCGCGCCGAGATCACCCAGCAGGCGGTCGACCTGTTCGAGCAGAAGAACGAGGGCATCAAGGTCCGTGCCAGCTTCGCCGACTACCCCGTCTACTGGGAGGGCCTGACCACCCGCATGGTCTCCCAGGACCTGCCCGACGTGTTCCAAATGGACTATCCGCGCCTGCGCCAGTTCGCCACCAACGGCATGCTGCTGCCCCTCGAAGGCGTGGTGGACACCTCCGACTTCCGCGAAGGACTCCTGGACACCGGCAAGATCGACGACGAACTCATCGCCGTCCCCGTGGCGGCCAACCACCTCGGCCTGATCTACCGCGCCGACTGGTACGCCGAGCACGGCATCGACGCCCCCCAGCCCGGCCACACCTGGGAGGAATACGGCGAGACCATCAGGACCCTGACCGCTGCACTAGGCGAGGGCAAGTGGGGCGCCGAGGACTGGGCCCGCTCCTACCTGTTCCTGGAGATGTGGCTGTACCAGCAGGGCGCGAGCTTCTACACCGAGGACAGTGCGTCCCTGGGCTTCACGAAGGATCAGTTGCTCGCCTGGTGGGAGACGTCGGCGCCACACATCGAGGCCGGCGACATCCCCACCTTCGAGGAGGCGTCCTCCTGGACGGCTGACGGTATGGTGGAGGACACACTCGCCTCCGAGATCCGTTGGGACAGCGCCGTGACCGGCCTCTGGCCAGCAGTGGAGGAGGCCGGTGGGCAGTTGGCGCTGGCCGCGCCGCCCACCTCCGACCCGAACAACCTGGGCATCTACCGCAAGCCCTCGATGCAGTTCGTCATCGCGGCGAACTCGGAGAACGCCGAAGCGTCCGCGAAGCTGATCGAGTTCTGCCTGACCGACCCGGAGGCGATCGCGATCCTCGGTACCAACCGCGGCATCCCGGCCACCAATGTGGGCCTGGAGAGCGTCGAGCTGGACGAGGCCTCGCAAGCCATTCTCGACTACGAGGAGAGCGTCGCGGAGTACGTCGCCCCGTCGCCGCCCGCCCCGCCGGCCGCCGCCGGTGCGATCGAGGCCAAGTACACCGAGATCTACGAGCAGGTCCAGTACGCGGAGTTGACCCCGGAAGCGGCGGCCGATCTGTTCTTCGAAGAGGCCGCGACCCTGTTCGCCTCGGAGGAGTAGTTGACGCGGCGAAGATCGATGACCGGCGGGAGGCCCGGTCGGGCCTCCCGCCGGTGCTCACTGCGCCAGCATCAGGGCCAGGGTCGCGATCGAGAGTCCGAGGAAGAGAATCGGGCCGTAGATGTTGTAGAAGACCTTCGCGCGGATGTGGGCGACCATGGCGCAGATGAAGAACACGACCAGGCCGATCGCGGCGGCCAGTCCCAGCGGCTCCCAGCCGAGGAGTCCGAGCGTGAGGCCGGCGGCGGCGGCGCCCTTGGCGATTCCGAGCCATGGCAGCCAGGACACCGAGCCGTCGATTGCGGTCACATTGTTCCTGACGAACGGGATCTTGGCGAAGTTGGCGACGGCCTCGGCGGCGTTGGCCGCGATCGTGACCAGCGTGACGATCAGGTAGGCGGTGAACATGCTACGAGTCTGTCCCCGGTCGGGCCGTTCGACCAATACCTGTATCTATAACGTGAGGTTATGGATGTGGACACCCGCTTGCTCCGCTATTTCGCCGCCGTCGCGGCAGAGGGCAATCTGACTCGCGCGGCCGAGCGCCTGTACGTCTCCCAACCCGCCCTGACCAAGCAGGTCAAGCAGCTCGAACGCGAGCTGGGGGTGGAATTGTTCGCCCGCTCGAAATCCGGGATGGCCCTGACGGGTCCGGGCCGGGTCCTGGCCGACCGCGTTCCCGGCCTGCTGGAGGGGTGGGACCTGACGCAGCGGGCCGTCAAGGCCGAGGCCGCCCGACAGGCCAAGGTGCTCCGCATCGGCTTCCTGGCCAGCGCCGCCAACGAGGCCACGCCGAAGATCATCGCCGGTTTCGCCAAGCTCCGGCCCCAGTGGAGGGTCGAGATGCGCCAGTCGTCCTGGTCCGACCCGACGGCCGGGCTGGCTGGCGGCGAGGTCGACGCCGCCCTGGTGCGCCTGCCCTTCGCCGGCCAGGAACACTGGAACCTGGAGGAGTTGCTGACCGAACCCCGTTGCGTGGCAATGGAGGCGGCCCACCCGCTGGCGGAGCGGCCGGTGCTCGACTTCCTTGATCTGCTGGACGAGCCGTTCGTGGCGGCGCCGGCTGAGACGGGGGAGTGGCGGGACTACTGGCTGGCGGTTTCACAGCGTGGGGGCCACCCGGCGCGGATCGGCGCGGTGACCGAGCATCCGGACGACTGGTTGAGCGCCATTGCGAACGGGTACGGTATCGCACTGGCGCCGGAGTCGGCCTCCCGCTTCTACGCCCGGCCGGGAATCGTTTACCGGCCCGTGAACGGCATTCCCCCGACGAAGGTGGCGCTGGCCTGGCCGGACGATCCCGGCCCGGTCCTGCGGGACTTCATCGAGACCTGCCGAGCCGCTGCTCGGTGAACACCACTGAGGAGATACCACCCGTGACCAGGATCGACGTTGCGGCACCGACGTTCGAGCACCACAGGGACGCCTTCGGAATCGGAGAGAGCGAACCGAGGCTCAGCTGGATCGTCACCGGGGCCCCCGAATGGTGGCGGCAGGCCGGCGCCGAGCTGGAGGTGGAATTCGACGGCGAGCGGCAGGTCAAGGCGGTCCACGGCACTGAGTCGGTGCTCGTGGCCTGGCCCTTCGAACCGCTCGGGTCCCGCCGGCGCGCCTCGGTCCGAGTCCGCGTTCAGGGCACGGGGGGCGAGACGAGCGAGTGGAGTCCGGCGGCGACGCTGGAGACCGGACTGCTTGAACCCTCCAACTGGCAGGCGGTCGCGGTGGGGCCGGCGTGGGATGAGGATCCGGAGGCGATGCGCCGTCCGGCATTGCTGCGCAGCGAGTTCCGCCTCGCATCGCCGGTGCGCTCGGCCCGGCTCTACGCGAGCGCGCACGGGCTCTATCGCGCGGAGATCAATGGCGTCCGGGTCGGCGATGACGACCTGAGCCCCGGTTGGACGAGCTATGCGAACCGGATCCGGTACTACACCTATGACGTGACCGGGCTGCTTCGTGAGGGCTCCAATGCGATCGGGGCGCAACTGGCGGACGGTTGGTTCAGGGGGCGGCTGGGTTTCGGCGGCGGGCATGTCAATCTCTACGGCGAGCACACGAGCCTGGTCGCGCAGCTCGAAGTGACCCATATGGACGGCACCGTCACCGTCGTCGCCACCGCGGACGACTGGCTGGCGGCACCGAGCCCGATCGTCACCTCGGGGCTCCTCGAAGGCGAGCGCTACGACGCGCGCGACGAGATTCCGGGCTGGACGGAGCTCGGTGTCGATCCCGCGGACTGGTCGCCGGTCGCGCTGCGCGACTTCGCCTTCGACCGGCTAACGGCACCGAATGGCCCGCCGGTGCGCTGCACGCAGGAAGTCGAGCCGGTGGGCGTGAGGCGGACCGAGGACGGCAGGTTCATTGTCGACTTCGGACAGAACCTGGTGGGCCGGGTTCGAATCGAGCCGACCGGCGAGGCGGGCGAGGAGATCCGCCTCCGCCACGCCGAAGTGCTCGACGGCGACGGCGAGTTGTGCACCCGTCCGCTGCGCGGTGCGATATCCACCGACCACTATGTCCTCAAAGGGGCACCCGGCGAAACCTGGGAGCCGAGTTTCACCATTCACGGCTTCCGCTACGCCGAGATCACGGGATGGGACGGGCCGGTGGAGGGCCGGATCGTCGCGCGCGTCCTGCACACCGACATGCGCCGGACCGGCTGGTTCGAATGCTCCGATCCGCTGCTGAATCGGCTGCACGAGAACGTGGTCTGGAGCATGCGGGGCAACTTCGTGGACCTGCCGACCGACTGCCCGCAGCGTGACGAGCGCCTGGGATGGACCGGCGACATCCAGGTCTTCGCACCCACCGCGAGTTTCCTCTACGACTGCTCCGGGGTGCTGGTCTCCTGGCTCGCCGACCTGGCCGCCGAACAGCTGCCCGACGGGACGGTGCCCTGGTACGTGCCGACCGTTCCCGGCGGCGACTGGTGGACACCGCCCAGGCCCGGGGCCGGCTGGGGCGACGCGGCCACGCTGGTGCCGTGGACGGTGTTCCACGGCTTCGGTGACGCCGAGATCCTGCGTCGGCAGTGGCGCAGCGCGCTGGCCTGGGTCGACCTCGAACACAAGCTCGCCGGCGACGACCACGTCTGGGACGGTTCCTGGCAGCTCGGTGACTGGCTCGACCCTGCCGCGCCGCCGAACGATCCGGCGAACGGCCTGACCGATCCGCACCTGGTGGCGACCGCCTACTATGTCCGGTCGACGGCGGCGGTCGCCGCGATGGCGCTCGAACTGGAACTGCCCGAGGCGGAGACCTTGACGGAGCGCGCGGAGGCCGCCCGCGAAGGCTTTCGCGCCCGCTACCGCACCGGTCCGGGACGTCTGACCTCGGATTCCCAAGCCGCCCAGTCGATCGCGATCATGTTCGACCTGTTCGACCACGCCGAGGAGGCGGCCGCCGGTCAGCGCCTGGCCGAGCTGGTGCGCGAGGCCGATATCCACCTCACCACCGGATTCCTCGGCACCCCGGCCCTGCTCGACGCGCTCACCCGCACCGGCCACCTGGACCTGGCGGTCGCGCTGCTCGCGCAGCGGACCGTGCCGTCCTGGCTGTACCCGGTCACCATGGGCGCCACCACCGTCTGGGAGCGCTGGGACTCGATGCTCCCGGACGGCTCGGTCAATCCGGGCGACATGACCTCGTTCAACCACTACGCCTTCGGGGCCGTCGCCGACTGGATGCACCGCACCCTCGCCGGACTCGTCCCGACCAGCCCGGGCTGGCGGGGGATACGATTCCGGCCGGGGATCAAGAGCGGACTGGACTCGGCCGCCGCCGCACACGAAACCCCTTACGGCCGTGCCGCACTCGCGTGGCACTGGACGGAGAACGCGGTGGAGGTCGAGGTCGAGGTGCCGGTCGGGACCGACGCCGTGTTGGAACACCCCTCCGGCGTTTCCGAGGCACTGCCCGCCGGCCTGCACCAACGAACCTGGCCACTCGGCTGAGACAGGACCCCTCAATGTCATTGCAAGAAGCACCGGCGAATACCCGGCCCAGATCAGTGGCGGCGCTCCTAGCGCTCTCGGTCGCGGCGTTCAGCTACGTCACCGCCGAGACCCTGCCGGTGGGACTGCTCTCCGAGATCGCCTCCGACCTGACGGTGTCGCCGTCGCAGGTGGGCCTCCTGGTGACCGGCTACGCGGTCACCGTCGTGGTCATCACGCTGCCGCTCGTCAAGCTGGTGGCACGGGTTCCGCGCCGGCCGCTGATGCTCGCGCTCATGGCCGGACTGGTGTGCGCGACCGTCCTGTCCGCCCTCGCACCGAGTTACGGCCTGCTGTTCGCCGCCCGCGTGCTCAGCGCCCTCAGCCAGGCCGTCTTCTGGGCCGTCGTCGCGCCAGTCGCCGCCGGAATGTTCCCCCTCAAGGTGCGCGGCCGCGTCATGGCCGTGGTGTTCACGGGAGGGTCGCTCGGCCCGATGCTGGGCGTACCCGCCGGGACCTGGCTCGGCCAGGTGGTCGACTGGCGTGCCGCCTTCATCGCCCTGGCGGCCTTGAGCCTCATCGCCTTCGCCATCCTCGCCGCGGCCCTGCCGCAGGCCGGATCCGAGCAGGAGCACGCCGGGCGCGGCACCACCCCCGACGCCCGTCGCTACGCGCTGGTCCTGGCCACCAATGTCCTGGCCGTGGCGGGCTTCTTCGCGGTCTTCACGTACACCTCCGAGTTCATCACGGCCGTCGCCGGCATGTCCGCCCTCCTATTGGGACCCCTGCTCCTCGCTCGCGGAGTGGCCGACTTCGGCGGTATCACCGTGGGAGGTTACCTCTCGGACCGCAACCAGCGCGTCGCCGTCATCCTGCCCGCGATGCTGCTGACCGCCGTGCTGATCGGCATGTACGCGTTCGGCGCGAACCCCGTGGCGGCCGGCGCAGCGATCGTCCTGACCGGACTCGCGATGGGCGCCCTGACTCCGGCGTTGACGAACCGCGTCATGGAATTCGCCCCCGGCAGCACCGACACCGCCGCGGCCGGCGCCTCGATCGCCTACAACGTCGGCATCGCCCTCGGCTCCTCGCTCGGCGGCCTCGCCTTGGCCCAGGCCGGGACCCGCAGCATCGCGCTGAGCGGCGCGGCGCTGGCCGCCGCGGCGCTCGCCATCGCGTTCGCGACGTCCGCCACCGAACGGGAATCGGCCCGCGACTGATCGGGCCCGTTGATACGCAGAGGTTTCGGAAAGTCTTTCGGGGGGTTCGAGCCTTCCATTCCCAATGCTGCATGGGGCATAATATCGACCTAAATGAATATCCGAAATCGTTTTCGATGGCGCGGATCGATTGCGCCCAAAGGAAGGAGGCAATGACCATGACATTGCTTCGAACGAGACGGAGACGTCTCGGGGTCGTGGCCACGGCCTGCATGGCGTTGATCGCCGGGGCCGTGGCGATGGTGGCGGCGAACCCGGCAAGCGCCGCCGCCTGCGACTCGGTCACCTATGAGGTCGTCAACGAATGGGGGAACGGGCACAACGCGAACGTCTCGCTCACCGCCGGTTCGTCGGGGATCGACGGCTGGACCGTCGAGTTCGACCTGCCGCCGGGGGCCGAGGTCCAGAACGCGTGGAACGTCGACTGGAGCCAGGAGGGGACGACGTTCACCGGCTCGGACGTGGGCTGGAACGCCGGCATCGCCTCGGGCCAGACCAGGGAGCTGTTCGGGCTCACCGTGACCGGCGCGGGCGCGGCGCCCGAGTCCTTCTCCATCAACGGCGAGGGCTGCGGCGGCGCGGTCGAGGATCCGACCGACGGCCCGACCACCGGCTCGCCCGACCAGACCGACCCGCCCGCGCAGGTCGACAAGGAGACCCGCACCCCGCAGTTCCTCATCGACGCCGGTGCCGAGACGGACAACTTCGTGGAGTCGGAGAACTTCACCGTCCGCTGGGGCGACGCGATCGACGCCGTGGCATGGGGGCAGCAGAACGGCTACGACAACTATCCACAATGGGTCGCCGACCACATGGAGGAGATCTACGACTTCTATGTGAACCAGGTGGAGTTCGTCGACCCGGCCGACCACGAGCAGGGATCGCGGTACAAGATCAACCTGTACCTGTGCGGCACTTGGTCGGGCGACTTCCTGCCGCCCGCGAACTGGGCCGGTCCCGATGACATCGGCGTCGGCCACATGTGCCTGCCCTACGACAAGATCTGGGACGACTGGGTCGAATCGCACGAGTTCAACCACATTCTCCAGAGCTACTCCGTCGACCTCAATATCGCCGCCGGCCACGGCGGCGGCTGGGGCGCGGGCAACCCGATCTCCGGGCCGGTGTGGGAGGCGCACGCCAACTACATGGCCCGCATGCAGCGGCCGGAGGTCGTCGTCGGCTCGGGCTACTACGTCGACCGGCAGCACCGCCGCTGGCTCTCGCAGGAGACCTACTACGGCGACTGGATGCTGTTCAACACCATCGCCGAGACCTACGGTGAGGACGTGATCAACCGGTTCTGGCTGGAGGCCGAGCAGGGCGAGCACCCGATCGACACGATCAAACGAATCCTCGGACTCAGCCAGGACCAGTTCGCCGAGCTCATTGCCGACAATGCGGGCCGGCAGGTCGTCTACGACTGGACCGAGGGCGCCGCGATGCGCAGCGACCTGTGGACCAGCGGCGGCTCCTACCGTCCGCTGCACACCGATCTGATGCAGAGCCTCGGCTCGAACCGGTACCGCATCGCCGACTCCGATGCGCCGCATCAATACGCGCACAACATGATCCAGCTCAACCCGAGCGGCGGATCGGTCTCGGTCCAGCTCACCGGGGCCTCGAACCTCTCGGGTGCCGACTGGCGCTTCCGGCTCGCGGCGGTGAGCAGCGACTTCTCGGTCCGGTACAGCGATTTCTTCGCCCCCGGAGAGACGGCGGACTTCTCGCTCCAGAGCGGCGAGACCCATATGATGCTGGTCGTCGCGGCGACCCCGTCCCAGCACCGCAACTATCCGATGTGGGAGGTCGGCGTGGGCGACCCGTTCCCCTACGAGCTGACCATCACCGGCGCCACCCCGGCGTAATCGAATAGGGAGAGGGGGCGGGCCCGCGGGCCCGCCCCCTCTCCGCTGCTCCGAGAAGCGGCACTTTCGCTCGGATATCGGCCCTTAGCGAGTGGCGGCGGCCGAGAACGCATCGGCGGTCAGCTCGACCGAGCGGATCCGGTCGGCGACGTCGATGGCGTGGTGAGCGGTGATCAGCTCGTCGGCGCCGATGGACGAGGCGAGGTCCTCCAGATAGGCGTGGACCTCGTCCGGGGTGCCGGTGGCCGTGTACTTCGTCATGGCCGACAACTGGTCTCCGGCCGGCGAGGCCAGGAAGGCGTCGATCTCGGCGTCGGTGTAATTGCGCCCGACCGCGCCCCTCGCGATGAAGGCCCGCGCCCGGTTCCGGTACGAGACCTTCTGCTGCGCAAGGGCTTCGTCACGGCTGTCGGCGGCGAAGACATTGACGCCCACGATCAGATACGGCTCGGCCGACTGCTCGGAAGGCTGGAAGTGCTCCGTGTACGTGGCCGCGGCCTCGTGGAGGGCGCCCGGGGCGAAGTGGGAGGCGAAGGCATACGGCAGGCCGAGCTTCGCGGCGAGCTGGGCCCCGAACAGCGATGACCCCAGGATGTACAGCGGCACCTCGCCCTCGGGGCGGGGGTAGGACTGAATCCCGGCCACCCGCGACCTGCCGCGCAGGTACCCCTGGAGCTCCAGCACGTCCTCGGGGAAGGTGTCCGACGAGGTCGCGTCCCGCCGGATGGCCCGCATGGTGGCCTGGTCGGTGCCGGGCGCACGACCCAGCCCGAGGTCGATCCGCCCGGGGAAGAGCGTCTCCAGCGTCCCGAACTGCTCGGCGATCACCAGGGGAGAGTGGTTGGGCAGCATGATGCCTCCCGAACCGAGCCTGATCGAGTCGGTGTGCTCGGCGACGTGGCCGATCAGCACGCTCGTCGCACTGGAGGCGATCGTCGGCATATTGTGGTGCTCGGCGTACCAGACCCGCTGGTAGCCACCGCGCTCGGCGGCGCGGGCGAGCTCGACGCTGGCGGCGAAGCTCTCGCGCGGGGGCCGCCCCGGCGCGATCGGCGCCAGGTCGAGGATCGACAGGGCAACGGGCATGATCGGCTGCCTTTCTAAAGACTGCGGTGGAGCGTTTCGGTGAACGAGCGGATGCGTTCCTCATTGCGGCGGTAGTAGATCCACTGGCCGCGACGGGTGGCCTGGAGGAATCCCGCGCGTTGCAGGATCGCCAGGTGCGCCGACATGGTCGAGGGCGACGTGCCCGCCTTCTGCTGGATGAGCCCGGCGCACACGCCGAGCTCGGCCGTGTCCGCTTCGGCGAAGTTCGCCGCCGGGTCCTTGAGCCATTCAAGAATCCGCAGCCGTGTCTCATTGGACAGGGCCTTGCATTCGTCGAGCACCGTAACCGTCCTTCGGTATTTCGCTAATTTCCGAATCTAACCCGATTCGGTGATCGCCGCACCATGACGCTCGCCACCGAACCGCGAGGGCGGGTCAGGAACCTACGGTCTCGCTTGGGCGCCTGAGGGATTCGAGCTCGCCCAGATAGCGGCTGAGTTCGGCGGCCGCCGCGAGCATGGCCAGGCCCCGGTCGGTCAGCCTGCGCTGCCAGTCCTCCAGCGCTCGAGAGAGCGTTTCGGTGTCGCCGGCGCTGCGGATCTGCCCGACCACGACGGCGATGTGGTCGAGCGGGTAGCCGCCGCGCCTCAGGAGGTGGGCGAGCTCGGCGTCGCGGACGTCGCCCGCGTCGTAGCGGCGGTGTCCGGTGGCCGGGTCCCGTTCGGGCGCCAGGATTTCGGCCTCCTCCCAGTTGCGCAGGGTCGCCGGGGTGAGTCGAAGCCGGTGCGCGAGTTCACCGACGCTGAAGGGAGCCCGATTCGCCGAATCGACAGGGGCGTCGTCGGGCCCGGCCGTCAGTCGCCTGACCGCGGCCCTCACCGCATCGAGGGTGCCCCGGTCGCGGAGCAGCTGTTCGTGGCCGCGGTCGATGACCATCAGGACGTCGTCGAGATCGTTCTCGCCGAGCGCGTGCATGATCTCGCCGGCGGTCGCGTGTCCGTAGGCGCGGGCGAGTGCGAGGAACGCGCGGAGCGCCGCCGCGTGCACCTCGGTGTATTGCCGGTAGCCGCTCCGAGTTCGCTCGGCGGGCGGGATGAATCCGTCGCGCTCGTAGTTGCGGACCGCCTGGGTCGAGAGGCCGTGTTCCCGCGCGAGATCCGCAGGCCGAAAGTTCACCATCGATTGAGACTTTACCGCACACCCCCAAGGCCAGATCCCATACAAGTCTCAACCGCATTCTCAACGATATGTTTGAGGTCATGACTCAAGACATTCGAGACCTCGTCAGCGACACTTGCGACCTGTTGGGATTCGGCGAGCCGAGCCATGGGGATCCGGCCTTCGGGCGGTTCCGCAACGAGGCGTTCGCCCGGCTGGCCGAGCGCGGCTTCCGGTCGTTCGCGCTCGAGACCGACCGGGTGGCGGCGTTCGTCGTGGACGACTTCGTCCGGGACGGAGTGGGCACCCTCGATGCGGCGATGAGCGAGGGCTTCTCCCATGGGTTCGGCGCCTTCGACGCCAATCGAGAGCTGGTCGCCTGGATGCGCCAATACAACGCCGACCGGCCAGCCGCGGAACGCCTAGCCTTCCACGGCATCGACGCCCCACTGGAGTTCACCGCCGCCAGCCCCCGGCGCGACCTCGAATACGTCCGCGACTACCTGGGGCTCGAACTCGACCTCGGGAGCCTCGTCGGCCAGGACGAACGGTGGAGCCGCATGGAAGCGGTGACGGATCCGGCCGCCTCACCCGGCGATACGGCCGAGGCCCGACAGCTGCGAGTGATCGCCGACGACATGCTCACCGCGCTCTACGCCGGTGCGCCCGAACTGATCGCGTCGACCTCGCGCGCCACCTGGTTCCGGGCAAAGGCGCACGTCACGTCCGGCCTCGGCCTGCTGCGCTACCACCGGCAGGCGGCGCAGCACATCGGGGAGAGCGAGCGGTGGTCCCGCCTGTCCGCCACCCGAGACGCGCTCATGGCCCAGAACCTCCTCGACATCCGAGACATCGAGGGCCGCCGGGGCCCGACCATGGTCTCCGCCGCCAATATCCACCTTCAAATGAATGTGAGCGAGATGAGCATGGCGGGCATGGACCTCACCTGGTTCGGCACCGGCGCCATCATCGCGTCCGTGTCGGGAGAGCGGTACACCTTCGTCGCCGGCAGCCTGGACCCGAGTGAGGGACCGAGAGTCGAGGCCCCGCCGCAGCAGAACAGGATCGACGCCTAGTTCAGCAGATGGTGCTCGGCGGCGCTGTGCAGGGCGTCGACCAGGCTCGCCGGTTGCGCCAGGAGCCGTTCGAGCGTCGCGGCGACCTCGCCCAGCGCCTGCCGGTCGGTGCCATAGGCGCAGAACATGCCGCTCTCCGAGGCGAACGCGAACCGCTCCAGCAGCGATTCGCGTTCGATCAGGGCCGCGTGCACCGCCGACTCCCAATCGTAGCCATTGCCTTCGAGCCCATGGGTTTTGAAGACCTCAGCGAGATGGATGTCGGCGGGACCGCCGGGACCGTAGACGACGGCGTCGGCATTCTCGCCCTCCACGTAATGGACGTTGGGGACGCGCGAGAATTCGGGTCGGTCTGCCATCACGGGAGCCTAATAGGGCCGATTCGCCTTGCGGCCCCAGGCCTGGAACAGCACCGCCGTCGTCGGCACGGGCACCATGCGAACGCTCTTCCGGCGGTGCAGCGACCAGGCCAGAAGGTCGATCAGGGACGGGCGAATGCCGCAGAGCTTCAGGCGCACCCCGTGGGCGGCGCACTCCTCCACCAGCACCTCGCGGTCGACCAGCAGCGCCGGATCGTGAAAGCCGTGCCGGCCCGGGCCGGGCAGCCGCTCGGCCAGATCGATGGCCAGCCACCGGCACAGCGCCGTGTCCGCCAAGGTGTCGATGACGAGCAGGCCGCCGGGACGCAGTAGCCGACACGCCTCCGCCAGCGCCCGGGGCAAGTCGGGGACGTGTTCGAGAATCTCGCCCGCCACGACCACGTCCGCGCAGCCGTCGACCAGCGGGACCGCGCCGACGTCGCACCGCACGGCCTGAACCCCGTGCTCGGCTGCCCGCCGCAGCGACGGCAGCGACAGGTCCGCGCCGATGTGCAGGTAGCCCTTGCCCTCCAGATGCGGGGCGAGTAGGCCTGCGCCGCAACCGAGGTCGACCAGCACCGCCCCCGGCCGCTCCGCGCGGGGAACGAGGGCGCCCCTGGCTGCGGCGAGCCAGTGCAGCATCGCGAAGGGACCGCGCGGCCGCCACCACTGGTCGGCCAGCCGGTCGTAGAGGGCGGGATCGTTGCGCGCCAGCGAACGTGCCATTCGGCCAGGGTGGCACACTGGCAAAGGTGAATCGACAGACGGCCGTGCTGTGGGCGTTGGTGCGGGCGTCCCATCCGCTTCCCGCCCTTGCGGTCACGGCCGTCGCCGCCGGACTCGGCGCGAGCACGGGCCGCCCGATCGACGCGGTGGTCGTGGCGACGGCGGCGGTGTTCGCCGGCCAGCTGTCCGTCGGCTGGCTCAATGACCTCGTCGACGCCCCGCGCGACGCGCAGGTGGGCCGCGTCGGCAAGCCCCTGGCGGCGGGGGAGATCCGTCCGCCCGTCGTCCGCGCCGCCTTCGCGGTCTCGGCGCTGGCCGCCGTGCTGCTGGCCCTGCCCTCCGGCCCGGCGGCCACCGGAATCCAGGTGGTCACCCTCGTCTCGGCCTGGGCCTACGACCTCGGCGTCAAGGCCACCGCATTCTCGGTGGTGCCGTTCGCGTTGTCCTTCGGGCTGCTCCCGGCGTTCATCTCCATGGGGGCTCCGGGCGCGCCCTGGCCGCCGCTGTGGCTCATGGGAGCCGCAGCCGCGCTCGGCTCCGCCGCCCACTTCGTGAACGTCCTGCCCGACCTCGCCGACGATGCCGCCACCGGAGTGCGAGGCCTCCCGCACCGCCTGGGGCCGAATGCAAGCCGGCTGGGAGCCGCGGCACTCGTCCTCACCGCCTCGGCGCTGCTCGGCTTCGGGCCCGACGGAGCCCCGTCACCACTGGTCCTGGGCGCCATGCCGATCGCGGTCGGCGTCCTCGCCATTGGACTGATCGCGGGCCGCAAACCGCGCTCCCCGGCGGCCTTTCGAGCGGTCATGATCGTCGCCGTTCTCGATGTCGCGCTGCTGCTCCAGACCGGCGTCGCGACGGGTTGAGACCACAGGGTCTGGCCACCGCTCTCCGATTGCGGGACACTGGTTGACAAGCGACCTAAGCAGGGCTTGGCCGAGCCGACGTCGACTTTGAGGAGTACGCCCGTGACAGCATCAGAAACCCCAGTGTCCCCGTGGTGACCGCTAGAATCATCGGCACCGGGGCGGCGCTGCCCCCGGTCTACGACCAAGCGCGGCTTTGGGACGACTTCTTCGCGGAACACCTCGGAGGCGGCCGGGCCGCCGAACGCATCTTCACCGGCGCGGGCGTGCGCCACCGCCACTCGGTCATCGAGCCCGCGGAACTCGCGACGATCGCCACCATGTCCACAGGGGAACGCATGCGCCTCTACACCGAACTCGCCCCGCCCCTGGGGCACCAGGCCGTCGCAGCCGCGCTTGCGGACGCCGGACTCACCGCCGACGACATCGGCCTGCTCGCCGTCGCCTCCTGCACCGGCTACGGCACCCCCGGACTCGACATCGCCCTGGCCGCATCCCTGCCCCTGCGTCCCGAGGCCCGGCGGCTCCTCGTGGGCCACATGGGATGCCACGCCGCCCTCCCCGCCCTCGCCTCCGTCACCGACTACGTCATCGCGCAACAGCGGCCCGCCGTCCTCCTCTGCCTCGAACTCACCACCATCCACCTCCAACCGGAGCCCCGCGACATCGAACAGATCGTCACCCACGCGCTCTTCGGCGACGCCGCCACCGCCCTGGTGCTCAGGCCCGACGACGGAGCGGGACCCGGGCTGCGCGTACTCGACGTCGTCGCCCGCAGCGACACCGCCCGCAGCGACCAAATGACCTGGGACGTCACCGACCTCGGCTTCCGCATGGGACTCTCCACTGAGGTCCCCGATGCGCTCCGCGAACACGTCGGCCCCCTGGTCAAGGACCTCCTGAACCGACACGGACTCGATATCTCGGAGGTCGGCGGCTGGGCCGTGCACCCCGGCGGCCCCCGAATCCTCGACGCCGTCGAAGACGGCCTCGGCCTCGATCCGGCCGCGCTGGCCGCCTCTCGCACCGTCCTGGCCGAGCACGGCAACTGCTCCTCGGCAACGGTGCTGCTGGTCCTGCGGGCGATCCTGGACAGCGCCGTTCCACCGGGACCGATCGTCGCGATCGCTTTCGGCCCCGGCCTGACCCTCTACGCCGCGCTTCTCGAACTCTCGACATGACCGCTCCCGCGCTCCCGGAGGTCCCCGTCGTCATCGTCGGCGCGGGCCCGACCGGCCTGACGGCCGCGACACTGCTTGCCCAGCAGGGCATCGAGTGCCTAGTGCTGGAACGGTGGGACCAGCTCTACCCCCGGCCGCGCGCGGTGCACGTGGACGACGAGGTCGCCCGCATCCTCGCCGGGATCGGCCTCGCCGACGAATTCGCCGCCATCTCCCGGCCCTGCCTCGGCCTGCGGCTGCTCGACCCAGAGATGCGAATGCTCGCCGAATTCCGACGCAGCGCGGCGGCGGGCCGCCACGGCTTCCCCGAGGCCAACCTGTTCGACCAACCGGAACTGGAGGCCGTCCTTCGAGCGAACCTGGCCGGGTATCCCGCCGCCAAGTTGCAGGGCAACGCCGAAGTAATCGAAATAGCAGGCTCGGAAGGCAAGGTGTTCATCGAATACACCGATCGCAACACCGGACGGCGAAATCGGCTGGCGGCCGAATACGTGCTCGGCTGCGACGGCGCCGAGAGTCTGGTGCGCCGATCGATCGGATCCGAAATGCGGGATCTCCGCTTCGAGCAGCGCTGGCTGGTGGTGGACGTGGAGGTGTCCGGCGAACTCGGCGAATGGGAAGGCGTGCACCAGGTCTGCGATCCCGAGCGGGCCGCGACGTACATGCGCATAGGCCGGACCCGCCACCGCTGGGAGTTCCGGCTCCCGCCCGGAGCGGGCGCCGCCGACTTCCAAGGCATCGGCGATATCCACCCGCTGGTCAAACCTTGGACGAAGGACACTCCGGTCGAGAGCCTGTCCCTGGTCCGGGTCGCCGAGTACACCTTCCGGGCCCAACTCGCCGAACGCTGGCGGAGGGACCGGGTCTTCATCCTCGGCGACGCAGCGCATCTGACCCCGCCGTTCATCGGGCAGGGGATCGGCGCCGGGATTCGCGACGCGGAGAATCTGGCCTGGAAACTCGCCGGAGTGCTGGACGGCAGTCTCCCCGAGCGGGTACTGGACACGTACCAGTCCGAGCGCATGCCACACGCGCGCACCATGATCCGTCTGGCGAAGCTGGTAGGCGCACTGATGACCGGGGGAGGACGAACGGGCGGATGGGTCCGGCGCACGGTCGCGCCCCGACTGCGATACGTGCCGGGCCTGCGAGAACGAGTGCTCAGCAGCGAAACCCCGCCGCTGCGGCTCGGCGGGCGGGGCCTGATCGGCCGGCTCAGCCCGAACGCCGATCTCGGAGACGGCCGCCGGCTCGACCAGGTCACCGGGAACCGGTTCGCGTTCATCACCGCGAACCCGCCATCCGAAGTGGAGCGGTCGGAGATCGAGCGACGCGGTGCCGTGCTGGTGCAGGCCGATGCCGGAAGTGAACTGGGCATGTGGCTGAGGAAGGGCCGCACTCAGGCCGCGCTGATCCGCCCCGACGGCACCGTCATGGCAACTGGTCGCGACCTTCGGGAACTGGCGGAGCCGCTCCCGACCGCCACCGAGTGAACCTCAGTTCCGGAGAGACGCAACCGAATCTCGGCTTACGAATGCCGTTCGCAGCACGGGCTCCGCGTCCCCTTTTGCCAATATTGCCGAGGACTTCATCCGGCAATCGGTTGATATAGGTTGCCGGAATCGAACTTCAAGGGAGAGAACCATGATCATCGACCAAGCCGAAGTCATCGTCACCAGCCCCGACCGGAACTTCGTGACGCTGAAACTCACCACGGACGACGGCCTGACCGGAATCGGCGACGCCACGCTCAACGGCCGCGAACTCGCCGTCGTCTCCTACCTGCGGGACCATGTCGTCCCCCTCCTGCTCGGCCGGGACGCCCACCGCATCGAGGACACCTGGCAGTTCCTCTACCGTTCCGCCTACTGGCGGCGCGGCCCGGTCACGATGGCCGCCATCGCCGCGGTCGACATGGCTCTGTGGGACCTCAAGGGCAAGGCCGCCGGCATGCCGGTCTACCAACTGCTCGGCGGCGCCTCCCGCAATGGCCTCCTCGCCTACGGCCACGCCTCGGGCAAGACCACCGAGGAACTGTTCGACTCGATCCGCTCCCACCAGGAGCAGGGCTACCGGGCCATCCGCATCCAGTCCGGCGTCCCGGGCCTCAAGTCCATCTACGGCATCGCCTCGAACGCGACCTCCGATGCGATGGAAGGGGTCCGATACGACCACGAACCCGCCCAACGCGGGGCACTGCCCAATGAGGAGGACTGGGACACCCGCTCCTACCTGCGCCACGTTCCCACGGTGTTCGAAGCCGTACGAAACGAGTTCGGGCCCGAACTGCCGCTGCTGCACGACGCCCACCACCGTCTCACCCCGATCCAGGCCGCGAAGCTCGGTAAATCCCTTGAACCCTATGACCTGTTCTGGCTCGAAGACGTCACGCCCGCCGAGAACCAGGAGGCGCTGCGCCTGGTCCGCCAGCACACCACCACCCCGCTCGCCATCGGCGAAATCTTCAACACCGTGTGGGACTACCAGCAGATCATCCGCGAGCAGCTCATCGACTACGTGCGCTCGGCCGTCACCCACACCGGCGGCATCTCGCACCTGAAGAAGATCCTCGACTATGCCGCGCAGTACCAGATCAAGTCCGGCATGCACGGACCCACCGACATCTCGCCGGTCGGCATGGCCGCCGCGATGCACCTGGGCCTGTCGATTCACAACTTCGGCATCCAGGAGTACATGCAGCACGGCGCCAAGACCGATGAGGTCTTCCGGCAGTCCTTCACCTGGTCCGGCGGTTACCTCCACCCCGGCGACCAACCGGGGCTGGGCGTCGAACTCGACACCGACGAGGCCGGCAAATACCCCTACGTCCAGGCCTACCTGCCCTTCAACCGGCTGGCGGACGGAACCGTCCACGACTGGTAGCCCGAACCCTCTCCCGAAGACCAAACGGGGGACGCCGTCAGCTCGCGTCCGCCGCCGGGCGGAGGGCGGTCATGGTGTGGTGGAGGTGGTGGGCGAATTGGTCGGGGTCGTCGCGGGCGACCACGTGGCAGATGGCCGCGTGGAGGCAGGCGAAGGCGGCGCCCACCTTGGCTCGCAGGACGATCGGGTCCGGGGTGGAGCCGGAGTCGCGGGAGTCGGCGCGGGTTTGCAGTTCGTCGGTGAGGCGCTGCTGGACCGCGTCGAGGCGTTGGAGGTAGGCCGCGAGGAGGCGGGCGCTGCCGTCGATGACGCGCTGCATCGCGGCGTCGTGCTCACGGAGCTCGTCGTCGGTGAACCGCTCGAGGACCGGGTCGAACATATGCTGTAGTGAATCCCACTCGGGCTCGTCCAACGGGCGGGAGGCGAGGCCCGAGAGGAGGTCATCACCGAGGCGGGTGAGGCGGTCGAGGACGACGTCATCCTTTGAGGGGAAGTAGCGGAAGAAGCTGCGCTGGGACATGCCGACGGCGGCGGCGATCTCATCGACGGTGGTCTCTTCGAATCCCTTGGCGACGAACAGGTCTTCGGCGATCGCGACGATCTGCGACTGCACCGCCCGCCGCGACGCCTGGCGCAGCCCTGTGACAGTGCTCATGTCGACAATTGTACCAGGGTAATTAAATGGCAGTGACTGACAAATTCCCCGTAGACTCCAACGCGGTGCGCGGCGCCGCGCACCCGAGGACTCCCGGACGTGCGTGGTGGCACCGCCGTCCACCCAACACCCACCCGTCCCGAAAGAAGGTTCCGATGAGCGTCGCCCAGGAAACGGTCGAGGACACACCTGTGTCCACTGAGGAAACCGAGACCGGGATACCAAGCAAGATCAAACTCGTCATCGGTCTACTGCTCGCGGCCACCTTCGTGATGATCCTCAATGAGACCGTCATGAGCGTAGCGCTGCCGAGACTGATGAACGAGTTCAGTATCAGCGCCGCCACAGTTCAGTGGCTCACCACCGGCTTCATGCTCACCATGGCCGTGGTAATCCCGACCACCGGGTTGATTCTGCAGCGCTTCACGACTCGCGCGGTCTTCATCGCGGCGATGTCGCTGTTCACCGCGGGCACCCTGCTGGCCGCAGTCGCGCCGGCCTTCGGCGTCCTGGTGGTCGCCCGCGTCGTTCAGGCCAGCGGCACCGCGGTCATGCTGCCGCTGCTCATGACCACTGTGCTCACGTTCGTCCCGGCGGACAGGCGCGGGCGCACGATCGGCCTCATCTCCATCGTCATCTCCGTCGCGCCCGCCATCGGCCCGACCTTCTCCGGTTTCATCCTGGAATCGCTGAGCTGGCGTTGGATGTTCCTCGCGGTGCTGCCGATCGCCGCACTGAGCCTGTTCCTCGGCGCGGCCCTGGTCAAGAACATCACCGAGCCGAAGTCGGTCAAGATCGACCTGCTCTCGATTGTGCTGTCCGCCTTGACGTTCGGCGGTCTCATCTACGGCCTCAGCAGCCTCGGCGAAGCGGCGACCGAGGCCGGCGCGCCGATCTCCCCGTCGCTGCCGCTCAGCGTCGGCGCGGTCTCCCTGGTCCTGTTCGTGTGGCGTCAGCTGGTCCTCCAGCGCAGTGACGCGCCGCTGATGGACCTGCGCGTGTTCAACAACCGCCCCTTCGCGATCGGCATCGCCATGATGCTCATCTCGATGGCGACCTTCTTCGGTTCGCTCATCCTGCTGCCGATGTACCTCCAGAACGTCCTGGAGCTGAAGACGATGGAGACCGGCCTGGTGCTGCTCCCCGGCGGACTGGCAATGGGTCTGAGCTCGCCGTTCATCGGGCGCCTTTACGACCGGTTCGGCCCGCGTCCGCTGGTCACCCCCGGCGCGATCTTCGTCGCGATCGGGCTCGGCCTGCTGACGCAGCTCGACCAGACCACCGAGACCTCGTTCGTCGTGATGGCCCACGTGCTGCTCATGGTCGGCCTCGCCTGCATGATGACGCCGCTGATGACCAATGCGCTGGGCGACCTCAAACCGGAGCTGTACTCGCACGGCAGCGCCATCGTCAATACGCTCCAGCAGATGGCCGGCGCCGCCGGCACCGCCCTGTTCATCACCATCATGACGACCGGGATCACCTCGGAGATGGCGAACGGCGCCGACGAGATCGCCGCGCAGGCGGCGGGCATCCACGACGCCTTCATCTGGGGCTGCGTGCTGGCGATCGTCAGCGTCGCCGCCTCGTTCATGGTGAAGAAGGCGGCCGCTCCGGCGGTCGAGGGCGCCCCCGCCGTGCACTAGAGAACCTGTCCGAGGGGGCCGCGACCGACACCGGTCGCGGCCCCCTTCCGCCAATCCCGCAGCGGCGCGACCGGCTCGCCACGTCCGTGCCAGGATTCGACGGGTCCCGGTTCTGGGACCTTGCAGCACGAACAGTGGAGGTATCCCGATGAGCGTCGTCGTCCTCGGCAGCGCCAACCTCGATCTCGTATACGAGGTCGACCGCATTCCCGCACCGGGCGAGACCGTGCTCTCCCGCGGCTTCGAGGCCTTCCCCGGAGGCAAGGGCAATAACCAGGCCATCGCAGCGGCCCGTGCCGGAGCCGACGTGTCCTTCATCGTCGCGCTCGGGCGCGACTCCGCGGCTGACCGCCTCGCAGAGCAGGCCACCGGCGCCGGGATCCACCTGCTCGACCGCCGCGCGGGCGCCCCGACCGGCTCGGCGATCATCTTCGTGGACCGGCGCGGCGAGAACTCGATCGTCGTGAACTCCGGCGCCAACGCCGAACTCGTCGACCTCACGGCCGCCGAACTTCGCGACATCGCCTCCGCGGGCGTCCTGGTGCTGCAACTGGAGACGCCGATCGCGACGGTCGAGGCCGCAGTCCGCGCCGCGAAGGCCACCGACACGGCCGTGGTGCTCAATGCCGCGCCGAGCGGGGCCGTCCCGGCCGAACTCCTCGGCCAGATCGACATCCTGGTGGTGAACGAGCACGAGGCGGCCGAACTCGCGGGCGAGCCGGACGGCACCGGCGAACGGTCGCTCCTTTCGGTCCTCACCGGACACGGCTGCGCCGTGATCATCACGCTCGGGGCCGACGGCGCGCTCGTAGGCGTTCCGGGCGAGTCCCCGGTCAGGGTCGCGGCCCTCAAGGTCGACGCCAAGGACACCACCGGGGCGGGCGACGCCTTCGTCGGCGCGTTCGCCGCGGCACTCGACCGCGCCGAACGGTCGGCCGACCTGTCCGCGCTTGTCGAGGCGACCGAGTTCGCCACGGCCGCCGCCGCACTGGCGGTGCAGCGCAAGGGCGCCGTCCCATCGATCCCGACCCTGGAGGAGGTGCGGAAGTTCCGGGAGGCCCTCTGACCCCTACGAGGCGAACACCAACGGCTGCAACCCGTTGGTGCCCAGGCCCATCGACCGCCCCACCGTCCTTCCGCCCGGCGTGCAGCGGGCCCACTGGTACGAGCGCCGCCACATGATGCATTCGATCCGACGCTGAAACCGCGACCACAGCGCCGAACTCCACAGCGTGGTCGGAGCTGAGCAACAGAGCAGAACGGAATTTCCGGGGCCTCGCGAAGGATTTCCTTCGCGGGGCCTGTTCGTGCTGGGGTTCGATACGCCCCTTCCGCCCCGGGTTGACATGATATCGAGGGGTATCTATAGTAGCGAGTGCGCAATTTTCGATAAAAGTTCCGAAACTTTCGGAGGTGATGGTTCATTCCGACCGCATTCCACCCCAACCAGAAAGGTCAGCGTCAATGAGGACGTTCAGGTCGAGATCGCGAGTCGCGATCATCGCCGGAGGCGTCGCCGCCGCGTTCGTCGCGGCCACCCTCGCCGCCACCGCAGAGGAGCCGTCGGCCGACCCGGTACAAGCCGAACAGCTCCCGAGCAGCTACGAGTGGGAGTCCACCGGGCCGCTCATCAGCCCCCAACCCGATGCGGGCCACGACATCGTCTCCGTCAAGGACCCGACCGTGGTCCGCTACGACGACCAGTGGCTGGTCTACATGACCACCGCCAATACCGCCGGCGGCTGGAGCATGGCCTACACCAGCTTCTCGGACTGGTCCGAGGCGTCGAGCGCGCCCCAGACCTTCCTGGACTCCTCGGCCATCGGCTCGGGGTACGCGGCCGCGCCGCATGTGTTCTACTTCGAACCCGGCGACGAGTGGTACCTGGTGTACCAGACCGGGCTGCCCTCGTACTCCACGACCGACGACCCGACCGATCCGACGAGTTGGTCTGCGCCGCAGAACTTCCAGGACTCCATGCCGCCCATCGTCGAGGAGAACATCGGCAACGGCAACTGGCTCGACTTCTGGGTCACCTGCGACGACGTCAACTGCTACCTGTTCTCCGCCGACGACAACGGTCACCTCTATCGGGCCGAGACGACCGTGGGCGAGTTCCCGAACGGATTCGACGACACCCAGATCGTCCTGGAGGACACCCGTAACAACCTCTTCGAGGGCGAGGGTGTCTACAAGGTCGGCGACTCAGGCACCTATCTGCTGGTCATGGAGGCCATCGGCGCGGACGGCCGGCGGTACTTCCGCTCGTTCACCGCCGAAGGACTCGACGGCGAGTGGCAGCCCCTGGCCGCCACCGAGGAGAACCCGTTCGCCGGATCCGCCAATGTCGGCTTCCCCGACGGGCAGTGGACCAACGACATCAGCCACGGCGAGGTCGTCCGCAGCGGATACGACCAGACCATGGAGATCGATCCGTGCAACCTGCAGCTGCTCTATCAGGGCGTCGACCCCTCGCAGACCGACGTCGAGTACTCGCAGCTGCCGTACCGGCTCGGCCTGGCGACGGCGACCAATGAGAGCTGCTGAAGCGGCTCCGTCCAATGACAACCCCCAACGCAGAAGGAATCGCAATGTCTAGCAATCCGACCAAGCGCGGCAAGGGACGCCGCGTCAAATCCGCGATCGCAGTGGCGGTGGCCGCCGGCCTCGCCGCCACCGGAGCCGTCATGTTCTCCGGCAGCGCGCAGGCCGCCGACACACTCGGCGCCTCGGCGGCCGAGTCCGGCCGCTACTTCGGCGCCGCCATCGCGCCGAACTATCTCGGCGAGGCCGGCTACGCCGACACGCTGAACGCCGAGTTCAACTCGATCGTCGCCGAGAACGCCATGAAGTGGGACGCCACCGAGCCCGCCCAGGGCCAGTTCGACTTCAGCGGCGGTGACCAGCTCGTCGCCCACGCCCAGGACAACGGCATGGAGGTGCGCGGCCACACCCTGGTCTGGCACGCCCAGCAGCCGTCCTGGGCCCAAGGATTGACCGGCGACGCACTCCGAGGGGCGATGCTCGGCCACATCGACGGCGTGGCAAGCCATTACGCCGGGCAGATCTCGTCGTGGGACGTGGTGAACGAGGCGTTCGCCGAGGACGGCACCCGCCGCCAGTCGAACCTCCAGATCGAGCTGGGCGACGCCTGGATCGAGGAGGCCTTCGTCGCGGCCGACGCGGCCGACCCCGACGCGAAGCTCTGCTACAACGACTACAACACCGACGGCATCAACGCCAAGAGCGACGGCATCTACGACATGGTCGCCGACTTCCTGGCACGCGGCGTCCCGATCGACTGCGTCGGCTTCCAGAGTCACCTCTCGGTCGGCGCCGACCTGTCCACCTACCAGGCCAACCTCGAGCGCTTCGCCGAGCTCGGCGTGGACGTTGAGATCACCGAGCTCGACGTCGGCGGCGAGGGCAGCGCTCAGGCGGATGTCTACCGGACCGTCACCGAGGCGTGCATGGCCATCGAACGCTGCACCGGCATCACCGTCTGGGGCATCACCGACAAGTACTCCTGGCGCGGCGAGGACACCCCGCTGCTCTTCGACGACAACTACGGCAAGAAGGAGGCCTACCAGGCCGTTCTCGACGCCCTCAACGGTGTCTAGCTCAACTCTCCCCACTGGGCCGGGGCGTTCGCCGCAGCAGCGGAGGGCGCCCCGGCCACCTGTGTGGGACGGCGCTTGGAACCGGCCGAACCCTAACGCGCGCAACTAGATGGCTCGTCGCCGCTCACCGCATGGCGAGGCAGCGGCGCACCTCCCACATCCGGTAGGCGATGTGATCGGCCGTGTCGACGTCGGCGCTCCCATTGCTGTGGACCAGCCCGGCCGCCCACAGGCATTGCGCCGCATGGCGGGCCGCCATGAGCACCGGCAGGTGCGCCTCGAGCTCGATCGGGAGCGGGCGCACCGAACGGTATCCGTCCAGGTATGAGGCGCGGAGCCGCCGGAGGTGCGGGTAGTCGCTGAGGTTGCCCATGACGGGCGCGAGGTCGTACAGGAAGTGCCCGTACCCGAGCTCATCGAAGTCGAGGACGCCGATGCTCCAACCGTGCGCGGTGCGGACCGTGTGGCAGTTTCCCAGGATGAAGTCCATGTGGACGAGCCCGAAGGCTTCGGAACCGGTGCCCAGGTCCGCGAAGACCTTCGCGGTGAGCTCTGCGACGCGATCGAAGTCCGTTCGGTCCTCACCGGACAGGAACGCATCGATCGGCCCGGGCCGATAGGGCGATCGCTCGGTGAACAGGGCATCGGCGTCCCAATGAGGGACCGCGAATCCGGCCGGGGGAGTGAAGGACTCCGAGGCGAGGTGCAGCTGCGCATGAGCACGTCCGAGTTCGCGCACCCCGCTCGGTCCGAGTCCCTCCCCTGGACGGCGGACGTCGCCGTCCACCCACGTCAAGAGGTCGCAGTGCCAGAGCGTCCCCGCGTCCTGCGGCAATTCGACCGAGACCGACAACGCCCCATCGGAAGTGACCACCGGCGCCGGGACCCGGACGCCCTCGCGGGCCAGCTGACGGTGGACCGCGTCGAGGAATGTCAGCTCGGCGAGCGTGTGCTGGGCGGGGCGCCCGCGGGGGCGATGGACCCGGAGGGCGAAACGGCTCCCGTCGCCGGTGGTCACCGAGTACACGGCGTTATTGAGCAGCCGGATCGGTCGCAGGTCGACCGGTTCGGGCAGGTCATAGGCATCGAGGGCCGCGGAGGCGGCGGCATTGGTCAGGGCGGCGAAGTCGGTCTGATTCGGCGGCAAGGGGTCTCCCACTCTGTCGGTGGGAATGCTACCGAGGCGGGGCGCGATCCAGTCGGATCATTATTGCGGCGTACCTCCCGCATTCGGAAAGTGATGTCAGTCATATTTGTGTCCGGGTGGGGGTTCGATTGTGCGGGATTGTCACAGGCGGGTCGTAGCTTGGTGTGATGGCGCGATTCAGGATGTATCCGACAGGCGAGCAGGAGTGGCAGTTGCTGCTGCACTGCGCGCAGGCTCGGTACGTGTGGAATCTCGCTGTGGAGCAGCGGTCCTATTGGGCCCGGCATAAGGGTGCTTCGCCGGGGTATGTGGAGCTTGCTCGGCAGTTGACCGAGGCTAGAGCTGCGAGTGAGTGGTTGCGTGAGGGCAACGCGGAGGTGCAGCAGCAGGCGCTCCGGAATTTCGACCTGGCGGTCAAGCGCCGCTTCGATTCCGGGTTCGGCGAGCCGAGTTGGCGGAAGCGGTACCGGGATGAGGGGTTTCGGGTGATCGGCACCGACCGGGTGCCGGAGTTCGAGCCCGATGGCTCGCCGAGGTTGAATCGCAAGGGCAGACAGGTCCTGGCCCGGTCGGTGGTGGTGCAGAAGCTGAATAAGCGGTGGGCGCAAGTGAAGGTGCCCGGGTGCGGATGGGTCCGGTTCCGGCTCACTCGCCGTGATCTACCTGAAGCGAAGACGTTCCGTGTCACCTGGCGGCGCGGGCAGTGGCATGTGGCGTTCGCCCTCGTCCCCGAACCGGTCGCTCCTCCGGGCACCGGTGAAGTGATCGGCATCGACCGAGGCGTGAAGGTCACCGCCGCCCTGTCGGATGGCCGGATGCTTAACTGCCCGCAGCTCAACTCGAAGGAACGCGCCCGGTTGCGCAAGCAGGAGCGGCGGGCCTCTCGCGCCCCGAAGGACAGCCCGCAGAAGCGGGCCGAGCACGCGAAGGCCGCGAAAATCAAGGCAACCGAGGCGGACCGGCGGAAGGACTGGTGCGAGAAGACCTCTACCATGCTCGCCTCCGGCTTCGATCTGATCCGGTTCGAGAAGCTCAACATCAAGACCATGACAGCCTCCGCGAAGGGAACCGCCGAGACGCCCGGTAAAGGCGTCGCGCAGAAGACCGGGTTGAACCGGGCGATCCTCGCCCAGGGGTGGGGACTCCTGCGAACCCGCACCGAGCAGAAGGCCCCCGGCCGGGTCGAGGATGTCCCGGCACCGTACACCAGTCTGCGTTGCTCCGACTGCGGATGGATAGAGAAGAACTCGCGCAAGAGCCAAGCCGAGTTCGTCTGCGTCTCCTGCGGGTTCACGTGCAACGCCGATGTCAACGCAGCTAATAACGTCGCGGCAGGACAGGGCGGGACACCCCGCCCCCGGTCTTCGACCGGTGCCGGAGGGACGACAACCCGCCAGGGTTCGAGCGTCCGTGAACCCCAGCGCCCACCACCACGGTGAACACTGGAATCTCGTCCTCGCAGGGAGGAGAGGATGTCAAGATGAACAGTCCGCGCGGCGCGGCCTTACCGACATTAATGAATGTCAATGTGTAATCGGGCGAATGCCACCGATCGGACCCGGTCGCACCCCCGTTCCGCACCCGGCGGGACTACTGTCGAAGGAGACGGTCGAACACCGGAGGAACCCAAGACATGCGCGTGCGAACACTCGATGACCTGCGAAGATTCTGGGACAAGCAGGCCCACCGCTACGACCACGCCATGGAATGGGCCGAACGCAGGTTCTTCGACGGAACCCGGGAGTGGATCACTGAACGCGCCACCGGCCAGGTCCTGGAGGTCGCGATCGGAACCGGGCTCAACCTGCCGCACTACTCCAAGGGCGTCGAGCTCACCGGCATCGAGCTGAGTCCGGGCATGCTCGCGCTGGCGAAGCGCCGCGCCGCCTCGCTCGGCCTCGATGTAGACCTGCGCCTCGGCGACGCCCAGGAACTCGACTTCGAGGACGCCTCCTTCGACACGGTCGTCTGCACCTTCTCCCTGTGCACCATTCCCGACGACGCGAAGGCCGTCGGCGAGATGATCCGGGTCCTGCGCCCGGGTGGGCGGCTACTGCTGGCCGACCACGTCGAATCGACCTCGGCGTGGGTGCGCGGCATTCAACGCGTGATCGAAACCGGTTCGGTCCCCTTCCAAGGCGAGCACTTCCGCCGCCACCCGTCCCGCCACGTGGAGGCGGCCGGACTCGACATCGAGGCCCGCGACCGCTTCAAGAAGGGCCTCATCGAACGCCTCGTCGCCCGCAAGCCCGCCGCCGAATAGGGAAGCCGCCAGAAACACGCTCGCGCCCGGACCGGTTGCCGCGTAAGCTGCCTCGTCATGGCGGAAATTCAACGGGTCATGATCGTCGGCTGCGCGGGAGCGGGCAAGACGACACTGGCAAAGCAACTCGGCGAACTCCTGGACCTCCCGGCGATCCACCTGGACCTGCACCACTTCGACAGCGACTGGAAGCCGTTCCCGAGAGAACAACTCATCGCCGTCTCCAGCAAATTCGCCCGTGCCGAACGCTGGGTCATCGACGGCAACCTCTCCTCGACCATGCCCGAGCGCATCGAACGGGCCGACCTGGTGGTGTTCCTGGACCTGTCGACGGCGCGCTGCGTGTGGAACATCTTCAAACGGCGCTGGAAATACGGCAATGGCCAGCACCCCAGCGGCTTCTTCGTCCGCCTCCGACCGGAATTCCTCCGCTGGGTGCTCACGTTCCGAAAGAACGAGACCCCGAAACTTCGCCGACTGCTCGCCGAATACGGGCACGACACCCGCATCGTCACCGTCACCAGCCACCGCCAGACCGCCGAACTCGTTGCGTCCCTGGAAGCGAGCCTTCGAACGGGCTCCGGGCCAGCGCCGGAGTGACGGATCGCGGATAATTTGCGCATGGAATTGACCACGTGGTACCTCGAAATGCGCGATCCGGACGAGCTCAAGGCCGCGTCCGCGCCCGCCGTGCCCGTCGACATCGTGTGGTCCGAGCTGGCCAGCCCCGCGTACAGCCGGTTCCTGTACTCGGCCGTTGGCGAGCGGTGGGCGTGGATCGATCGGCTGCCGTGGGATCGCGAGCAGTGGTGCGAGTACCTCGATCTGCCCGGCGTCGAGACCTGGACGGCTTTCGTGCGCGGCACCCCGGTCGGCTACGCCGAGCTCGATGGACACCGCTCCGGCGAGGTCGAACTGGTCTACTTCGGCCTCATGCCCGAGTTCATCGGCCAGGGCATCGGCGGCCACCTCCTCACCGCCGCCGTCGAACGGGCCTGGAAGATCGCCGACCGGTGGGAGGAACTCGATGCGCCCGAACGAGTCTGGCTCCACACCTGCTCAAAGGACTCGCCGATGGGACTTGCCAACTACCGCGCCCGCGGATTCACCGTCTACAAGACCGAGACGGCCGAAACCGACGATCCCGCGTAAGCGGCGTTCCGGCGCGGCCCGCATCCACTCGCGCTTAGCATCCAGGGATGCGACATCGCGAGGTTCTGGCCGTCCTGCTCGCCTTCGGCGCGGGGGCCAGCGACGCCCTGTCCTACCTCCACCTGAGCGGCGTCCTCATCGCGAACCAGACCGGCAATATCGTCCTGCTGGGGGTCGCGATAGCCCAAGGCCGCCTGGGCGACGCGTTCGCCGGGGCCGTCTCGCTGCTGGCCTTCTTCGCCGGCATGGCCGTCGGCTTCGTCCTCACCGACCACCTCAGCAAGCGCCGCTTCCGTGTCCTCCTGGTCCTGGAACTGGCCCTGCTGCTCTCGCTCGCTGTCATGATGTCCGTCGGCATCCCCCGCTACATCTCGATCGCGGTGGCCGCCTTCGCAATGGGGCTCCAGGCGGTCAACGGCGTGCGCCTCGGATTCGACGCAGTCTCCACCACCTACCTGACCGGGTCGATGACCGCGATGGTCCGGCAGCTGACGCGGCATCGGCGCCTCAACCACCACGGGAAGGTCGCCGCCGTAGTCGTCGCCGTGTTCTTCATCGGCGTCCTGGCCGTCGCCGCCGGGAACCTGTGGATCGGCTCGGGCTCCCTCTGGCTCCCCGCCGCCGCGGTCGCGGCCGCCCTCGTGTTCGACGAACTCCGCTGGCGCTCAGGGATTCGATTCGCTTAGCGAAGCGCGGGACCGGACCGCCGCGACCAGCGATCCCCGATCGCCGCCAGCACGAGTTCGGCCCGCGCCCACGCCCGTCGGGTCCGCATCGAGGCCGCGCCGGACCCGGACCGGGCCCGACGTCCGAACACCCACTAGGTTCTACGGCATGGACGAGAAAACGATTTCCGCGACTTGGCCCGCAACGCTCACCACTCCTCGGCTCCTGGTGCGCCCCGCCGAATCCGACGACGCCTCCGATTTCAGGCCGTTGTGGACCGACACCGCGGTCCGGAAATACCTCGGCGGTCCCGTGGACGAGCAGAAGCTGCCCGCCTACGAGCGGGCGCTCGGGCGACTTCTGTACGTGTTCAGCGTGATCGAGACGTCTGAGTCGTCATTCGTCGGCACGGTCCATGTCGACGCGTCCTCCAGCTTCGCGGGGCGCCGCGAGATCTCGTACTCGTTCCTGCCCGCGCACTGGGGCCGAGGTTACGCTCGCGAGGCGGTGTCGGTGGTCCTGGCGTGGGCGTTCGACGCGGTCCCGTCGGAGGATCCGACGATCATCGCGGTCACCCAGGAGGCCAATGCCCGGTCGTGCCGCATGCTCGAGGCACTCGGCATGACCAAGATCGACAGCTTCATCAAGTTCGATGCGCCCCAAGCGATGTACGAGGCCAGGCGGCCCGCCTGAGCGGCACTGGACGATTCCTCCGAACCGGACCTGGCGGTCGGTCGTTCACGATAGATTCCCGACCATGGTGCAGAGCAGAGCGAGCGATGTGGACGCCTACCTGGCCGAGCTTCCCGACGCCCGCCGGGAGGCCCTGACGCGCATTCGGGAGCTGTGCCGCGCCGAGCTGCCGGGGTTCACCGAGGTCATGGCCTACGGGATGCCCGCCTACGAGCGCGAGGGCGTCGGTGAGATCGCCTTCGCCAGCCAGAAACAGTACGTCTCGTTCTACTTGCTGCGCACCGATGTCCGCGACGCCTTCGCCGATCGACTGGCCGGTCACGACATGGGCAAGGGCTGCCTGCGCTTCCGCCGGACCGAGAACATCGATTACGACCTGGTGCGAGACCTCCTGCGCGCCACCGCCGCCGCGCACGGCGACATCTGCTGACCGCTCCGGCCACCGAATCACGACCCGGGTGTCAGCCCGTGGACTTCGTCGCGGTGACCACCACGGTGGTGTACCGAGCCGTGAACGTCCCGCCCGCCGCGTCGAAGGTCCGGCCCGGGGCCGGCTGCGACGATGGCGTCGACCATCTCGGCCGGATAGCTCGGTCGGGTGCGGTCGTAGCGTTCGGGATCGGTACCGAAGGATTCGGCCGCATCGCGTGCCCGATGGGGTTCCAGGCTGGTGCTTTGCGCCTCTCCAGACGGTATAGTGGACATACGCCCACGTTGAATGGGCAGGTGCCCACTTGTCAATTGTCCCCGGCCCCCATCGGAAGGACCCGTGGTCGATGCCGACCGGAATCGCCATCCATGACGGCCGGGAGCAGCTGTTCGCCGCCGCCGAGCGCATCCTCCTGCGCGACGGACCCAGCGCGCTCACCAGCCGCGCCGTCACCGAGGAGGCGGGAGTCTCCAAGGGACTGCTCCACCGGCACTTCGCCGACTTCGACGACTTCCTGGCCGAGTTCGTGCTCGCCAGCGTCGGTCGCATGGACGACCAGGTCACCGCCCTGCTCGATTGCGCCGGCACCGGCACGGTGACCGGCAACCTCACCGACGCACTCATCGCCCTGTTCGACTCGCTCGCTGTGGCGATCGTCCCGCTCGTCACCATCCGCGACGGGTTGCGCGAGCGTCTGCGCGAGACCTGGCCCGCCGGCGTCCCGGTCCTCACCGAGGGGGCCCAGATGATCGCCGAGTACCTCACGGCCGAACGCGAACTCGGCCGCATTCGGGGTGGCGTGGACGTGCGGACTCTGGCGGCCACCCTGCTCGGCGGAGTCCACCTGCTCTTCGCCGACCGTCAGGGCCCCGGGCCGGAGCCCTGTGCCGTCGGCGCCGTCGTCAATTCCGTCGTCGGCGGCGTCCTGTCCGAACCCGGCCAAAGGGGGTGACTGGAAGACCTTGCCGCCGTGGGGGAGAGGCCCGATCTCCTTATCTCGGTCCGGCTCCGGTTCATGCCGCTGAAGATGTCGGAACCGGCAGTGGAATCCACATGTGGCGCACGGGTGGTGTCGCCCCATGCCGTTGAATCGGCTCGACCGGCTTGCCGTCGGTTGCGTAGACTCGGCCAACATGACCGACCTGGACGAATACGGACGCCCCGAACCCCCGGTGAACGGCGACGAGCTCGCCTCCATGCTGGGCTTTCTGGACTACCAGCGCGCGACCTTCGCGTGGAAGTGCCGGGGCCTGGATGCGGAAGGCTTCAATACGAAGGTGGCCGCGTCGAGCATGACCCTCGGCGGCATGATGAAGCACCTGGCCCTGGTCGAGGAGGGCTGGTTCTCCGAGACTCTGCACGGCCGGGAGCGCGGCGCGCCATGGAGCGAGGTCGACTGGAAGGCCGACCGCGACTGGGAGTGGCACACGGCGCCGGACGACAGCCCCGAAGAGCTGCTCGCGCAATGGGAACGCAGCCTGGAGATCGCCCGCGCGGGCGTCGCCGAGGCGCTGGAGGGCGGTGGACTCGACCAGCTCGCCGAGCGCAAGTGGAGCGATGGCCGGGCCCCGAGTCTGCGCTGGATCATCCTTCACATGATCGAGGAGTACGCCCGCCACAACGGGCATGCCGACCTCATTCGAGAGGCCGTCGACGGCGAGACCGGGGAGTAACTCGAACTCGACTCCGGTGAGCGTCACGCCGCGATAATCCGCGAGTTTCCCCGCTTCCTCTGCCACCTCCTTTCGGACCACGTCCGACAGTGTGCCCCAAGGGTTCACGGTCACGGTGAACCGCTTCCCGGACTTGCGGGGCCGCCACGTCCCCACGATCTCTCCGCCCGCCAAGACCGCACCGGGACGCCCGAGGACCCGCCACAACTCCTTGGCCCGGGCCTGGTCTGGGACCAGCGTGTCACGGTCCCGGCCCTGAAGGAACAGGTCGTAGGGGCCGAGCAAGCGCGTCACGGCGACCGATTCACCCGAGCGCAGTGGCGCCACGTCCGCCTCGAGCGCCCACCGCCGCTCGCCCTCGACCTCCACCTCGACCGCGTCTTGGGGCCAATGCGCCTTGATCTCCTTGACCGGCGCGTCAATGAACTCGGCCGCTTGTTTGAACGTGGCGGGCCCGAGGAAGTGCAGGTAGTCCCGGACCAGATCGAACCGTTCCTCATACGCCCGCGCCGTGGCGAAGCCGGAGATCGGGGCGAGTACCGGCGGCGAGGTGCGCTGCCGCAGTTCGAGTCCGGCCCGCACCGCCGCCAGCCGGAACGGCATCTCGTACAAGTGCGTTGCACTGCACGCCCGGCAGAACCGCAGGTAAGGCTCGGGCATTGCCTCGGCCAATCGCCCCGAGACCTCGCCCTTGACCATCGGTTCGGTCACGAGCCCCCGCATCTCGGCGGCCACCGCATCCAGCGCGTCGACGATCCCGATCCCGGCCTCCTTCAACGGCTTCGAGGCGTCGAAGATCCGCTTCGCCGCGTCGGCCTCCGAATAGGGGGCGACAGCGGCGGCGACCTGGCCGACATCGCCGCGCCGATACAGGTGCGGTGCCCCGCGGACCGTCCACAGCAGGACGAGCTCGTCTTCCCGCAGCGCCGCGGGGTCAACGCCGCGTACGGCCAGCGCCCACGTGCCGCCGTCGGTCCCGGTGTCCTGCACCCCGAAATCGAGCACCGACGTGTCCGCGAGCGTTCCCGCCTCCCGATCCAGTTGCTGGACCCGGACCCGATATCCCAAAACCTGGCGACGATCGATCATGGCGCAACCGTAAACCGAGGGTGCGACAACGCAGCCGGTTTCGGCGACTCGCTGGGTCGTATAGGCGTAATGTCCCGGTATCGAACCAGCATCGCAGCCTCCCCGGGGACTCACCCGCACCCTGGGCTACGTCCGGCCGCTCGCGGCGGCCATGACGCCCATCGTGCCGAACTCGCTGCCGACTTGTGAGACCGTTTGCGGCTCCGGCCCGTCGGGGCGACGGTGGAGGGTAGGGCTGGCCTTACCCCCGATACGCCTGGTCACAGGCTCGATGTGGCGCTCGGATCGCCATAGTTTTAAGGCATGAACAAGACATTCAAGCAGGTCGGCATCGACTCGGCCTATCTCCTCTCCTCGTTCCCCATTGCCCTGGCCGCCTTCATCATTGCCGTCGTCGGCTTCTCCGCCGGGATCGGCACCGCGATCGTCTGGGTCGGCATCCCGATCCTCGCGACGGCGCTGCTGGCCCTGCGTGGACTCGCCGCCGGAGGACGGGCGCAGTTGTCGGCGGTTCTGCGTCGCGACATCCAGCCGGTGCGCTACAAGCGGGCCCCCGCCGGTTCGACCGGGCTCCGCCGCTTCCTGACCGTGGTCACGGACGGCCAGTCCTGGCTGAACCTGCTGTGGGCCATCGTCAACTTCCCGATCGCGATCGTCGGGTTCGTGCTGACCGTGTCCTGGTGGTCCGCCACCGTCGCGTCGCTGGCCTGGCCGCTGTACGGCTGGATCATCCGCCGCGCGGTCGGCTCCGAGGGCGACGGCCTGGAGTACGCCACCGAGTGGCTCGGTTGGGGCGACTCGTACACGGCCATCTCGATCATGACCGTCCTCGGCGGACTGGTCATGGCGCTCCTGCTGCCGGTGGTCCTGCGGGGCTGCGCGCTCATGCAGGGCGGTCTCGGCCAGGGCCTGCTGGCCTCGTTGGAGTCCCCTGAGGACAACGAGACCCGCGTGGATCTGGAACGCCGCGTGACCGATCTCGACACCGAGCTCGCCAGGGCCCGCGAACGCCTCGCGGGCGTCTGACGACTAAGCGCACGAAGGGGGTCGCCGCGAAGCCGCGGCGGCCCTCTCGACGTCTGTCGTCATTGGGAACCGAGCGGGATCTCTCCGCTGCCGCGCTCGATCAAGGTGGTGCCCACGACGATGCGTCGGGTGGGGGAGTCGTCGCCGTCGAGCCTGGCGAAGACGCGTTCGGCGGCGATGCGGCCGATGTCTTCGGGGTGTTGGGCGACGACCGTGATGCCCGGTTCCAGCAGGTCGGCCAGGTCGACGTCGTCGAAGCCGACCAGGGCCGTGTCGAGGGCGCGTCCGCGTTCGCGCAGGGCCCTGATGGCGCCGACCGTGATGAGGTTCTGGGCGCTGAAGACCGCGGTCGGCGGGTCGGGCGAATCGAGCAGGCGGAGCAGGGCGTCCCGGGCTCCCCGTTCCGAGTGCAGCTCTTCGACCACTGTGGCCTCGCCAGTGGGGATCCCCGCCCGCCCCAGGGCCTCGAGGAAACCGCGGCGCCTTTCGCGGGCGGTCTGGATCTCGCGGCGGTCACCCAGATAGGCCAGGCGGCGGTGGCCGCGGGCCAGGAGGTGGGCGGTGGCGCGGGCCGCGCCCTCGGCATTGTCGCTGACGACCGCGTCCAAATCGATGCCGGAGGGCTCGCGGTCCACGAACACGATGGGGGTACCACGGCGCACCTCCGGTTCCAGATATGCCTGGCTCGCAGTCGAAGTGGTGAGGATGAGCCCGTCGACGCGGCGGCGCAGGAACGCGATGACGGCCTCGCGCTCGCGGTTCGGGTCGTCATCGAAGCTGGAGGCGAAGACCGCCACGCCGCGCGGGGCCGCCGCATCCTCGACGGCCCGATGGACGGCCCCGGCGAAGGGATTGTCCACACTGCTGATGAGCAGGCCGAGGGTTCCGGTGCGTCGGTCGGAACGGCGCAGATTCCCCGCATGCACGTCAGGCTGGTAGTCGAGGGCGCGGGCCGCGTCCGTCACCCGCCGGGCCGTCGCGGGGGTGACGCCCGGTTCCCCGTTGATGACGCGGGAGACGGTCTTGAGGCCGACACCGGCCAGCTTCGCGACCTGCCGCATGGTCGGTCTCGAGCGATAGTTGGGGCCTTGGCCTGACAACGATGTCACGATTTGAACTCCAATATTGCGAGGGGTCTTGACTGTACATGCTCGCATGGCCTAAACCTGTTCGTGACACCGTTGTCAACCCGGGCGGCGGTGCCGAACCCCCTAGAGGAGATTCAACGATGAATCGCACAGTACGTGGCGCACTCCGCAACAGCCTCGTGACCACCAGCACGCTCGCCTTGGGCGCGTCCCTCGCACTCGCCGGATGCTCCGACGGCGGCGACTCGGACGACACCGTCGGCGTCTCGCTCATCGTCAAGACCACCACCAACCCGTTCTTCGTCGCCATGCAGGAAGGCGCCGAGGCCGCCGCCGAGGACACCGGCGTCGAACTCACCATGGCGGCCGGCAAGCAGGACGGCGACGAGGAAACCCAGATCCAGGCCATCGAGAACGCCATGTCCCGCGGCGACCAAGGCATCCTTATCACCCCCAACGGACCCGGTGTCGAAGACGCCATGATCCGCGCCCGCGACGCCGGCCTCTACGTCATCGCCCTCGACACCCCGCCCTCCGACCCCGAATCGGTCGACATCACCTTCGCCACCGACAACTTCCTCGCCGGACAGAAGATCGGCGAATGGACCGCCGCGAAACTCGGCGGCGAAAAGGCCGTCATCGGCATGCTCAACATCTTCGACGACAAGATCGTCTCGGTCGACGTCCAACGCGACCAGGGCTTCCTTGACGGCATGGGCATCGACACCGCCGACGCCGCCGTCATCGGCGACGAATCCGCCACCGGTCAGTACTCCGGTGGCGAATACGAGATCGTCGGCCACGAGGCCACCGAAGGCGCCGAAGAAGGCGGGCGCACCGGCGCCGAGAACCTGCTCTCGGCCAACCCGGACATCAACGTGCTCTACACGATCAACGAACCCTCCGCATACGGCGGATACGAGGCCTTCGAAGCCGCCAATGCCACCGAGGGCCTCATCGTCGCCTCCGTCGACGGCGGCTGCGCCGGCATCGACGCCATCACCGGCGGCATCATCGGCGCCACCAGCCAGCAGTACCCGGTCAAGATGGCCGAACTCGGCGTCGAAGCCATCCACGCACTCGCCACCACCGGCGAAGCCCCCGAGACCACCGAAGGCCTCGACTTCTTCAACACCGGCGTCGAACTGGTCACCGACGAACCCCAGGACGGCATCGAATCCATCACCGCCGCGGACGGCGGCGACATCTGCTGGGGCTAAAGCCCATCCCGGCCGCAACCCCAACAATGGAGAACCCGTGAGTCAGAACTCAAAGGAGTCGGTGCCATCCGAGGCACCCGACCTGGCCGAGGAGTTCCTCGACCGGACCACCCCGCTCAGCGCCATCCGCGGTGTCCTGCACCGCTACCCGGCGCTGAGCCCGGCCATCGTCCTGATCGTCGCCGTCAGCGTCTTCGGCGCCCTCAACGACCGCGCCCTCGAACCGTCCAACCTGTCCCTGGTCACCCAGCAGGTCGCGGTCGTCGGCACGCTCGCGCTGGCCCAGACCCTCATCATCCTCACCGCCGGCATCGACCTGTCCATCGGCGCGGTCATGGTGCTCTCCTCCATGGTGATCGCCCAAGCCACCGTCCAGAACGGACTACCCGCGCTCCTCGGCCTCGGCCTCGGCCTGGCGGTCGGACTCGGAGCGGGCGCGCTGAACGGCTTCCTGGTCACCAGATTGAAGCTCCCGCCCTTCATCGTCACGCTCGGCATGCTGAACATCTTCCTCGCGCTCACGCTCCTGTACTCGGGAGGCGCGACCGTGCGCGGCGCCGACATGCCGGACTTCCTGACGATGACCGGCGAGACCTTCCCGGTGGGCGGCGTCAACATCTCCGTCGGCGTCGTGATGATGCTGGTCCTGTACGTGGCCTTGGCGATGATCCTCCACGGCACCGCATGGGGCCGACACGTCTACGCCTCCGGCGACGACCCCGAGGCCGCCCGCCTGGCCGGCATCCGGGTCAACCGCGTGCTCATGAGCGTCTACCTCGCGGCCGGCGCCATCCTCGCCGTCGCCGCCTGGATCCAGATCGGACGCTCCAACGCGGCCTCGCCGAACACCGGCATCGACCTGAACCTCGACTCCATCACCGCCGTCGTCATCGGCGGCACCAGCCTGTTCGGCGGGCGAGGCACCGTCTGGGGGACGCTTCTCGGCGCGCTCATCGTCGGCGTCTTCCGCAACGGGCTCGCGCTGGCCGGGCTCGACGTGCTGTGGCAGACCTTCGCCGTCGGCGTCCTCATCATCGCGGCCGTCTCCATCGACCAGTGGATCAGGAAGGCGCGCAAATGAACTCGGACACTGCAATGGAACCGGTGCTGGAAGCTCACAGCCTGGTCAAGACCTTCGGCCGCGTCGTCGGCCTCGACGGGGTGGACCTGGAGCTCTACCCCGGCGAGGTCCTGGCCGTCATCGGCGACAATGGCGCCGGCAAATCCACACTGATCAAATGCCTGACGGGCGCCGAGATCCCCGACGAGGGGGAGATCTGGCTCGACGGGGTGCGGATGAACTTCAAGCGCCCCCAGGACGCTCGCACGCACGGCATCGAGACGGTGTACCAGAACCTCGCCGTCTCGCCCGCGCTCGACGTGGCCGCCAACCTCTTCCTCGGCCGAGAGCTGCGCAAACCGGGGCCGCTGGGCTCGATCCTGCGCGTGGTCGACACGAAGCGGATGCGCCAGCAGGCCCGGGACGAGCTGGCCGAACTGGGCATCAGCACGCTCCAGGACGTGACCGTCCCGGTCGAGAACCTCTCGGGCGGGCAGCGGCAGGCCGTCGCGGTGGCGAGGGCGGCCGCCTTCGGATCCAAAGTGGTCGTGCTGGACGAGCCGACGGCGGCGCTGGGCGTGCGCGAATCGCGTCAGGTGCTGGAGCTGATCCGGAGCCTGCGAGACCGGGGCATCCCGGTCATCCTCATCTCGCACAATATGCCGCAGGTCTTCGAGGTGGCCGACCGCATCCACATCCAGCGGCTCGGGAAACGGGCGGCCACCATTACGCCGCAAAGCCACTCGATGACCGACGCCGTGGCGATCATGACCGGGGCCGCCCAGGCATGACCACCCGGCTACGGCCGGGGCCGCTACCGCCGGCGAGGGCCGCCATTGACGGCGGCCCTGCCGGCGGCGGTCCATTCGATCAACGGGGGGCGCTTCACTCGTCGGGAATGAGGTCCCCGATCATGGCCAGGTTCTGGATCGCGGCCAGGCCGTACTGGGCGGCGTCATTGGTCGCGATGTAGCCCCACCAGTCGGTCGGGTTCAGGGTCGACTCGACCTTCTCGGTCTCCTTGGGCCAGTCGGGGGAGACCTCCCAATTCTTGAGCGGGTTGCGGAAGAGGTGCCAGGCGTGCTCGGCCTGGGACTCGTCGCCGGTGCGGACGTAGACGAAGGCGTTCCCGCGGGTGTAGGCGTAGTAGAACAGGTCGCCGCTGAACGGCTTTCCGTATTCGGCCTCCTGTTCCGCCTTGCTGGCGGTGCGCACCCGCGCGAATCGCAGGAAGGCCTCCTCGAACTCGGGATTGTCGACCTGCTGGATCAGTTCGGAGCAGACCTCGTACAGCCCGAACGCCTGCCCCAGATTGCCCGTGCTGAAGGCGGCGGCATCGCCCATCGAGTACCGCCCGGTGTCCATGTCGTACAGGGCGCCGCCCTGGGCGAAGCCGTTCGGTTGGGCGGCAATGGTCTCCATGGTGCCCAGTACCTTGTCGCGGCAGAACTCCCAGTCCGGACCGCGGCGCTCCCACTCGGTCATCCACGCACCCGAAAGGGCCGACCAGTCGGTGCCGAGGCCGATGCTGAGTGCGTTCCGATCGGGGACGTACTCCTCGTTGGGGTCGCGGATCTTGCGGATCGGGTCCAGGACCAGGAAGGTCTCCTCGCTGCTCGCCAGCGTGTGCAGCAGGTCCCCGGTCCGCTCGTCGGCGGTCAGATAGTAGAAGTAGCGCCGGTAGTTCGCGTTGGAGATGCGGACCTGCTTGGCCGAGTCGCCCCAGTGCATGATGCCGTGGCGGGTGCCCAGGCCCGTCCATTCGCCCAGGTGGTAGACGTTGACCTCGCTGGTCTTGCGGGTCATGGCCTCGGCGAAGCGGAAGATGTCGGCCCGGTTCGACCGCAGGTAGGCCATCCACAGCCACATGTCCGGCGAGATCTCGGAGTTGTCCCAGGCATAGCCGCCCACGTCGTACTTCCAGGTCTTGCGGTCGCCGTCCTGGGAGTGCATGACGTCGCCGTAGTCCCAGAACCCGTACCAGTGGCGCTGGTCCTGGGAGGTCCGGTAGTAGTCGAAGATGAAGTCGAGGGTGTCCTCGATGTCCTCCTTGACCGGGTGCGAGCGGTCGACGGGCGCGAAGAGGCCGCCGAAGGCTCCGGCCGCACTCATGTGCTCGGTCGGGGCGATCACCTGCGGCTGGGCGCGGACCACATCGGCCATGCGCCCCAAGCGTTCCCGGGACGGCGTCGACTCGGTGACCCAGAACTGGAGCTCCGCGGTGCGGGCCGCCCCGTACGGGGTCCCGAAACCCGGTTCGTAGTCCTCATAGGTCACTTCGAGCGCATCCAGCTGCTTCTCGTACGTGTCTTGACCCAGGCCGTCGTGGTAGAAGCGGGTGTCCATCGGCTGGGCCTCCGGCGACCACATCCACACCGTGACGGTGGCGGTCTCGGTGTGGGCGCCGCGGATGTCGAGCCCGGTGGGATGCCGCTGCCAGAAGTCCTTGAGCCCGAAGCCGAAGCCGCCGGATGGGCCGCCGAGGTAGCCGAATCCGGACGCCCTCCCGCCCTGGTCGACCCCCACCCAGGAGTGACCCGCCTTGGTGCGCTTGCGGATCGCGAAGCCCTCGCTGGTGAGTTGCGAGAGCGAGTAGTCGCCCCAGGCCGGAATCCAGTGCAGCCGCGTGGTCACGCGTTGATCCCAAGTGGACGGGTCCGGCAGAGCCTCCCCGGCGATCTGCGCATTCCGCACGGCCGCTCCGGGGTCGCGGCGCAGACCCGTAATGCCCTTGACGGCCTCCGTGAGCTGGCCGTGGCCCTCGCCGACGAACCGGACGTGCCGGTCGTACGGCTCATCGGTGAGCTCGACCTTGAACCGCACCCCGAGGCCGGCGATGAACGCGTCCGAACCCTCGGAGTCGTAGACGAACGTGTGCACCATCCGGAAGGACTCGCCGCCCGCATAGAAGTACAGCCGAACGGTGAACGGAAGCCAGGACTTATTGCGCCCGGTGGTCTTCCGGTGATGGCCGGTCACTCGCACGACGGCGCGCACGGGCCCGTCCTGTTCGACGGTGACCTCCTCGACATCGCTGGTGTAGCGGGCCCGCTTGACCGAACCGGTCTCCGGGTCCGGAGCCTCTGCCTGGGTGATGTTCACCAGGTGCCCGCCGCTGACGATGGTGCGGTCGCCGCGCTTGATGTGCGTGATGAGGTCGGTGCCGCTCTTGGCGATGCGCGCGTTGATGACTCCGGTGTCGATGTCCACGTGTTCATCCGAATCGGACACGGTGACCGGCGTCGGCGGAGCCGCGCTCTCGCCCGCGCCGAGCGTGAACGTCTCCGCGTCGGCACCGGCGCCGACGGCGTGTCCCGTCCACTTGAGGGTCCCGTCGGGCCAATAGGCCAGCGGCCAGGACTGGACCGGGACGTCGCCGTCCGGGCCGGTCAGCTTGAACTGCTGATCGGCGCCGAACCGACCCGGGCCCCAGGGAACGCCCCAGGTCGAGCCGGGTGCTTCGGCGGGCGCGCCCTCGAGCCAGGACAGTTCGACCGAGTCGGGACCGGGGTCCCCATCGGAGTCGCCTTGCGCGTGAGCGGGGGAACCTTCGATGAACGCCGCAGCCGCCGCCACACCGGCCGACGCGGCCAGCACGCTGCGGCGCCGCATTCCGTCGCTGGGGGACTCAGCATCGCGAGATTCTTCAATATTGGATGAGATAGCTTGGGCGGGAAGGGATCTGGTGGGACGGTTCAGTTCGGACATGTCGCCTCCATTGGGGGGTGTGGCCTCAGGCTAGAACACCATGATGGCGCTTGCAAGGAATGCATTTATATGATTCGATATTTGCATGAAAGCGTCAACAAGACTCACGATCGCAACGGCGGCGATCGGGGTCCTGGTTGCCGGGGCGAGTTTCGCTGCCGGTAGCCCGGATACGCATGCCGCCGACAGCGACGCAAATCCAGCATCCGCAGAGGCCGCCCAGGCGGCCCGACAGATGGAGAACCTCGGCCGCGGCGTGGTGGCCGTGCGCTCCAGTGACACCGACGTCCTGATCAGCTGGCGGCTGCTCGGGCTCGACCCGGAGGGCATCGGCTTCAACGTCTACCGCTCCACCGGCGGCGGCGATTGGACGCAGCTGAACGACGACGTCCTCACCGACGGCACCAACTTCACCGACTCCACCGCCGACCTCTCCGAGGAGAACGCCTATCGGGTCACCGCCGTCGAGGACGGCGAGGAAGGCGAGCCGAGCGGCGAGTTCACCCTGGACGCCGACGCCGCCGACGAGCCGGTGGTCCGCGTTCCGCTGCGCGACGGCGGCACTGTCCAGTTCGTGTGGGTCGGCGACCTCACCGGCGACGGCGAGTACGACTACGTGGTCGACCGCCAGACCTCCCCGCAGAGCATCGAAGCCTATTCGAGCGAAGGCGAGTTCCTGTGGGAGGTCGACATGGGGCCCAACAGCACCGACCAGAACAACATCGAGGGCGGCTCGTCCACCATCGACGTCGGCCACAACGACGGTGTGACCGTTTACGACTTCGACAGCGACGGCATCTCCGAGGTCGCGGTCCGGATCGCCAACGGCGTCACCTTCGGCGACGGCGAGACCTTCAGCCACGACAACGACACCGAGCAGTTCATCGCCATCCTCGACGGTCAGACCGGCGCACTTCGCTCGTCGGCCCAGGTCCCGACCGACTTCATCTCGGACGGCCCGATGTACGCCCGGTTCGCCGCCTGCTACCTCGACGGCGAATCGCCGAGCCTGGTCGCCTACATGAAGAACCGCGTCGGCAACGGCGGCTTCAACCTCATGGTCACCGCCTGGGACTTCGACGGCGACGATGTATCGATGCAATGGAAGTGGCTGCGCGACGGGAACCACCCCGACGGGCACAACAGCCGCTGCCTCGACGTGGACAGCGACGGCGATGACGAGTTCGCCGAGATCGGGTTCGTCCTGGACGGCGACGGCTCGCTGCTCTACTCGATGGGGGGCCAGGGCATCGTCCACGGCGACCGCTTCCACATCGCCGACATGGACCCGTCCAGGCCCGGTCTCGAGGGCTACGGGGTCCAGCAGGACAACCCGAGCGGCCTGCACGAGTACTACTACGACGCGGCCACCGGCGAGCTCATCTGGGAGCACTATGGCTCCGGCGCGGACGTGGGGCGCGGCATGGCCGGTGACATCGACCCGAACCACCCGGGCATGGAGGTCTGGTCCTTCGACGGGCTCTACAACGCCCCGACCGACGAGCTGACCGAGTCCGACACGAACCTGCGGCCGTGGCCGCAGATGGGCCTGTGGTGGGACGGCGACGTCACGATGGAGCTGTTCAACAACGGCAAGTTCGAGAAGTGGGACCCGGACAACCCGACCCCGACCAACAGCGTGCCGCGTCTGGAGCAGGCTCAAAACTATGGCGGCACCGTCGGACCACGCAGCCAGCCGGCCTTCCTCGGCGACATCCACGGCGACTGGCGCGAGGAGGTCGTGCTGCCCAACGGGAACTCCAATGAGCTGCTCGTCTTCACCACCGACCAGTCGACCGACATCAGGCTGTACACGCTGGCGCACAACCCGGCCTACCGCAACGACATGACCGTCAAGGGTTACATGCAGTCCCACCACGTCGACTACTTCCTGGGGGAGGGCATGAGCGAGCCGCCCGCGCCGGCGATCACGTATTAGGAGCGCGATCGGATCGCGCCCGGGTTGACCGTTATCGCGAAGTTCACGGGGGCGGGCTAGGCTGAGCGCCGACACCTTTGTCACCCCTGATTCCCGTGAACCACAAGGAGCCTTGTGCCCGCATCTGACCTGACCGTGCGCCCCCTCGTCGCGGCGAGCGAGCTCGACCGCTTTCTCGAGTTGAGCTACGTCCTCGACGACGAGCTCGCCGACGACCTGGCGGCGGGCCGCCGCCGTCCAGAGTGGATGTGGATCGCGACGCGCGGCACCCGGGTGCTGGCACGCGCGTCCTGGTGGTCCTCGCCCGGCGCGGAGGGCCCGGGTGTGCTCGACTTCTTTGACGTCGATGACACGCTGCCTCCCGAGGAGGGCGTGGAGGTCGGTTTCGAGCTGCTGTCCGCCGCAATGAAGGCGATCTTCCCGGAAGGGGCGACGCCTCCCGAGTACGGCCGGTTCATCCCGCCGAGTTGGCGGGAGGACGCGGCCGCGCGCCAGGTGGTCGAGACCCGGTTCGCGGTCCTGGAACGACTCGGCGCGCGGCAGTTGGTGGAGCGGCTCCGGCTCGAATGGCGTGCCGGCACGCCGCTGCCCGAAACGTCCAAGCGCCTTACGTTCCGGCCCGTGAGCGACCGGGAGGAACTGGTCGACCTCATGGTGCCGGTCCTGGAGGGCACGCTGGACGCGCACAGCGGCGCCGACCTGGAGCGGATGACCCCGCGCGAGGCCGCCGAGAAGCAACATGACGAGGAGTTCGCCGGGTTCGACAGTCCGCGCGAGTGGTGGCAGGTGGCCACTTTGGACAGCGGCGAGGCGGTCGGGTTCGTGATCCCGGCCCGCAATATCTACAACGCGATCATCGCCTACATCGGCGTGCTGCCCGCGCACCGCGGGCACGGCTATGTGGACGATCTGCTGGCCGAGGGCACCCGAATCCTTGCCGAGCGGGACGTGCCCCGCATTCGCGCCGCGACCGACCTGCCGAACGTGCCCATGGCCGCGGCCTTTCAACGCGCCGGTTACGTCAACTTCGAACGCGCCGTGAACTTCACGTGGGAGACCGCCTGACCGGGTGGGGTTGTCTGGGCTCACGACTGGGTTCACGACTGGGTTCATGACTGGGGCCGTGGCTGGGACCGTGGCTGGGCATGCCTGGTCGCGACTGGGGGCCTGCATTGGGGGCTGGGGCGCTGGCGGGGCCATCCCGCACGTGGTCGCGCTGCGCTAAAGGCATCGGCGACGGCAGCGGTGGGGACGGGCGCGGCCTCCGTGCGCGTCCGCCGGGGCGGAGTTGCGGAGTCGGGCAAGGCCTCTGGTGTTCGGGCGGGTGGCGCGGGCGGCCGGGTGCAGGGCCGGGGTGGGCGGTGCCGGCCGAGCGTGGGGCCGGGGGACACGCCCGACCGCGGGGTGCGGGCCTGGCGGTTTCCGTTGCGGCCCTGTGTGTTCGGTGTGGAACATGAGGGTCCTCTACCCGATCGGGTGATGCCGATCGAGGCTGTTCGAGGGATAATTGAGGTACGCACAGGGATATGGAATCCGTACAGGTGTCG
>NZ_STGY01000076.1:0-122 GCF_004912275.1 Glycomyces buryatensis
AACGCGTGTGACCGGTTGTGAATAGAAGTGAACGGCGGTGGCCGGGCACAATCTCGCGATTGTACCCGGCCACCGCCGTTCGCGGTGAGGCGATGAGGTTCGGCCGATCAGGTCGGTCAAGG
>NZ_STGY01000076.1:207-112127 GCF_004912275.1 Glycomyces buryatensis
CCGTGCACTGACCCACCGGACGTCACAGCAAGACCTCGCTTTCGTGCTGAAAGGACTCGGCATGATCATGCACGGTGGGGAGCGTACTTCCAGCACGCCTTCGCGAAGAACGTGTTCAGCATGCTGGTCGCGTGGCGGCGGGTGATCCGCATGCTCATGGTGCGACATCACCGGCGCTGGAAGGACGTTCCGCCGCCGGTTCACCACCCCGCAGGGGCGGTGGCGGCCCATCACGGCGGACGGGGTCGAACTCGTGTCGATCGCCTCGACGATCCGAGTCACCCGGTACCGCTACCGGGGCTTGCAGATCCCGAACACCTATTTGCCGACCGAGAACGCCTGACGACAGAAATCGTGGAGAGCCCGTCGCGTTGTAAGGCGCACGGCGGGTTCGGCGAGAAGCCTGGGGAAACGGACCGGGAGCGATCCTGACACCGCGCCTCGGGCTTACTCAGCGTTAACCCCCCAACTCTGGCGGCGGGGTGAAGTACGCACACCCAATTGAGCCCCCGCGAGAGGCGCATGTCCTCCGTTGTCACGGTGTCAACCGCTCGGCACTGAGGAATTGCTCGATCACAAGAGTCGCGGCTCCCTTGGCGACCGTGTCCGGCCCGAGCGATCCGGGAACGAATCTGGCCCGCTGGAACGGCTGACTCAACGAATAGGAGCGTGCCGCCGCGACGATGTCGTCCATCCGCCGCTGCGCCAGCATCAGTCCGGCCCAGCCGCTGACGACGATCAGCTCGGGGTTGAACAGGTTGATCAGGTCGGCGAAGCCGGCGCCCAGGTACTCGACTGTCTCATCGACCACGCGGCGAGCCGTTTCCGACGGATCGTCCAGCAGCTTCTCCAGGGCTGCCTCCTCGCCGCCCGAGGCGAGATCGACCGCGCCTCCGGCGGTGAGGAAACGGTCCAGCACGTCCTCGGCGCCGGTGTAGGCCTCCAGGCAGCCGCGGCTGCCGCACCGGCACCGCCGTCCGCCCACTTGAACGCAGGTGTGGCCCCATTCCCCTGCGCTGCTGGCCGCTCCGCGGTAGAGCTTTCCGTCGACGACGATGCACGCGCCGACCCCGAAGCCGACCAGCGCGATCACGGCGTCACGGACGCCACGTCCGGCGCCGAACCACAGTTCCGCCTGGCCCTTCGTCATGGCGCCGTTGTCCACCCGGACTGGGAGCGGCGCCAGTTGCTCGGAGAGAATGCGGCCGAGTGGGACCTCGTTCCAGCCGAAGGCCTCGGCGTGGATGACCGCGTCCGGGCCGTACTCGACGTTCCCGGGCATGGCCACGCCGGCGCCGAGGATCGGCGTCCCGTTCGATTCGGCCATCACCGTGCGGACTCCGCTGACGATGTGTTCGATGACCGTGTCGGGGTCGTGTCGGCCCGGGGCGAGCGAGTGCAGGGAGCCGGCTTGCACCTCCAGTTTGAGGTCGAGCAACTCCACCCTGACGTGGGTTTCGCCGACATCGATGCCGATCACATGGGCGTGGCCGGGGTCGACCTCAAGGAGGATGTGCGGTCGGCCCCCGTCGGATTCGAGCTTGCCCGCCTCGCGCAGGACGCCTTCGGTGAGCAGCTCGGAGGTGACGTTGCTGATCGAGGCGGTGCTCAGCCCGGTCGCGGGCACCAGGTCGCGGCGGGTGAACGGGCCGTCGAAGTACAGCGTTCGCAGCACCCGTGTCCGATTGGCGAGTTTGAGGTCTCGCGTGCTCTTCTGCGCCGGGGGGTTCATTGTTCTCCGAGTCCGTTTCGTTACGTCCCTGCGACCATGCCGTTATGGCGAGGGGATTGACCGCAGGTGATTAATATCTTAATCTAAGTCTTACACGTAAGTAATGTACGACCTCTTGAGCGTACCGCCAAGCCCTCCTCGGCGCACCGGGAGGCCAGGATCGCCGCAGCCGGCACTGCGGCGATCGCACCACACATCTTGTCCATCACCAGGCAGACCTCCGCAAACGCCTCATCCAGTCGCCGACGCCCTCGGCGCTCCGATCCTAGGAGCATCCTATGAGAACCAGACTTCTCGCCGCCTCCAGCGGCGATCGCCGCTCCACGACCACCCGCTGGCTTTCGGCCAGCCGCGCGATCGCCATCGGCGGCGCTACCGCCGTGCTCGCATCCGCCTGCCTCTCCGGCGGCTCGACAGCTTCCGATCGCGTCGAGATCCGCTGGTTCGTCGGTGTGGGCGTCGGCTCGGATGCTCCCGCCATTCCCGCCCAAGAGCAGATCGTCGAGGAGTTCAACGCCAGCCAGGACGAGATCGAGCTCGTGCTCGACATCGTCGACGCCGGCGCGGCACCCGACATCCTCAACACCCAGATCGCCACGGGCGACGCCCCCGACATCGTCGGTCCCATGGGCATCAAGGCCCAGGCGAAGTTCCCCGGCGCCTGGCTCGACCTGGCTCCCTACATCGAGAAGAACAACTACGACCTCAGCGACTTCGACCCGGCCCTGGTCGACTTCTACCATCTCGAAGGCGAGGGTCAGATCGGTCTGCCGTTCGCCGTCTACCCCTCGTTCCTCTACGTCAACCTCGATCTGTTCGACGAGGCCGGCCTGCCCTACCCGCCCCAGGAATACGGCGCGCCCTACATCGACAGCGAAGGCAATGAACTGCCTTGGAACATCGACACGATGACCGACCTGGCGATGCAGTTGACCGTGGACGCCGAGGGCAACGACGCCACCGACCCCTCGTTCGATCCGGACAACATCGTCCAGTTCGGATTCGGCAACATCTTCGCCGACATCCGATCCCAGGCGACCCTCTTCGGTGCAGGCTCACTCGTGGACGACGCGGGCAACGCCCAGATCCCGGAGCACTGGAGTGAGGCACTGCAGTGGTACTACGACGGCATGTGGACCGAGCACTTCATGCCCAACGGCCCATACGGCGACTCGGACCTCATGGGCGCCGGCTCCTGGTTCGAGTCGGGCAACCTCGGCATGGGCTACAGCCACCTGTGGTACGCCACCTGCTGCATGACCGGTTTCGAAGGCAACTGGGACACCGCCGCAGTCCCCGCATACGGCGACCAGACGACCGCCAAGATCCACGCCGACACCTTCGGGATCACCAAGGACAGCGAACATCCCGATGAAGCGTTCGAAGTGCTCACCTATCTCCTCGGGGACGCCTCAGAGAAGCTGACGCAGACCTACGGCGGCACGCCGGCCCGACTCAGCCTCCAGGACGGCTACTTCGACCGCATCGGCACCGAGGCCTTCCCCGATCAGGACATCAACTGGGACGTGGTCCTCGACGGCATCGCCTATGCCGACGAGCCGTCGCATGAGGGCTACCTGCCCAACGCCCTCGAAGCCACGACCGTGCTCGACGAATACGGTGCCAGGTTCTCCCAAGAGGAGGGACTCGACATGGACGCCGAACTCGAACAACTCCAGGCCGACCTCCAAGCCACCTTCGACGCCGAGTGACCCGCACCGCAGAGCGGGCGGCACGGAACGACGGCCCACCGGTCATCGCAAGTGCCGCCCCCTCTGCGGGCTCCTTGAAAGGGACGCCATGTCCGACTTCACCGAAGCAATACGCGAGGCCCGCCGCGAGCGGCGCGCCCCCAAACGGCCGGCGAGCCCCATGCAGCGACGCGAAGCCCGCTGGGGCTACGCCTTCATCTCCCCATGGCTCATCGGATTCGTCCTGTTCTCGATGCTCCCCATCCTCGCCTCCCTGGTCTTCTCCACACTCGACTTCCAGCTCACCGCGCCAGAAGAGGCGGCATTCGTCGGCGCCAGTAACTGGGAACGGGCGCTGTCCGACCCCGACACCTGGACATCGCTGCTGGTCACGCTCCGGTTCTCAATACTGTTCCTGCCGTTGAGCCTCATCTTCGCCCTCGGCCTGGCCTTGTTGCTCAACTCCGCGCACCTCAAGGCCACCAACCTGTTCCGCGTGCTCTTCTATGCCCCGTCGATGGTTCCACTGGTGGCCGGCATCATCATCTGGCAGCAGGTGCTCAACCCGCAGACCGGCTGGGTCAATCGGCTCATCGAGCTGACCGGGGTCCAGGCCACTGGCACGGGAGGCCTGCGCTGGTTCGACAACCCGGTCCTGGTGCTGTTCGCCTTCAGCTTCATCGGCCTGTGGGGGGTCGGCGGGACCATGTTGGTCAATCTCGCCGGCCTGCAGAGCATCCCCACCGAACTCTACGAGGCCGCGTCCCTCGACGGCGCCGGCTGGTGGCGACGCCTGCGCAGCGTCACGCTGCCGCTGCTGTCACCGGTCATGTTCTTCAACCTGGTGATCGGCTCGGTCGGGATCCTGCAGTACTTCGTGGTGCCATGGGTGCTCTTCGGCGACAGCGGTCATCCCGACGGGGCCAGCCGCTTCCTGCTCATCCACTTCTACCAGCAGGCCTTCGCATTCGGGAACATGGGCTACGGCGCCGCCCTGGCCTGGTTCATCTTCATCGTCGTCGCGGCCCTGACCGCGGTGCTGTTCGGCACCGCCCGGTACTGGGTCCACTACGGATCGGAGCGGCCGTGAGCCTCAAGATCGAAGCGTCTCCTCGGACCTCCCCGGCCCCCGAACGCGACGCGACCGAGACGGCCACGCGCCGTCGCCGCAAGCGCATCCTCTTGTCCGGCTGCACCACCCTCGCCGCATTCCTGCTGGTCGTGCTCTTCCTGATGCCGCTCGGATACGGGGTCGTCAGCGCCCTCAAAGACAAGGACAGCGTCTCCGATCCGAACTCGTCGATCCTGCCGGTCGCGGCCGAGGTCTTCGAATACGACGGCGAGGAGTACGACGTCTACGCGGTGCCGATGCCCGACGGCGAGGTCCGTGAGCTCGCCCTGGTCGAGAAGAGCCGCGAGTCGAGCGTCTTCATCGACCCCGCCGACCCCGATGCCGGACCGATCGAGTGGGACGGCCGCTGGCGCTCGCTGGAACCGGTGACCGGCTTCGCACCCCAGTGGGGCAACTTCGTCGAGGCCTGGAACACCCTCGACTTCCCGCGCATGTTCGGCTGGACGCTGTTCTACGCGCTCACAACCATGGTCGGCTCGGTCGTCTCATCCGCGCTCGTCGCCTACGGGTTCGCCCGGTTCCGCTTCCCCTTCAGAGGAGCGCTGTTCGCGCTGCTGCTGGCGACCATCTTGTTGCCGCCCGCGGTCACCCTCGTCCCGAAGTACGCGGTGTTCCTCCAAATGGGCTGGGTCGGCACCTACCTGCCCTTGATCGTGCCGCATTTCTTCGCCAACGCATTCAACGTGTTCCTGCTGCGGCAGTACTTCCTCACGATCCCCAAAGAACTCGAAGAGGCCGCCCGCATCGACGGCGCCGGACCGATCCGCACCTTCCTGCGCGTGATCGTCCCGCAATCGATCCCGGCCCTGACAGCGGTCAGCCTCTTCCACTTCTTCTACGCCTGGAACGACTTCTTCGAACCGATGCTGTACCTGGGAGGCAACCGCGACCTCGCCCCCATCGGTGTCGGCCTCAGCTACTTCAGCGGCCTCTACAGCACCGAGCCGCACCTGGTCATGGCCGCGACGCTGCTGGCGCTGGCGCTGCCGCTGACGATCTTCTTCGCCGCGCAGCGGGTCTTCGTCCGGGGGATCGTCATATCCGGAGTCGACAAGTGACGAACCCGATGCCACCGACAAGGCGACTAGAGAAAGGAAGCGCGGCATGAGCGACTGGAACATCCCGGACGACCGGCCCGAATACGACGCAGCCGTCGAAGCGGCTTGGGCGAAGATGGATCTGGCGACCAAGGCCGACCTGCTGGCCGGGATCGACATGTGGCGGACCCTCGCGGTACCCGCGGCGGGCCTGCGGTCGATGACCGTCTCTGACGGCCCCATCGGCGTGCGCGGCCGGTTCTGGTCTGTCACCGACCCGTCCCTGGCGCTGCCGAGCCCGACCGCGCAGGCCGCCTCGTGGGACCCGGTCCTGGTGCGCCGCATCGGGAACCTCCTCGCGGCCGAGTCCATCCGCAAGGACGTGGACGTGCTCCTCGCGCCCACCATCAACCTGCACCGCTCCCCGCTCGGCGGCCGGCACTTCGAGGCCTTCAGCGAGGACCCGTACCTGACCGGGCGCATCGCGCAGGCCTATGTGGCCGGCGTCCAAGAGTGCGGTGTGGGCACCACGATGAAGCACTACGTGGCCAACGACGCCGAAACCGACCGACTCACCGTCGACAACATCATCGACGAGCGGACCCTGCGCGAAATGTACCTGCGGCCCTTCGAGATGGTGGCCGCGTCGGCGAATCCGTGGGGCGTCATGACCGCCTACAACTCCGTCAACGGCCACACCATGACCGCGCACAAGGAGCTCATGCAGGTGCTGCGCGAGGAGTTCGGGTTCGACGGCTTCAACGTCTCCGACTGGGTCGCCGCCCGCCACACCGTCGAGGACATCGAGGCCGGACTCGACCTCGCCATGCCCGGGCCGTTCACGGTCTACGGCAAGGACCTCGTGGAGGCCGTCCGGGAGGGTCGCACCAGTGAGGCCCATGTGGACGACGCGGTGCGCCGCATGCTCACGCTCGCCGCCCGCGTCGGCGCCCTCGAAGGCGTCCGCGCCGCGGTCGACGATCGCATCGAGGCGATCGAGAACCCTGAAGCGCTGCTGCGGGAGATCGCGCAGCGGTCCTTCGTGCTTGCCAAGAACGACCCGCCCGCAGACGGCGAGGCCGCGATCCTGCCGCTCGACCGCGACGCGATCCACCGGCTCGCGCTCATCGGCCCGGCCGCGGCCGAGGCCCGCGTGCTCGGCGGCGGCTCCGCCACCGTGTACCCGCCGTACGTCGTGTCCCCGCTCGATGGGCTCCGCGGGGCCCTCGGCGACCGCGTCGTCTACGCGCAGGGCGTTGACCTGCACGAGCAGATCTTGCCCGCCAAGCACGGCTTCGAACTCTCGGTGAGGCCCGTCAAGAACGACGGGACCGAGCTCCCAGCCGAGCCACTCGCCGACGGCGACGTCAAGTGGATGAGCTATCTGCCCGGTGACATGAACATCGACGACTTCCACCACGCCGTCCTCGAAGGCACATTCACCGTGGACGTGACCGGCGAGCACGTCCTCGGCATCAGGGGCGCGGGCCACCATTCGTTCGTCTTCGGCGACGAAGTGCTCTTTGACGGCGACCGGACCGTCGCAGGCGACGACCCGTTCGAGGCGCTGTTCGGCCCCGGCGTCGAGACATTCACGATCTACCTTGAAGCAGGGCAGCGGATCCCCGTGCGTCTGCAGTACACGCCGCTTTCGTATCCCCACGGCTTCCCGCCCTCGGTCCTGTTCGGCCTCATGCACACCGGGCCCCGCCCGGACGAGGACCGGCTCATCGCCGAAGCCGTCGAAACGGCCCGCTCCGCCGAGCTCGCCGTCGTCGTCGTCTCCACCACCGACCTCACCGAATCCGAGGGCTTCGACCGGTGCGACCTGCGCCTGCCGGGCCGTCAGGACGAGCTCGTCGCGGCCGTCGCCGCCGCGAACCCGAACACGATCGTCGTCGTCAACACCGGCTCCCCGGTCGAGATGCCCTGGGCCGACGACGTGGCCGCGATCCTCCTGACCTGGTTCCCGGGCCAAGAGGGCGGGCACGCCCTCGCCGACGTCCTCCTCGGCGCCGAGCCCGGCGGCCGCCTGACGACCACCTGGCCCAAGAAGCTCGAGGACGCGCCGGTGGTCCAGGTCGTCCCGACCGACGCGGGCGAACTCCACTACGACGAGGGCGTCTTCATCGGCTACCGGGCCTGGGAACGCCACGACACCGAGCCGGCCTTCTGGTTCGGCCACGGCCTGTCATACGCCGACTGGGAGTACGAGTGCCTCACGGTCGAGGACGACCAGGTCAAGATCCGGGTCCGCAACAGCGGCCGGCTCGCCGGCCGCGAAGTGGTGCAGGTCTACCTGGCCCCGGAAGCAGGCGTGGACATCGAAGGCGGCATCGAGCGGCACCGCCTGGCGGGCTTCCAAGCGATCGCGGCGGAACCCGGCGAGACCGTGGAAGTGGTCGTCCCGCTCGATGAGCGCTCGTTCCAGTACTGGAACGAGCAGGACCACGCCTGGCGCACCGTCGCAGGAACCTGGACGGTGAAGGCAGGCCGGAGCGTGGCCGACCTCCGTCTGAACGGCCACATCAAGCGCGCATAGGAATTGACTGGATCGGAGAAGTCGATGAAGACTAAACCGCCCCGGCTGGCCGATGTGGCCAAGGCCGCCGACGTCTCGACTGCTACCGCTTCGATGGCGCTCAACGACACCGGCGGCACCCGCATCGGCGCTGGGACCCGCGAGCGGGTGCGGGCCGCCGCCGCCGACCTGGGCTACCGGCCCAACCGGGTCGCTTCGGGCCTGCGTACTCGCCGCACCCATACGCTCGGGTTCGTGGGCGACGACGTCGCCACCACCCCATTCTCCGGCCAAATGATCCGGGGAGCGCACGACGCGGCTCGCGAGGCCGGGTTCATGCTGCTCATAGTCGACACCTCCGGCGAGGCGGCCGAGACCGGCGAGGCCGTCGCCGCCCTCCAGGAGCGCCAGATCGAAGGCATCCTCCTGGCCACCATGTACCACCAGGTCGTGAAGGCGCCCAAGGCGATCGCGACGACCCCTTGCGTCCTGCTCAACGCGCGGACGCCGGACGGTTCGGCCTCCTCGGTCGTGCCCGACGAGCGCGGCGGCACCCTCGGGTTGCTCGCCGAACTCACCGGCGCCGGGCACACCCGGATCGGGCACATCACGACCACAGAGGATGTGGAGGCCCGTGCGATCCGGCTCGCGACGTGGCGGGAGCGGGTTGAAGCCAACGGCCTCCACTCCGACGATCTGCTCGTCGAGATCGACCAGGCGACGACGCGGCCCGCCCACGCGGCCGCGCTGCGCCTGCTCGACCGCCCCGACCGGCCCACCGCCGTCTTCTGCTTCAACGACAGGGTGGCGATGGGCGTCTACCGCGCCGCCGCCCAATTGGGACTCCGAATCCCCGAGGCCCTGTCGGTCGTGTCCTACGACGATCAGGAGCTCATCGCACCAGAACTGCAGCCCGCGCTTATCTCCGCGGCCCTGCCCCACTACGAGATGGGCCGCTGGTCCGTTCTCGAACTGTTGCGCCGCCTCGACAACCCCGAGGCCGCAACGGTGCAACACCTCATGCCCTGCCCAGTGGTCAAGCGTGAGTCCGTCGCGCCGCCACGCTAATCATATTGCCCGAATCACATTGGAGTGAAAACCATGCAACGTCGCAATCTCATGAAACTGGCCGCCGCCTCCGGTGGCGCCGCCCTCGCCGGACCCGCTTTGGCCGCGTGCACGACGACTTCCGGCGGCTCCGCCGACGGCGAGCTCGCCCTTTGGAGCCAGGCCGCCGGCAGCCCCGCGGAGGTCGAGGTCACCGAGGCGATCATCAAGGACTTCAACGGCTCCCAGGACACCTACAAGGCCTCGTTCGAACCGTTTCCGCAGGAGGTCTACAACGACACCGTGAACGCCGCGGCGCTCTCCGGCGACCTACCTGACCTGCTCACTGTGGATGGACCGAACGTCCCGAACTGGGCCTGGGCCGGGCACCTCCAGCCCCTGGACCTCTCCACTGAGCTCACGGACAAGTTCCTGCCCACGGTGCTCGGGAAGTTCCAGGGCGAGCTGTACGCGGTCGGGCACTGGGAGGCCGCCTGCTCGATCTTTGCGCGGCAGTCCGTGCTCGACGCGGCAGACGTCCGCGTCCCGACGATGGAATCGCCTTGGACGCGTGAGGAGTTCGACGACGCGCTGCAGCGGGTCGTCGCCGACGGCGCGTACCAGTGGGCGATCGACTTCTCGACCGCCGACACCGGCGAGTGGTTCCCATACGCGTACTCGCCGTTCCTGCAGAGCTTCGGCGGCGACCTCATCAACCGCGACACGTACCTCAGCGCCGAAGGCGCGCTCAACGGGCCCGAGGCCCTCGCCTGGGGCCAGTGGTTCCAGGGCCTGTTCACGTCGGGTCTCGCCAATGTGGAGTCACCCGTCGGCGCCGAGGACTTCATGCAGGGCAAGGCCGCCATGGCCTTCCACGGCAACTGGGGCGCCCTCGCCGCCATGGACCTCTACGACGACATGCTGTTCCTGCCGCCGCCGGACTTCGGCAACGGCCCCAAGATCGGCGGCGGCTCCTGGCAGTGGGCCGTCACCTCCACTGCGGACACTGCAGGCGCGACCTCGTGGCTGGAGACCGCGTTCTCGGACGAGTACGTCGCCGAGTTCTGCAACCAGACCGGGCAGATCCCCGCCACCGACGCGGCCGCGGAGCTCACCGAGCACTACGGCACCGACGGCGATCTACGCATGCTGGTCGACTACTCGAAGGCCTACGCGGTGCTGAGACCCGAGACCCCGGCGTACACCGTGATCGCCTCGGTGTTCAGCCAGTACGCCGGCAACATCGTCCACGGTGGCGACGTGCAGGAGGCGCTGGACGCGGCCGTCGCGGAGATCGACGCCGACATCGAGTCGAACTCCGGGTACGGGTTCTAGCCATGGCCTCGGCGAAACTCGCAAGCCGGGCATCGGCGAGCACCGAAGGGGCCGCTGCGGGGGCGGCCCCGCCCGGGCCGTCGCGGCCGCGCCGCCGCAGCTTCGCCCGCGCTGAGCAGCGCGCCGGGGCCGCCTTCGCGGTCCCCGGGGTCGCGCTCCTGCTCCTGTTCGTCATCGGCCCGGCCGTGGTGTCGCTGGTCCTCGCGTTCACGAACGCGCGGCTCATCTCCCCGACCCCGCCGGAGTTCGTCGGTCTGGAGAACTTCCAGCGGGCCTTCGGAGAAGACGCGACGTTCCACAAGTCGCTGCTGAACACGTTCCTGTTCGCGGCCGTGGTCGTGCCGCTGCAGGGCGGGCTCGGGCTGGTGCTGGCACTGCTGGTGAACCAGAAGCTGGCCGGGCGGAACTTCTTCCGCACCGTGTTCTTCCTGCCGGTGATCACCTCGATGGTCGTGGTCAGCCTGCTGTGGCGCTTCCTGTACCAGGAGGACGGGCTGATCAACTCGGCCCTGTCGATGGTCACGGGCGGCGCCTGGGCGGGCCAGGCCTGGCTCGCGAACCCGTCGACCGCCATGGGCGCCATCGTGGTCATGAGCGTGTGGCAGGGCGTCGGATTCCACATGATCATCTGGCTCGCCGGACTCCAGACCATCCCCGAGGAGATCTACGAGGCCGGCGCCCTGGACGGCACCACGCCGTGGCAGCGGTTCCGGTACCTGACGCTGCCGCTGCTCAAACCCACGTTCGTGTTCGTGCTCATCACGATCACCATCGCCGCGATGAGCCTGTTCGTGCAGGTCAACATCATGACCGCGGGCGGTCCGGTGGGTTCTACCAGCACCATCGTGTTCCAGATCGTCCAGAAGGGATTCCAGCAGCAGCAGATGGGCTACGGCGCCGCGCTGTCGCTGATCTTCTTCTGCATCGTGCTCGCCCTGGCACTTGTACAACGCCATCTGACGAGGGACAGGGATTGACCATGGCCTCAACGACATTCAAGCCGCCTTCGAAGGCACGACGCGTTTGGACTTACGCTCCGATGACGGTGCTCGCCGGGTTCTTCCTGTTCCCGATCGTGTTCATGGTTGTCGCGAGCCTGAAGAACGATCATCAGATCTTCGCGGACATGAACTCCTTCAAGGCGTTCCTGCCCACGGGCGACCTCTCTCTGGCGAACTACGCCGCCGTGTTCGACCGGGTGCCGTTCTGGCGCTTCCTCGGGAACACCCTGTTCGTGACCGCGATGGTCACCGGGTTCGGTCTGGTAGTGAACTCGATGTGCGGCTACGCACTCGCCCGGATGCGCTGGAAGGGCCGCGGACTCGTGTTCGGCCTCATCATCGCCACGCTCATCCTGCCGTTCGACACCACCATCGTGCCCTTGGTGTACCTGGTCGCGAACCTGCCGTGGGTCGGCTTCAACGGCCTCACGCCGGTACTCGAGTTGGGCTGGCTCAACACTTACCGCGTGCAGATCATCCCGTTCATCGTGAACGCCTTCTCGATCTTCCTGTTCGCCCAGTACTTCAAGAGCCTCCCCAAGGGACTCGAAGAGGCCGCCGCGATCGACGGCGCGGGATGGCTGCGCACGTACTGGCGCATCATCGTGCCGCTCTCCAAGCCCGTGTTCGCCACCGTCGCGATCCTGACGGTGGTCACCTCCCCGGCCACCTGGAACGCCTACCTGTGGCCGCTCATGACCGTGCAGAGCGAGGAGCTGCGGCCGGTCATGGTCGGCGTGCAGTACTTCTTCCAGCTCGACACCGCCTGGGGCGAGGTCATGGCCTACATGACCATGATCACACTGCCGATGGTCATCGTCTTCCTCGTCTTCCAGCGCGCCTTCATTCAGTCCATCGCCAGCGCCGGGATGAAGGACTGAACTCCAGCCCCCTTGCACTGCAACCGAACACCCTTACTAGTTAGGAAACCGATGCTCAAGCTCGCCGACCACTGGGTCTGGGACTCCTGGTACGCTATCGACGACGACGGTCGCCACCACGTGTTCTTCTTGCGCGCCTCCCGTGCGCTGCAGGAGGAGGGGCGCCGCCACCTCCGAGCGTCGATTGGCCACGCAGTCTCGGACGACCTCGCCAAGTGGACACTGCTGCCGGACGCGCTTGTGTTCGACGACGCGCCCGCTTGGGACGACCAGGCCACCTGGACCGGCTCAGTTGTGCGCGAGGACTCCGGCCGGTGGCGCATGTTTTACACCGGCGTCTCACGCGGTGACGACGGTCGCGTGCAGCGGATCGGCTCGGCCGTGTCCGACGATCTGACCGTGTGGCATCGGCTGCCGGGCCCGCAGGTCGAGGCCGACCCGCGCTGGTACGAGCAGTTCACCGAGGGCTCTGGCTGGCACGACGAGTCCTGCCGCGACCCTTGGGTGTACCGGGACCCAGGCGGGGACGGCTGGCACATGACGTACACCGCCCGCGTCGACGGCCCCGAGCCCGCCCGCGAACGCGGCGTCGTCGGGCACGCGGTGTCCGCCGACCTGGAGACGTGGGAAGTGCGCCCGCCGCTCAGCCGACCGGACGCGCTCGGGTTCGGGCAGGTCGAGGTCACCCAGCTGCACCAGGTCGACGGCCAGTGGCTGATGCTGTTCTGCTGCGGCCAGCGCGAGGCCGCCGACGCGCGCCGGGCGCTCGGAGAGTCCGGCGACAACTACGTGGTGCCCGTCGAACTCCCGCTCACGGGCATCGACATCGCGAAGGCCCGACCGTTCGAGCACGAGAGCCTCTACGCGGCGAGACTGCACGACGTGGACGGCCAGACGGTCATCATCGGCTTCCGCAACATCGAGGACGGCGAGTTCGTCGGCGAGCTCACCGACCCGATCCCGGTGCACTGGGACGGCGAAAGGCTGGTCCGCAAGTGATCGGCGTCGTGGGCGAAGCCCTGATCGACCTCGAAGTCGCCCAGACCGACGCCCGGCATCCGATCGCGCACCCCGGCGGCAGCCCCATGAACGTCGCGGTCACGTTGGGGCGCTTGGGCTCCGACGTCGCCTTCCTCGGGCGGCTCTTGAGCGACGCCTTCGGGAAGCTACTGCGGACTCACTTGACCGAATCGAACGTAGACCTGCGTTGGGCCGTCGATGCGGCGGAGCCGACGAGCCTGGCGATCGTTTCGGTCGCTCTAGGCGGTTCGGCCGGCTACGCCTTTCACGTCCAGGGCACCGCCGACTGGCAGTGGTCAGGGTGGGAGCTGCCGGCTGATCCGGACTTGGAGGCGGTGCACGCCGGTTCGCTGGCACTTGCTCTGGAGCCGGGCGGGGAAGTGGTCGGGCGGTGGCTGGAGGGGCTGGCCACCGGGACGACGATCAGCGTGGACCCGAATGTGCGCCCCGCGCTGCTGGGCGACCGTGACGGCTACCGCGACAACGTCGACCGGTGGATCTCGTTCAGCTCGATCGTGAAGGTCTCGGACGAGGACCTGGAGTGGATCTGGCCCGGCGCGGACCCCGACGAGCTGGCCGGGCGGTGGGTCGACAAGGGCTGCAAGCTGGTCGTGGTGACCCGCGGTGGGCGTGGCTCGCTGGCGCACTGCGGCGGCGAACGGTTCGAGGTGCCGACGGCGAAGACCGAGATCGTCGACACGGTAGGGGCCGGGGACGCCTTGAGCGGAGCGCTGCTCGACTGGCTGAGCCGACATGACCGCCTCGACCAGCAGGGCCTGGCGCGCCTGAGCGCCGATGAGGCCCGCGAGGCGGTCGAATTCGCTTCGCGAGTCGCGGCGATCACCTGCTCACGGGCGGGGGCGAACCCGCCGCGTCGTTCCGAACTCGACTGAGCTGATCCGCATAGAGATCAACTTGCGTATTAGCTTATGCATTCATTAATTTAACTTCATTAACTCTTGAAACCTTTCGAAGTCGAGAATTTAGGAGACGAACATGCGCAGATTCAAAAGAAGGTCACTCCTGACTGTCGTACCGGGGGTGAGTCTCGCCGCCGCATTCACCTTTCAGGCCGCCGCACAAGCCGCATCGGGATCGAACGGCGATCGTGTGAAAGTCTGGCTTACGGACGTATCGGCAGACCAATGGGTCGCCAAGCAAAGGGGCATCTCCTTCCAGACGGGGCAGACATCGAACCCGCTTACGATCAACGTCGACGACGGCGTCCAGTACCAAAGAGTCGAGGGATTCGGGGCCGCGATGACCGACTCCTCCGCCTGGCTCATCGATCAGCTCCCCGCCTCCAAGCGGAATCAGCTGATGGGGAAACTCTTCAATCCGTCGACGGGAATCGGCCTCAGTCTGCTCCGCACTCCGATGGGCGCCACGGACGTCAACGTGGGCGGGAACTACTCCTATGACGACATGCCGCCAGGAGAAGCAGACCCGACGCTCGCCAACTTCTCCATCGAGCATGACGTGCCGTACATCATTCCGGCACTGCAGCAGGCTCAGACGCTCAACCCGGACATCAAGATCATGGCCAACCCGTGGAGTCCGCCAGGGTGGATGAAGACGTCCGATTCCATGATCGGGGGAACGCTCAAAGACGAGTACTACACGACGCTTGCCGACTACTTCGTGAAGTACATTCAGGCATACAGTGACGCCGGCATCCCAATCTCATACGTTTCCCCGCAGAATGAACCCATGGGCATCCCCACTTGGCCCGGCATGTTCATGAACGCTTACCAGGAAACCAGGCTGGTCGAGGAGATCGGCCGGGCGTTCGAGGCAAACGGAATTTCCACGAAGATCCTCGCCTGGGATCACAACTGGGACGTGCCCTCCTACCCTGAGACGGTCTTCAACGATCCCGTCGCCTCCCAGTACGCCGTCGGAACCGGGTGGCACATCTACAGCGGCAGACCGAGCCACCAGACGCTGACCCACAACGACTACCCGCACAAGGAGCAGTTCCTCACCGAAGCCACCGGAGGCGTCTGGCAGGCGGACAAGCAGGCAGGGTTCGAAGAAGCGCTCGACACCTGGGTCATCGGCACCATGCGCAACTGGGGCAACGGTGCGATGCTGTGGAACATCGCACTCGACCCCGACCGGGGCCCCCTCAACAGCGACACCAACGGCATCGGAGTGATGCGCGGCTTGGTCACCATCGATCCGACCAATGGGTTGGTCTCATACAACGAGGACTACTACGCGCTCGCCCACGCCAGCAAGTTCGTCCAGCCTGGAGCCCATCGGATCTACTCGAACAGCTTCGGGGACGGAAGCATCGAGAATGTGGCGTTCCAGAATCCGGACGGGTCGAAGGCCCTGATCGTCTTCAACTCCGGGGACACCACGGAGACCTTCAGCGTTGCGGACGGAACCGAGTACTTCGAATACACCGTCGGCGCCGGCAACGCCCTCACCTTCACCTGGTCGGGGCCCACCCAGCACGGCAGCACCCCTGCGGCGACCAACGTTGTGGACCCGACGCACGACTTCACGTTCGAGCCGGCCTCCGACCCGACCACCATCACCTACGACCCCGAACTGCTGCCCCTGCAGAACACCGTCGACAACGGAAGCAGCTTCCTGACGTACTCCTTCCCTGTCGGAGCCTCCATCCAGGCCGGGACGGCGCTGGACCGCAGCCAGTGGACCGTCACCGCTTCGAAGCATTCGGACGGCAATGAGGCCGCGAACGCCATCGACGGCGATACCGGCACCAGGTGGAGCACCGGCCAACGGATGAAGAGCGGCGACTGGTTCCAGATCGATTTGGGGAGCTCGACGAGTTTCAGCCAAATCGTTCTCGACAACGGCGAAGGAGACCGGTCCTTCGATCTCATCGGCAGGTACCAGGTGTACGTGTCGGATGACGGCGTCGACTGGGGCAGTGCGATCGCGAACGGCAACGGAACGATGGGAAAGACCGCCATCACGCTGCCGCCCCAGACGGCGCAGTACGTTCGGATCGTCAATACCGAAGTGCGCGGTTCGAGCGCAGAGTTCTTCTTCCCGTGGTCGATCGGTGAGATCGATGTGTACGGATCCTCGAGCGGGTCGATCGCAGCGCCGACTGCGGTATCGAACGGCCTCCAGCTGCAGCAGTGGACGAGCCCGGACGGCGCGGAGGTCGCCATCGTGTACAACGGGACCGGCAGCCGCCAGAGTTTCGCGGCGTCCCCCGACGGCTCGTACACCTACGAGCTTCCCAGCGGGACTTCAGCGATGTTCACCACCAAAGAATCGTCAAGCTTCCCGGCACCGGCCTTCGGCAGCATGACGCCGAGCGAAGGCATACCGGGCTACAAGGTCACGATCAGCGGCTCCGATTTCGGTGACAAACAGGGACTGGGTTCGGTGTGCTTCGGATCGAACCACGCAAGGATCGACAGCTGGTCGGATACGAGCATCACCGTGTACGTCCCGAACGGGCTTCCCTCTGGGGCGGTCACGGTCGCTGTGAACGGCGCCAGCGGTGAGCCGGCAGGCGAGTCCTCGTTCACCGTCACCGGTCTCGGTACCGCGCTGCCGCGGACGGATTGGACCGCAACGGCTTCGGATGAGAGCCCGTGGCCCAGCGATGCGCTCGACCACATGCTGGACGCCGATATCGACACGCGGTACAGCTCTGGAACCGGGCAGTACAACGGCATGTGGATGCAGGTGGACATGGGACAGGCGCAGACGTTCAACAAGCTCGTGTTGGATGCCGGCGGCAGTGTCGGCGACTATACGCGAAGTGCTGACGTGTTCGTGTCTGCGAACGGGACAGACTGGACCAAGGTCTCCACCTTGACCGGGGACGGGGAGCAGGCGGTGCAACTGACGTCCTTCCCGACCCAGGCGGCCCGCTATATCAAGGTCGTCAATACCGGCAGCGCGGGCAGCTGGTGGTCGGTTGCCGAGTTCAACGTCTACAACTAACGAATCGACGCCGGTGAAAGCGGACCGGCCTCGATCGCAATGAGCGCCGTGCGGGCGATCCCGACCATGAAGTCGGCATCGTCCGCACGGGACGCTCGGGTTCGGCCCCCCGGGTGAGGCGTGCTGTGTCTGGTCCCGTCTCTGTGGTGGTGGCCGGCGCTGCTCGTCGCGGCGGGATTGTTCTGGACCGGGCGTCGGCAGGCGAGGGCGGCCGTGGACGCCTTTTCGCACCTTGCCGAATCGGCCTACGACCTGCGGGGCGCGGCCCTCGCCCGGGAGCCCGGCTTCATCGTCGCCGAGTCCCGCTCCAGCCGGATGTGGGGGAGCAGGTCACGGCCCACCTTCGCAAACCCGTCTGATGTAGGTGCCCCCGGCGCGGCCCGCGGTAGATCCAGTCGCGCAGATCATGTCATTCAGACGCCGCCCGTGAACGGCCCCGCTAGCCCTTCGTGGTCGGCTGCGGTTTCAAGATTTCCATGTGATTCGACCTTCGTTCCCTGAGGGATCCGAGAACACCCGACGCTGCTCAGGTGTGCTTGGTGCGGTATAAGCCCGGTTCTTGGAGGTTGAGCTTTCGGGTCCCGCTCGCGATCGTGAGTGCTCGTGACCCCCGCGTCAGTGCCACGTACAGATGGTTGGTCTTGTATCTATCGGCGTCCAAAAGAATCGCGTGCTCGTATTCGAGTCCCTTTACCAGCAGCGGTCTTCCGATTACCCGCTTCCTGATGTGGCGGCCGCTTCGGCGGCGCTGGTCACGGATTCGTGAGAGTGCCTGGGCTGTGGTGAGGCCTTGATCGTGTGCGAACCCGAGTGCCTTACAGACGTCGGTGAAGGCTTCCTGGCCGTACACTGCGGTTTCCGTGTCCATTGAGACCAGCTGTTGCAATGCGTCCCGTACGTTGGCTGGAGAGGGGTGCGCCGCAAGTCGGTCCAGGGACTCAGCAGCGCTCTTGAGTTCGGGAGTGCGGGGCCTCCATGTGCCACCTCGGTGCAAGCGGTCCCGAACTTTGCGGTCAACATGCTTGGAAACATGGGTGGCGCAGCCTGCTGCGAATTCGACGGTCGCCGCGGTGATCCTGCCACTTTCGCCGGTGTCCACTACAGTGCAGAACTTCATGATCCGCTGTTCATCCAGAGCTTCGAGCAAGAAGTATGACCCGCCGAGCAACTTTGCTCGGCCGATGCAGTCTTGCCGGAAGTGCCCCAGGGCAGCCACGGTTCTCTGGTCTGCATCCCGGCAAGCACGGGTGATGCCTTGGTGGTCGCCCGACCAGAGCCAACGGATCGGTGCCGTGTCCAGGTCGATCGGTTCGCCGTTTTCCAACGGTGCCCGGATTCGGAGAAGCCACTCGCCGAGTTCAGGGTTCGTCGTGGCCCAACGCCAAGGATGCTGAGCGACCGCGACCTCAGGGAAGACCGGTAGGACGTCTCTCGGCCATTGGACAGGGGTCTGCTGGCCGAAGTCGAGGAGGCACTGCAGCGGATCGCCCAGGACTGCGGTGTCGATGACTTCGCTGAGGGCGTGGACGAGCTCGTGCTGGTCGATCATGCAGTCCTGGTATTCATCGACCAGGATGAGCTGATAGCTCGCCTTCAGCATCCGTTCAATAGGAGGCGTGCCGACTGCCCGGGCTGCGGCCTGGTGGTAGGCACCGGCCCGCCCCCAATCCGGTGCTTCAGGGACGTTGATGTCGGCGAGTTGGGGGTGTGATCGGATCAGTCGCAGCGACCACGAGTCGATGGTGGTGACGTTGACGCTGCTGGTTGCGACACCGAATCGCTTGAGACGGCGTCGGATCGCGTCTACCCCTGTGTTGGTGTGGGTCAGAATCAAGGTGCTGCCACCGCGACCGGCAACGGCTTTGGCGACTCCGGCGATGACCTCGGTCTTGCCGCATCCGGCTGGCAGAGCCACCGAGCATGGCAGGTTCCCGAGGATGGTCTGCACCGATTCGTGGAGGACGAGCTCCGGGTCAAGATTCATGGTGATCGTCATTCTCGGGGGCCGAAGCCGGTGCGTAGGCGAACGCGATGAGCTGCTGCATCCGTTGCATGAACGCCGTCCCTCGGAGCGCATCTCGTCTGTCCCAGACAAAACCGCCCAGCGCCTTCCCTGCATCGATGGATTTGAACCAGCCTTTGGAGGATGCCTGCTCACCGGTGTTGACGTTCCTGCCGCAGGACGCGGCTTGAACAGCCGACAGGATCTCTCCAGCAGCCTTGCCGGTCTGACTGATCCACGCTGTGGGATCGAGTCCTTCTAGCTGCCCACACGGCTTGGCGAGCTTCGCCTGGATCGGGTCTCGAACCGCGCTCTCGCTCTTGAGCTCGGCGGCGAGTGCGATGAGGTCCTTCAAACCGTGAGCGTCAAGATCATCGATCAATGCGTCTTCGATCGCCCGCCCCGGTTCCCAGCGGATGACTGTCACCCCCGCGGCAATCGCGGCCTCGACCTGAGCGTCTGCATTCGAGTCGTCGTTGTCGATCAGCAGCGCCGTGGTGTAGCCGAGTCCGGCGAAGATCGCAGCCTTCTGGGCGGCGCTTGTTCCACCGCCCCCGTCAACTACGGCGATGCCGAGTGCCGCGCTACCGGCTTTGCCGGCCGCTCCGTAAAAGCTGTCAGTGCGGTTGAGCAGTTCCCGGAGGAAGCCGAACTCGGTTGACCCCTCCCCGACAAGTACACGGCGAGACAGGAGGGCTGAGGGGCACTTTCTGATTCCGCCGTAGTCGATGCCGAGCGACTCCGAAACGCGTGTGACGGTGGTGATGCCAGCGGTCGACCGGACAACGTGCGCATCGGGTGGCTGCAAGTTCTCGATCGTGATGGGGGAGTGCGTGGTCAGGAAGATTTGCGCGTGGCCGTCAGCAGCGCGGGATTTCAGGGTCGTGAGCAGCGCGGCGAGACGGTGCGGTTCGAGCCCGTGTTCAATCTCGTCGATTGCGAGGATCTGTGGTTCTGCAGAGCTGGCACCAGGGTCGTGGATCGCGATACTGGTCAGGCGTCGGGTGCCGAGACCATAGGAGGTCAGGGGGACCGATTCATTGTGCAGCAGCAGCGGTTGGGCCAGTGAGGTGCTTGGAGGCTCGAGACCCGGTCGAAGACGCGTGAACGGCGCGCTTCCGAGGCGCCGTGCCCGGTTCGCAGCCTCATCGGCTGCTTCCTGGAGAAGGTCGGCGCCACCGAGGCTCTCGAAAATGGCCTCGCGCGCACGGCGCTGGGCGGCCAGTCCGACCGCGGCCATCTCAGAGCGTTGCTCAGTCAACCGAGTCAGAGCCGAAGACCTCGACCATTTCAGGTGCTGATCGGTGTAGTCGCCGATGCGGGAGAACCCGAGTTTCTGGCGCTGAGCAGCGCTGATCGGCCGGCCCTCGTCCGGGGCATCTGGTCGTACCACCCTCCAGACCGGTTCGAGCGTGTGGTCGACTTCCAATCGAATGAGCAGACATTCTTCGGTCCCCGGCACCGAGTCGTGCTCGAGCCTGCCATCGGGAGAGATGCCGGACCGGTCGTGTCCGAACTGGTTTTCGGTCACGATCGAGTCTGGCAGCTCGGTCACGGCCGCCTCGATGCGGATAGGCATGTCCAGGTTGCAATCGGTAAAGTCGGCGTCGGTGAACTGGGACCGGTAGGTCGGGCAGAGCACGAGACCCAGGGCGTCAAGCAGCGTGGTCTTGGTTGAGTCACCGGGTCCGATTAGCGCGATGAAGTCGGCTAGAATATGCCACTTGATATGGCGAATTCCCCTGAAATTGGCAATTTCGAGATAGCGCACCTTCACGATCGACTGCCTCCTTGCAAAACCGTTCATGCCCCGACTGAGACACAACTGTAGGCCGAGCGGAAGTACGGAGGGACGCGCGATCCCAATCGCGCTTGCTGATCTCCTCCCGATTTAGAACAGATCAGACGGCGACTCTCCATTTCATTGCAATAGCTAGGGTTTCGCGCAATTGAGCTAGAAAGGAACGGTGACCGTCTCTTGCAGTCTGAAACACAAGTTCTCTGGAGGGGCAGATGTTAGGGAACGTGGCTGTGATTATCGCGAGATCGAGAAGTAGGGGTCACAGTCCTCCTGCTCACAGTAGGTCGAAAGCTGTTACAGTCGCGATCGTGGCTGTCAAGTAATGTCAGGGTGTGCGCACCCTCACGCTAGTGCGGCGCTGGGCCTTGAAGCGGGATGCTCACCCTTCGTCGCGGCGTGTCTTGTCTGCGGAGTCAGAGGTTCGCGGCGGGATGTCGATGGTTCCGGGCGGGTTGGGCAGCCAAAAAAGCCGCCATTGGGTTGGGAAAAGGAAGCTCTGCAACGCCCAGTATTGACGAATATTGACTATTGCTTGTGGGCATCTAGCTGCAGTGATATAGTGAGAATAGGGCGTATGGTACCTTCTTTTTGGCTTGAGGTGCTAGTGTCCTATTATGGACGTGGGGGTTCAAGTCCCCCCTCGCGCACGTAGAGGTTCTTATCTGAACCCGGATGTTTTTGAACATCGTTTTCAATGGCGTTACCCGTTCGGGTAGCGCCATTGGTGTTTCTCCAATCGCAAGTGAACCGAATGACCGGCCCGGCTGTTTCGCCGTGATGGGTGTCGATGACGGTCGGCCCAAACTCTCCGCGATCGAGGAACAGCTTCCCGAAGCAGATCTGGTTGAGGGTTCGCCGCTCGTCGTTAGAAGCTTCGCCATAGACCCGCTTCGGGTCGGTGAGTAGCTGCAGGATCAGGTCAACGGTCGACTGCGCCTCCTCAAGCTGGCCGGAGCGGGCATCCGTGAGTTTGGCAGCGATGGTCTCCCGCTGGATCCTGAGCAGCCTGATCTTCTCCGTGAGTTTGTCGGCGGGCCAGTCGGGATTCCCGATGAGCTCGACGCACTGATCCTCCGCAAGCTCGATCTTTCGCAGCTCCCGCTCGAGTTCGCGACGCAGGGTCGCACTGACGGCTCCCTCGGATTCGAGCGCGCTGGCGAGTTCGGCCTTGATCCGATCGGCCGTGGTCTGGCCGATGGCCAAGGTCGCCCAGTGGTTCTGGACGTGCTCTTCAACGGCGGGAACTGTCATGCGCGGGAGGTCGCATTCGCCGTCGGCACGTCCCAGGCACAGGTAGTAGAAGTAGAACCGCCCGGTCTTGGACTTCGCGCGCTCCAGCGTTAGGAGCCGTTTGCATCGGGCGCACCGCACGGTGCCCTTGAGGTAGTGCTGCCATTTGCGATCCCGAGTTCCGGCATTGCGCTGTCGGTAGAGCACCTGCTGAACCTGCTCGAACAGCTCGGGCGTGATGAGCGGCTCGTGGCGGCCGTCGTACTCGCGTCCCTTGTAGGGGACCTTTCCGAGGTAGTACCGGTCCTTGAGGATCTTCCCGATCGCATGAATCGACAGATCGCACCCGGCCGGGTAGGCCTTCGTCGGCCGTGTCCGCAGCCCCGCTTGGATCGATGCCTCGCGAAGCTGCACGAAGGTGAACTGGCCGGTGGCGTACTGCTCGAAGATCAGTCGAACCAGATGGGCCCTCTCTGGATCGGGGATGACTGTCCGCACCGGTCGCCCTTCGACGGTCACGGTGACGTTCAGGTATCCGAGCCGAGTCCGGTTTGGCGTGCCGCCGCGCTGGGCTTTGGCTTCCATCTTGTAGGCGATGTCGTCGCCAGCGGCGCGGGACTGGTACTCGTTCACCACGTCCAAGATCCCGGCCAGCATGTCGCCGGAGATCGAATCAGCGGTGGGGTCCTTGACCGACAAGAGCGAGACCCCGAGCTGCTTCAGCTCCCTGCGGGTGAGCGCGGCGTCGGCGGCGTTGCGGAAGATCCGCGATCGCATGTAGATGACGATCGCGTCGACATCTCGTTGCTTGCGGGCGCGCTCCATCATCTCGTTGAACCGAGGTCTGCGATCGATGTTCTTGGCCGATCGGCCCGGCTCCACGTACTCTTCCACGACCGTCAGACCGAGTTCGCCGGCCAATTGCATGCAGGCCTTCCGTTGGGCGGGGATGGAGTTGCCCTCGGGGTCGTAGTCAGTGTTGACCTGCTTCGGGTCGGAGACCCGCAGGTACAGCACCGCGCGTCCACCCCGGGGCATCTTGCGGCCCTCGCTGCTTCGCTTGCTGGAAGTCATTCCTCGAACTCGCTCTCGTCGCCGTCGATCTTGTAGACGCCTCGACGTGGGACGGGCTTACGACCGTCGCGCTGGCGACGGGCCATCCTGATGAGCAGATGCGCGAGCTGGCGGGTATCGATCTCGTCGTACCGCTCTCCGGTGACGCGAATCGAGTTATTCCGGCAGTTCATCGCACCCACCGCCAGGTAAATTCCCAGGTCAGGGCATCAAAATCGATGCTAGAGGGACTCCGGCGGGGTGTCGAGCGACCACACAGATGACGGAACCTGGCAAGCAACGGGACGCGGGAACTCAGCTTGATTGGAGGGGGCTCAGGGCGCCAGCAAAAGACTGAATACTTTCGAAGCCCTGCTACTTGAGGGCTGTGGCGCCTTCGGTGTGACCGGCCGAGGGCGGGCTTCAGCTGAAGATACGGCAAGGTGGGTGCCCCACCAGGCATCATGCAATCCAGTCGAACAAACATTCTACCGGAACCAGCTACCCCGAGGAGGGGAGCAAGGATCGGATGCCTGGTCGAGGGCGGTTACTCTCCCGGTTACCAACGCACTTCGTCTCGATCGAGCGACAGGGTAACCGGCTTGCTCCCGATGGCGAAGGCGCGATGAGCTGGAGGTTCGGGACAGTAACCGGGTTCGATGAATCAGACTCCGATGGATAGTCGGTTCCTGGAAATTCGTCCTGTGCGAGGGCTTCCGGCGAGCGCCGCAGCCTCTATGTGTGGTGGTTCGGCATCATGGCGGACTGCCGCGACGAAGGCATCCCGGAAGATGGGCCCCGGAGGCTGCCCCGTCCAAGGGGACCCGGATAGGGCCTGAACACGACGTGGCAGGTCACCGAGTGTCGGCGCAGGTAGGTACGACTTTTTCGGAGATGTCGAAGTCCGACAATATATCTCCCCGAAGGCGCTCAAGAGGAGCCGAGCGGCCGCCGTTCGACCATGCAGCCCTGGGAGCGGGTGCCTTTCGTGGCGTGCGCTTGCGTCTGATGCATTTACTCGGCCTCCGCATCCCGTTTCTACGCGTCCTACAGGCTGGTCCCTACAGATGGGGCCCTACGAGCTGCTCCCTAGATGGGGCCTGAACTGACTCTCCCCCGGTTACCCGCGGTCCACGCAGGTCAGAGCCGGATTCGCGGTGGCTCTGAAAGCCAGACAATATATCTCCCCGGAGCGGCTGGAGCGGCAGAACTTCAACGCGCACGATCGAGCGCCGCGAGGAGCCAGCGCGAGACCGAGGCATCGCCGAGCTCATCCACACTCCTGACCCATCGAGCTTCAGCCAGCTCGGGGGACAGCATCAAGTTTTCTGTGGGGGCCGCGGCTGCGAGGACTGTCAGCGTGTCTCGCTTGGCCTCAAGAGTCGTCGTGACCGTGTCCAGCACGCTGAAATCAGCAGGGGCTATCCGGAGGCCCAACTCCTCGGCGATCTCGCGCGCAGCGGCCTGTTGCGGGGTCTCTCGTGCGGGACGGTAGCCGCCGCCCGGCAGGCCCCAGCGGCGAGTGTCGGCGTAGGAGTGCCGGACGACGAGAAACCGATCTGAGTCGGGATGTCGGAGCAGTGCCTTGACGCCGAACGTCGTCGGGCGGCGAACCTTCCACCACAACCGCACCAGCGGTGACATGGCTCGTAGCGCTGGCGCCGGGAGGCGGACATGTCTCATTGGCCGATTATGACGGTCTTGAAGTGCGGATCGTCGAACCGGTAGCGCACCATCCGCCGCGTGCCCACGAACGGCTGGCGGGCATGGATCATGACCCGGTTGTTCACGATCAGCAGATCACCCGGCCGCCATCGATGAACGACGGCGACCGCTACTGAGACCGCCGCCTCAACCAGCCCGTACATCTGTGCCTCAGTTATGCCCGGCGGGAGCGGCCCGTCCACCGTGTTCGTCTCCAGCGCCGATCGATACCGCAACACCGGCCCGTGATCACGATCGAACACGATAAGCGGGTGAGTCGCGATCGTTGGTCGCCAGGGCGTGGCGTAGGTGATCTGGACCTTGACCAATTCGGGATGAGTGTCGACCAGCGCGCTGGCCGCCAAACGACCGTCGTACAGGCAAGTGGCGCCGCCGCTTACGGCCGATTCCAGGCATCCCAGAGCGAAGTACTGGAGTGGCTCGATATCGTCGAGTTGCTCGGTGTGGCGGGGGAGCCAGTCGGGCGAATCCTGGGCCTCCAGGAGTCGCGCGCCCATCGATGCGGACCCGACATGGGCTCCGAATCGCTCAGCGGCAGCGGTCAACGCGCCGAAGTCGGCTGCGGTACGGATAAGCGCATACCCGCGAACGTCGAGGTCTTCGACCAGGTCAGCGAAATTGTGCGTAGCAGCGAGCATCGGTCTCCTTTGACAGATGGACGGGGGAGCGGGGCCGCCTCCCACCCGGCGGCCCCGCGAAGGGGGAGTGAAGTCAGAGAAGACCCTGTTCTGCGGCCCGATTGAGGATCGCCTCGACTTCGCGTCGCCAACGCCGCTTGCGGTCCTCAGGGGTTCCCTTCCAGCCGGGCCGTGTGACCATGCCGCAGATCCGCCCGCGTTCGTGAAGCAGATCCGCGACCGGCGAAAGCCTGTTCTCGGCGTTCACCACGCTCAACACCGCATGCTCCGATGCGACCGTCGGTTCGACGGCAAACCGGAACCTGTCCAAGTCGAAGGTCCCGACCACACTCTGCGGCAACTGCACAGGCTCAGAAGCCTGGACACCCTCGGCGTGCCAGGACGCGATCAGTGAGGCGATGTGGTTGCGCTGCTGGACTTTCCATGCCTCCGTCTGTTCCGACCGAGGAGGATCCCACCGGACCTCTCGAACCACGCCGCCCGCATGGACCGCGTGACCGATCTTCACTGGATGCCCGTGGGAGTCCAGCCAGACTGAGGCGTATCCGGTTTTCCTGCGGGCCTTCAACGACAGCCAGTTGCCGCTTTCGCTCTGCCATCGCCCGAGCATCTCGAAGTCGCTCTTGGCGGTTCGTAGACTCTGCGCCGTCACCGGCACGCTCCCCTCGATGAGTACCTGGTGAACCGAGCCGGATCGCGGTGACACCGACGAAGCGGCCCGGAATTCCTGTGAACCCATCGTGGCGAAACCGGGGTTGCGGGCGCTAACCTCTTGCGGGTATCTCATAGTGAGATATAGGCTAGATCGCTATGGACATACCGATGTTCGTGCCGGTGGATCTCCCGGACGCCCTCTGGAACCGCGACAACATGCGCCAGGCGCTCGCTGCCCGTGACATCGCAGCGGTCTTTCGCCTCGCTCGCCAATACGGCGGACTCTCGCAGTCCCGCATCGGCATCGCCACCGGCATCGGCCAGGGCCGCACCAACGAGGTCTTCAACGGCAAACGCAAGATCGTCAGCATCGAAGTCCTTGAACGCATCGCCGACGGACTAGGCATGCCCGACCGAGCCCGTCAACTCCTTGGCCTTGCCCCCGCTATCGGCGAACCACAAGATTCCGAGGCTCAAGCCGCCCGCATCGGCATCACGAGAGTGTTCGCAGCCCAGGCCACGGCTGCGCAAGAGATCCGCGACGCCGCCTGGCAAGCAAACGAAGTCGACCTCCTGGCCGTCCGAGCGCTCGGCCTCATCGGCCTTAACGACTCCCTCCTCCGAGAACCGCTAACCGCCGAACGCGCCGAACCCGTCAAAGCCCGAGTCCTCCTCCTCGACCCCGACTCCCCAGCCGCAGCCCACCGAGCCCACGAGATCGGCGAGTCCGAGGAATCCTTCACGGCCGGCATCCGAATGTCGATAGCCCGCCTCCGCGAACTCACCGACCAGCCCCACCTCGACCTCAGCGTCGCCCTCTACAACACCCTGCCGACCTGGCGCCTCATCCGAGTAGACCAGACCATCTACCTCTCGATGTTCAACGGCGCTACCGAAGGCCACCAGAGCGCCATCTACCGCCTCAGTGCCGCCCAGTACAACCTCCTCCACACCGGCTTCACCCGCCAATACGAAGACCTCTGGACTACCGCCGAGCGCCTGATCTGAGAAGGTGAGAACATGATCGAAGCCGAGCTGAAAGCCCGCGTGAAAGACGTCGAAGCCGTCCGAACCTGGCTCCAAGCGCGAGCAGAGGAAGAGGAAGCCACCTACCACGACACCTACTACGACTGGCCCGACCGCCGACTCGAAACCAAAGGTCAAGAAATTCGCCTTCGCACCATCACCGCACCAGCAGGTACCAGCCATGTCCTAACCTACAAGCAACCCCCAGCTGACAGGGAAAGCGGCTCCAAACCGGAGTACGAAACCATCATCGCTGACCGAGCCCCTGTCTCAGCTATGCTTTGCGACCTCGGCCTAGTTGAATTGGTGAGTCTTACCAAGCATTGCCTAAATTTCCGATTTGACTACAGGAATCGACAGATACTCGCCACCCTCGTGACGGTGCCCGAGCTGAGTGGAGCTTTCCTGGAAGTTGAGACCCTAACCGAATCGGCGGAAATTAATGCCGCGCTCAAGACAGTGAAAGCTGTCATGGCTGATATTGAAGTAATACGTGATCTAAGTAGCGATTCGTACACGAAATCCGTCATGGCCGCTAGGGAAGCGCGAAATCTCATGTTAGCCAGGGATCTCTGCTGAAGAAATTCGAAAGGTAGCGACGATGGAGATAGAAGATCATCCAGGGTTCTACGGATTTGGCATGTCCGATGGAACGATTGCGATTCATGCAGACTGGCCTACCTATCCGATGGGCGGAAATGCCATGGATGCGCTGCTCGCTCTCGCAGCGTTTCCTGAAGGAGCCAGATTTACGGCAATAGATGATATTGATCGTGCGATTCTATTCATCGGATGGAGATTCGATGGCGTTGAGGATCCGTTTGATCGCCGGAATCTGCATGCTGCGGTTTGGCACCAAGCTCTTCTTGATGCGATGGATCATAGATACATTTCTGGTATTGAGCGAATCTCCGAGAGGGAACATCATCGACGTTATCGAGCCGAACTGCCAAGTCCCTTGTACCACAAATTGCCAGACGGGACTTTTGAGCTGTTGGAGTTGCCTCCGCTGAATGAATATGACGATGATGTTGATGAAGATGGCAATTTCGATCCAAGCATTGCTACCTGGGTTGGGTTTTCTTCGCCTGAAAAGCATGTCGAGATTACGGGTTCAGGTCACCGCGCGCTCGTGAGATTCCTGGCAAGTGAACTCAAGATTCCAAGAGAAATTCGAAAAATCGTCAATATTCTGATTGACGCGGGGGCATACGACACGGCGATTAGAGAGACAGCGGTTCTCGTAGAATTTAGAATTCGACAATGGTGCACGTCCAAAAATTATGGAATAAGGCTCATAAATGAATTCATTGAAAATCTCGAAGCTTCCGGGTATCCACATGCACTCGCGAAAATACTTCAAGGAGAGCTACGCACACTATTCAGCTTCGTGCGGAACGAGTTTGCACATAATCGTATTAGTCTGTCGGACGAGCGTGGCCGTGCAATCCTAGCGAGATTGGGATTCGCTTGGGATGCAGTGGAGGCTTTGACTCAATCGGATATAGATCAGGATTGACTCGGCCAAGTCGGCAGCGGGTGACGCTCGAACTCGCGTCCAGCGCAGCGAGAGGGTGCCGACCCGCGACCAATCTGTGGTGAGTTGGACAGAGTATCTGCGGGCTGGAAGTACAAGCTTGTCAGGACCCAGATCAGAAGCTATGAATGAACCTCGCGGAAGCGAGCGCGAAGAGACTCCGCCATTTCATCAATTCCCACATGCGCCTTCATGGAGGCGTAGGGATATTTCCGAGAGAGCTCTGAACTTGTCGGGTCGAAGACCGCTATACCAGTCAGCATTTGTGTAGAGAACGACTTGATTCGTTCTGCAAGAATTGATGCCGCCTTCCTTGCGGCGTCGACGTATGAATCAAGATAATCGTAATTGACGATATCGAATCCGGTCGACTCAAATCCTCCCAGCGACTCAGGGCCCGGCTCGGATCTCAGCAATCGCACGTGGGATACTGGCTTGATCCGAACATCGCCTTCAATTACTTCCGCGGAAATCAATGGAGCTCGAAGGACTGCAATTGGAAACACCAAACGGACATCATAGTACATTCGCTGATGGCCAGGTCGGGTGATATCTTTAAGGTGTTCAAGTGCCTTCAGGACCGGCAAGGCTATGCTCCTATAACAATCCTCTCCTGACAGCTCAAGTGACTTCCCTTTTCGATGTGCCTTGGCAATGGACATTGCACGGACCGGATTAGGGATTCCAAGGTCCCAGATTCCTAGGGCGTCCGACGCTGACATTTGAATAATGCCTTCAGCTGTGGGGTCATCTCGAAGTTCGATGTCTTCGTGAGGATGGCCAAACATTAGAGGGATACTGCAGTGGCCAGCGGTTTCTCTCGTAAAGACGACAAAAGGCAGATCGGATTGCTTGCATTCAACTAGGAAGTTGAGATGAACCCTGATCCAGCTAGACGGATCATGAAAATCATCACGATCCTGTTGCGTTTCAGATACCTGGTACCCGACCAATGCGTCGATTTGCCTAATCGCCTCAGTTTCCCTGTCTACAAAACTCCATTCCTCCTGTATCTCGATTCGTTGATGCGAAGCTTCTGAGGGAAGATTTTTCAAGAGCTTATCTACGACCATTCCCTGCAATGGGTATCCGGAGCGAGTGATCGCCTTCCTTAGTTTTTCGTAGTCTGCGTCAGCCCAATCTGTAAACGTTTCTTGCGGCGATTCATCGGGCACTAAATGGCTCCTCTGGATTCTTGGAAGTCGGGTTTCGGATGATTTGAACAATCTATAGGAGCTCTTGGAATCTCTCGACAAGATGGCGGAACATGATCCCGTCGATTCCGTTTATTCTTGACTCGACCAAAATTTTAATGTCCTTGTCATCGAGGGCGATAGCAAATCCATGATGATCCTGCGCAGCGTCACGACACTTCCGGATAATTCGAGATTTGTCTCCAAACCCCCGGTGGCAGAGAAGGCCAACTTGCCCTCGCATCGGGGAAAAACGCATCGCAAGTTGGTCAATTTCAGGGTTCGAGATCTCAGACCCATAATTCTTGCATTCTACTGCAATGAAGGCAGCCGGAGTTTCATGTTGAACTCGTACCCAGTGAAAGAATCCTTCTGTTGCACGGTTAGTATATTGGATGTCGATGCGTTTTCTACCCTCGTGTATGTTGAACTCGCGCTGAGGAAGATCAAGCGCTGGATAAAACAGGGCAGACAAGAGTGCTTCAATAGCTAGATGGTAGGTGTTCGCATTGTCCTTGCCTGGCGGCACCGACAAGACCCGCTCTAGCAGACTCTCCCAATCTGGCATTGGGGTTTCGGTAGCGGATGCAATTTCCTCATGGCTGGGGGGAAGTTGCGGACGAGCTTTGGACTTCCGATATCTGTCCAGAATTGAAGGATCTTTTATGGTGGTGTCAAGATTGATGACTTTTCCTTCTCCGTATTTCTCTCTTACGGATTTTTTCGTAACCTTTCGATCTCCATTCTTCAATGTTTGGACTAGCAGGGAGCTAGCTCGAAGCTCCTCCTCTTGAAGCACTGGTAGGACATAATGAGTGTAGTACTCGCCGGGCTCAAAGGAAGTAGAGCGTCGCACTATGCTCTTCGGAACCAAGAGCAGAGGGCCATCCGACGTCACGGAAAGGCTGACGTATTGATGCATCCACGTGCGCGAATGATGGTTCCATATCCGGCCAGATCCGACATCCTCTTCCATTGGGATGTTGTAATACCTGCAAGCATCTTGGGTGAACTCGATAAGCGAACCACGAATGATGTTTGTAGTAATGTCTGAAATAATATCGAATCCAATTCCTTCGATGAAAAGGATGGTGTCCTCGAGATCTTCCAACAGGCCAGTGGAAACTGCTCTGCTCTTGCGGAGTGCTTCCCACATTTCTCTTGCAAGATCCCGTCCCATTCCACGGCCTCTTGCGCGCCCTTTCGATAGGCCGAGCCGAGTTTCATTTGGCTCGCTCATGGATGCCAAGAGTTGCTGTGCCAATTGATGGTTCTCTTGTTGGATCGCATCGAGGACAGCACTGAAAAAGCTTTGAAGCAAGCTAACGCATTGGTTTCCCCACTCGCTGTCGACCCATCGAAGCGCGTGAGGGTCTAGGAACAGCTGAGTGTCCTTGTAAGTGTCAACATCCACGAACTCAAGGCTGCTTTGCGTGCGGCCGAGCTCGTAATATGAGGAGATTCTCATATTTCATCCGTTCGGAAGGGTTTGTTTGCATCGCAAGGGTGGGAATGGCCGAGAAGTGATGATACCTCAGAATCGGTTCTGGTGGTGGTGATGAACCGATTGAGCTCCAAGGGTCCGAGTCCTTTTTAGTGCACACCGGACTGGGGTGGCTAGTGTGGCGGATGGTGGGAGAGGGATCTGCCAGCGCTGTTGTGGGTACCGCCTCGCTCGACCACCTTCCGGTTCAGGTCGCTGACGTGCCGGGACTCCGGTCGAGGTTGAATTGGTTGATGGGAACGTAAGGCTCGGTGAAGGTGGCGCCTTCGAGGTGACGGCCTGCGGTCTCTGAGGCACACTGGAGCCACTTTCCATCGGGAACACGTCTTGGAGCTCGAAGGCGAGTCGAACAGTTTCTTCGTGTCAGCGACATACATTCTCATGGTTGTCTAGCAATGGTCCTGCTAATCAGACACCATGCGCGTGAGGTTTCTGATCAGTGCTATGACCTGGGGCGATGGGTTCAGATACGGCATTGCTAGGTGCACAGATACGAAGGCCCCGCTTGTCCGGGGCCTTCTTTTCTATGCCCTACTCGGCCTTGAACCTTTGGCGCTTGCTAGGGGAGAGCCAAAAAGAGAGCCCTGTTTTGGCAGCCTAAACGTCCCTTGAGGATCCAGGTGTTCCTCCTGGAGTGCTGCGTCCATCAGGTCGGCCCCCTTGGTGATGACCGGTCGGAGCTGGTGGCGGTACACGATCCAGGTCGTGGCGATGTCTTTGTGGCCCACGAGGTCGGCGATGAGCTCGACTGAAGCGCCGCGCTCGGACATGATCGACACGAACGTATGGCGCAAGTCCCGGGGCGTCCACGAACCGGCGATTCGGGCCTGGGCGACCACGTCCCTGAACTGCCTGCGGATGACCTCGGCCGACGGCACGGTGTCGCTCCGGGTGCCGAACACGTAGACGATCCCCGCCGACTTCCAGCCGTGCCGGTCTCTCCACTGCTGCTGCCGCACTTGGTGATCGGCAAGAATCTCGACGGCGAGTTCGGGCAATGCCACGGTCCGCCGGCTCCCCGCCGTCTTGGTGTCCCCTCCGCCCCGGACAGAATGCCAGATTTCGACATGCGGCACCCGGCTCTCAGTGTGCTCACGCCCGCACGAGCAGATCTGCCCCGGGACCGGATTGAGATGCAAGTGCCGCCATTCAAGCGGCCGAGACCTCCGCGATGCTCTGACCGCGAACCTCTGGGCGGATCCTGCTCCCATCAGGACGAGTCCCCAACGAGAGTGCACCGACGAACCGCTGGTGTGTCGCATCCCAATAGATCGTGCCAGCACCTTTTCGGGCGGACTTGCGCGGGGCGCCTAGGGGTTCTCATACGGCCATGACCGTCATCCCCCGTGATGATCTCCCTTCAACTATAGAACATATGATCTATATATTCGTATTATCAAACAAATGACTGATCCACGGATGTGACGGCCCAAAACTTTCTGGCTAGGCAAGTGGCCTTACCGGTCTCGGCACGAAGCTCCGGTCGGGTTGGCCGGTGGGACCGAAGGAAGTAGCGCGGCGGCCGCGACGGCGAGCGCCATGCCCGCGCCGATGACCGCCCGACGAACTGAGGACTGATATTTCGCGGTCGTCCCTCTCAAAGCTCGATGCCGGGCGCTCGCCGGAACCGACGAGCGCCCGCCTCCTCGGCTCCTGGTCGGCGCCCGAACACACCTCCACATCGGTGGAAGGGGCGCGTGACTGATCAGTTGTCGAGCAGCGATCGCATCCGGTCGGCGATCAGCGCGGTCGCCCGTTGCGGGGCGAGGCGCGAGAGCCGGTCGAGCAGGCGGGCGTCGCCGCCGATGCGGACCCGGTACGTGCCCTTCTCGAGTGCGGTGATGATCTGCCCGCCGGCGTCAGCGGCGCTGGTCACCTTCGAGCCGGCGCCCGCGGATGCAGCGACGCTCGCAGGAATTCCGGCCCCTGAGTTGGCGACGAGGTCGGTCGCCACACCGCCGGGGAAGACGATGGTCACCGCGACCGACGAGCCGCGAAGCTCCGCATACAGCCCCTCGGTCAGCAGCTTGACCGCCGCCTTGCTGGCCCCGTAGGCGGCCTGCCCGGGGACCGGCGCCAGTGCACCCATGCTCGACACGTTCACCAGACTTGCTTCAGGACGTTCGAGGAGCACCGGTACGAACGCCTTGACCATGTTGACAACGCCCCAGAAGTTGACCGCCATGACCTTCTCGATCTCGTCGTGGCCCAGGTCCTGCACGCGCACGAAGCGCTGAACGATCCCGGCGACGTTGAGCACGCCATCGACCTGGCCGTACACCGCTTGCACTTCGGCCGGAAGTCGCTCGACCGCCGCGCGGTCAGTGATGTCGACGGCATGCGCGGATAGTCGCCCATCGGCCGCGGCAGCGAGACGCGCGGTCTCGGCGAGACCCTCCTCGCTGCGGTCGACCGCGGCCACCTTTGCGCCGCGCTTGATGAGACCCAGGACGACTTCGCGGCCGATCCCGTTGCCGCCGCCGGTGACGACGAAGACCTTCCCTGCTGTCTGCATTGCGATTGCCTCTCTGTTGCTACAGCGGTCCGGCTGTCATCCGCCGTTGGATTGCCGGGTGCCCTCGGCGAGGGCCTCGAAGGTGTAGAGGTAGCCGCCGTCGGGACCGCTAACGGTGATGACGCCGTCGGTAGTCCCGGGCTCGATGGCGATGTTGGTCGCGGTGTCGAGGTCGGGTGCGTCCTCGGGGACGGCGATCACGGCGAGCAGATCGCCTTTCGGGCTGTAGACGTGGATCTCCGGCTTGAGGTGGAATCCTTGGTAGACGTTGCCGTCGGCGTCGACCGCGGTCGAGTCGACACGAGCCTTGCCGCCGTCGACGTACATGCCCGGGTACGCGGCCGTCACCTCGGTTCGCGTCTCGTCGAGGGCGAAGTAGTCGATGCGGTTGGCGTAGTACTGCGCGACCCACAGACCTGCGTAGTCCTCGTCGAAGCTGATGCCGTTGGGAGAGGCCAGGTCAGAGGCGAGTACTGTGGCGTCGCCCTCGGCGCTGACGCGGACGACCCGCCCCAGCGTCTCCCAGCCCGGGCCTTCCACGCCGCGGATGTCGCTGATGTAGAGGTTGCCCTCAGGGTCGAAGGCGAGGTCGTCGGGCAGCATGGCCGTTCCGTCGATATCGCCGGAGAAGAGCGTCCGCGGGTCCGTCCCGTCCAGCAACATGCTCTGGACGGAGCCGCCGAGACCGTCGGTGAGATAGAGGCGCCCGTCGGCGGGGCTGATCTGCGCGGACGTGAACACGCTCGCCTCGTCGGTGTAGATCGCCTCGACCGTCTCCTCCCCGACATCGACTCGCAGCACCTTCGGCTCGCCGGGCGGTGCCATGACGTCAACGAGGAAGAGGCGCCCCTCATCGTCGAAGACCGGGCCTTCGAGCAGCGTGCCGCCTGACAGCACATGGGGTTCGGTGACCCGGATCAGCTCGTCGGCGGTCTGATGCCCGACTCCCTCGCGATCCTGTTCGGCCGGAGCCGGAGCCGGAGCCGGACCCGCGACGCAGCCGGCGGCGACGAGCGGGACGAGCAGGGCGCCGACGGTCAGGAGGCGCTTCACGAGGCCACCTCTCCGACGGTGTCGAGGTGCTGTGGCGCGTCTTCGTCGCCGCGGACCAGGACCTCGCTCATGTCGCCGTCGCGCCATTCGCACAGCAGCCGGTGGAATGCGACGGGGCCCGGGGAGTACGAGAAGCCGGTGAACGACCGGGTCCCTTCCCCGTTGTAGTAGCCGGGCGTGCATTCGGCCTGGAAAGCACTGGTGTCGTGCGCCGTCTTCTGAAGCGTGCGCAACCACCGCTCCTCAGCTTCGGCGGTGGGCTCGACCCGGCGGGCGCCTTCGCGTTCGGCACGGGCGATGACCGCGGCGACGTGCTCGGCCTGCGCTTGGAGGATGTGGACGAAGTTGACCGAGTTGGCGGTCTGGACGGCGCCGAGGTGCAGCAGATTCGGGAACCCGTGGCTGTAGAAGCCGTGCAAGGTGCGCGGGCCCGTCGCCCACGACTCCAGGAGGCTCCGGCCTCCGCGGCCGGTGACCTGCAACGCGCCGGACATGACGCCGGAGACGCCGGCGTCGAAACCGGTGGCGAAGATGATGCAGTCGACCTCGTATTCCTTGTCGCCGACGAGGATCGCGTTCTCGGTCATGCCGGTGACGCCATGGCTGTCAGCGGTGTCGACGAGCGTCACGTTGGGTCGGTTGAACGCCTGGAGGTAGTGGTCGGAGAATCCGGGGCGCTTGCACATGTACCGGTACCAGGGCTTGAGCACTTCGGCGGTGGCCAGGTCGGCGACGAGCTCGTCGACGCGGGCGCGGATGCGGTTCATCGTGGCGGCGTCATCGAGCTCGTCGCGGAGCAGGCGCTCCTCCTCGGGGAGCGACTCGTCGACCGCACCGGAGATCATGTGGCGTTGCAACGCCACCGTCGCGGTCCACCCGTCGGTCACGAGGAACTCGTCCACCGGTTCGCCCGCGATGATCGCGAGGAAGTTCTCCATCCGCTCGCGCTGCCAGCCCGGCTTCAGCGCTGCGGCCCAGGCGGGATCGGTCGGGTGGTTGTCACGCACGTCCACCGTAGACGGCGTGCGTTGGAACACGAACAGCTCGCCCGCACTATCGGCCAGGATCGGCACGGCCTGGAGGCCGGTCGCGCCGGTGCCGATCACCGCGACCCGCTTGTCGGCGAGCCCGGTCAGGTTCCCGTCGGGAGTGCCGCCGGTGTAGCCGTAGTCCCAGCGGCTGGTGTGGAAGGTGTGGCCGCGGAAGGACTCGATGCCGGGGAGGCCGGGGAGCTTGGGCTGGGTGAGCGTTCCGGTCGAGGTGATGATGTACCGGGCGCGGAAGCGGTCGCCGCGGTCGGTCTCCACGATCCACTCCGCTGGGTCCTCGTCCCACGCCAGGTTGGTCGAGCGGGTCTGGAAGAGCGTGTCGCGGTACAGGTCGTAGTGCTCGGCGATGCGCACCGCGTGCCGACGGATCTCCTCGCCTTTCGCGTACCGCTCGGTCGGCATCGCGCCGGTCTCCTCGAGCAGCGGCATGTACACGTAGGACTCGACATCGCAGCGCACGCCCGGGTACCGGTTCCAGTACCAGGTGCCGCCCACGTCGCCGGCCTCGTCCATGAGCCGGATCGACTCGATCCCGGCCTCCCGCAACGACGCGGACGCCAGGAGGCCGCCGAACCCGGCGCCGATGACGAGGACTTCGACGTGGTCGGTCTTCGGCTCGCGTTCGGTGAACTGGGTGTAAGGGTCTTTGGCGTAGTAGCCGAACTCGCCTGCGGCGCTGCGGTACTGGCGTGCGCCGTCGGGGCGGATGCGGCGGTCGCGCTCGCGCTTGTACCGCTCGCGGATCGCATCGAGATCGATCGAGGCCGCCTGTGGCTCTTCCATGCTGTCTCCTTTTGCCCGGGGTGTTCGGGCTGGGATGGTTTCGGACCCGGCGCGGCATCGGCCGGATACCTCCTGCAAAGAGGTTAGCCTGAAGCTAACTAAATCGGCCAGTCGGAGTTCCGAGAGCGACTACCGTGAAGGGATGACGAATCAGGACAGGCGTGAAGTGCGCAAAAGCATCGAATCGTTGTCGGTTGCGATCTCGGCGCGCTCCATTCCGCGCATCATCGGACCGTTGATGGAGACGCAACTCACCATCCAGCAGTTGAAAGTGCTCTCCTCGGTCGTCGTGAGCGAAGGATCGACGGCCAGCGGCCTGGCCGAGGACTTTGCGGTTTCCCTGCCCACGATGTCCCGGCTCGTCGACCGGCTCGTCAAGCAGGACCTCGTCGAACGCGCCCCGGACGACGGCGACCAGCGCGTCCGGCGTCTCCGACCGACCAGACTCGGCCGCGCGGTCATCGCCGAGATCCTCGGAGCCAGGCCTGAACTGGGCAGCGACGTCATCGACGGCCTCACCTTGGAAGAACTGCGCGCCCTCGAAATCGGCATGCGAGCGGTCAACCGGGAACTGCAAGCGCTCCGAACCCGCACCGGAGCGCCACGGCTCTAGTCCCCGACCGATCCGCACTCAGTGCCGACCCTCCGACCGTCTTGCACCCAATGCTCGCTCCAGAGCGGACATCTGGGATCCCTGATAGGCGCGCGAAACCAAGGCATGGCGTTCTACCACGTCGAAGCCGTGGTAGGCGCCGGGGACGACCTTGAGTTCGCAGGGGACTCCTGAGTGGCGCAACCGTTCGGCGTAGGCGAGGTCCTCGTCGTAGAAGAGGTCATTGGTACCCACGCCCAACCATGCCGGCGCGACGCCGGTGAAGTCTTCGTATCGGGCGGGTGCAGCCAGCGGCGGTGGCGCGGCCGCGTGGATGCCGAGGTAGGCGTTCCAGGCCCAGCGGTTGCTCTTCTGATTCCACATGCGCAGGGACGCGGGATCGATGTCGGTGCGCTGCGCGGTCCGGTCGTCGAGCATCGGATAGGACAGCACTTGCAGGACCGGCCGGATCGTTCTGCGTTCCTTGGCGAGCAGGGCGAGCGCGGCGGCCAGGCCGCCTCCGGCGCTCTCGCCGCCGATCGCGATCCGAGAACCGTCCACATCCGGGTCCGCCGCCAGCCACTGCAAAGCGGTGTAGCAGTCCTCCAATGGCACTGGGAACGCGTGTTTCGGTGCCAGTCGATATTCCACCGCGGCGGTGATCGCGCCAAGGCGGCTGGTGACCTCGCGGCACCAGTCGTCGGACTGCATCGCGCTGCCCAGGACGTAGCCGCCGCCATGGATCCACAACACCGCTGGCGCCGGACCGACTGCGTTCGGCGGCCGGAAGACCCGCACAGCGACGTCGGCGTCGATCCGGACGAGTTCCCCACCGCGCGGCGCTCTCGGTGCCATCAGGCCGGTGATTCGTCGGCCCAGTCCGACCGGCACGCTCCGCGGTAGGATCCGCGCGCGGCGTAGATCAGGATGAAAGGCGTGCTTGGGCATTGCGATCTCCTTGATCTAGCCGCGCATGCCGCGGAGGGCGGCAACCACGCCGCCGTCCACGAGCAGGTCGGTGCCGGTGATGAAGTCGGCGGCAGGGCCGAGCAGGAAGGCCGCGGCAGCGGCGATGTCGTCGGGCGTGCCGAGACGTCCGGTGCCGGACATGGCGACCATGGCCCGCATCTGCTCTCCGCTGTCACCTTCGAGTTCCTGCTGCCCCATCGGGGTCGAGATGACCCCGGGGCTGATCGAGTTGACGCGCGCGCCCCGCTCGCCCCAAACGCCCGCGACGGCCTGTACCCGGAGCAGGTTGGCGCGCTTGGCGATGGTGTAGGCCGGGCCGGGGTCGCCCGTCGCAGCGGCGGCGAGGAACGGCAGGCCCAGCAGCTCCATGGCCGGGACGGTGGCGAGTGCCCGCTCGGTTTCGGCGTCCAAGCCGACCGCCATGTGACCGGCCATGCTGGCGATGACCACCGCGGCGCCGCCGGGCGCGACGACCTGGCCGAACGTTTCGAGAACGAGCGCGGTGCCCAGCAGGTCGACCCGCAGGATCGCCTCGCTCGACGCCTGCGCCGGCGACAGGCCCGCAGTGTGGGCGATGCGCGCCACCGGCTCGAGATCGACTGCCGCCCTCGCGAGAGCGAGGACCGAATCGCGATCGCCCACGTCGACCGCCTGGGTGGTGACGTCGTGCCCTTCGCCGCGAAGCTCCTCGCCGACCGCCGCCAAAGCCGGTTGGTTGAAGTCGGCGAGCAGGACCTTCCGCCCACTTCCGCTGCGGCGAGCGATGGCGCGGCCCATGCCTCCGGTGCCGATGACGACTAGGACTTCCCTGCTCATGACTATCTCCTCTGCTTAAATATACGAGACGTACCGTATTGTAAATAGCGAGACTACACTCATCGGCGTGACTGCCAAACCACGCGGGCGACCCCGCAACGCCCAGACCGACACGGCGATCTTGGAGGCGGCGCGGGACCTCATGGCCGCCGATGGCTACGAGCGGATGACGATCGAGGCGATCGCCGCGCGGGCCGGGGTGGGCAAGCAGACCGTCTACCGGCGCTGGCCCTCGAAAGCGGCGATCGTGGCCGAGGCGGTCATGGCCGGCCACCTGGGGATCCGCGCGGACGCGCCGCCGCGGACCGGCGACGCGGCCGCGGATCTGCGCACCTGGCTCGGCCAGTTCTTCGGGCAGCTTGGCCAGCCCGCCACGGTCGCGGTGATCCGGGGCCTGGCCGCCGCCGCGACCGACGGCGGCACCGAAGCCGAGCAGCTCTATGAGCGCTTCACCGGCCCGGGCCGGGAGCAGATGCTCGACCTACTGCGGCTGGGCGTCGAGCACGGACAGTTCCGCGCCAGCCTCGATATCGAGGCCGCCGCCGACGCCATCTCCGGCACCCTGCTCTACCGGGCACTGATCCCGCCCTCAGCGGTCGTCGACACCGACGCCGCCGGGTTCCTGGATCTGCTGCTCCTGGGCATGACCCCGAGAACCAGCCCTGGAGGCACGAGGCCGGAACGACGGTGAACGTTGTGCCTGCCGTCGGGCACATATGGCGAGTCCTTCGACACCCGACGTGAGGGTGAGCGCCGAGAGCCGGGGCGCTCAAGCCCGCGTCGTGTACTTACGGGAACCCGGACTTCAAACTCGAGCCAGCGCCGGATCGCGTGACGTGGTTCCTCCACCCCACTCCGCGTCGGGGTGGCAGCGGCAGGCTTGACGTGGCGGGTCAGCGTTGGCAGTCGTAGCGTTCGCGTGCCTCGAGGACTTCGGCGATGTGCGCTTCGGCCCATTGGCCGATCGCGCTCAGGGGCGTATGCAGCGTGCGGCCCAGGTCGGTCAGCTCGTATTCGACGCGGGGAGGGACTTCGGCGAAGACGTGGCGGCTGACGAGGCCGTCGCGTTCGAGGTCGCGCAGCGTCTCGGTGAGAACTTTGCCGCTGATGCCCTCGACGCTGGTTCGCAGGTCGCGGAAGCGCGTGCGGCCCTTGCCGAGCACGATGACGATCATCGCCGTCCACTTGTTGGCGATCCTCGTCAGCGAAGTGCGCGAGGGGCAGGTCGCGGTGAGCACATTCCAGTCAGGCTCATATGACATGCGACACAAATCTCCAATGGTTACGTTGTGGTTACTGATTTCAGAAAGTGACTATAGACCGAACGCAGGAACAACGCGAAAACGAGGAGCGATCCGATGACCGAGTCCAGCACCACCGCCAAAGTGGCCCGCCAGTACTACGAGGCGATGTCCTCCGGCGACATCCCCACCGCCACGGGCCTGTTCGCGGCCGACATCAAGTGGCACCAGCCCGGCGGCCACCGCTTCGCAGGCCTCAAGGATGGCCCCGCGCCCGTGGGCGAGATGATCGGCGGCCAGATGGCCCTCACCGCTGGCACGTTCAAGCTCGAGTTCACCGGCGGTCCAATGGTCAACGGCGATCTGGCCGCGTTCCCGGTGCACTTCTCCGGCGAGCGCGAGGGCGCCTCGATGTCGATGGACGGCATCGACGTCCTGCGCGTCGAGGGCGGCAAGATCGCCGAGATGTGGCTGTTCTCCGCCGACCAGGACGCCGAAGACGCCTTCTGGGGCCAGGCCTGAGCGAACCCTGAGGCAACTGTCGACCCCGTCCGCGCTTTCCCTGTGCGGCGGAGAAAGGGAAGTGATGACATGGCCGAGGCCGACGCGAACGAACCGCCGGAGCGGATCCGGGTCCGTGGCGCGCGAGTGCACAACCTGCAGGGCATCGACGTCGAGATCCCGCTCCGCAAGCTCGTCGCGATCGCCGGTGTGTCCGGCTCGGGCAAGTCCTCGCTCGCGCTCGGCGTGCTCTACGCCGAAGGATCGCGCCGGTACCTGGGGGCGCTTTCGACCTACACGCGCCGCCGACTCGCGCAGGCGCCGCGGGCCGATGTGGACACTGTTGAGCACGTGCCGGCCGCACTGGCGCTGCGGCAGCGTCCGGGCGTCCCGTCGGTCCGCAGCACCTTCGGCACCTCCACCGAGCTCCTCAACTACCTGCGGCTCATGTACTCGCGCCTGGGCGCACACCTGTGCCCCAACGGCCACCGGCAGGAGCCGACGATCGACGTCGCGCTGAACATGGACCTGACGTGCCCGGTGTGCGGCTCGGTGTTCTATCCGCCCGGGGCCGAGACGTTCGCGTTCAACTCCGACGGCGCCTGCCCGCGCTGCGAGGGCACCGGCGTGGTGCGCGAGGTCGACGAGGACGCGCTCGTCCCCGACCCTTCGAAGACGATCGACCAGGGCGCGGTCGCACCGTGGTCGATGTTCGGCCTGAGCGTCATGCCGCAGGTCGCGGCCGAACTCGGCGTGCGCACCGACGTGCCCTATGCCGAACTCGACGCGACCGAGCGCGAGACGGTCATGCACGGCCCCGAGGTCAAGCGGCAGATTCGCGTGCCTTCCAAGAGCGGCAAGCTGTTCGACCTGAACTTCACGTACCGCAACGCCCGGCAGGCCGTCGAGGAGGCGGTCAGGAACGCCGCCAGCGAGCAGGGCCTCAACCGGGTCAACCGGTTCCTGAGCGTCCAGACCTGCCCCGACTGCGGCGGCACCCGCCTGAGCGAAGCCGCCAGATCCACCACTGTGGACGATTTGAATCTTGCTGAGGCGACCGCGAAAACGCTCAGCGACCTCACCGAGTGGGTCCCGAAGGTCGTCGACTCGCTGCCGCCCGACATGGCGCGGATGGGCCGCGAGATCAGCGCGCAGCTCATGGTGATCGCGGAACGGCTCACCGGACTCGGCCTGTCCTATCTCAGTCTCGACCGGGCGAGTTCCACGCTGTCGACCGGTGAGCGGCAGCGGGTCCAGCTGGCCCGCGCGGTGCGCAACGAGACCACCGGGGTGCTGTACGTCCTGGACGAGCCCTCCATCGGCCTGCATCCGACGAATGTGGATGGACTGCTCACGGTCATGCGGGATCTGCTCGCGGACGGCAACTCCGTGGTCCTGGTCGACCACGACGTCCAGATCCTGCGCGAAGCCGACTGGTTCATCGAGATCGGGCCCGGTTCGGGCAGCCAAGGCGGCAGGGTGCTCGCCACCGGCGACGCCGAGCAGATCGCCGCCCACCCGGACTCGCTCATCGGGCCGTTCCTCGCCGGTCGCGAAAGCGCCGCGGTCCGCTCGCGCGCGGACGCCGACGCCATGTTCGACCTGGGGCGCATCAGCTTGTCGACACGACCGCTGCACACCGTGCATGGCCTCGACCTCGAACTCCCGGCCGGGCGCCTCATCGCCGTCACCGGCGTCTCGGGTTCGGGCAAGACCACACTCGTCCTCGAGAGCCTCATTCCCGGACTACGCGCCCGCATCGCGGACACGCCGCTGCCCCGACAGGTCGCGGACCTTGGCCCCGGTCCGGTCACCCGCGTCAACGCCGTGGACAGCAGCCCGGTCGGCGCCAACGTTCGGTCCACAGTGGCGACCTACAGCGGCATCCTCGACGAGCTGCGCCGCGCTTGGGCGGCCACACCCGCCGCGAAGGCCGACGGCCTGGGTGCGGGCGACTTCTCCTACAACACCGGGTCGCTGCGCTGCCCGCGCTGCCAGGGCACCGGCGAAGTCTCGCTCGACGTGCAGTTCCTGCCCGATGTGGACATCGTCTGCCCCGAATGCGACGGCACTCGCTTTGCGCCGGAGGCCGATCGGTACGAACGCGAGGGCGTCAGCCTGCCGCAGCTGCTCAAGCTCACCGCGACGCAGGCGCTGGACCGGGTCGGCGACCTGCGCCGCGTCCGGTCCAAACTCCAGACCCTCGTCGACCTGGGCCTGGGCTATCTCACGTTGGGCGAGGCGACTCCCGCGCTCTCCGGCGGCGAGGCCCAGCGCCTCAAACTCGCCTCCGAACTCGGCCGCGACCAGAGCGCGACACTGTTCGTCTTCGACGAACCGTCGATCGGCCTGCACCCGCTCGACGTGCGGACCCTGCTGAAGGTGCTTCAGCGCCTGGTCGACAACGGCGCCACCGTCCTCGTGATCGAACACGACCTCGACCTGATCGCCAACGCCGACTACATCGTCGACATGGGCCCCGGCGGCGGCGCCGACGGCGGCACCATCGTCGCCACGGGCACTCCCGACGACCTCCGCGGCGACCAGCGCAGCCTCACCGGCCGATACCTCGACCGCCACCTCGACTACGGCTGATTCGCGGGCTTCGGGCGGCCGCCGTGGTCGCAGTACCAGGCCGTGTCGTCGGGTCGGGCGGGTTCGGGGATCGACATCGCCCAGGCGCCCATGGCGTCGAGGACGGTGCGAAGTCCCTCGCCGAGCTCGGTGAGTCGGTACTCCACACGCGGGGGGATTTCTGGATACGAAGTGCGCGTTACGATCCCGTGATTCTCGAATTGGCGCAGCCGCCGCGTCAAGGTGTGCGGGCTGATGCGCGGCAGCGCCGCGCGCAGCTCGGTGAAGCGGTGCGGGCCGTGCAGGAGTTCGCGGACGATGAGCGTGGCCCACGGTCCTTCGAGCAGAGTGAGGAAGCGCGCGACCCCGCACTCGGGCAGCGCGGTCACGACGTCTTCGGCGGGAGTGTCAGTGGCCACAATCGTCTCCAGGCTCCATTAGTGCAGTTGATGTAACTGATGCATCGATTGTACTAATGGCGTCATGACTTATGTAGTGCACGGCGCCACCGGCGCCCAAGGAGGACCCGTCGTCACCTCTCTCGCCACGAAAGGGGTGCTGATCACCGCCCTCACCCGCCGCACAGACGCGGACGTGGCGTGCGCGCGGACGCTCGCGGTCGACCTTGACTCGATCGAGCAGCTCACCGACGCCTACCGCGGCTCGGAGGGCGTGTTCGTCCACCTGCCGGTGGTCGACGCCGCAACGCGCAACACATACGCGGGCAACATCATCACCGCGCTACGCGAAGCCCGCCCCCAGCGGGTCGTCTATTCCACCAGCGGGTTCCCCGCCGATGCCGACCCAATGGCCGCGGCGCTGGCCGACAGCGGCCTGTCGTACGCCGTGATCGCACCCCGCTACTACCTGGAGAACCTGCTCCTTCCGCACGTCCAGGAGGGCATCCGCTCCAAAGGCGTGCTCCGTTACCCGCTGCCGACCGACTTCGCCTCCTCGTGGGGCTCACACCTGGACATCGCCGACGCGACGCTCGCCCTGTTCGAACAGCGAGACGTGACAGGAGTCGTCGAGGTCGGCCAGTCTCCCGCCGTCACGGGCAAGGACCTGGCCGAGGCCTTCGCCGCCGCATACGGCCGCGACGTGGTCTACGAGCTCCAGACGCCGGCCGACTTCGCCGTGCGACTCGCACCGCTGATGGGCGCCGACGCCGCCGCGGTGGTCCAGAACGGTTACGAGCAGATCGTCGCCCTGCCCGACAACGCGATCGACCCCGAGCGCTCCGCACAACGACTCCTGGGCCTCACTCCCCGCACCACGCTCCAATGGCTCATCGACCTCGGGCTGCACCAGGCCTGAGCGGCCCCATACGGATAGGCGTGGACCGGACAGATCCCTTAGCGATTGTCCGGTCCACGCCTTTCGCCCTATCCCATCCGTGAGACGGCCCCGCCTTCGGGCGCTCCCATCAGAAGCGCACCGAAGGCGGGACCGGGCGGAGGTCATAACCCGATGGCCACGATCGTGCGCCCGAGGAGGGCTCCTTCCACGAGGTAGTCGATCGTGCCGAGGTAGCGCCGGTCCGCGTCCACGCCCGACCAAGTTGCGGTCACGGTGTGGGCGTCACCGGCTTCGGCCTCCAGCGAATCCGGGGCCACGGTCAAGTTCCCTGCGGCCGTTCCGGGGACGATCCAGGTATGGACCAGTGCCTCGACTGCGGTGGTCGGGGCGTCCCACAGGTCGACGAAGACCACATAGGTCCGGCCGGCCTCCAGATCGACGACCTCGTCTGAACCTGGCAGCTGCGGCGTGCCGAACAGTTCGAGGGTCCCGTCGTCCAGCTTCGTGTAGACATAGAGGTCGATGTCGACCTCCGGGCCCTGGTCGGCATCGAACGTCGCGACGCTCCCCATTGCGGCATCGTCGGGGACGGTGAGTTCGAAGGCCTTGGTCTGGTCGCGCTCGACCGGTTCGTCCATAGGGAAGGTCGAACGGTCCGGATTGGAGAGAGCGAGTGTCCGGGTGTCCGAGGCGACCAGGCCGGAAGCGGCCAGTTCGAAGGTACCGTCCACGCCGGTCTTCACGTCGAACTCGGCCGAGCCTTCAGTGCCTTCGCCGGTGAGCTCGCTGGGGACGGCGATGTCCGCCGCGCGCACCGTGATCGGGCTGCGGACTTCGTGTCCCCGCCAGTCGCGCCAGGTCAGTGACCCGAACGACCATTCGGCGCTGGCGGCGTCGGTCCGGGTGATCGTGACCGAGTACGTGGCTGTCGCGCCCGGCTGCACCACCAGGAGTTTGCGGTCCACCTTGACTTTGAAGCCCTGCGGGACTTCGACGGTCGGGTAGTAGACGCCGACAGTGTCGTCGACGTTGGTGACCGTGCGGGTGATCGTCTGCTTCCCGGTCAGGTCGCCGACCGCGATCGACGGGTAGTTCAGGTCGCTCGGGTCGAGCGCGCCGTGGTCGTCCTCGGCGGTCTCGCAGGTGCCGGCGGGCGCCACCTCCTGGAACTGGCCGATGGCGCACCCGTAGCGGATCCAGTCGGTCGCACCGGAGTCGTAGACCAGGCCGGGGTCGAACATGGCCTGGCCGTCGACGTGTCCGGAGCCGAGGTGGAACGGCGTGGCGGTGGCGTCGGTGCCCGCGCGCCCGATCGGTTCACCCTCGGTGTCGGTCTGGTAAGCGGTGGTCATGATCGCCGATTTGATCGCCATGGGCGACCAGTCGGGGTTGGCGCTCTTGATAAGCGCCGCAAGGCCGGCGATGTGCGGGCTGGCCATCGAGGTGCCGCCCATGAGGCCGAAGTGGCCGCCGTCGGGAGTCGCCGACGGCATGTACCCGGCGAGGATCTCGTCGCCGGGCGCGGTGATGTCGGGCTTGAGCAGGTCGCCGCCGCCGGCCAGTGCAGGGCCCTGGCCGGACCATTCAGCCGAGGTCGGAGCGGTCTGGCTGACCGTCTCGTAGGCATGGGCGGTCACGGTTGCGGCGTCGTTGCCCGCGGCATAGGCCTCGATGGCGTCGCCCGCGGCGACGCCGGTTCGGACCGTCCACTGCGGGGCGTCGAAGCCGGTGTCGAGGTCGTCCTGGGCGGCATCGTCGTTGTAGACCAGCGCGAACGCGCCTCCCGCGTCGGCCACGGCCTGGGACTTTTCGACGAAGAGGTAGGTGCCGCGGGCGCAGGCGACCGCCCGGCCCGCGACCTTGTCCGCATCCAGCGTGCCCGGCGCGCACAACCGCACCTCGGCCGGATCCGCTCCCTCCTCGGCGACCTCTTGGGCCAGCACCAGATCCGCCTCGGTCTCAGTGAACCTCGGGGCGTTGGAGGTATAGGGGAAGGTCTGGCCGTCGCCGAGAGTCAGCTCCACATCGTAGGTGCGGGTGTGGGAGCCGGCGGCGACGGAGGTGACCCACGGCGCGTTGTGGCCGACGGTGCTCGCGCCGCTCTCGCCGGCGTTGCCGGCCGAATTGGCGATGAAGACGCCCGCTTCGGCGGCGGCGAAGGACGCCATCGCGATCGGGTCGACGATGGTGTTCCCCGCGTCGCCGAGCGACATGTTGATGACGTCCACGCCGTCGCTCACGGCCGCGTCGATCGCGGCCACGATGTCGGAGTTCTGGCAGAGGCCGTCGATGGCGATCCAGCAGACCTTGTAGACGGCGAGCCGCGCCGCGGGCGCCATGCCCGAGACCGAACCGACCGGAACGCCGTCGATGACAGCTTCGGTGTCGAGGTTGCCTGCGGCGGTGGTGGCCACGTGGGTGCCGTGGTTGTACTCCTCACGCGGCGACTTGAAGCCGTCGACGTCGCTGTTGCCGGTGGAGTCGAACCAGCGGGCTCCGATCACCTTGTTGTTGCAGACGACGTTGTTCTCAGGGGTGTCTTCGCCCTCCTCGCATTCGCCCTTCCACTTGGCGTCGATGACGTCCTGGTCGGGACGGGGCTCGGGCAGCGGCGCGAACATCGGGTTCTCGGGGATGAAGCCGCCGTCGATGATCCCGATGACGACGCCTTCGCCGGCGTGCTCGCCGCCGCCGAACTCGCTCTCCCAGGAACCGTCCTCACCGGACAGTCCGAGGAACTCGCTCGAGGTGTCCAACTGGGGCTTCGAGAGCCCGTCGGGGACGATGGCGGCGACGCGCTCGTCGCTTGCGAGTTCGCGCGCTTCTGCACCGGTCAGCTCGGCCGCGACGCCGTTCAAGGCCGTGTCGTATTCGGCGTCGGGTTGGACGCCGGGCACGTCGCCGAGGATCTCGTCGCGGGCCTCCTCGAGATGCGCGCGATAGTCCTGCACCGCATCCGAATCGAAGGCGATGCGCTCGCCGTCGTCGGGGGTGGTGGCTTCGAGACCGGGCACGCCGCCGTCGTAGACGGCGACGGGCTCGTCGGCGAACTGGATGATGTAGCGACCGTCCTTGAAGGAGGTCGGGGACGAGGGGAGCGCCGGGTCTGCGGTGGCCGTATAGGCGAAGACGGTGAGGCTTGTGGCGGCTACGGCCGCGGCGCTGAGCGCCGCTATGACGCTTCGCCGACGACCGGCGGCCCGCAATGAACTCATGGATATCACCGGGGGAGTTCCTTTCTGACAGAACAGAGGTGGTGGTCCGCCGCACCGGTTCCCGCGAACAGGCGTATCCGCAGCGGCGGATTCAGGGGAGGAGCAAGGACTCGTGAGACGGGGGGAGAAAGGGCGCGACCGACCCAACCGCGGCCGCGCCCGGCCCGCGACGGTCGGTCGCGGACGAGTTGAAGTACTAGAAGCTTCAACTGAGGTGAGAATGAATGTCAATTCGAGATGACACAGATCACATCAAAACACTTATTACTGACAAGTAGTACTAATCTCGACGAAATGGCTGTTAGCGGGCACGCTTGATAGCGCCGTGCGCCGGTCTTTTCGGTTCCGGTTCGGGCGTCGTTCGATCTTGCAGGTCAATGGCTGACTGTTGCCGCCTCCGTCGGCATCAATTCGATCCCTAATGGATCGTGAATCAGCTCGCGGAGGCGATCGCGGTCTCGACCGAGTCGGCGAAGGCCGCGGGGTCGACGAGTTGCCCGTTGACCTTCGCGGTGGGCGTGCCGGTCACGCTCTGCTCGTTCGTGGCGGAGGCGGTGCTCTCCCCGAGCCAGCCCCGGTACGTCTCGTCTTCCACGCACGCCTCGAACGCCGCGCCGAGTCCGACGTCCTCGGTGCCGATGCGCTCCAGTTCGTCGTCGTCGAGCCCGCGGGTGTTCTCGGCGGGTTGGGCGGCGTACAGCGCGAGCGTGTAGTCGAGGAATTCCTGCTGTCCGGTGTCGGCGGCGCACACGGCCGCCGCGCCGGCGCGGGTCGAGTACCGGGTGCCCTGACTCAGGCGGTCGAGGATGGCGATCGGGTGGTAGTTCACTGTCACGGAACCGTCGTCGATCCAGCGTTGCAGATCGGCGGCGTAGGTGTCCTCGAACTCCTTGCAGGCCGGGCACAGGTAGTCGATGTAGAGGTCGATCTGGACCGGGCCGTCGCCGATCTTGACGGCGTGGGTGTCGGTGGTTTCGGCGGCCGGTTCGTTGACCTCGTAGTCGACCTCGCGGTTCATCCAGATGCCGACGCCGAGCAGGCCGCCGACGAGCAGGACGGCCGCGCCGATCGCGACGCCGAAGACGATGCGCTTGCGGCGCGCCTCTGCTTCCCGCTGTCTGCGGAGTGCTGCGGCGGCTTGTTTTCGTGACGAAGTTGCCATTGCGGAGGTGTTCCTTTCAATGCGGCTGACCGCATTCGTGCTGAGTGGAGTCGTGCGGGACGCCTGTGGGCACCGCGCGGTCAGCGGCCGTCGCTGAAGCGACAGGGCCGCGGGCGGCACTGCAGACGCGTCGCCGATGGACCGAGCCGGTGCGCAGGGCGACCGACACGGCTGGGTGGCGAGCGAAGAGGTCGTCCGTTCATCCGCAGGGCGGAGGTGCCGACGGGGCGTGCGCCTCCGTCGATGAACGGGTTACCGGGAGAAGACCGCCGTCGGCGGGCCGCGTCGCGGCACGGCTGCGGCGAGGAGCATCAGCTGCGGACGCACGCCCTCGGGCGCGGGCACCGCGCGGCGCGGCGGCAGGACCGGACCCGCCGCTTCGAGCAGTCGCAGGCACAGACCTGGCCCGAACGCGAGGATGAGCAGGTCGAGGAAGGCCGTCAGCGCGGCGTCGCCGCGGGCCAACCAGACGGCCGTGACGGCCATCGCCAGCGCGTGCGCCAGCAGCATCATCGGGCTCGGCGCCAGGTGGTGCGCGTGGCCGGACGCGACCATGAACCACGCGTGCAGGCCTGATTGTGCGAGCGCGCAGGCGGCCGCGATCACGCCGACGCCGCGCTGTCTGTCGCCGAGGCAGTAGGCCGGCAGTGCAAGGACCGCGACGGCGGTAGCGAACGTTCCGAAGGAGAGCAGCGACCCGCCGGCGATGAAGTGCAGGGTGGCCGTGACGGCCACGCAGGCCACCGCGAACACGAGGGCGCGAAGCCCGCGGATCAGCGGCTGACCGATATGCACCGAGTGATTCTCGCATGGCCGCCGCGGCGAACGGCGATCCGGATCGGGGCACCGCAGGCCTCGATCGACCTGTGCGGCACGGGTAACCTCACTGATCGAACGTAGGGAGGGTTCAACCAGCAGGACAGCAATGCGCCCGGCCCGCATCACCGAGATGCGAGCCGGGCGCGATGGGCCTCCGGCAGCGTCAGCCCGCCGGGTCGCCCTGGCTCGTCTCGACGCTGAACTGACTGAAATCCGCCTGGCCGACCGAGGTCGAATGCGAGGTGAAGATCATCCCGGCGTCCTGGGTCGACGCCGTCCCCGCCGCGGTCACCGGAGCACCCAGCTGCGTCCAGTCGGTGCCGTTCGCCGAGTACTCGGCCGTGACCTGGTCGCCGGTGCGGGAGAGCCGGAGCCAGACCGGGGCCGTGGCCGCCTGCTGTCGGCCTTGGTCGAGGAATCCGTCCCCATCGGAGTCCCATTGGAGGCTCACGCCGTTGTCGGGCGTGGCGACCAGCACGACGTAGCCGCCCGCCTCCTCAGGATTCGTGACGTCGTTGCGGAGCACGAGGCCGGCCTTGGTCCACGGGTTGACCGGGTCCACCGCGTCGACCCGCACCGTGACGACCGAGCCGTCCTGGACGGCGCCCGGGGCGTAGACGGTGCCGTACTCGTCGTCGCGCTGGCCGCCGGCGCCCCAGATGTCGGCACCGGCGTTGCGGATGGCGTAGACACCGTCGAGTTCGCCGAACTGGCCCGGCACCGAGCCGTACGTGCTCAGGGTCGTGACCGGCGCGGCGACGGCCGTCGCCGCGTTCACCGTCCGGGAGACTTGGTCGCCGCTGACGGTGTAGCCCGCTGCTACTTCGACGGTGCCGACCTCGATGGGTTCGGTGAGTACGTCAGGGGCGGTGAGCCGCAGCTCGATCTGGGCCGAACCGCCCGCCTCCAGGAAGGTGGGCACCGCCTCGACCGGCTCGACGGCCCAGCCTTCCGAAGCGGTGGCGGTCAACGCCAGGTCGGTGAGCGCCACGCCCTCGGCGAGGTTGGTCAGGGTCGCCTCGACGTCGGTCGCCAAGCCCGGTGCGACCTCACCGTCCACAGTGATGTTGAGGGCCAGTTCCGGGCGTCCCGGATCGGTGCCGGTTCGCAGCGCGGGGGAGATCCCGGCGTTGTAGATGACGCGGGCGGCGTCGGTCGGGACCGACTCGCCGCGGGCGAGGCGCACGGTGCCGGTGACGGTGTTCGTCCCGCGCCCGTCGGCGAAGTTCGCGTTGCCGCCGACCACCCAGTTGTCGGTGTACGTGACGTCGCCGGTGTGGTTGGTCGAGCGCTGGTTGAAGAACTGGGTGTGCGAGGCGTCGAGGACGTTGCCGTTCACGCTCCAGTATCGCGAGCCCTCGTCGAAGTAGAGGGCCGCGCGTCCGGCCGGGGGATCGTCGGGGAGGCAGATGTAGTTGCCCTCGAGGACGCTGCCCGGCGCGGCCGACAGGTTGTAGAACGCGGAGCCGTCGTTCATCTCCAGCATGACGTCGTGGATGTAGTTGAACGCGACGCGGTTGTCCGCCAATGTAGTGGGCGTGTCGTAGACCGGCTGGTAGTCGTAGAGGCCGCGCTGCAGGTACTCGGGGCTGCCTCCGGGATCGTTGGCGCCCCAGCCGTAGCCGGTGTTGATGCCCGAGTACGGCAGGTTCCGCACCTCGTTGCGGACGATGCTCGCCCGGGTTGCGTACGTGGCGAGGATGCCCGCCCCGTCCTTGTACTCGATGGCGACGTTGTCGACGAGGTTGTCGCTGATGGTGATGTCCTCGACGATCATGCGCTCGTCACTGGGATGGTGCGCGTCGGACTGCACGCCGCCGACCACGATCGCCTGGCCCGAGGTCTGGTGGAACTGCGAGCGGGACACGACGATGTCGCTCGCGCCGAGTCCGACGCCGGTGGCGTGCGCGTTGGCGTCGTTGCCGATGCCGAGGCCCACGGAACCGATGCCGGTGTAGACGTTGTCGCTCAGTTCGATGTGGTGCGCAGCCGACACCTGCACGGCCGCGGGCATCTGGTGCCAGGTGTTGCGCGTGCCCTCGAACTCTCTGCAGCCCTCCGCGCAGGTGGCGAAGGCGTCGGCCGGGCGGTCGTGGTCGCCGCCGATGAGGAACGCGCCGGACTGCTGGCTCGCGTAGCCTTCGTCGGTGCCGGGCGCCGTCCAGGTCGTGCCGGTGAACCGGATGCCGGAGAACCGCAGGTCGTGCACCGGTTCGTCGTAGGTGCCGCCGATCTCCAGGAGCGTTGCGAGGCGCGGCAGTTCGACGCTCGCCTCGTTCACGTCCTGGCCGTCCAGCGGCTTGTAGTAGACCTTCCCGGCTTCCCGGTCCAGGTACCACTCGCCCCGCTCGTCGAGGAACTCGCGGGCGTTGACGATGTAGAGCGGACCGGCGCGGAAGGTGTGCTGGACGGTGTCCCAGCCCCACGTGTTGTTGTCCCAGGCGGGCTGGGCCATCGCGATGCGGTCGGCGGTGATGCCGGCGACCGGTGACCGGCGGTGGGTGAAGGACCCGACGAACTCCAGCTCCGTGCGATCGGGCTGCTCGATATCGGCCAGCCATGCCAGCGAATCGGCCAGGTCGACGCCGTCGGCGGTGAAGCTCACGGCGTCGCGGGGAAGCTCGGTGCGGGCGCGGGTGGCGAGTCGGCCGTCCACGTAGAGCTGTCGCGCCTCCAGGTTTGCGTCCGCGGGGGCGGGCGCCTCCCACACGCCGGGCATGGTGGTCGACTCGGTCCAGCCGGTCACCGGCGAGGCGCCGGAGATGACGGGCGTTTCGCCGGGGGCCGCGGTCCAGGTGATCGGGTGGTCGGTCGAGCCCGAATCGCGGGCGTCGAAGCGGAGCGGTTCGGTGAGGCGGTAGGTGCCGCCGGCCAGTTGCACCACGATGTCGCGGTCGTGGCCGTCGGCGCTCCGGACGACCTCTTGGGCCCGCTCCAGTGAGCACGGGTTTCGCGGTTGGCACCAGGCGGTGCCCTTGCCGTCCGGGCTGACGTACAGCGTGAGCGTGCGGTCCTTCCCGGCGGCCGCTGCAGGGTTACTCAGCATGGCCGCCACGCAGGCGATCGCGACGCCGAGCGCGCCGAGTGCGAGAGCTCTTCGACTTCGTTGTCTTGTGGCAGGGGGCATTGCTCCACAGCTCCGTCCGTTGAGCGATGTTCGTATGCACGGTGTTCGGGCTTCCGTTCTGTATGTCCTCAGCCTTGGTCGCTTTCGGCCAGTCGGGCCAGGGCGTCATTGCAACCACTCTCCTGTGTCTGCTCACCGTCAGGAAAGGGTCCATTGCTGATTGTTGCCGCCGTGGCAGTCCCACAGGTTCACCCGGGTGCCGTTGGCCGTGGCCCCGTCCACCACGTTCAGGCAGAGTCCGGACTGGACGCCGGTGACGGTGCCGTCGGGGTTGAGGTTCCATCGCTGGTTGGCCCTGCCGTGGCAGGTCCAGATGATCACCTCCGTGCCCGCGCTGGTCCCCGAGCCGGAGGCGTCCAGGCACTTCAGTGAACCGCCGGAGTAGACGGTGAGCTCACCGGAAGCGGTGTGGGTCCACTGCTGGTTGGCCCCGCCCCAGCAGGACCAGATCTGGATGCTGGCCCAGTTCTCGGTCGACTGGCCGGTCACGTCCAGGCACTTGCCCGCCGCCGTCGCGCGCAGTTCGCCAGAGACCGGAGCCGAGCCGTCGTCCGAGAATCCCTCGTTCCACGCCTCGATCCACTCGTCTCCGAAGTCCGGGTTCGTCGCCAGCGGGCTCGACTCGGAGAAGGTCCGCGAGGCGCGGTCGAACCCGACCTCCCCGGGAGTGCCGGCCGAGACCTGGACGGTGTTGATGCCCGGGTTGTAGTCGTCGTAGCCGTATTCGGAGAACCGCCAATCACCGGTGTTGATCCGCACGTTCCTCGCGATGACGGTGCCGGAGGGTACGAGCAGGGAGTCCGGGTTCTCGTACGTGGCCTCCACAGTGCACGTGTTCGTGTCGATCGCCTGGCAGGCCGTGCCGTCCGGGCGCGTCGGCCAGTACCAGTCGGCGAGGTCGGGGTACTGGTCCTCATAGTGGTCCAGCCAGGTCGCGATGTTCGCCGCCGTGTTCGTGAAGCCGGTACCGTCGCCGGGTTTCAGCATGTCGTTGAACCGCTCGACGTGCACCTTCTGGTTCGGCACGGGGAGCGTCGCGCCGTGCTTGGTGCGGAACGTGAGTTCGAAACCGGTGTGGTCGTGGTCGAGGAAGACGTTGTCGGTCACCTGCGAGGCGCGTCCGGAGTTGATGTAGACCGCTTCGGTCCCCGACTCGAAGAGGTTGTGGTGGATGTTCATCGCCGACATGCCGTCGTCGAGATAGACGGCCCAGCGGCGCTCGCCTTCGATGCCCTTGAACGTGTTGTACGAGATCTCGTTGCCCAGGTACGTGTAGTCGCGGCCCGAGTAGATCGCCGCCTGGTCCCTGGCCTCCGTCAGCACGTTCTCGAACTCGTTGTGCGTGACGAGCATGTCGTTGCCGAAGATCTGCAGGGCCATGTTCGGTGTGTCGTGGATGTAGTTGTACGACGCGGTGTTCCCGACGCCGGCCAGCGTGATCGCGGGCGTGTAGTCCTTGAGGGCCAGCTTCGAGATGTCCCAGAACTCGTTGCCGCTGACGAGGTTGTCGCCGCGTTCCAATGAGTCGCGGTCGCCTCCGGTGGCCCATACGCCGCCGCCTCCCAGGTCGTGGAAGGCGCTGTTCAGCACCCGGTTGTCGTGCCCGCCGCGGCGGGTCGCGAATTCCGCGAGCGCGGTCAACTCGTCGTTGTCCTCGCCGATCCGGACGGCGTCGAGGCTGAAGTTGGAGAACTCGGAATTCTGGATCGTGCAGGACTCGCAGTCGAGCAGTTGCATGCCGACGCCCGTACCGCCGTCGAGGCGCAGGCCGTCGAACGTCACGCGGGTGACGCCGTCGAGCGTGAAGAACGGTTCGCCGACCGACGTAAGCGAGATCGACTTGCCTGCCACGGTGCCGTCGGCGGGGAGGTAGTACAGCACGTCGTTGCCGTTCCACCGGTCGATGTAGTACTCGCCCGCGGTGTCCAGTTCGTACAGGATGTTCTGCGCGACGAGGCTGAACACGCCTCCGGTGGAGGTCGCCCGGTACATCGTCGGGAAGTGGCTGCGGAGGTTGAAGCCGTCATCGGCGGCCGAGTAGATCTGGAGGTTCTCGGTCGCCCAGTCCGTGCCGAAGAACCCGTTCAGCCACCCGTCCGTCTCGTGCTGCGCGTTGTCGACGTAGTAGGGGTCGTTCGGATCCGTGGAGTGGGGCGGTTGATTCACCTGCTGGTTCCAGATCGTCGGCGGCCCCCATTCCAGGAACCGCTCTTTCACCGCCGCCGAGTTCGCGTTGAAGATCGGCCCCGGCATCTGGAGCATCTCTTCATAGGTCTTCGTATTGCTGGTTTTGTCCGAGAAGAAGTCCCGGGCGCCCTGCGGCGCGTAGCTCACCGACAGGTCGGTCCGGGTCATCTTCGTGCCGCCGTTCGGGTACTGCGCGAGCCGCTGCGTGGACCCGTCGACGAGCAGTTCGGGCGGCATCGGCTGCTGCACCCAGTTGAACCCGTTCTTGTGGAGCTCGCCGGTCGGGATGCCCGCCGCTCCGAGATCGAACACGTATACCTGGTCGCGTACCGAACTCTGCAGGCGGGCCGCCGACGAGAATTGAGCCCCCGAGACGTCCGTCAACTTCTGAAAGCCGCCTGTCTGCAGCTTGTGCGCGCCCGTGAAGCGGACGTCCTCGCCCTCGTACGCGGCGTACGTGACGTGCGAATGCGCCGCACCGCTGAGGACCGTGGTCTCCTCCACGGGGTACACGCCGCCCCTGATGTAGACCGCTCCGGGAACATTGGCCGAGGTCTGCCCGGCCAGCAGATCCCGTGCCGCCGCGATCGACGACACCGGATCCTCGAACGTCCCCGCCGCATCCGGCTCGCCATCCGTCGCCACGTACACGACGATTTCGCCCTGCTCTTGGCCGATCGCCTCGGCCACCGGCAACCACGCCCCGGCCGCGACCACCGCGGCGACGGCGAGGATGCCTACTACTCTGCTGCGCATAAAGACCTCCCAAGACAACATACATAACATGTATGATCTGTTATTTCCGGGAGCGTAGCAGCATCCACGCGGCGACGCAATGAAGCATTTAAGGTTCGCGATATGTTATTGAGGGAGGGATGTTTCCTGTTGGCGGACAAGCCGAACCGGGGCAGGGCAGCGCTGAGGGCATCTTCCGCAGTTCTGCGGTCGGAGCAAAATTGACGCGCGCAGCGTTCAACTGGGGGTCGGCCCCGGCTGCCCATGCGCGGTGGTCGCCAGGCGGCACTCAGTCCGTGGCCGGCTCTTCACGGGGGCGGCGGCGTTTCCAGGACGAGGTGATGTGTTTCCGCATGGCCGCGGCGGCCCAGTCGGCATCGCCGTCGAGCAGGGCTTCGAGGATCCGAGCGTGGCCTTCGTGGGCATGCTCGATGTCATCGCGGGTGGGGTCTCCGCTGTACTGCGGAGTGTGCAGTGCCTTGCCCTGAATGTTCGCGACGATCGCCCTGCCGAACGCGTCTCGCGAGGCGCGGTGGATCAGTTCGTGGAACTCGAGATCGACCCGCATGTAGGCGGCGGGGTCGTCCTTGAGCTCTGCGAGTTCATCGAGTTTCGCTTTGAGCGCCGAGCGCTGCGCTTCGTCGAGCTGACCGGCAGCCCGGGCTGCCATGGCGCACTCCAGATTTGCCCTGATCTCGATGAGATTGTCGAGATAGAACAGTCGGTCCTTGCGTTGGAAGAGCCCTTGGAGGACCAGCGGGTCCAAGAGGTTCCAATGCTCTTGGTCGAGAACCATCGTCCCCCACCCCTGTCGCGACAGGACCAGGCCCTTCTCGACCAGGGCGGTCGTGGCTTCGCGGATGACCGTGCGGCTGACCCCGTACTGCTCGCACAGTTCACCGACGGGCGGCAGGGCCGAGCCCGGCTTGTATTCGCCGACGACGATCGCGGTCGCCAGGCTCTTGACGACCGCGGCGGCGAGCGGGGGGCGGTTGCGCTGCGGCTGAAGAACCTCGCCGCCGATCGCGGGTGTCGAATGCATGTCGTCAGCGACTCCAAATCCGTATCAGCGGATGCTTCCGCCTATCAGACGAATCCTACGCGACCGAACGTTGGCTCGTCACTTGTATGATAACTTACATGTTGGTCGGTCGCAGGGCAGGCGGGCACGAACCGATGTAGATCGGGACGCTGTGTGCGAGCAAGGAAGCGCTGCCGTATTCGGTGCCCTCCTCTCGATCCTATTGAACGATCCGCAGGCCGGCGAGGCCGCCGTCCACGGCGAGGCTGGTGCCGGTGAGGGACTTGTTGGCCGGGTCGGCGAGGTAGACGATCGCGGCCGCGACCTCTTCGGGGGTGACGAGCCGGCCGGTCGGCTGGCGGGCCTCCAGGCGGGCGCGCTCGGCGACCGGGTCCTCCGCCTGCTCGAGGAGGCGCTGCACCCACGGCGTGTCGGCGGTGCCGGGGCTGACGCAGTTGACGCGGATCCCTTCGGCCACATGGTCGGCGGCCATGGCGAGGGTGAGCGAGTGCACCGCGCCCTTCGACGCCGAGTACAGCGCGCGCTTCACGAGACCGGTCAGGGCGGCGATCGAGGTGGTGTTCACGATCGCCGGGGCCGCGGACTCGCGCAGGTGCGGCAGGCAGGTGCGCGAGAGGCGCACCATGCCGAGGAGGTTGACGTCGAGCACGCGGAACCACTGCTTGTCGGAGTTCTCCTCGACGGTGCCGACCGCGCCGATCCCGGCGTTGTTCACCACGATGTCGACGCCCCCGAAGTGCTCCTTGACGGCGGCGACGGCCAGGCGGACCTGGTTGTCGTCGGACACGTCGCACTTGTGGGACCAGTGCTTGCCGCTCTCGTTGAGGTCGAGCACCGCGACGTTGGCGCCCCGGGCGGCGAACGCGTCCGCGGCGGCGGCGCCGATGCCGGACGCGCCTCCGGACACGATCGCGGTCAGGCCGTGAAAATCATTGGTCGTCATGAAAACTCGATTCTGGATATCGTGTTGATCCTGGTTCACTACTTCGCGTCCAAAGCGGTGTTCCTGGTGCTGCCGAGGCCTTCGATGCCGACGGACACGACGTCTCCGGCCTCGAGGTAGGGGAAGCGGCCGGAGAGCGCGACGCCCTCGGGGGTGCCGGTGAGCAGCAGGTCGCCCGCGTCGAAGGCCATGAACTGGGACATGTGGTGGATGATGCGCGCCACGGAGAAGATCATGTCCTTCGAGTTCGAGTCCTGGCGGATCTCGCCGTTCACCTTGGACCACATGCGCAGTGCCTGCACGTCCTCGATCTCGTCGGGGGTGATCAGGTGCGGGCCGAGCGGGGTGAAGGTGGGGCAGGCCTTGCCCTTGGAGAACTGTCCGCCGGAGCGCTCGATCTGGAACTCGCGCTCGGAGAGGTCGTTCGCGACGAGGAACCCGGCGATGCACTCCAGCGCCGCCTCTTCGGACTCCAGATAGGACGCCCGCTGCTTGAAGACCACGCCGAGCTCGACCTCCCAGTCGGTGCGGGTCGAAGCGCGGGGGATCTCCACATTGTCGTTCGGGCCGACGATCGTGTTGGGGTGCTTGTAGAACACGACGGGCTCGGCGGGCGGTTCGGCGCCGGACTCGGCGCAGTGCGCGGCGTAGTTCATGCCGATGCAGACGATCGCGGAGGGCTTGGCGATCGGCGGGGCGATGCGCCGGCCCGCGATGTCGATCTCGGGGAAACCGGCGGTAGTGCTGATGCCGCCCCGCCCGAGGAACGCGCCGTCGATGTCGCGGGTCGCGTCGGAGAGGTCGTAGTACCGGTTTTCGTGCAGGACTGCCGGGACTTCCTCGCCAGGGTGGCCGATGCGCAAGTATTTCATGATGCTCCTAGGTGATAGGTGTTGATGGCGTTGCGGCTGAAGATGCCCAGGTCCTCGCTGCCGAGGACTTCGGTGAGGGCGTCCTTGACCTGGGTGTAGGTGGCGGCCAGTTCGCAGACGGGCCAGTCGGAGCCGAACATGAGGCGGTCGGGTCCGAACAGTTCGAGGGCGGCATCCACGAACGGGCGCAGGTTCGCCGGTTCCCAGCGCTCCCAGTCGGCCTCGGTGACGAGACCGGAGAGCTTCGCGGTCACGTTGGGCCGCTTGGCGAGCGGCGTGACGAGTTCGCGCCAGGCCTTAAGGCCGGCGTCGCCGTCGCGCACCTGGGGCTTGCCGAGGTGGTCGAGCACGAACGTGAGGTCAGGAACTGCGGCCGCTGCGCGGGCGGCAGCGCGCAGTTGGTCGGGACGCACGACGAGGTCGAAGGCGCGGACGGACTGGGAGACACGGTCGAGGGCCGCGATCACGTCCGGCCGGGCGAGGAAGTCCGGGTCGGTACGGCCCTGGACCTGGTCGCGCAGGCCCACGAGATAGCGGGCGTGCGGGTGGTCGAGATAGCCGCCGATGGTGGCGTCGAGGAACGGGCTCGTCAGGTCGACGAAGCCTACGACGCCGGCGATCTCGCGGACGGAACCTGCCAGGTGCAGGAACTCGACGGTCTCGGAGGGATGGCACCGGGCGGCCTCGACCAGGACTGTCCGGTCGATGCCGGCGGCTTCCATGTTCGCGCGCAGGTCGTCCACGTCGTAGTCGCGCCGGATCGGCGCTAGCTTCGGATCGCTTGCGAGCCAAGGGTAGTCCGCCGTCCACAGGTGGTGGTGCGTGTCGATGACGAGTTGGGAGGTCATGCCGGCTCTTTGCGATCGACGGCCGATCCCGGAACTCGCTGTAGGAATGAGTGCAAATGAACCCCTTTCTCGCCTTGCCTCGCGGTTGACTCGACGTCGGTCAAGCCGAGCCCGTCAGTCTGCCGAGAAGTCATCACTTGTATGATAAGTTATAAGTTACATGCCGGCTGAGTCTGCCGGCAGGTTTCGTTACCTCGATGTGGAGCACGATGCGGATCACCGGCTATAGAACCCTGGCGACGGTCCACCGATGGGGGCGTCCGGTAGGCGACGTGAACGGTGTCATCGCCGACGGCGTCACCGAGGTGCCGATCGTGCTGCTCGAGACTGACGGCGGGCTGACAGGCGTTGGCCTCGGTCCTCACCTCGACGCGCACCGCGTCTTCCCCGCTCTCGATGGCCAGGACCCGCGGGCCGTCACCGCGCTCTACGACCGGATGCTCGCCTTCGTCTTCAAGACCGGCCACAACGGCGCTACCTTCGGGACCATCGGCGCCTTCGATATGGCGCTGTGGGACCTCAAGGCGAAGATGGCCGGTGAGCCGCTGTGGCGGACCCTCGGCGCGGCCGACCGGTTCGTTCCCGGCTACGCATCCGGCCTGGAGTACGCGCTCGGCGACGACGAACTCGTCGGCTTCTACGAGCACTGGGCCGAGCGCGGTTTCACCGCGGCGAAGGTCAAGGGCGGCATCGACATCGACCGGGACGTGAAGCGGCTCAACGCCGTCCGCGACGTGCTCCGCGTCAACAGCGACCAGCCCGCCGTGATGTACGACGTCAACGAGTCGTGGGGCCGGCACCAGGCGGTCCGGTTCGCCCGCCGCGTCGAGGAGCAGGTCGACCTCACCTGGATCGAGGAGCCCGTGCGGCGCTGGGACACCGAGGGCCTCCGGGCCGTCGCCGCGGGCATCCGCTCGGCGGTGGCAACGGGTGAGAACCTGACCGGCCTCGAGCAGTACCGGCAGCTCCTAGCCGCTGACGCTGTCGGGGTCGTGCAGACCGGCAGCGTCTGGGGGATCACCCACTTCTTGCGCGTCTCCGTTCTGGCCCTCGGGCGCGACCTGCCCGTGAGTCCCGTGGCATACAACGCCAATCCGCTCGTCCACGCCGCCGCCGCAGTCCCGAACCACCTCGCCACCGAGATCCAGGATCTCGCACACCCGGTGGGACTGAGCGTCGACCAGGAGATCGTCGATGGCGGCATTCGCCTTGGAGACGAGCCCGGCCTCGGTATCGAAGTCGACGAAACGCTCATCGCCGCGCACCGGGAAGCGGGAAAGTGGACGGACATCGCGGGTCCGCACGTGCGGCCGAGGGACGCTGGGCTGCGAGTCGCGCCCACGCGACCTTAACCGCCGAGACCGAAGGAGCCGTCGTGCCAATGAAACCCATCACCTCGTCCCGACGCCCCCGCGCGGTCCTGTCGTTTCAGCCCCCGAGCCTGGTCGGCCAGATCTTCACCTCCGATGCGCTCGACCGGATGACAGCGCATCTGGACTTCGACCCCGCACACATGATCACCGAGACCGGGACGGAACAGTCCCGCCGCCTCCTCGCCGACGCCGAAGTGCTCCTCGCCGGCTGGGGCGCGCCGCCGGTCCCCGCCGGTCTCGCCCCGCGGCTTCGCGCCGTCGTCTACGCGGGCGGCATCGCCGCCACCTGCCTCACCGACCCGGCCGAGCACGCCGCCCGAGGCGTGGTCGCCTCGAATGCGCGCGTCGTCAACGCCGTACCGGTCGCCGAGTACACGCTCGCGATGATCCTGCTGGCGAACAAAAAGGCCCGATACGCCGAACGCGAATATCGCGAACTGCGGCGCCAACCCGGAACAAGTCCCGGAGGCATCGGCAACTACGGCCGGACCGTCGGCATCGTCGGCGCCTCCCAAGTCGGGCGGCGCGTCATCGAACTGCTGCGTTCCTTCGAACTCGACGTGGTCGTCTACAGCCCTGAGCTGACGCGCGAGAGCGCAGCGGCACTCGGGGTCCGCATCGGCACCCTTGAGGAGGTCGCGGCCCAGAGCCACGTGCTCTCGCTCCACCAACCGCTGATCCCCGAGACTGTCGGCCAGATCGACGCGCACATCCTCGATCTGCTGCCCGACGGCGCCACATTGATCAACACCGCCCGCGGTGCCGTCGTCGACGAGGCCGCGCTCATGACCGAACTCCGCACCGGCCGCATTGAAGCGATCCTCGACGTCACCGACCCTGAACCACCCCCGCCCGACAGTGAACTGTGGCGCCTGCCGAATGTCGTCCTCACACCCCATATCGCCGGTTCGATGGGCAATGAGCTGCACCGGATCGGCGACTCGGTCGCCGCCGAGATCGAACGCTTCACGCGCGGTCTGCCGTTCGCCCACCCCGAAGACCTCGACCCGCACCGGCCGAAGAAGGAAGGACCGCATGATGCGTGAGCACCGACTGCGGACCGGCACGCGCCTGACCGAACTCGGCTTCGGCGCCGCACAGCTCGGCAACCTCTACCGCGAGACCACCGAAGAGGAGGCGAGGGCCGCCGTCGCCGCCGCCTGGGACGCCGGAGTCAGATACTTCGACACCGCCCCGCACTACGGACTCGGCCTCTCCGAACGGCGGCTCGGCGCGGCCCTCGCGAGTCGGCCCCGCGACGATTACACCCTGTCCACAAAGGTGGGACGACTCCTCGAGCCCACCCCGGAGCGCGCTCACCTCCAAGACGACGAGGGATTCGCCGTCCCCGCCACGTACCGGCGCCAGTGGGACTTCTCCCGCGACGGTATCCTCCGATCCATCGAAGGCAGCCTCGACCGCCTCGGCACCGACCGCATCGACATCGTCTACCTGCACGACCCTGACGAGCATTGGGACCAGGCCTCCACCAGTGGCATCGAAACCCTGGTGGAACTGCGCGACCAAGGCGTCATCGCCGCCGTGGGCGTCGGCATGAACCAGTCGGAAATGCCGACCCGGTTCGTGCGCGAGACCGATATCGACGTGGTCATGTGCGCCGGCCGGTTCACGCTCGTCGACCGTGGCGCGCAGGACGACCTCCTGCCCGCGGCGCTCGCCCGCGGCGTCGCGGTGGTCGCTGCGGGCGTCTACAACTCCGGACTCCTGGCGAACCCGCGCCCCCGCGACGGCGCCAAGTTCGACTACCAGACGGCGCCGCCTGACCTGGTCGGCAAGGTCCACCGGATCGCCGACGCCGCAGAGCCCTACGGCGTCACCGTTCCCGAGCTCGCCGCCCGGTTCGCGCTGCGCCACCCGGCGGTCGCCTCCGTCGTCCTCGGCATGCGCACCGCCGACCACGTAACGGCCAACGCCGCACGACTGACCCGCGAGATCCCCGAGGGGCTCTGGGACGAGCTCGACCGCCTCGGCCTCAGCCCGCGCATCGAAGACCACCCGCACACCGAAGGAACAACGGCATGAGCACACAGGACAGCCGCCCCTCTCCCGACACGGCCGCGCTCGCCCGATGGATGCGCACCTGGATAGGTGGCGAAGGCCAGATCAGGGGCTTCCACAACCACAGCGTCTGGGGCACCAACCCCGCCACTTTCATGGACTTCACCAGCGGCCACCAGGCGTTCGCGGCCCCCGCGACCGCCGCGTTCGCCGAGGCCCTCGCCCGTCGGCCCGACGAGCGGGCGCTGGCGATGTGGCGGCGCATGATGCTGTTCCAGGCTCGGACGGTGCAGACTGACGGCCAGTTCCGCCACATCGGCTTTCAAGTGGGGGAGTCGGCGACGACGGGACTCATCCACAACATGGCCGGATGCATCGGGCTGCTCGAAGGGCTGCGGCACGCACAGCACCTGCTCGAGCCTGGCGAAGTCGACGAAGTGCTCCAAGCGGTGCGCGCCAACCTCGACGCCTGCCGCGTCTATGGCGGAGGGCGGCCGACCGAGACGGGAACGGTGAACCAGGAGTACGCCCGCGTGTGGGCCAAGCTCAGGTACACCGAGCTGTCCGGCGATGACCGCTACGCCGATGAGCTGGAAGCCGACCTCGACGACCTCGTCCGGCTGAGCCGCGTCCCCGGTGTCCCCGACGACGACTGCGCCGGGACCTACCGCCAGCCCGCTGACCGCGCCGACGGCGGCATCCTGGAACCCGCCGAGTACTACGGGCTGATGATCGTCCCGCTCGTGCTCGGCGCGCAGCGGTTCAGCCGCCCCGACTTCCTCGAGGAGGCGGTCCGCCTGAGTCTCCACGTCTCGCGATCGGCTTGGACCGACAACGCGGGCAGCACCCGGTTCCACCGCTACTGGTACGTGCGAGGGGACACGGTCTTGCTCAGCACCGAGCCGATGCTCATCGCCGGCATGGGGCTGACCCTCTACGGGATCGAAGAAGTCCTGTCGGAGACGGCGAACCCGGAGCTCGAGGGCTTCGCAGCCGCCTGCCTCGCCACCTACGCCCGCTACCAGACGCCCGCGGGCTATTTCGCGTCCGCGACCGGCTGGCACAACGAAGCCGACGTCGCGCCCAGTACCGCGTGGCACGCGCACGACCTGATGTTCCTCATTCGGCACACCGAGACCCCGGAATCGTTCTGGGACTCGGTGTTCGCCGAGTCTGACCGGCAGTCGGTCCTGCTGTCCGACCGCGCCTACTGGGTCGAGGACGGCGTCCACTGGTGCATCCTCAGCCCGTTCACCGCCGGCGACCTCAGCATTTACGGGCGCAAGGACCGCGACACCTTCGCGCGGTCGTTCTTCTCCTGGACGGACAAGGAGCCGCTGCCGGAGGAGCTCGAATTCGCCGAAGCGCCGGTCTTCCTCACTGCCGACGACGGCATCTACCGGTTGGATGAATCCGACCGCAAGACCGACATTTCAGTCCTCGGTTCGATCCCGTACCGGGGGCACGTGCAGCAATCGTGATCTTCACGCGATTGCTCCTCGACTTCTAACATGTATTATGTATTACAAGTGATCGCTCTCGTCCCCTCGACGGGATGCGGAACCAGAATTGGGAGACAACGATGTCAACTCGGATCCGACGCCGCACCTGCGGCGCTTTCCTCATCGGCCTGGCGCCGGCCTCCATGCTCGCGGCCTGCAGCTCAGGCGGCGGCGCTGAGGGCGCCAAGTCCGTGCGCATGCTCGTCAACATCACCGACAACCTGACCCAGGAGCGATGGGACGCACTGGTCGCGCCATTCGCTGAGAAGACCGGGATCGAGGTCAAGATCGAAGGCCCGACCGGCCAGTCGGTCGCCGAGTCCTTCCCGACCCTGCTGGCGTCCGGGACGGCACCCGACGTCATCCAGTCGATCCTGCCGTCCGCCGACACCGCTCCCGAGCTCCTCGACCTGACCGACTACGCATGGGCGTCCGGGACGCCGATGGCGGACCTCTACTCGACCGGCGGTGCGATCAACGTCGTCGGTGTGGGCATGCAATCGCAGTCGCTGATGTACTACAACGCCGACCTGTTCGCCCAGGCCGGAATCACCGCGCCCCCGACCACCTGGGACGAATTCGACGCCGCACTCGCCGCGCTCGCCGCGGCAGGTGTCGGCAAGCCGCTAGGATTCGCGGGCGATTGGGCTACGGGCGTCCAAGCCCAGCAGGTCTGGCACCCGCAGCAGAACATCACCACCCCCGGGTGGCAGCAGGCTGTAGCTGATGGTTCGTCGACCCTCGGTGACCAGTTCCAGCCGTTGTTCGAGCGCATCACGGGATGGATCGAGGCCGGCTACACGACCGCCGACGACATAGCGATCGACTCCACCACCCAGGAGGCCAACTTCATCGCCGGCGACGTCGGGATCTACCCGATGGGCTCGTGGTTCTCCACCACCCTCGCCGCCTCGCCGCCCACCTTTGAAGTCGGGATCTTCTCCCCGCCGGTGGAGAACGCCGCCGACGCCCCCGGCCCTATGGGCGCCACCCTGGCCTTTCCGTACATGGTGTGGCAGGGCAGCGCGAACGTCGACGCCGCCGCGCAGCTCGTCGAATACCTGGTAAGCGACGAGGCCGCGATCGCGGCACAGGCGGAGATGGACTTCTTCATCCGCGAGGGCCCTGACACCAGCAGCGGCAACGAATACGCCGCACAGGTGCAGGAAGTGACTGAGCAGGCGCCGTCCTTCGTCGTTCCGGGCAACCAGACCGTCGGCGACTACGCGCTACCCGTGGACGGCTTCAACCCGAAGCTCACCGAACTCGTCCAGGGCCTCTGGCAGGGCAGGACCCCGACCGAAGTCGCCTCCGACCTCACCACCTGGTATGAAGCCGAAAAGCAGAGCTAACATGCCTCGCAAAGCGACCGCATCGTCGACCTCGCCGCCCGGCGAGGTCGACGCGCCCCGCATTACGACCGCGTGGCGCAACCGCTTCGGGACCATCGCGAACGGACTGCTGACCCTGCCAGCGCTCGTCGTGTACGCCGGACTCCTGGTGGTCCCGGTCGGGTTCGCCGTCTACTACTCATTCACCGAGTACAACGGGTTCCCGAGTTCACCGCCGCAGTGGATCGGGCTCCACAACTATGAGCGGATCTTCCAAGACCCCGCCGGCGACCTCCACTCCTCGCTCTGGGTGACCGCCGTCATCGCCGTAGCCGGAACCGTCATCGTCAATGCCGCAGCGCTCGGACTCGCGCTCCTGCTGCGGCGCACGACCCGGTTCAACACGTTCGCGCGGCTGGTGATGTTCTACCCGCGCGTGCTCTCGGCGCTGATCGTCGGGTTCCTGTGGCAGGCCATCCTGGGACCCCAAGGTGCAGTGAACAACCTGATGGAAAGGGCAGGTCAGTCCACACTGCCGTTCCTGGCCGACCCCGAATGGGCGCTGGTGACCCTTGTCGGCGTGATCGTCTGGGCCCAGTTCGGCGTCCAGCTCATCCTCTACCTGGCCGGCCTCCAAGCGGTGTCCGCCGAGCTCCAGGAATCGGCCCGCATCGACGGAGCGAGCGGCGTCCAGGTGTTCCGGCACGTGACCTGGCCCGCGCTGGCCCCGACTGTGACTGTCACGCTCGTGACGACCGTGCTCTCGCTGCTGAAGGTCTACGACGTGGTCCTCGGCCTGACCAACGGCGGCCCCGGAGACGCCACCCAGAACTGGGCGTACGAGATCCTCGCGGTCACGTTCGCCAAGAACGACATCGGACTCGCCTCTGCGCAGGCGGTCCTGCTCGTCCTCGTCGCCGGAATCCTGTCGTTCACGATCATCGCGCTGCGCAGGCGCGCCGAAGCAGGAGCGGAGGCCATCGGATGACCGGCAAACGCATGTTCCCCAAAGCGATGCGCGTCGCCGTCGTCGCGGTGCTCTGCGCCGCCATGCTGGTGCCGATGTACATCATGGTGGTCAACGCGTTCAAACCGCAGCAGGAGATCCTTCGCTCGCCCCTCGGCCTGGACCTTTCGACGGCGACCTTCGATCACCTCGCGGCGGCCTGGCAGAGCACCGCCTTCCCGGTGATCGAAGGCTACGCCGTCTCGCTGTTCCTGGTCCTCGCGTGCAATGCCGTGGCGATCGGGGCGTCGGTGCCCGGCGCTTATGCGATCGCGCGGACGCCGACGCCGCTGTTCGCCTTCCTGCTGATGTTCTTCGTCGCCGGGATGTTCATTCCCGCGCAGATCATTCTGGTGCCGGCGATCTTCGTGCTCAAGGCGCTGGGACTGATGGGGACGTTCCCCGGACTGGTGCTATTCATGTCGGCGACGATGATCCCGTTCACCCTGTTCGTCTTCAGCGGCTATATCAGGATGCTGCCCCGGTCCCTGGACGACGCCGCTGCGATCGACGGCGCCGGCAGGCAGCGGATCCTGTGGACGATCATCTTCCCGCTCATGCGGCCGATCGTGGCGACGGCGTTCATCCTCAACACCCTCAGCGCCTGGAACGACTTCGTCAGCCCGCAGCTCATCCTCGGCCCCGGTTCGCAGTTCAGGACAATCACGACCGGCGTGTACGCGGCGGTATCGACCTACTCGACGAACTACGAGATCGTCTTCCCCACCTTGCTGCTCGCGGTCACTCCGATCCTGCTCATTTTCGCGATCATGCAGCGGCACATCATCGGCGGCCTCTCTTCCGGCGCCGTCAAGGGCTGACCCGACCATGACCACCCTTATGACAGGAGGCGATTCGATGGAACAGGTCGCGTTGCACACCCGGCTCAAAGAGGGGCGCGAGGCCGACTACGAGCAGATCCACGCGACGATCCCGACCGAACTCGACGCGGCACTGCGTGAAGCCGGCGTACGAGGCTGGCGGATCTGGAGGAGCGGCCGCGACCTGTTCCACCTCGTGGACGTCGAGGACTTCGAGGCCATGCTGGACGCCCTGCGCGACCACCCGGCCGATGTGGCATGGCAGCACCGGATAGGGGAGCTGCTGGAGAGCCCCGGTCCTGAATCCGGAGACATCGGCGGACTGCCACTGATCTGGAAGTTGCCGTGATGGTCCGCGATTTACCGCCGCGGTGACCGCGTGCGTTCGCCGTCCCGCTCAGCCCGATGTATCCACTAGTCAATTTCCGACAGGCCCCGCAATGACCGAGCGACAACTTCCGCGACCGAAGGACCTGCTGCCCCTGGTCCGCTTCAAGAAACCCGACCTCAACGCCAAACGGCGCCGACTCGCCGCAGCACACACCATCGACGACCTCCGCGCGATCGCTCAGCGCCGCACACCACGGGCGGCCTTCGACTACACCGAGGGCGCGGCCGAAGCCGAGCTCTCCCTCGCCCGCGCCCGCCAGGCCTTCGAGGACATTGAGTTCCACCCCGCGGTCCTGCGCGACGTCTCCAAGGTCGACACCGGTTGGGACGTGCTCGGCAAGCGAGTGAACCTGCCGTTCGGCATCGCCCCCACCGGGTTCACCCGCCTCATGCACACCGAAGGCGAGCGCGCCGGCGCCACCGCAGCCGCAGCCGCGGGCATCCCGTTCGCGCTCTCGACCATGGGCACGACCACCATCGAGGACGTCGCCGCCGCCGGCGGCCCGAACGGCCGCAACTGGTTCCAGTTGTACATGTGGAAGGACCGCGACCGCTCCATGGCTTTGGTCGACCGGGCCGCCGCAGCCGGATTCGACACGCTCTTGGTCACCGTGGACGTCCCCGTCGCCGGAGCCCGCCTGCGCGACAGGCGCAACGGCTTCGCCATTCCACCCGCGCTCACCGGCAAGACCTTCTTCGACATGGCGAAGCACCCGAACTGGTGGTTCGACATGCTCACCACCGAACCCCTCGCGTTCGCCTCCCTCAATCGTTGGTCGGGCACCGTCGCCGAGCTGCTCGACACCATGTTCGACCCCACGGTCGACTACACCGACCTGGCTTGGATCAAGCAGCAGTGGCCCGGCAGACTCGTCGTCAAAGGCATCCAGACCCTCGACGACGCCAAACGCTGCGCAGACCTTGGCGTCGACGCCATCACCCTCTCCAACCATGGCGGCCGTCAGCTCGATCGCGCGCCGGTTCCCTTCCACCTACTGCCTGAGGTTGTCAGAGAGATCGGGGGAGATGTTGAGGTTCACCTCGACACGGGCATCACCTCCGGCGCCGACATCGTGGCTGCGATCGCGCTGGGTGCGCGGTTCACCATGGTTGGAAGGGCGTACCTGTACGGGCTCATGGCGGGCGGTCGCGACGGGGTCGATCGGGCAGTCGCCATCCTGCGTAGCGAAGTGGAACGCACCATGCGCCTGCTCGGCGTCGCGTGCCTCGAGGACCTCGAATCCAGTCACGTCAGACAACTGCATCGACTCACACCTTGGCGTAGCTGAAACCGGGCTGCTCGCGGCCATCACGAAGAACGCCACCAGATGCGGCCCGCAGCCGGGTTCTCATCCTTGAGCAGCACACCTAGAACCGTTGATCTCGTTCAGACTGCGGTGATGGTCCATTGGAGATTGGTGCTGGACTGCGGTGCCCACAGCTTCACCCCGGAGCCGACGGTGGTGTCGCCGCCGCTGTCCAGGCAGGTGCCGGTGCCGCGGTTGATGATCTGGTAGCGGCCGTCGCCCATGCTGTTCAGCCGCCACTGCTGGTTGCTGCCGCCGTTCCACGCCGCCTGCTTGGCCGCCGCCCCGTTGGCGGTATCGCCCCAGCTGTCAGCCACCATGCCGTTGGTGCGGTTGACCAGGCGGTAGTAGCCGCCGCCGACGTCGACCAGCTGCCACTGCAGGTTGGTGCTCCCGCCGGCATTCCACTGCTTGAGCTGCGACCCGGATGCGACGTTGCCGCCGCTGTCGAGCACCAGACCGGTGGCGATGTTCGCGATCCGCGCCCACCCGGTTGGAATGGTCCCCCCACCGCCGCCGGCCAGGGCGGGAATAGCACCGGAGAAGGTCAGCTTCACCACGTACGCCAGCGCGCTGTAGGGCGCGTTAGCCGGCATCGTGATACGCAGACCGGAGCCGTCCTGGGTTCGACTGGGCAGGTCGACGTAGGTGCCGGCCGCCGAGCCGAGCAGTCGCACCGAGGTCAGGGTGCCCAGGTCGATCCGGTTCGAGTTCAAGGTGGTGATGTTCAGCGTGCCGCTGGGCCAGCCGAGCACGGTGGCGTACAGGACGCGGTTGTCCTTGGTCCGCGTGAACCTGATGTCGGTGTTGGTGCCGGCCTTCGGCTCGACGAACGAGCCGCCGCCCATCTTGGTCGGGCCCTCACCGTAGGCCGCCCACGCCCGGGTGGCATAGATCGACTCGCCGTTGCGGTTCAGGTAGGTCCCGAAGTCGTTCAGCACGTTGCGCTGCGCTTGCGGGATCTCCCCTTCGGCGGTCGGGGCGACGTTGAGCATCATGTTGCCGTTCTTACTGACCCGGTCGATGAGCTGGTGGATCATCTGCTGAGACGAGTAGTAGCTCAACCCACTGGTGTAGCTCCAACTGCCGGAGGCGATCGACTCGTCGGTCTGCCAGTACGGATACACCAGGTCCGCTGGGCCGCCGCGCTCGTAGTCCTCGACCGCGCTGGCGTTGTGGAAACCCCGGTCGAAGTGCTTGTAGGTGGTCACCACGTCCTTGTTCCACTCCACGCCCTTGTTGAAGTAGTAGGCCAGGAAGTTCAGACGCTGCTGCTCGTCGATCGAGCAGGGGCCCGAGTCGCCGTGGCAGTAGCCGGGGCTGTCGAGGGCGAAGTCGTGATAGATGATGTCCGGCTGGGCCCGGTCGATGACTTCCTTGAGCTTGTCGAACCAGAGCTGGTCCTCCTCGGCTCGGGAGAGCTGGCCGTAGAGCTTCCTCAGGCTCGGGTTGGACTGCTGCGGCACGAACCGGAAGAACCCATTGTGGTTGAACGAGTGGTGCATGGATACGAACAGCTTCATGTTCTGCCTGCGCACGGCGTCTGCGAAGAGCCCCAGCAGGTTCAGTCGCGGGCCACGGTCGACTGAGTTCCACTCGTTGATCTGGCTGTCCCACATCGAGTAGCCGTCGTGGTGCTCGGCGACCGGCCCGCTGATCCGCGCGCCCGCGTTCTTGAACAGCTGGACCCACTCGTCGGGGTCGAACTTGCCGCCCTGCGACTTCAGCACCGGTCGGAACTGCACGCGGTTGCCGGCCTGGTCGACGCCACCGTCGATGAACTTTTCGTACCCCCACTGCGTGCGGGGGTCCCCGTAGGTCGCCTTGTGGTGGTTGTTGATGCCGGTGCCGTCGTTGTACATCTCGCGGCCGTACCACTCGTACTCGTACTCGGGCGTGGTGAACGCCCCCCAGTGCCAGTAGATGCCGAATTTGGCGTCCTGGAACCACTCCGGGGCTGCCGGGTGTTGGTCGACCGACTCCCAGGTCGGGATGTAGCTGGACGGGCCGGCGGTAGCCCAGCCGGCGCCGGCTTGCAGGACTCCGGCGGCCGCTGCGGCCCCGGCGGCTCCGAACTTCATCAACTGCCTGCGTGACAGCTCTGGCATCACAATCCTCCTCGGGGGCTGCCCGAACATGATCCGAGCGCGTGATATCGACAATAGTCTATAAACTGTATGATGTATGATGTATGAAAACAAGCCCCCTCAAGAAAACTTGCCCCTAACCTCCCTCATCCATGAGGTTTGAGAGTGTTCTCCTGTCTATCGGTTTTGGTTGCGGGGCAGGGTAAACCGTCTTGGGGTGGTTTGGTGTGGGCTCTGGCTCCATCGCAGGCTCACCGAGCCCGCGCGGGGCGCAGCCCCGGAGTGGACGGTGGAGGCGTCCTCGCCGAACGTGACATCCTGGATGTAGTGGGAGGAATTCTCGATCCCCCACTGGCCGCGAACGAAGGCGGCGAGTTCGGCCGGCGTGGTCTGGTGGACATCGAGGCTGGTGACGGCGTAGTCGGAGCGGCGGCTCTCCTTCTTCCCGGTCTCCTTGCGGCGGCGGTGGATCCGGATGGCGAGCATCGCGGACGAGAAAGCGATGCCTTCGAGGTTGTCCGCTATCGCCATGGTCTTGATCGAGCGTGACTCGGTCCGGCCGTGTCCGGTCTCACCGGCCCCGACGCGACCTCGGGTCGGGGCCGGCATCGAGGTAGGAACGCAGGTCGGCGATCCGGCCCGAGTCGAGCGGCCCCAGTTTCGTGAGCACGGCAGGGATCGGAGAGGATACATCGGCAGGCACGGGCAGCTTTCGTGATCGTTTGGCTTCAGCACCACAATGATCACGAAGCCCGTGTCTGCCTTGCTATGCGCCCCAGCCTGTTCCGGTCAGGCTCTTCGCACCACCACCGAACTCGACCGGCTCTGGCAGGGCATGGTCAGCTCCCTCGCGCGGTGAGGATGGGCTGGAAGAAGCCGCTGCTTTCACTGGTCCTCCATTCCAGCTCGGCGAACCCTGCCTCAAGAGCGAAATCGGTCAGCTGCCGCCGGGTGAGGGCCCAGTAGGTGGCTTGTCGCACCTGGACGGACCAGTCGGGGCCGTCGGCGGTGAGCTGGAAGTGCTCGAGGTCGTAGTGCTCGCCGTCGTCATGCCAGTCCCACAGCTGGAACGTGATGGTCTTGCCGCGGGGCGAGGTGGCCAGCTGCGGTGGGGTCGAGGTGGGCCGCGCCTGCAGGATCTCGTCGTAGGGACGGGTGCTGAGCACGAGCAGGCCTTGACTGCGCAGGACGCGCCGCATCTCGGACAGAGCCGTGCGCACGTCTTGCGCGCTGAGCAGGTGGGGAAGCGAGTTGTCGGCACTGATCACGACATCGAACTGCTCGTCAGCGAGCGGAAGATGCCGCATGTCCGCCGCTGCCGCGGCCAGGGAGACGCCGCGAAGCGCCGCTTCGCGGACTGCACGGGTGACCGCCGAGACGCTGATATCGGTACCCGTGACACGGTGGCCCCGGAGTCCGAGCGCGATGGCCTGTGTTCCGATGCCGCACGAGCAGTCCAGGACCGTGGCGCGTCCCAGGCCCAGCTCGGTCCGGATCACCGCGTCCAGGGCTTCTCCCTGCCGCGCCATACTCGCATCCCAGTCCGCATAAACGAGGTGGTAGTCGGCGGCAAGCTGGTCATAAAAGCGAGCGGCTGGAGACACTTCAGACATGGGGCCAGGCTAGCGGCTGGGTCGTTCACAAGCGATCGCTAATCGACACGATCACGGAACTTGAACGAGCCCTGGTCAAATGACCCCTCATGAGCATGGCCGATGTCCTAGCGGATGATTCTTCCGAGATCACTTGCGATGCATGTGAAGCAACTCGGAATCTGGTAATCGGAAGAAGGCGTTAGATCATGAGGCTGACCCAGACTGAGGTGGGATTCTTCGACGACTACGACGGGGAGGAGGTGCTTGAAGTCGGGCTGCAGGGGACAGGAGAATCTGGATCGCAACGATCGTTTTCGATCCAGAGGTCTACATATCAACCAGATGAGCAAGATGTGCAAAATGGAATGGATTCTTACTGTGTTTCCACGGAACGTGGGCTCACGCTGTATGGCTGCCTGAGCAGCGTATGTATCGGAGATTCACTCCTCACCCTGGAGTTCAGGGAAGAAGATGCAAGGATTCTTGGATCCGAGATTCTTGTCGAATTCGAAATAGGCAAGTCTGACGAATCGAGGATTGAACGAGCAGAACTTGCCAGGAAGCTCCGGGAAGTTCTGGATTGGGGAGCGGAAGATAAACGACCAGAACTTGTTGGCTTTGACGGATGAGGTGCGTAACCTCGGCGAAGTTCTTTGTTCGCGTCGACTGAGGCTTCTATCGCGTTTCGTGGTCTTGCCGGGGTCGTAGACGGGGGCGCGTTGGGTGTTGCGGCGGCCTTTGGGCCGGCCGGACCCGGGTCGGGACGGTTTCGGTGCACGGGCTGGGCTGCCCAGCTCCTGGCGGAGGTTTCCAAACCCGCGGCGCACGCGCGCCGGCGTCAGCTTGCCGGGCTCGGCCGGAGCTTCCCAGGGCAGGCGCAGATCGGCGACAAGGGTGCGGGCGAGTCCGAGCTGCGCGAAGACGGCGATGACCAGCCAGGTCCAGACATCGGCCTGAGCGGGCGTCCGTGGCCTGGGTGTGGTCCATCCGAGGGTCTGCTTGAGGTACCGGAACGTGTGCTCGATGTCGAAGCGGCGCAACCATGCCGCCCAGATCCCATCCAGCTCGTCCTCGGACAGGCCGGCGGCCGAGGTCCACAACCACACCGGTTTCGGACTGCCATCGTGTGGCAGATGGTCGACGGTGATGCGCGTCAAGGTGCCGTCGAGGACCGGCAACTGGGCGCCGGCGTCGATCCAGGCGGCCCGCTGAGTCAGCCGCGGATGCAGCCGATCCCACGACCGGGCCTCCAACCTGCCGTAACGAGCGGTGTCGCAGGCAGTGGTATACACCGGCGCCTCCCAGGAATCTGGTTCGGACAGTCGGTGTATCGCCCGTGCTTCGGTGGCCGCCCGCCCCGCCCACCGGCCGCGGCCTGGCGGTCCGGGCGGGCATAGAACACCCGATCCGACCGCACCCTGGCGGTGACGGTGACCGGCAGATCGCGCAGGCGCCACGCCAAGCGGGCCGCGTCGTATCCGGCGTCGGCGACGATCAGGATCGACGCGTCGCCGTCGGTGTGCTGTCCGGCGGCGATCAATCGCTCGACCACCCCGCGCACCTGGGCCGCCGTCACCGCTTGCACATCGTTGTCCGGGCCGATCCTGGTTGCGTCCAGGAGCTGCGTCCATGACGAAGCGCCCGATTCCAGCGCCGCCACCATCGAGTATGGCCATCCGGGAATGAGCTGGTCGGCTGAGCGGCCGCGTCCGTAGACATGGCAGAACAGGCGGTCGGGGCTGCGGTTCGCGTCGGGGCGCAGCCAACTGGTGACATCCACTCCCAGCACGATCCTGCCGCCGACGCGCCCGATCGGTTGGCCTGCAAGCAGATTCCCGAGGCGGTCAGCATCGACCTGGCCGGCCCCGAGCGCGTCATAAAGCGACCCGTGCCCGCGCCGGAACACCCCGGCCAGAGACAGAGCCGGCAGCGAGGTCACCGGCCCGGGACTGCACAGCAGCGCATCGGACAGCTCGAACAGCGTGTCCGCTCGCGCGGTCAGGCACTCATAGAACCCGGCGCGAAACGCCTTCAGTGCCCCGGCGCCCGCAGCGGCGCCTGGTTCAGAGAGAATAGACAAACGAAGCCCTTGCTATATGGATGTTCTTGCGTCGCAACAAGAATCATCAAGCAAGGGCTTCGGTCATACTCAAGCGGGGCCACTTGACCAGCGCCGCAGGTTAAAAGACAAGCTTAGGCATACCTAATAAGAACGCGTACCGAGTCGCACAGGGCGTTGCGCCGTCCCGCTCGCCTGTTTCCTGCGCTTGCGTGGCAACGAGAGGCGAGGGGGCGCGAAGCGTGCGCCATTCTGCCAGCTGGAACCGGGATCAGCGAGGCGGAATACCGGCGGGATACCGGCAGGAATTCGGCGGATCTCCACCGCGCGCTCCCGCCGGAATGCGGTTCTGACCACAGGAAACGCCGGTATGGGCGATCCGCGGCTTGCGGGGTTCGCACGCCGGTTCGTCGGCTTCGCCGCCCTACGATGGCACCATGTCTGACCGAGGGTTCGACGCGCGAAGCAGTCTCCGTCCGCTCCGGCTGCGGGCGATGATGACGCAGGAGGAACTCGCATTGAAGGCGGGCGTCGGCATGCGCACCGTCCGCGACATCGAGTCGGGAAAGGTACGGCCGCAACCGAAGACCCTCCGGCTGCTCGTCAAGGCACTGGGACTGGGCGACCAGGACCGGGCGCTGCTGACCGACACGTCGGGCCGCGAACTGCCGGTGGCCCGGGAGCTGCCGCGCGAACTCGTCGCGTTCGCCGGCCGGGAACGGCATCTCGGCGAGCTCCTCGCCGCCGTCGACGACGGGGCCACCGTGGTCGGCGTGCACGGCATGGCCGGCGTCGGGAAGACCACCCTGGCGGTCCAGGCCGCCCATGCCCTCGCCCCGCGGTATCCGGGCGGCCAGTTGTTCGTGGACCTCCACGGCTTCACGCACGCCGACGGCCCCAAGCCGAGCCTGGAGTCGGTGCTGGCGCGGGTGCTGCGGTCCCTGCACCTGGACAAGCGGGACCTCCCCGCCGACGTTGACGAGCTCGCCGCCCTGTACCGCAGCGTCCTCGCCGGCCGCCGCGTGCTCCTGGTGCTCGACAACGCCGCCGGCGCCGAGCAGGTGGAGGCACTGCTGCCCGGGACGGCGGACGGGCTCACCATGGCCACGAGCAGGCACGACCTGGCGTCCGTGCCGGACGTCGTCTCGGTGCCGCTGGAGCCGCCGCCGATGCGCGAAGCGGTCGCGATGGTCAACGCCGCCACCGCGGGCCGGGCCACTGATGCCGAGGCGGTCGCGATCGCGGAGCGCTGCGCCCGCCTGCCCCTGGCGATGGGCCTGGCGACGGCACGCCTGCGCAGTCGTCCATTGTGGCGCGTCCAAGACCTTCTCGAACGGCTCGCGGACGAGGACCGGCTGCTCGACGAACTCGGCACCGACCACCGCAGCGTCGCCGCGGCGCTGCGCGCCTCCTACCGCGAACTCGATGCGCCCCACCGGCGTCTGCTGCGGCGGTTGAGCCTGATTCCCGGCGACGATGTGGACGCCCACGCCGCGGCCGCGCTCTGCGACGTCGAACCCGACCGGGCCGCGGCGATGCTGGAGTCGCTCGTGAACGTCCATCTCGCCGAGACCCGGTCGTCCGGACGCTACCGGCTGCACGACCTGGTGCGGCTCTTCGCATCGCAGCTCGCAGGCTCCGAAGAGGACCGAAGCGAACTCGACGCGGCGTTCGGCCGGCTGCTCGACGTCTACGTGCACTTCGCGTACCAGGCGGCGAGCCAAGCGGTGTCGCCGTACCAGCGGATCTTCGCCGAGGAGCTGAAAGCGCACGACTTCGGCCTGCCCGGCTTCGCCGACCAGGACGGCGCCGTCTCGTGGTTCCGGGCCGAACGCGAGAACCTGGCGGCCACCATCGTCGCGGCGGTTCGCGCGGAGCGGCTCGAATCGGCCTGGCACCTGGCGTCCGCCTTCAGCGCGTTCCGCTGGTACGACGGCGACACCGAGCATCAGCTCGCCATCAACCGGACCGCCTTGGACATCGCCCGCCGGCTCGGCGACGAACTGAAGCAGGCCCACTCGCTCGGCGACCGGGGACGGCACTTCACCGTCGCCGGCAGGAGCGCGGAGGCGATCGACTACCTCAGCTGGGCCGCCGCGCTCAGCCGGAAACTGGGCGACGTCGCCGCCGCGACATGGGCGCTCAGAAACCTCGGTATCCTCTACCGGCAATCCGGACGGTTCACGGAGGCGCTCGACGTCTACCGCTCCGCGCTTGAAGTCGCCGAGACCGCCGCCGACACCACGGCGATCCTGCACATCCGCTCGAACATGGTCGTCCCGCTGCTGCGCCTCGGACGCCTCCAGGACGCCGAACGCTGCCTGGTCGAGTCCGAGCGGCTCTTGGACCCCGGCGACGAGTACAACACCAGTCGGATCGAGAACTTCCGCGGGATCTTCGCCCGCGAGAAGGGCGATCCGGCCGCGGCGCTGGCGATCCACACCGCCTGCCTCGAACGCTGCCGGCAGAACGGGTTCCGTGAAGGGTTCACGCCGGTGCTCATCGAACTCGGTGAGGATCTGCTGCGGCTCGGGCGCGGCGCCGAAGCCGTCGCGCACCTGAACCAGGCGCTCGAACACGCCGAGGACCTGTCCTACCAGTCGCTTGAGCGCTCCGCCCGAAACGGCCTCGGTCGCGTGCTCACCGCCTCGGGCCGCCCCGAGGAGGCGATCGGACACCACGAGCGGGCGGCGGCCCTCGCCGAGTCCCAACAGGACGCTTACGAGCTCGCCTGCGCCCACCACGGCCTCACCGACGCCCACCGGGTCCGAGGCGACCTCTCGGCCGCCCGGGAGCAGCTGCGGAAAGCGGCCGCCGGATACGCGCAGTGCGGCGTCCCCTCGGTGCTCGCCGAGCGACTCCACCGGGACTTGTAGCCGGGGTCTTCGCTCGCGCACGCGCGCAAGCGAAGACGCCCAATGGTCCACAGTAGATCGGGTACTACTCCTGGAGGTAGTCCTGCGCAAGGTCGTGACTGCTGCGCCCGGTCGGGGGTCGGAAGACGATCATGAATAACAAATCCTCGCGAACAGATCGATTCGAACACACCAAGAGTGCCCGCTCGTCAGATCATCGACCTCGCGCACCTGACTGACCAGCATCCCGAAACTGGCAAGCCGGGCCCCGGCCGCAGGCGCGAAGATGATGGCGGAGTGCTCCTCATCGGGTTTGCGGCGGACGAATCTTCCGACCGCTTGCCGGAAGAACATGTCGGTCTGCGTCTTGGTGGCATATACACCGACCGCTAGACGGGGGACGTCCACCCCTTCGGACACCATTTTGACGGCGACGAGCCAGCGTCCTGTGCCGTAGCTTGATGGCTGGCTTGGCGGAGGATTCGCTTGATGGTGCTGATGTCGACGCCGTAATCGCGGGCGAGTTTTGCTTGAGTTACGCCGGCTGACGCGTATGTGTGAATGATGGTGTCTCGTTGGTTGGGCATGAGGCGGTTGGCGGTGGCTTGGGGTCGGTTGGAGTTGCCGTGGACGAGGCGTTTGATGGAGCGCACGCTGATGCCGTATTTGGTGGCGAGGTACTTCTGGCTGGTGCCGGCGTTGAAGGCGGTGACGAGGTCGTCTCGATCGGTGGGGGAGAGTCGCTTGCCGAGTGCGCGTGGGGGCGCTGGTGGATACGCGACGGCGGGCTGGTTTTCGGGGGAGTCGGGGGTCGAGGGGCCGGTTTCGGGGCCGCGGGTGGGCAACGGGCCGGATAGGCGTTTGAGGAGGCCGTCTAGCTGGGGATTCAGGTTCGAATAAGCGAGTGTTAGGTCGACAAACGGACACCGGGAACATGACTCATGTTCCGGGTGTTTTCGTATATGCACGGTAAGGTAGCGGTGCTCTCGGATGACAAGGCCATATCGTCTCAACCGGTCGGGTACGTGATGCCCTGCCCACATTCTCAGTGCAGCCGACCGAGATGCTACGAGAGCTCCTTAGCGAACCGCATTTGGAGGTGGATGTGGACCGGCGCGCAAGGCCCGATACCAACTGAGGAACCAGAAGGCGGCGATATCGTGCGAATACGGTCTGAGTTACATCGTCTAAGTCCCGACCAACCCCTGTGGGTGCGGGGCTCTCAACTGACCCCTCAGTGAAGGGTCGCCAGTTCGCTGTCCGGGTTCGGCTTCGCCCTCCTGGTTCGGCTTCGCACTCCTGAGCGCACCCCTGCTGACCGCGACCATCGGCGGGCCCGAGGCCGTATCGACGATCACGATCACGATCACGATCACGATCACGGGGACCCCCTGCAACGTCGCCGTCCTTGTCGTGCTCAACCATCTGCGAGCCGGCACGCCGTAGTTACCGTCTGGTCCATTGCTGATTGACCTGTCCGCCGCCGCAGGTCCAGAGAGTGACCTTCGTGCCGTTACTGGTGCCCCAGCCCGAGGCGTCCAGGCACAGGCCGGACTGCACCCCGGTGATGGTGCCGTCGGCGTTGACGTTCCACTGTTGGTTGGCTTGTCCGTTGCAGTCCCAGATCACCACCGCGGTGCCGTTGCTGGTGCCCTGACCGTAGGCGTCCAGGCACTTGTCGCCGTACACCATGAGCTGCTTGCCGACGGTGTAGGTCCACCGCTGGTTGGAGCCGCCCCAGCAGTCCCACAGCTGCACGTCGGCACCGTTGGCGGTGCCGAGCCCGGTGACCTCGAGGCAGCGACCGGACTGGGCACCAACGATCTCGGTGCTGTCCGCTGTGCCGACGCTGCCGGGTACCGATTGCAATGCGGAGTACCAGACCGCGGCCATCTTGTCGTATCCGGCGGCGGTCGGGTGGACGCCGTCGTCCAGGTCGGCGGCGGTCAGGGCGCTGTGCATGTCGACCAGGTGCACGTTCTTGCCGGCGTTCACCTTGCTCTGCACGATGCCGGGGATCGCCGCGTTGAAGCTGTTCACCGCCGCGTCCCCCTCGCTCCACCCGAGCGGAATGATCTGCGACGAACACCTCGGCGTTCGGCGCCGTCGTGGTGATGCGGTCGATCAGTGCGGACAGCCGGTTCGGGGCGCCGGAGACGTCGTGGTTCTGCAGGATGTCGTTGGTGCCGATGTGCAGCAGCACGGTCTGTGGCTGGTAGGTGTTCAGCCAGCCGACGACGTTCGCGTCGATCTGGTCGATACGCCAGCCGGGGTGGCCTTCGTGATCGTGGTCGCCGAGACTTGCCGGCCCGTTGAACTGCGACCCGACGAAGTCCGTGATGTACCCGCCGTTGGCGAGGTGCTGCCACAGGCCGATCCGGTATCCGCCCGGCGTGGCTGTGCCCTCGGTGATGGAGTCACCCAGCGGCATGACCCGAACCCCGCCGTTCGACTCCGCGCTGGCGGTACCGATCGGCGCCGTCACCATGCCCACCACGAGACCGAGCGCCGCGATCGGTCCGAGCCACCTTGCTCTTGTTCGCATTCCTTGCTCCTGGAATTCGTAGGATCGTTTCTGTTCCAGGTGGCCGTGAGGATCCGGGCGGGCTCGGTCTCGCACCGAGCCCGCCCGCTGCCTCAGGAACACCCGAGCCGGACCTGTGTCGTGCCGCTAGCGCTGCAGGGTCAGCAGACCCGGCCGATAAGGCAGCGTGCCGTACTCCCCGCCGTCGGTGCCGGGGTCACGCCCCTGGTAGAGGAACTGCAGGTTGCAGGGGTCGATGGTCTTGGTCTGGTCGGGGTTGGTACGCACCACATCGCCGTGGCTGATGTCCCGGGTCCAGGTCGCGCCGCTGTTGGCACTCCCGGCGAAGGGGCTGTTCACGGTCTCGGCCCCGGCCTGCGGTGTCCACGTGCCGTCGAGACTGGTGGCCGTGAACGAGCGGAAGTAGCGACCAAACCCTGTGTAGTTCTGGGCCTCGACGATCATGAGGTACTGGTTCTGCCCCTGGACCTTGTAGACCTCGACCGCCTCGAACAGGTTGAGCGGCGTGTCGCTCATGATCTTCGTGTACGACGAACCGAAGCTGCCCGGGAAGTTCCCGAGGGGCATGCTGGCCCGGTAGACACTGCCTTCGCCGTCGACGAAGAACATGTACATGTTCGTGTCGTCGCCGATGAGGCTCACGTCGTACCCGCCCCGGGGTCTCCCGTCGTCCGTGGGGGGAAGGGACGCGGTGAACAGCTCCTGCTGCGCGGACCAGCCGTTGAGGTTGGTGGGGTCGCTCGAGGTGCGGTAGGAGAAGGTGCCTTGCCCGCCCCCGTTGTAGGCGAGCACCCAGATGTTCTTCGGGACGAAGTAGAACAGCGTCGGTGCGATGGCGCCGAAGGGCATCGTGTTCTGGGTGGCGGTGGCCATGTCGGACCAGTTCGTGAAGGGGCTGAAGGACATCAGTCCCCAGTTGCCGTCGGGATAGGGCAACGCGCCGTGCGTCGTGGCATAGACGACCTTCTGGCCGTTGTGGACGACGGCGGTGAAGTCCTTGAGCGATGCCCACCCCGCCTTCGGTTGCGCCAGCGGGCCGGTCGATGTCCAGTTGTACGTCGACGGAAGCGTGCAGGCGCCGCTGCCGCCGTCGACGTGAACGAGCTGCCACTGCTGGTTGCTGCCGCCCCAGTCGCTGTACTGCACGACGCCTGCGCCGTCGTTGGTCGCCGCGTTCTGGACCTCGACCCCCTTGTTGCTGTTGCGGTTGATCAGGCGCACGTAGCCGCTGTCGGAGTCGGCCAGCCGGAACTGCTGGTTGGCGCCGCCGTGGTCGGTCCACTGGTGGATGGCGGCACCGTCGGCGGTCGACCAGCTGGACACGTCGAGCACCTTGCCCGAGTGCCGCGCCTTGATCCGGTAGTAGCCGCCGCCGGAGTCCACGAACTGGAACTGCTGGTTGTCGGCGTTCGTGCGGGTCCACTGGTGGAGCTGGGCTCCGTCGGCGGTGGACACACCGCCGACGTCCAGGGCCTTGCCACTGCTGCGGTTCAGCAGGACGTACCAGGAGTTCGCGTCGGTCGACTGCTGGGCTTGGGCTGCGGTGAACGGGTTGAGTGCGGTCGCGGCGACGGCCCCGGCGAGCACGCCGGCTCCGCCGATGAGCATCCGCCTGCGGCTCTTGGGGGTTTCCATCCAGGCCATGGTGGTCTCCTTAGTCGAGGTTCGCTTCCCCAGCCGTTGCCGAGGCGTCGGGTCATGGAGATGCGGGTTCATTGCTACGGGTGGGACCGGCCCGGGCGGTCGCGAACTGGCGGGTGCGCCGCCGCGGTCCGGTCCCGGATCGGTCAGTCGACGGAGGCCGCCGCGAGCGCGGCCATGCCTCGGGTCCAGCGGGACGGGATCGAGAAATCGGGTGCGGCCGATGTCATCGGGTGCTCCTTGGCGGACTTGGGTACGGGGAATGCCTGTTATCGCTCACATATCGGAACCTAGGTCCGAAACATCTGATGAATTTTCCGGCGATTCGAACTATAGAGAGATCTCGATGTGTAGTCAACGGCTCGACGGAGGTTTGTTGGTGCACCTAGTACTCCATCCGTGATTCTTGATGTTCACGGTTGGGGGTGGTTTCGCCGCTTGTAGTGGCTTCGTCTGGCCTGCTTGTTCTTCCGTCTGCGCCATCGGCTCCAGGCGACCAGGTGCGCGGTCTCCGGGACGGTGAGCCGGTCGAGCTGGTCGGTTTCGGGGAAGTGCGCTCGGGCCTCGATGGTGGTCAGCACGGTCGCGAGGTAGGCGGCCATGGCGAGGGCGGGGTGTCGGTGGGTCGGGTTCCAGGGGCGCACCTGGTGCTCATCGAGCCCGGATCGGCCCTTGACCGGCTGGAATGATTCCTCGATCGCCCAACGGGCTCCGGCCAGGGAGACCAGGGCGTGGAGGCTCATCGGCATCGGTGCCCAGCAGCGATAGAACGCGAGTTCACCGGTGGTCAGGCTGCGGCGGACCAGGAGCCAGTGAGGTCCGGCGCGTTGTTCGTCGGCGCAGACTTCCATCCAGCCCCAGGCGTACTCGCGTTCGCCTTTGGCGCCCTTGCCGACCGAGTGGGTGATCCAGTAGCGGGTGGGGATGCGCTCGGCGAGGGCGTCAACCCGCTCGGGCGAGAGGCCGGGGCCGGGCCGCAATCGGGTGTCCTTGGCGACCGCGAGCACGAACGGCACTCGGTAGGCATAAAGTTCGTCCCTGAGGTGCGGGGATTCGCCGTAGACCTCGTCGCCGGTCGGGACCACCGCGGCCGGCCCAGCCGGTCCGGCCAGGAAGCGGCGGGTCATCGCGGCGGCCTGCTGGCCCTTGGTCCGCTTCGCGACCGGGCCGGGCGCACCGGCATCGCCGAGCCTGGCATCGCCCTCGGTGAACCACTCGCCGGGCAGGAAGACCTCGTAGTCGACCAGGGCGTGCCCATGCTTGGTCGACCACACCGCCCAGGTGGTGACCTGCGCGTTCTCCACCCGCCCGGCGGTGCCGGTGTATTGGCGGGCCACGCCCAGCGACCGGACGCCCTTCTTTAGGTCTCCGGTCTCATCGAAGATCAAAATGCCCTGGTCGCCGAGGCATTCGACGGCCAGGGTCGCCAGGCGCACCCGTAGCGCCCGCTCGTCCCAGACCGCGCGTTCGAGCAGGTAGTGCAGCCGGTCCGGGCTGGCGTGCCCGGCCCACTCGGCGATGGTGGCGCAGTTCTTCCGCTCCAGCGGTGCCAGCAGCCCGCGCACGTAGTCCCGGGCGTTGAGGTGAGCCGGCCTCCCCGCGAACAGGTCGGCCATCGCATCGAACACCGCCTCGATCCCCGAGCCGTACGCCTCCTGCAGCAGGCTAGCTTCCGCATCAGGTTCCAACCAAAACCCAAGAACCTCAACGGAACCGAGCCATCACCGTCCACGAAGATCAACTTTCACGGATGGAGCAGTAAGTAAGAGAGTCACCACGGTATTGACCATCTTCGATTTAGTTGTAAAATGTATGACGTCTGATGTAATGCTGCTGGCCGCTCGGGGCAGACGGGAGAAGCTTGTGTTCGGCTCGATTCGGTTCTTCGCCTGGAACTTTTTCGGCGCCCGCAAACCGTTGGGGCTGCTGGCTTCGATGGCCGTTGTCTGCGTCGGTTCGGTGGCCGTGGTCCCCGCCCACGCCGATCACGGGCGGCACGAGGAGAAATGAGTCGGCCGCCGGAGTCCTCGTGCCAGAGGCTCCGGCCGCCCGCAAGCCCGGCCCCACCCCCACCGGACCCGAACGAAGGAGCCCCCATGGCCTCTCGACCCGACCAACCCGACCAGCCCAACCTCTCCCGTCGCCGCCTCCTCCAGTCCGCGGCCATCCTCCCGGCGGTCGCGATCCACGCGTTGACGCCGGATGGAGCCGGTGCCGCCGTCGAGGCGGCCGCGACCGATGGCGTCTCCGCCGGCAATGCCGCGCTCGCTTCCATCGATCTTGCCGGAACGTGGAGCTTCACCCCGGCGGGCCGGGCGCCGACGTCGATCAGCGTGCCCGGCGGCGGCTGGTACAAACAAGGATTCACAGACGTGAACGAGGCGGTGTACGCACGCAGCATCACCGTGCCGGACTCGGGGCAGCCGCAGTCGACCTGGATCGAGTTCGGCGCCGTCAATCACCAGGCGACGCTGTCGGTCGACGGCCGCGTGGTCGCCACCCAGACAACGGCGTTCACCCCCTCGAACTTCGACATCAGCGCATACGCGGCGCCCGGCACCACCCACACGATCACGGTGAACGTGAAGGGCCGCGGCGCGTTGAAGGCATCCAACGGCCGGTACCTGGTGCCCGACGCCGCCGACTGGTGCGAGGCGATTCCGCAGGGGATCTTCCGGTCCGCGTTCCTGCGGGTGTACCCGGCGGTGTACGTCAGCGACACATTCGTGCGCACGTCGGTGGCGAACAAGACGTTGAGCTACGACGTGTCGGTGCGGAACACGTCGGGCAGTTCCCGGTCGGTGACGTTGACCGGGTCGCTGTCTTCCAGCAACGGAACGGCTTTCAGCTACCCTGGACTGCCCAGCCGTACGGTCACCGTGGCGGCCCGCTCGACCGTGACCGTGACCGTCGGGCCGGTCGCGTGGAACCTCGACAGCACCTCGTACTGGTGGCCCAACGTGCCGTACCGGTCGGGGTACCGGGCGCAGCTGCACCGGCTGGCGGTGCATACCGTCGCCGATGACGGGCACACCAGCGACGCCACGTACCGGTTCGGGTTCCGGGAGGCCACCCAGAACGGTGACTACTACTACCTCAACGGCGTGCGCGTGAACTTCCGCGGCGACAACCTCCAAGGTGCCGACTATGACCGGATCAACCACGGCGGCAAGGGCGACGCTTACGACACCCTGCCCGGCTTCCTGCCCCCGTCGCCCGGCAACGGCGGCTGGCCGCAAGCGGTGGACAACTACCAGCGGCTGAACTTCAACGTGGTGCGCATCCACCAGGAGCCCGCGAGCCCGTACATGTTGGATGTCGCCGACGAGACGGGCCTGATGATCATCGGCGAGACCGCGATTCGCGGCTCCTCTGGAAAGCAGGATTGGATCGCCGGGCACGACAACATGGTCAACCACGCCCGTGCGCTGGTCCTGCGCGACCGCAACCACCCCGCGGTCATCCGCTGGAGCCAGTCCAACGAGCCGAACCAGAGCGGCCAGGACTCCGAGCAGTTCGAGAAGGACCTGTACGCGGCGATGAACGGCAACGACGGCACACGGCCGGTCATTGTGGAGGTGGGCGTCGACGGGAATCTCAACGGGTATCCCGGGATGACGTACGCCAACTTCGCGGTTATCCCGCACTACGTCGACGGCTTCGGCAGGTACGGGGAGGGCCTGAAGACCGTGAATGGGCGGCCCGACGGCGAGGGCGAGTACATCTGGCCGGCATGCAACACCAAGCAGGGCTTCGAGTGGTTCGCCACGGCAACCCTGGCCAAGCGCGGCAAGAACGCCAGCGATCTGCGTCCGTACACGCTGCTGTCCTCCTGGGCCAGCGTCGTGCCCGGAGTGCGGACCACCGACTTCATCCCGGAGGAGGGCGGTCGCCCTGTCTACGGCGTGGACAACCTCCCGGACCCCTGGAGCAACTCGCAGATCCAGCGTGTGCAGGCGGCGTTCAACCCGGTGGCCGCGGTCGACCTCCCGTACTGGTCGGCCTCCGGCGTCTCGGACGCGAACGGCACCTTCCCGCTGCCGCAGGCCGTGCCCAACTACGCCCGGAACGCCACGATCACCCGCACCATCACCGTGTTCAACGACGGCTTCACCGGCACCTCGGTGGACTTCACCTGGACCGCCCGGCTCGACAGCCCGACCGGTACGGTCGTCGCGTCGGGCAGCACCAACCTGATCATCCCGCTCGGCACGCGGGCCACCCAGTCGGTGTCCTTCACCGCGCCCGCCACCGGTAGCCGCGTGTACCTGGTGCTGTCGACGGCGAAGTCCGGCAGCACCCTCTTCACCGATGCGGTCGAGTACTTCACCATCGGCGGAACCGAATCCGGACCCGCACCCGGCACCTACCGCATCGTCAACCGCAACAGCGGCAAGCCCCTCACCATCGCCGGCAACTCCACCGCCGACGGCGCCAAGGCGATCCAGCAGAGCGGCACTCCCACGTGGACGATCAGCACCACCCAGGGCGCCTACACCCTGCGCTACACCGCCTCCGGAAAGATGCTCGACGTCAACGCCGGCAGCAGCACCGCGGGCCTGCAATTGCAGCAGTGGTCGGCCAACGGCGGTACCAACCAGATGTGGTACCTGCGCCCCACCGGTGACGGCTACTACACGATCGTCGCCCGTGACAGCGGACTGGTGGCCGACGTCTCCGGCGCGTCGACCAACGATGGGGCGCAGGTAGTGCAATGGAGCGCCAACGGCGGGACCAACCAGCAGTGGCAGTTCGTATCCGCCTAGGGGTTTCGGAAGTGTCCTGGCGGTGGCTCAGGTCGAGGCCAGGGCCACCGTCGGGGCGAGTCGAGCGACGTGGACCGCCGGGTAGAGGCCAGCAACCGCGCCGATCGCCAGGGTGGCGGCGAATCCGCCGGAGGATTCCTGCACCGGCACGGTCACCGGCCACTCCTGCAGCACGGCGTAGGCGGTGGTGACCGCGATGCCCAGGAGCAAGCACACCACCGCCTCCGCCGAGTGCCGACAGCAGCAGCGACTCGGCGAAGAACTGCGCCCTAATGTGGTCGCGGGTCGCACCGAGCGAGCGCCACAGCCCGATCTCCGAACGCCGCTCCAGCACCGAGATGATCATCGTGTTAGCCACCCCGACCCCGCCGACGAGCAGCGCTACGGTGCCCAGACCAAGGAGCAGGCCGGTGAAGGTGGCGTCGGTGGCCCGTTGCGCGGCGAGCGCCTCGGAAAGGCGCGACACCCGCACCTCCCACGAATGGCCGGGGCTGGACGGAAGAACAAGCAGGCCAGACGAAGCCACTACAAGCGGCGAAACCACCCCGAACCGTGAACATCAAGAATCACGGATGGAGTATTAAAAGACAAGCTAAGTCCCGACCAACCCCTATGGGTGCGGGGCTCTCAACTGACCCCTCAGTGAAGGGTCGCCAGTTCGTCGGCGTCACTCGGCGGGGCGTTCGAGGCGGACAGGCGGGCGCGGCCCGACTCCTCAACGGTCGGAGGCTCGGTTTGGGAGGCGGTGACGAGGAGGTCGGCGAGTGCACAGAGGTTGAGCTGCGCTCGCCGCTCGCTCATGACGCGGACGTGTTTCTCGGTGGAAGTCATCGGGCGAGCCTCGCATCCGAGGCCAGTCGGGGCTGTGCCTCGGAACCGTCAACGGCGGCACCGGCACCGGGGTGGTCATAGCGAGCTGCAACGGCTCGGCCGCTCAGAAGTGGGCCCTGAGCTGACGGGCGCGCACCTGAACCGGTGACACCATGAAGAACGTATGAGCGGGTGGTCCCTCCGGGCCACCCGCTCATACGTACCTATGCCGACGGGGCGTCGGCATGGCTCATTGGAGGGACCATCGCTGGTTGGTCCCGCCGTGGCAGGTCCAAAGGTGGACCAGGGCGCCATTGGCGGTCGAAGCGCCGGACACGTCCAGGCACAGGCCCGATTGCACTCCGGTGATGGTGCCGTCGGCGTTGACGTTCCATTGCTGGTTGGTCCCGCCGTGGCAGCTCCAGGTGACCGCCTGCGTGCCGTTGGCGGTGCCGTTGTCCCAAGCGTCCAGGCAGAGCCGGGAGTCGCCGGAGTAGACCGACAGTTCACCAGTGGCCGAGTGGGTCCACTGCTGCCCGGGGCCGTCCGAGCAGTCCAGGATCTGCACCTGGACGCCGGGCTGGGTCGAGGCGTTCGGCACGTTGAGGCACTTGCCGGCCCCCACCGCCTGCAGGTCGCCGCCGCTCCCGCCCGCGGCGGCGTCGAACCGCCACCAGTCCACGTTGAACAGGTAACCGCTGCCGCCGGTGAACGTCAGGTACAGGTCGCGGGTGCCGGTCGCGCCGCTCACCGGGCAGGAGACGTCCGCCCAGGTCTGCCAGCCGCCGGTGCCGGAGACGGTGCAGGTGCCCACGACCGGGCCGTTCGGGCCGTCGACCCGCAGCTCGATGTTCCCGCCGCTGGTCGCCGAGGCGACCCGGGCGGTGAACTGGCGCGCGCCGGTGCCGAAGGCCGCGCCCTTGACCTTGATCGAGTCCCCGTTCTCGATCCAGCTCACGTTCATCCCGCCGGCGGCGGTCCACTCGGTCTCAACGCCGTTCGCCCAGGCGATCGTCTCGGCCTCCTGGCGCACATAGGGGTTCAGGGTCCCCACTTGCGGCGCCCCGGCCGTGGTCATGTTCATCTGGGGGATCGTGCCGTCGGCGTTGTAGGTGAACTGCTCTACCGCCACGGACCTGGTGAAGCCGCCGCCGCCCGGAAGCGCTCCATTGTGGTAGAAGAAGTACGAGTTCCCCTTGAAGTCGATCACCCCGGCGTGGTTGGTGAAGGCGTTGCCCTGTGCCGGCATGACGGTCCCCCGGTAGGTCCACGGCCCGGTCGCGGTCGGGGCCGTCGAGTAGGCGATGAACTCCTGGCAGCACTGCGCGGCGAACACGTTGTAGTACAGCGAACCCCGCTTGTAGACCCACGGCCCCTCCTCGTAGAGGGTCGGCCGTTCCGTGCTTCCGGGGCGGGCGCCGAAGCCCTCAGTGGTGAGGGGGACCTGGGTCACGGCGCCCGAGTAGGAGATCATGTCGGCGTTGAGCTTCACGTACCAGAGGTTCGGGTTGCCCCAGTAGAGATAGGCCTGCCCGTCGTCGTCGATGAAGACCGAGGGGTCGATCTCGCCGTTCACGACGAGCGGGTGCCCAAGGGCGTCCCGGAACGGCCCGGTGGGACTGTCGGCGACGGCCACGCCGATCGCGAGCTGGCCGGTGGCCCGCTCGCTCACGGGCACGTACCAGTAGAACTTGCCGTCGCGCTCGATTGCCTGGCCCGCCCAGGCGTTCGCGCCCGCCCAGCTGAACGTCTCGAGGCTGAGCGGCGAGCCGTGGTCGGTCCAGTTGACCATGTCGCCGGAGGACCAGACCCGCCAGTCCCTCATGTCGAACGTGGTCGAGCCGTCCTCGTCGTGGCCCGTGTAGAGGTAGACGCGGTCATTGTGGACCAGCGGCGCGGGGTCCGCGGTGTAGACGGTCTGGATGATCGGGTTGTCGGCCCGTGCCGGGGAGGGCGACGGGTCGGCGACCGGGCTCAGTGCGGCCGCCGCGAAGGCGAATGCCAGCGCGAGCGCTGCCATCCGCTTCCGGTGTGGGGTGGGTGTCCTCATGGGGAACCTCTCTGGTCGCGCGGGTGCGCGCCCTTATCTATTAAGGACTTTCATGATGAAGGTCCCTATTTCCTTGCAAAACAAAGCATTTCGCGCCCATCGCCCCCAGCGGTGACGACAAATCGCAGTACGGTCGTAGGCTCACCTTTCGGAATGCTGGTTGCTCAAGTAATGGCGGCGACGTCGAGGACAGGGCTTGTTCAAGTTCCTAGCGGATCGCGGTTTCTTAGGTGGTGACGGTGAAGCGTTTGACGGTGACGGCTCCGCCGAGGGCTTGGGTGGCGTGGTTGAAGACCGCGAACCGGGGGCCCATGAAGAACGCCGGACTGGTGCCGAGGGTGAGCGCGGTCCCGAGCGGGATGAAGTCCGATCCGTCCTCGCTGTAGGAGAAATGCGCCTGGCGTTCGGCGCCTGGCCGGATGTCGGCGGTGACGCGCAGCCAGACGGTGGAACCGCACAGTTCGGCGCTCGCGCGTTCGGTGCCCGTGCCGACGGTGTTGAAGCCCGAGTCCATGGTGTGGCCGTCGGTCATGGAGATCCGGGTGACGCCGTTGTCGCGGCGCAGGCCGATCCAGGCCGAGTCGTTGCGGAGCACCGCCAGACCGGCGCGGTCGCCGTCGGCCATCTGGGCCGGGTCGAGTTCGATGGTGGCCGTTGAGGCCGGGCCTTGGATGCGGTGGGTGAGGGTGTTGCGGGCCCGGTAGAGGTCGTCCGTGACCGTGGCGGTCTGGAGCCTGAGGCCGTTCCCGGTGGTCCACTTCGAGTCATCGGGGTTGTGGTTCCACTCCCACTTCGCGGCCAAGGTCGCGGCGGTGAACTCGTCCGTCCCGATCAGGGAGGGCACGGGATGCGGGGGGAGGTTCGGGAACGGGTACGTCTGTCCCCAGGTGCCGTTCACCGTCTGCACCTGCGGCCAGCCGTCCGAAGTCCAGGTGATCGGGGCGAGGGCGGGCACGCGGCCGCCGGGGTAGGCGTCCACGAAGCCCATGTAGTACCAGGCGCCGTTCGGCGTCGAGACGAGGCCGCCCTGGTGGGGGATGCCGCCGCCGGGGATCGGTCCGGGCATGTCGAGCAGGACCTCTCGGACTTCGTAAGGGCCCCAGGGCGACGAGGACTTGAGGATGTACTGGCCGTTCGGGGGCTTGGTGAGGAACATGTAGTAGCTGCCGTTGATCTTGTCGAACCGGGCGCCTTCCATGCCGCCGATTTCCGGCGGGCTGGAAAAGACGTGTTCGTTGCGGACCTCGGTCTTGCCGTCGGCCGAGAGCTGCGCGACGTAGAGCTCGGTGTTGCCGTAGGCGACGTACATGGTGTTGTCGGTGTCGACGAGCAGCCCTGCGTCGTAGTAGGAGCGGGGGAACTCGGCGTGGCGGGTCCAGGGTCCGGCGGGGTCGGTGGCGGTGTACATGAACGAGCGGTGGAAGTCGATCTGGCCGAGCCAGTAGAAGCGGTTCTCGCTGGGGCGGTGGGTGAGCGTGGAGGCCCAGATGCCGATGATGTAGCGGTGGCCGCCGTTCAGGTCGTACCAGTCGGAGAAGTCGAGCCTGGGAACGGAGTGGCCGATGAACTCCCAGTTGACGAGGTCCCTGGAGTGCAGGACGGGCGCGCCTGGCGAGTAGTGCATCGTGGACGCGGTCATGTAGAAGTCCGAGCCGACGCGGATGATCTCGATGTCAGCGAAGTCCTGCCAGATGACGGGGTTCGCGTAGGTCGACTGCTGGGCCTCGGCCTGGCCGAGAGCGTAGGGGGCGTAGACGGCCGCCGTCGCTCCGGCGGCCAGTCCCGCGCCGGCGATGAACAGGCCGCGGCGGCTGGTGGTGAGGTCAAGGGCGTGGTGGATACGTTCCACGGTGTGCTCCTCAATCGAGGTCGGCGCCGTGCACGGACAGGGCCTCGGGCGCGACGGCCGGGTGCCTATGTCGATGCGGGCGAAGGGATCTCGGCGGTGATGCGACTGCCGGGCGGCGGGCATGCCGCCGGGGAGGGCCCGGTCGCGTTCGGTCGCCGGGAAGAGGGTGGGGCGGCCGGTTCGGTATCGCTCGGAAGCATCGGCCGCCCCATGGGGAATCAGGCGTTGGAACCCTGGCGGATGTCGGCGAGGACGGTGTCGGCGCCGCACGTGGAGCCGACCGGGGTGAGCTGCCACTGCTGGTTCGCGTAGCCGCTCACGGTGTGCTGCACGATCGGCGAGCCCGCGGTGGTCGACCAGTCCCGGACGTCGAGGGCCTTGCCGGAGAAGCGGCTGACGATCGAGTAGTAGCCCTCGCCGTTCGCGGTGACCTTCCACTGCTGGTTGGTGTCGCCGGTGTCGGTGTACTGGGCGACGGTGCCGCCGTCGGCGGTGCTGTGGTTCCATACGTCGAGCACGAGCCCGGAGTGGCGGACCTGGATCTTGTGGTAGCCGTTGCCGACGTCGATGAAGCGGAACTGCTGATTCGGGTTCGCCCAATTGGTGTACTGGGTGAGGATCGCCCCGGGCTCGGTCGAGACGCCCTGGATGTCGAGCGCGAGGCCCGAGTGGCGCGACTGGACGGTGTACCAGTCGCTGGCGGTCGGCTGGGCTTCGGCGCGCTGCGCGCCGAAGCTGAGCAGGCCCGCCGTGGCGAGCACGGCCGCGACCGCCAAGGCGGTGACGACGCGGGACCAGCGGTGGAGGACCGCGAGGTCGGGTGCCGCTTGCATCGATGACTCCCTAGTGGATTGAGTGGTCGAGGAGGAGAGGTTCCGAGGGGTCAGCACGAGCCGCCGCCCGTGAGGGTCAGGAGCGCGAGGCGGTACGGCAGCTGGGAGTACTCCATGCCGTCGGTGCTCGGATCGCGCCCTTGGTAGAGCATCTGGAGGTTGCCCGTGTCGATGTTCATCTTCTGGTCGTTGCCTTGCCGGATGAGTTCGCCGTGGCTGATGTCGGCCGTCCATTGGCCGTCGGGGAACGTCACGTTCGCGATCCCGGCGAAGGGGGCGCTCTGGTCGCCGGCCTGGAGCTGCCACTGCCCGGTGAGGCCGTCGGCGAGGTACGAGCGGTAGTAGCGGCCGTTCGAGCCCATCGCCTCCCAGATGAGCAGGTACTGGTTGGTGTTGTCGACCTTGTAGACCGCGCCGCCCTCGAAGAGGAGGTCGCGGGTGTCCTGGAGGACGATCTGGGTGTTGCGGAAGCCGTTGGGGAACTCGCCGATCGTGGTCTCGGCGCGATACACGCGCCCGTCGTCGTCGGCGCCGAACAGGTAGCACATGCTGTCGTCGCAGATGTTCCAGAAGTCCAGCCAGCCGCCGCTGTTCTCTTCGACGATGGGAGGCGTTTCGTCGATGAAGTTCTTCGGCGCCGACCAGCTCATCGGATCGGCGGGATTCTTGCTGGTGGAGTACGAGGGCGGCCCGGTCTGGTAGACCAGGTACCACTCGTCGTCCGGCGCGAAGTGGAACAGCTGCGGAGCGGCGGCGTACCGGGAGCCGATGTTCGGGTTGGTGTCCAGGTAGGTCACGGGCGCGTCAGCGGCCTGGGACCAGTCGGAGAATTTGGAGAAGGCCAGGCTCCAGTGCCCCTCGGGCGTGTTCGCCACCGTGTAGTAGGCGAGCCACTCGTTGTTGTGGCGGACCACGGTGGGGTCCTTGGCCGAGACGACGTTGTGCGTCGCGTCCGGCTTGGGGCCGATCAGCGGACCGGTCGACTCCCACTGGTAGGAGGTCGGCAGGCCCTGCGCCCCGACCTCGTCTGCGCTGCCGTCGGTGGTCCCCCCATCCGTGGTCTGGGCGTTGGCGATGAGCGCACTCGAGGCCAGGGTCGTGGCCACCGCGAGCACGGCCAGCCCTCCCAGCATTCGGTTTCGAAGCATTCGTTGCATGAATTCCCTTTCCGTGAGCTTGCAGGACCCTCTGTTATCGTTCACAAGTCAAGGCTTGTGCCGAAACGCCCGAGAGATCTTCGGAAACATTGGATGATTAGAACCATAGGGATGGCTCGATATCTAGTCAATGGTTCGGCTGAAGTTTGTTGGTACACCTGGCGTTAGAGGATGGCGATGAGCCCCCGCATCCGGCCACCGCCGACAGGCACGTCGCGAAGGCGGTCGCGTCCCGAGCGCTCGGATCGAGGCCTTGACAAAGTTGGGTCGTTAAACTTAGCCTGTTGACGGACAAGGCCTCCAGCGGCGAGCGCCGCTCCCTCACGGAAGACGCCTTCTCTCAAGGAGAGTCGTGAAGAGCTCAACCACTGCCAATAGGAGACGAATGCGCCTCGGCGCGATCGCCGTCGCCGCAGTCACCGCCTTGACCGCGGGCCTGCTCGGAGTCGTCAGCGCCCATGCGGAAAAGCCGACCGCCCCGCCGGACCATGCGGTCACCGCGATGGAGCAGGTCGCGGCCATGCAGCCGGGCTGGAACGTCGGCAACACCCTGGACGCGCTGGGCGGTGAGACCGCCTGGGGCAACCCGCTGATCACCGAGGAACTCCTCCAGACCATCAAGGCCAACGGCTACAACTCGATCCGCCTCCCGGTGTCCTGGGACGAGCACACCGGCCCGGCACCGGACTACACGATTGACCCGGCCTGGCTCGACCGCGTCGAGCAGGTCGTCGACTGGGCGATCGCGAACGACCTCCAAGTGATGGTCAACCAGCACGACCAGATGTGGACCAAGGCGCTGCCGGACGACCGCGAGAACGTGTTGGCGAAGTTCACCTCGATGTGGACCCAGATCGCCGAGCGGTTCAAGGACCACCCGTCCGAGCTGTCGTTCGAGAGCATCAACGAACCGCAGTTCCCCACTGACGAGGCCAACAAGGACGCCCACACCGCCGAGCTCAACGTCGCCTTCTACGAGGCTGTCCGCGCCACCGGCGGGAAGAACTCGGACCGGCTCCTGGTGCTGCCGACGTGGGTCACCAACTCCGAGCAGCCGCACCTGGACGCGCTCAAGGCCACCATCGACGAGCTCGACGACGACATGATCGCCGCGACCGTCCACTTCTACGGGTTCTATCCCTTCGGCGTCAACGTCGCCGGGGTCACCACCTACGACGAGGCGACCCAGCAGGACCTCGAGAACACCTTCCAGCGCACCAATGACACCTTCGTCGACAACGGCGTGCCGGTCATCGTCGGGGAGTGGGGTGTTCTCGGCTACGACTACACCCGCGGCACCGTGCCCAACTCGCCGCAGTACGGCGAATTGCTGAAGTTCTTCCAGGCCACCGCGCACCAGGCCGTCGAAGAGCAGCTGACCTTGATGCTGTGGGACGCCGGCTCGTACCTCAACCGCCACACCCTGGAATGGCGCGACCCGCTCCTGAAGGCGTACATGGACTCAGGTTTTACGACGCTTTCGGGCACCGCCTCGTTCGACTCGATCTACCTCGAGAAGGCCGGGACCATCGCGGACGAGTCGCTCACCCTCAACCGCAACGGCCTTGACTTCGAGGGCCTGTGGCAGGGGGACACCGCACTTACCGAGGGCGCTGACTACACCGTCTCCGGTGACACGCTCACCCTGACCGCCGCCGCGCTCACCCGTCTCGCGGGCGACCGCGCCTATGGCACCAACGCGACCATCGAAGCCCGCTTCTCGGACGGCCTGCCTTGGGCGATCCACATCATCACCTACGACAAGGCGCAGCTCTCGGACGCGTCCGGGACCATGGACGGCGCACCTTGGTCCCAGTGGTGGGCCTGCAACTCCTCGTGCTTCGCGATCCCGACCGAGTTCAACGGCGACCAGGTCGCCACGATGGAGGCCAAGTACGCCGACGGCACCAACGCCGGGCCCCACGCGTGGACCGCCTTCAAGGAGTTCTGGTGGACCTACCGGCCCGACTACGATGCGGGCACGATCAGCCTCACCCCTGACTTCTTCAACGAGGTCAGGGACGACGAGCCCGTCACCCTCACCTTCCACTTCTGGGGCGGCGGCACGATCGACTACACGATCACCAAGTCCGGCACGACCGTGACCGGAACCTCCGCCTAGGCGGCAACTGCAAGGCGGCGTGGGCACCCAGGTGCCCACGCCGCTTCAACGCTTCCGACGCGGCACTCGGGCACTGACCACCGAACCGACGACCGCCGAACCCGCCCGACTCCGACCGTGAACGATCCCGCCCGACCAGAGGGAGACCCATATGACCGCCGCACTTTCGGTACAGCTCTACAGCGTGCGAGGACCCGATGAACCAGCCTGCTACACCTGAGAGCTGCGCCCGCTGGGGCGTGTACGAAGTCGAACTCCACGGCCCTGCCGACGGCAACCCGTTCACTGACGTCGACCTGGCAGCGGTCTTCGACGACGGTGAGCGGGAGTTGCGCGTCGGGGGTTTCTACGACGGGGACGGGGCGTACCGGGTCCGCTTCATGCCCGACGCCGAGGGACAGTGGACCTTCACGACGGCCTCGAACGCCCCCGCGCTCGACGGCGTGTCTGGCGAGTTCACCTGCACCGCACCGGCACCGGGCGCTCATGGTCCGGTCCGGGCCGAAGGCTTCCACTTCGCGCACAGCGACGGCACCCGCTACCTCCCGGTCGGCACCACCGCCTACGCGTGGACTCACCAGGTGGAGCGCCTGCGGGACCAGACCCGCCGGACCTTGGCCGCGGGGCCGTTCAACAAGGTGCGGATGTGCCTGCTGCCCAAGTGGTACCAGTACAACCACGACGAGCCCGAGCTCTACCCCTTCCCCGGCTCCACCGAGGAAGGCTGGGACACGACCCGGTTCGACCCGGCGTTCTTCCGCCGCTTCGAGCAGGAAGTGGCCGCATTGCAGGACATGGGGATCGAAGCGGACGTCATCCTCCTCCACTCCTACGACCGGTGGGGATTCGCCGACCTCGGCGCCGAAGCCGACGACCGGCTGATCCGCTACACGGTCCGGCGCCTCGCGGCCTACGCGAACGTGTGGTGGTCCATGGCCAACGAGTACGACCTGTTCAAGGCCAAGACCGAGGACGACTGGGAGCGACTGGCCGCCATAGTGTCCGAAGAGGACCCGCACGGGCACCTCAACTCGATCCACAACTGCGGCCCGTTCTACGACTACGCCAAGCCCTGGATCACCCACGCCAGCGTCCAGCGCCAGGACATCTACCGGACCGCCGAGTTCACCGACGAATGGCGCGAGCGCTGGGGCAAGCCAGTCGTGATCGACGAGTGCGCCTACGAAGGCGACATCGACCAGGGCTGGGGGAACATCTCCGGAGAGGAGTTGACCCGGCGCTGCTGGGAGGGCGCGGTACGGGGCGGCTACGTCGCGCACGGCGAGACCTACCTCAACGACGCCGAGGAACTCTGGTGGTCGAAAGGCGGCGAACTCGTCGGCACCAGCCCGGCCCGCATGGGCTTCCTGCGCGAGGTCATCGCCGCATCCCCGACCGGGGCCCTCGACCCGCTCCCCTCCAACTGGGACGCACGAGTCGGCGGGGTCGCCGGCGAATACGAGGTCACCTACTTCGGGTTCAGCCGCCCCCGCTTCCGCGAACTCGCACTTCCCGAAGGCAAGCACTGGACGGTCGACGTGATCGACACCTGGAACATGACCGTCGAACGCGTCGCCGACCACGCCGAGGGCACCATCCGCGTCCCCCTCCCCGGCCGCGAACACATGGCCATTCGCATCCTCGCCGAGAAATGATGAGTGACCAGGGCAAGGAACCCCCCCAATGCATTCCTCACCAATCAACGGCCGCAGGGCGTTCGCGAGCGCCGGCACCGTTGATGCATAGACGTATTCCAATCGAGAGCGGAGTAATAAATGACATCGCAAGCCCCGTTGCATCGTGACGAGGATCCGGCCTTCGAGTGGTCCCGCCCCGGGCTCCACCTGAAGTTCGACCACCGCGACGACCGGCCCGTGCGGCTCGTGCGCCTCGCGACCGGACCGGAGGCGCCGTCAGCGGCCGCGCCCTTGGCGATCGTCGACGTCATCACCGCCGGCGGCGCGCACTGCGCCGGCAACGACCAGGGCCTCCTCTACTCCAGTGCCGGGCAGCGGCTCCGCTACGCGGGCCACGAATCGGACGAGACCGAGCTGCGGATCCGCCAGCGCGCACCGGAGTTCGGCATCGAGGTGCTCAGCATCTTCCGCGTCGCAGGACCGGGCCTCCAGATCCGTCACACCGTGCGCAACGTGGCCGACCGGAGTCTCGTGCTGCTCTCGGTGAGCTCGGCGCTCGTGGCCGTGCCCGCCGACGGCGCGCACGACCTCCTCTGGGGCGAGAGCGAATGGCGGGCAGAGGGGCGCTGGCGGCAGCGCCCATTGAGCGAGCTGCTGCCCGACATCGCCCCGGCGATGCACGGCGGCCAACACCCGCGCGGGCTCTTCTCGCTGACGAGCCACGGGAGCTGGTCGACCGGTTCGTTCCTGCCGACCGGGGTTCTCGCGGCCGAGACCGTCCCTTCGATCGCGTGGCAGGTCGAGACCAGCGCGAGCTGGCACTGGGAGGTGGCACAGACCGGGAGCACCGTGACGGTGGGCGTGCACGGCGCGACCGACAAGCACCACCAGTTCGCCGCGCGGCTGGCGCCGGGCGAGGAGTTCACCTCGGTGCCGGCAGGACTCTGCGTCGCCGATGGCGGCCGGGACGCGGCCTTCGCGGCGCTCACCGGTTACCGGCGCGCGATCCGTGAGACGCGCCCGGTCGACGCTCGGCTTCCGGTGGTCTACAACGACTACATGAACACCCTCATGGGCGAGCCGTCGACGGAGAAGCTACTGCCGCTCATCGAGTCGGCGGCCGAGGCGGGCGCGGAGTACTTCTGCATCGACGCCGGGTGGTACGCCGTGCCCGGCAGCGCCTGGTGGGTCAGCGCGGGCGAGTGGCTCGAGGCTCCCGAGCGGTTCACCGGCGGCTTGTCGTCGGTCATCGACGCCATCCGCGCCAACGGCATGCGGCCCGGGTTGTGGTTGGAGCCGGAGGCGGTCGGGGTCGCGTCGGCGATGGCGGATCGACTGCCGGAGGAGGCATTCTTCCGGCGGTTCGGCGAGCGGGTGATCGTGGCGGGGAACTTCCAGCTCGATCTGCGGCACCCTGCGGCGCGCGCGCACTTGGACGAGACGGTGGACCGGCTGGTGGACGGGTTCGGGCTCGAGTTCGTCAAGCTCGACTACAACAGGAACATCGGCGCCGGGACTGAAGTGGACGCCGATGCGCCAGGGGCCGGACTGCTCGATCACACCCGAGCCTTCCGCGACTGGCTGCTCGGCGTGCAGGCCCGGCATCCGGGAGTGCTGTTCGAGAACTGCGGTTCGGGTGCGCTGCGCATGGACTACAACATCCTTTCGGTGGCGCATCTGCAGTCGACCTCAGACCAGCAGGACTTCCGGAACTACGCGCCGATCGCGGCGGCCGCGCCCGCGAGCGTGCTGCCTGAGCAGGCGGGGAACTGGGCGTATCCGGCCGCCGCGATGAGTTTGGAGGAGACGGCGTTCGCGATGACGGCGGGCGTCATGGGTCGGTTGTACCTCTCCGGATTCCTCAACGAGTTGAGCGCGGAGCAGTCCGCGCTGGTGCGCGAGGCCATTGCGCTGCATAAGGACTGGCGTCACCGTATCGCCGAGTCGCATCCGGTGTGGCCGTTGGGCCTCCCCGGCTGGGAGGACGACGTGATCGCCCTGCAGCTCGACACCGGATCCGAGTCGCTGCTGGCGCTGTGGTCGCGCGGTGAGGCTGCGGAGGTCGCGCTGCCAGGACTGCGCGGGCGGGACTTGAAACAGGCCTACCCGGTCGCCTTGCCGGAGTGGACGATCCGCACTGACGGCGAGACGCCGGTCGTCGAGCTGCCGGCGGGGCCCGCCGCCAGGATCTTCATGGTGCAGCGGTGATCCAGGGTCCAATGCCGGGCCGCCGGGAGCCTGCTGCGCGGTCATTTCGGCCAGCGGCAGGGTCGCTGCGGCGGTCCGGTCCACCGACTCGGGCGTGACCAGACGGTCGACCGGGATCGTCACCAGGATATTAGTGATATCCGCTGCTTGGGATATTCATCGGATCTCTATCCACCCCAACGAGCCGATTCCAGCAGGACACTAAGGGCGCGGAAGACGCCAAAAGCCTACGATAATTCCAGTGGTGGACGCTGAGAGTCGGGAAGGTTTGCGGTTTTTCATCTGATCTTTTTCACGGATAAGCCTTGTGCGAGGAAGGGCTCTCGACATACTGTTCGTTTGTAGGCATATCCAAATTTAGTGATCCTCCGCTACTTCAACCCTTCCGGCGGCATCCTGGAAAGGACCCCTCCCATGCCCGTTCCCTCCTCGAGCCCGCCCTTCAAACGCCGTTCACTGTTCAAGATCGCCGGTCTCGGCTCCGCCGGAGCCGCAGGACTGCCGGTTATCGCGGCCTGCGGCAACATCCAGTCCGGCTCGGGCTCCACACAGGCGACCGAGGGGTTCGACTTCCTGCCCACCCACGAGGACTGGCCGCTGCCGGTGGAGCCCGACCTGGTCGGCGAGCCCCCGAACACCCGTCCGCGTTCACGTCCTATCCGACTCCGGCCCCGGCCATCACCGACCTGCCGTCGGGCAGCGGTGCGTACGAGTTGAGCGTGCCGGTCTGGGGAACCCGCGCCAGACCGCACCTGTGCGAAGTTCCACAACCTCGAGTAACCAACGCAAAGGAGAACATCATCCGACGACGCACGTTCACCGCAACCGCCTCCGTGGGCGCCGCCGCGGCGACCGCCGCGATAGCGGCCGGGACCCTCTCCGCCTGGGCCGGAGAGAACTCCGATTCGAAGCAGATCGACGTCTACACCTGGAAGAACGCCGTCATCAACGGCGGCGGCTTCGTTTCCGGCATCGTGTTCAACGAGACCGCGCCGAACCTGATCTACGCCCGCACCGACATCGGCGGCTGCTACCGGTGGCAGGAGGACTCCCGGACCTGGAAGCCGCTCCTGGACTGGGTCGGCCGCGACAAGTGGGGCTATGCGGGCGTGGTCTCCATGGCCACCGACCCGGTCGAGACCGACCGCGTCTACGCCGCCGTCGGCACCTACACCCTCGACTGGGACCCCAACAACGGCGCGGTCCTCTACTCCGACGACAGGGGCGAGACCTGGGGCGTCGCCGAACTCCCGTTCAAGCAGGGCGGCAACATGCCCGGCCGCGGCATGGGCGAGCGGCTGGTCGTCAACCCCGCCGACAACGCCGAGCTGTACCTCGGCACCCCCAACGGGAACGGTCTATGGCGCTCGAAGGACTACGGTCGCACCTGGGCCGCGGTGGAGAACTTCCCCAACCCTGGGAACTTCGTCATCGACCCCGACGACATCATCCTCGCCGACAACCAGGGCGTGATCTGGATCGACTTCGACCAGATCGGCGGCAAGATCTATGTGGGCGTCGCCGACCCGGCCGACCCGCTCTACGTCTCGGAAGACGGCGGGGCGACCTGGCAGGCCGTCCCCGGCGCCGCCGAAGCACTCGGCGAAGTCGACGGGAACCGCACCATCCCCCAACAGTCCGCAGTGAACGACACCAACGGACACCTGTACGTCGCCACCAGCCACGACCCGGGTCCCGGCAATGGTCCGGCCGCTTCGGGCAACGGCGGCAAGATCATGCGACTCGCCACCCAGACCGGCGAATGGACCGACGTCACCCCGTCCTACAACCCTCGCGGCGTGATCCCCGGCTTCGGCGGCATCACCGTCGACCGCCAGAACCCCGGCACGCTCATGACGGCCACGCGCAATAACTGGTGGCCCGACGAAATCATCTACCGCTCCACCGACTCCGGCCAGACCTGGCAGCTCAGCTGGGACTACGCCGAAGGCGAGGACCGCACCGACCGGTTCGACATGGACAGCTCGGGCTCCCCGTGGCTGTCGTGGAACGGCGAGGACCAGGGCCAGGCATACGCGGTCAAGCACGGGTGGATGATCGACGCCCTCACGATCGACCCGCACGACTCCGACCGGATCATGTGGGGCACCGGCGCGACCATCTGGGGCACCGAGGAAGTGACGCGGTGGGACTCGCAGGGCGACCTGATCGGCGAGGACGAGGCCGGCCGGCGGATCGCCCTGCCGGTCGAGAAATTCACCGTGGGGGTCCGCGTCGAAGGCTTGGAGGAGTGCGCGGTGCTCGACCTCGCGGCGCTCGGCGGGACGCTCGTCTCGGCCGTCGGCGATGTCGGCGGCTTCGTCCACACCGACCTCGACCGGGCCGAGCCGATGATCGACACCGGCTGGTCCACGGGCACCAGTGTGGACTTCGCCCAGTCCGACCCGGACGTCGTCGTCGGTACCGGCAGGGTGCACGGCAACGAGAAAGGCCACGTCGGCGTCTCCACCGACCGGGGCAAGACCTGGCGCAACGCCGCTCGCGTCGAAGGCGTCCCCGGCGACGGCCACGGCGGCACCGTCGCGGTCAGCGCCGACGGGTCCAGGATCTTCTGGTCGCCGAGCGAAACCGAGGTCACTCCGGTGTACAGCGACGACCTGGGCGAGACGTGGAACCCGGTCGAAGGGCTCCCGGCGGGAGCGAAGATCCGGTCCGACCGCGTCAAGGCGTCGGTCCTGTACTCGTTCTCGGGCGGCACGTTCTACCGGAGCACCGACGGGGGCGCGACGTTCACCGACACGGGCGCGACCGGCCTGCCCTCCGCGGGGGTCGACGACTTCCGCGCCGTCCCCGGGCGAAAGAACCACGTCTGGCTCGCCGGGCGCGGGGACGAGAAGGAGGGCGTCGAGGGCGGTATGTGGCGCTCCAAAGACGGCGGCACCACCTGGAAGCAGATCACCAAGTTCGAAACGGCGGAATCGGTCGGCTTCGGCAAGGCCTCCAAGAGCTCCGGATACCCGGCGATCTACACGTCGGCGCTGGCCGGGGGCAAGGCCGGCATCTACCGTTCGATCGACGGCGGCACCCGTTGGACCCGCATCAACGACGACGACCACCAGTGGGCCTATGCGGGGTCCGCCATCACCGGCGACCCGCTCATCTACGGCCGCGTCTACCTCACCACCAACGGCCGCGGCATCATCTACGGCGACATCGCCGACTGACCGAAGGAAGCCTTTCCGCGCGACGCGGGGCGGCCATCACCGAAGTGACACCGCGAAAGGAATCACGATCATCACCGGAACGCACACGAGAGCCTTCGCGACCGGGTGAGGGAGGCGAGCCTCGACTTCGTCATCCACTGGGGACCGTACGCGGTCCCCGCCTGGGCCGAGCCGCACCGAAACCGCGAGCTCGTAGCGAGGCTCCAGCGGATCGTCCTATTACGATCCGACTCCGACCGTGATCGATCCGCCCGACCAGAAGGAGACCGACATGACCGCCGCACTTTCGGTGCAGCTCTATAGCGTGCGAGACGCGCTCGCCGCCGACCTGCCGAGAACACTCGACCGCTTGGCGGGACTCGGCTTCGCGAACGTCGAACTCTTCGACTTCGTCGACCGAGTGGACGAGTACCGCACCGCGCTCGCGAACGCGGGCCTCACCGCGCTCTCGGGCCACGCCGCGCTCGCCGAGGGCGATGCCGAGCGCGCACTCGACGCCGCGGCCGCCCTCGGCATGCGGACGCTCATCGAACCGATGATCCGCCACGGATGGGAGACCGCGGACGGCGTGTCCGCCATCGCGGAACGACTGGGGCAGATCGCCGCCCAGGCCGGGCCGCTCGGCATCGAGGTCGGATACCACAACCACACCTGGGAGTTCGAGTCCGAAATCAACGGACGCAACGCCTACGACGTGTTCGCGGAACGGCTCGACCCCGCGGTGGTGCTCGAAATCGACACGTACTGGGCCGAGGTCGGCGGCGCGAGCGCGCCCGCGGTCCTGGCCCGCCTCGGCGACCGCGTGCGGCTGCTCCACGTCAAGGACGGACCCCGCAGCACCGATGCGTCCGCGCAGCAGCCCGCGGGATCGGGCGCCATGCCGATCAAGGAGATCCTGGCCGCCGCACCCCGGGCCGTGCGGGTCATCGAATTCGACGACTACGCCGGCGACATCTTCGACGGGCTCGCGCAGAGCCTGCGGTTCGTCTCCGGGCAGGCGTCGTGAGCACCGGGCCGGTAGGCGTCGGCGTCATCGGCGCGGGAGTCATCAGCGGCGAGTACCTGCGCAACCTCACGACGTTCCCGGACCTCTCCGTGCGATTCGTGGCCGACCTCGACACGGACCGGGCCAAGGCGCAGGCGGACGCGTTCGCCGTCCCAGCATCGGGAACGGTGGCCGAACTCCTCGCACGCGAGGACATCGAGATCGTGGTGAACCTGACGATCCCCGCCGTGCACGTGGAGGTCGGCCTCGAGATCCTGCGCGCCGGCAAGCACGTGTGGAGCGAGAAGCCCGTCGCGATGGACCGCGAGAGCAGCCGGCTGCTGCTGGACGAGGCGAAGCGACGCGGCCTCAGAGTCGCATGCGCGCCGGACACCGTTCTCGGCTCCGGCATCCAGACCGGCCTGCGAGCCATCAAGGACGGCCGGATCGGGGAACCCCTCACCGCCCTGGCGATCATGCAGTCCCCCGGCCCCGAGTCATGGCACCCGAGCCCGGAGTTCCTCTTCGACACCGGCGGCGGCCCGCTGTTCGACATCGGACCGTACTACCTGACCGCCCTCGTCCACATCTTCGGTCCGGTGCGCCGCGTCAGCGCGACCTCGTCGCGGTCGCGCGCCACGCGCGTCATCGGTTCGGGCCCGCGCGCCGGAACGGAGTTCCCGGTGAACGTGCCGACCGCGCACAGCGCGCTGCTGGAGTTCACCAGCGGCGCGAGCGCGGTGGCCGTGTTCAGTTTCGAGTCGCACCTGACGCGGGCCGGCCTCGTCGAGGTCACCGGAGCCTCGGGCACGCTCGCGCTCCCCGACCCGAACGGCTTCGGCGGCCCCTCACAGCTGTGGCGGGACGGCGGCGAGCCGGACGTGATCGATGCGGTCGGAGCTGAATACGGCAGAGGCGCCGGCGTGCTCGACCTGGCCCGCGCCATCCGATCGGGAGCGGACGAGCGGGCCTCCGCCGTCGTCGCCTTCCACGTGCTCGACGTCATGGTCGCGATCACGGAGGCCGCGGCATCCGGGAGCGCCGTCACACCACAGAGCACTGCGACCCAGCCCGATGCACTTCCGCACCAATGGGACCCGGCGGCCCGCACGCTCTGACCGCTAACGCTCGCTCACCAGCTCCTGGGGCCTCGAGCCGCAATGATGTCGTCGTAGCCTGAGCGGTAGTCGGGGTATCGCAGCGTTCCAAGGAGCGATGCGAGCCGCTCGCCCGAGATGATGTGTCCGCTCGATCCGGTGGGCAGCGCCGGCGGTGCCGGGATCTGCAGTCGCCGCGCGATGTGATCGGCGACCTCGCCGCGTGTGGCCGGGTGGTTGTCGACCGCATGCAATGTCGGCGGCGGGTTCGGTGCGCGCAGCAGTTCGCGCAGCGCGCGCACCAGGTCGGTCTCGTGGATGCGGTTGGTACGCCGTTGCCGGTCTATCGGGATACCGCGCACAACCTGGCGGATCAGATGTTCTCGGCCTGGCCCGTAGATCCCCGCCGGGCGAATGACGACCGCGTCGAACAGGCGGCGGGCCTCGGACTCGCTGTCGAGGAGGGCTTGTGTGCGCGGACTCGCCGGGCTGGGAGTGTCGTCCTCCGTGAGCGTCCGGAGTCCCAGGTCACCGTCGAACACGCGGGTCGAGGACACCAAGATCACGCGCCGCGGCCGAGCGGGCAGGGCCGCCGCGAGTCGGCGCAGCGGGTCCACGAGGTCTGGCGATTCGCGCTCGGACGCGCCCGGTGTCAGGGTGACGACCATCGAGTCGACCGATGGGAGCTCGGCGGTGAAGGGCCGGCGGTAGTCGAGCGCGATGCCCGTGAAGGACCGAGGGAGGACCTCGATGTCGCGTCGCACCGCGAAGACCCGATGCCCCGCCTCGATGAGCGCTTCGCCGAGTCGGATACCGACCTTCCCGCAGCCGAATAGGAGTACGGAGGCATTGAAGTTCTCCATCGCCCGCCCCTCCTCTTCGACCTATCTACGATAGTCGCATGAGTGATCGACGCGGCCGTGTCGCGAAGCCGTTTGACACCGTTCTATGCGGTCCGGGCGGTTTGCGTCAGGCTGCCTGCGACGCCCCTCCACCACCCTGGAGCGTTCGAGGCGAAGCTTGCCCGAAGCGGTAGTCAGCCGTCCTCCCCCCTTGAAGCGGCGTACGGGGGCCAGATCAACTGCTGTCTCGACCAGAGCCAGCCACCCCGCGTAGGGCAGGGCGCGGGGCACCTTCAATGCCGCCTCCGCCGAAAGAGTTTTGGCCCGTCGATGAATCGACGGGCCAAAACTAAGATATATTCCTATATTTACCTATACTGACGACAGTAGGTGCCACCTTTGAACATGGGGCACCAAGAGAGGGGCCGTGACGTGAGTCGCGGCCCTCTTTCGTGTCTTCAAAGCTCCCCGTGTGAAGCTGTTTGCAGTAGCGCTTGAGCCCATCCATCGCCGCTTATGACGGCCACCGTCAGGCGCTCGCCGCGGACTTGTTCGGCGACCCGGCCCGGCCTTGCTCAAGATCGTCGACGCCGAGCACCCGCCGCTGCGGGTCTTCTTCGGACATTCCCTCAGAAACTCGTTCCCCACGTCTACGCCGAGCTGCTCAAGACCTGGGGACCTGGGCCGACCTCTCTGTGGAGGCCGAGCGACTCACGGTCTAAAACTCGCGCTGATCGCCTGCGCCAACTCGGCTTGTCGCTTATCTGCGGGCCGATGTCGAAGTCGAGGGAGCTCGGCCGGTTGTGCCTCGGACGACCAGCTTGGGAGTCAGGACGACGTCGCGGGGAACCGTGCAAGTGCCCTCGAGGCGTTCGATGATGGCGGCCACCGCGTGCTCGGCCTGCTGGGGGATGGTCTGGCTGACCGTGGTCAGGTTGATGTAGGCCATTTGCGACAGGAGGCTGTTGTCATATCCGGTGACGGAGACCTGGCCGGGTACGTCGATCCCGGCCCGGTTGAGGCCGTCGAGAAGCCCGGTGGCCGACCGGTCATTGGCCGCGATGACGGCCGTCGGCAGCTCCTCGAACTCGACCAGCGCCGCGACGGCAAGCCTGCCGGACTCCTCGGTGAAGTCGCCCGAGATCACGTGCGCGTACTCGCTTAGTCCGTTGCGGCGCATGCCGTTGCGGTAGCCACGCCGGCGGTCGGCGGAGATGTTGTTTCGGCCCCCGTCGACGTGGACGATGCGCCGGTGCCCGAGCTCGACCAGGTGGTCGACGATCTGCTCGATGCCCTTGTCGTCGGCGGTGCGCACGAGGTCGATGCGGTCGGACTTGAGACGGCGCCCGATGGCGACCAGCGGTAGTTGGCTGCCCAACTCGTCCAGCCTGGCGTCGATGACCTCGGGACCGAGGAGGATGAGTCCCTCGCAGCGCAGTTCCAACAGGGTCTCGATGGACCGTTCCTCGTCGTGGGTGCGCGAACGTGGGCTGAGCGCCAGCTCGTAGCCGCGCTCGTCGGCGGCGGCCTGGATCTCGTCGACCAGCTCGGCGTGGAAGCTGCTGCGCAGGATCATCGAGACGCCCAACAGGTGGTTGCGCCGCCGGGCGAGCAGGCTCGCCGTGCGGTTGTGCCGGTAGCCGATCGCGGTGGCGGCCTCCAGAACCTTGGCCCGGTTCTCCGGGCTCGCGCCCGGAGCGCCCCGAAACACGAGGGAGACCAGGGCCTTGGACACGCCGGCCCGCTCCGCGACGTCGCGCATCGTGGGGCGTCCGCCTGGACGCTGCGGGTCCTGCTCGTGGTGCTTCTCGTTCACATCGTCCCTCCACTTTTTGGCGGCCCAGTCGGGCCGACCGACCGCTTCACAGCTTGCCGCATCCCTTGTAGTGCCGATCGTCCGCGGTGCGTCCGAAGCGGCCCTGGTTTTCGATGCCGTTACCGAACTGTTGCTTAAAAGTATAGACCGGTCTAGGGTCAAGCCTTGACGCAAATGACTAGACCGGTCTAGGTTTATCTCTAGACCGGTCTAGTGTCGGTTGTCACAGACAGACTGGAATTGCAGGTCACAGCGGCAAAAGTCGCCTTACAAAACGAGGAGTTTCGATGGGGAAGCCTTCGATCGGCGTCGCGGTCATCGGCGCCGGCATGGCGGGCCGGGCGCACGCCGCCGGTTACCGGACGGCCTCGACGCTGTACGAGACCGATCTGCCCGAGGTCCGAATGGTCGCCGTCGCCGACAAGCACGAGCCCTTCGCGGTCGACGCCGCCAAGCGCTACGGGTACGAGCGATCTGAGACCGACTGGCGGGCCGTCGTCGACGCCCCCGACGTGGACGCCGTCAGTATCGTCGTCGCCAACTCGCTCCACCGCGAGATCGCCGAGGCCGCGCTCGCGGCGGGTAAGCACGTCCTCTGCGAGAAGCCGATGGCCCCCAGCGTCCCCGACGCCGAGGCCATGGTCCGCGCCGCCGAAGGCACCGGCCTCGTGGCGGCCCTCGGATTCACCTTCCGCCGCAACCCCGCGATCAACGCCATCCGCGACCGCATCGAGAACGGCGAACTCGGGCCCGTGCGCCACTTCGAGGGCCACTACTGGTGCGATTACGGCTTCAATCCGAACGCGCCGATGAGCTGGCGCTACAAGGGCGGGCCCGGTTCGGGCATCCTCGCCGACACCGGCAGCCACGTCATCGACCTCGGCGAGTTCCTTTGCGGCCCCGTCGAAAACGTGCGCGGCACCGTGTTCTCCACCGTGAACACCACCCGTCCGGTCCCGCTCGGGATGGCCGTCGGCCACGCGGGCGGCGTCGAGCTCTCCGACGAGCGCGAGACGGTCGAGAACGAGGACATCGCCACCTTCAACCTCACCTTCGCGGGCGGCGCCACCGGCACGATCCAGGTCTCCCGCATCGCTTTCGGCTCGGCGAACGCCCTGGGCCTCCGCGTCTTCAGCCAGAACGGTTCGGCCGCGTTCGAACTCGATCGCCCCGCCCAGTTCGACGTCGCCGACCAGTCCTCCCCGGCCAACTCGATCGGCTACCGGCAGGTCCTCGCCGGGCCCTCCCACCCGTACCTCAAGGGCGGCATGGCCATGGACTTCCCCAGCGTCGGTTACGGCCAGAACGAGGGCTTCGTCTTCCAGGCCCGCGCCTTCCTCGACCAGATCGCCGGCTTCGACCGGCTCCCGCCCTGCCCGTCCTTCGCACACGGGCTCCACAACCTCAAGGTCCTCGATGCCGTCGTCGAGGCCGCCAACGCCAACGGAAAGGCAGTACTCGTATGAAACTCGGCGCCTACACCGCCTGCCTGCACGACCGCCCCCTGGAGCAGGCCCTCGATCTGCTCGCCGAGCTGGGTCTCACCAGCGCGGAGGTGAACACTGGAGGGTTCCTGCCCGCCCCTCACGTTCCGATCGAGAGCATCCTCGCCTCGGATTCGGCCCGCGACGACTACCTCGGCCTGTACGACAAGGCCGGTATCGCCCTTACCGGGCTCAACTGCAACGGCAACCCGCTGCACCCCGACCCCGCGGTCGGGACCGTGCAAGCCGAAGACCTGCGCCGCTCCATCGAGGTCGCAAGTCGCCTGGGCGTCAAGCGGATCGTCACCATGTCGGGCCTTCCGGCGGGCGAAGCGAGCGGTGAGCGCGTGAACTGGGTGGTCAACCCCTGGAACACCACCCTGCTCGAATCAATCGAGTACCAGTGGGAGGTCCTCGTCCCGTTCTGGAAGGACATCCAGGCGCGCGCCGCGGACGCCGACGTGAAGATCGCCATCGAGCTGCACCCACACAACACGGTCTTCAACCCGGCCACCTTCCTGCGGCTCGCCGAGGCCATCGACTCCACCCACGTCGGCGTGGAGATGGACCCGAGCCACCTGTTCTGGCAGGGCATGGACCCGGTCGCCGTGGTGGACCACCTCGGCGAGTGGATCTTCCACGCCGCCGCCAAGGACATCAAGATCTACGAGGACAGCGTCAAGATCAACGGCGTCCTCGACGAGCGGTTCACCCGCATCCCGCTGGAGGATGACCCCCTCCCGGTCGGCGGCCGATACACCGTCACGCGTTGGCCCGCGAACCCCACCTGGGAGTTCGTCGCGCTTGGCCAGGGGCACGACAACGCCTACTGGACGCGCTTCCTGCAGGCGCTCCACCGGGTCGACCCGGACATGGCCGTGAACATCGAGCACGAGGACCAGCACTTCGACCGCGTCGAGGGCCTGCGCCTCGCCGCCGAAAACCTGAAGGCCGCCTACACCGCGGCCGGAATCTAGATTCCGCAACGGAATCACTGCCCATTCAGCAAGCTGACGAAGCAAGGAAGAAGGATCACCGATGAAGTTGCTTCCCTTCAAAAATATGGCCTTCAAGTGGAGACTCGCGGCCTTGGCCGCGGCGATCGCCCTAGGTGCAGCGGCCTGCTCCAGCGAGGGCGGGCGCGAAGCCGACGAGCAGTCGGCCACCGACGACGTCGACTTGACGATCGCGATGATCACCCACGCCCCCTCGGGGGACACGTTCTGGGACATCATCCGCAAGGGCGCCGAGGACGCCGCCGACAACTACGGCGTCGACTTCGAGTACTCCAACAGCATTGAGCTCAGCGAGCAGGCGACGCTCGTCCAGAACGCCGTCGACCGCGGTGTGGACGGCATCGCTATCTCCAATCCGAACCCGGACGCGCTCAACCCGGCGATCCAGGAGGCGGTCGACGCCGGCATCCCGGTCGTCGAGTTCAACGCGGGCGTCGACAACTGGCAGGACTCGGGCGCGCTCATGTTCTTCGGCCAGAACGAGACCGTCTCGGGCGTGGCCGCGGGGGAGCGGCTCGCCGCCGAAGACGCGGGCAAGGTCCTGTGCGTTCTCCAGTCCCAGGGCCAGGTCCAGCTTGAAGCCCGCTGCGACGGTGTCATCGAAGGCTTCGGGGGCGAGACGGAGAAGCTCTACGTGGACGGCGAGGACATGACCTCGGTCCAGTCCACCATCGAGGCGAAGCTGCGTGAGGACCCCGCGATCACGCACGTCATGACGCTCGGCGCGCCGATCGCGATGACCGCCATCCAGTCGGCCGAGGCCGCCGGATCCGAGGCGAAGGTCGCCACCTTCGACCTCAACGGCGAAGCGGTCGGCGCGATCCAGGACGGCAGCCTCCTCTGGGCCATCGACCAGCAGCCCTACCTACAGGGCTTCCACTCGGTCAACGGACTGGTCCTATACGCCACCAACGGCAATGTCCTGGGTGGCGGTGAAGCGGTCCTGACCGGGCCGACCTTCGTGGATACCACCAACGTCGACGCGGTCGCCGAGTACGCCGAACGCGGCACCCGATAACCGAGACCGGTGCTCCTCCGCGTCGTTCCGTGCACGGAGGAGCACCACTCGATCCACTAGCCAAGAAGGAGCCAACCGGTGTCGCCAAAGGCATCAGATCCGTTCGAGGTTCTCACCATGGGCCGGGTCGGCGTGGACATCTACCCGAACCAGGTCGGCGTGGGCCTGGACGAGGTGACGTCGTTCGGGAAGTACCTGGGCGGCAGCCCCACCAATGTCGCGGTCGCGGCGGCCCGCTATGGGCGCTCCAGCGCGGTCATCACCCGTACCGGGATGGACCCGTTCGGCCGTTTCATTCACCTAGCCCTGCAGGACTATCGGGTGGACGACCGCTTCGTGTCCGAGGTCCGCGGGCTTCCGACTCCGGTCACGTTCTGCGAGATCTTCCCGCCGGACGACTTCCCGATCTACTTCTACCGCGAGCCCAAGGCACCGGACCTGGACATCCGGCCCGATGAACTGGACCTGGACGC
>NZ_STGY01000040.1 GCF_004912275.1 Glycomyces buryatensis
CGATAACTACAGGCCAGTAACACCGTTAGATGAACAGTCCCGTCCCTACTGGGGCGCGCCTTCGGTTTGACTTGGAGACCAGGCGCATTGCTGGTCGGTGGGGGCAGTTGGCGGTGAGGGTGGTTGGCAGTGGGGGGGTCGGCGGTGCGGGTGGTTGGCGTGGGTGGCGGATTCGGTGGGGGTGTTGTCGCGCCCGGGGAGGCCTGCATTGGGGGCTGGGGCGCTGGCGGGGGCGGTGTCGGTGGATGGCCCGGCTGCGCCAAAGGCATCGGCGATGAAGGTGTGGATGGGGCCGGTGTCCGTTCACGGGGCCAGGCCTCTGGGGGTTCCCGGGTCGCCCGGGGCCGGGGTGGGCGGCGTGCGTGGCCGGGCGCGAAACTGGGGCGGGCGACACGCCCGACCGCGGGGTGCGGGACTTGCGGTTTCCGTTGCGGCCCTGCGTATTCGCTGCAGAACATGAGGGTTTTCTCCCCGATCGAGTGATGCGGTCGGGCCCGGAAAGGTGGATAATTGAGGTACGCACAGAGATATGGAATTGGTACAGAAGTCGAGCAGGTGCAAGCAGACTACGCCAAGCCTCTGG
>NZ_STGY01000058.1 GCF_004912275.1 Glycomyces buryatensis
GCCGTGGACGACGTTGAACACCCCGTCGGGCAGGCCGGCTTCGGCGTACAGCTCGGCGATGCGGTTCGACACCGAAGGGTCGCGCTCACTGGGCTTGAGGATGAAGGTGTTTCCGGTGGCGATCGCGACCGGGTGCATCCACATCGGGACCATGATCGGGAAGTTGAACGGGGTGATCCCCGCGCAGACGCCGAGGGGTTGGCGGAAGTTGAACACGTCGACCCCGCGCGAGGCCTGGTCGGTGAACGAGCCCTTCAGCACCTCGGCGATCCCGCAGGCGTACTCCACGACCTCGCGGCCGCGAATGATCTCGCCACGAGCGTCCTCGATGACCTTGCCGTGCTCGGAGGAGATGAGTTTCGCCATCTCGTCCTCGTGCTCGACCAGGAGTTCCCGCATACGGAACATGACCTTGGTCCGCTGCGACAGCGAGGAATCACCCCAAGCCTCGAAGGCCTTCGAGGCGGCGGCGACGGCCGAATCCACATCGGTCGTCTCGGCAAGGAGGACCTGCTTCTGCTCGGTGCCGTGGGCGGGGTTGAACACCGCGCTGGTGCGGGCCGACGCGCCGCGCGTGAACGCCCCGCCGATCCAGTGCTCGATGATGGTCATTGCTGA
>NZ_STGY01000002.1 GCF_004912275.1 Glycomyces buryatensis
GGATCGAGAATCCGAAGTTCTTCGCCCGGCTGGAACGAAAACTCAAGAAGGCCCAGCGGGCGCTCTCGCGTAAAACGAAGGGTTCAGCGAACCAGGCCAAGGCACGACTGAAGGTCGCGAGGGTCCACGAGAAGGTTAAGCACACGCGGGGAGACTGGATCGACCAGCGGGTTGCGACGATCGTTGCCGAGAGCCAAGGCATCTACGTCGAAGACCTCAATGTCGCCGGTCTGTCCCGGGGTCGCGCTTCGAAGTCATGGCACGACGCTGCGGCGGGCATGTTCCTTACGCGCCTGGAGTCAAAAGCAGCGCGGACAGGGCGGACCTTCGCGAAGGTCGACCGGTACTTCCCGTCCACGCAGTTGTGTTCGGACTGCGGAGCGCTCACCGGCCCGAAAGGACTGGCGGGGTTGCAGGTCCGGGAATGGTCATGCCCGTGTGGGGCGGTCCATGATCGTGATGTGAACGCCGAGATCAATATCAGACGTGAAGGCAAGCGTCTCGTGGCCGAGGGACTACCGGACACGTAAAACGCCTGCGGAGCCTGTGTCAGACCCGGGAGACCGGGCAGTAGGCGTTGAACCAGGAACCCACCCGTAGACGGAACGCGCAAGCGAACCGCAAGCCGGGAATCCCCGCCCACA
>NZ_STGY01000036.1 GCF_004912275.1 Glycomyces buryatensis
GGCCTGGTCTTCACCACCCGCCTCGCCGGCGGCCGCGGCGGACGCAACGCCCTCGAACACGAACTCGCCCGACTCGGCACCGTCCAGAAGAACTCCCGGCCGAACCGGCCCACCACCTGCGGGAAAGTCGAACGTTTCCAGCAGACCATGAAGAAACACCTCACCGCCGCCAACCCGCAACCGGCCACCATCACTGAGCTGCAGGTCTTGATCGCCACGTTCACCGAGACCTACAACCACCACCGGCCCCACCGGTCCCTACCGAGCCGAGCCACCCCCGCGGCGGTCTACACCACCCGACCCAAAGCCGCCCCCGGCGATGAACTCCACACCACCGATCCGGGCCGCGTCCGCACCGACACCATCGACAAAGCCGGATCAGTGACCCTGCGCCACAACGGGAAACTCCACCACATCGGGATCGGCCGGATCTACGAAGGCACCCGCGTCCTGCTCATCGTCGAAGGACTCGACATCCGCGTCCTCCACGCCGTCACCGGCGAAACCCTCAGAGCTTTGAAGCTCGACCCCACCCGCGACTACCAACCCACCGGCAAACCCAAAGGCCCAACCAGACCTGCATAGCAAAACAGGCCGAACCTTTGCAGGTTCGACCTGTTTCCGATGTCCTGAGACATCACACGTCGGGCT
>NZ_STGY01000006.1 GCF_004912275.1 Glycomyces buryatensis
CGCACACTATACAAATCTCAAACAACACACCAGCCCCAACCGACACCCACCGATCAGACCCAAACGTCCCCCACACAAAGGAAGAGGACAACAGGTCCAGCCAGCATCACGGCATCCGCGAAACGACCAGGCTCCGAGACGTATTGCCTCAGAACCCCAACAGGGTGCGACACCACGAACCCCAAAGGAGAACGCAGTGTCAAGGATGGTTTATTTTCAACGTGCAGTCGACACACCATATAAAACATTTAGTCCATACACACCCGCAATAAACCAGGCAACCAAACAGCTACCCAGCCCGGTCACAACGACCGGAGCGGATGGTTGACCACGCCCAAAGGGCGGGTCGGGACTCCTTAGAAAGGAGGTGATCCAGCCGCACCTTCCGGTACGGCTACCTTGTTACGACTTCGTCCTAATCGCCAGCCCCACCTTCGACCACTCCCTCCAGCAAAAGCTGGTTAGGCCGCAGGCTTCGGGTGTTGCCAACTTTCATGACGTGACGGGCGGTGTGTACAAGGCCCGGGAACGCATTCACCGCAGCGTTGCTGATCTGCGATTACTAGCGACTCCACCTTCATCGAGTCGAGTTGCAGACTCGAATCCGAACCAAGACCGGCTTTACAGAGATTCGCTCCACCTCACGGTATCGCAACCCGCTGTACCGGCCA
>NZ_STGY01000084.1 GCF_004912275.1 Glycomyces buryatensis
GTCGGGTTGACAGTGTGTTGGTTCAAGACATAGGAAACCCATGTCTCGGGTCATAGGAAACTTTTCGGTGTCTGATCTCGGGCATGTCGAAAGCCCGTCTGGTCATCACCGCCGTCATCCTCGAAGGCCGCTCCCAAACCGAGGTCGCCCGGGAATACGGGGTCTCGAAAGGCTGGGTGTCCAAGCTCGTCGCCCGCTACCGGCTCGAGGGCGCGGCCGCGTTCGAACCGAAATCCAAGCGCCCCAAGTCCTCGCCCAATCAGACCAGCACCGAAACAGTCAACCTGATCGTGGAGCTGCGCGAGAAGCTCACCGCGGTGGGCCTCGATGCCGGACCCCACACCATCGCCCGGCACCTGCAACAACACCACAAGAACACCATCTCGACCGCGACCATCCACCGCCACCTCGCCAAGGCAGGCCTGGTCGAACCCGCCCCGAAGAAACGCCCGCGCTCCTCCTACATCCGCTTCGAAGCCGCCATGCCGGGCGAATGCTGGCAGGCCGACTTCACCCACTACCGGCTCGCAGGCGGCCAAAACACCGAGATCCCCACCTGGCTCGACGACTGCACCCGCTACGCCCTCTCCGTGACCGCGCACGAGCGGGTCACCGGCCCGATCACCCAGGGCACCTTCCAAGCCGCCTATGAAGCACATGGCGTCCCGGCCTCGACCCTGACCGACAACGGCCTGGTCTTCACCACCCGCCTCGCCGGCGGCCGCGGCGG
>NZ_STGY01000059.1 GCF_004912275.1 Glycomyces buryatensis
TCGCAGCGACCGCAGCCCAGTCATAGCGGCCCGGAGTGGCGTTTATGCGGGCGAGGCTGGCGAGTTCAGTGAGTTCAGCCATGGGGATCCTTCCACCGGCAGATGCGCCCGGGACGTTAGCCTAGGAAATCCGGGTCGGTCTCTTCCTCGTACAGCGTGATGCCATCAATGACGGTCCCTTGGGTACGGGGGTCATAGGTGTCGCCGGTTCGCAACCCGAGCTCCGGAATTGCGTAGATGCCTACGACCGGGCCGATGACATCGTGGCCGCGGGCCGCCATACCCTCGATGAATTGATGGGGCGTGAGGCCGACTACTTGCAGACCCTCGACATAGATCTGCCCCTGCAGGTTAATAACTTCGATGCAGTCAAGACGGTCCTCGTCGTCGTAGTCGAGACTCATGAGGCTCGGGATATACAAGTCAGTTTCCTTGGGGTCCAAAGGATCCTGCTGAGAAGTCCTGTATTCACCGAGCTCACGGCGATGCTTGGAACGAGGCTCACCGAATCTAGCGAACTCGAACCCGACTCTGGGAATGACTGTAAGCGTCAAGAGCCACTTGGATTCATGCTCAGTGTCATGACCATATTCTTGAGCTGATCATCCTCTAGGTCCTCGGCAAGGCGAGTTAGAGTATCGCGCTCCACTTCAGTAATCGCAAGGTCATGTTCCGACAGGCTAAATATCAGTTCTCTTACAGCCATGGAAAACTCACCTCCAGCGAGTGCCGCC
>NZ_STGY01000078.1 GCF_004912275.1 Glycomyces buryatensis
CATCGGGACGGGGATCGGGACGTTGATGCCGATCATGCCGACCTTGACCTCGCGTTGGAACCGGCGCGCGGCCGCTCCCGAGGAGGTGAACAGCGCGGTGCCGTTCCCGTAGGGGTTGGCGTTGATGAGACGGATGGCTTCGTCCACGTCGGCCGCGCGGGCGACGGCGAGGACGGGCCCGAAGATCTCGTTCTTGTAGGCGTCCATGTCGGGCGTGACCTTGTCCAGGAGTGAAGGGCCGACGAAGAAGCCGCCCTCGTGGCCCGGAACCGATAGTCCGGAGCCGTCCACGATGACCTCGGCGCCTTGGGCCAGGCCCGAGGCGACCGCGTTCTCGGCGCGGTCCTTGGCGGCGGCGGTGACCACCGGTCCCATTTCGGAGGTCGGGTCGTCGCCGGGGCCGACCTTGACCTCCTCGGCCTTCTGCTTGAGGACTTCGACGAGGGCGTCCCCGGCCTCGCCGACGGCGACGGTGACGGAGATGGCCATGCAGCGCTGGCCGGCGGAGCCGAACGCGGCGGCGGTCAGATGGTTCGCGGCGAATTCGAGGTCGGCGTCGGGCAGGACCACGGCGTGGTTCTTCGCCCCACCGAGCGCTTGGACGCGTTTGCCGGTCGCGGTGGCCTTCTGGTGCACGTATTTCGCGATCGGTGTGGAGCCGACGAAGGAGACCGCGGCGATGCCGGGGTGGTCGAGGATCGCGTCGACGGCGGTCTTGTCGCCGTGGACGACGTTGAACACCCCGTCGGGCAGGCCGGCTT
>NZ_STGY01000011.1 GCF_004912275.1 Glycomyces buryatensis
TACACCCGACATGGCAGCCGCTGCACCGGCACTCAACAAGACCTTCTGCCTCATCAGCTGTGTTCTCCTCATTCCATTACAAATCCGGCTGCCGCCGTGATTGCGAACATCAAGACTGTTTCGATCGGTCGCCCCCAGACGGGACCGATCATTCCGACTCAAGCGCGGTGGTTACGGTGTCGAATACCTGAGGGGCGTACTCTTCGACGGCCCATTGCGCAATTTCCGTCTCGATGAACGGCATTTCTCGACGGGCTTCCAATTCCTCACCCTCGAGGCCGATGGACTCGCCGAAGTAGATGCCCGGGTCCGGCGGGATGTGAAGATAGACCCAAACCGCATAGTTCTCCGCGCGCATGGCAACCATTACAGAGCCGCTGCTGGACCCGAAGGATTGCATGGCCAACACATGCCCTTCATTCCAAGGGCCCTCGACCGCCTCATCCATGTAGACGAGCGAGTCGTCCCAGCCTTCTTCGCCTTCTTGCAGAAGGTCGTTGCCGTCATGCCAGTATTGAATCTGAGCCTCGTAGCGCTCGACGACCTTGTCGGCGTCTTCCCCCGGGGCGACCGACAGTTCATAGCCGCCCGTGGCGTGGTCGTCTCCGGCGGGAATCTCCACGCCCGCCTGGCAAGTCAGGGCGTTGGGGGAGGTCGCCGATCCCAACGGCTGGCTGACCGGCCCCATGTTGTACGAGGTGTAGGCCATCTTCTCCGCGACGTCGTCCGGGTCGATGACTTCACAGATCTCCCAGGAGGAGATGGTGCCCGTCAAATCGTTGAAGTCGCCATCGCCCGACGAGTCGCCGCCGATCG
>NZ_STGY01000020.1 GCF_004912275.1 Glycomyces buryatensis
TGAGGTTCTTCCATCTCGGTTAGCGATCGAAATTGTTCGATGGTGATGGTGTGTCCTCTATCGAGCGTTGAGTTCGAGGACGAGGACGGCTTTCGCGGCGCGGGCGAGCAGGGTCGGGCAGCAGCGGGCGCGCTCGAAGAGCTTCCACTGCTTGAGGACCGCGAATCCGCGCTCGACCAGGGCGCGGGTCGAGTTGACGACGTGGTTGTGCTCGCGCTGCGCCTCGGCCAGGTTATCCCGTTTGCCCTTGACTGGCACGGTCACTCGCTCGCCGGCACCGGTGTAGCCCTTGTCTGCGAACAGCTCCAGGTCGGCCTTTCGCGCCAGGTAGAACACGTCGTCGGATCTGGCCGCGGTGAGGTCGTGGGTCGAACCGGGGTAGCCGGTGCCGATCCACACCAGGTGCCCGTCATGGTCGGTGAGGGCGGCGAAGGTGACCGCATGGTGGCGGTGCTTGTGGCACCAGTGCCGGTCGACGTGCTTGCCCTGGTCGGGGTGGTGCAGATCGTTGATGCGGTCGATCTCGGCGCAGGTGCCGTCGAGCAGGAGCCACCGCAGCCCGCGGCTGGCCGCGGCCCACAGCGCGCCTTGGAGGGTGGGCGCGAGGGCTTCGAGCAGGGTGATCACTTCACGGATGTAGCGCCAGGCGGTGGTCTGCCCGATCCGCCAGCCCTCGGCGAGGGCGGCATAGGTCTCGTGTTTACGCAGGTAGACCAGGGCGAGGAGGGCTTGCTGGCTCGGATCGAGCTTGCGCCAGTAGCTGCCGATGGCGGCTCGGTGCCGGGCGATGAGACGGGCGGTGAGCTGGAGGTTTGCCGTAGAGAGGGTGACCGTGCCAGGATAGTGCAACGAGACTCCTTGGAGCGCATCAGGTTTCGACGCCCGTATGTGTACCAGGAGTCTCGTTCTCGTTCTGTGGCACAACACCTCACTGCCCAATCCGCAAGATCACATCGTCACCGATCGATCGTGAAGACGGATGGAAGAGGCTCA
>NZ_STGY01000018.1 GCF_004912275.1 Glycomyces buryatensis
TTCGGAATGGGACCGGGTGTGTCACTTCCGCTCTCACCACCAAACAAACCCGTGAGGCCAACACTTGTCGGCCAGGTCTGCTCGGTCTTGATCGAGCTCACCCAAACCGCTTGGTCTGGGTGGTGTGGATCCTGGGTGTGTTGCCTCAGAATCGCATAGTGTGCGTGAAATGTCTCATTGAGCGTGTCTACTTGTTTCGCTCTGCGCAACCATCCCCATAAAGGGGGGTTGAAAAAGTGTTAAGTTCTCGGCGGTTAGTACCGGTCCACTCCACACCTTACGGCGCTTCCATGTCCGGCCTATCAACCCGGTCATCTTCCGGGCGCCTCACCAGCTTAAAAACTGTCGGAGATCTCATCTCGAAGCACGCTTCCCGCTTAGATGCTTTCAGCGGTTATCGCTCCCGAACGTAGCCAACCAGCCATGCCCCTGGCGGGACAACTGGCACACCAGCGGTTCGTCCATCCCGGTCCTCTCGTACTAGGGACAGCCCTTCATCAAATCTCCTGCGCGCGCGGCGGATAGGGACCGAACTGTCTCACGACGTTCTAAACCCAGCTCGCGTGCCGCTTTAATGGGCGAACAGCCCAACCCTTGGGACCAACTCCAGCCCCAGGATGCGACGAGCCGACATCGAGGTGCCAAACCATCCCGTCGATATGGACTCTTGGGGAAGATCAGCCTGTTATCCCCGGGGTACCTTTTATCCGTTGAGCGACACCACATCCGTACGTCGGTGCCGGATCACTAGCCCCTGCTTTCGCACCTGCTCGACCCGTCAGTCTCACAGTCAAGCACCCTTATACGCTTACACTCACCGACCGGTTTCCAACCGGCCCGAGGGTACCATTGGGCGCCTCCGTTACCATTTAGGAGGCAACCGCCCCAGTTAAACTACCCACCAGGCACTGTCCCCCGACCCGATCAGGGCCGCGGGTGAGACACATCATCTCATCAGAGCGGTATTTCACCAACGCCTCCACCACGACTAGCGTCGCAGCTTCCCAGGCTCCCGCCTATCCTACACAAACCAGACAATATGCCAATACCAAGCTATAGTAAAGGTCCCGGGGTCTTTCCGTCCTGCCGCGCGAAACGAG
>NZ_STGY01000075.1 GCF_004912275.1 Glycomyces buryatensis
TGTAGACCCGAAGCGGGGTGATCTACCCATGTCCAGGGTGAAGCGGCTGTAAGAGGTCGTGGAGGCCCGAACCCACCTAGGTTGCAAACTGGGGGGATGAGGTGTGGGTAGGGGTGAAAGGCCAATCAAACTCCGTGATAGCTGGTTCTCCCCGAAATGCATTTAGGTGCAGCGTTACATGTTGCACGGGCGTGGTAGGGCGCTGATTGGGTGATGGGCCGTGTCGGTTACTGAGCTCAGTTAAACTTCGAATGCGTCTGTGTTGAGTGTGGCAGTGAGTCGGCGGGTGAGAAGATCCGTCGTCGAGAGGGAAACAGCCCAGATTACCGGCTAAGGCCCCTAAGGGTGTACTGAGTGGAAAAGGATGTGGGATCGCGTTGACAGCCAGGAGGTTGGCTTAGAAGCAGCCATCCTTGAAAGAGTGCGTAATAGCTCACTGGTCGAGTGGTTCCGCGCCGATAATGTAGCGGGGCTGAAGTACACCGCCGAAGCCGTAGCAATGCCTGGTTCCTTTGGGAGCTGGGGTTGGGTAGGGGAGCGTCGTGCACGCGGTGAAGCCAGAGCGTGAGCTAGCCCTTAAGGGTGTGCTGGTGGAGTGTGTGCGAGTGAGAATGCAGGCATGAGTAGCGAAACACCTGTGAGAATCAGGTGCGCCGATTGACTAAGGGTTCCAGAGGACGGTTGTTCCGCTCTGGGTTAGTCTGGGCCTAAGGCGAGGCCGAGAGGCGTAGTCGATGGATAACCGGTTGATATTCCGGTACCCGAGTATCGCGTATGAGTGATAGCGGTTGTGCTAACCGGCTGGAAGCGTGCGTCGGGTGTCCTTCGGGATGCTTGGTGTGGGTGACTGGTTGGGGTCCCTGCCGTGTGTAGCGTAGTGATGGGGTGACGCAGTGGGGTAGTCGTACCGTCTGGTGGATCAGGCGGGGTAAGGTGGTAGCCCGTTTTCCCAGGCAAATCCGGGAGAACAGCAGCGAGAGTTGCAGGGTGAGCGCTGAAGCATAGCCCTTGAGGGTGAATTCGGTGATCCCGTGCTGTCGAGAAAAGCCTCTAGCGAGTGGTATTCGGCCAGTACCCTAAACCGACACTGGTGGTCAGGTAGAGTATACTGAGGCGTTCGAGTGATGTGTGGTTAAGGAACTCGGCAAATTGCCTCCGTAACTTCGGGAGAAGGAGGGCCCCTGTTCGTGGTGCGAAGCGCACGGAAGCGAAGGGGGG
>NZ_STGY01000087.1 GCF_004912275.1 Glycomyces buryatensis
AGCCATTGCTGTCAGTCTGGGGTCGTACCGTTTGAAGCCACAAGCGGTACACCGGGCAGGACCTGACCTGAGCCATTGCTGGCCGTTGTCGAGTGCCTTTGTTCTGACCTGTCGGTCCTGCCCGTCCATGTCGCATATGGAAAAGGGCACCGCGTCGGTGGCCTGACTTGATAGAAACCTGGCGCCGCAGTGCAGCCCCATGACAGTGATGTCGACCCCCGGCGCGATGCCCGGTATGCCTTTCCAGCGTATCGGAGGATTCCCTGCCATGACAGCTCCCCGCACGTCCATTCACCCCGCCGGCCGCCTCGTGATCGGCGTCGACACCCACAAGGCACAGCACGTGGCCGCCGCGGTCGAGCCCGCCCGAGGCCTGATCACGACCGCATCGTTCGACAACACCCGCGCCGGCCACGCCGCCCTGGCCGCCTGGGCGGCCGCGCTCGGCCCGGTCGCGGTATTCGGGATCGAGGGCACCGGCTCTTACGGTAAAACGCTCACCGCTGCCCTCGCCGCGGCCGGAGCGCAGGTCGTTGAGGTCAACACCTATGCGTCCTCGGGCCGCCGTGCCCGCGGCAAGTCCGATGCCCTGGACGCCGAAGCCGCCGCCTGGGCCGTGATCGGCGGCCGCGCCACCGGCGTCCCGAAAGCATGCAACGGGCCGGTGGAGGCCCTGCGGGCCTTGATGGTCGCCCGCAGCGGAGCGGTCAAGGCCCGGACCGAGTCCGGCAACGCCCTCAAAGCGCTCCTGTCCGACGACCTCGACCTCACCGAGGCCTGCGATGGCAAGAACACCAAAGCACTCGCCCTCCACCTCACGCGCCTGCGGCCGCGGCGGGGGGCCGATCCGGTCCAGAGCCGACGGATCGCCCTCCGGTCGATCGCCCGTCGCTGGCTTGCGCTTGACGCCGAGGCCGCCGACCTCGAAGCCGCTATCAAGGATCGCACCGAGGCAGCTGCGCCGGCCCTGGTCGCGGCCTTCGGGATCAGCTATGTGACCGCCGCGACCATCTTGTGCGCTGTCGGCGACAACCCCGAGCGAATCGGATCCGAGGCGGCCTTGGCGAAACTCGCCGGCGTCTGCCCCATCCCGGCGGGATCGGGTCAGACCGATGGCCGTCACCGGCTCTACCGGGGCGGCAACCGTCAGCTCAACCGAGCGCTCTACACGATCACGTTGTGCCGCATGCATCATGACGAGCGAACCAGGAAGTTCGTGACCGAACGAATC
>NZ_STGY01000033.1 GCF_004912275.1 Glycomyces buryatensis
CGCACATCTCGTCGAAGCCCTTGCCCTCGTCGTTGTCGATGAGCTCAGAGGCGCCGTCGGACTCGCCCGGAGGCTTGATCCAGACGTAGGCGTCGATGCCAGGCTCGGGGGCCGCGACCGGACGCTCGCCCAGACCGGCACCGGCCTGGTTGCACCAGTTGCCCTTCTGGTAGCGCTGGTCGATGCGCGACTCGTCCACATAGGTGCTCGGGTCGGTGGAGGTCGAGGTACCGGTGGGCCGGTAGTCGCCGCCCCAGCCGTTGCGGCTGGTGTCGATCAGCATGCCGATGTCGTCGTTGTAGCCGGCCGAGACGAGTTCGGTGCGGAAGGCCTGAGCGAAGTCGAGCTCCCCGTTGAAGTCGTTCCAGTCGACCCACTTGACGTCGGGGTTCTGGTTGATCGCCTGGCCGCCGACATTGTCGTCGACGTTCCAGTAGGGCTCCTCCAGAGCCGAGTAGTTGGCGGTGTTGGTGATGAACCCGGACACGTCGTTGGCGGTCATGCCGTTCTGGCCGATGAGCGAACCGAACAGGTCCGCCGAGGCGAAGAAGTTGTCGTACATCGCGTTCGTGTCGCCCCAGCCGATCCAGCCGTGGTGGCCGGCGTCGAGGTACTGGTACGAGTTCGGCTGGTCGCCGAGCTCGGACACCGCGTAGGACACGCCGTCCTCGTAGTTGCCGTTGGCCAGCATGGTGTCGCAGTTGGTGGTCGCGGTCTCGCGGGGCGAGACGTTGGTGACCAGGTTCGGCAGCGAGTCGATCTCGATCACGTTGACGATCTTGATGTCCGCGTAAGCGGGATCCGACTGGATCTCCACGATCGGGTCGATGTACTCGTTCTTGTAGCGGTCGATCTCGCCCGCGCCCAGCTCACCATTGGAGGCGAGGGCGGCGCAGTCGCGGCCGGGCAGGTTGTAGATGACGAACTGGATCAGGTCCGCGCCCTGAGTGAGAGCGGCATCCAGGTGGTCGCGCATGCCCATGCTGCCGGTGGTGGGGGAGTCATTGCCCTCGATGGCGCTGATGCGGTCCATCCATACGCCGGTCGGCTGGTCGGCGACGGCTTCACCACCGCTGGCCTCGGCGTTGGCGGCCCAGGTCGGGTTGACGTAGACCTGTGCGCCCACGTACGGGTTGTCGACCCTCGAGCCGTCCGGCGGGTCCGTGGGCTCGTCGGTCGGCTCATCGGACGTCGGAGGTTCGGTGGGACCGGTGCCGGGACCGTCGCAGACATCGCCATTGAGAGTGAACTCGGCGGGGGCCGTAGAGCTACCGGAGCCGATGAAACCGAATACCTCGCGGCTCTGGCCCGAGGAGATGGAGGCGTTCCAACCGACGTCGGAACCGGTGAACGTGGTGCCGCTCTGGGACCAGTCGACGTTCCAGGCGGACGCGACGCTGGTGCCCGAGGGGAAGTCCCACGAGACGTCCCAGCCGTTGATCGCCTCGTCGGCGCTGATGACGACATTGGCCTGGAAGCCGCCGTTCCAGCTGGAGGTGATGTTGTAGTCGACCTGGCAGCCCTCTTCGGCGAACGCGCTGTTCGCCGACGCGAGTGTGACGGCGCTGGCAGCGAGCGAGGCCACTGCCACACCCACGATCAGCTTTCTTCGACTTCGATGTACTTGCATAATTCGATGTCCTTCGTTCTCGGGGCCCCTGCCGGGTGCGGCGGAGCGGGGGTTCCTTCGGGTTACGGACTTGCGCGGCACACCTGAGGGCTGGAAGAGAAGGGAAGCGCTCCCAAGTGATAGATCGATAATCTCCGATGTTTCCATGTCATGTCAAGGTTCCAGAGGGGACTTTTCTAAAAGATTGTTCCGGAAAGCGCTTGATCTGATGTTAGCGCTCCCGCATTGGGCGTCACCGCTCCCGCGTCGAGCGTTGGCGCAGCCGCCCACGACGAAGGCCGGGCCCCGCCAGATGGCGGGGCCCGGCCTCTCTTCTATCCGGAAGGAACCGAGGATCGAGTTCGGTCCCTACCCGACGGTCTTAGCTGACCGGCGGGTAGGCGTTCTCGAGCAGCTCCTGACTGTGCTTTTTGGTTCCAGGAGCTGCTCGAAGCCGGTCAGTTCACCGGCGGGTAGGCGTTCTCCAGCAGCTCCTGGAACTGCGCCTCGGACCAGTGGCCCGAGATCGGCATTTCCCCGCGGGCGCCGCTCATGTTGTTGCCGTTGCGGATGTTGCCCTCGTAAGC
>NZ_STGY01000026.1 GCF_004912275.1 Glycomyces buryatensis
ATCGTCACCGATCGATCGTGAAGACGGATGGAAGAGGCTCAATGAAGCCGGGAGGGCGTGGCGTGGGGCCTTCCACGGGCGGATCGGGCGGGCTGGGTGGTTGCGCGGGACCCGCCGGTCGGCGTGCGCCTTTGCGCGATCGGATGCGACGGGTAATGAGCATTATGGCCGCCATGAACCCCATCGAATTCCAGAGCACTGCGCCCGCGACGAGTGCGCCATAGTCACCAGTGTGCATTCCCGGAGTCCAGGCGCGCGGTTGGCGAATCCACGACTGCAATGTCAGCGTGTCGTCCAGACGCGCGCGGGACCGCTGGCCTTCCTCGCAGTGCCTGGCTTCGATCTCTACCTCGATCGTCGGCCCCCCATCGTCGGGCGTGAAGGTCCCATGGCAACTACTCGTGCCCCTTCCGGTGGCGGGTCGATACCGCTCAATCGTGACGGTGCCCGGCGTTCCAACCTCGTCTGCTACGACCTGGCGTATCTCGAACGCATGGACCACGGACAGACACAGCCAGCCCGGCAGCACCACCCAGAAGACCACTGCGAGGAGCACGAGCACGGACACCTGGAGGATCAGCGCGCGCAACCGACGGCTCAACCCCACGGACAACCCTTCCGGGGAAATCGAAGTCACTCTGAGAATCCCAATCCGACTGCTCGTCTATATCCGCACAGTCGCGAAGCGTTGAGACACCGCTGCGAGAGCGACCGCCTGCGGCCAACCGGGTAGCGGCGGACACCGGCTGAGGACGCCTTCGGCGAATACTCGCTACTGGTGGCCAACCTCCGCAACTGATCCGCAGTCACCCCTGCCACCGAGATCCGATCAGATCCCGAACAGCACTACTAGGACTGCCGCTGGAATGACCCGTATTCGCGTTCCCCGAATCGTGGGACGATCAATCGCCATTCGGAACCATCGCGATATATCAGGTGATGAGTCGATCCGCGTTCTTGTAGATTCAAGTCTGGATCGTGGGCAACGAACTGGCGGGCACGTATCATTTTCTCCAGCCACACCAGGAAACACAGGTAATGCCCCCAGGTACGAAAGTGACTTACCGTAGTTATCGAGTCGGTCGACCAAGTCCAAGATGTACCTCGGTCTTCGATCATCTCAACCCGAAGTAGCGACCCGGGAGTGGGTGGTTGAGGCTCTCCTAGGCGCCAGATGCCTCCGGCAGAATCCTCGAAGAAGTAGACGTCATGAAACGCGGGTTCGGGCCCAGTGACGGGTAGAGGTTGGAACTGTCCTGAACCTATTAGCTGATCAATCCTTCGAAGAGTTTGGAGGTAGTCATCCCAATCATAAAACGACTCCTTTGGGGTGATGAGATCATTCATCGCTGTCCTCTCCCTAGAACGGTGGATCAAGTTCAGTGAGCCAATCAGGCTGAATATCGCGCGTAGTGAAGAGTACCTGATTACCCTCCCCTGCAAGTTGTGGAGGGCCGTTGAGTGGTTGCGGTGCGGCTTGTCCCTCGAAGAACGTAATGCCTTCTGGCAGCCGGGCCATGCTCACATGCTCGATTGTATTCCCCCAATTGGGAAGAAGCGCAAGATCTGACCGCGCCTGGTCAGCGGACGTCGGTTTTGTACGCGTCCAGTAGCCTCCGAGCTCCCCGGCGTCACCACCCCAAACCCGGTACAGGACCGTATTGTTATCTGTTGTGGTGACCCTTGTGTACTCACCGTTCGAGAAGTTTTGCGCCTGTCCAGGTTCAGGTTCAGGAACTTGGTCCCTGGGAGTAAGGGTAGGTGCCTCCGAAGGAGTAGACGCCGTATCAGAAGGCGGGTTACCCCCGGAATCAGTGTGCGTGCTGGCCGGTGGTGTGCCGTGTGGTTGTGCGGTGATTGCCAGCCTGGGTTTGGCGGCCTCGATGGCTTTCAGGGTAGAGCCGGTTCCGGAGGTAATCCCCGCGACTGGGGCACCGCCGCTTCCGTGGGGGCGGTTGGATCCGGTCGGTGGTTCGGCGCTTCCGCCTCCGCCGCCTGGACTGGTTCTTCGGAAGAGTCCGGTGGCGGCTATGAGGGCGGCGAAGAGCAGTAGTCGGCGCATGGGTGGGGTGGTCCTGTCCGTCTCGGAGGTCGGGGTGGCAGGGCGCGCGCGGGTGTGCGCGGGGTGGGGTCAGTCCGCGAGGAGTGCTTGCAGGCCTTGGAAAGAGGCCACCAGGGCGGAACCGACGCCGAAGGCGAGGCTGGTGATGGCGAAGATCCGGCCACCGGCCTCGGCGGCGCAGATGGGGATGCCGAGCCCGGCGGAGGCGGCGATGATCGCGAGCCACACCGGGCTCTTGAAGAAGATCCAGGTCAGCAATTCGGCGATCAGGTCGCGGACGAGCTCGTAGGCGACCTGGACGATCGTGGCCGCCCCGTTGGTGGCAGAAGCCATCGCGTCGAACATCCAACCGGTGGCGTCGATGGCGTTGATGTACGCGGTGTGCAACGTCCGGTACGACTCGGCGGCCTCGCCTTCCCATTCGGCAGTCGCCTCCTCCATGAGCGTCCACATCTCCTCGGCCATCGAATGGGTGTCGAGGGCCATGTTCGTCCAAGTGCCGGCATGAGTGAGGAGGATGTCGGGGTCGCCGGTGAGCTCTTGCAGGAGATCGCGGATCGGGCCGCACTGCTCCATGAGGAACGAGAGCCCCGAGGACACGAGCGATCCCCACGGGTCCAGCGCCCAGGAGGCGACTTCGAAGCCCGCCCCGACTCCGGCCAGGGTGGTGGCGACCCAGCTGCGCGATTCGACGGCGTCGAAGATCCCCTGGGTGGCATCGGCCGGGCCGAAACCCGTCCAGGGCTTGGTCGACTCGACGGGTGCGGCGATGAGACTGTTGTCGGACATCAGAACTGGTCCTCCAAGCGAGTGAGGTCGCTCGCGGCATCGGTGTCGGCGGCCTCGTATTCGGCGGCGCAGCCGTTCAGCGCCTCAATATAGGCTTCGAGGGATTCGATATTGGCCGGGATCAGTTCGGCGACCATTGCGTGCTTCTCATCCAGGAGCGGGCCCATCCAGAAGGTGAGCAGGCCGAATGCCCCATCGACAGAGGTGGTGGAGTCGGCGGCCTGCGCGAGCGCGGTGAAACGGTCACCGAATGCTTTCAGGCGAGTCGCGTAGTCGCGCAGCGCCTCGGGGTCGACCTCGTAGCCACCGAACCCGCCCTTGGTGAGTTTGACGCCCTCATAGTTGTAGGCGCCCTCGGCGTCGCTCATGCCCGGTCCTGCCCGTCGGTCTCGGTGCCCAGGCGCTTGCCGATACTCGACAAGACCGCCTTGCCCGCTTCGGAATCCGAGCCGATCGTGTCCGCGATGACCTCACGCGTGCGCTCGGCGAGGCGAGCTTTCGCAACCCGGTTCGCCTCCAGGGCCGCCCGGGCGAGGAACAGCGGCGCGTACCTGGCGGCCCGGTCGGTGTAACGGAGATCGACAAGGCCACCCTGCGAATCCACAGTGGCCTCGGCAACGCCGTTCTCATCCATGCCGGTCGCCGATAGCGCTCCCAACTGCTCGGCCATGTCATTGGTCGCCGACATCGACTGCTGCATGCGCTCTTGAAGTTCGGCGAGGCGGGCGTTAGCGCCCTCGGCATTGAACGACTTACCTGGATTGGACGGATCACCGAACGCGGCGAAGGGGGAGGGATCAGACATTGCTATTCCATTCTGGCCGTGGGGTATCGGTCACGGACAGACTACTCAGCGGTCGCAAGTATGTGGGTACATGTCCTGAAGGATGAGATTGCAGCGAAAGGGAATGGTTTGTGAGTCGTGCCCGCCGGGCGTGAGTTTGCAACGGAGCCTGGCGGGCACGAGAATGTGGGCCTTGGCCCTTTCGGGCCAAGGCTTTACGTTTGAATTGGGATTGGGCTGCGGGATTTAGATCCCGCAGCCCTTTGTGGATTGTTGGCTAGGCCAGAGGGTCGTTGTCGTCCTCGAAGCGGGCGAGGCCCCAGATGTCCTCGTCTTCGAGGAGCCAGGTTTCCTTGCCGGCTTCTTCGCCTTCGCCGGTACCCGGGCCTCCTCGGCCGCCGCCCATCATGCCGCCGCCCGCGCCTCGGCCGGCTCCAGCACCGGCGCCGCCGGCCGCCTTGCCGAACAGGCCCTTGCCTGCTCCGGCTCCCGCGCCCTTGCCGCCCATGCCACCGCCGCGACCTGCGCCGCCAGCGCCCATGCCACCGCCGCCGGCCGCCGGGCCGAACAGGCCCGCGGGGGCGCCACCGCCACCGCCGCCGGGCGTGCCGCCGGGCATACCGCCGCCGCCACCGGTGCCGGTTGACGGGAGCGTGGCCGTCGGGCCACCCGAGGCCAGACCGCCGCCGAGGTCGTCATCGTCGCTCGAGTCGTTGTCCCAGGGGTTGGAGTCGTCCAAGCCGCCGGAGTCGATGCCTCCCGTGCCGCCACCGCCGGTGCCTCCGCTGCCACCGAAGCCGGTCGGGTTCTCCGGCGGGACGAGCCCGGCCGAGCCGTTGCCGCTTGGAGAGCTGAAACTCGGGGACTCGGTGCCGTTGTAGTCGGCGGCGCCGAGATCGGAGCCCGATTCGCGGAAGGTCGTGTCGCGGGCGGGCTCGACGGTGGGGGTGAACTCACCGGCATAGGTTTCGGCGTCTTCCCATCGAGCCGTGACGGTGTTGTTCTGCTCCACCGACTTGTTCTCGTACGATTCGGACTCCGAGTCGTAGTCCTGCTCGGCACGCTCGTTGCCGTCCTGCTGGGCGAGTCGTTCGGCCTCGGCGCGAACGGAGGCGTCCTGGGAGTCGGTGAGTTTGCCGGCCTCTTCCTTCTGCTTGTCGGTGGCGTCGTCGGGAAGCGCGTCGAGGTTGGCCGTGATGCGTTCGGACTTGAGCTGGGCGTAGTGGACCTCGGTCTGGTCGGTGACGTAGTCGTTCAGCTCGTCGGTGTACTCGCCGTCGTAGCCGCCGTAGGACATGGACTCTTCGACGCTCTGGTCGCCGTTGATTTTGCAGCCCGAAGAGATCTCGCACTCGGTCGCGAACGGGGCCCGCATGTGGACCTTGGGATCGGTGAAGATGTTCCCCTTGTCCTCGATCCAGTACTTCGGGGCCGGGTACGGCAGCTCACGCGAGTCCCCGCCCTGAAGCGCGAGAATCGAATCCGAGGTCAAGAACAGCAGGCCGATCAGGCCGGTACTCTCGTCACCGAGGTCGTTCTTGATCTGCTCGCAATTGGCGAAGACCGTCGCCATCTGCTCGGCGAAACCATCGAAGTCATCGCCCTGCCAGCCGTCCGAGAGCTTAGTCAGCTCCGTCTTGAGGATCGGTTCGACCGCTGTGTCTTCTTTGATCGCGAAGTCCTGGCGGAACATAGACCATGCCTCGCCGATCGTTCGGAGTGCGTGCTTGTCGCCGTCCGGCCCGCGGATCTCGCCGACCAGTTGCTGGACTTCCTCCTGGCTGGGAGCTGCGATGCCATGCTCCGCCACGCACACGAAGCTCTCCACCTGTCCGGAGACCGGGACGGCCGAGACAAGTTTGACCCACTGCTCTTCGGCCGGGTCGTTGCCGTTCTGGCAGTCGCCGTGGTCGCAAGAAGCGGGGTTGAGGTAGCTGGCGGTGCTGCCGCCTTCATCGGTGCCGAGCCCGCTGTAGTTCTCGGCCGTGACTTCGGTGCTGTCGCTCATGGCTATTGAACCTCCGCGAGCTGGTCGTTAATGGTCTGATTCACGTCAGGCAGGTAGGTGTCGATGAACCACTGGTTTCGCTCTTCAGGGGTGAACTGAAGCGCGGGCTCACCGGTGGAGTACTCGCCCCAGTCAGTCGAATGGTAGAGATCGATGTGGAAGACCCACTGGCCGTCACGAGCAATCACCTGAACATAATCCTGCTCGCTCTCGCCGGTCCAGGAGATCATGGTTCCCTGGTCCCAGGGGTCATCGAACTCCTGGGATTGCGGGTCGGTGCCGCTTGACGACTCCGAATCGGCGGCGGCTACGCGCTCCTCGTATGCGGCGGTCGCCTCATCCTCACTGTTGGTGGGGACGATCTTGATCTCGATTTCGCCGGTCATCGGTGAGCCCTCGAAGGTGCCGAGGTTGATGGTGCTGTTGCAACCGATGGCGTCGGGATCGAAGGTGTTACCAAGCTCGGAGCTGCCCGGCTCGCCTCCAGAGGCGCTCGTAGAGCCGTAGCCCAGGATGCCCATCTCGTCGGTGATCGGCTGGAGGTTGTCGAGGATCTCGCAGGCGTCCCAGGAGGCGATCTCGGTGTAGACCGGGGTGTCGCCGCCGCCGTCCGAGCCGTCGCCGGTGGAGTCGCCGCCGTCGGTCTCGCCGCTGATCAGGTTGCAGCCGGTCAGCAGGAAGACCGCGGCGCCGGCGGCGGTGAGGGTTTTGGGGAGTGCGTGCTTCATTGGTGCGATTGCTCCTTGATCAAGTCTCGGGTCACTGCTCGAAAGAGCTGACCTCGGCGATGTTGAGCTCTTCAGCGTCGGTGTGGACGCCGAGGGACTCGTTGATCGTCACGATCGCACCATAGAGATCGACGCGGAGCTTCTGGAGGTTGTCCCAGAGCACCTCGTGGGTGTCCGTGTACTGGCGGCGGGATTCTTGGGAGGAGTCGAGCAACCCGAAACCGGGTTCGACGCCGAGCTGGTTGCCGGAGCGGAGCAGCTCGCACTTCTCGGTGACGAAGTTTAGGCGGTCGACCAGCTGCTGCCGGTACGCCTCAAGGTACTCGGGGTCTAGGACGCGCTGGGCCATCGGGGAACTCCTCCGGGGAAAGGCCTGGATTGTCGGGGACGAAATCCATCGTAGCGGAGCGTTACCAGGGGTGAGGTACAGGCGATCCACTCGTGACACGAATTGGGGATCTAGACACTTTCGACACGAACGCGTGTCGCACTTGCACACTCGCGAAATCGTGTGTCAGCCTGGATGAACGTGCTAGGAGCACGTCCTTTATCCCCAACTGAATATGGCCGGTGGGCCGCCCTGTCGTCGACAAACGTGTGGCGGCCCACCTCCTTACAACCACGGAAGGAAACCCTCCGATGGCACGATCCAGCCTACGCGAAAACAGGCTCGTCGCAACCCACCAAAACGCCCTGGCCGCGCCCCACCAACTCGCCACCGTCGTCAATCAGGCCCGCATGACGATCCTGGTCCAGGACGCCTTCTACCGCCACGATTCGCTCGGGCCGGGTGCTCCGCTGGTCGAGATCACTCGTCAGGGCGATGGTGACGGTTTCTTCGACTGGGCCGGGCGTCGCCTGTTCCTGCCGGATGGCGAGCCGGACCCGATGTGTCCGGGCGCGTACCGGTTCCAGCACAACCCGTCCTCGTGCGATCTTGACGCTCCGGATTCGGATCCGCGCTCGCCTCGCTACGAGCCGATGCACCTGCGCCACAGGCCAGGTGACACGTGGATCATCGATGCGCACCGGCCGGCCGATGCGTTCGATCCGGGGCCATTCGGCTCGACCGGTTGGTATCCGGACCGGCGGACCGGACGCCACCGGCGCGATGAGACCCCCGATCCGCTCCCGGCCGAGGGCTGGGAGGCGCCGCAGGATGCCTGGTACCCGGGTATCGAGGAACGGCGGCAGCGTCGGGCCGAGGAGGAGCCGCGGCCGCCCGGACGGGACGGGGATGGACCGCGGCCGCCCGGGCGGGACAGAGACGAACCGCCGTCACGCGGGCAGTTCGGCGGAGACGGAAACGGGCCGCAGCCTCCCGAGCGGCGCGGGCGCGGTGGGGATGAACCGCCGTCGCCCGGACGCGGAGAAGGCGAATCGCGACCGCGCGGGTGGCGGGCGCCGGAACCGTCCGAGCCTTCGCAGCCCTCGCGACCTTCGGAGTCTTCGCGGCCCTGGGGCGGCGGAGGTTCGGGCTGGGACCGGCCCGAGCCCGAGCCGCTGCCGGAATCTCGTGCCCGTTGGCGTCGGTGGAACGGCGACGACCGCAACCACTCGGTCGCGGACGACGCCCTGACCGGCGGGCACCGGTTCGACAAGCTCCGCGAGGCGGCGTTCGGCCGCTTCCTGGACCATTCCGCCGAACTCCATGCCGCCCACTACCTTCCGATGCGTCCGGCGCTGCGCGAGCGGGCCGCCCGGCTCGCCCGCACGATCTGGCGCGCGGTGACCACCGGAGCCACCCCCGCACCGAAGCGCGAGCCGCAAGCGCAGGCCCCAGGACGCGGGCGCGCTTGCGAACCGCCCCGGCCCGGCCCGTTCCGGCGACCGCCGGTCTCGGGCGAGGCCGCGTCCCGGTTCTTCGGCGGGGCCGCCCGCGCGCGCACCTGCCGGCAGGCGGCCGTATGAGCGTGCAATCGCTGCGCTGCAATAGGATCGATCGGCTCGGCCGGACGGAGGTGGCGTGAGCATGCGACCTCATCGCCGCACCAGGCAGATTCGCGCCTATTTCCAGGGCTTGGGCCTCATCGCGCCCAAGACGGGCCCGTGCACCGATCTCGATGTCGTCGGCCTCCCGGTCATCGCGACGGAGGCGGTCGCCGACCGGGTCGTCCGGTTTTCATGGGTGGTCGGACAACCCCGGCTGCGTCTTACCCTGCCGCACCTGGAGCCCGAAACCCTCGGCTCCATCGACGGGCTCGACACCCGCGACCCGAGGCTCCACCTCTCCGAGCCGATCCACGCCGAATGGGGAAGCGAACACACCGAAGCACTCCTTAAAGCGGCCCAAACCGCTTGGGAGACAAGGCAACGCCAATGTAGCGGCTGAAGCGTCGTACCCGCCGGATAGGTTTGAAGTGGGGGGGTCCCCAGGTGTCCGATTTGCCGGGACCCTCCGTTCACCTTTGCGTGGTCCCCGAGGTCGGGTGTGTCGCGAATGCAAACCCCCCGTTACAACAGTGCCTGGCAGGACCGACAGTCTCGCCACGGCAGACGGCAACTAGCGCACGCCACCGGTCCGGCCCGCCGACCCATTGAGCGTGTTGCGGCGCACCGCTAAGGGTCCTTCTGGGAATTAGTTGATGTCTG
>NZ_STGY01000043.1 GCF_004912275.1 Glycomyces buryatensis
GGTCAGCGGTTTGAGAGACGGGTCGAATGCGACCTGACGAGACAGCACGAATTCAAGGATCGAGTTTCGGGGTGCACTTCCCCCGCGGGGGTTCGCAGGAGTCGTCGGCGAGGCCCCATGGAGCCGGTGAGAAGCGCCGCCTGATGGCGGCGGGGCGCAGAGCCGGGGATTTCGATGAATGGAAAGGGATGTGCTGCCAATGAACGACATAGCTGATCGTGAGTGGACTGAGCGGGGTCTCAATGTCTGACCAGGAAGCTTCATGGCCAATCCCAGTGCTCGGCTTCCACCACCTCGACCCCGATCTTGACGACTACACGAGTTTCCATCCAGAGAAGTACCTGGACCTGCTATCGATTCTGGCGGAACGATTCGAGTTTCTCACCGCCTCTGTCGCCATGTCCGCGGACCGCCGCATTTCGACAGGGCGCCAGCCTCTCGTACTGACTTTTGATGACGCTTACGCCAACCTGAGCGACCCAGTTCTGTCGGGAATCAAAGATTTTGACGCAGTCGGCACGATCTACACGATCACCGGACACGTCGGGGGCTACAACACATGGAATCGAAAGTGCGATTACTGGAGTCAGCATCTGGACGTCGCCGGCCTGCGAGACCTGGCGGCCGCGGGAATGGAAATCGGCTCTCATACGCGGGAGCACTTCAACCTGGCGAAACTACCGGCCGAGGTGCTCTCATCCGAACTGGCGGACAGCCAGGAATGGCTGCAGGACATGTTCGGCACCCGGGCTCGTTCCCTGGCATACCCGTACGGCTTCCACAGTGCCAATGTGCGGAGTGCAGCTGCGAGCCTCTACGACCATGCGTTCACTACGACGACCAAGCCCGGTGGCACGGACGTTATTCGTGATCGATTCCGCCTACGTCGGTTCATGGTCACCCGCCAGATGTCGGTCGACGAGGTGCTGACGGGAATAGACCAGCTGTGGGGGGTGTCATGACGGAACTCGTTTCGGTCATCATCCCGACAATCGGCCGCGACAGTCTCAGCCGTGTCTTTGCGGCCCTGGCTCGGCAGGCAGATCCCGGTCCGTTCGAAGTCATCGTCGTCGTAGACGGCGGTTCTCCTAGCGACGTGACTGGCATCGCGCAGCATGAGCAGTGCATGCGTGTGGCCAGCGAGGCATTGCAGTCACGCAGCGGGGTCAGTGTGGCCAGAAACCTCGGCGTGCAGCTGTCCAAGGGCAGCATCCTGGGCTTCCTGGACGATGACACGCACCCCGTTCCCAACTGGATCGCCACCATTCGCCAGGTTCTCGCCGACGGCCACAGAGGCGCTGCGGTCGGCCGCATTCGCGAAGTCAGCCGCAGCACACTCGGCCGGCTCCGTGCGCTGGCGTATGACCATCGCGATGCGCAGAACACCGCTGCGGAGATGGCGGAGCATGTCAGGCGGCTTCATCACATCGATGATGACTGTGCGTGCCGACTTGTCGACTACTTGAGCGGCGGCAACTGCTGTGTGCGCGCGGATGTCTTCGCGGAGGTCGGTGGATTCGATCCCGCATTCTGGGTCGGGCAAGACCGCGACCTCGGCCAGCGCATCACCCGAGCGCGCTATCACGTCAGCTACGAGCCGAGCCTCGTCATCGAGCATGAAACCAACAGCACCCCCATGGCGATGCTTCGTGGCCGTTACGCGAGTGGCCGGTCGGCCCATGCACTGACCGGTGGCGGTGTTGATCCGTGCGGCGAGCTCGTCCGAAAAACGTACGGTCATAGCCCGGCGGAACTCCTCCGAGCAGCAGGCTCGTCAACCACGGTTCTCGCCATCGCTTCGGCGATGGCCTATCGCGCCGGTCATCGGCGCGCGGCCAGTCTCCACGATCGAGAAGGACCCACCGGTCTCCACGATCGAGAATGGCTTACCAGCTTCCACGACCGAGAAGGAGTTGCACGACGATGAAGGTGGTCATCATCGGAGCTGGAGCGGCGGGATCTCAGCACGCCGCCGCGATTGCCACGGCCCCAGGGGGGGAACTCACGGCGGTTGCCGACGTCGATCCGGAATCAGCCACACGGCTGGCTGCGCAGTACAACGTTCCGGCGATCCCGGTCGATGAGGCGGTCACGGGCGGCCGCGGCGAAACGGTCGCTCTCTGCATCCCGCCGGGCGACCGAGCGGAGCTGGCACTGTCTGCGTTGCACGCAGGGTCGGCGGTGGTGGTAGAGAAGCCGGCAGCACTGAGTATCGATGAATTGGAACGCATCGTCGCGGCGTCGGACCAGACCGGTCTGCCAGTGGCAGTGATGCATCAGCACCGTATGGTCCTGGGGCCGGTGTGGGAGCGTCTCCGCGAGCCATTGGCCGATGCCACCGCCACCTGCCGCACTTCCAGGAGGCGCACTCTGGCCCATTACAGCGATCGGAAGTGGCGCCAGAATGCGGCGCTGTCCGGGGGCGGTGTCCTCGCGCACCTGGGAGTCCATTACCTGGACCTGGCATGCCAGGTCCTCGGCGGGCAACCTGTCGCCGTCCACGGAACATTCGCCATGGACCACAGGGACTTGCCTGACATCGATACCCGGTCCGTGCTGACCGCCGAGTTCTCGAGCGGCGCGCTGTTGGTGGCATCGGCGACGACCCATGCTGTCCAGACGGAGGATCACCTCGTCGTCGAAGCATCTGGCCTGCGGCTGGAGGTCCGGAGCGGAACGCTGTCGATCGAGATCGACGGAAAAGAGACGGTAGTGCCGGCGCCGCCCAATGTCGGCCTGCGAGCTGCGGTCTACTCCGAGGTCAAGGCGGCTCTGGAGACATCAGCCACCAAGCTGCCGATCTCCGACGTGCGGCGTTGTGGCGCCGTGGTTCGCATCCTCGAAGAGGTGAGCAGGTGACGTACCTGGCTATCGTGCGGCACGGTCAAACCGAGTGGAACCGCATCGGTGTCTTCACTGGTTGGGCCGATGAGGGACTCACCGAGCAGGGGCACCTTGACAGCAAGACGGCCGGGATGGCTCTGGCCGACACCGGCGTGCAGTGGGACACCGTCTACGTGTCTACGCTGCGCCGGTCGGTGGAGACGGCGACCGTAGCTTTGGCCGAGTTCGGCCACCGTCCCACGACGCACATCGTCGACTGGCTCATCAACGAACGTCATGTCGGCGATCTGGAGGGTGCGCGGCATGCCGATCTGGCTGCGATGCACGGTGCGGACAGAGTGGCCCAGTGGCGTTGGGGTTTTGATGATCGTCCTCCGCTCATTGATGTCGACGACCCGCGCCAGGCCGTGCATCGGTCGCGCCACCCTGAGCTCGGCATGTCGATTCCCCGCGGTGAGTCGATGTCCGATGTCATGGCGCGCGTGCGGCCATGGCTTACCGAAGCGCAGGAAGCCGTTGCAGCATCGGTCAACGTTGTGGCCTTCACCCACGGCACGACATTTCGTGCCATCCGTGCGCTGGTCGAGGGTGTCGCGCCGAAAGACGTGCACCAGATGCAGCCGGCCAACGGAAGCCTCGCAATGTACCAAATGTCCAACCGCCGACTGCTCCCAGCGGCGATGGCCCCGACAACTCAGGAGGAACGTTGACGTTCAATCGGATGGACCGTGCCACGCTGGATGACTGGATGCACGTGGGCCGGGAGTTGCGCAAGGAGCAGGCCGGTGTCGGGCCCGCGATCCTCGCGATGCTGTCGTCCCTGGAGTCGCGGGTGAGTGGCTTCGCTGTCAATCAGCTGAATCACGCGCTGCAGACCGCGACAAGGGCGGAGCGGGCCGGAGCCGACGACGAGGTGGTGATATCGGCGCTGTGCCATGACATCGGCAAGGTCATCTCGGTGCCGAACCACCCTGCTATCGGCGCGGAAATCCTCCGACCGTACGTGCGTGAGGAGTGCTACTGGGTCTTGCGGACGCATCAGGACTTCCAGGGACGCCACTACTATGGCCTGCTCGGCCGGAACCCCGATGAGCGGGACAAATATCGCGATGAGCCCTGGTATGACCTCGCCGTCCAGTTCACCGATGAGTGGGACCAAACGAGCTTCGATCCCGAGTACGAAGTCTATCCATTGGACCACTTCCGAGATCGTGTCCTCGACGTGTTCGCGGAGCCTCGGCACTTCCCGCGGGTGCTCGTAGGTCTCGTCACGGACGAAGAGGAGGAGGCGCAGCCATGAGCATGGTCATCGCCTTCGAAGGCAGTGATGGAAGCGGAAAGACGACACTCATCGAACTCACCGCCGCGATCCTGCGAGCGAAGGGTGTTGAGCAGCAGGTGGTCGGCAAATCCGACGGTGCGGAGACGCGGTTGATCACTCAGCTCATCCAGTCGCCCGACCTCAGCTACACCACAGCGACAGAGGCTTTGCTCAAACTCGCCCGGGAACACCAGCGGTTCGCCTACGCCGACCGCAGCCCGGTAACCCTTCTGGACCGTGGTCTGGTGAGCATCGCCTCCGTTCTCAATGCACAAAACATTGATCTGGAGCCGTACCGAAGTCAGTTCAACGCCTGCCTCGCAGAGGTTGAGGACTATGCCACCGTGTACTGCGATATCTCGTTCGACCGGTCCTGGGAGCGGATGACCCGACGCGCCCGGGAGACGGGGGCGCCACTCTCCAAAAAGGAGCTGCGCGGCCCGGAATTCAATCGCGACGTGCATCGCTCGATTGAGCGGCTCTGCGTCGAATCCACGATTTCCGGTCCGGTCTACCGGGTCGACACTTGGAGTAAGTCGCCTGAGGACAGCGCATCCGAAGTGGCGACGTGGATCTGCCAGCGGTTGAGTGAGACCCCTTGAAACGCCGCATGGGACTGTCGAGCGCGACGGTGCCGGCATTGAGTGCCGATGAACTGGCTCGCGTGTGCACGGCCGCGGGCGGCAGTGCCGATCTCCGGATCGGGCGCGGTCACCGATGGGAACACGGTGACTACGCCCATCTTTTTGACGCGCTGTCAGTGGAATTCGTCGGACTCAGCGTGAACCTAGGTGAGTCGCTGCAGGCCGATGCGGTACCCGAACCTATCGCTTCACTCATCCGCCGCCATCGAATACCGGTGCGATGCTTCCTCTCTCGGAACATCGATCAGCAGCCGGTTCTCAACGAGGCCCGCCGTGGCCGCGACCGCCTGCGTGCACTCCTCGGCGACGTCGACATCCTGGTCGAGGTACACAAGCCATTGCCGAAACTGGCAGATGCCGTGGCTGCCATTCGTGTCCTGGAATGCGAAGCGGTCATCGATAATCGCGGCGTCTACGTGGCCGCTGGTGCGGACGAATCGGCAGCTGTCGACTTCGCCCGAGAGTTCGGCCGGGCGATCCAGGTCAAGGGCTTCAGCACCGACGACGCCGAAGGCAGGCATATCCCGCTGAGCTCATGCATGGAGACGCTGCGGTTCACCGAGGCGCTACTGGATGCCGCGCCGGTAGCACCAGTGACGATCGAGACGAAGCATTCCGACTGGCAAGCCGACGTCCGGACTGTCCACACCCTTTGCAGCGCCACCCAGAACGGTCGGGGGACGGAATGAAACTCGCCATCATCAATGATGAAGTATCGCAATCACTGAACGCCGTGATCAGTCTGTCCACCGCGCATGCGTTCCACGGTGTGGAGATCCGGTCGGTCTGGAACACCCCACCGCATCGACTGAACCACGATCAGTGCGATCGCGTACGCCAGATGCTCGCGGACGCAGGTCTAGTGGTGGCGGGATATGCACCACCGGTATTCAAAACACCACTGCCGACGAACCCCGCATCGATCGCCGACGCTGTTGACAGTCTGCGATCAGCACTCGATCTGGCGGTCCGGCTCGGCAGCCCATCGCTGCGCATCTTCACATTCTTTCGCGATGGCGAGCCGAACCCGCGAGCAGCGGCCGAGATGGCGAGGTCGATCCTGCGGCGGGTGGATATCCCGGAAACCGTGCAGCTCAATGTCGAAACGGGAACCAGGACCAACACGCCGGACGCAGCGACGACATACGAGTTCATGGAGGCCCTCGACGACGCCAGGGTCGGCGTGCTGTGGGATCCCGGCAATGGCGTCTTCAGCGGGTACGCGCAAGGCCGCGATGTCCTCGCCGAGTATGCGCTGCTGCGGCCGTTCATCCGGCATGTGCACGTGAAGGATCCGGCCGGCCGCAGCGGATACGTGGAACTCGGTCATGGCGACATATCGTGGCCCGTTGTGCTCGATCGATTGCGAGCTGACGGGTATGCCGGCTTCCTGTCCCTCGAGACGCACTGGCGGATCGGCCGAGTGTTGACTCCGCATCAGCGCGACGAGCCGTGGGGTGATGCGTTCTCGGCGGATGGAGAGGACGCCTCGGCTCGGTGCATGAAACAGCTGGCGCAATGGGTGGGCGTCCGGTGATAACCGCTGAGGGTCCGCTGTTCCTGGTAGGAGCGCAGCGCAGCGGAACAACAGCACTGGGCCTCGCGATTGCTCAACGCTATGCCGATTCCGGGCGCGTCTTCACCGTGAACGGGCGCCTGCCATCACTGCTTCGACGCTGGTGGACCGACGACGACATCGCCGACCGCCATCTTCGGTCCGACGACGTCAACCACGCGCTCCTACGGCACTCGGCGACCGGTCCGAGCGCCCAAGCCTGGCTGGCTCGCTGCGCGGAGGTCCTACCCGAAGTGGCACAGGAAGTCGCCTACGGGAGGCACGACGGGCGCGACAGCGTCGACCTCATCAGAGAAGCGATCGAGCGGGTGTACGGCGGCTATACGTGGGGGGACAAGTACAACGAGTACCTGCTAGAGCTCCCGTGGCTGTCCACGGTCTTCCCCCACGCGAAATGGATCTTCGTCCACCGGCATCCGGCGGCGGTCGTGCGCTCGATGATGGAGTGGCGCAAGGACAAGCCCTGGAATCCGAGAACGGCTGCCGCGTGCGAGGCGAAGTGGATCGCATGGAACGAGCGCTGGCTGTCGTTCAGGAGCGGGATTCCGAAGGGCCACGCGCTCACCGTCTCCTACGAGCAGTTGTGCGGCGGGGCGACCGCCGAACTGAGCGACTTCGTCGGACTGAGCATGGGCGAAGCCCTCCGCGAATATCGCCGGCAGGGCTCCGATGCCGAGGCGTCGGACTGCAGCGAGGCGGCACTCCACGTGTGGGAGAGGCTGGGCCGTCCATGACCCGAGACCGCCTTGCCGTCGGGAAGTTTCAGAAGCAAGTCCAATCTGGACTGCGCTCATCGACTCGGGAGAGGGACATGGAGAAGTTGGTGCGCAGGGGACCCCTGCAGTGGGGTATGGCCTGCGGCGAGTGGCTGACATTTCAGGATGAGCGTAAGGCGCAGTATCCGGGATGGTGGTTCGAGCATGAAGTTCCTGAGGGCACTTCCGTGCGGGTCTTGGAAGATGCTGTCGCGGTGTTGGTCGAGCGGCACGAGATCCTGAGGACGACGTTCGATGTCGACGAGGACGGTTGTCCCGAACAGCGTGTCTGGAGCCCTGAGCGGGTCGAGGTTCATGCGCTCGAGCAGGCCGACCCGGATCAGTTGCAGGCGTTCAGGACCCGGGATTTCCTGGTCGACTCGGAGTGGCCGTGCCGTTTCGGGCGGGTGCTCCGGGGCACGGGTGCGCCGGCGCTACTGGCGTGCTTCTCGCATATCGTGGTCGACAACCGCGCCAAGGAAATCCTCAAGCAGGATCTTGCCGTGATCATGGACGCGGTGCTCGCGAAGCGGTCGCCGGACCTGCCGCCCGTCGAGTGGCAGCCCCTGGACTACGCGCTTTACGAGCGGTCCGAGAAGACGGCCGCGCTGCGTCGTCGTGCCGAGGAGTACTGGGCCGGCGCGCTTGATCGCATTCCCGTCGCGACCTTCAATATCGGGGAGGCCCCTGAAACCGTCCGGTACGTCGACTGCCGCTCGAGTCCCCGATCGGCCGCCGGACAGCTCGAACGCATTGCGCAGAAGCTCGACGCGCCGATGAACTCCGTGTTCGCAGGCGTATTCAGCATCGCGCTGGGCGGGGCGACTGCTCAAGAGGTCGTGCCGCTAGACGTGACCACGCACGGCCGGGTCACCAGGAACGCCTTGAACGTGGTGGCGCCGCTCGCACGAGCGGTGATCATCCCGAGCGTATTGCTGCCGGACCAGTCGTTCGGCGATTTCGCCAGGGGGCTTCATCGTTTGACGTTTCAAGCGAATCGGTACAGCATGGTGGACACCCTGGAGTACACCGAGTGGCGGGCGGTCATGAGCGGCCGCAAAGGGGGCGAGATCGGATCCCGCATCGCATTGAACTTCATGTACAAGCAGGAGGGCGGCCACCATGCCGCCGACGCGCCGAGCCGGTCCGGCCCGCAATGGGAGTCGACGGTGAGCGATCCGGTCGAGTACCGCTCGTTCTCGCATCATCTCTATGTCGCCGCCAGCGGCAGCGGGGCCCGGCTGGAGTTCCACGTCTCCGGCAACGAAGCTGTCATCGGGCGCGGCAATACCGAAGTCGTCGCCCGCAGCATCACCGATCTCCTCGACCATCTCGACAAGGACCCCGATCGCAGTATCGGGGGCTTGCGCGGTGAGATCGCCGGTCTGGTTGCGGCCCCCTCCCGCGACCCGATTCACGGCGAGCCCGTCATTTCGCGGGGCGATGCCTTCCGCCCCGACTTCATCGACGCGGCCCTGCAGACCCATGCCGGGGTGAAGGAGGCGAGAACCCGGTTGGAGGAGGGGGCGCTCGTGACTGAAGCCGCAGTGTCTGAGCCTTCACTGACCGAGGCCGAGCTGATCGCGTTCCTGAAATCAAAGCGATCCTATCGAGCGGTGTCGCGGACCATTCCTGATCGGATCCGCGTCGAGCGGCCGGAGACGTCAGCGGATTCGAGCACCGAGCAGAACGCGGCCGCATCAGACGCAGCGTCCGCCTTGATCGACTGCGTGAGGACCGTTAACCGGCTCGGATCCGTGGACGCCCAGCTCAGTTACGCCGAATGCGGCGGCAGGTTCTTCCGGATCCCCGCAGTCCTGCGCCGGTTGAGAGGCCTCGGCTACGAGGGTCTGAATCGGAACGACCTGCAAATGCCCTGCAGCCTTACGATCCTGGCCGGGCGGCTCGGGCCGGCGCAGGGCCGGACATCGGCGCATGAGGACTGAGGAGTATTCGATGGACCGCAGCAACCGGTTCCCGGCCACGCTCGTGAGCCTTTCAAGAATGTGGAGGGAGCACCATGCCTGCTGACACGGGACGCGAGACCCGGACACCGCGATCCCCGGCACCGCTCCGGGCGGTTGCGGCGATCCGTCGGCTGTTCGCGTCCAGGTGGCAGCTCCTGCGCCAACTCCGGCAGGCTCCGGGCGCCACGACTTCGCTCACCGTGCTGGAAACGCTGGCCGCCGTGGCCCCGACGCTCTCGGCGTTGGGGCTCGGCTGGCTGGTCTCGAGGCTGGAGGGCATCGGCGAAGGCGACGATTTCGCGTGGGACGGGCTGGTCGCGCCGCTCGTCCTTGTGTCGGCGATGTTCATCCTGCAAGAGGTGCTCGCCGCGCTCGGCGAGGTCGCCCAATATGCGGCGACGGGTCAGATCGACCGGTCGATTCGCCGCGCGGTCCGCGCGGCGTCGTTGCGGGGACTGTCGGTCGCCCAACTGGAGGTTCCGGCGATCGTCGACGACCTGGCGCGTGCGTCGGACGTGGGCGAAGGCATGCTTCGCTCTCCCGGGTCCGCCGCGACAGGGCAGCTCCGCCTCCTGTTCCGCTTTCTGGCCGCAGGGTCGGCTACGGTGCTGCTGAGCGTCGTGTTCTCGCCCCTCCTGGCCGTCGTGCTCCTGGTGATGTCGCTGTGCATCCGAGCGCTGATCCGGCGGCAGTGGATGGGCCTGGTCGACGCATGGGACGCGCGGGAACGCTATCGCCGCCGCTCGGTCTACTGGACCGAACTAGGGCGGATCCCGGAGGCCGGCAAGGACATCCGCATGTTCGGCCTTGGACGGTGGGTCGTCGGGCGCCGCACGGCGGCGTTCATAGAATTTCTCGATCCATTGTGGCCGCTACGACGGAAGGTGCAGATCGGTCAGTGGCCGGTCGCGATCGTCACCACAGTCTCTGGAGTCCTGGCATTGCTGGTCCCCAGTCTCGCCATGCGCGCCGGCGCCATCGACGCCGCCGACCTGGTGGTCTGCCTGTCCGCAGCCTTCGCGATCTTCCAGATGTCCGCGATGGGCCACGAAGCGTTCGACATCGAGTACGGCAGCGGTGCGGTCGAGGCGCTCGAACGGCTGCGCGAGATGGAGCGCAAGCCGGCCTCCGACGCGGGGGCCGCACATTCCGGACCGGTCGGCTTCGAGACCTCGATCCGTTGCGAGGGTGTGTCGTTCACCTATCCGGGAACCACCGCCCCCGTCATCAGGAATCTCGACCTGGAGATCAAACCGCGCGAGGTGATCGGGCTCGTGGGACGCAACGGCGTCGGCAAGACCACGCTGATCCGGCTGCTGGCCGCGGTGTATCGACCGGACGGCGGCAGCATTCTCGTCGACGGCGTCGACCTGGTGGACATCCCCGCCGAGCAATGGCACGCCCGTGTCTCGGTCGTCTTCCAGGATTTCGGGCGCTTCCCTGCGACCCTTGCGGACAACATCGCCATCGGGGCGAGTGAGCACCTCGTCGACCGCGAGGGCGTGCGGCGGGCCGCCCGCTTGGCGGGCATCGACCGCTGGTCGGACGACCTGCCCGCCGGATTGGACACCGTTCTCGGCCGCGAGTTCGATGACGGCGTCGACCTCTCTGGTGGGCAGTGGCAGAGCGTCGCGATCGCCAGAGCGCTCTTCGCCGCACAGCACGGCCGGGACCTGCTGGTCTTCGACGAGCCGACTGCGCACCTCGACGCCCGATCCGAGGCGGCCTTCTTCGATAGGGTGACCGACGCGATCGACGATGCTGCGATCGTGCTCATCTCGCACCGGCTCGGCACCATCCGCCATGCCGACCGCATCGTCATGCTCGGCCCCGACGGGATCATCGAACAGGGCAGCCACGATGAACTCGTAGAGGGGGACGGCGAATACGCCCGGCTCTTCGCGCTGCAGGCCTCCCAGTTCGCGGAATCCGCCTCTCCCTTCTGACCCCGAAAGGCTCCGTCATGAAGCACCTGCTGCACCTGGCCCGCCACACGATCGTGCTCTCCTGGCGGGCCGACCCCAAGGCCTCCGCTTTCGTCGGGGCCATCGTGCTGCTCGAAGTGGGAGCACTGGCTCTGTTCGCGCTTGCCCAGCGTTGGGTGGTCGACGCCGCCTTCGACTCAACCGTTCTGGCACTCGCCGCCGCCGCAGTCCTCGGCGGTGTCGCCTACTCGGTCGGAGCGGCGGGCAATCGGGTCGTGGTCAACCTCCAGCAGGACCTGGCCGAACGGGTCGACATCACGCTGAACCAGGAAGTCCTCGGCATCACCACCCGTCTGCGCACATTGGAACATCTCGAACGTCCCGATTACCTCGACCGCGTCGTGCTGCTCGGCCGGAGTACGAGCGAATTGGCGGCGGCGGGAATCGCGCTCTGCCGCACCGCCTCTGCGATCATCAGCGTGGGTCTGAGCGTGTTCCTGCTGTCCACCGTCCACCCCGCGTTGGGGCTGTTGGTCCTCCTGGCACTGCCGCCGATCTACATGAGCATGCTCGCGCAGCGGCATAGGGAACGGGCCAGGCGCAGGGCCGCGACCGACGAGCGCCGTGACGCGCGCCTCCATCAGCTCGCGATCGAAGCGGGCAGCGCGCAGCAGATCCGAGTCATGGGGTCGGAGCGGCTGATCGATGACTGGGCGGATGTCGCACGCCTTCGCCTGATACGACTGCAGGTCAAGGCCTACCTGGCTGCCACGGGATGGCAGATCACCGGCTGGATGATCTACTCGGTCGGGTTCGCCGCCGCGCTCGCGATCGCTGCCGGCATGGTGGGCGTCGGGGCCATCACGCTGGGAAGTCTGGTCCTGGTCGTCACGCTGGGTACGCGGCTCCGCGCGGAAGTGCGGCGAGCGGTGAGTTCGATCCAGCAGGTGGCTCGGGCCGCGACTGCCGCCGAGCACTACGTCTGGCTCCGGGACTTCGACCGCGCTGCGACGGCCTCGGCCGGAACCAGTCCTGTGACCGGCCCGGTGGGACGGATCGAGCTGCGCGGCGTGAGCTTCACGTACCCGGGGGCGACCGTACCAGTGCTCCGCGATGTGGACCTGACGCTGGAGGCGGGACAGACCGTCGCCCTCGTCGGACTCAACGGCGCAGGCAAGACCACCCTGGTCAAACTGCTGACGGGCATGTACGACCCGACGGGCGGCACCGTGCTGCTCGACGGGCGGCCGATCTCCGAAATCGATGCCGAGGGCTGGCGGCGGCGCACCTCCGGCGCGTTCCAGGATTCCACCCGATTCAAGACCACGGTCGCCGAGGCCGTCGGTATCGGCGACCTCGACCGAATTGACGACGCCGTCGCTATCAGGCGCGCCATCGACGCCACCGGGATCGACGTCTTCGTGGACCGGCTGCCCGATGGCGTCGATACGCTTCTCGACCGCTCGATGGGTGGGCACGAGTTCTCCGGCGGTCAGTGGCAGCGGCTGGCACTGGCCCGGGCCTACATGCGGGAGGCGCCTGATCTTCAGGTCTTGGACGAGCCCACCGCGGCGCTCGACCCGCAGGCAGAGCATGAGGTGCACGCCCTCTATGCGGAGCGGACCTCGAATGCGCCCGGCCTGATCACCCTGCTCGTCTCCCACCGCTTCTCGACGGTGCGCATGGCCGACCTGATCGTGGTGCTGCGAGACGGCGCCGTCGTCGAGAAAGGGAGCCACCGATCACTCATCGAGGCGGGGGGCGACTATGCGGAACTCTATGAGAGCCAGGCGCAGCAGTACCAGTAGATCGGTGTGCCGCCCTGCATGACCGCGAGCGTGACCAGTTCAGCATCGGTCAGTTCGGGAGTGAATCCGGGCGCCGGTCGCCAGGAGACCAGGTTGGGTTTCGAAAGGGCACCAACATCACAGACCCCTTGGACTCAATCATCTAGCCCCAGTCCCAATCCGCGAGCTGGGCGCGCATGAGGCGCGCCGCCGCGGGGAGGCGGCACTGGCCGTGCCGGGTGATGCTGCTGTGGTGCGGGCGCTGTTCGCGCTGGATGGTCCTGCTCAAGTCGAAGAGCGCTCGGGGCCGGGACTACTTCTACTACCTGTGCAAGGGCAAGCAGCAGCGCGAATGCGATCTGCCCCGGCTGCCGCTGGACCAGGTCGAACTCGCCGTCGCGGCTCACTGGGCGCCCATCGCCATCAGCCCAGCAGAGGCGGCCAAGGTTCGGCGCCACCTACACGACCTGCCTCCACCTCACCGCCCTCCGCCGCGAGGCCGACGACAACGCCACCGCCTTCAGCGTGGAGGCTTGATCTATGTTTTCGACAACATTTCTGTTAGATTATGCCTCGGGTGCGATGGGCACGCTCGTGTACTGCGATTTCAGTGCCCGCGCCCCTTCATGAAGGAGAGGCAATGAAGCCGAAGAAACGAGTGCTCGGGAGGACGCTGGGCGTCCTCCTCGCGGCAGTTGCGATGCTGTTGGCGCCGGCGGTCCCCGCGCAGGCGTACAACCCGATGGGCGGGGTCCTATACGACCTTGGCGACCAGGACTGCCTGAAGGGCCTGGGCAACTGCGCCGTGTATCCGAAGTCGACGCAACTGCCGAGCGGTCGCCTCGTCGCGGCCTTCGAGAACGCGGTGGTCGCCGAGTCCGGCAGTGCGGACGGGGAGACCCTCCCGATCTACAAGAGCGATGATCATGGCACCAGCTGGCAGCATCTCACTGAAGTGCCCGCCCCCGCGTACCTCTCGAGCGACCCCGCCTACGACCGGTACATCAGCCACTGGGGCAGCCCCTACCTCTACGCCCTCCCGCAGCAGGTCGGGAACCTCACCGCCGGGACCCTGCTGCTCGCGAGCGTCGTCACGGGCGACGACCACTACTACCTCGAACGCAAGGCCGCCGACCCGAACTGGGTCCCCAACAACGACGGCGACCGCAGCGACATGGCCCTCGCCCTCTACTCCAGCGCCGACCAGGGCGCGACCTGGAAAGTGGAGAACATCATCGCGACCGGCGGTTGGCAGGGCGGCAGTGCGGGTGCGACCGGCGTGAACGTCGCGGCCGCGAACACCTACCGGCAGGTCGACCCGATCTGGGAACCGTTCCTGATGGTCTACAACGGACAACTTGTCGCCTACTACTCGGACGAGAACGACTACATCGGCGTCACCTCCGCAGGTGTGCCGATCCTCGACCCGAACAACGACACCGCCACCGACTCCCACGGGCAGATCCTCGTGCACAAGACCTGGAACGGCAACAGCGCCAACTGGAGCAGCCCGGTCGTGGACGTCCAGGGGCAGAACCAGGACATGGGCGGCGGCAAGACCGAGATCGGCGGCGGGCGCCCCGGAATGACCACCATCGCGCCCACATCGGACGGCAAGTGGCTGCTCACTTATGAGTGGTGGGGCGGTGGCGCCAATGTGCGATACAAGATCGCCGACAGTCCGCTGGACTTCCGGTCCACCGGCGGTCAAGCGGGCTCGGAGATCGGCGGACTGCCCGTCTCCAGCGGTTCGCGCTCCCTCTCGACCGGCGGCAGTCCGGTCCTGATCGGACTGCCCGACGGCCGCATCGTGTACAACGCCTCGGGCAGCGGCAGTGTCTGGGTGAACGAGACCGGTTCGAGCACCGGCGCGTGGACGGAGTACCAGACGAACATCGGCGCCGGCTACAGCCGCAACCTCCAGTACGTCGAGGGCACCGGCCGCGTGGTCATCCTGCAGGGCACTTGGGGCGGTCCCACCAGCGCGGCGGTCATCCGCTTCGGCGAGGTCGACCTCGGCGACTCGGACGGCGAGTACTTCCAGTTGGTCAATCGACAGACCGGCCAGGTCCTCGGAACGGGCGGCAATGTCACGGACGCGAACATCGGCAACGGCGATGTCCCCGACGTCGTCCTGGAGGACGCCGGGGCGACACCGATTCCGGATACCCAGTACTGGCACCTCGCGACCAAGGCCGACGATTCGGTGACGCTGCTGAACAAGTCGGGCGGACGTGCGGCCGGAATCTGGACCGGAAGCGCCACGGCCGGGCAGCGGATCGGCCAGTGGGTCGACGACACGGCCACGGGCACATGGAATCTCGTCCCGACCACCAACGGCTACTACCGTCTCCAGTCGACCGCCGACTCGAGCCTCTACCTCACCGGCACCGCTGCGGATGCGCCGGTGACGCTGCAGACCTCGGCGGGCAACGGATCCCAGGAGTGGTCCCTTGTGGAAGGGTCCCCGAACGTCGGCGCCTCGGTGAACCTGATGGCCGGGCATTCCGGAAGCTGCGTCGACGTGTTCGGCGCGTCCACCGCGAACGGCGCCGAGATCGCCCAGTACGGCTGCAACGGCGGCGCGAATCAGACGTGGCGGTTCCAAGGCCTCGGCAACGGCTACTACCAGATCGTGGCCGGCCACTCGGGCAAGTGCCTCGACGTGGCGTCCGTTTCGACCGCCGACGGCGCCAGGGTGATCCAGTGGACCTGCGGCAGCGGCATGAACCAGCAATGGGAGGTGCGCGATGCGGGCGACGGCCAGGTGCGCCTGGTGGCCCGGCACAGCGGCAAATGCCTGGACGTGCCGAGCAGTGCGACCGCCGACGGCACCCGTTTGCAGCAGTACTCCTGCAACGGCGGCCAGAACCAGCGGTTCGCATGGAACGCGGCCTAGGGGAGTGCTCACGAACTTCTGACGGTCGCTCACTCGGGCGTCGGGCCGCTGCATACACACATGTGCAGCGGCCCTTCAGCCTCGGGACCTAAGCGGCTTTCGCCCAAGTGGTGGAGGCCCTGATGACCAGCTCGGACTGCAGCGCCGGGAATCGCGGCGCGGTGGTCTGCTCGATCTTGCTGAGAAGCTCCTGCACTCCCGCGCGTCCCTGCGCGGCGAAGTTCACGCGCAGCGTGGTCAGCGGCGGCGAGAAGAACGCGGCCTCGGGAATGTCGTCCACGCCGGTGACGCTGATGTCCTCGGGCACGCGCAGTCCCAGTTCCTTCGAGGCGAGCATGACGCCCAATGCCATCTGGTCGTTCGCGGCCACGATCACGGTGGCCTCAAGGCCCGCGCCGAGGCCCATGACCGCGTCGTAGCCGGACTTGGCGGACCAGTCCCCGTGGATCGTCCCGGTGGAGACCAGGCCGCGGTCGTCGAGCGCCCGCTCGTAGGCCCTGGCGCGGTTGCGCGAGGCCGACCAGGTCGGCGGTCCGGCGATGTGGAGGAAGGATTCGTGGCCGAGGCCGGCCAGATACGCGATGAGCGAGGGGAATCCGACGGTCGTCAGCTCGGTCTGGACCCCGGTGATCGCATCGTCCCTTTCGGAGGCGATGTGAGCCGGGACCCGGAAATCGGTGCGGTCGAACACCTCGTTCATCGCGTCGGTCGAGGCGAGCACGAGGACCCCGGCGACGTCGAGCTGCGCGACCAGTCCGGCCGCTTCGCCCACCGCATCGGGATCGCTCATGTCCAGCGAGATGATGTCGAGCAGGTATCCCGCCTGCCTGGCCGCGATGCTGGCGCCCTGGACGATCCGGCTCGGTCCGACCTGGTCGATCTCGTGGGTGAGCGCCGCCAGTCGGTGGGGGCGGCCGCTTTTGAGCGAGCGCGCGGTGAGGTTCGGCTGGTACTTCAGCTCGGCGAGGGCCTTGACGACCTTCTCGCGCGTGTGCGGCCGGATGCCCTCGTACCCCTTTAGGAAGCGGCTCACCGTCTGGTGGGACACCCCCGCGGCGCGGGCGACGTCGTAGATCGTGGCGGGCTTGGTCGCCGTCCCTTCACCGTTCGCCGCTTCGCCGACCTCGGCGAGTGGGGCGTCGTCACCGACCGCGTCCACAACCATCCGGTACCTCCGACTTTCGATCTCGGCCTGTGACACGTCGTTTTGTCGCCCGCCGCACCTGTCTGAACCCAGTCTGGCTCATCGGCGGGAGTTTATCGAAAACATAGTGCTAGATTCGTCTTGTTTTCGAAAACATTACGGGTTAGTGTTCTCACTCACCACACTGGTAACAGCAATGGAGCAATCACAAGATGTCGTCACGTCCCCCAGCGTCGCCTCCCCCCGGAGTGCTTTTCGGCGCGGCCTACTACGCCGAGTACCACCGGTCGGACCGCCTCGACCAGGACCTCGACCTCATGCAGGCGGCCGGTTTCACGGTGATCCGCGTGGGGGAGTCGGTGTGGTCGACGTGGGAGCCGCGTGACGGCGAGTTCGATCTCGAGTGGCTGGAGCCGGTCCTGGACGGGGCGCACCGCCGCGGCATCAGCGTCATCCTCGGCACGCCGACCTACGCCGTCCCGCCGTGGCTCCAGACGGCCTACCCCGAGATCGCGGCAGAGCGCCGTACCGGCGAGCGGATCCCTTGGGGCGCACGCCAAGAAGTCGACTACACCCACCCCGGATTCCGCTTCCACTCCGAGCGCGTCATCCGCGAAATCCTCAAGCGGTACGCCACCCACCCCGCGATCATAGGCTTCCAGGTCGACAACGAACCGGGCCTCGAGCTCTTCCACAACCACGGCGTGTTCACCCGCTTCGTGCGCGGTCTCAAACAGCAGTACGGCGACGTCGCGACCCTCAACCGCGAATGGGGCCTGACCTACTGGTCGCACCGGATCGACGACTGGGCCGAGCTGTGGCGCCCGGACGGGAACACCTTCCCCCAGTACGACCTGGCCTGGCGCCGCTTCCAAGCGGAGCAGACCACCGAGTTCATCGGCTGGCAGGCGGACCTGGTCGACCAGTACCGCGGTGAGGGCCAGTTCGTCACCACCTGTCTCCAGTACCCCCGCCGCGGGCTGGACGACGAGCGGCTGGGCCGGGTCCTGGACATCGCGGCAGGCAACCCCTACTACGGGATGCAGGACCACCTGGACGCCCTCAAGGAGCGGCAGCAGCCGAACGACTGGACCACCACGGGGGTCGCGGGCCTGTTCGGGCAGGCCGACCGGATGTACTCCTCGAAGCAGGCGCGCTACCTCGTCACCGAGACCAACGCGCAGGCGATCGGGACGGCCGACGCCAACTTCCCGCCCTACCCCGGCCAGCTCAAGCAGGCCGCCTACGCCTTCATCTCGCGCGGCGCGGCGATGATCGAGTACTGGCACTGGCACACCCTTCCCTATGGCGCCGAGACCTACTGGGGCGGCATCCTGCCGCACAGCCTGGTGCCCGGCCGCGTCTACTCCGAGCTGTCAGAGCTCGGAGCAGAGCTGCGACAGCTCGGCACCGCCCTCGACGGCTACGAGCCCGACTGCGACGTCGCCGTCCTGTGGTCGAACCCGAGCCGGTACGCGATGCAGTTCATGCCGCCGCTGTCCGATGAGGGCAAATCGGACGACGAGTCCTACGAGCACATCGTCTCCGCCTTCCACCGGGGCGTGATCGACGCCGGACGCCAGGCGCGCGTCATGCACCTGGACCAGGCCGCCGATCTCGGCGCGGCCGCACTCGCCGAGCGCTTCCCGGTCCTGGTCGCCGCGGGCGTCTACATCGCCACGGACGCCGAGCTCGCCCTGCTGCGCGAATACGCCGAACTCGGCGGACACCTGATCCTCGGCGTCCGCACCGGCTACGCCGACGAGGAGGCGCGCGCCCGCGTCGCGGTCGCGCCGGCCATCGTGGGCGAGGCCGCGGGCGTGCGGTACGAGGAGTTCTCGAACCTCGAAGAGCCGGTCCCCGTGACCGGCACCGGCATCCTGGACCTCGACGAGGACGCCGCCGCCCTCTGGTGGATCGACGGGCTCATCCCCGAAGGGGCCGAGACCCTCGCCCGCTACGAGCACCCCCGGTTCGGCGACTTCCCCGCCGTCACCACCAATGCGGCCGGGGCCGGCCGGATCACCGTCGTCGGCACCGTCCCCACCCCCGGCCTCGCCCGCGGCCTCGTCCAATGGGCCGCTCCCGCCTCCGCCGTCGACGAACTCGCCGGTGCCCTCGCCGCACCGATCACGGTGTCCTCGGGAACCGTGCCGGACGGGCGCCAGACCTGGTTCACCTTCAACTGGGGCTGGAAACCGCAGAACCTGACGCTCGCCCGCGCCGTGACCGACGCGGTCACCGGCGAACTCCTGCCCGCCGGCACCGAGGTCGCACTCGAGGCCTGGTCGACACGCGCGTTCACCGCCGCCCGGACCGCCGCAAGCGCCGATACCCCTGAAAGGACCCTTCCCCAATGACCGCCCTCAAACAGCACGCGCAGGCGCCGGAGCGCCTCCGCCGGCCGCGGCCGGGGCCGCGCCGAGTGCGAAGGGACTGGCGCGGATGGCAGTTCGTCGGCCCGTTCGCATTCGTCTTCGTCTTCGTCTTCATCGCCCCGCTGGCGTACGCCCTGTGGCTGAGCCTGTTCCAGAACCGGCTCGTAGGCGGCAACGTCTTCGTCGGACTCGAGAACTACCGGACCGCGCTCGCCGATCCGCAGTTCTGGGACGGCGCCCTCCGAGTCGGACTCTTCCTGCTGGTCCAAGTGCCGGTCATGCTGCTCCTCGCGCTCATCGCCGCCCTGTCCATCGACAGCGCCCGCCTCTACGCCAGCGGCCTGTTCCGCCTGGTGATCTTCCTGCCCTACGCGGTCCCGGCCGTCGTCGCGGTCCTGATGTGGGGATTCATCTACGGCAACCAGTTCGGCCTCGCCGCCGACCTCAACGGACTCCTCGGCTCGGACCTCATCACGCCGTTCGCGCCGAAGTGGATCCTCGCCTCGCTGGGCAACATCGTCACCTGGGAGTTCGTCGGCTACAACATGCTGATCTTCTACTCCGCCCTGAAGACCATCCCGCATGAGCTCTACGAGGCCGCCGAGATCGACGGCGCGACCCGGTTCCAGGTCGTCAAGGCCATCAAGCTCCCCGCCGCGCGCGGGGCGATCGTGATCGCCACCATCTTCTCGATCATCGGCAGCTTCCAGCTGTTCAACGAACCGAACGTGCTGAACCCGCTGGCCGACAACGTGATCACCAGCTACTTCACACCGAACATGTACGCCTACAACCTCAGCTTCGCGGGCCAGCAGTACAACTACTCCGCCACCATCGCCATCATCATGGGCCTGATCACCGCCGTGATCGCCTACGTGGTCCAGCTCCGCGGCACCCGCAGAGAGGACCGCTGATGTCCACCTACCGCACTATCAACCCGAGGGTCCGCAGGCCTTCATCGGTCGCCAAGCCCCGCAAGTCGATCGGGCTCACCATCGCCATGGGCCTGTTCCTCGCCTACGCGCTCGTCCCGCTCGGCTGGCTCGCGATCAACGCCACCAAGACGCAGCCCGACCTGTTCTCCGGGTCCGGCCTCGCCTTCGGCGACTCGTTCGCGCTGTGGGACAACATCGTGCAGACCTTCGCCTACAACGACGGCATCTTCCTGCGCTGGCTCGGCAACACGCTCCTGTACGTCGTCGTCGGCGCCGGGGGCGCCACGCTGCTTGCCACACTGGCCGGCTACGGACTGGCGAAATACGCCGTGCCCGGCCGCAAGGCGTACTTCGCCGTCGTCCTCGGCGCGATCGCCGTCCCCGGCACCGCCCTGGCCGTTCCGACCTTCCTGCTGTTCAGCCAGCTCGGCATGACCAACACGCCGTGGGCGATCATCGTCCCCTCGCTCATCAGCCCCTTCGGGCTCTACCTCATCTGGGTGTACACCCTCGAATCGGTGCCGAAGGAACTGCTCGAAGCCGCACGCATGGACGGGGCGAGCGAACTGCGCATCTTCCTCACCATCTCGGTGAAACTGCTGACGCCCGGCATCGTGACCGTCGCCCTGTTCGCGATCGTCGCGACCTGGAACAACTACTTCCTGCCCCTCATCATGCTCAGCGACCCCGACTGGTACCCGCTCACCGTCGGGCTCAACCAGTGGAGCCAGCAGGCCTCCGGCGTCGCCGCCGAGCCGATCTTCAACCTCGTCCTCACCGGATCGCTCCTCACGATCGTCCCGATCGTCGCGATCTTCATCGTCCTGCAGCGCTTCTGGCAGTCCGGCCTGAGCGCCGGAAGCGTCAAGGGCTGAACACCGAGCGCCGACCCCTTGGGCCAGCTCGGACCACCACGGGTGCTCACGCACCCGGCACAACGGAGTGAAGGAAACCGAACCATGACCAACTTGAAGAGGCGCACGATCCTCGCCGGGATCCCCGCCGCACTCACCACGATCCTCGCCGGGATCCCCGCCGCACTCACCACGGGCGCCCTCGCCGCCTGCGGTTCCTCGACCGAGGAAGCCGCCGCAGGCAAGCCCGCCGACCTCGACGCCGCTCTGGAGAAAGGCGGCAAGCTCACCTACTGGACTTGGACGCCCTCCGGCGAGGACCAGGCGAAGGCCTTCATGGACCAGTACCCGAATGTCGAGGTCGAGGTCGTCAACGCCGGCACCGCCACCGACGAGTACACCGCCCTGCAGAACGCCGTCGCCGCCGGCTCCGGCGCACCGGACGTCGCCCAGATCGAGTACTACGCGCTCCAGCAGTTCTCGCTGTCCGACTCGCTCGTGGACCTCACCCAGTACGGCTTCGCCGACCTCGAGGACCAGTACACGGCCTCGACCTGGGGCGCGGTCAACCTCGGCGGAATCTACGGCCTGCCGCAGGACTCCGGACCCATGGTCATGCTCTACAACCAGGCCGTGTTCGACGAGTTCGGCATCGAAGTCCCCACCACCTGGGACGAGTACGTCGCCGCGGCCCAGGCGCTCCACGCCGCCGACCCGGGCAAGTACCTCACGAACGACGCCGGCGACCCCGGCTTCGCCCAACCGCTGATGTGGCAGGCCGGCGGCCATCCCTACACAGTGGATGGAACCGACGTCAAGATAGACCTCCAGGACGAGGGCACCAGGCGCTGGGCCGACATGTGGAACCAGATGCTCGAGCCCGGCCTGCTCGCCCCGATCTCGACCTGGAGCGACGACTGGTGGAAGGCCCTGTCGGACGGCACCGTCTCCAGCCTCATCATCGGCGCCTGGATGCCCGGCATCCTCGAAGGCTCGGTCCCCGACGGTGCCGGCGACTGGCGCGTGGCCCCCGTCCCGAGCTACGACGGCAGCCCCGCCACCGCCGAGAACGGCGGCAGCGCCCAGTCGGTGCTGAAGCAGTCCAAGGACCCGGCGCTCGCCGCGGCGTTCCTGCGCTGGCTGAACAGCTCCGAGGAGAGCGTCGACGTGTTCCTCGGAAGCGGCGGCTTCCCCTCCACCACTGCCGACCTCACCTCGGAGGAGTTCCTGAGCGTGGCGCCCGAGTACTTCGGCGGGCAGAAGATCAACGAAGTCCTCGTCGCCGCGTCCGAGAACGTGGTCCCCGGATTCGAGTACCTGCCCTACCAGGTGTACGCCAACAGCGTCTTCCCCGACACGGTCGGCACCGCCTACACCGAATTGAGCGACCTCAATGCCGGCCTGACGGCCTGGCAGGAGACGCTGGTGACCTATGGGGAGTCGCAGGGCTTCAAGGTGAACTAGGGGGTGTCTGGTGATCCCGACGTTCGCAGGGGGTCCCGATCGGCATCGGGATCCCCCGACCACCGCAAGTCGCGGGCATCGCGGGCGCCCGCTGCGGAGGCAGATCGGGACGAAAGCATTCGGCGCTTGACCGCCGACTCACGCCCGGCGCGGCGAATCTCGGCTGAATGGGAATGCCACCGCCCTGCGCGCGTCTCGGGGAGGCCGGGATCAGCGGCTCGGTGATCTCCCACAGCCCATCGGGCACAAACCTTTCAACAAACGCAGCCGCACACGATCCTCGCAAGCGTTCAGGCTCAAGTCCTCAGCGGAGCGGGACTCTGGCGTCGCCAATAGCCAAGTCGGCCAGCAAGTTCGCGATGAACAGCGCCACGATGTGCATCGCGATGCCGTAGACGAACACACCAGTCGATGCGGCGTCAAAGAGCTCATCGGTAAACCCGGTGGTCGGCACCAGCCGCAGCGAGCAACCCAGGTAGACGATTCCGGCAACAAGGCCGAGGAATCCCAGGATGATCATGTCCGCTCGGCACAGTCGATGCACATTCCCTCGGTAGTACGCGAGTCGGCCTCCCTCGGAGACCTCGGCGATCCACTTCGAAGGCGGCTTCGAGAACGCGGCGGCCGAGAGCAGGATGAGGACGTACCCACCGAACCCGAGCACCGGAGTCAGGGGAAACCTCGTGACCTGGACCGCCTCAGAGTAGGAGTCGACGAACACGATGCCGCTGCTGACATCGTCAGAGTCGTAGACCGCCCACACCAGGCCGTCCCAGTTGTCAGTTCCGCGCGGATCGACCTTCGTGCTGATCTGGTCATTGACCAAATGGAAACTCGTGCTCGTCGGGATGGAGCCGGTGAACTCGAAACTGTACCGGGGACCGCGCCGGCTGCTGGACTTCTCCACTTCGCCAATCGAGGTGATGGTTACTGGGCTGATCCCGGGGTCGCCATCGATGAGAGCGCGCCAAGCGGGGTCATCACCGAGTGTGCCGCTGACGAGCGCGAAGACGGCGCAGACGCCGAGGAGCATCATGCTGTGGACGGCGAACGCCCGCCGCCGCAACAGTCGCCGTGCGGCAGTCTCGGCGAAGGGAAGCTCGCTCTTGGCAAGCCTTCGAACTGTACGGGCGCGGTCCAGTCGCCACTGGAGCCGCAACCACACGAGCACCAGCACCACCGCTGCCAGGAGCAACGTGCATGCGGCGAGTTCGGAGAACACGCCGTGCCACCAGACGTATCCGGCGACCTGCATCGAGACCACCGCGATCAAGCAGAAGTTCGCTCCAACGAGGGCAGCCGTCATCATCTGTCGACGAGAGCGCCGGGAAACATAGCGGGGCTGCATGATCAGCGCTTTCAGGGGAGGGGTGGTGAGGCGATCCGAGCCAAGGATACCGGCACCGACACGAAGCGACCTGCCGCGAGTCCTAGCCCTTCACCTGCTTCTTGGCGGTGGCGACCTTGAGCAGATAGACCTGCCACTCTTCGAACTGAGCCAGCCCCAGATCCCGGACACGGCTCGAGACCAGCCGCCCATGGGGAACTCGTGGCCGAATCGTGGCGGCAGACGTCAACCTCTTCGCAGACCGGCCCAGGAGTCATCCCGACACTTAACCGCAACCGTCGGCGGGCCGACCAGCATCAGAGGAGGAACGTAATGCGCAAGCGCATCCTGATCATGCTCGCCGCGATCATCGCGGCAGTCTCAATCGCCGGGACGTCAACGGCCTCGGCGACCCCCGTGAACACCGACGAGGTGACCGTCGAGTCGGTCATGGCGCAGGGGGACGTCCAGACGCAGACTTCCAGCGCGTGCCGTAGCTACATCGAAGCCGCAGGATATCGGGTAGGCCCCTTGGTCACACGCGCCTGCCGTATCGGTGTCGACAGCTATCAACAAGCGGCAGTCCTCGTCGGCGCGTTCGCGCTGACGACGGGTCTGGCCGTCGTCCCGGCATTTGCGGAAGGCGACGATCCCGCTGGCGGCGCCCCCGTACCGCAGGAGGTGCCCGCACCGCAACTGGACGCCGCTTCGAACGTAGGGCCTTTCGGCGGCCCCTCCGATCCGGACTCCGACGGGCCCGGGTCCTCGGAAAGCCGCAGCGCGGGCAGCCTCGGATTCAGTGCGGACGACCCGTCGTGGATCGCCTGAGTTTCCCACACGACGGCCGTTGGCACTGTCCACGACTGATCCCTGCCACCCGTTCCCTTCCACACATTGGCCGACTGGTCCGCCGCACACGAGGGCGGCGCGATAAGGGCAACAGTCGCGACGAGTGCGCCAGCGCCGGTCATCCTCGACGGAATCCGTCGCTATTCGCTCGAATACGTTGAGCTTCTTGCATCTTGAGTCGACGCGTTGGCGAGCCGCCTCTGGTCGTGTTCCGGCGCTGTGTCGCCAGGGGATGGTCGGGCGGTGGTTACCTTGTGGCGCGGTTGCGTTCGCGGTGGGCGCGGACCTTGGCGATGCCGCCGCAGGAGCGTCCGCCGGGTCCGCCGGCGGTCATCAGGCACCAGCGCTTGCTGGCGTTGCGGCTGTGGTCGTAGAAGATCCAGCGGCAGTCGGGGCACGCCTTGAGCCGGTGCCAGCGGCTGTCTGCGATCGCCTCCAGCACGGCCGCGACGTGACCGGCAGCGGGGCCGCCTTGATCGGTGAACGCGATGGTGTCGTCGACGACCCGGGGGCGGATTTCGAGGCGGTCGACCCAGTCGTTGACGATCGCCGCGGTGTCGGCGGCTCCCTCCACGGCACGGCGGAGGTCATCGCGCAGCGCTCGGAGTTCCTGTCGCCGCGTGCGGGGCAGGCGGGCCTGGTCGGCGTACGCGTCGAAGCGGTCCTCGGCGCGGCGCGTGTCATTGGGGACCAGCCAGGTGTTGAGCAGCGTCCGCACCGATTCGAGCGTGCCCGGCGCCTCCTGACCATTTGAAGTGTTAACCACTCAATCATGATATCGGTATACACCATCACGCACTCGTGTTAACCTGTCATCATGATAGGCGGTTATCATGATGCTTCGTCGCCGCTCGCGGGACTGCTCGCCGTCGGATCCCACCCCGAACTCGGACCGGGCCTGGCCCTGTTCGGCCAGTTCGTCGGGACCTGGGACCTGCGGGTCCGCCGCAGGCCGGAGGCGTCATGAGACGCCAGATCATGTGGACCGCCCGGAACTGGCCCGGGTGCGAGCACCTCGACCTGCGCGTCGGCGACGACGGCGTCGTCGCCGACGGCCTCATCCTCGCCGCACCCGAGGGCGAGCCGATCCGGCTGGCCTACCGGATCGAATGCGACCGGGCCTGGCGCACCCGCGCGGTCACCCTCGAACACCACCGCCGCGAACGCACGACCCTCACCCGCGACGAGCCCGGCCGCTGGCTCGTCAACGGCCGCGAGCGCCTCGACCTGGCCGAGTGCATCGATGTCGACATCGCCTTGACGCCGTTCACCAACACCCTGCCCATCCGCCGCCTTGGCCTCGCGTCCGGTGTCGCCGCGGACCTGCACGTCGTCTACATCCTGCCCGAGCCCGAGCTGACCGTCGGGCCCGCAGACCAGCGCTACACCCGCCTCGACACCGGATACCGCTATGAGTCGGGGACCTTCCGTGCCGACCTGGCCATCGACCGCGACGGCCTCGTCACCGACTACCCCGACCTCTGGTCGATGGAGCAACCGACCGCATAACGGCTCTGGCGAGCCGGGGCCTTCGCGTGCGTCTCCGGTTAATGGGGCCGCCGCAGGCTTCATTGGGAAGGCCTGCGGCGGTCGGGCGGCCTCTGGGTGCGCGTTCAGATCCCGGTCATCTCGTTGGCCGGGCTCGGCAGGTCCGTCTCTGCGGTGACTTCGCCGGATGCGACGTCCACTGCGTAGATTTTCGAGGTCGTCGGGTCGTTCACGTAAGCGGTGTCGCCGCGTACGAAGACGGAGGGACGGGCCTCCTGCCATTCGATCGGCTCCTCCCATGCGTCGACCACCGGGAATGACTCGGCGACCTCGGCGCTTTCCATGTCGATGACGTGGAGCGCACCGTCGGTGCCCAGCAGCAGACCCTCGCCCTGGGGACCGCGGGCCAGCGACCGGAAGCTATAGCTGGTCCCCACATCGAGCAGCTCCAGTTCGGCGGTTTCGGTGTTGATGATCGACACTCGCTCAGGACGCTCCAGCTCGGCCTCCGGGTCGACTTTGTAGTCACCGAAAATGAAGGGCGAGTCTTCATGCCCTCGCGTGTTGCCGATGCGGCCGTAGTCGTCTGGACTCTCGACTTTGGTGATGGCACCGTCCTGGTAGATCAGCACTCCGTCCTCGCAGCCGACGACGAGCGCCTCGTTCAAGGCGGCCGATTCGCCGTGCACCCCAGGGCACTCCTCGCTGCGCGCGATCTCGTTGCCGTCGGTGTCGAGGACCTGGATCCCGGATCGAGTCTCCTCGTCTCCGTGGGTCACCAGCAGTTCGCCGTTCTCCAACTGCACGGCGACACCGTGGTGCGGGTGTTCGGTGGTGTAGGTCTGGGTCTGGGGCAGTCCGTCTCCCAGATCCTGTGGGTCGAAGATGGTGACCTCTCCGGCGCCGTCGGAGAACAGCACGGTGACGCCGGCGTGGTTGACGACGTGGCCGGGCTCGGGAGCGGTGAACTCGTCCTCCGACAAGTCGGCCGCCACCGCGTCCAGAACCCGGAATCCGTTCGAGGTCGACACGAGGACGTGGTGTCCGTCGCCAGCGGGGTTGAGCCGGTTGAACCCTTCGAGGGGGATGTCCTCCACGACCTCCAGCGTCTCGCCGTCGAGTACGTAGATGCCTCCGTCATAGGTGACGACGACGGCATCAGTGACCTCTACGGACTCCTCTTCCGAGGTGTCCTCGGCGGCTGCGGAACATCCCGCGAGCAATAGTCCTGTGGTCAGTAGCGAAGGCACCGCTAGGGTACGAATTCTCATGCGCATCACTTCCTTGTTGTTGACGGGTACGGGCAGGCCCGCTCTGTCGTGCGGGGGGAAAGAGTGTTCGTCATTGCCCGCCGAGGCCTTCGGCGATGGCTTCGGCGTTGCTTCGGGCCATTTCCAGGTAGGTTCCGGCGCCGTTTTCGGGCCGGGTGAGCGATTCGGTGAACAGTGGAATGATCTCGATGTCCACACCGGTTTCTTCGGCCATGGCTTGGACCAGTCGGTCCGGTTGCGAGGAATCCGCGAACACCACGGGCACGCCGGATTCGGCGACGGCGTCGGCCAGGTCCTTCAGATCAGACCCGCTGGGCGAGGCGAGTGTGGTGCCGCTGGGAATGACCGCGCCGATGATCTCGAAGTCGTAGCGCTGGGCCAGATAACCGAAGACATGGTGATTGGTGACGAGCTTGCGATGCTGGTCGGGAATCCGGCTGAACAGTTCGGTGGTGCTGTCGTGCAGATCATCGATCTGTGACCGGTACTCGTCGGCATTGGCGCGAATCTGCTCGGCATCGACTCCCGGGACTTGCTCGATCACCTGGTCCGCGATGACGTCCACGGCCTCCCGCACCCGCACCGGATCCGTCCAGAAGTGAGGATCGGGTTGCCCTGCGGTCTCATCGGCGGTGTAATCGATCGGGTCGACGCTCTCACCGACGGCCAGATCGGGCACGCCGGTCCCTACGGCCGCCTCCACATGACTGATGACGCCTTCCTCGAGGCCCAGCCCGTTGTGTATCAGCAGTTCGGCCTGTTCAAGCGAGGCGGCTTGTTGTGCTGAGACGCCGAACGAGTGGGGATCGGCGTCCGCCGCCATCAGCATCGTCACCTCGGCTTGGTCGCCGACCACGTTCCGGGTGATATCGCCCAGGATATTCGTGGTGACGACGATTCCGGATCGGTCGGAGTCGAAGGCCGCGCAACTCGATGATGCGGCGGCGGCCAAGAGCGACAACGTCACCAGTGCGCGTCGGGTGAACGTGACTACCATCCCGTCTCCACCATGTAATCGGGTTTGAAGTTCAGGTCGAAGGTTCGTGCCAGACGCAGGTCGTCCCGGTAGTCGATCTCGTAGACCGCTTGGCCGCTGGGATCGTTGACATAGGCGCGGGCGGTGTCGACCTGGATCGTCGGCGGCGAAGCGCCGTCGGCAATGGTCATCAGCTCGATTCGGGCGAGTTCGGCACCGGTGAGGGGATCGAAGGAGCGCAGCACGCCGTCTTCGGTGAGTACGAGGACGGGGGAGTCTTCGCCGGTCGCGCTCACCGCGACCGATTCGGGGACCTCGATCTGCGTCCACTGCCTTTCCTTGATGTCCAGTACCAGTACCTCGCCGGTCCGGCTGTGGGCGGCCAGCATCGAGGTGCCAGGACGGTGGTGGAAGCCGCCGTCGATGCCGCCGTCGGGGTAGGGGATCTTCTCCGCGGTCAGGTCCTCTTCACCGGTGATCAGCAGTGCGCCGTCCCGGCAGCCGAACACGGCGCCCCGCCTGGTGACGGTCTGCGCCTGCGGTTCCCGACAGGACTCGGTGAGCTCGGATGCAACCGTGCCGTCGCGGTCCAGCACCCGGACGGTGCCGTCGTCGACCGCCAGCAGTCGCTGGTCGTACGGAAGAGCGGCCTGCGCTCCCACCTCGCCGGTCTGCGGTTCCTCGCCGTCTTCAAGAGACTCGCGGTCGAGCGACAGCACCTCCTGCTCCGAGTTCAGGACGGTCACGGCCGGATCGCCGGCCGGCGTGAATCCGGCGCCGTCGATCTGTCCGACCGAACCCGGCTCGGTCATGTAGTAGTGCACGTGGTCACCGTGGTCGACGGTCCAGACCCCGCTGTCGATGATCTGGGTATTCGCTGTGCCGGTTATATAGACGAAGCGGCCGTCGGTTCCCGTCGCCCGTGCCCCGTCGAGGGTGGCGATCTTGGTCGACTCCTCCGTCACCGGGTCGAGGATGTGGACATTTCCGGTGTCGGCCTCGGCAATGACAAGGCGCCATTGCGCTTCGGCGGTTTCTTCGGCGCCCTCGACGTACCCGTGCGGAGTGGGCTGGTCCTCACCGGGCGGTGCGCCGGAGCCGACGGAGCAACTCGCGAGCAATGCGCATCCAGCGGTCACGGCGGCCACTCGGGCTCTCGTCGCAAGCGGCATTCAATGTCCTTTCAGGAGTGTTATGGGGGAATGGAATCGATCGCGAACCAAGGTGGCCAGTACGGAGACGAAGAAGCATGCGACGGCGAACCCGGCGATGGTGGCACCGGCGGCAGTCCCGAAGTGCCAGGAGATCAGCAGTCCGCAGGCGGTGGCCGTCCCGCCGATCGCGGCGGCGCCGAGCATGATCGTCGGAATCCGGTTCGCCCACAGGGACATCGCCGCGGGCGGCGCGATCAGAAGGCCGAAGACCAGCAACGTGCCCACCACATGGAAGGACGCCACGATCGCCAGGGTCAGCAGTGCCGACATCAGTCCTTGGGCCAGGCCGGGCCGCAGCCCGAGGGTCATGGATTTTCGTCGGTCGAATGCCAGCGCCACAAAGGATCGATGACATGCGACGGTGAGCACAAGTGCTACCGCCAGCGCCCCGGCCAGCACCACCAGGTCGATATTTCGCACCGCCAGCACGTCCCCGAACAGAAACCCGGTGAGGTCGACGGCGAAGGACTGGGAGTGGGACACGATGATGACGCCCGCCGAGAGCATGCCGACGAACAGCAGCCCGATGCCGGTGTCCTGCGACAGTCGAGGGGCACGGGACAGCGCCGTCACTCCCAGGGCCATCGCGACCGCGCTGAGGGCGGCCCCCAGCAGGAGGCTTCCGCCCAGCAGCGAGGCGATCGCGACTCCCGGCAACATGCCATGCGCCATGGCGTCGCTCATAAAGGCCATGCCGCGCAGCACGACCCAGGTGCCCGCCAGCCCGCAGATCGCAGAGACGAGCAGCCCGCCCCATAGCGCCCGCGCCACGAAGCCGACCTCGAAGGGATCGGTCAACCATTCCACGGCAAGAACTATAATGATAATCGTTTTCATTTCCAATATGCTGAAGAGTGATACCCGACATGTCGAACTCGATCGAACTGACCCAGGTGAGCGCGCGCCACGGCGCCACGACCGTGCTGCATGGCGTGACCGTTTCCATTCCGGCGCACCAGGTCACCGCGGTGACAGGCCATAATGGATCGGGAAAGTCAACGCTTCTCGGCGTCCTCTCCGGCGCCCACCCGCCGGCGTCGGGGTCGCTGCGGCGATCGCATTCGGGCCGGGCCGCCCTGGTGGTCCAACGCAGCGAGGTCCCGGACGCGCTGCCCATCACCGTCCGGCAGGCCGTAGCGATGGGCCGGTGGGCGCACCGAGGAGCATGGCGGCGCCTCACCCGAGAAGATCGCCTCATTGCCGAACTGTGCATGGACCGTCTCGGCGTTACCGGCCTCGCCGATCGTCGACTGAGCACGCTCTCTGGCGGTCAACGTCAGCGGGTCCTGCTGGCGCAAGGGCTCGCGCAGCAATCGGACCTGCTGGTGCTGGATGAGCCCTGCACCGGATTGGACGCCGAGGCCAAGGAGCAGATCGCCGCCCTCCTGGCCGAGGAAAGCGCCCGAGGAGTGACGGTCGTGCACGCCACCCACGATCCTGAGGACGCCGCAAAGGCCGATCACCACATAACCCTGTCGAACGGCCGCCTCCTGATCGATATCACCGAGTTACGGGTGCGGTGGTCATGGCGTGAAATGCGGTCGCCCACTGCTGCTACTGGTCGGGGTTGCCGCTTTGCGAACGCGTGCCAAGTCCCTCGGCGCGCCGGAGGTCCAGGTGTCAAGTGCGCTGCACGAGCAGCAGCCCACTGTCGGTGAGGCGCGCGGCGAGGCCATCGCCTTACCCTTCTTGTTCACGAAATCAAAGAGTTCGACCAGCGCTTTGCAATCGTCTTGTTCACGGGTGAGTTGTCGGGGCACGCTCGAGGTCACTGTCGCCGACCTCTTCCGGTAGACCGCACTTCTATGCGCGACAATGGGCTAGCCGGATCAGGCCCGAAGGGGGAGGACCACCATGAAGATCGTCGTCATTGGCGGGAGCGGCCACATCGGGACGTACCTGGTCCCTCGGCTCGTGCGTGCGGGACACGAGGTCGTCAACATCAGCCGCGGGAAGCGGAACGCCTACGCGGACGCGCCCGAGTGGGAGCAGGTCCGGCAGGTCACCGCCGACCGCGAGCAGGAGGACGCCGACGGCGTCTTCGGGGATACCGTGGCCGCGCTGCGGCCCGACGCCGTTGTCGACCTGGTGTGCTTCACCCCCGAATCCGCTGCGGCCCTATTGGAGCGGCTGCGCGGAAGGACCGGGCACCTGCTGCACTGCGGCAGTATCTGGCGCTACGGGCTCAGCCGACGTGCGCCGATCGTCGAAGGCGAGGGCACCGCCCCGTTCGGCGAGTACGGGATCCAGAAGGACCGAATTGCCCGGATGCTCAAGGAAGAGACCACGGGCGGCGGGCTGGTCATGACATCGTTGCACCCCGGGCACATCGTCGGCCCCGGCTGGCACCCGATCGGGCCGCTGGGCAACCTCGACCCCGAGGTGTGGCGCACGCTCTCGTCGGGGCGCACGCTGCGGATCCCCGGGATCGGCGCCGAGCACATGCACCACGTCCACGCCGACGACGTCGCGCAGGGCTTCGCGCTGGCGATCGAGCATCGGGACGCGGCAGGCGGCGAGGACTTCCACCTCGTAGCCCCGACCGCGATGAACGTGCGCGGCCTCGCAACCGCTGCGGCCTCCTGGTTCGGGCAGGAGGCGTCGCTGGAGAGCGTGAGCTGGGACGAGTTCCGGTCGGGTACGACCGCCGAGCACGCCGACACGAGCTGGGAGCACCTCTCCCGAAGCCAGGTGTGCAGTATCGAGAAGGCCCGGACTCTGCTCGGATACGCGCCCGCCTACGAGCCGGACGCCGCGATCCTGGAGTCGGTGCGCTGGCTCATCGAGCACGGCCGCATCGACGTCGAGCGCCCGCTGGCAGTCTGACGGTCGCGCCCGGCCCGCGGTGGTCGCGGGCCGGGCGCGGCATCAGATCAGGCGAGGGTTCGACGTCGGTTCGCGCCGACCGAAGCGCGCGCCAGGTCTAGGCGGGGCCGGGTGCGTCACCGAAGTCGTCGATGCGGAGTCGTTCGCCGCCGCGCAGTGCGGACTCGTGGGCCACGATGCCAGGCAGCGTGTATCGAGCGGCCACCCAGGCGTTCACGCTCGGCAGCCGCCGATCGTTCACGGCGGTCACGAAGTCGTGCACGAGCAGTTGGTGGCTGCCCATGTGCCCGTTGCCGAGACCTTTGAACTCGACCGGGAGCCCGGAGGTGTCGTGCACGGGAGCGTGTCCGGAGATGAAGGAGTCGTGCAGCTTCGGGTCAACACTGGCCAGCACCGGGTCGTCGGCGCCGCTCGCCCAACCAGGACGCACCAAGTCGGAGAGGTCGTGCAGAGGGCCGGACCGCTCGTGCCAGAGGGTGGACTGGGAGTTCTGCTCCAGGATGCCCTCGCTGCCGTAGAACGTGAACCGGGACTCCGGGACGCCGCCGGCGAGGCCTACGCGACGGAACTCGTTGGTGCGCATACTGCCGCCGTCGGCCGTCTCGAAGAACGCGGTGGCGTTGGAGAAGTCGTTGGCGAACATGCTGACGGACTTGTCGAACACGCCGTCGCCGCGCTGATCGGGCACGCCGATGGCGCTCACGCTGACGGCGTGGGTGTTCCAGGCGCCGAGTACGCCGCCGATGGCGTGGGTGGGGTACTTCAGGGGCGGGTAGCTGGCGGTGCGCTTCCAGTCGGCGCCGCCGCTGTACTGGTAGGCGGCATAGAAGCCGTGGTCCATGTCGTGCACGTAGTCGCCCTCGGCGTAGAAGAGGCGCCCGAACGCGCCTTCGGCGGCCTTTTGCCGGGCGAGCACGGTGGCGGGGTGGTAGAAGCTGGTCTCTCCCATCATGTAGGTGAGGCCGGTTTCCCTGACGGCGTCGATGATCGCGGCGATCTCCTCGACCGTGAAGGCCATCGGCACGGCGGAGTAGACGTGCTTGCCCGCACGCAGCGCCTGCACCACTAGCGGCCCATGGGTCCACCGCTGGGTGAAGATCGCGACGGCGTCCACGTCCGAGTCGAGCATCGCGTCGAAGTCGTCCGCCACCCCTGCCAGGCCGAGCTCGCCGACGAGGGTTGCGGCGCGGTCGGGGAGGAGGTCGGTGACGGTGACGCGGGAGATTCCGGGGTGGGCGTTGAACAGTTTCGCGAATGCGCCGGCGAACTGCCCGGCTCCGACGATGCCGATTGCGAACACGGGGAGACTCCTTGGTGATCGAGGCTGATCGGTCGTGACCAGTGCCGACCGCTGCGGCATCACCGTATAAGTTCCGATCGGAGAAGTCTTCACCGATTGGAACGAGTCTTTCTTGGATTCTCAGATTGAGATCTCCCCGCCGGAGCTGGTGGGGTGGGCCGGGCGCCCGATCCTCATGGACACCGCCCACCAGCACGACGACCTGGAGATCAACTTCGTCGCCGAGGGCGGCACGATGCTCTACCTGTTCGGCGGCGAGCCCGTGGAGATCGGCCCGGGATCGGTGGCTGCGTTCTGGGCGGCCGTGCCCCACCAGCTCGTCGCGAACGCCGCGACCCGGGCGCACTGGGTGCACGTGCCGTTCGCAACGTTCCTGGGCTGGGGCCTGCCGACCGCACTGGTAGGTCGCCTGCTCTCAGGGATGCCGCTCATCGCCCCGCCCCCGGCGGCAATGGCATCGGACTCCGCGAACTTCACCCAGTGGGCCGCCGACCTGTCCAGCGCGCAACCTGAACGCCGCCGCATCCTGCTGCTCGAGGTCGAAGCGCGGGTTCGGCGCCTCGCGCTGGACGCACCGCAGGCTCCGGTGCGCCGGTACTCCGGAGGCGATCCCGCGCTTCGCCATGTCGTCACGATGGCCCGGCACATCGCCGAGCATTTTCGCGAACCGCTAACGGTCGCCGATGTCGCCGCCACGGCGCGCCTGCACCCGGGCTACGCGATGACGCACTTCGGCAAGATCGTGCGCACCACGATCATCGACTACCTCACCCGGTGCCGCCTGGCCGAGGGACGGCGCCTGCTCGTCACCACCGACCTGCCGATCGCGACCGTGGCGTCCGATTCGGGCTTCAGCTCGGTCAGTCGGTTCTACGCCGCCTTCAAGGCTGAATGCGGCGTCCCTCCCGCCGCCTACCGCCGCCAGCACCGATAACGCCGACGCCGCCGGAGGCCGTGGGGGAGCCAAGAAGGGAGCCTTTCGCGGCTCCTGGAGGTGCCGTTGCTTGAGAGCCTCCCCACTGTCTGTTGACGGCCCCTTTCGAATATCGGACGCAGTGGGCAGGATGACCACCATGGTCCACGCCCCGAGTGATACCACCGCATTCCACGACCTGCTCGCTGCGCAACCGCGCCTGACCGGCCTCGTCCTCTCTCCCGACGGGACTCGCTTGATCGTGTCGGTGCAGACGATCAACGGCGAAGGAACCAGGTACGTCTCGGAACTGTGGGAAGTCGACCCGACCGGCCAGCGCGAGAGCGGCCTCGCGGCCGGATCCATCCCGGGCGCGCACGCTCCGACCTTCACCGCCGACGGCACCCTGCTGGTGCTCTCCGACCACGCGAATGACGCCGCCTCCGGTCAGGACGGCGATGCCAAGACCGTGGGGCTGTGGGCGCTGCCTGAGCGCGGCGAGGCCGAGCAGATCGCCCATCACCCCGGCGGCATTTCCGCCTTCGCCGTCGCGAAGGACACCGGCACCGTCGCCTACACCGCTAACCTGCTGCCAGGTGCCACGAATGCCGAGAGCCATGCACGACTCCGTCAGGAACGCCAGCGCGCCATGGTGAACGCGGTCCTGTACGAGGCGAATCAGACCCGCACCTGGGACAGCGACTGTGGACCTGACGAGCCCCATACCTTCGTCCTCTGCCCCGACGGGAGTCCGGTCGACTCCGGCAGCCAGGGCCTCGCGGGAGGCGGCGACGTGGTGCTCTCGCCGGATGGGGCGCTGGTGGCCTACACGCGCGCCGCGACCGGCCGCGCCTCGGACACGAACGTCGTCGTGGTCGCCAACGCCGCCACCGGTGCCGAGCAGCGCTCCTTCTCGCGTCCCGGCGACCAGTACTACCGCCTCGAATTCTCCGCCGACGGCTCGCAGTTGGTCTGCCAGCGCCAGCGAGAGGAAACCTACACCTCAGAGTGGAGGGTCACCCTCGTCGCGTTCGACCTGGCCTCGGGCGACGAGACCGATCTGCTGCCGGAGTTCGACAACTGGCCGTGGCCGGGGCGAGTGGTGCTCTCGCCGATCTCCGGGGACGGCACGATGTGGTTCACGGGGGACGAGCGGGGCCACTGCCCGGTCTTCCGCCGCGACGCCGACGGCACGATCACTCGCCTGACCGCCTCCGGCGCCTACGCCTCGCTGTGCGTGACCCCGGACGGGTCCACCCTCTATGCGCTGCGCAGCACCATCGACAGCCCACCGCGACCGGTCAGGCTCGACGCCGCTGCGGCGGATCAACAGCCCACCGTCCTCAAGACCCCCGGGAATCTCGGATCGCTTCCCGGCACCCTGACCGAGGTCCACGCCGAGGCGGACGACGGTTTCCCGTTGCGCGCCTGGCTCGTCCTGCCCGAGAGCGCCTCGGCCGGGCGCCGAGCGCCGCTCGTCATCGTCCCGCACGGTGGACCCCAGATGTCTTGGAGCGCCTGGACCTGGTCGCAGAATCCGTGGGCGTTCGCGGCGCGCGGATACGCCGTGCTGCTGCCGGATCCGGCACTGTCCACCGGATATGGGCAGCACATGCAAGAACGCGGCCGGGGTCAATATGGCGGCCAACCCTACCGTGACGTGATCGCGCTGACCGACGCCGCGCTGGCACGCGACGACCTCGACCCGACCCGGACGGGTCTGGCCGGTTGGTCGTACGGCGGCTATCTGGCGAACCGGGCCGCGACGCTCACCGACCGCTTCAAGGCGATCGTCTCGCACGCCGGGATGTGGAACCTGGAGGCGTTCCAGGCCGACACGAACATGCACGCGTATTTCCGGAAGATCTTCGGCGACCCGCGGACGCAGCGCGAACAGTACGAGGCCAACTCGCCGCACCTGGCCGCCGAGAAGGTGACGACGCCGATGCTGATCGTGCACGGCGGCAAGGATTATCGAGTGTCGGTGGGCCAGTCGCTGGGCCTGCACAACGACCTGCGGCGGCTCGGTGTACCGGTCAGATTCCTGTACTTCCCGGACGAGGGCCACGGTATTTGGGCGCCGAACCATACTCGGATCATGTACGAGACGGTGCTGAACTTCCTCGACCACCATGTCCTAGGCCAGGAGTGGCAGCAGCCCGCACTACTCTGACTGATCGTGGCGCAACCGCCGTGCCAGCAACTCTGCGACCCCAGCCGCCCAGTCGTCGCTGCCGGGTCTACAGATACCCCCAGCAGAGCGTGTAGGAGAGTTCGGGGAAGTCGGGGACTTCCTCGTAGGCCCAGCCCCAGCCGTTGCACCAGCTTTCGGAGTCGACGCTCTCATTGGTGCGGCCGGTGACGTAGACGTTGCCGTCGCCGCAGTCGGACACGAACTCGAAGTACGTGTAGTCGGAGTTCATCGACAGGCAGTCGTCGATCTCGGCGTATCCGGCGTCGCCGCTGGCGTAGATCATCTGAAGGCACAGCGTCACATCCAGATACGACTGGTCGGTGGAATAGCCGACCCCGTAGATGTAGTAGGCCGAATCGCTGCACGCGCTGGTGCTGGACTCGCCTTCGAGGCGTTCGATGACCTTGAACGCACCGTCCTGGCAGTCGGTGACGTTCCACGGACTGCTCGGGGTGGAGGAGCCGTAGACGCATTCGTCGACCTGGGCGTGGTACGCGTCGTCGCCTGCGATCGCGGTGTAGCTCAGGCACAACACGCGGTTGGCCCCGGTGGAGGAGACCGCGGTGTCGACGGCCGCCACGCCGTCGCAGGACGACAGGTCGGTGGTGCCCTCGACGATGTCGATCGCCTCGAAGGTCCCGGCCCCGCAGGTGGTCGCCTCTAGATCCGGGGTGGTCTCGTCGCCGTGGTCGTAGAAGCAGTCGCCGACCAGGGCGTCCGCCACCGGGTCCGCCACGGCCGCCTCGGTCGGATCGGAGCCGGAAGCGTCGCTCGAGGTGTCGCCGCCGGAGTCGGCGCCGGTGTCCGAGGCGGTGTCCCCGGGGGCTTCGGAACGGTCCAGGCCGACGACGACACCGGTGATCCCCAAGCCGATCACCAGCATTGCCCCGAGCGCGATCCCGATCCAGCCGGCGACCGGCATCCCCGGGCGTTGCGGCGGCATGGGCGCGTATTGCGGTGCCATACCGGGGACGCCGCCCTGGTACGGCCCCCCGCCCGGGTAGGGCCCCTGGCCGGGCGCGGGCGGGGCGACCGGGGGGTATCCGATGTTATGGCTCGTCTCCGGACTCGGGACGTATCCCATGCCGGGAGCCTGGTTCGGGCCGTAGCCGGGATTGGCGCCGGGGTTGGGGTACGCGGGGGTCGGGCCAGGCGCGTAGCCCGCGCCGGGGTTCGCGGGCGCGCCGTTCGGACCGTAGTTGGATCCACCGTTCGGGGGGACAGCCGCGTTGGGATCGTAGGGGGGATAGGGGTCCATGATGCGATTTTGGCAGGTCGACGCAAATCCTCGCAGTCACCGAAACTTCATTCTGGGCGCTCATTGAGCCTTTTGAGCGAACAGGCAGGCCAGAGCGCGGGCGATAGTCGTTGATGCCGATGAATGGGCTGGTTCTGCGGTGGTCGCGGGCGTTGACAAAAGGCTGCTTGTCCGGGTCGGCGTCACCGGCTGCATTACCTGCCACCCTGCGTCTTAGCGGCCAGCGGACCGGCACCGACCTTATCGCGTTCACTCAATTGGGTATGAAACGCATCAATGCCGACGACTCCGTGGTCGAGATGGTGGACTGGTCGCTTCTGCTGAGTTGGCCAGTTTCATTGCTGCGTAAGGAGTTCAAGCAGGGTCGGTTCCAATGGGACCGATCCATGGCGATTGGTCGCATTCACCTAAGATTAGCGACTTAGATGAAGATTGTGCTCATTAGTCGGATTCGTGCCAACGGGGACCGACAAGGATCTCCAACCGGAGGCGCGCCATGCCCGCTCGTACATCCATTTCATTTGGTCACGCCCGGCGCGGGCGACACCGGAAGAGCGGCCGGCTGTCGTGGCCTGGGAGCTTGCTTGCCCTGCTGCGTTATCGGCGGCTCAGTTTCCCGTCTGAACGCTCAACGGCTGCACCGTCGCACCGACAATTGCACGCCCATGACGCACTGGCGCAGGGCGTTCGACCATCCGAGTCGAAGCCGACAGGTTGATTCTTCGAGATAGCAGAGGAGCCCGGCCGGCCACATAATTGTGGCGGCCGGGCGGTGTCGGTACTGCCGGCAGTGCGTCCCGAAGAGCTGACTCGGCGCCAGGCTGACTTGGGGTCTAGGAGATCAGGCCGGAGCGGAACGCGATGGCCACCGCATGCGCCCGGTCGCGGGCACCGAGCTTGCGGTACAGGCGCTTCGCATGGGTCTTCACGGTGTCCTCGGACACGAACAGGTCGCGTCCGATCTCGGCGTTGGGCTTGCCCTCGGTCAACCCCGCGAGGACCTGGACCTCCCGCTCTGACAACCGCATCGGCAATGGTTGGAGCGGACGCTGTCGCGGCACGTCCCCAGCGGTGTTCACCAGGCTGGTGCGGGCGAGGACGATCGCATGGGCGAACGCCACGAGAAGGTCGTCGGCGCCGCCCGACCGGGCCTTGATGAAGCCCAGTGCCCCGGCGGCGGCCACCGTCGCTGCGGTGCGGGGATCGGCGGCGCCGGTGAACAGCACGCCGGTGCGGGGGTAGCGGGTGCGGACGGTCCGGGTGAACTTGACCGGATCGGGGGCGGCGAGCGCGACATCGACGAGTACCACGTCCACTGGGCCGCGGCGCAATGCAATGAACAGCGCCGGGATGCAGTCCACCGCTTTGACTATCTGCGGCAGGCCAATGTGGGTGGCGCAGGCCGAGATTTGCTTTCCCGTGTGGGCCGTCCTGGCATAGACCACAATAGTTTTCACATCACTGTGTCCTTTCTTGATTTGCATGTCAATCGATTGGCGCCCTTGTGTGAAGAGCGAATTCGGCGGCGTGGAGGCAACGCCGGACAGCGGCAGGCCGTGCCATTGCGGGCACGACCAGCCGGACTGGTGATCAACACTCATGCCCCGCGCCATAGAAGTCCTAACGAGCCCGGAGCGCAGAAGTGACGATCACGACGCGCGGATGGACTGGCAACCGGTTGAACAATGTGGTGGGAACGCTCCGCCTCGTCGAGATGTCCAATGCCGGTCGAATGATGCGAATCATCAGCGGACATTTGGGCCGGATCCTTCGCATTCGCCCAGGCCGACTGCTTGAACTGCAAACGCACCACCACGCTCGCGTTCAACGCCTCCCCGAGGGCTAACCGGTTCTAGTTCAGCGCGTGAGCGATCAGGCGCTCGAGTACTTCCGGGAGTGGCGCACTCGTGACGATCTCCAACGTCGCCCTCGCCCGCAGGAGCGGCTCGACCTCGGACCGGTCGCGCAGCGCCTGCTCCAATTCGCCCGGTGACTTGCCGTAGTCGTTGCCGGTGCGGCAGAGCAGACGCTGCCGTACGAGTTCCGCCGGGGCGCTGAGCAGCACGATGCGGTCGAAGTCTGGGTAGAACCGGCCTTGGTTCGGGACGCAGCCGCTGACGAATAGCGCCTCGGCATCCTCGACCTCCAGCAGGCCCCGCATCCGGGCCTCGTGCCAGACCCAACCGGGTTCGGCGGTCGGTCGCGGCGGCTCGACGTCGGGACCAGGCGCGCAGTAGCCGTCGTAGTCGGTGTCGACGGCTTTGTAGCCGAGGGCGGACAGCTCCGAAATGACCAAGGATTTGCCGACTGCCGAGACCCCTGTGATGAGGACCCGTTTCATGCGCGCAGGCTATCAACTCGCTAGCCGCAGCCTCCGACCTAGTCGACTTCGACCGGGTCTCCCGAGCGGCCGTGGAGCACGCCGGTGGCCAGACCCTGGGACCACTGGCCCGGTCGGACCTGCGGCTTGGTGCACTCGGCCACCACGGCTCGGAACTAAGCGATGTCCCGAAGTGGCGGGGTGGTCGATGTCGAGGAGTGTTCGGAGCGATAGAAGCGCTGTCTTTTCGAGCGTGGATTCATCAATTCGGGGACGTGGCTGCGGTTCGTGAATAGCCTCGGGAGCGTCAGTTTCGCAATTTCAGTGGAGGGAGACGTCGATGAAGATGTCCAAGAAGAAACGAGCGAAGGTCGTTCGCCGCGTGGCGACGGGAGCGGTCGCCGCGTCGGCCGTGGGTGTGGCGGTCGCGGGGGTCGCCCTCGCCGCGCAGCGGACCGAGCAGGCCGTTCCCAAACTCCCGGCGCCGGGCGCGACCATCGAGGTGGACCT
>NZ_STGY01000039.1 GCF_004912275.1 Glycomyces buryatensis
GAGCATAAGTTGGTCTCAACCTCTGTGAAGGAGACCATCAGCGCTCACGAAATTCACAAAACGTGCAGTGAGCTTGTTTCGTGTGCCACGACCAGGGAGGTTGTTGTGCACCGCCGGAATCGGTGCAGTGGGTGCGCCCGGAACTGCAAGCAGAGGTCACCGTTGCCTCCCGGGAACCGGACGGGCGGCTACGCCAGCCCAAGTTCATGCGAGTGCGCCTCGACCAGCTCGGGCGAAACCTTGCATTCGCTCGCTTTCCTCACCATCACCCGCACCACCGGCCAGGGGCACGTACTGCCCCGTCGATCGTCGGCCCCTGCGGGGGATCAAGCGGTCCTCGGAAAAGCTCGCGTCGGATGAGGGAGGCAAGGCAGCATGATCGGCCCTATCCAGTTGGTACGCAGGCTCATCCACAGGAGCGCAGTTTCCGCCCTCCCACAGCCCGAACCAGTGACCTCCGCAGAGCTGACTTCCGGAACTGTCATCCAATCGCCCAGGCTCGGCCCCGGTTGCCTCTAGAACGTCTGGGGCTCGAACCTCCGCGGTATCGTGACGCGTCCGGCCCTTCGAGCCCGGGAAGCACCTCGGCACGGCGCCCGAAGTCGCGCCCGGGAGGGGTCCCGAGCGACGCCGCTTATGGTGGGCGTGCCGGGAGGTGACGGTACGGAATGCAGCACGCGGATGCGTACGTCTCGTTCAAGGTCGGGCATCCGACCGGAAACTACAGCACAACGGTCCACGGTGGAAGCTCGCCGCTGTTCATCTTCCCCGAGAGATCCGAACGGGTGCGTCGGCCCGAGACCGGCTCCGCCATCGTGGAGGTCCGCTGCGTGCGATGCGACGCCAGTGTCCCGCTTCGCGTCAGCAGTCTCCGCAGCATCCGAAAGATGCGCTGGTTGTCGGCGGCCCTGGCGATGGCGGGGATAGTGACATTCTCGGTACTCTTCTACATATCGGGGGACCCTCCGCCGGCAACCGAGAACTTGTCGCCGGAGGACTCCGCCAGGTTGATCGTCGCGATTGCGGCATGGGTGGCTGTCGGCGCCGGCGTAGTCGGCGTGGGGGCCCAAAACGGAGTCCGAACGCGATACCGCCTGTACGCGGAGGACAAGCACGCGGTGCAGCCCGACTGAGGATTCCGCCTCGGCCCCGTTCGGCGCCGTCGGGCCAGCCGCCGGTCCGAGCCCGCCGATCGGGCTTTCCCGGTGGACCGTCAGCCGACGCAGAACTCGTTCCCCTCGGGATCGGCCATCACGACATGGTGGCGAGTCTCCTCCGCGAGCTTTGTCGCGCCGGCCTCGGTCAGCCGCTCCGCCTCCGCCTTGATCCGGGCCCACCGCTCGTCGCCGATGCCGGGCACCTGGCCTCAGCGGCGGGACTGGTCCCCGTCCCTCGCGACTTCGATAGGCGCACTGGGAATCTGCACCGGCCCAAACGTTATAGTCGGCGGCTTCGCTGGGTCTTTCACATGGCCGCCCAGGCCAGCATCATCGGCACCGGTCCCAATAGGGATTTCTACCTGAAGAAGCGCGCTGAGGGCTGCCGCCACGTCCAGGCCGTCATAGCCTTGGCCCGCCGCAGGGTCGATGTCCGCTGGGCGCTCCTGCGCGACAACCGCACCTTCAGCCTGGAGCCACCGTCTCGGCCTACTTGACAAAACCCATTGAGAGTCCCGTAAGTGGTCGTGGGGCGGGGGATCGCGGTGGTCTCGTTAGTTCAGCCCGCGAGGGTGAGGTTGTGGAGGCGCGCGATGCCGGCCATGGCCTCGGCGGCGCCCGAACCGCGCAGGCGGCAGTCTCGCAGCACGTTCCAGCGTTTCATCCGTGCGAAGGTGTGCTCGATGCGGGCACGCACGTGCCGGTGGGAGGCGTTGTGCTCCTCTTTCCAGCCGACAAGCGGCACGTCCTTGTCCTTGCGCCGGTGCGGGATGATCGCCCTGGTGCCCGGGTATCCGCCGTCGGCGATCACCTTGCCGTTGCGGGTGGCGTGGTCGACCCCTGATTCACCAAACGCTTTGGAGTCGTTGCGGTTGCCCGGCAGCGGGATTCCCACGGCGACGATGAGTTGGGTGTCGGCGTGGATGACCACCTGGTGGTTAGTCGAGTACCGGTAGTTCTTCGACTTCGCCGCCGCAGTGTGGCCACGGGTGGGTACCAGCGTGCCATCCACGATCAGCACAGTTTCAGGCGCGTACCGCTGCCGGGCCCGGAGTGCGCCCTTCGGGGCCAGGTCGTCGATGATCCGGTCAACGGCGGATTTGGATGTTGCGAACAGGGCCGCGATTTGGCGCATAGTCAAGCTAATACTCCATCCGCGAAAGTTGGTGTTTGCGGATGGCGGCCAGTTCTGTTGAGGGGTCACGCTGGGTCTGGCAGGTCCATAAGTGCGAGTTTGGCCGGGTCGGCCACGGCCGTGATCGCGGTGATGCGGCCTTCGGCGACGGTGAAGACCAGGAGGGCCTGCGGGGTGCCGTCGTCGTTCCATAATGGATCCCCGCTGGTTGTCAACCCCGAAAGGACGCCACGGCAGCAATGTTTCGCAGTGACAAGGAATCGCTCAAAGGCTTGCTTCAGGAGATCGAAGCAGGCGAACTCCAACTCCCCGACTTCCAGCGGAGCTGGGTGTGGCCGGTCGAGAACATCACCAGGCTGATCGCCTCGGTCTCCGAAGGCTTTCCGATCGGGGCGATCATGACCCTGGTTACCGGCGGCGCCGTCACGTTCGCCGAGCGCCCCGTCGAGGGCGTCGAAGCAGACGTGAACGCCCAACGTCTGATTTTGGACGGCCAGCAACGTCTCACCTCGCTGTTCCAAGCGCTTCGACGCGATGCACCGGTGATCACACAGGACGAAAAGAAACGGCGCCGCAGCGGCTGGTTCTACATCGACATGCGGGACGCGCTGGACGACAAGGGTTCCCGCGATTCCGCCATCCGCTTTATCGCCGCAGACCGGAAAGTTCGGAACTTCCGCGGTGATGTCGAGCAGGACCTCTCGACCCCGGAGGCGGAATATGACTCGCTGCTGTTCCCGCTCAGGCTCGCCTTCGAATCCGACGCCTGGGAACGGAGCTTCTACGACCACACCAAGGGAACAGGCCACCAGGCAGAGCGGATGGACCTATGGATGGACTTCCGGTCCCAGGTGCTCAGCGCCTTCCGCGAGTATCAAGTTCCACTCATCGAGCTCAAGGCCAACGCGAGCCGCGAAGCAGTCTGCCAGATCTTCGAGAACGTCAACACCGGTGCAGTGCCGTTGAACGTTTTCGAGCTTCTCACCGCGATCTATGCGGCAGCGTCGTTCGACCTGCGCTCGGATTGGGAAGCGCACCAGCGGTCGTTGCGCGACCCGCTCGTCCACCGCCTGCTCAAAGAAGTATCAGCCACCGATTTCCTCCAAGCGGTGACCCTGGTTTCAACCAGGGCGAACCGGCTGGACGCGATTGCTTCTGGCGTTGACCCGGCCAATGCCCCTCGTGTCGGCTGTCGTCGCATCGACATTCTCGACCTCACGTTGGAGGACTATCGGCGCCACGCTCCGACCGTAGTCGAGGGACTGCTGACAGCGGCCAGGTTTCTATACGGCCAAAAGCTCTTCGAGGCGAGATTCCTGCCCTACGGCAGCCAGATCATCCCTCTCGCTGCGATCCTCGCGGCACTCGGGGACGACACCGAATCCGCTGGGGCGCAAACGAAGATCTCACGCTGGTTCTGGTGCGGCGTGTTCGGTGAGCTGTACGGCGGATCCACCGAGACCAGGTTCGCGGCCGACCTTCCTGAGGTCGTCGCCTGGGTGCGAGGCTCTGCGGAAGTGCCCCGCACGATCACCGAGGCGCAGTTCGCCGCCTCCCGTCTGTCCACGCTCCGTACCCGCAACAGCGCGGCCTACAAGGGTCTCTACGCGCTGCTGCTCACGGCCGGGGCACGGGACTGGTTGACCGGGAAAGCCGTCGACGTCGACACCTACTTCGGCGAGAGCCTCGACATCCACCACATCTTCCCCAAACGATGGTGCGAAGAGCAGGGCATCGATCCCAAGACGTACAACGGGATCGCGAACAAGACGCCGTTGTCGAGCCGCACCAACCGCAAGATCGGCGGAAGTGCACCTTCGAAGTACCTCCCGTCTCTCGGCGACCAGGACCGAGTGGATGCGACGTTGCGGACGCACTTCGTCGACCCGCAGTTGCCTCGAGTCGATGACTTCACGGCGTTTCTACGGGCCCGCGAGGAAACGCTGCTCACCGCGATCGAAGCCGCGACCGGGAAACCGTGCTACCGGGATGCCGCGCGTGCCGCTGAGTATGTCGGCGAGGTCGACGACACCGAGGACGAATAGCCCGGTGACACTGACAGGATGAGACCTCTCGACCCCGCTCAGCAGCGAACATCGCACAAACTCCGAAGGCATGAAACCATCACTGCCCCAAGGAGACCGCCTCATCCCACTGCGGCAGCAGAGTTCGGCGGGCTCGTCCGCAATAATCGACATCTGGTACGCGCACACCACCGGTGACCAGTTTGAACTGCAAGTCGCGAGGGACCGGGAGAGCGTGTTCGGAATGTCCGAGCTCGACGAACGTACGACGATCGACACGATGCCGTTCGTCGACGAGCTGGGGCAGATCCACAACCTCGCGCTCAACGGCCGCGAGTTCCTCATCCCAGGTGATCGCCTGATCTGGGTCTCACGGCACTCCACAGGACAAGCGCATTGTGCGATCTTCGATACGTGGGACTACCTTCAAATCACGTCGCGCACCGTCAAGCCCAAGTTCAGCTCGCAAGGCCCTGGCCTGATCATGAACTTCTTCCTGACCATGAGCCCGAAGATCCGCCGGAAGTGCGGCAGTTGGTGCGCTCTGCCTTGAAAGGCCACCGCCCGAGGGTGCTTCCTGAGGACACGCCGTTCTTCCCGTGAACCCGAGTGGAAGAGCCCGCGGTGCGGTCGAGACAGGGTCAGACATGCAGAAACGCGCTGAGTTCATCCACATCGAGTCCGCTCCTCAAGGGCTTCAAGCAATGACCGTTTGACCGCGAGAAGTGCTCCGGTCGGCAGGATTCACCAACCGGACGCCCATCGACAGGGCAACCGAGTACGGCAAAGGTGTTGCGTGCCCGGGGTAGGCTGCCCGCATGATGTTCGACGAAACGAGTACCTCAGGTTCATGACGACGTCCGGCGAGCGCAGTGCGCTCGACCCCGGCCTCGTCCCCGTCCATCACCGCATCCGCGACCTCATCGCGAAATACCCCGAAGGCCCGCTTCCCGAGGCCGAAGTCAAGGCCATCAGCGAATCCGCGAGACGGCCGTTCCCCGGCAGTGGCGATCCGCTATCCGAACCGTCCTTCAACGATCGGCCGGACCTCAAGACCCGGATCGAACGGCGGCGCGCCGCCCGCGCGTTCCTGGCCGACATCGTGCGCCCCGCCGGAAGCGGCGTGGCCGCTGACCTTGAACGGCTCAGCGAACGGCTGCGGCACAACACCTTCAGATCCGGGCGTCCCCCGGCCCTGGAAGCATCCGACCTCGACCTTCCTGCCGACCGAATCCACACCATCGCCCTCCACCTGCTGCGCAACGGCGTCTCGAACGCCGAGGTCCTGACCGGACTCCACCTCATGGCCGACATCGCACGCAGCGACGACGCGGACCTGCTGCGTGAACTGGCGATGCTCGGGCAAGACCTCGGGTACTACGCGGTCAGGGCGCTCGGGCGGCTGCCGGGATCGGCGCCGCACCTGCTCAAGGTCGCCGAGCGTACGCCCCGACGGGACCGCACCACCGTGGTGGAAGGACTCGCGGGCCAGCCGGACGCGGACATCGAGGCACTGCTCGGTTCCTTGTCGCCCAAGCAGACAGCCAGTCTTGCCGAGATGCTGCTCTGTCTGCCTGGGACACCGCGGCGGCTCATCGGGCACCAAGGGTTCGCCAAGGTCGTCAAAGTCCTCGCCGAAACGCCCCGCGACCTCAGCCGCCACCCGGCCGTCCTGGTCACGATCGCACGAGTATGGGACGAGGTCCGCTACGGCAGGTTCGCGCTGCTCGGCTTCGCCCCCGGCGAACGCGAGGCCACAGCCGAATCACTCCGGATGCTGCTGAGGGCACCGGAAGTGGCCGGCGACGTCGAGCGGGCGCTGGCACGCCACCCGGCCTCGGGAACCTTGATCTGGGTGAGCCGCCAGATCGGACGGGCAGTGCTCGCGGAACCGGAGACCATGCCGTCCGGGATCGCGGTCCGGGTCATCGTCCCCGACCCTGGAAACGGCGGCGACGCGCGAACCCAGCTCCTGGTCGACGGCGTCCCGCTCATCGAGCGGCTCTTCAACCAGGGGTTCGGGGACTCCCCTGAATGGATGCTCCAGAGGCAGGGGGGTTTGCGGGCCACGGTCGAGCCCCGCGAGGTCCGGCTCGCCGAACCCGACTGCACCGAAGGGTGCTGCGGGGCCCTGCGGGCCCGGATCTGGCGAGATGAGAAGGCTGGCCTGGTCGAATGGGAGGTCCGGCATACGCACCGCAGCAAGGAGGGACCGGTTCGCTTCAGTTTCGACGCCGCTGCGTATGACACCGAGATCGCCAGGGCTGCAAGTGACTTCACTTGGGAATGGCCTGCCCGACGCGCCGCGCGGCTGCTGCGCGAACGGATCATGGCCGAGCCCGAGCTGCTCTCGCGCTGGGAATGCGGCCTCGGATGGGTCAGTTCCTGGAACCGTGAGCGTTCAACGGTTCAGTTCTACTTCAACTACCCCGGTCGCGAATCGGAGGAAGAGAAGCAGCCGTGGCTTCAGTTTCGGTACGCGTTCGAGGTACCCGACGCGGTCGTCGTGGACGACACCGCGGTGACCGCCGCCGTCGAGCGGGTCGTGGCGGACCTGCGGTCGGCCGACCCGAAGACCGTCAAGAGGCACTCCGGCGGGTCGAGAGAACACGCCGAAGCACTCGGTTTCCCCTGGCCACCTCGCAACCGGTGACCGATCCCTTCATCCTTCAGGTCCAGTCCATGGCTGGTCAGGGCAGGGGCCGTCGATCGGCGAGTCGCTTGACCACGCCGCCCGACCTCTACTAAACTACACATTACTAAATTGTGGTTTAGTGAAGATGGGGAGTTGTCATGGAGAAACCGGCGTCCGTGTTCGATCGGCACCAGGAGTGGGCCGGACTCACGGCCTTTCTGCCCGCGACGGGGTCGGCGGCGGGGGGCGCGACGCTCTGCGTCGTCTTGGGACGTCGCCGCCAGGGCAAGAGCTACTTGCTCCGCGCCCTCGCCGAGGCCGCCGACGGGGTGTATTTCGGCGCGACCGAGGCCACCGAGGCGGAGTCGATCCGCCAGTTCACGCGCAGCATCTCCCAGCAGACCGGCCACGTGCCCCGGGCCGACGTCCACACCTGGGACGAGGCGGTTCGTCACATGTTCACCAGTGTGCAAGGCAGCCCCCGCCCGGTGGTGATCGACGAGTTCCCGTTCCTGACCGCCGCTTCGCCCGCGCTGCCTTCGATACTGCAGCGTGAGCTCGGGCCCGGCGGTTCCGGTGCCGACAGCAGCGCCCGCCTGATCCTCTGCGGCTCGGCGCTTTCGGTCATGGGGAAGCTGCTATCAGGGACCGCACCGTTGCGCGGCCGCGCCGGTTTGGAGTTGATCATCAGGCCGTTCGGCTACCGCGACGCCGCCGAGTTCTGGGGCATCGGCGATCCGCGCCTCGCAATGCTCGTCCATTCGGTCGTCGGCGGAACCCCCGCGTACCGGTACGAGTTCAACCGCGGCGACGTCCCGACTGACCTGGGAGACTTCGACGCTTGGATCACCCGTACCGTGCTCAACCCGCAGGTGCCCCTGTTCCGCGAAGCGCGCTACCTGCTCTCAGAAGAGCCCGACATTCGGGATCCGGCCATTTACCAATCCGTGCTGGCCGCCATCGCTGCGGGCAACTGCACCAACGGCGGCATCGCGAACTACGTCGGCCGCAAGTCCGCTGAAATCGCGCACCCGCTTCGGGTCCTCGATGATTGCGGCCTCATCGAGCGTCAACCGGACACCTTCGGCGCCAAGCGGGTCCAATACCGCATCAGTGAACCGCTGATCACCTTCTACGAAGCGATCATGCGGACACGATGGACGGCACTGGAGTCCGGCCGGGCCGCCCAGGTCTGGGAATCGGTGCAGCACACCTTCAAGACCCAGATTCTGGGTCCGCACTTCGAGAGCATCTGCCGCTCCTACGTGCGGGACCACGACTTTGAGATCCTCGGAGAATTCGCGGATCGGGTCGGGAACGCCGTCGTCAACGACCCTCGCTCCCGCACGCAGATCGAGATCGACGTTGCCGTGACCGCCGCCGAGTCCGCGGATCGACGCCGGGTTTTGGCCCTGGGCGAGGCGAAATGGGGCGAGATCATCGACACCGGCCACCTCGACAGGCTTCTCCGAGCCCGAGAGCTCCTCAATGAAAGGAAGTTCGACACCGCTGACGCCCACCTCATGCTCTTCAGCGCAGCGGGTTTCGCCGAAGGAGTCCAGGCGGCGGCGGCATCCAACTCACGCATTCACCTCGTTGGCCTGGAACAGCTCTACCCGGAAGGAAATTGACTCGGAACCTGCCGTTCCATACTCAAATGTGCCCGCAAACTGGCATTCACCACGGAGGAACAGGTATCTCCTGTGGTCAAGACCCCCTTCGATTTCCGGCATGCTTGCATCACCGCTGGCTCAATGCGTTGATCCCGGTCGCCGACGCCGCCTCAGTACTGGCCGCTTTCGCCAGACTGTGAGAGTCCTGCCGCGACGCGGTGCTGGTTCTACCATGCATCCATGAACAAATCCTCGCCCAACGCCATCGTCAATGACTTCGTCGAAGCGACCCAAAACGCCTTGGGTGATTGGGAGTCGATCGACGCCGCACTCGGCAAGCAAGACCTGCGGCTGCGCCGACGGGTTGCTTCGGACGCCTTCTTCGCGCTCGCGGTATCCTGGGAGGTTTTCTTCTCCGATTGGTTGATAGCGGCGGTGAATAAAGACTCCAGCCGAGCAGCACAAAACCTCTCCGACCAATTGGAGCAATACGCGATCAGAGAGCTGGGGGTGCCCAAGTCCCATGTGGCGGCCACCCTGATCACTCAGTCACACTTCAACATGGATTCGGCACGCGCAATCCTCGACAGCAAAGATGCCAATATCGTTCTGCGTGAGTATGCGGACTTGAGGAAGCATGCTGAGCGATGGCTGGCGGGGGATTACCGGCAGACTCTCCTGAATATCAGGAAGTTTGAGTTCAAGTCAGTGCTCGCCATGCGGTTGGTGCGCAACGCGCTTGCGCACCAGTCACCGGCAGCGCTCAGTCGCGCGAATGACGAACTGCGAAGCAATCGGATGCCCGTAGAGCTGCGAGTAACGATCAAAGGCCAGCTCACAGCCGACGGATGGCGCCGCTACCTACTGACCACCGGCGGGCCGCGGCCGAAGATCGCGCTCTACCACGACAAGATCGCTGCGGTGGCGGGCTCTCTTGAGGTCACTTGACTCCCGACTAAGCTTGTCTCAGTTGGCCAGTTTCTTGTAGCAGGTGAGGGGTGCTGCGAGGGCGAGGAATGCGGCGAAGAGATCAGCTCGGGCGATCCCACCTCCCTGGACGCGCTTCGGCGCGACCGGGATCAGCGGTTCGACGATCTCCCACAGCCCATCGGGCACAAGGCGCTTGGCGAACTCATCCACAGCCGAGTGATATCACACCTAATGCGCAGCGACTGAGACGCGTTCTGAGCCCCAATCTCCGCGGCAGCGCTGAGCCTTGCCCCGAGAGCATCGTCGAAATCAGAGCATCCTCCGTCAACCGGGGATCTCGTTCGCGTCCAGGCGGACACGAACGACAATGAACGGCGGCAGTCCGGCACGTCGGGGCTGCTCGGCGACCACGCTCTCATCGGGGACGGGCTCTGCCATCGCCTCAAGGACGAAGCCGTTACCGATCAAGGCGGTGACATAGGTGCTCAGCATCCGATGCTGGTTCCCGGCACGACGCACACCCTGCGGGTTGGTCGAACGCCAGAAGCCTTCGGTCGCATAATCACCGACCACCCGACGGGGCGAGCCCGCCTGGTCCGTCCAGTTCGCACCGGGCGCTTCGAAGCACGGATGCGGGATGGTGAACACGACCTGGCCTCCGACCACCAGCACCCGACGGATTGCCTGGATGGCGGCGCTCAGATCGGGAACGTTGTTCAGCGACAGGCCCGCTATCACCCAGTCGGTCGATCCTGACGGGACCGTAGCGAGGGTGCAGCCGTCGTCGACGGCGTACTCCGCACCAGTCTGGTGCGCGGCCTCGGCGGCCAGTGCATGCTCGATCATGCGCTGGGCCGGATCGATACCCAGGGCCTTCGCCCCCCGCTCGGCGGCCGCGCGCGTCAACAGGCCCTCACCGCAACCCACGTCGACTACCCGCTCGCCGTCAAGGTCCGCTGGAAGATGTTCGAGGAGTATGTCTCGGGCGAACTCATGCATGGCCGAGCCGGCATGCAGCCGCTCGGCATACCAGTCAGCGATTTCGTCCCAGGCGTCAACCATCGAGCCGAGCCTACTGGTTCAGGATCAGCGACGCAGTACTGACGCATGTCCGCTGCAATGGCCAGCACTAACTGCGCCGTGGGACTCACCAACTGAGACAAGCTCTAACTGGGAGAGGCTGTTCACCGCTGGACGCGTGCTCCGCCTTCCGGCCAAGGTCAGGCAGTTTCCGGCCAAATACCGGCCAAAGTTTTGGATCGAAAGTGACTGCGGCTCAAAATTCTTCACCCATCGGGGTGAAACCTCTGGTCAGTGTCCCATATTTTAGGACGTCTGAGAGTCTGGGTGTTCTACCAGCAGAAACATCAGGCATCGGCCATTCGGGTTTTCCTTCGTGGATCGGAAATAGTCGCAAAGCTTCAGACTTGACCCGCTGGATAGCGGCAGGCGCCGAGCGATCGCCTCGGCGATCGTGCTCGATTCCGGCAGGTCGATCGTCTGGGCGTGCGGGTAGAAGTCGTCTCCCGCGGCGACGCTCGATCGGTCCACGTTGACGTTCATCGTCGGCCCTCCTCGGCACCCTCCGATTCTGCCCGCCCGACCACCCCGGCAGCTAGCTGTTCCAGGAGCGAAGCAGCTTGGAACGGAATCGCGGCCTGTTCAACCGTCTACAGGAAGCTCGACCAGGTTGGCGGGGTCGCGCATGTCTATGACCTTCATGTCCGGGATGAATCCGGAGGGGAGGCGGTTCTGGCGGTAGTCGGCGCGGTGAAGAGTGAGGAGCGCATGGCAAACCTCACGCAGCGGGGGCTGTCCGACACATGGTGCCGCCGCAGGTCAGATGTTCTGGGGGCCTTTCGGCGGCACATGTTCTGTCGTACCCAGGTGACAATATTGGGACATGATTGAATCTTCTACTGTGGCGGCCGTGAGCTTGCCGGACCTTGGCGCGTACCGGCGGGCAGTCGAGCAGGCGCGTGCCGCCGCTGACGCCTACTACGGCTCGGGCGAGTCCGGTATGGACGATGAAACGTATGATCGGCTGCTGCGCGGCATCACCGCTTGGGAAGCCGCGCATCCCGGCGATATTGCAGCGGACTCGCCGACGCGTGCGGTCGCGGCAGGGGTGACGACCGGTGACGTCGAACATTCGGTGCGGATGTTGTCGCTCGGCAACGTCTTCTCCGACGAGGACCTGAGCGACTGGGCGGCGTCCCTGGAGCGCCGCCTCGGCGGACGAGTGGTGACCGCATGGGCGGTGGAGCCCAAACTTGACGGTGTCGCGCTCGCGGCCCGGTACGTCGAGGGCAAGCTCGTCCAGCTCGTGACGCGCGGCGACGGTTCCTCCGGCGAGGACGTGTCGCACACGATCGGGCACATCACCGGTCTACCGGCGGCCCTCGCCGAGCCGGTCACGGTCGAGGTCCGCGGGGAAGTGCTGATGACCGAGGCCCAGTTCGCTGCCGCGAACGAGGCGCGAGGTGCGCTCGGCGGCCAAGCGTTCGCGAACCGCCGCAACGCCTCGTCCGGGTCGCTGCGTGCCAAAGACCGCGACTACCAGGTCGAGCAGACGTTCCTCGCCTACGACGCGGTGACCAGCCCCGATCACACCAGCGACCCGACCCTGGCGGACCTGACCCACACGGAGCTCATCGCCCGCCTGGCCGCGCTCGGCATCGGCACTGCTGCGGGAACACCGGTCGCCACGCTCGCCTGCACGAGCCTCGATGCGGTCCTTGCGCGGGTCCACGAAATCGGTGCCCTCCGTGCGAATCTCGACTTCGAGCTTGACGGTGCCGTCATCAAAGCCGACTCCAGAGCCGACCAGAACGAAGCCGGTACGGGCTCACGCATCCCGCATTGGGCGACCGCGTTCAAGTTCCCGGCCGCGCAGAAGATCACGACATTGCGGGCAGTGGAGTGGAACGTCGGCCGGACCGGTGTCATCGCCCCGCGCGCCGTCCTCGAACCCGTCGAAGTCGGCGGCACCACCATCACGTACGCGAGTTTGCACAACGTCGCCGACATCGGACGGAAGGACCTGATGCTGGGCGACAAGGTGTTCGTCCTCCGCGCCGGTGAAGTCATTCCGCGCGTTGAAGGCGCCGTCGCAAGCCAGCGCACCGGCGACGAGCGCCCCATCGAGTTCCCGACAGCCTGCCCGCGTTGCGGCGCAGACATCGACCGGTCCCAGGAGCGGTGGCGGTGCGTTCGTGGCCGTGCCTGTGGCCAGGTCGAGGCGATCCGGTACGCGGTCGCCCGTGACGCGCTCGACATCGACGGCCTCGGCGAGAGAATCGTCGTCCAGTTGGTCGAACTCGACCTCATCGAGGACTACGCCGATCTGTTCACGCTCTTCCGCGAGCAGCTGCTCACATTGGACCGCATGGGGGAGAAGAGCGCCGACAACCTCCTGGCCGCCATTGCCGCCGCCAGGACCAAGCCTTTGAACCGGATCTTCTGCGCCCTCGGCATTCTGGGCACCGGCCGGTCCATGTCGCTGCGCATCGCCACCCACTTCGGTTCGATGCAGGCGATCCAGGACGCCGACGCCGCAGCGCTGGAGCAGGTCGACGGCATCGGCGGAGAGAAAGCCCCCGTGATCGTGGCAGAGCTCGAAGAGCTGGCGCCGGTGATCGACAAGCTCAAGGCCGCCGGAGTGAACCTGGACCAGCCCGGGTTCGTCCCTCCCGCTCCGGCCGATGCCGACCAGGACCAGAAGTCGGCTGCGGCGGGGGACCAGGGTGAAGACCTTCCTCTGGCCGGGATGACAGTCGTCGTAACCGGAGGGATGACCGGACCGTTGGAGTCCTACTCCCGGACCGAGATGACCGAACTGATCGCCAGCGCGGGAGGCCGCGCGTCTTCGAGCGTTTCCAAGAACACGGGCCTGGTCGTCGCGGGCGCGAAAGCCGGTAGTAAACGTGCCAAAGCTGAAAGTCTGGGCATCGAGATCGCCACGCCTGAAGCGTTCGCGGAACGGATCGCCAACTTCCTTACCTGACCGTCCCCTCCGAGCGATTGAGGCCGGTGCCGGGCTGGTAGGTCTGGCGGATGAACGCCTCGGGCAGCTCGCCCCTGGCCTCGAACGCGATCTGGGGCCGACGCTCGGCGATGTAGTCGGCCACGACCGGATACGACACGTCGGTCATGCTCCACTCCTCGATCGGGCGGTCGAACATGCGCTTCGCGGCTTGCCGCTGCTTCCTCGGCGCGTCGAGATCGGCGATCAGGATGGCATCGATCGCGCCCTTGAACGAGTCCAGACTGGACTTCCTGGGCGGCATCGGCTTGCGCGCCTCGGGAAACGCAGACGCCAGGGCCTCTCGCACCGTGGTCCCGACCGACCTTGAACTTGCGCGCGAGCGCCCGAATCGACCACCCATCAAGACGCGCATAGCCTTCGGTCGTGGAGCCGACGGATCTGACGGTGGGCGGGCGCGTCCGGGTCGAAGAACGCCAGGTTCCCGGCCCGGAGGGGGCACCGGAGATCACGTTGCTCATCCTCAGCCCGGCCAGCCCTCGCGGCCCGGTCGGCGGCATCTTCAACATCCACGGCGGCGGCATGATCCTCGGCGACCGCCGGTCCGGCGTCGAACTGAACCTGCCGTACGTCGCCGACGGGGACGCCGTCGTGGTCTCGGTGGAGTATCGCCTCGCCCCCGAGCACCCCGACCCCGCGCCGGTCGAGGACTGCTACGCCGGACTGGCGTGGACGGCGAAGCACGCGTCCGAACTCGGCATCGACCCCGACCGGCTCATCATCGTCGGCGGCAGCGCCGGCGGCGGCCTCGCCGCCGGGACCGCGCTCCTCGCCCGCGACCGGGCGTTCCCGGACCTCAGCCACCAGATCCTCATCTGCCCGATGCTCGACGACCGCTTCGCGACCCACAGCAGCCGCATGCTCGACGGCGAAGGCGTGTGGGACCGCAACGCCAACCTCTTCGGCTGGACCGCACTGCTCGGCGAGCGGCGCGGCGGCCCCGACGTGTCGCCCTACGCCGCCCCCGCACGCGCCCAGGACCTCACCGGCCTGCCACGCACCTACATCGACACCGGTTCGGTGGAGGTCTTCCGCGACGAGATCCTCGACTACGCGACCCGGCTCTCCCAAGCCGGAGTGAACGTCGACCTGCACATGTGGGGCGGGGCCTTCCACGCCTCGGACATGATAGCGGGGCATGCGGCCGTCTCACGGGCTTCGAACGCCACCCGGGACGAGTTCATCCGGCGGGCCCTCGAAGCCTGAGGCGGAGCTAGCCTTCACACACAGGAGCAGTGAGGGCGGCGTTGGAGGTTCGAGTGCGTGAGCTCATCGGCAAGCTGGAGTCCAGCGACGACCCCTCGGCCGCCGCGTTGCGCGTCATCGACCATTTCGACCGCCTCGTCGAGGAGCGGGCCACGTCCGCGGCCGTGGTCCGGGCGATGGCGGCGCTGGCGGGTTGCCCAGCCGGCCTGCACGACGCCGAACGCGGTGTCGTCCGGCGGTTCGATCCCGAGGGCAGGCGGCTGCCGGACACCGAGCACGTCTCGTCGGCGCGGCTGGCGGTGCCGGGTCGCATCGGCACCCGGGTCTGGCTCGAACGGCCCGCCGCGGCGGCCGGTCCGCTGGATTCGCTCCTGCTGGAGCGCGCGGCGCGGACCGTCCAGGCGCTCAATCGATCCGTCCCGCGAACCACCGGCGCCCTGGTCCGGGTCGCATGCGACCCGGATGCCGCCGAGACTGACCGGCGGAGCGCGGTGGAGGCCCTCGGTCTCACCGGTCCGGTGACCGTCGTCGTCGGCACCGCCCCCGGCCGGCCGGGGCCGCTTGCCACCACCGTGGGTCGGTATGTGGTCGCGCTGGCTCCCGGAACACCCGTCTTCCCGCCCGACCTGTGGGCCGGCACTGCAGTGGCGCGTGAACCGGCGGACCTGCCGACCGCGCTCGAACGCGCCGCCACCGCGTTCCGCCTGGTCGATCGCATCGACGGGCCGGGCGCGTCCGTGGTGCGCTACGAGGACCTCGGCGCCGTCGCCGCCCTCGCCGAGCGCTTCACGCCGCAAGAGGCCGGGGCCGTGCCCGAAGTCCAACGCCTGGACCAGGCCCTGGCGTCGCATCCCTGGATAGTGGACACGCTCCAGGCCGCCCTCGACCAGACCAGCCTGCGCCAGGCCGCGAGCAGCCTGCACGTCCATCACTCCACCCTCCAGGAACGTCTCGCGTGGCTGGAGGCCCGGCACGACATCGCGCTGGCACGACCCGGCGGTCGCCAACGCGCTGCCATCGCCCTCGCGCTCTGGCGCATCGCGCACAGCGAGGACCTCCAGCCCGAACGCTGAAGCCGATGACGCCGAGTCAGAGGTCGGCGGGAACGGTGTCCGCAACCCTCCCGCCGACCTCTCGCTCGGCTCGCTCCGGCGGTCACTCGGGAAGGGCGACGTGCACGATCTCGTAGCCTGGCGCGGTGACGCGGACGGCTTCGGGCCGGTCGGCGACCACCACGAGCCGGCCGCCGCTCGCCCAGGTGCGGCACCAGTTGTCCGCGTCGGCGGACACCGCGACTTCATCGTCGCCCGGGAACCGCCGGTCGGTGGTGTGCGGCTTGACCTCGGCCATCCACGCGGCCACGCCTTCGAGCGTCCGCAACTGGACATCGGGGATGCGGCCGGAGGAGTCCGGTCCGACATTGAGCAGGAACCGGCCGCCCCGTGCGACCACGTCCGCGTAGTGCTGCGCCAGTCCCCGCGGGCTCAGGGTGAGCGATTGGTCCTCGATCCGGTTGTAGCCGAAGGAGAATCCGAGCCCGCGATTGTTTTCCCAGCCGGTGCCCGTCTCGTGGTTCGATCCCGCGGAGTACTCGCTCGTGCGGTAGTCCCAGACGTCGGCGCCCCAGCGGTCGTTCACGATGCCGTCGGGGACCACGCCGCGGTATTGCGCCATCAGCTCGGCGAGCGAGCCGTCCGCCTTCCCAGCGTCCGGCCAGTCGATGTCGTTCCAGAGCACCGACGGCTCGTAGCGGTCGATCAGGTCGCGCACGTGAGCAGTGGCCGCGGCGGCGTACTCGGCGTCGACGGGCCGGTGCGTGCGGAGGTGGTCGACGATCTCGATGGGCGGATGGTCGGCGACCGACCAGTCGAGGCCGCCGGAGTAGTAGACGCCGAAGCGCATCCCCTCCGCGCGCACCGCCGCAGCGAGCGGGCCGATCAGGTCGCGTTTCGGGCCGCGGTCGACGGAGTTGAACCCTTCGCTCCCGGGCGCGTCCCACAGCGTCACGCCGTCGTGGTGCTTCGTCACGGGCACGACGTAGTCCGCGCCCAGCCTTCGGAAGAGCCGCGCCCATTCGGCGGGGTCGTAGCTCTCGGCCTGCCACCGGTCGAGGAAGTCCTCGTAGGGCGCCGACCCGTAGACCTCCGCGTGGTGCCGCGCGGCCGGCGACCCTTCGATGCGGATGGTGTTCGCGTACCACTCGGCATAGGGGTTGTGGGCGAACCATTGCTCGTCGGGGATCGTGCCCAGCGCGCCGATCGGCTCGGCCCACGCGGGCACCGAGTACGCTCCCCAGTGGATGAAGACGCCGAAGCTCGCCTCCCGCGCCCAGTCGGGAAGGCCCTCGCGGTGCGTTCCAGTCATGATGAGTGCTCCTTTCGGGGTGTCACGCCGGCGACGCCGACGGTCAGCAGCAGGTTCGCGTACTGGCGCTGGTCTCCGGTGGCGATGACCACGGCGGTGTCGGGTGTCCGGGCGAGGTCGTAGAACGCGAACCGTTCGACCTGCTCGAACGGGACGTGCGCTCCGAGTGCGACTCGGTAGCCGTCGTGGGCGGTGACGGGCGGGCCGCCCGAGCCCATGACGGTCGCGTGCTCGACCGGGACGGCGTCGAGCAGGGTCACGAGCACGTCGTCGACGTTCAGCAGGCCGGGGCGCAGGTTGAGGTGGATCATCGCCGCCGCCGGATTCGTGTGCGTCGAGCAGGGGAAGTGGCCGTCGGCGATGAGGATCCGCGAACCGTGCCCGGCCGACGCGAGCGCGGCGAGGAGCGGAGGGTGGATGAGGTCGTAGGTGAGCATGCCGTCCTTTCGATCGACGGCCTGGGGCCGCCATCCGTCGAGCCTAGGAGCGGGCGTCGGTGACGGGAAGGGCTGTGTTCACCGACTAGTGGTCGGTTTTCACCATCGCGCCGTCAGCGTTGGCGGTCGTAGGACTCGCGCGCGTCGAGGACTTCGGCGATGTGGGCCTCGGCCCACTGCCCGATCGCGCTCAGCGGCCCGTACAGGGTGCGGCCCAGGTCGGTCAGCTCGTACTCGACCCGGGGCGGGACCTCGGCGAAGACATGGCGGGCGACCAGGCCGTCGCGTTCGAGGTCGCGCAGCGTCTCGGTGAGGACCTTCCCGCTGATGCCCTCCACCGCGTGGCGCAGATCGCGGAAGCGCGTGCGGCCCTTGCCGAGCACGATGACGATCATCGCCGTCCACTTGTTGGCGATCCTCGCCAGCGAGGTGCGCGAGGGGCAGGTCTGCGTCAGCACATTCCAATCAGGCTCGTATGACATGCGACACAAAACTCCAATGGTTACGTTGCAGTGGCCGGTTTCCGATAGTGACTATAGACGGAACGCAGGCACAACGCACTAGGGAGCGATCCGATGACCGAGTCCAACACCGCCGCCGTGGCCCAGCAGTACTACGAGGCGATGTCCTCCGGCGACATCCCCACCGCCACCGGCCTGTTCGCCCCCGATATCGCCTGGCACCAGCCCGGCGGCCACCGCTTCGCCGGCCTCAAGGACGGCGCGGCGGCGGTAGGGGAGATGATCGGCGGCCAGATGGACCTCACCGCCGGCACGTTCGCGCTCAAGTTCACCGGCGGACCGATGATCAACGGCGACTTGGCCGCGTTCCCGGTGCACTTCTCCGGCGAGCGCGAGGGCGCCGAGATGTCGATGGACGGCATCGACGTCCTGCGTGTCGAGGGCGGCAAGATCGCCGAGATGTGGCTGTTCTCGGCCGACCAGGACGCCGAAGACGCCTTCTGGGGCCAGGTCTGAGCGACACCGACGATCCCGTCCGCCGTCTGGGACTGACCCGGCGCGTGGGCGGGATCGATTCGTGCTCGGGCGGGTGCAGGGCATCGCCGCGGCCCGGGAGTACGCCGGTGACCGGCTCGTCGACGTCGCCGCGGGCCAGATCGGCGGCCAGGCGCTCCGGCTCGGCCTCATCGACCAGGTCGTCATGAACGTCGTCCCGGTGGTGTTCGGCTCCGGCCGCCCGTTCTTCGCCGCTGGTGGGACGCACGAACCGCTCATGTTCGGCAATCCCTCGAAGGTCGTGCCCGGTGACGGCGTGACCCACTTCGTCTACGACGTGCGCCGCTAGTATCCCGTCGACCGGGCCGGGGATTCAGGTCCCGGAAGGGCGCCCGTATTCCTCCAGGAGGCGCAGCCAGATCTCGCTGACGCTCGGGTAGGCCGGGACCGCATGCCAGAGGCGGTCGATCGGGACTTCACCGACGATCGCCGTGGTGGCCGTCTGCACGAGTTCGGCGACGTCCGGGCCGACGAAGGTCGCTCCGATCATCACGCCGCGGTCCTCGTCGACGATCATGCGCGCGGCCCCCTCGTAGCCGTCGCGGGAGAGGCTCGCCCCCGCGACATGGCCCAGGTCGTAGTCGACGACCCGGACGGTCCTGCCGCTTTCGCGCGCCTGCTCGGCGGTGGGTCCGACGGCGGCGATCTCGGGGTCGGTGAACACGACCTGCGGCACCGCGTTGTGGTCGGCGGTCGCCACGTGCGCGCCCCACGGCACGTCGTCGACCGGGCGGCCCGCGGCGCGTGCGGCGATCACGTCGCCTGCCGCGCGGGCTTGGTACTTGCCCTGGTGGGTCAGCAGCGCCCGGCCGTTGACATCGCCGGTGGCATAGAGCCAGTCGAAGCCGTCGACGCGAAGCGTGTCGTCGGTCTCGAGCGTCGAGCCGGGTTCGAGGCCGATCCGGTCGAGGCCGAGGTCGGTGGTCGCGGGCCTGCGCCCGGCCGCCGCGAGCACCTCGGCGGCGGTGACGGTGCCCGCGTCGGTCTCGATGCGGACCCCGTCGTCCGTTCGCTCCACGCTCCGGGTCTCGACGCCGGTCATGATCTGGACGCCCTGTGAGCGCAGGGACTCGATAACCATGTCGGCCGCGAAGCTCTCGACGCCCGCCAGCAGGCCGCTCCTGGAGATGACGGTGACCTCGGCGCCGAACGCCGCGTACACGTTCGCCATTTCGGCCGCGACGACGCCGCCGCCGATGATCGCGAGGCTCTCGGGCACCGAGTGCGCGCTCGTCGCCTCCCGGCTCGTCCACGGACGAGCCCGGCGCAGCCCCGGGATGTCCGGAATGTTCGCGACCGAGCCCGTCGAGACCACGACCGCGTGCCGAGCGCCTATGACCTGGGTGCTTCCGTCGTCGGCCGTCACCGTGACCTCGCGTTCGCCGCTCAACCGCGCGTGCCCGCGAATCAGGCCGATCCCGGCACTTTCGAGCCACCCCACCTGACCCGAATCCGACCATTCGCTGGTGAACGAGTCGCGCCTGCGCAGGACCGCCGCGACGTCGAGGTCGCCGGTGACGGCCTCGGCGGCGCCGGGGAGCGCCTTGGCGGCCGCGAGGACCTGCGGCGAGCGGAGCAGGGCCTTCGACGGCATGCACGCCCAGTAGGAGCATTCGCCGCCGACGAGGTCGCCTTCGACGATCACGGTCTCCAGTCCACCGCGGACGGTCCGGTCGGCGACGTTCTCGCCTACCGCGCCCGCGCCGATCACCACGACGTCCACCTCGCGCGCTTCCTTGGATTCCATGCGCCTGATCCCTTCGCTACTTCGAATTCTCGGCGAGCCAGTCCTCGGCGATGGTCGCCGCCGGGAGCTCCTCCTCGACGCTGCGCACGTTCAGGGCGATGAGGTCGGCGGTGTCCATGCTCGCGCTGATGCCGTTGACGACGGCCGCCGCGTCGTCGTCGACATTGTCGCTGGCGAGCGGCACCACATTGGAGGCCAGGAAGAGGCCCTCGGGGTCCTCGAGCGTCACCAGGCCGCCCTGGGCGATGGAGGGCGAAGCGGTGTAGACGACCGCCAGCTGGATGTCCCCGTCCTCGAGCGCCTGCACGGTGAGCGGGCCGCCGCCGTCCTCGATGGGCGTGAAGCCGATATCGATGCCGTAGGCCTCCTTCATGCCGTCGGGACCGAAGGGTCGGGTCTCGGCCTCGGAGTTCGCACCCAGCACGAGCGGGTCGGTCACGTCGGCGAGGTCGCCGATCTCAGTCAGGCTCCACTCGTCGGCGAACTCCTGCGTGACCGTGTAGGAGTCCTGGTCGTTCGCCGCGGACTGGTCGAGGACCCGCAGCCCGTCGGGCACGGTCTGCTCCAGTTCGGCGTACACCTCGTCGGACAGGTTCACCGCGGCGTCGGGGTTCCAGTACTGCAGCAGCGGGCCGGTGTACTCGGGGAACAGGTCGATCTGGCCTTCCTCGATCTCCGGCAGGTACGCCTCGCGCTGCCCGATGCGGAACTGGCGGTCCACGGTGTACCCCTCCGCCTCGAGCGCCTGGGCGTAGATCTCGGCGACGATCTCGTTGGAGTAGTAGTCCTGGGAGCCGATGACGATCGTCGCTCCGTCGCCGCCATCGGATCCGGAGTCGAATGGGTCTGAACTGGAGCAGGCGGTGAGCGCGGACGTTCCCGCGAGTGCGAGGACCGCGGAGAATACGCGTCGTTTCATGAGGTCGGGCCTTTCTGAGCGGGTCGGGTGTCGGTCCGGTCGGATCTGAAGAGCCCGGCCGAACGGGCTGGGGCGGCGTGCCGGGACGCGGCGTATCGCTGCGCGGCGGCGAAGGCGAGCTCCAGCGCGAGTGCGAGGGCCGCGACCAGGAGGGCCCCGGCCAGCATCTGCGCGTAGTCGCGGGACTTCAAGCCGGAGAACAGGTATCGGCCCAGGCCGAAGTCGGCGATGTAGGCGGCCAGGGTCGCGGTCGCGACCACTTGGAGGGTCGCCGCGCGGATGCCGCCGATGACCACCGGCGAGGCGAGCGGCAGCTCCACGCCGAAGATCACCTGGCTCGGGCGCATCCCGACCGCTTTGGCCGCCGAGACGGTCGCGGCGTCGACGGCCTGGATTCCCGCGTAGGAGCCCGCCAGGATCGACGGGACCGCCAGGACGACCAACGCCACCAGCGACGCCTTGAGCCCGATGCCGAACGCCAGTCCGAACAGGGTCAGCAGGCCCAGCGTCGGGATCGCGCGGGCCGCGCCCGACAGTGCCCCGATCAGGCCCGCGCCGCGCCGCGTATGTCCGATGAGGATGCCGGCGGGCAGCGCGATCGCTCCGGCGATCCCGACCGCGGCGGCGGTGATCGCGAGGTGCTGCAGGATGCGGGTCGGGATGCCGCCGCCCCCGGACCAGTGCGCCGGGTCGCCCAGCCAGGCGAGGGCCTCCATGAACAGGTTCATCGAGTGGCCCCCAGGATCTTCGGGCGCGGGCTCCGCCGGCGTGCCCACGGCGCCAGGGCGCTCCCGGTCAGGATCAGCAGCCCGTCGAGCACCAGCGCCACGAGGATCGTCGCGACCACACCGACCATGACCTCCTCGGTGATGCCGCGCTGGAAGCCGTCGGTGAGCAGCGACCCCAGGCTGGGCACGCCGATGAGCGCACCGATCGTCACCAGGCTGACCGTGCTGACGGCGACCACCCGCACACCGGAGAGCAGCACCGGAACCGCCAGCGGCAGGTCGACGTGCCAGAACACGCCGCGCGGCGAATGGCCGACGGCGAGCGCGGCCGCGCGCACCTCGGCGTCCACCGACCCGAACGCGTCGGCGGCGGTCCGCACCAGCAGCGCGGTCCCGTACACCGTGAGGGCCGTGATCACCGTGGCCGGGGACCGCAGCGGGAAGCCGAAGACCACCGGGATGATGATGAGCAGCGGCAGCGCCGGGATCGCGTACATCAGGCTCGCCGCGCCGAGCACGAATCCGCCGACGGTCGGCCGCCGGTTCGCCAACTGTCCGATGGGGATGGCGATGAGCACGCTCAACAGGACCGCCGGGACGCTCAGGAGCAGGTGTTCCCCCGTCAATTCCAGGACGTACGGCCAGCTCAGCGCCAACCAGGTCATGAGTCCAGCACCCCTATCGGACGCCCGGTGCCGTCCACGGCGATATCGCGGCCGTCGATCCGTTCGACCGTGAGCCGGCGCTCGTCCCGGTCGGCGCCGATGAAGTCGCGCACGAAGTCGTCGGCCGGGGCGGCCAGGATCTGTGCGGGGGTGCCGCGCTGGGCGATCACGCCGTGGCGCCGGAGCACCACGACCTCGTCGCCGAGCCGCAGGGCCTCGTCGACGTCGTGGGTCACGAACACGATCGTCTTGCCCAGGTCGGCCTGGATCCGGGCGAGTTCCGCCTGGAGCTCGCGGCGCACGATCGGGTCCACCGCGCCGAACGGCTCGTCCATGAGCAGGATGTTCGGGTCGGCCGCGAGCGCGCGTGCGACGCCGACCCGTTGCTGCTGGCCGCCCGAGAGCTGGGACGGGTACCGGGTGCCCAGCGACTCGTCGAGGCCGACGCGTTCGAGCAGTTCCGCGGCCTGGATCCGGGCGCGCCGGCGCGGGGTCCTGTTGAGGACCGGGACGGTGGCGATATTGTCCAGCACGGTCCGATGCGGCAGGAGGCCTCCGTGCTGGAGGACGTAGCCGATGGACCGGCGCAGCGCCACCGCGTCACGGCCGGCGACATCGTCCCCGTCGATCAGGACCCGTCCGCCGGTGGGTTCGGCCATGCGGTTCACCATCTGGAGCAGGGTCGACTTGCCCGAACCCGACGAGCCGACCAGGACCACGGTCCGGTGCGAAGGCACCTGAAGTGAGAACTCCCTGACCGCGACGGTGCCGCCGGGGTACGTCTTCGACACCGACTCGAACTCGATCATGTCCGCTCCCGTCCGCACTCCGGACTGTCCAGACGCAGAACTCTACCGTCTGGAGGCCGACACTACGAATCGCCGCGACAGGTTCGAGTCGCTTTGCCGCCCAAGCGGTAGCGCCGAAGGGGCGCGGGCCGAGCGCTCAGCTCGATTCGATCAGCCCCCGCACGTAGGCGGCCTGGCCGACATGCTGGTGATTGTCGTTCACCACGCTCACGAGCCGCACGCCCAGGGTCACCGGCGGATCCCAGCTCGTGTCCACGATCCGGTCGAGATCCGCGGCCGAGACGGTCCCGACGTAGTCGAGACTGGCGGCGTGGACCGCGTCGTAGTAGGCCCTCAGTTCGGCCGCGGCGATCCCGCTGACCTGAGCCACCTGCTCACTGGTGTGCCCGTACCCGATGTCGACGGGCGTGAGCGGCAGTCCGAACCGCTCGTGCCACCCGTCCGCGGTCCACGTCTGCGCCCGTCCGGCGACGTCCGAGACATGGTCGTCCTGGACCCGCGCGATATGCCACACCAGCCATCCGATCGAGTTCGCGCCGGGCCCCGGCCGCGTGTCCAACTGCTCCTGGGAGAGGCCGTCCAGCACGGCGTGGACCTCCTCCCGCGTCCGCTCGAACGCATCGGCGAAGACCTCGCTGACCTGCATGGAAACCACCCGTTCGCACTCGCCGTCAAGGGTTCTCGGCCCGCCCCGACACGCCGCGGGCGGACAGGCCCATCCTCTCACCAGACCGAGCGACCGCGGCGCCGATGGGAATCTCGAACGCGAATGAGCGGCCATCATTGCGATGACCGCCCAAGTGCCCGATTCGAGTGCGCTATTCGAGGTGGAACGTCGCCGCGGCCCTGGCGGTGTCGGTCGTGGCCGCCAGCAGATTCACCATGCCATTGACGTTCTGGACGTACCGGCCCGCGGCATTCGTCGCCTCGAACGAGGCGCCCGCGGCATCGGCCCGGCCGCTGCGCCGATGGAAGCTCGCATCCGCCTTGAACAGCGACGAGCCGTCGTTTCGCTCTACCCAGACCTCGTAGTTCTTGTGCCGCAGGAAGTAGCCCGGGTAGTTCGCCGACTCCAGCGACACCGTCCCCGACCCGGCCAGGCCCGTCACGATCCGGAACTGCGAGTCGGCCAGCATCGCCGGGCTCGCGTTCGCCCTGAGCCGGAAATCGTAGTGGTTCAGGAACACCCCGGATGCCCCGTGGACCGCGAACCGGTACGGGGTCGGGCCGTCCGCCACGGGGATCCCGAAGTTCGGTGTGCCGTCAGCGTTCCAGTAGAACTTCTGGATCCTGGTGTGCCGGTTCGGGTCGTACAGCGGGTCGCCGCTGATGTCCTTGTACGGCCGCGCGTGGTAGACGATGATGTCGCTCTGGCCGTCCTCGGAGACGGTGAACGAGTTGTGGCCCGGCCCGTACTGGCTCGTGGACTCGTTGCTGCGCAGCACCGGCTGCGGGTTCTTGACCCACGACGACGCGTTGAGCAGGTTGGCGCCTTCGGAGGCGGTCAGCAGACCGACCGCGTAGTTCGCGTCCGTGGCGCTGGCCGAGAACGTCATGAAGATCCGCCCGTTCCGCTTCACGACGGCGGCGCCCTCGTTCACCTTGTGGCCGATGACCTCCCAGGAGAGGGTGGGCTTGCTGATGCGGACCGGGGTGCCGGTGATCGTCCACGGGTTCGACATCGCCGCCAGGTACAGGCTGGTCCCGCTTCCCAGTTCGGGGTCGCTCTGCGCCCAGCACAGGTAGCGGGTGCCGCCGTCCGTGAACGTGGTGGCGTCCAGGGCGAACGAGTCGCGCGGGGTGGTGATCTGGCCCTTCTCGGTCCAGGTGCCGCTCATCGGGTTGGCGCTGGCGTTCTCCAGGGCGTACATCCGGATGGCCCAGACGTCCTCGGCGCGCCCGGCGGCGAAGTAGATGTACCACTTGCCGCTGATGTAGTGGATCTCCGGTGCCCAGATGTGGTAGCTCATCGGCCCGCTGGTGTGCTTCGACCACACCGTGACTTCTTGGGCGGTCGCCAAGCCCTGCAACGTGGTCGAGCGGCGCATGACGATCCGGTCGTAGGTCGGGACGCTCGCGGTGAAGTAGTAGTAGCCGTCGGTGTGCCGCACGATGAACGGGTCGGCGCGCTGCCGGATGAGCGGGTTCGTGTAGAGAACGCCCGGTGCGGCCGAGGCCGGGGCGGCGATGCCGAAGGTGGACGCGGCGGTGACGACGGCCGCCGCGCCGGCGGTCTGGAAGAGCCGGCGGCGACTGAACGGTGAGGTACGCATGACTGCTCCTTAGGGGTACATGGGCACCGGGCGTGCCTGCACGTGCCGGGGGAGCACGGTGGCCACCAGGTGATGTTCACGTTAACAACCCGGGTCGGGCAAGTCAATACATCCACCACTACGAATGCTTCGAGCTCTTGCCCGCGATACCCCGGCGCCGGTCGCAACAGCGGCGGACCCTTCATTGGGATGCCTGGTGCGGCGCAAGCTTTGTCGGGGTGAATTCGCTGTCGGAAAGCCGACAGTCACTGTCGATCGGGTTGGAGCGAGAACCACCGTCAACCGAAGCCATCGGGAACTTGCACGAGCCCTGGCCTTCATGCCAGGTCAGTGCCGTCCTTCCTCGCGGTCGGCCTCCTCCATTTCATGGATGTCCCACACCAGCAGGCCGGTCGCTTCGCCCGCAGGCCAGACCATGGCAATCAATGGCAATTTGCCGCCTGCTGGGCGGCCCGGGGGCGTCAAGCCGAGGGTGACCGCGAATTCGGCCAGTTCCTTCGAGTCGGCGCCGGCGTCCGATCTCCTGTGCGGGTAGGCCAGCTTTTCGGGGTCATCGGTCACCGGGAAGTATTCGATCCCTTTGAATATCATCACCGCAATCCTCCCCTGGTCGCCTCGCGTCGGTTTCCGTCCGGCAGAACGGTTTCGGGGACGACGAATATCGATCCATTCTCAACCGGACTGATGCTCTTGACGGTTCAGGGTCGCGGCTGTAAGGCCTTTCATCAGCGCCCGAGCGCCGCGCGGATCTGCCCGAGCCCTTCCTTCCCGAGCCGGCGCCCGTCCGGGAGCCGGTCCTCGCGGTCCCAGCGCCACGTCGTGATCATGGCCAGCATGAGGATGCGGCACTCGTACAGCAGGTCACGGTCGACGCCCGGGTAGTGATCACCGACCGCGTCGGGGGCGTGGGCGAGATCGAACTCGACGGGCCCCCGGCAGCAGGTCTCGAAGTCGATGAACAACGGCCCGCCCTTGGTGGCGAGGAGGTTCCCCGGGTGCGGCTCGCCGTGCAGCAGGTGTTCGGCGCCGCGTCCGGTGACCGCGCTCCGCAGGTCCCGCAACGTGTCCGCGAGTAGTTCCCGGTCTGCCTCGATCAGCTCTGGCGTAAGCTCGCGGTCGGCCACGAGCTGCTGCGCCGACTCGACTCGGTCCGTGAAATGCGGCGTCGGCATCTCGACCTGCCGCATCCCGGTGTGGAGCCGCGCGAGCGCCTCGGCGTATTCGCCCGGCGGAATCTCCTGAGGCGCAACCGGTTCGTAGTAGGTCCACAAGGTGATGTCGAAGCCATCGCGCGCGTAGACCCGCGGTTCCGTTCGAGGATCGGGCGCCGCCACCGGGCACCCCGCCTCGGCAAGGCGCAGGGCGAGGTCGAGCTCGAACTCCGCGTCCCCGTGCGCCGCGGGCGCGATCCGGGCCAGGACATCGCAGGGCAGCAACCGCAGCGTGAGCTTGTTCGAGTCGTGGATCACGACCGCCTCGTCTGCTGCCAGGCCGAGCGAAGCCAAGATCGACTCGGCCGTCTTGACCGCACGCGACTTCTCTGGCTCCTGCATCGCCCCTCCTCTTCTGAAGTCTGACGCCGTACACGCTATCGGCCGCGGCACGGAACAGCCCAGCGCTTTTCGTACCGGCCGAGGTGTATTCGCAGTGCCCGGCGTGGGGGCGATCCATACTCGCCTGATCGGATTGAAGCAAGTTCTAAGGCAGCATGAGCCGCCCGTCAATGCGGCGCGGGATGCCTGCATCGCCGTCCTGAAGTTCGGCCGGGAGGACCGCCTCCGGTGCGTCCTGCCAGGTGACGGGGCGCAGGAAGCGGCGGATCGCGGTGGTGCCCACCGAGGTGTGGGCGGTATTGGTCGAAGGCCAAGGGCCGCCGTGGGTCTGGGCCCAAGAGACCAGCACGCCGGTCGGGAATCCATTGTAGAGAACTCGGCCCGCCTTGGCGCGCAGCGCCTCGGTGAGTTCGACGGCGAGGTCGTCCTCGTCGTCTTCGCAGTGCAGCGTTCCGGTCAGCGACGCGGGCAGCCGGTCCAGGGCCGAACGCAGGTCCGCCTCGCCGTCGTAGCGGGCGATGATCGCCAAGGGCCCGAAGCACTCCTCGGTATCGGCCTCGCTCAGGTCGGCGGCCCGGGCGGTCAGCAGCCGGGCCCGCATGGCGAAGCCCTCGCCCGGGACGGGGCCCCCTTCGGCGATGACCTTCACGCCCGGCCGCGAGGCCAGGCCCGATGCGATGCCGTCGTAGGCGGCGCCGATGTTCTCGCCCAGCGCCCAGGGGGCCGCGACGTCACCGGTCGCGGCGACGGCGGCAGCGACCAGTGCGTCCCCGGCCTCGCCCGCGGGGACGAATACCAGGCCCGGTTTGGTGCACAGCTGCCCGCCCGAGGCGGTGAACGACCCGACCAGGCCGGCGGCGATGGCGTCGCCGCGCGTCGCGGCGGCGGCCTCGGTGACGACGACCGGGTTGAGGCTGGAGAGCTCGCCGTAGAACGGGATCGGCTCGGGCCGAGCGTTGATGATCTCCAGCAGGGCCTTGCCGCCGCGCAGGGAGCCGGTGAAGGCGACGGCGCGGATGCGCGGGTCGGCGACCAGGTCGGCCCCGGCCTGCAGACCGGACACCAGGCTCAGAATGCCTTGGGGCGCACCGAAGGCAGCGGCGGCCCGGGCCATCAGGTCGAAGGTGAGACGGGACGTCGCCGGGTGGGACGGGTGCGCCTTGATCACCACCGGGGATCCGGCGGCCAGCGCCGAGACGGTGTCGCCGCCGGGGACGGCGAAGGCGAGGGGGAAGTTGCCGGCGCCGAACACCGCGACCGGTCCAATGGGGACGAGCATGCGCCGCAGATCGGGACCCGGCCCCATGGGCGTGGGGCCGGCGTGGTCGATGGCGGCCTCCAGGTAGGAGCCCTCGTCGAGCACGTCGGCGAAGAGTCGCGCCTGGTAGACGGTGCGGGTGAGCTCGCCGCCCAGGCGCTTTTCGCCCAGGCCGGTCTCGCGGTCGGCGACGGTGACGATCTGCTCGCGGGCGTCCTCCAGCGCGTCGCCGATCGCCCGCAGCAGGCCGGCCCGGAAGCCGCGCCCGGCCGCCTCGAAGGGTCCGGCCGCCTCGGCCGCCGCCGCGGCGATCCGGGCCACCTCGGCACTCGTGGTCGGTGCGAAGGCGACCCCGTACGGCGCCCCCGTGCGGGGGTCGATGCTGGTCTCGGCGCTCATTGCGGTCCTCTCGGTAGCGTGGTGCGGTTTGCTTGGCGGCGTTCGCGATGGCGGGCCCGGGCTCAGAGCGTGAAGCCGGCGGGGAACGGATCGGTGGGGTCGAGCAGATACTGGCCCATGCCGGTGATCCAGGCACTGCCGGTCACGGTGGGCAGCACGGCATCGACGCCTCCGACGGCGGCGGTGCCGGTGAGCCGACCGGTGAAGCGGGTGCCGAGGAACGACTCGTTGACGAAGTCCTCTTGGAGGCCGAGCTCGCCGCGCGCGTGCAGCTGGGCCATGCGGGCGGAAGTGCCGGTGCCGCAGGGGGAGCGGTCGAACCAGCCGGGGTGGATCACCATGGCATTGCGCGAATCGGAGCCGTCGGATCCCGGCGCGGTGAACTGCACGTGCTTGCAGTCGTCGATACCGGGCAGCTCCGGATGGACCGGGGGCCGCTGTTCATTGATGGCATCCATTATGGCCAGACCGGCGGCGAGGATCTCGTCCTTGTTGGACCGGTCGAAGTCGATGCCGATCCGGGCCAGCGGCAGGATCGCGTAGAAGTTGCCGCCGTAGGCCATGTCGTAGGTGACCTCGCCGAGACCTCGAACCTCCACGGCCGCATCGAGTTCGGCCGCGAAGGACTGCACATTGGCGATCGTGACGGCGGTGGCGCGGCCGTCGGCCACCGCCACCTCGGCCACGACCAGTCCGGCCGGGGTGTCCAGGCGCACCTCGGTGACCGGCTCGCTGACCTCCACCATCCCGGTTTCGACCAGGACGGTCGCCACCCCGATGGTGCCGTGGCCGCACATGGGAAGGCACCCCGACACCTCGATGTAGAGCACCCCCCAGTCGGCGTCGGGACGGGTGGGCGGCTGGAGGATCGCGCCGCTCATCGCCGAGTGGCCCCGCGGTTCGTTCACTAGAAACTCGCGGATGTGGTCGAGTTCGGCGATGAAGTATTCGCGCCGCTCGGCCATCGTGGCGCCGGGGATGGGCCCGATGCCGCCGGTGACGACCCGGGTGGGCATGCCCTCGGTGTGCGAGTCGACCGCCGTGAAGTACCTGGACGCCCGCACCTCACGCCCCCAGCGGGTTCGCGGCCAGATAGTCCATGGCCTTGCGCATGTCGGCGTCCAGCGCCCCCAGCTGCTTGCCGTTCATGGGCCCGCGCGGGGGGCGGCAGGGCCCGCCGAAGCGGCCCACCAGGTCCATGCCGTGCTTGATGGCCTGCACGAACTCGGTGCGCGAGTCCCAGCGGAACGCCGCGACGAGCGGCTCGTACAGCGCGCGCGCCTCGGCCAGGCGCCCCTCCAGGGCCAGGTCGTACAGGTGCACCGACTCGGCCGGGAACACGTTGGGGAAGCCCGCGAACCAGCCGCGCGCGCCCATGAGCAGGGCCTCCAGGGCGACGTCGTCGGCTCCGGCCACGATGTTCAGCTCCGGGGCGGACTCGGCGATCTCCAGCACGCGCCGCACGTCGCCGGAGAACTCCTTGACGGCCACCACATTGTCGATCTGCGCGATCTCGGCCAGCAGCGCCGGAGTCAGGTCCACTTTGGTGTCGATCGGGTTGTTGTAGACCATGACCGGCAGGCCCACGGCCGCCACCTGCTCGAAGTGGTGGATCACCTCGGAGTCATTGGCGCGGAACATCGTCGGCGGCAGGCACAGGACGCCGTCGGCGCCGTCCTCGGCCGCGTACTCGGCCCACTCGCGGGCCTGGTGGGCGCCCGGACCGTGCACGCCGACGACGACCACGCCGTCATCGCCGACCGTCTCGATCGCCGTCTGCGCGACCTTGCGGCGCTCGACATTGCTCAGCGAGGAGTACTCCCCGAGGGACCCGTTGGGGCCCACGCCCCGGCAGCCATTGTCGATCACCCAGCGGCAATGCTCCGCGAAACGGTCGTAGTCGACGCGGAGCCCGGCCGGGGCAGCCTCATTCTCGGCGTAGGGCAGGGCGGTCGCCACGATGACGCCGTCGAGTTTCTCCTGGGTCATACCTTCACTCCTGGTTCGATCTCTGGGGTGGCTTCGGGATCCGCACCGGCCAGCTCGCACAGCCGCAGCGGGACGGCCATGGGGCGCCCCGCAAAGGCGGCGGGATCGTCGATTCCTGACAGTTCGGCGACGTTCGCGCCGCACACCCGGCCCTGGCACAGGCCGAGCCCGGCCCGGCTGACCAGCTTCAGCGAGCGCGAACCGGTGGCGTCGCGGTCATTGCGGGCGCCGCGCAGGGCGGCGTAGTCGACCTCTTCGCAGCGGCACACCAGCGTGTCGTCGCGCAGCCAGGTCCGCCAGCCCGGACGGACCGGGTACGCCTCGCCCAGCGCGGCGGCGAAGCGGCGACCGGAACGGATGCGGCGCATCGCCTGCAACGGCGGGCGCACCTCGGCGCCGACGTGGCGGGCCGCCGCCGCACCGGCCACAGCGCCCTCCGCCGCCGACAATGTCGCCCCGCCGATGCCGGTCAGCTCGCCAGCCGCGAACACGCCCGGCACCGAAGTCGCCTGGGCCGCATCGACAACGACGAAGCCGTCGCGCAGCTCGCAGCGGGCCGACACGGCCAGTTCGAGTTGCGGGGTGAACCCGAAGCCGACCGCGACGGCGTCGACCTCCATGGTCTTCTCGCTGCCGGGCAAGGGACTCCAGTCCGCATCCAAGCGAGCGGTCGTGACCGCCTCGACGCGGTCGGCCCCGTGCGCTTCGATCACGGCCCGCCTGGCGCGGTAGGGAATGCGATGGCGGACCAGCGTAGCCGCGTAGGCGGCCAGCTCCCCGGCCTTGCCGGCACCGGCCAGCGCCCCGAACGGATTCGACAGCCAACCCCGAACGGCCGCATTGGCTTCAAGGATCGCAACCACCTCAGCGCCCACCCCGACCAGCGAGGAGGCCACCGGCAGCAGGAACGGGCCGGTCCCGGCCACCAGCACCCGGCTTCCCACGGCCACGCCCTGACCCTTCGCGAGCGCCTGCGCCGCGCCGGCGGTGAACACGCCCGGCAGGTCCCAGCCGGGGAACGGCAGCGCCCGGTCGTAGGCGCCGGTCGCCAAGACCAGCGCCGCGGCGTCGATGGAGGTTCCGGTGCGATCCGGCGAATCGGCCGGCCCCGTGCGGACATGCGCCCGGTGCCCGCCGTCGATCGGCTCGATCGCCCACACCACCGACTCGCGAAGGTGTTGCACGCCAGCGGGAAGCGCGAACCGCTCGTCCCCGGTGCGGGCGTCCTGGCGGTGGTACTGGCCGCCGAGCTTCGGCGCCGCATCGATCAACGTCACGTCCGCACCGGTGTCGGCGGCGGCTCGGGTGGCGGCCAGGCCCGCGGGCCCGGCGCCGATCACGACAATGCTGCTCACGACAGTGCGGCTCATGAGGGCAGCTCCGCCCCGTGCTGCGTGCGGATCTCGTCGTCCGGTTCGACCCGGCGCTGGCAGGCCCGCACGTCCGGCACGCCGTTCACCACCACCAGGCAGTCGAAGCAGACGCCGATGCCGCAGAACACGCCGCGCGGACGCCCGCCCCGGCGGGTCGACCGCCACGAGTTGCGCCCCGCGGCCAGCAGGACGCCCGCCACGGTCTGGCCCTCCTCGGCCTCGCAGACCTCGCCGTCGACTCGCACCCTCACGCGGCGACCTCCTCGATCACTGCCGGACGATCCACCCGGAACGGGCTCGCATCCACGGCGGTTTCCTTCTCGGCGTAGAGATCGGCGATCATGCGGCCGGTCGCGGCGGCCAGGCCGATCCCGGCGCCCTCGTGTCCGGTCGCGTGCCACAGCCCCGGCACGCGCGGGTCGGCTCCGATGATCGGCAGGTGGTCCGGGGCGTAGGGGCGGAAGCCGCCGTAGGCCCGCATGACCGGGACGCGGGCCAGGATCGGGAAGAGCCGCTGCGCCTTTCGCGCCAACTCGGCCAGCACCCGGACCTCGAACCGCTCCTCGAAACCGACGCGCTGCCGGCTCGATCCGATCAGGATGGTCCCGGTGCCGGTGGACTCGACGACGGTCGAGGTCTGGAGGTCGGCGTCGCCGCTGGCCACGGCGCCCACATAGTCGGCGTCATAGACCTTGTGCCGCACCGTGTACGGCAGCGGGGCGGTCACCAGGACCATGCCCCGGCGCGGCAGCACCGCGATCGGGGCGCCCGCGTCGGCGGCGAAGGCCCCGGCCCAGGGGCCGCAGGCATTGACGACGGCGGCGCAGGCGATCGCGCCCCGGTCGGTGAGCACCGCCTTGAACGCCCCGCCCGCGTCCGCCTCGATCCCGATGGCGCGGACGCCGGAGCGGACCTCGCCGCCGCGGGCGCGCACGGCGGCCAGCAGCGCGGTCGCGGCCAGCACCGGTTGCAGCTGGGCGTCCTCGGGGTAGTGGACGGCGGCGGTGATCGCCTTGGTCAGGTGGGGTTCGAGCGCGCCCGCCTCGGCGGCGGTGACGGGGTCGGCCCTGACGCCGGCGGCGCGCTGGGCGCCGGCGAAGTCCCGGAGCGGGGCGGCGGACTCGTCGCCGGTGGCGACCACCAGGCCGCCCTTGGGTTCCCATTCGGCATCGGCCAGTTCGGGTCCGAGCTCTTCGGCGAGGGCGGCGAGCAGTTCCGGCCAGAGCTTCCGGGAGGCCTGGGCCAGTTCGAGTTCGGGGCCCGGCGCCTTGTCCGAGACGAGGACGTTGCCCTCGCCGGCGGCGGTGGTGCCGCTCGCCGGGGCGCCGCGATCGAGCACGGTCACCCGCGCCCCGGCCGCGCTGAGCGCCTCCGCGCAGGCGGCGCCGATGACTCCGGCGCCGATCACGACGATGTCCGGGGAAACCACAAACTCACCTCCGTTCATTTAACTGAACGATGTGAGACTAACCCCCGCCCGGCGGCGCCGTCAAGGCCGCGGCGGCGGCCCCTCGGGGTGCACCGCGTGCGAGGCGCCGTGCGAGCCCAGTCCCGCATCGGCCGGGTACTCCAGCATGAGCACCGATGTCACCGGCCCCTCCACCGTCTCATAGATGTGGGGCTCCGAGGCCGGGAAGCAGACGTAATCGCCCGGCCCCAGCTCGTATGGGGAGTCGGGTGGACCGACCCTGAGCAGCCCGGACGTCACCGTCACGTGCTCGCGCCCGGGGTGGCCGTCGGAGTGCTGGACTTGGCCGGGCCGCACCCGCTGATCGTAGATCTCCAGCACCGTGTCGGTGATGTCCATGCGGCGCAGCATTCGCAGATCGACCGCGTTGCTGCGCAACACCTCGAGGTTCGCGCTGCGCACCAGGACCGCGCCGGAGTCGTCCGGCTCGGCCAGCAGCGAGGACACCGGCACCCCCAGTGCGTTCGACAAACTGAACACCGTGCCGATGGTGGGGTTGCCGTTCCCGGACTCCAGCTGCGACAGCGTGCCCTTGGCGATGTCCGAGCGCCGGGCCAGCTCCGACAGCGACAGTTTCGCGCGCTGCCGCAGCGCGCGCAGATTCGCGCCGAGTGCCCGTCCCGCCTGTTCCTGAGACACCGATCCTCCTAGGTTGTTCGACGTCAAGTTACCCGCTCACCGGACCCGGACCCCGGCGCGGCGGGGACACGGGAGCGAATGCGGGTCTCACGCTCGTCCGAAAAGGTTCCGAAACTTCCGGGAATCGGTTGGACGAACGTCGACCATGAGTTGCAGACCGGGCCGACCGTATCTCCCGAAGTGTGTCCGATAACCAGGACTTGAGTCCGCTCCAGGCACTTCTGCAACGGCGATAAAGTACCGGAACATTTCCGGAATTTCTTGACATGTACCAGCGATCGGGACATACTGAACCCGTCCATTGGCATCGATAGATGTCTATTCCTATTGGCCGGCCGCGAGGCCGGCCCTCAATGGAGGAAGCATGCGCAAGGCCATGCACGACAAGGACGGGATCCCTGAGGTGCACACGCCTCGTCCCCTGATCCGCCGCAGGAGTCTCCTGCTCGGCGGCGCCGGCGCGCTGGCGCTGGGGACGTCCGCAGTGGTGGCGTCCGGCACCGCCAGCGCCCAGGAAACGATCACCACAAACCAGGAGGGCACGCACGACGGGTTCTACTACTCGTTCTGGACCGATACCCAAGGGAGCGTGTCGATGACGATGGGCCCGGGCGGGAACTACTCGACCCAGTGGGGCGGCACGAACAACTTCGTCTGCGGCAAGGGCTGGAGCAACGGCAGCGCCCGGGTCGTGAACTACGAAGGCACCGTCGACCACGGCAGCAACGGATACCTGGCACTCTACGGCTGGACCGCGAACCCGCTGGTGGAGTACTACATCGTCGAGTCCCACGGCCCCTACAACCCCAGCACCGGCGCCGAGAACCGCGGCTCGCTCGAGGCCGACGGCACGTACACCCTCCTCCACTCGATGCGGTACAACGCCCCGTCGGTGGAGGGCACTGCGACCTTCCCGCAGTACTGGAGCGTCCGGCAGAACCATCGGAGCAGCGGCACCATCGACACCGGTGCGCACTTCGACGCCTGGGCCCAGGCCGGCATGAACCTCGGCTCGTTCAACTACTACATGATCATGGCGACCGAGGGTTACCAGTCGAGCGGCAGCTCGAACATCACGGTGAGCTGATCCCGGTGCCCAGGCCCGTCCTCCGAGCGCCGGGCGAGGGGGACGGGCACTGACCGGGCGCTCAGCCGTTCGGGGTGATGACCGCGCGGCCGGTGATCGCTCCCGCGTGCAGGCGTTCGTAGGCCAGCGGTGCATCGTCCAGTGAGTACGGTTCGACATGGACCTCGACCGCGTCGTTCCGAGCCAGTTCGAAGACCTCGATGAGTTCGTCCCTGGAGCCCCAGTACGGGGCCTTCACCGACACCTCGAACGGCATGGCGCCGAAGCCGACCGGTAGGGTGCCGCCGCCGATGCCGACGATGGTCACGTCCGCGTCGACTCCGGCGCAGTCGCCGGCGGTGGCCGTGGTGGGCGGTGCCCCCACGAAGTCGAAGACCGCCTGGGCGCCGAGGCCGCCGGTGATGGCCTTGACCTTCCCGGCCGCCTGCTCGTCGGAGATGACGGTCTCGTGGGCGCCGACGCGGCGGGCCAGTTCGAGCTTCTGCTCGGTGACGTCGAGGGCGATCACCTTCGCCGCCGTCATGGCCCGCAGCAACTGGATCGCGACGTGCCCGAGGCCGCCGGTGCCGATGACGACCGCGGTCGAGCCCGGCAGCAGTTTCGGCAGTGAGCGCTTGACGGCGTGGTACGGCGTGAGCCCGGCGTCGGTGAGTGGGACGGTGCGGACCGGGTCGAGGTCCCCGAGCGGCACGAGGTGGCGGGCGTCGTCGACGATCATGTACTCGGCGATGGCGCCGGGCGCGCCCAGACCGGGCGGGCTGATGCCCAGCTCGGCGGCGTGCAGGCAGTAGTTCTCCTCGCCCGCGGCGCATTTGATGCAGCGCCCGCAGCCCCACGGGCCGTAGACGGCGACCGATTCGCCGAGCGCAACACCGCGGACGCCGGCGCCGAGTGCGGCCACGATACCGGCGCCTTCGTGGCCGAGGGTGAGCGGCAGACGGTACGGGAAGTTCTCGACGGGCCAGGACATGACGGCGATGTCGGAGTGGCAGACCCCGGCGGCGGTGACCTTGAGCAGGACCTCGCCCGGCCCCGGTTCGGGCGTTGGGATCTCGACGACCTCAGGGGCCGAGCCGACCTTCCGGTATTGCAGGGCTCGCATCGGGTGCCTCCGTCCGCTGAACGTTCGGTGCGGTGGGGCCCGACGCGCGCGCCGCGGTCCCCGGCCGGGTTGACCGTATCAACGATCGGGGCCGCCAACAGGGGATTCACTCACGTCCCCGGCGTTCTGGCCACTGCTCAGGCCTCGCGCGCTCCCGCGTAGTTCTCCAGGTATTCGAGTTGCTCCGCATTGAGGCTCGGCCGCACCCGCTCCATCGCCTGTTCCACGTGCGACGCCGTCACCACCGAGGCCTCGAGCGATTCCCGCATCGCCGTCAAGGCCGCCTCGCGGACCAGGGCCGAGCAGTCGGCCGCCGAGTACAGCCACAGCTCGTCCGCGATGGCGTTCAGGTCGACGTCGTCGGCGAAGGGCACGTTCTTCGCGTTGGCGCGCAAGATGTCCGCGCGGCCGTTCGCGTCCGGCGGCGGGACGTAGACCAGCCGCTCCAGGCGGCCCGGGCGCAGCAGCGCCGGGTCGATCATGTCGGGACGGTTGGTCGCTCCCACGACCACCACGTCCCGCAGCGACTCCGCGCCGTCCAATTCGGTCAGCAGCGCCGCCACCACCCGGTCGGCGGTGCCGCCGTCGGTGCCGCCGCCCCGCACCGGGGCCAGCGCGTCCAACTCGTCGAAGAACATCAGCGTCGGCGAGGCCTGCCGGGCCCGGCGGAACAGCTCCCGCACGTTCTTCTCCGACTCGCCCACCCACTTGTTGAGCAGTTCGGATCCCTTGACGCTCAACACGTTCGCGTGGCCCTCGCCCGCGACGGCGCGCACGATGTACGTCTTGCCGCACCCGGGCGGGCCGTACAGCAGGATGCCGCGCGGCGCCTCGATCCCCAAGCGCGTGAACGCGTCCGGGTACGTCAGCGGCCACAGCACCGTCTCGGTGAGCGTCTGCTTCAGGTCCGCCATGCCGCCGACGTCGGCCAGCGTCAGCCCGCCCAGCTCCACCGAGTCACCGGCCATACTGGAGGGACGAACCGATTCCAGCGCCGAATCGAAGTCCGTGGGCTGCAAAGCGGTCGCCCCACCGTCCTTGGCGCGGATCGCCGCCCGAACCCCGGCCTCGCGCACCATGATGGCCAGGTCCGAGGCGACATAGCCGGGGGCGCGCTGCGCGACCGACTCGAGCTTGACGTCCTCGGCGACCTTCATGCCGCGCGTGAAGTACAGCAGCAGCTCCCGCCGGGCGTCGGCGTCGGGCATCGGCACCACGACCTCGTGCTCCAGCCGTCCCCGCAGCCCCGTGTCGAGGTCCTCGATCCTGGCGGTCGTGCACACGACGGCGTGCCCGTCCTCCAGGACCTCCTCGACAAGTTTGGCGAACATGGTCCCCAGCGGCGTCTGCTTGTCGGCCGGAGCCAGAGCCTCGGCCCCGGTCACCAGCAGCACGCCGGGGGTCGGCAGCGCCGCCACCGCCGCACGCAGCCGCTCGGCCGCCGCGTTCGCCTCGATCGCGGCCAGGTCGGGACCGGCGACCTCACTGACCCCGGCGCCGACCGCGGCGGCCACCGAGCGCACCACGGTGGCCTTGCCGGCCCCCGCCGGGCCCGTCACGAGCACCCCGAGGGCCATGTCCGTACCCACGACCTTCAGCACCTCGCGGTGGTTGAAGCCCAGGTCGAGCAGTTCGCGCAGCTCCTCGGCGGGAATGTGCGCCCCGGCCAGCTCCTCGAAGGGGATCGGGGCGATGCCGGGCGCGGCCTCGATCTGGCGCGGCCGCTCCTGGCTTGGCCGTTCCTGGCTCGGTCGCTCCCGGATGTGCTCCCGGGACTCGGCGCGCGGCCGGAACGCGGCGGCGTCGCCGGTCGAGGTACCCGGGTAGGACGCCGGCAGCGGGACGGAGGCACGGGGCAGGTTCGCGACCCGCCCGTCGGCCAAGGAAATGTCGATCGAGGCGGGCGCGTCCTGCTCCCACCGCACGATCGTGTCGGTCGTGATCATCGCCGCGTGAACGGGGGACGACTCGACCACGTTGAGCACCATGGTCGTCCAGCCCATACCGAGGGTGTTGTTGAGCGTCCGCCGGGTCGCCGAGACGATCTCCCGCTGCCCGTCACCGAGCTCGATCGGCAGCAGCGACACATCGTCGCCCTCGCCGACGACCTTGCTCAGCAGCGCCAGCCGCAGCGTGTCGGGATCGACCACCGCCACCACCGACGCCGGGCCCGCCAGCACCACACGGTCGGCCGCGGCCAGCGAGGCGGGCTCGATCCGCACCGGGTCGCCGTCGCGCGCACCGATATTGCCCAAGGTCAGATCGTCGGCGTAGAGCGCCCGCCGGGACGCGTACCGGTCCCCGGCCAGCGCGATGGCCGTCGTCGAGCGGCCCGCGGCGAGCTCGACCGGGTCGCCCGGCTGCAGCCCGAGCGCGGTGAGCACCTCGGTGTGGAGCCGCACGATGCCGCGCCGGGCGTCGAGTCCGGCACGGGCACGGGTGGCGGTCAATGTGATGGACGCAGATTCGGTCACACCGCTCAGCCTATTACGGTCTGGCCCGGTGCGGCGAATCGTGGCCGCGCGATAAACCTGACAGCGCTAGTCTTCGGCGGCGGCTTCGAGGTCCATGCGGTAGACGGTGCGCCCGTCCTCCATGAGCGCGGCCACGGTGGCGCCGTCGGCGACGAACTCGCGCCACCGCTCGCCCAGCCAGGATTCGGCGTCGCCCTGGCTGCCCAGGTCGGAGTCGGGAGTTTCGAGGATATTGCCGTCACCGTCTTCGATCTGCCACGTCCAAGTCATGGCGTAACCCTACGCGATCGGGACCTACCAGTCGAACGAGTCGCGGGCCGGGGCCGTCGCCGGGGTGCGCTCGACCTCGGGGCCCTCATACAGCTGCGGGTGACGTTTCACGATGGCCGCGAACGCCAGGATCACCCACAGCGGCAACAGGATCAGCCACGTCCACGCCGGACTGAACGGGATCGCCGGAATGATCCACACGCCCCGGTCGATCGAGTCGACCAAGGCGAGGGCCCCGATGAGCGAGGTGGCCGCGCCCAAGGCGCGGAGCCCGGCGCTCGACCACGACCGCCCGGCCAGGAGCCACCCGACGCCCCACAACCCGATCGCCAGGGCCTCGTAGTCGGCCCGCCCCGACCAGGTCGCCAGCACCATCAGCAGTGCGCCGGCGGCGGTCGCCATGGCGGAGAAGGACATCGCCCCGCCCGGTGGCGGAGCGGGGGAGCGGGCGGCGGCGAACCAGCCGGCGCCGGTGAGGAACAGCAGCGAGGCCGCGAACAGCACACCCACCTGGAATTCGAGCCGCTCGGTCTGGCGGGCGCCGAACCAGTCGCAGGAGTCGGGGACGATGCCGCCGGCCAGCCCGCCCGGGCCGCAGTGCCAGGTCTTGAACGTCCGCATCGGATCGCCCACGACCCGGTCCGATCCGGCGTCGGCGCAGTCGGGCATCGCGGCGGGCGCGGTGTGCAGCGCGGTCGGTTCGGTGAAGCAGTTCGCCTCGCCCGCCCCGTCCCACCACAGGTCGTGGCGGTTGCGGGCGCGCTGGCCGTCGTCTCGGATCCCGAGGGTGTTGTCCTCGAACCGGTTGCCCATGGCGGGTTCGGCGAGCGGGGACCAGACGGCGATGGCGTAGGAGCGCTGGCCCCAGATGTGGTTGCCCCAGAAGTAGTTGCCGCGGCCGCCGGCGATGGCGACGCCGACGCCGGCGGGCGCGGCGAGGTCGGCGCACAGGACGCCGCCGGAGCTGGAACTGGAGTCGGAACCAGGGCCAGGCTCGGTCAGCTCGGGGGTGCAGGCGTCGGAGCCGGGTTCGGCGCGATGGTCGGCATTGTTGTCGTAGATCGCATTGCCGGTGGCCTCCAGGGCGGTGCTGCCGTTGGACCCGGCGACGAGGAGGCCGGTGACATTGCCGTGCAGCCGGTTCCCGGTGACGGTGAGGTCGACGTCGCCGTTCACGCGCATCCCGACGCGGTTCCCACTGGATTCGCATCCCTCCACAGCGCCCACTGCGGCTTGGAGGGCGATGCCGACATTGCCATTGTCCTCGGCGCGGCAGTCCCGCACATCCACGCCGTCGCCATGGACGGCGAAGCCGTTGACGCCATTGCCGGTCGCCGCGACGCCGTCCACGACCGTGCCCCGCGCCCCCGAGACAACCAGCCCGTCCTCCGCGCCTCCGCTGAGCGTGAAGCCGGTGAGGTACACCTGATCCGGACTGCTCACCTCCATGACGGAGCCGACGCCCGACCCGGCGGCGATCTGCACGTCCTCGGGCCCGTCGCCGAGCCCTTCGATCTGGAGACCGGGGGTGGTGTGGTCGACGGCGATGGTCTGATCGGCGGAGTAATGCCCCGGCAGTACGAGGATGCGCCAGGCCCCTTCCTCCACGGCCGCAATGGCTTCGCCGAGACTCGCGTGACCGTCGGACGGGCATTCGTCCTCCCACAGCCGCTCGTTGACGATGCGCTGGTTGTACTCCACGCCCTCGTTGCGCTCGGCGAAGTCCTCGGCGCTGGAGGGGCACACGAGCAGGTAGCCGCCGGTCTCCCGGTACTCCGGCAGCGCCGTCTCCTCCCGCGCGACCACCGGATCCGACAGCGGCGGGCCCTCGAGGAAGGGGAGGGCGAGGAACGCGAAACCGGCCACACCCAGGGCGGCCACCAGGACCGTCAGGGTGCCGATGGCAACCGGCCGAACGGGTTTGCGGGGCTGCGGGGGCATAAGGCGAGGGTAACCCGATCGTGCCCACACGGACTCGATCGGAATCGGAAGACAGTTGCCATCCCCCGGCGCCGTTCGGTGCGGTCTTCAAGCATCGGCGATGAAGAGGTGGCACCGTGCCCGGGTGGAATGGCCGTGGCCCGCGCCGTTCGGGTTGGGCTTCAATCAGGCAGCGACGGAAGGGTGTGGAGGGTGCCCGCGCAACGCGCCCGACCGCGGGTGGCATTGCCGTCGAGTTTTGTCGGTCTCCGGGGGCATCTTTGAGACCGGGGGGTGCCGATCCGCGACAC
>NZ_STGY01000008.1 GCF_004912275.1 Glycomyces buryatensis
CAACGCCGACCATAGCGGGAGTCATGCGCTACCAGGCATAGCAGCGAAGCAGCGTCCTGTCAGTGACAGGGGGCGGTGAGCGGTGCCTGGCCTACAGGCGAGGCATGCCCTCCAAGGAATGACCCGCGGAGCGTGCCGGACCTGCATGCGAGAGGCGCCCTCCACGGACATACCCGCGGAGCGTGCCAGACCAAGGACAGGTGGGGCCTCCCAAGCGGAGCCTGCCTGCACACCAGACGGGTACGGGACAGAGGCCCCGGGGCAGAGACCACGGGCACCGGGAGCACCGGGCACCTGGGTAGCGCACGCCCCGCCGATACGACGAGGCACCCACGGCACCAACGGCAGCAACCGGAAGGAGGTGACAACGACATGAACGACCAGGCCTTGACTACGCCATGCGCGGGCCCCTACCGAGGGCGCCGCACGAGCAGCCCAGCGACGAACACCACCAGCACAGGCACCGGCCTCAGGGCAGTTCGGGCGGCCCGGGCCACCGGCACCGGCCGCGCGGGAAGCTGGACGGCGGAACCCACCAGTCCCCGCCGCGCCAGCGCGGGAAGCCGGACGGTGAAGACCACCGGCCCCGCCCGCACCTCCCACCAGCCCCGCCCCAGCGCACCCCGGCCCGGCCCTGGCAGACCCGGCTCCGGCAACGCACCCCGGCCGACCCTCCCCGTCCCTCCGTCGCTGCACGCCCGAACATCAAGGCAAGCGCCACCCCGCTCCGGCAGACCACCCGAACGGTCCTCCTCGGCCCTCCGTCGCAGAGTGCGGCCCGGGGAGGGTTCCCCGGGCCGCACTCGCCGAGCAGCGTTATTCGACGACGTCGATGCCGCGTTCCTTCAGATCGTTCACGGTCCACTCCTGCATGTGCGGGGCGATGTCGGCGAACTTCAGCTCACCGGCCATGGCCTTGCCCCACTGGTCGGCCAGCTCCTCGTACATCGAGGTCGAGTTCGGGCCGTAGATCCAGTCGTCGGCGAACGTCCCGGCGCCCAAGATCACCTCGACCGCGTCGGCGGCGTTCTCGCCGAGCAGGTCGGCGGGCACCACGGCCTCCAGGTAGGGCTCGGTGTCGGCCACGGCCGGGTACCAGCCGGATCCGTCGACCGGCGAGGCCATGATGGTCACCGACTTCTCGTCGGTGTTCAGCCAGACGGCGGCCTCCACGGCCCGCTCCGCGTGCTCCGACAGCGCGCCCACCATCAGGCCCTCGGTGTCGGCGGCCGAGATCGGCTCGCCGCCCATCACCCCGAGGTTGGGGGCCAGCGCCCACTGCCCCAGGGTGGCGTCCATATTGGCCTGGTGGCCGGCGAGCTGCCAGGTGGAGGTCTGGCGCAGCACGATATTGCCCTGGTCGTACTCCTGCATCATGGCGGCGTAGTCGGCGTAGGAGATCTTCTCGACCAGGTCGTTGTCGAACAGCTGCTGGATGATGTCGGCGGTGTAGGCGCTCTCCTCGGAGTCGATGGAGATCTTCCAGGCATCGCCCTCGACCTGATACCAGCGGGCCCCGGCCTGCCAGGCCATGTACATCCAGGTCGAGGGGTCCTCTCCGGCGAAGTTGAAGATGTAGCGGCCGTCCTTCTTCAGCTCCTTGCCGGTCTCGATGACCTCTTCCCAGCTCGTCGGCACCGCGAGCCCCGCTTCCTCGAAGGCGGGTTGCCACACCATGACGAAGTTGGCATTGCGCATGTTCGGGACGGCGTAGACGATGTCGCCGATCGACATGGCCGTGATCGCCGAGGGGTCGAGCAGTTCGGCGTGGGGCTCGAGCATCGAGCCGATGTCGAGGATCTGCTGCTGGGCGAGCAGTTCGCCGCCCTTGCGATTCCCGGCGTGGAACAGGTCGGGCGACCCGTCCGGGTCGCCGGCCTCGACGGCCTGGTTCACCTGGTTGACCATGTCGTCGGCGGGCACTTCGACGTATTCGATCTGGATGTCGTCGACGTCGTGGGCCTCGTTGAAGGCCGCGACGGCCTCCTCCATGCCGGCCTTGTCGCTCCAGAGCTTGAGCTTGACGGGGCCGGAGTCGCCGGACTCGCCGTCGTCGCTGCCGCAGGCGGCCAGGAGCGGGACGGCGGCGGCCCCGGCGATCCCGGCCATGGCGAGGGTGCGGCGCCGCATTCCACTGGTGTTGCCGTTCATTGCTTCCTTCTTTCCTAAAGGGGTTTGGGGTTCGGATCGGGACGGCGGCTCGGCGCGGTGCGGGAACGCCGAGCGCGGTGGTCCGGGGCGGAGCGGGGATGCGCTCCGCGCGGGTCCGCCCGCGCAACTGTGGCACTGGACGGGGCACTGCGGAAGGCCGCCCTCCCGGCGGTGGCAGCCACCCCGGCTTGCACCACCACGACCATCGGTACGGTCACCGGGAGGACGGCCTTCCAGCTCATCCCGTCGGGGCCGGTGCCGGCATGCGGCAGACACGCACCGGACTCAGGAGGGGTCCTGAATCGCGATGGAACCGGTTTCTACCCACGGACACAAATGAGGGTACTCGCACGGGCAATACCTCCTTGTATGGCCTCGATAAGCACGTGGAACCGCTTACTTACCGTATCTTGGCGCAATATCGCCCGGCGGTCAAGTATCGAAACTTTCGACGTCCTAAATATCTACGGATGGGTGGCGTTGCGCCGCACGTCGAAGGGGCCGCCATGCTCTCGCATGACGACCCCTCGATGGGTGATCGCAGATTGGGCCGAACCTGCGGACCTCCCCGATCGGCGACCACCTATCTGAGCCGCACCTCGGCGGCTCGGACTTTCCTTGGCGTCCTTACTCGGCGGCGAGGAGTTGGGAGGTGGCCAGGTCCCGGTAGAGCTCGTCGATCTCCACGAGTTCCTCGTGGGTGCCGACCGCTCGCACCTTCCCGGCGTCCATCACCACGATCTGGTCGGCGCTGGTCACCGTCGACAACCGGTGCGCCACGACCAGAACGTTGGTCTGCTCCGCCGCATCGAGCATGACCTGCTTGAGCGCGGCCTCGTTCGTCGCGTCGAGTTGCGATGTGGCCTCGTCCAGCAGCAGCAGCCTGGGCTTGCGCAGCAGGGCCCGCGCGATCGCCACGCGCTGGCGCTCGCCGCCCGAGAGCGTGGTGCCCCGGTAGCCGATCGCCGATTCGAGGCCGTCGGGGAGCTTGCCGACCAGCTCGGTCAGCCTGGCCTGCTTGAGGACCGTCTCGATGTCCTCGTCCCTCGCGTCGGGCGCGGCCATCACCAGGTTCTCGCGCAGCGTCCCGTCCAGGACCGGCGCGTCCTGCTCGACGTAGCCGATCATGCCGCGCAGCTCGGTCAGCGGCCATTCGCGGACTTCGCGGCCGTCGACGGTCACGGAACCGCCGGTGATCGGATAGAACCGTTCGATCAGCGAGAACACCGTCGTCTTGCCCGCGCCCGAGGGACCGACGAACGCGGTCAGGCCCCGTCCGGCGGAGGTGAAGGTGACGCCGTGGTGGACGTACGGGAGGTCCTCGGCGTAGCGGAACGTCACGTCCTCGAACGTGACCCGGGCGGGGCCGCTGCCCGTGGGGACGAGCGTGGCCTCGGCGGGCTTCTCGGCGTCGAGAACCGCCACGTCCTCGACCCGCTGCACCGCGGCCAGGCCGGTCTGGAGCTGCGAGAGCGATGCGACCAGGCCGTTGACCGGGCCCATCAGGTAGAACAGGAGCAGCAGGAAGCCGACGAGGGTGCTGACGTCCATGGTGCCGTCGGCGACGCGGGCGCCGCCGACGCCGAGCACCATCAGGAAGGCGACGTTGATCGGCAGCCAGGCGGCGACCCCGGCCAGGCCCTCCCACAGGGACGCGGTGACGCCGCGGTCGCGGGCGACCGTCGCGGCGCCCTCGAGCCGGGCGATCTCGTGCGCTTCGGCGCTGGAGGCCTTGACGGTGCGGAAGGAGGAGAAGATCCGCTCCAGCAGGGAACTCATGTCCCCCAACGCCTTCTGCGAATCGACGGTGGCGTTCTGGATGCGCGGCATGATGACCAGCATCATGACCGTCACCATCACGACCATCGCCATGGTGGTGCCGAACAGGACCAGGTCGAGCCAGGCCATCAGGGCGATGCCGCCGATGATCATGAAGCCGTCGGTGACACCGCCGATGACGGTGGTGCTGGCGACGGTCCGCAGCAGGTTCGTGTCGGAGCTGAGTCGAGAGACGAGGTCGCCGGGCTTGAGCCGGTCGACCTCGGACACCTCCAGGCGGACCAGCCGCCCGATGAGGTGCTTGCGCACGGTCAGGACGACGTCCTGCCCGGCGATCTGCATCAGGTAGGGGCCGAAGGCGCTCAGCGCGCCGCCGACGAGGACGACCGCGGCGAGCAGCATCAGCGGACGGGCCAGCGACTCGTCCGACGACAGGGTGTCGATGACGTCCATCGCGATGAGCGGCTGGATCAGGCCGGTGAGGCCGCCGGCGAAGGACAGGATGCCGCCGATGAGCAGCAGGCGCCAGTGGTGGCGGGCGTAGACCCACAATCGGGAGATCGGCGCCTTCACCGGCGCTTCGGGTGGTGGAGCGGTTTCCGACATTGGAGTTCCTTGCTGGACGGTCCCGCTGGGTGTCTGCGGGATGCGGACGACGCTACCCGCCCGGTGCGACATCGACATCGGCACAACGGCTGAACGGGGACTACGACCATGGTCGTAGTCCCCTGTCCGCAATGCCGCCCGGCGCCGCCGGAATCCGGGACCCGGCGTCCGCGGGTCCGGCTCGGTCCGGGTGGGGCCCGCGTCGCGCCGACTCAGTCCTCGGCGAGCACGATCACGCGGTCGCCCTGCTGCAACATGATCTGCTGGGCCTTGTCGGGATTGAGGACCACGCCGTAGGTCGGCGCCTGCTGCGCCTCGGCCACGCGCCGGTAGCCGATCGCCATTTCACCGCGCCGCCGCGCGCTCTCGGCGACGGTGTAGAAGTTGACCACCGCGCCCGGCCGCACGTAATACTCGCTGGGCTTGAGGTAGATCTCCGAGCCGTCGGGACTGAACAACTGCGCGAACACCTGCGACAGGTGCGGGTTCTCGGCGGTCTGGGTCAGCAGCAGGCTGATCAGCTTGTCGCTGACGATGAAGTCGTCAGCCTGGGTGACCTGCGCCAGCGTCCGGTTGCGGTCGTCGGCCATCTCGGAGACGACCTTGAAGCGGGTGCCGCCGCGCTGGGCCATGTCCCGCAGGTGCAGGAGCGTCACCAGCGTCTTCGAGTCGGCGATCTTCGCGGGCACGTCGTCGGAGCACAGCGCGATGATGTGGTTGTACGTCCCCGGCTTCAACGACTCCAGCAACCGCCGGTCGGTCGTGTCGTCCTGCTTGAAGTTCAGGCCCTGCACCCGCATCGTCGGCCCGATCCGGCGGATCGCGTCGGACGCTTCGGGGTGGTCGGTGACCACATCGGTGATCGAGCCCGGCGCGACGTACTGATCCAGCTGCTCCAGGATCATGCTGGAGCGGGCGTTCCAACCGAGGATCAGCGTCCGCTCCGAGCGGTTCCCGGCATCACCGCGGGCGACGATGGCGCTCTCTTCGATCGCCGGACGCGCGGAGTCGAGGACGATCGTGGAGTCGTCGGCGGCGAGCAGGATGAGCTTGTCGCCGGGGTTGACCACGGTGTTCGACGGCGGGTTGATGATGCAGGCGCCCTCCCGGGACAGCACCCCCATCAGCGCCGACGTCCGGTAGGAGTGCATGGCCTGCCCGACCGGGCGGCCCACCAGCGCCGGCTCCTCGACCATGTAGATCTCGTCGCCGCCGAAGTCGAGCAGGTCGGTGTAGACGACCGACAGCCCGGACTGGCGGCAGGTCTGAACCATCAAGCGCGCCATCAGGTCATTGGCGTCGACCACCTGGGCGAGGCGGCCCCCCGCGAGCCGCGCCGCCGGAAGGTTGCGGCTCTCGGAGACCGCGCCGACGACGTGGCAGCGCAGGTCGGTGCGCTCCCCGCCCTGGGTGACGGCGAGCAGACTGCGGATCAGCTGCGCGTCCTGGTCCTCGTCGGACGTCAGGACGATGATGCTCTTCGCCTGCTGCGGGTTGACGATCGCGACGTCGATCGGATCGGCCGGATCGCCGGTGCGGAAGACCACGCGCGTCGACTTGAGGTCGTCGATCTTGGTGCGGATGTCGTCTTCCATTTCGACCTTGTCGCGATCGGCCAGGACCGCGATGCAGGCGTCCTTCTCGCTTTCGTTGGCCTCCACCAATTCCGATATGATGATGAACACCTGATCCGACCATCCGAGAATTACGGTGTGGTCCTTCTCGACTACGAGTGAGCGGCCCTTTCGCAGGTCCTCGAGTTTCGCATCCAGACCGGTGGTGAGCACACCGACGAGCGAGGAGAGGATCACGAGGCCGCCAATGGTGGTGGCGAACATGACCACCATGAACGGAAGGCCCACTTCGGAGTCGCCGGTGATGGTGCCCGCGTCCAGGATGTGGATGAATGCCATCCACAGGTTGGAACCGATTCCCTCGGAATTCTCATCCACGAAGATCAGCAGCAGCGCGCCGATAGCGGTGAGAGCCAATGTGATTACCGTCAGCCACCCGATGAGCGCTTTGGTGCCTTTCGACATGGTGTTGTCGAACCAATAGCGCATCCGCTGCTTGAACGTGGGATCGGACATCGGGGAATTCCTTTCTCGGGGGCAGTGCGAGTGGGCGAGGGGGACGGGGCCCGGACCATTAATACATCGGTGCGTCCACTGCGACTGGTGCGAACGGGACGGTCACTCGGCGTGAACCGCGGCGGCCTTATCGGCGCGTTCGCATCGATGCACCATAGCCGGTCGGTCCGAGGGGCGACTAATCTAGGCGAGCGGGAGACGACAAAAGGGGGCCGCGGTGACCGGACACGTGCGTTCGCCGGTGAAGCTGGCGATCATCGCGCGCGAGGTCGGCGTCTCGGTCTCCACCGTCTCCAAGGTGATCAACGGCCGCGCCGACGTCGCCGCCGCCACCCGCGCCCGCGTGCGCGAGGCCCTGGCGAGGCACGCCTACCCGCTGGAGCCGTCGCGGACGAGGGACGCGAAGGTGGGTTCGGCGCTGCTCGACGTCGTCATCCACGAACTCGACTCGGCGTGGGCGGCGACGATACTCACCGAGGTCGAGCGTGCGGCGGCCGCGCAGGGCCTGAACATCGTGGTGAGCACGGTGCAGACCGAGCTGCCGACGCCGGTGCCGCCGCGGCGCTGGCTCGACCAGGTCGCGGCGCGCGGGGCGTGCGGGGTGCTCGGCATCCTGGTGGACCTGACGCGGGCGCAGGTGGATTACCTGACGGACGCGGCGATCCCGTGTGTGGTGATCGATCCGGCCGTGCGGCTCGATCCGCCGGTGACGACGGTGCACCTGAGCAATCACCACTCGCAGTACCGGCTCATCGAGCATCTGATCTCATTGGGGCATCGGGATATCGCGGTGGTGAGCGGCAATCCGCTCTCGCTGCCGGCGCAGGAGCGCCTGGAGGGGTTCCGGGCGGCCATGGCCGATGCGGGGCTGGCGGTGCGACCGGAGTGGTGCCGGGAGGGCGGGTTCAGCCGGACCGGCTCGCACGAGGCGATGACCGAGTTGATGGCGCTGGAAGAACGCCCGACGGCGGTGGCGTTCGCCTCGGACAAGGGGGCGCTGGGCGGACTGGCGGCGGCGAACCGCCTGGGGCTCAAGGTCCCCGAGGACGTGTCGATCACCGGCTTCGACGACATCCCCGACGCGAAGACCGCGATGCCGCCGCTCACGACCGTTCGCCAACCGGTGCGAGAGCTGGTCGAGGAGGCGATCCGCAGGATCACGGCCGAGGATTCGGGCGGCCGCATCGTGTGCGAGGCCGAACCGGTGATCCGCGCGAGCACGGCCCCGCCGACGACCCCGTCCTGACGGAACCCCGCAAGGCGATCTCCAACCGTAGGATTGCTCCTAACGAGACAGCCCCCTTGGAGATCCCATGCTGCCCAATAAGCCCCCATCACGACCACGCCCTCCCGCCGTCACGGTGGCGGCATGGACTCAGCTGCTCACCGCGCTCATCCTGGTGGTCACGGCCGCCACCGGATTCGCGGTCAAGGCCGTGCTCGAAGAGGAGATCATCAGCGGGATGGTGATCGATCCCGAGTCCCCCGCATCGGGCATGGCCGCCGACCGCCTTCGTGACCTGCTGCTGCTCGTGTTCATCACCCAAGCCGTCATCAACCTGCTTGCCGCGGGCTTCTATCTCGCCCTCGGGTTGTCCAACTTGAGGGGGTCGCGGACTGGACGGATCCGCAGCTGGGTCCTCTCGGGCATCGGCCTGCTCTGCTGCGGGCTCGGCGGCCTGATCAACTGGATCAGCCGGTTCACGATAATGGCCAGTGGCACTGAATCAGATACCGAGTCGTTCCGAGACGCGATACCCGCTTGGCTGAACGTGATCGACTGGATTTCGGTCCTCCTTTTCAGTGTCGGCTCACTGCTGATCATCATCCTGCTGGCGCTGCCCGCTTCGAACGAATACTTCAGCAAGGACCCAACGGAATCGCCGTACGCGCCCCGCGACTGGTATCCGGCACGGCTCGCACGAGAGGCGGCCGGCCGCAATGACCGGCACGGCTGCGAACCCACTCCCGAATGTCGCAACCACACGGCATCGTTGAGAACGGGGGTGCCCCCGTGCGACACGCCCGGCCGCACAACGACTCTCGCCTTACGACGCGACCCGGATCGCCAGTCGGCTGTGCCGCTTCGCGACCACGAAGCGTCCCTCCACCGTCGGCCCCACCCCGGCCCGATAGGCCGAGATCTGGAGCCGGACGCCATCCCGGCATTCCCGGTCCCACACCGCGACCTGCTCGGCCACCTGTTTCGCCAGCGCCTCCCCGCCCGGGCCGTGCCCGCGCACCCCGACCTCGGTGCCGCCGCCGACCCGGCGGCACGCCACGTACGCCAGATCCGGACCGCTCACCACCGCCGGATTCGCCCACCGCATCAACAGCCGCAGCGCCCCGTGGTCGCCGAACGGCGCGCTCATCCGCCCGTATCCGGGGAACGCGCAGGCCAGCCACAGCGACAGCTGCGAGACGTCCGCCCCGGGCGAGATCCGGACCCCCGTCCACACCGTGGAGCCCCGGCTGTCGAGCGCGCCGCGCACGCCGCCCGCCTCGACCTCCCGATCGGCATGGAAGTTGATCGCCCGCGTCTGCGACAGCTCCACGGTCTGCCCGCGATGGCGCCCCAGCCCGCGCATCGGCAGGAAGCCGCAGCACACAATGGAGTGGCTGCGCATGACCCCGCCCCGATAGTCGAACGCGATCGAGTGCTCCGAACTGCGGATCTGTAGCGGCGCAACCAATCGCCCGCCCTCGGCCAGCTGATCCCACCAGGCCGGAGGCAGGTCCCACGCGCCGACCGTCACGATGATCCGGTCGTAGGGAGCGGCCTCGGCGTAACCCAGTTCGCCGTCGCCCACGATGGTGCGCACGCGTTCGCAACCGACCGAGTCGAGGGCCCGGCGGGCCCGCGCGACGATGTCGGGGTCGAGGTCGACGGTGGTGACGGACCCTTCCGGGCCCACCAGGGTGTCGAGCAGCGCGGCGTTGTACCCGGTCCCGGCTCCGATCTCCAGGACCCGGTGTCCGGGCCGGACGTCGAGCTGTTCGAGCATCTCGGCGACGATCGCGGGTTGCGAGGCCGACGACACCGGATCGCCCTCGCTGTCGCGCTTGGTCACATAGACGTCGTCGGCGTACGCGATGCGCAGCGGGGCCTCGGGGAGGAAGCGGTGCCGGGGCACGGCGAGCATGGCGTCCTGGACCGCCTCGGTCTTGATCGCGCCGCCGATGCGCAGCTTGCCGACCAGACGCGTCCGGAGCTGGTGCGCCTCGTTACCTGAAGTATCCGCATGCTCACCCACATCCCCAAGCCTACTGCCGGGTCGGATGCTCCGCCTCATCCAATTTCAGTCGCCGGCGTGGCCACACCGGGAGTCGAGCATGTCGAGGAGCCGTTGCCGCTGCTCATCGCTCACCGGAATGGGCGCGGGCAGCGGGTCGGAGCCGTCAATGGACAGCCAGATTTTGAAGGCGAAGGGCTGCTTGGCGTCCCCCACCGCGTGGCCCTCGCAGCGGTGGGCGTCGAAGCCGACCCTGACGACCGGTCCGCTCAGGTCCGCGGCGACGACCTCGAACAGCACGCTGCCGCGCACCTCGTCGGCCGCGACGTCGACGCCGGGCCCGGGGGTCACGGTGAGGTCGGCGGCGAGCGTCCCGTCCGGTTCCTCCTGCAACTCCCCCAGTTCGACGCTGACCGACGCCGCCACCAGGGCGGCACCGCAGGCCTCCCGCAGCAGCCGGTCGAGCGTGCCGTTCGGGTGGGGCAGCGGCGCGGTGACGCGGTGCGGGGCGCCGTCCTCGGTCTCGACATCGAGCACGACCTGGGAGGGCGCCGTGGTCGAGTCGAGCCCGTCGGGGCACCGGGCCTCGCCGTAGTCGATCATCAGATCCCGGGGATTGACGCTCGGCGGCACATTCGCGTCGGTCTCCTGGATCCCCAACGGCGCGAACGACTCGCTGACGAGGTCGACGCCGAGGACCCGGACCGGGGCGTCGCCGTGATTGGTGACGGCGATGGACACGACGCCCGGTTCGCTGAAGGAGCGCCGGATCTCGGCGGTGGCGGTCAGATCGGGAACGGCGGACGGGGCCGCCTCCGCCTGGTCGGCCTGGTCGGCCTCGCCCGAGCGGTCGGCACCGTCCCGGCCGCCGAGCAGGCCACCCGCGAGGGCGGCCGCGACGGCGGCCAGGACGAAGCCGCTCACGATCCAGGCCCGCATCCAGCGCATGACCCAGTCTCGCACCGGAATCGGTGCCGGGGGAAGCCCCGGACCGCCCCGCGATGCCCCGGAGCGGCGTTACCGGCGGCGTCTGGCGATGGCGGGCAGGTTGTTGACCAGGCCTGGGTAATCGCCGAAGGCCCGCTCGATTCCGGCCTGAGTGAGGCCGTACCGCGAGAGCGTGTACTCGTGCTTGCGCCGCTGCGTCGGCAGGTCGATCAGGTACTGCAGGTTCTCGGCTTCGGGCCTCCCCCAGGGGAGGTCGAGCCGGTCGAACAGGCGCGGCACCTGGTTGGCGGAGTCCCCGGCCAGGTGCGGGTAGCCGACGTCGACGACGTTCTCCTGTCGCAGCCGCACCCGGGCCTCGCGGGCCCCGCCGATGGCCTCGGTGAGCATCGACAGGCAGGTCTCGCCGAGCTCGTGCGGGTCGAAGCGGCGCTGGTAGATCGACCAGCCGACCTCGATGAGCGAACAGTAGGAGCCCATGACCGACACCGGGTCGCGGTGCGTCCACACCACCTTGACGTCCGGGAAGGTCTTGACCAGGGTTTCGAGCGACCACAGGTGGCAGGGACTCTTGAGGACCCAGCGCTTGCGTTCCTGTCCGTACTGGAGGATCTGCAGCGCCTGCTTGAAATAGCGGTAGTCCTCGGTGTAGTCCCGCTCGGCGGCCCACCGGCGGTACTCGTGCAGCGGGCCGGTGACGTGCCACAGGAAGCTGTGGAACGGCAGCAGGAAGACGCACTCCTCGGGGAGCAGCGCGTCCATCTTGTGGATGTCGGGGAACACCGGGATGGCCCGGTCCAGACTCTTGACGACCTTCTGGGCCTCCGCGATGCAGCGCCGCTTGACGGCCTCGTCGGCGTCCCCGGGTACGGTGTTGAACAGCTCCCACAGCAGCGGCGCCCGATTGCCCTCGGGCCCCGAGATGAGGTTGTGCGCCAAGGTGGTCGCGGTGCGCGGCAGCCCGGTGACGACGATGGGGGCCACGATGGGCTCGTCCTCGATCTGCGGGCGATCGGCGATGGCGCGCGCGACCCGCATCCGATTGGTGATGCGCCGCTGCACGTCGCTGAAGATCGCCGTCCAACCCAGGAACGAGACGTTCTGCTCGTTCGCGTAGCAGGTCAGGGCGAAACGACACTCCTCTATGTACTCCCGGTGCCGGTCGGCCGAGTCACCGGTGATCCGTTCGGCGGCCCGGACCATCTTGTCGATCGCCGCGTCGACCTTGCGGCGGCGGCCGAGTACGGCGGGCGCGAACAGGTTGTTGATGGTCTTCACGGTGAGGGTCGCGTGTCCCACGCGGGCACTCCTATTGTTGGGCGACAGGCCAATCGAGGAGATCGGAGAATGCACGAAGCATATTCGCGCATCCTTCCGAAATCAATGCTTCCAGTAACGAGAGCGTCAGTGGCGCTTGGCGAGCGCCGGCAGGTTGTTGACGAGACTGGGGTAATCGCCGAAGGCCTCTTCGACCTCGGCCTGGCTCAGGCCGTACCGCGAGAGCGTGTACTCGTGCTTGCGCCGCTTGGTCGGCAGGTCGATCAGGTACTGGAGGTTGTCGGCCTCGGCCTGCCCCCAAGGGAGTCCGAGCCGGTCGAACAGGCGCGGCACCTGCATGGCCGGGTCCCCGGCCAGGTGCGGGTAGCCGACGTCGATGAGGTTCTCCTGACGCAGCGTCAACCGGATCTCGCGGGCGTCCGCGATGCTCTCGGTCAGCATCGCCAAGCTGAGTGCGCCGATCTGGGCCGGGTCGTAACGGCGCTGGTAGACCGACCAGCTCGCCTCCATGAGCGAGCAGAACGAGCCCATGACGGTCACCGGGTCGCGGTGGGTCCACACCACCCTCGCGTCCGGGAACGCGTCGATCAGGGCCCGCAGTGACCACAGGTGGCCGGGGCTCTTGAGGACCCAGCGCCGGGACTCGGACTTGTGCTGGAGGATCTGCAGCGTCTGCTTGAGATAGCGGTAGTCGTCGCTGTAGTCGCGCCCCTCGCACCACTCCCTGAACTCGTGCAGCGGGCCGCACAGATTCCACAGCAGACTGTGGAACGGCATCAGGAAGATGCACTCCTCGGGCAGTTCCGGGGCCATCTTGTGGATGTCGGGGAAGGTCGGGACGGCCTGCTCCAGGCCGTCGGTGAACTTCTTGGCGTCGGCGATGCCCGCCTCCTTCGCGGCCTCGTCGGCATCGCCGGGGAGGGTGGTGAGCAGCTCCCACAGCAGCGGCGCCCGGTTGGCGGCGGGACCGGCGAGCAGGTTGTGCGCCAAGGTGGTCGCGGTGCGCGGCAGTCCCGTCACGACGATGGGCTCCCGGATGACCTCGCGTTCGATCTCGGGACGCTCGGCGATGGTGCGGGCCACGCGCATCCGGTTGGTGATGCGCCGCTCGATGTCCATGAGGATCGCCGACCAGCCGACGAACGAGACGTACCGCCCGTTGGCATAGCTGCCCAGCAGGATCCGGTAGCCCTCGATGAGGTCGCGGTGGTCATCGGCCGAACCGCCGGTGGCCCTCTCCGCGGAGGCGACGATCTTGTCGATTGAGGAATCGACGCGCCCGCGGCGGCCGATGACCGCGGGGGCGAAAAGTGTATTAAGAGCCGTCACGGTGAACGTCGTGCGTCCCAAGGGGATTCTCCTTCAAGGTGGGGACTTGGGGGGATCGGAGAACTCCCGAAGCATAAGCGCAGGCCGCACCGAAATCAATGGTTTCGTTCCATGCCACGTGGATACACTCCGGACTATGGCAGCGCGATGGGTGACGGCGTTCTGGGACTTTCCATCAGCCGGCTTCGAGGCCGGCATCGACTTCTGGCTCCAGGCGAGCGGCACGACCCTGTCACCGCGCCGGGGACCGGACGGCGAATTCGCCACCCTGGTCCCGCCGGACGGCGACGCGCACCTACGGGTCCAGCGCGTCCAGTCGGGCCCGGGCGGCAACCACCTCGACCTGCACGTGGACGACGTCGAACTCGATGCGGCCCGAGCGGTCGCCTTGGGCGCCAACGTCCTCCACCGGGAACCGGGCCTGATCGTCCTCCGCTCCCCCGGCGGCCTGCCGCTCTGCCTCGATACCTACAAGGGCGAATCCCGCATCCCCGCGGCCCGAACCTGGCCCGGCGGCGCCGGCAGCCGAGTCGACACCTACTGCGTGGACATCCCGCCGGACCGCTACGAATCCGAAACCCACTTCTGGTCCACGCTCACCGACTGGGCCCTGAAACCCGGTTACGGGCCCGAATTCCTGCACCTCGATCGACCGGTGGACCTGCCGGTGAGGATCATCTTCCAGCTCCTGGCGGACCCCGCGCCCCACGACCCGGTCAGGTCCCACCTCGACCTCACCGCGACCGACATCGACGCGGTGTCCGAGCAGCACCGGCTCCTAGGCGCCAACCCCAAGGGCCGCTTCGAACGCTGGCAGGTCATGGAGGACCCGGCGGGCATCACCTACTGCATCACCGATTAGCGGGGCGGACGGGAAGGACCTCTACCCGCCCGCGATCTCACCGCTCGCACCCTGTCAATCGGAAACCGCGGCGACCGTCAGCAGGTGGTTGCTGGCCCCGAGCAGTGAAGGCTCGGTCTCGATGATGCGCAGTCCGTCCATGAGCTGGTCGCGGAGCTCATCGATGTCGATGAGCGCCTCGAGCTGGGGAATATAGCCGGGGAAGCCCTGGACCGCGTACTGGGTGTGGGACCCCATGCCCGCCTTGGCGAACTCGTCGGCGACCTCACCGGGGTGGTGCAGGTAGGCGGTGGTGAAGATGTCCTGGTCGTGGTAGCGCAGGTCGCCCTCCCGAAGGACGCGGAGGCTCTCCTCGGCGGACAGGGTGTGGATGGTCTTCTCCGAGTTCCACATCAGCCAGTCGCACCATCCGGCCGTGCGGTTGATCGTCGCCGCCGCGACGACCCCGCCGCTTCTGGTGCAGCGCTTCGCCTCCGCCAGCGCGCGAACCCGCTGCTCGGCCTCCATCAGGTGGTAGAGGGGACCCATGAGCAGGACGGCGTCGAAGCTGTCGTCCTCGAACGGGAGCTCGCGGGCGTCGCCCACCAGCGCGGTGACGCCGGGAAGCTTCGCGGCCTCGGCGACCTGGCTTTCGACGGGGTCGAGGAGGGTCACGGCGTGGCCGTCGGCGGCCAGCCATTCGGAGTGGACGCCGGTCGCGCCGCCGACGTCGAGCACGTCGACGCCGTCGCCGGGAAGGACGCGGCGCAGGATGTCCTGCATCCGCGTGAACTCGAAACGCCCGCGCGCCTTGGCCTTGAGGCGCTCGCGTTCGCCGCCGCGCTCGTAGTAGGTCTCGATGTCCGCATCCAACTGCCACTCGCTCATGCGAACGATGGTCGTCTATGGATGCGGTTTCCGCCAACTGATTTCGGGCTTCAGGTGGAGGCCACCCGCAGCCCCAGGGCCACCATGACGGCACCGGTGGCGCCGTTGATCCAGGCGCGGACCTTGGGGCGGTTGAGGTAGCGGCGGGCCAGTCCGATCAGGTTGGCCAGCAGCAGGAACCACAGGCCGGTGATTACGGTGCCCAGGATCGCGAGCTCGCCGATGTGCGTCCAGTGGCCGCCCAGAAACTGGGGCATGAGGGCCGTGAAGAACACAGCGGCCTTGGGGTTGAGCACGTTGCACAGGAGGCCGGAGCGGAACGCCGCCCATCTGCTCATGCCCTGGTCGGGGAGGATCTCCTCGACGGCCTTGTGACGATCCTTGAGGGCGCCCCGGATGGAGCGGACGCCGAGGTAGACGAGGTAGGCCGCGCCCGCGATCTTGACGACGGTGAACGCGACCGCGGAGGCCGCCAGCAGCGCGGCCAGACCGACGGAGGTGGCGACGATCCAGACGCTGACGCCGAGGGCGATGCCGATGGCCGTCCACATCCCGGTCGCCCGGCCGCCAAGCATGGTGTTGCGCACCATCATCGCGAAGTCGGGGCCGGGTGCGATGCAGGCGAGCAGGACGGCTCCCCCGAACACCAGGAACATGGTCATCGGCGCATCACTCCCCCTAGGTCTGTCCCGTGAACTGGCCGGAATGCCCAATGGTCGCACTTCCGGCTTGCGGCGGCCACCGCCGTTCCGGCGAGTGAGAGCGGGCCTGGCGCGGCGGGGCGGTGTCGAAAAGTGGCCGGGCGTCCGGCCCGAGACGGCGTCGCCGGCCCGACTTCGCCGCGTTCCGCCTCTGGCATACCGGCCGCGCGGCCAGTATGGTTGCCCCATGCGTTCCAGTGGTCAACTCTCCCCGCCCGTCGCCTAGGGCGGGCATTTCTTCTCGCTGACGCGCCGGGCCAGGCCCGGTGCGCGTCCGTGTTGCGCCCGCAGACGAGAGCCGTTTTCCGCTTCGTGTTTCTGAGGAACGCAACTTGACCACCACACTCGAATCCTCGGCGCGCCCGCGCGCCCTCCAAAGGGCCGCCGCACGCCGCGGCCTGCTCTTCCTGACCGTCACCGGCCTGGCCTGGGGCACCACCGGCGCCGTCTCCGACCTCGTCTACCGCTCCAGCGACATGGGCCCGATCGCCCTGTCGTTCTGGCGCCACCTCGGCGGCATGGCGCTGCTACTGGTCGCCATCGCCTTCCTCCGCTCCCGACGTCGCCGCCCCGCAGCCGCGGCCAAGGGCGGCCTGCCACGGGTGGTCGTCCTGGGATGCATCGGCGTCGCAATGGCGGTGTTCCAGACGGCCTACTTCGCCGCCGTCGAATCGACCGGCGTCGCGGTCGCCACCATCGTCACGCTCGGATCGGGGCCGATCCTGACCGCCATCGGCGGCCGGATCTTCCTCGGTGAGCGCGTCGGCCTCGGCGGGGCCGGGGCGATCGCGGGAGCCCTGGTCGGACTGACCGTCCTGGTCGTCGGCAACGGAGCCGGGGTCGCCAGCCCCGCGGGGGTCGCGCTCTCCGTGCTGTCCGCCTCCGGCTATGCGGTGTTCACGCTGCTGGGCCGCCACGCGGGCGGGGCCGGCGAGGACCCGTTCACGCTGACGGTGTGGGCGTTCGGGATCGGCGCGGCCGTGCTGGTCGTCCCGGCCGCGTTCGAGGGCCTGATTCCGCCGACGGATCAGCTCGCGCACGTCGCACTGCTGATCGGCTATCTGGCGGTGTTCACCACCGCGCTGGCCTACCCGTTCTATTTCGCGGGGACGGCCAGGGTGCGGGCGACGACCGCCGCGGTGATGATGCTGCTGGAACCGGCCACGGCGGCGGTTCTGGCGGTGTCGCTGCTCGGCGAGCCGCTGACGGTCGCCACGGCGGCCGGAGCGCTGGTCATGCTCGCGTCGATCGCGTGCCTGGCCGCGGCCGAGTCCCGCGCTTAAGCGGTGGCGGTCGCCGCGACCGTGCGGCCCCGGCGGCCGGCCACCAGCAGGGCGACGGGAATCAACAGCAGGGCGCCGATCCACAGCACGCCCGACGGGTCGCCCGCGTCGACGACGAGGCCTCCGGCGAACGAGCCGAACGCGATCGACAGGTTGAACATCATGGTGTTCAACGAGGTCGCGATCTCGGCCTCGCCGGGGGCCGCGTTCAGGTACCAGGTCTGGACGGCCGGGGAGACCAGGCCGTAGCCGATGCCCCACAGGACCAGGACGGCCCCGGCGGAGAAGGCGTCGCCGACGAGGAACGCCATCGCGGCCATTGCCAGGACCATCGCGGTGGCGAGCCCGATCAGGGTGGGCCGCAGGTGCTTGCCGATGAGCGAACCGGACGCGAACGTCGCGACGAGCGCGGCCGCGCCGAAGGCCAGCAGGAGCCCGCCGACCTGGCTTTCGCCGATGCCCTTGGACTGGAGGATCGGGCTGATGAAGGTGTAGGCGATGAAGTGGCCGGAGACGATGAGGAACGTCAGGGCCAGGCCGGTGCGCACGCCCTTGTTGCCCCGCACCAGTTTGGGGAGCGCGGAGAAGGAGACGGCCTGAGTCGGCGGCAGTTTCGGCACGAGCACCGCGATGGCGGCGAGGGCGAGGAGCGCCAGGCCGCCGAGTACGACGAGCGCGGCCCGCCAGCCGAACAGGTCGCCGAGGTAGGTGCCGGCGGGCACGCCGAGCACGGTGGCGGCGCCGATTCCGCCGTAGACGACGGCCGTCGCGCGCGGCACGTCCCGGGCCGGGACGAGGCGCAGGGCGATGCCGCCGGCGACGGACCAGAAGGCGCCGATCGAGAGCCCGACGAGGACCCGGGCGGCGAGCATGGGCTCGAAGCTGTCGACCATGGCGGCGCCGCAATTCGCCGCGGCCACGAGCAGCGCGAGGGCGAGGAGGACGAGGCGGCGGTCGACGCGGCCGAACAGGACCACGCTCAGCGGCGCGGTGACGGCGGCGACGAGACCGGGCACGGTGACCATGAGTCCGGCGGTGCCGGCGCTGACGCCGAGGTCGGCGCTGATGGGGGTGAGGAGGCCGACGGGCATGAGCTCGGAGGTCATGACGACGAAGACGCCGAGCGAGACGGCGGCGACGGCGAGCCACTGCTTGAGGGTGGCGCGCTCGGGTGCCGTCTCGACTGCGATGGAGGCAGGAGTGGCGGACGCGCCGGAAGTATTGGTGCGGTGTTCGAGGGTGCTCATTGAGCGGCGGACCTTTCAAAACCTGGTGAGCGGTTGGTTCTCGGCATGACCCCGGTGCGGGTCTTCATATGCCGGAACCGGTCCACCACTCGGTCCGCGCAGTGGCGTCGCGGGCGCCGGTCCATGCAGGGGCCAAGGCCCCTTCCGGAGCCGGTGGCCGGGCCGAGTCGAGCTCGTCCCTTGGCGGTGCACAGTGCCGTCGCCCTGTCCAGATACCCGCTGCAAAGCAGTGGGCCTGGGGCGTCGCCGCTGAGTCGATATTAGCATCACGCGCAACACGTTCGAAATGTCGAATGCATCTCACAGTCATGACACGCTCGACGTCCGGTCGAGTCGTCGTCGCGCCGTTTGCGCGGCCATGCCAGACTCGTTCTGCGTTACCCACCCCTGAGAGAGGACACGCAGCACATGTCAACAGAAGGCGGCACGAAGGCGATCGTCGCGGCGCTGATCGCGAACACCGGTATCGCGGTCAGCAAGTTCATCGCGGCCGGGATCACCGGCTCGGCGTCGATGCTGGCCGAGGGCGTCCACTCGGTGGCCGACGCGGCCAACCAGGTGCTCCTGCTGATCGGCGGGAAGCGGTCCCGCCGGGCCGCCAACGCGGCGCACCCGTTCGGTTTCGGACGCGAGCGCTACATCTACGCGTTCATCGTCTCGATCGTGCTCTTCAGCGTCGGCGGGGCGTACGCCCTGTACGAGGGCTACCACAAGCTGCTGGACCCGCACGAGGTGTCATCGCCGATGGTCGCGATCGTGGTCCTGGTGATCGCGATCGTGTTGGAGGCGTTCTCGCTGCGCACGGCGGTCAAGGAGTCGAACGCGGTCCGCGGTAAGCAGACCTGGGTGCAGTTCATCCGTCGCGCCAAGTCGCCGGAGCTGCCGGTGGTGCTGCTGGAGGACATCGGCGCGCTCGTCGGCCTGATCGCCGCACTGTTCGGCGTGGGCCTGACGATGATCACCCACGACCCGATCTTCGACGCCCTCGGCACGCTCGTCATCGGTGTCCTGCTGGTCTGCATCGCGATCGTGCTGGCCACCGAGATCCGCTCGATGCTCATCGGCGAGTCGGCCAGCGCGGAGGACATCGCCGCGATCGAGGCCGCGATCCGCGCCGAGGACGGCGACCTCATCCACATGAAGACGCTGCACATCGGCCCCGACGAGATCCTTCTGGCCGCGAAGATCGCTGTCACGGACTCCGAGTCGGGTGCGCAGATCGCCGCGGAGATCGACGCGACCGAGGAGCGCATCCGCGCCGCGGTCCCGACCGTGACGCAGATCTACCTCGAACCGGACATCAAGCTCGTCGCCGCGAAGTAGCGGCGGAATGCGTAAGGGGCCGGTGCCATTGGCACCGGCCCCTCGTCTTTCCCGCCGTCTATTCGGGCCGCTCGGATTCGGCGCCGAGCAGTTCCAGCAGCCGCAGTACCGGGACCCGGTAGCTGTGGCCGATTCGGAGGACCTGGACGGGGAAGTCGCCGTCCTTGGCCAGTCGGTACGCCACGGTCCGTCCGATCCCCAGGATCTGAGCGGCCGTTTCGACATTGGTCATCACGCCGAGCGATTTGACTCGCTCCACGCTCCAGACCTCGTCAAAGCCGACACTCGAAGGCCCCACCTTCGCATTCGGTGTCATGATCGTCCTTTCTCGCGGCCTGTGCCGACACGGGGTGCATCGGCGCGACGCCGCCGGATACCAGTCGACCTCACTTGGCATGGAAAAGTCCAGAGGATCTCCCGCGATTTCACCCGTTAGCGTGGCGGGACGGGCACTCAGCGTCCAGGCCGGTATTCGGCGGAGGTCTTGGAGGTCGCTTGACATCCGCTCCTCCCCGGAAGGAGAGGATTCCAGTGCTCACCGTGGTGGTGGGCGCCGAGGTTCACGGACGCTCGAACCCTGGCGGGTTGTCGTCCCTCCGGCACCGGTCGAAGACCGGGGGCGGGGTGTCCCGCCCTGTCCTGCAGCACGGTGAGAACGGTTCACGTTGAGCCGCAAGTCGAACGGGATTCATCTTCCGTTCAAGCTCTTCCCCGATGATCAGGACGCCCCCTTCGCAGACGAGACTTCCTGGAGGAACCTTGCGTCCACGACACATTGCGCTGACCGCACTCGGCGGCGTCGCCGTCATCGCGGGCATTTCGGCCGTTCCCGCCCTGGCCGACCATGCCGCCCCGGCACAGGACGATGGCGAGGCGGTCACGGCCACCCTCGAGACCCCGCCGCTGTTCGACGCGGACGATGCCGACGCCGACGACCCGGCGATCTGGATTCACCCGGAGGACGACGACGAAAGCCTCGTCATTACGACCGCCAAAGAAGCCGGCATGAATGTCTACGATCTCGACGGCGAGCTCGTCCAACACATTGAGCCGCGTCCCGCGCCGTCGGATGAGGACAATCCCGGTCGCTACAACAATGTCGACATCGTCACCGGCTTCGAACTGGGCGGCGAGGCGATCGATCTGGCCGTGGCCTCCGACCGCGGCATGGACACGCTGGGGCTGTGGACGATCGACCCCGATTCCGGGGAGCTGACCGACGTGTCCGATCCCGCCTCGGTGCCGATCTTCTCCGAGTCGCAGGAGGACATCAACGAGGCCCACACCGCGTACGGCCTGACCACCTGGGCCGACGACTCCGGCGCCTACGCACTGGTGAGCCGCAATGCCGAAACCCAAGTGGCGCTGCTGAAGCTGGTCGCCGGCGAGGACGGAATCGTCGGCTACGAAACGGTCCGCGTCCTGGAACTGCCCGGCGAGTTCACCCTCCCCGACGGCTCCTCGTGGGCGCCGTGCGCGGACCCTGGCGAGTACGCGCAGTTCGAGGGCATGGTCGTGGACGACGAGACCGGCATCGCTTATCTCGGCCAGGAGGACGTCGGCATCTGGCGCGTCGGCGCGGACCTCACCGGCGAGGCCGAGCTGGTCGACACCGCAGTCGAGTTCGGCCTCCCCGGCGAGTTCGACCCCGAAGAGGATGACTGCGTCTACGGCGAGAACCCGGGCGTCGGCGGCGACGTGCTCCACACCGACGTCGAGGGCCTGACCATTTACGAGGGCAAGAGCGAAAGCTTCCTGCTCGCCTCCAGCCAGGGCGACGACACCTTCGCCGTCTACTCCACTGACGAGGGCAATGAGTACCTCGGGTCGTTCGCGGTCGGCGATGGCGATGCGACCGACTCCACGCAGCAGAGCGACGGCGCCGATGTGGTCAGTACCGGACTCGGCGACTTCGAGGACGGCCTGCTGGTCGTCCAGGACGGCGACAACACCCCCGAGGGCAGCGACGAGTCCAGCACCAACTTCAAGTTCGTGGACTGGGAGGACGTGGTGAACGGCAGCGGCATCGGGGAGCTGGCCGCCGGCGGCCGACACTCGAACCACCACCGCTAGAACGCAAGCCAACGAACACGGCGGCCGCGATGCCCAAGGGCGTCGCGGCCGCCGCTCATCTGTCAGCGTTGAGTTCTCCCGGGACCCGCGCGGCCGAGACCGCCAGCGCGTCCAGCAATCCCGGAAAGACCTGGTCCACCTCATTGCGTCGCAAGGCGTTCATCCTCGCCGTCCCGACGTAGTACTGCCGGATCAGGCCGGCCTCGCGCAACACCTTGAAGTGGTGCGTCGCGGTCGACTTGCTCACCGAAATGTCGAAGCCGCCACACTTGATGTCCGCGCTCGAGGCATCGAGCTGCACCACAATGATCCGACGCACGGGGTCCACAATGGCCTCCAGCACTCGCTGGAGGTCGAACTCGCCCGGATCGGGGTGTGGTGGCGTACGTCCCATGTCCTCGATTGTACGACAGCCATCATAGTACGATCACCATCAAACTTCGATGCGGATCGAACCTCTCACAATTGGTTCGGCGCACGACTGGAGAGGTATGCCATGGCGAAGACGGTGCGGTTCCATGATCTCGGCGGACCTGAGGTGATGACCTTCGAGGAAGTCCCCCTCAGCGATCCCGGCCCCGGCGAGGTCAGTCTCCGAGTCGAGGCGATCGGAATCAATCGCGCCGAAGCCCTCTTCCGCAACGACACCTACATCGAATCGCCTCGACAACTGCCCTCGGGCCTCGGCTCAGAGGCCTCGGGCACCATCGAGGCCGTCGGCCCCGGCGTCACCGACTACGTTGCGGGCCAATCGGTCAGCGTCGTGCCGTCCTTTTCCCAGAACGACTACTCCATGTACGCCGAACGGGTCATCGCCCCGACCTCCGCGCTTGTGCCCCGCCCCGCGGGCATCAACCCGGTGACCGGCGCCGCGGCCTGGATGTCATACCTCACCGCCTATGGAGCCCTGGTCGACGTCGGCGGCATGCGGCCCGGCGACACGGTCGTCCTCAATGCCGCCTCCAGCAGCGTCGGCCTGGCCGTCATCCAGATCGCAGTCCGTTCCGGCGCCATCCCGATCGCCCTCACCCGCACTGAAGAGAAGGCCGATCGCCTCCGCGAGGCCGGCGCGGCCGCGGTCATCGTGACCGAAACCGACGACATCGCCGAGCGCGTCCTCACCCTGACCGAGGGCCGAGGCGCCCGATTCGTCTTCGACGCAGTCGCGGGTCCGGGCGTCACCGACCTGGCGAAGACCGTCGCCCCGAATGGGACCCACTTCCTCTACGGGGCCCTCAGCGGTCGGCCGACACCGTTCCCCGGCTTCGAACTCGGCATGCCCGCGCTGAATTTCCGCACTTTCACCATGCACGAGGTGAGCCGGGACCCGACCCGGATGAAGCGTGCGGCGGCCTACCTCAACTCGGGCCTGCTCTCGGGCGCGCTCCGTCCGGTCATCGACCGGGTCTTCGACTTCGAAGAGATCGTAAAAGCTCACCGTCACATGGAATCCGGAACCCAATTCGGCAAGATCGTCGCCACCGTGAAACACTGACGGAACCGTTGTCCGTCCGCCAATTCGGCTGGTAGGCACGGTCCCATTAGGCTCGGATCCATGGATATCGGCTGGCGCCAATGGATCCTCGGCCTCCTGACGGCCGTGGGAGTTGCCGCCGCACTCGCATTCCTGCAGCCCTTGCAGACGCACTGGATGGGAGTGTTCAACTGGGACACCACGTTCTGCGGATCTTCCGACGCCGGCGACGAGAAGTCCGTGATCAGCTCTTGGACCTCGATGTGGACGATCTCCGCCGTCATACTCGGAGCGCTCGCGGGTCAACGTGCGGCGAGCCGCCGGTCAACCGACGAACAACCGGACCTCACGCCGCAATTGCGAGTGGGGCTGCTCGCAGCGGCCGCCATCGGCAGCCTCACGATTGTCCCGGCCCTGCTCAGCCTGACCAGCGTAGCGATGGAAGCAGCCGCCGAGCAGGACTACCATTCCCCGTGCCTGACGGCGTCCGCCGCCGTACTGGTGGCGGCGCCCCCGCTGGCCGCGCTCGGCTCCTACGCGATCACGCGCAGCGCGCCGCGTGCCTTCCTTGCGACCATCTCGGTGTACCTGCTCATGTGCGTCAGCGTCTTGGAGTGGATGTAGAGCCCTCGCACCGAGAAGGTGGTGTGGCGCGCGGTCTCCCCGAACGAGCCGCCCGGCTATGCCTCACGGGCCATCGCCGCGGCCTCGCCCCGGTTGGCCGCGCCGAGCTTGCGGAGAATAGCGGCTACGTGGAACTTCACCGTCGACTCGCTGATGTGCAGGTCCTCGGCGATCGCCCGGTTGCGGCTGCCGCGGCTCAGGTGATCCATGACTTCCAGCTCGCGCGGATTCAGGTCCGCCAGCGGGTGTCTCTCAACGGTCGCGGTGGGCTCCAACGGCAGGGAGACCGTCGCCGTGGTCCCCCACCCCGGCACCGCGTCGATGACGAGTTCGCCGCCGATGCCGCGGAGCCGCTGCTCGATGCGGTGCACCGCCAGCGCGTCGGTCGTCAAGGTGCCCGGGCCGTCGTCGCGGACCGCCACGACGAGTGCGTCCTCGCGGACTTGCCAGCCGACATGGAGTCGTTGCAGCGCTTCCTGTCGCAGCATCGACAGCACTGTGGACCTCACCGCGAAGCGGGCGAAGTTCGCGGTATCGGTGGGGATCGGCCGGTTGGATTCGGGCGGGCGCAGGTCGAGACGGACCGGGCCGTGGCGAAGGAGCGTCCGCAGGTCGTCTGCCGCCTCGGCAAAGGCGGCGTCGGCGGATTGTTCGCTGACGGCGTGGTCGCGTTCGGCGTAGTTGCGCAGGTCGAGAAGGGCGGTGACGGCGAGGTCGACCGCGGTGCGGCGGGCCGTGGCGTCGTCGAGGCTATTGGAGCGGAGCGTGCGCAGTAGTCCGGTGAGGGCGGCGGTGTGGGAATCGGTGAGCTCGTCCACGACTCGGCCGCGTTCGCTGGCGGTGACCTGGGACTGGACGACCGCGCTCGGCTGGGGTTCGATCTGCGTGCGCAGGTAGAGGTTGGCGTTGCCGAGGTCGCTGATCTCCTGCACCATCGCGAGGATCTCCTCACCTGGCGGTGTCTCGGCGACATCGATGAGGACCAGCAGCGTGCCGTCGGCGCCCGGAGCCGCGGCGTCGACGGCGAGGATCTGCCGCTCCCGGCCGCCCATGACGGCCCGTCCGTGCCAGGGCCGGCCGGGTGTGGGGAGGCCGGCGAGGGCGGCAATTTCGACACTGGTGACCGCCTCGGCGATGGAAGGGTCGCCGGCGAGTTTGAGTGGCAGGGCTGGACAGTACCCGGTCAGATAGGCGGCGGCTCGGTGTTCGATCAGGTCCGACAGTGAGCGCGCCAGGGTCGAAAACCAGTCGCACAACGGCGTCTCGACCATCGCCCGGGCGGCGTTCAGCGCCCACCGGGTGTCGATGGTGGGGGTGGTCTGGGCTGTCGCAATGCTCGCCATGCCCTCAACTGTATTCCGGGCGGGGCCGCGGGCGACTATTCGTTCGGACAGGTAGGACTGGTCGAACGGCCAGCCGGGTCGGGACGGTTGCGGCGCAAGGCTGGAGGCCAACCGAATGAGTCCCGGCTCCCGGCCGGGCAGAACAGAGAGCAGATGAGAGCCATGTCCGAAGCAATCGCGTTCGACGCCTTTGGCGGTCCCGATGTCCTCCACCTCGCCGACGTCGACGTGCCCGAGCCCGGCCCGGGACAGGTGCGGATCGCGGTCAAGGCCGCCGGGATCAACCCGCTCGACTGGAAGATCCGCCACGGGTACATGGAGGCGATGTTCCCCGTCGAGTTCCCGCACGTGCCGGGCATTGAACTGTCCGGAGTGGTCGACGCCCTCGGCGCTGACGTGACCGGGCTCAAGGTCGGCGACGAGGTGTTCGGCGCGGGAGAGCGCGCCTACGCCGATCACGCGCTGGCCAGTGTGAACCGCCTGGCGCGCAAGCCGTCCGACCTGGACTGGGAGCGGGCCGCCGGCATTCAGGTCGCTGCCGAGTCGGCCCTGCGGGCCTTGGAGGAGCTGCGGCTCGGTCGCGGTGAGACGCTGCTCGTCACCGGTGCGGCCGGGGTGGTCGGCACGTTCGCGGTCCAGTTCGCGCTGGCACGCGGCGCCAAGGTGATCGGGGCGGCCCGCGCCACGCGCCGGGCCGAGCTCGAATCGCTTGGGGCCGCCGCGGTCACGCTGGACGAAGACTTGGCGGCGCGAACGAAGGTGGTCTCGCCGAAGGGGATCGACGCGGCCTTGGACCTGGTGGGCGGCGAGATGTCGCTGTCCGGTGCGGTCGCGGCCGCCGAAGGTGGCGAACGGGTCCTGAGCCTGGTCGACCCGCAGACCGCGCATGGCGTCGGTGCGCGTTTCTCCGGCGGCAGCCCCGAAGACGCGTTCACACGACCGGCACTCGACCAGGCACTCGCCCTGCATGCCAAGGGGGACCTGGCCTTGCGGGTCCACGCGGCCTACCCGCTGGCGAAGGCCGCGGAGGCGCACCGGGCGGGCGAGGCCGACAGCCTCACGGTAACGCTGCGGGAGCTACCCGACC
>NZ_STGY01000030.1 GCF_004912275.1 Glycomyces buryatensis
ACGGACCCGAGCTCGAGCTCGACGGCGCCTCGCGCCTGCCCTCTTCCGACAGTCCCGCACGCGCAGCCCGGCATTGGAACCACCGGCCCCGCCCGAGCCGCCGCTCCGCCGAGCCTGGCCCCGCCGCAACGCATTCCGGCCCGACCCCGGCAACGCACCCTGGGGCGGTCCCTTCACCACTCCATCGCTGACCGCCTGAACCGCAACAGCGATGCCATCAGGGCCCGGAGACGCACCGCCGGCCGCGCTGCCACCACTCCATCGCCGAGGGCCCGAACACCAACCGACGACCAACCCCACCCTCGGCAGGCCACCCCGACCAGCTCTCCCCGCCACGCCGTCGCCGAGAGCCTGAACGCCTTGGGAACTGCCACCCAGCCCCAGCAGCGCACCCAGGACCGGCCCACCACCTTGCCATCGTCGAGAGCCCAGACCCCAACCGAAGCGCTGCCGGGTACATATCGCCGCTAACTCAACGACATTGCGGTGGACCACGGTCGGTTCAGAACAGCTTGGCGCACAGCGCAAGTGCGGCCAGGGCGGCGATTTCGGCCATGACGGCCGCCGCTCCCATGGTGTCGCCGCTGGGGCCGAGGCGTCTTCTCCAGCGACGGGCGGCGAGGTCGGCCGTCAGGAGGCCCGCCGCGACGGCGGCGAGAGCCGCCAGCGGGCCAATTCCGCTCGCGTAGCCGAGGCCGGCCGCGATCGCGACGCTCCACAGTGCCGCCGCGCTCACGGCGAGTCGGGTGGTCGCGGCCGCCGGGCCCGCCGCCAGCGAGGCCCTTCCCGGTTTGGTCCGGTACAGCAGCCAGACCAGGGTGAGGCGCCCGACCACGGGGGCGAGGGCGATCGCCCACCAGCCGCCGGGTTCTGGGATGACCGTCGCGAGCAGCGCGAACCGAAGCAGCAGGGTCGTCCCCAGTGCGGCCGCGCCGACCGCGCCGATGCGCGGGTCCTTCATGACCTCCCTGACCTGTTCGGGCGGGCGGCGGCTGGCCATGCCGTCGGCGGTGTCGGCCAGGCCGTCCAGGTGAAGGCCGCCCGTGACCGCGAAGTCGAGCGCCAGCACCAGTGCGGCGGCCAGCAGCGGGCCGCCGATGTGGCCACCGGCCCAGGCGGCGGCCGCCCAGCCCAGGCCGATGGCCAACCCCGCCAAAGGGAACGCGGCAATGGCACTGCTCTTAAGCGGCCAGCCGCCGCGCACCGGCAGGACGGTCAAGAAGCCGAGCGCATCGCGCACCGGCCGCATCAGTTACCGAGTTCGTCGAGCCCGGCCACGTCGCGGAGGACCGCCGCCGCACTCTGGACGATCGGGACGGCCAGCAGCGCGCCTGTGCCCTCGCCGAGGCGCAGCTCCAGGTCGAGGAGCGGCGCGAGGCCCAGGTGGCGCAGGCCCACGGCCGCACCGGGTTCGACCGACTGGTGTCCGGCGATCATGTAGCCGGTCGCGTCCGGGCAGAGGGACGCCGCCGCGAGCGCGGCGGCCACGGTGTTGACGCCGTCGAGCAGCACCGGAACGCGACGGGCGGCGGCGGCGAGCACCACTCCGACGAGGGCCGCGTGCTCGAGGCCGCCGAGGGAGGCGAGGGTGCCAAGCGGGTCGCGGCTCGCGCCGTGACGTGCGAGGGCGTCGGCGACCACCTCGATCTTGAGGTCGAGAGTCTTGTCGTCGATCCCGGTTCCGCGCCCGGTGGCCTGGTCGGCGCGGGCGCCGGTGTAGGCGGCGATGAGCGCGGCCGAGGGCGTGGTGTTGGCGATGCCCATGTCGCCCAGGGCGATCAGGTCGGCTCCGGTCTCGATCATGCGGTCGGCGAGGGCGGCCCCATTGTCCACTGCGGCGGCGCACTCGTCCTCGGTCATGGCGGGCTCGACGCGGAGGTCGCTGGTGCCCTTGCGGATGTCGGCGCGGCGGACGACCGGGTGGTCGGCGGCCGGCGTGACCATGCCGGCGTCGAGGACGGCGACCATGGTTCCGGTGGTGGAGGCAATGGCGTTCGCGCTGGCGCGGCCGGAGCAGAAGCTCTCGACCATGAGGGTGGTGATCTCCTGCGGCCAGGGGCTGACGCCCTGGGTGTGCACACCGTGGTCGCCGGCGGCGATGATGAGACCGGGGTTCGCGATGGCGGGCGGGGGGCAGGCGCGGGCGATGGCGGACAGCTGCGCCCCCAGGGTTTCGAGGCGCCCGAGGCTGCCGGGAGGCTTGGCGAGGCCGGCGTGGCGCTCGGCGGCCATGACGGCGAAGCGGGATTCGACCGGTTGGACGGACTCGATGAGGGTGGCGAGCTGGTTCATTTGTCACCTTTCAGGTTGCGGATGATCGCCGTCCGAAGTTCATCGGTGATCGACTGATCGCGCACGGCGATGCGGAGGTAGTGGGGATCGAGTCCGGGGAAGGTCTCGCCGCGGCGTAGCGCGAGACCGTCGGCGAGCAGGCGAGCACGCAAATCGGTGCGTGCTGCTCTGACGAGGATGAAGTTAGCGGAACCGGGCCAGACCCGCAGGTCGGATATCCGACTCAGGGCGTCCGTGAGCGCTTCTCTTTCGCGGGCAACGCGTCCGGCTCGTTCGCGGCGTTCCGGTTCGGCCTCGGCACAGGCCTCGATTGCCTCCAGGGCGAGGGTGCCGACGGACCAGGGCTGCCGGGCCGCGGCGAGGCGGGAGACGAGTTCGGGCTCGGCGAGGAGGTAGCCGGTCCGCAGCCCGGCGAGGCCCCACAGTTTGGTCAGGCTGCGCACGACGACCAGACCGGGCAGGTCGCCGCGTTCGGCAAGTTCCCCGCCGTCGGGGAGGAAGTCGGCGAAGGCCTCGTCGATGACGACGGTCCGGCCCGGGCGGCACAGGCCCTCGATGAGCCCGACCGGATCGAGCGCACCGGTGGGGTTGTCGGGGCGGGTGATGAGCACGAAGTCGGCCTCGTCCGGAATATCGGCCGGGTCCAGGCGCCACGCCTCGGGTTCGCGGAATACCCGCTGGACGCGAACGCCCGCGTTCCGCAGGGCGGCTTCGCCTTCGGTGAAGGTGGGGTGGACGCACACCGCGTGACGGGGCCGGAGGGCGTGGGCGAGCAGCCAGAAGGCCTCGGCGGCGCCATTGAGGACGAGGCATTCGGTCTCGCGGCGGCCGTGGCGGTTCGCGGCGGCGGCGCGGGCTCGGGTCTGGTCGGGGTAGGCGGCGAGGTCGCCCACGGACCTCGCGAGCCGTTCGGCCAGCCAGGTCGGCGGACCCGCGAGGACATTGACGGCCAGGTCGATCGTTCCGGCGGGGACCTGGGTGTCGCCGTGGTCCCGCAGCCAGTCCTCCCCGGCCTCGGAGGTTTCTATCGTTTGATCGAAAGTCGCCGCGGCGGTTTCGATCGCTCGATCGGGAGCGGGCAGGGGAAGGGCCCGTCCGGCCACGACGAGTTCACAGGCTTCGGCGGCCCCGCTGATCACCTGCACCACCTCGCCGTGGAGGTCGAGCCAACGGCGGGAGGCGGCGTGCGGCGGGATGAGGCCGCCACCCGGCTGCCCGGCGGTGACGATGACCGGTCCCGGCCGGGCCTTCGCGAGTTCGCACCAGTAGGCCGCCTTGGCGAGGACTCCGTCCCAGCCGGCACGTCCGGCCGCGCCGAGCCCGGCGACCTCGGCGTCGGTCCACAGGTCGGCCTCGGTCATCTGGCGGGTGACCCATCCGTCGAGGTCGTCGACGAGGACGCAGGTCTCGGGCGGCAATTCGCGAAGCGTCGTGGCGATGTCGGCGCCCTCGACGGTCGACCAGCCGGCCGGTCGGCGTTTTCTATGGGCGGCAATGCGTTCGGCCATCTCGTCGTCGGTGGCCGCGCCCGTCGCAAGGTAGGCGACGGGCAGACCGGCCCGCACGGCCAGGCGTTCGGCCCGGGCGCTCTTTCCGGATCGGGTGCCGCCCAGGACGAGCCGGAGGGTCACTTCGCGGCCTCCGCATGGTGATGGTGGCCGTGGGCATCGTCGTGGTGGTGATCGTGGTGGTGGCCGTGGGTGTCGGGGTCGTCGGGGTGGAAGTGGAGGGTCTGGGGCTCCCCCACGCGGTGTTCGAAGCCCGGCAAAGCGACGCGGTACTGGCAGGTGTCGCAGTTGACGCGCACCTGTCCGGCCTCGGCCTCGTCCGCGCGGGCCAGGAGCGCCCGGGCGACGGCCCGGTCCGGGCCGAGGTATGGCGCGTCGACGACCGTGACGTCGGGGTGCGCGGTTGACCACTCAAGGGTCTGAGCGCGGATGCGCCGCTCCAGGACCCCGGTGAAGAGGAAGTACGGCAGGAGCGCGATCCGCTTGGCGCCCAGGGCACGGCAGCGTTCGAGCGCCTCCGGTACCGATGGCTGGGCGAGGCTGACGAACCCGGCCTCGACAATCGGCCAGGGGCGGCCCTCCCACAGCATCCGGGCGGCCTTGAACAGGTCGCCATTGGCGTCCGGGTCGGAGGTGCCGCGTCCGATGAGGATGACGGCGGTCTCCTCCCGCAGTTCCTCCGGAACCGCCTCGCACAGGCGCCGGTCGACCAGATCCAGGATCTCGGGACGAATACCAAGGGGGGCACCGTAGGTGAAGGCGACCTGCGGGTGACGGTCGCGTTCGGCGGCGATCGCGGCCGGGACGTCGCCCTTGGCGTGGCCCGCCCCGAGCAGCACCAGCGGCGTGACCGTCATGCGATCGACGCCGTCGGCCACCGCGGCGGCCACGCTCTCGCTGATCGGCGGCGGGCACAGCTCCAGGAAGGACAGGTCGACCCGCAGGCCGGGGCGCAGTGCCCGGACCTCTTCGAGCAATTCGAACGCCTCTTTTTGGCCGGCATCGTCGACCGTGCCGTGCCCGATGATCATCAGCTGGTGGCTCATGACGGATTCTCCTCAATGTAGGTGGATGCGGAGTACAAGAGGGCGTTGACGGCCGAGGCGGCGACGGCCGATCCGCCCAGTTCGGACCGGTTCGAGGCCGCGGGCAGGCCCGAGTCGCGCAGGGCCGCTTTGGATTCGGTCGCGCCCACGAATCCGACCGGCAGGCCGACGACCAGGGCCGGGTCGATCGCGCGGGCGATGACGGCCTCCAAGGCGGTCGGCGCATTCCCCACCACCCAGACCGCTCCGGGCCCCAGGCGTTCGGCGGCCAGTTCGATCGCCGCCGCGCTGCGGGTGGTGCCCCGTTCCCTGGCGTACTCGGCCACGCCGTCCCAGCTCAGCGGCACTTCGACCGCGGTGCTGGTGATCCCGGCGGCGACCATGCGGCTGTCGGCGACGATCGGCGCACCCGCACGCAGGGCCTCCCAGCCGCGCCGCAGCGAGGACTCGTCCAGGACAAGGTCGTCGGCGTAGCGTACGTCCGCCGCCGAGTGGATGACCCGTTCGGTGACGGCCCGGCACAGCGGCGCCGAGCCGGACAGATCCACTCTGGAGGCGAGGATGCGCATGCTCTCGACCTCGATGGGGTGCACCCGGTCTCGTCCCATGGTCCTCATCGACGCACCTCCGCGAGCGGAAGAATGGCCTCTGCGGGGCAGACCTCGGCGCATTCGCCGCAGCCGGTGCAGAGTTCGGGCAGGACGACCAGGGGGGTCCGGCCGCCGGGGGTGGGCCGCAGGCATCGCTCCGGGCAGGTGCGCAGGCAGGCCCCGCAGGCGGTGCAGTCGGCGGTGACGATGAAGGGACCGTCGTGGAGCATCGACCCGGCCATCACGTCTCGTCCATTCAGATCGTTCCCGTCCGGTACCCGCGCGGGGTGACCATGCGGCCGGCGATCGTGCGGGTGCGGCTGGTGCCCACCAAGACCAGGGTGGTCATCTGCACCGAGGCCACGTCGAGTCCGCCGAGCGTGGTCACCGTGATCTCCTGGTCCGGCCGTTCGGCGTCGCGGACGATCCCCACCGGCGTCTCGGCATCCCGGTGCCGCAGCAGGATCTCGCGCGCCCGGCCCAGTTGCCAGTCACGGCCGGCGCTGCGGGGGTTGTAGAAGGCGATCGCCAGGTCGGCCTGCGCGGCGGCCTCGACCCGCGCTTCGATGCGCTCCCAAGGGGTCATGAGGTCCGACAGCGAGATGTAGCAGTGGTCGTGTCCGAAGGGGGCGCCAAGCAGGGCGCTGGAGGCCAGCGCGGCGGTCACTCCGGGTACGACCGCAACGTCGATATCGGCCCCCGCCAGCTCCAGGGTCGGCGAGGCCATGGCGTAGATGCCGACGTCGCCGGATCCGACGAGGGCGACGGCGCGGCCCGACCGGGCGAGTTCGACGGCCCGTTCGGCGCGCGCGACCTCCTGGCCGAGTCCGAAGCGTTCGAGGACGGCGCCGCGGGAGGTCCAGCGGGCGGCCTGGTCGACATAGGGTCCGTATCCGATGACGACCTCGGCGGCGGCCAGTTCGGCGGCGGCGCGGGGAACGGTGAGGTCCTCCGAGCCGGGCCCGAGGGAGACGAGGGCGAGCCGTCCGCGCATGGGCCGCCGGGCGATGGCGACGGTGGCCATGGCGCTGCGCCGCTTGGCCACCAGGAGTTCCCCGCCGAGGTGGAGCGCGGAGGCCTCCGCGACGGACGGGGTGCCGACGGCACCGCGGACCACTTCGGAGGGGTTGGGCACCTCGATGGCGGCGAGAGTGTCGGGGGTCAGGTGCACGATTGACAACCCGCGGGCGAAGGCCGCCTCGTTGATCCCGGTCTCGTCGGCCTTGAGATCGACGGTGGCGGCGGTGTGGACGGAGAGGGGGGAGAGTCCGGCGTCGGCGAGGGCGAGGTCGATGAGGTCGCCGACTTCGGCGGCGGTGACCCCGCGGGAGGAACCGATGCCGAGGACGAGTGAAGGGGGGCGGTAGTAGACGGTCGGGCCGGTCTGCGGTGCGACGCGATCGGTGATTCGCAGTTGCGGCGCGGCGGGATCCTCGGTGATCGGCGCGGGGACGGGGCCCAACGGCCAGGCGAGTTCTCGCTCCACGCGGACCTTGCCTCCGGAGAGGAGGTGTCCGCCGACGGCGGCGAGGTCGCCTTCGGCGCGGACGCCGAAACGTTCGCCGAGCGAGCCGAGGCTCGGCAGGTCGGCGGCCTCGGATGCGGTGGTGACGACGGGCGTGGCACGGAGGTGTCCGGCGATGCGAGTGGCCAGGGCGTTGGCGCCGCCCTCGTGTCCGCCGCAGAGGCTGATGGCGAAGCGCCCGATGTCGTCCACGCAGACGACGGCGGGGTCGGTCCGCTTGTCGCTCAGGTGCGGGGCGATGAGTCGCACGGCGGCGCCGGTGGCCATGACGAGGACCAGTGCGGACGCCTGCGGCCACGCCTCGGCGATGACGTCGCGGGGTTTGCCTTGCCGCGCTTCGGTTCCCAGGTGCGCGGCGAGATCGGCGGCGAGGCGGCGGCCGTTCTCGGTGGCGGCCAGGACAACGGGCGCGGGGGCTGCCGGGGTGCCTTCGGGTCCGGTCACGGGTGTTCTCCTTGGACGAGCAGCACGGGATTGCGCGGGGCCAGGCGGTGGCCGTCCCCGAGCGGCACGAGGTCGGAGACCTCGATGAGCTGAGCGGTGGCGCGCCATCCGGCGGCTTCGAGTCGCCGCATGGCCGGGGCGACGCGTTCGATGGTGGCCAGCGCGATCACGATCCGGTCCCGGCAGCGGGAGGCGGCGAGGTCGATGATCGGCTCCAGGTCGGGTCCTCCCCCGCCGATGAGGACGGCGTCGGGGTCGGGCAGCTTCGCCAGCGCGTCGGGCGCGGCGCCGTGGACGGTCCCGATGCCGACACCGAAGGCGGCGGCATTGGCGCGGGCCCGTTCGAGCTGGGCGGCGTCCCGGTCCAGGGCGATGACGCCCGCCCCGAGCGCGGCGGCCTCTACGGCGGCACTGCCTGAGCCGCAACCGATGTCCCAAAGCAGGCGGCCGGGTCCGGGGCCGAGGGCGGCCAGCGCGGCGGCCCGGACGGCAGGTTTGGTGATCTGGCCGTCCCTGTGCTCGAAGTCCTCGACCGGACGTCCCCACTGGGTGGCGGCACGGGTGTGGGCGAGGGCCGTCGGCGAGGCCGCCGCGCTCGGGGCGGCTTCGGCGTTCATATTTCGCGTCTCGTCCAGCACGAGCATGACGTTCGGGTCCGCGAAGCTCCGCTTCGCGGCCTCGGTCAGGTCATAGCTCGTCACCGCTTCGTCCCGATGGCCCAGCCGCTCTGCGACCACCACTCGCCTGGGGCCGCAACCTGAATCGAGGAGCGCCTGCGCGATGACGGCCGGAGTGGTCCGGTCGTCGGTGAGGATCGCTACCTTCGCGCCGTGCAGGGCCGTCGCGAATGCCGGTCGCGGGTCGCGGCCGTGGGCGGACACGACCAAGGCGTCCTCCCAGGTCAGTCCGATTCGGGCGAAGGCTCCCGCCACCGAGGAGGCCGCGGGGTGGATTTCTATCGGGCGATCGATTTCGCCGAGGCGGCGGAGGATGCCGAACCAGCCGGGGTCGCCTGAGGCCAGGACCGCGACCGGGCCTGGCACCGCGCTGATCGCCTCGATCACCGCGTCCAGGTTCCCGGCGATGGGGATCGTGGCGATCCCGGCCGGAGAGTGGGCTTCCAGGTGGCGCTTGCCGCCCGCGACGGCGAGGACATCGGCCGGGATCGGCCGGGCCAGGTGCCCTGAAGGGTCGACGCCGATGACGGTGACGGTGAACGGACTGCGGTCGTCACCTGAGGCGGAGGCGGGCAGGGCGGTCGGGCAGGTCACGGCCGCCTCCATATGTCCGGGTCGGTGCCCGTGGGGGCCAGGCGCTGCGGGGCGTGGGTGCTCCAGGCGACCGGTTTCAGGTCGTCGAAGTCCACCAGGACGGCGTCGACCTCCAGTTCGCCGCCGTTGTGCTTCGCCCAGGCGGCCAGGTTGATCGCCACGTCGTCGCAGAGCGTGTCGCCCGCCGCCTCCAGCAGGCCGGCCCGGGACCACAGTTCGTAGGCGTGTCGGCCGGTATTGGCCTCCCCCACCTGCTGCGCCAGTTCGGGGTCGCCGCCCGCGCGGGCGGTGACCTCGGCCAGGTAGCCGGTGTCCACTCTGGACTTCGTGTAGTGGGTCATCATGACGCCCGCACCGAGTTTCGCCAGCTTCCCCGCCATCCCGACGAACACGAGCCGCCGCAGTCCGGCCTCGACGCAGCGTTCGACCGCCGCTCCGGTGAAGTCGCCGACCTCCGTGAAGCACACCTCGTCGAGGCCGGGCATGAGGCCGATCGCGGCGCGCTCGGTGCGCCCGCCGGTGGTCAGGACGCAAGTGTCGTTCCCGGCGGCGGCCATGACGTCGACCGCCTGGAGCACCGAGGCCCGCCAGGCCGCCGTCGAGAAGGGACGGACGATGCCGGTGGTGCCGAGGATCGAGATGCCGCCCATGATTCCCAAGCGGGCGTTGGTGGTCCGTTTGGCCATTCGCTCGCCTTCGGGGACCGACACGACCACGTCCACGCCGCGCCGACGGTAGGGATCGCAGACCTCTTCGACCGTTATGCGGATCATCTGGCGCGGGGTGCCGTTGATGGCGGGCCCGCCGACCTCGAGTCCGAGGCCCGGCCTGGTCACCACGCCGACGCCCTCGCCGCCGTAGAGGTGCACGCCGGGCTCATTGCTCCAGGCGACCGTGGCGGTCAGGTGCGCGCCGTTGGTGACGTCGGGGTCATCCCCGGCGTCCTTGACGACCACCGCTTCGGCCGTGTCCCCGATGGTCTCGCAACGGTCGACGTCGAACTGGACGCGGCGGCCGATCGGCAGCCACACGTCGACCTTCTCGCTGCGTTTGCCGGTGGCGAGCAGCAGGACCGCGGCCTTCGCGGCGGCGGTGGCGCAGGCGCCCGTGGTGAAGCCGGTCCGCAGGGCCTTGCCGTCCCGGACCTTCGCGGTTCGCGGCAGGTCCGGTTCGACCAGGTCGCGCGGGGCCGCCGGGGGCGGCGAGGACCGCTCCACGTGCAATGGCCCGGCCTTGGCCCGCTTGGGGAGCCGGGACGGGAAGGAGCGCGGCCCGCCGCTCACGCCGCCCTCGCGGGCCGGTAGGTGTGGGCGAACGTCGGCGAGTAGAGGTGGCTGCGGGTGCCCTCGGCGCCGAGCGCGGGCCCGACCAGCACCAGCGTGTGCATGGTGACCTGCATGGCGCGCACGGTCTTCGCGAGCTCGTCGAGGCGGCAGGTCTCGATGCGTTCCTCCGGCCAGGAGACGCGGTAGCCGATGACGCAGGGCGTCTCGGGCGCGTATCCGCCCGCGAGGAGTTCGGACTGGAGCTTCTTCGGCCGGGACGCGGAGAGGAACAGCGCGAGGGTCGTGCCGTGGCGGGCGAACGAGGCCAGGTCCTCGCCCTCGGGCATGGGAGTGCGCGTCGCCATCCGGGTCATGACGACCGACTGCGCCACTTCGGGAATGGTCAGTTCGCGGCAGACCGCGGCGGCGGTCGCGGCCACCGAGGTCACTCCCGGGACCACCTCGACGTCGAGGTCGAAGGCGCTGACGGCCTCCAGCTGCTCCTGCATGGCTCCGTATATCGACGGGTCGCCCGAGTGGAGCCGGACGACCGTCAGGCCCTCGGCCTCGGCCCGGCGGTAGACGTCGAGGACGTCTTCGAGGGTCATCTCCTTGGAGTCGTGCACCTCGGCCCCGGGCCTGGCGTGGGCGAGCACGTCCTCGTGGACGAGGCTCGACGCCCACACCACGACATCGGCCTCGCCGATCACCTTGGCCGCGCGCACGGTCAGCAGGTCGGGCGCGCCCGGCCCGGCCCCCACGAACCAGATTTTCGCTCTGCTCATGGACGTTCCTCTCGTTCGGGGGTGATGATGACGGTCGAGAGGTACGGGGCGGGCGTGTGCGGCACCTCGGTGCGGACGTCCTCGTCGGCGTGGCCCAGGTGCGCGCCGAACACGGCGCGGTCCAGCGCCCCGGCCTCCTCCAACACGGTCCTGATCTCCGGGAGCTTCCGGCCGCCCTTGTAGAGGACGACGGTCCCGCCCGCGTCGACGGCGTCGCGGATGCGGGCGGTCCCGGCGGTGATCGGCATGAGGTGGAGCGGCTCGTCGTGCTCACACAGCACCGTGCCGGTGCGGGAGGCCAGGTCCTGCATCGCCGTGATGCCCGGGACCGTCCGCACGACGGCGTCGGGGACGAGGCGGCGGACCTCGCGGGCCAGATAGGCGAAGGTGGAGTAGACGTTCGGGTCGCCGATGGTCGCGAACGCGGCGGTGCCTCCGGCGGCGACGACGTCGGCGACCTTGTCGGCCGCCCTGGCCCAGGCGATGTCCCGGTGCTCCCTGTCGAGTTCGAACACCAGGCGGTGGATCGGCTTGTCATGCGGCACATGGTGGGCCACCACCCGTTCGGCGTAGCCGGGCTCGTCCGGGGACGAGGAGGCCGCGACGGGCACGAAGACGCGGTCGGCCCGCAGCAGGGCGTCGCGTCCCTTGACGGTGATGAGGTCGGGGTCGCCGGGTCCGGTGCCGACGCCGATGAGGGTTCCGCTCATGTTGCTGCCTCCTGTGCGAGTGCGGATGTCACTAGTGGGTGGCCGGTGGTGCCGGGTGAGGCTGGCTCCGGCCACCCACTAGCGACCGTGCCATCTCGGGCACGGCGGCCCAGGCGGTATGGAGATAACTGGCGCAGAGATTCGGGCGGGCGAAGCCCTCAGGCTCTCCCCCGTCGATCGTCCAGGCGGGGTTCGCCCCGGCGCGCGGACGGACGGTGGTGCGGTGGAACTCGTGACCGCGCACCTCGGTCCCCTGCCGCCCGAGGGGGTTCGGGCCCGCGATCCGGGCGGTGCGGTAGCCGAGGGTGAGCCGCTCGGTGAACTCGGCCTCGGCATCGATGAGCCCGACCAGCTCGTGCCCGTCCAGGCTGCGGCACAGATACAGCAGGCCGCCGCATTCGGCGACGATCGCGCCGCCGCGCCCGGCCAGGTCCCGCAGCTCGCGGGCCAGACCGGCGTTGGCGCCGAGTTCGGCCGCATAGACCTCCGGGAAACCGCCGCCGAGATAGACCGCGCCGGTCCCCTCGGGCAGGGCTTCGTCGCGCAGCGGATCGAAGTCGGCGACCTCGGCACCGACACCGGCCAGCAGCTCCCGGTGCTCGGCGTAGACGAACGTGAACGCCGGGCCTCCCGCGACGGCGACCACCGGTCGGCCGGGCACTGGCCGGGTCTCGGGGCGCCACGGTTCAGCGTCGAGATCCGGTGCGGTGCGGGCGATGCGCAGCACCGCATCCACGTCCACGCCGTCGCCGACGGTGCGGCCCAGGGACTCCACGAAGGCCAGCGCCTCCGGCCGCCGTTCGGCGACCGGCACCAGGCCCAGGTGCCGCGACGGCGTCTCCAGCCCCGCGCCGCGCCGCAGCACCCCGACCACCGGTATTCCCAACGGCGCCAGCGCCTCCCGAAGGATCGCCTCATGCCGTGGGGACGCCACTCGGTTGAGCACGATGCCGGCCACCCGGATCGTCGGGTCGAAGCTCGCGAAGCCGTGGACCTCGGCGGCGACCGAGCGCGACTGCGAGGACGCGTCGACCACCAGGATCACCGGGGCGTCGAGCAGCCGGGCTACGTGCGCGGTGGAGGCCTCGTCGGTCCCGCCCCTGCCGTCGAACAGACCCATGACGCCCTCGATGACCGAGACGTCGGCACCGTCGGCGCCGTGCAGGAACAGCGGCGCGATCAGGTCGGGGCCGTGCATGAACGCGTCGAGATTGCGCGGCGCTCGGCCGCAGGCGAGCGCGTGATAGCCGGGGTCGATGAAGTCCGGCCCGACCTTGTGGCCGGAGACCTTCAGCCCCTTGGCGGCCAGCGCGGCCATGAGCCCGGTGGCCACGGTGGTCTTTCCGACGCCCGAGCGGGTCCCGGCGACGACGACGCGCGGCGCGGTCCTCACCATTCGATGCCCTTCTGGCCCCGCCAGCCCTGGTCGAGGGGGTGCTTGACCTTCGTCATCTCGGTGACCAGGTCGGCGGCGTCGATGAGCTCTTGCGGGGCGTCCCGGCCGGTGATCATGACGTACTGCCAGCCGGTCCGGTTCTTCAGTACCTCGACGACTTCGGCGGTGTCGACCCAGCCCCACTTCATCGGGTAGGTGAATTCGTCGAGGAGGTAGAAGCGGTAGCGTTCCTCGGCGAGGCAGCGCTTGACCTCCTCCCAGCCCTCGCGGGCCAGGTCGGCCGACTCGGCGGGGTCGCGGGAGGTCCAGGACCAGCCGTCGCCCATCTTGAACCAGTCGATCCCGCCGAGCTTCTCGGCGGCGGCCTGCTCGCCGACCCGCCATTTCCCCGATTTCACGAACTGGAACACGGCGATGGGCCAGTCCTGGCTCCAGGCGCGCATCATCATGCCGAAGGCGGCGGTGGACTTGCCCTTGCCCTTGCCGGTGTGGACCATGAGCAGCGGCGTCTCGCGTTTGCGGCGCCGCGGCTGGGTGTCGGCGGTGGCCTCGGCGGTGGCCCCGTCGTACTGGCTCTTCTGTTCGGTCATGGGTGCCCCTTCAGCGGCCGGTGGCGAGTCGAATGGTGCGGGCCAGCGAGCCCGACGCGAAGTCCTGGAGTTCGACGTGGGGCGCGCCCAGGTTGCGGGCGAGTTCACCGGCCAGGCCGGTACGCACGAAGCCGGACTCGGTGTCGATGACCAGGGCGGGGATGTCCTTGGCGGCCAAGAGATTCGCGGCCCGGTGGGCCTCGCCGACGGCACCGGTCCCCGCATTGGCGCGTCCGTCGGTGACGGTGACGAGGAGGGGCCGGCGGTCGGGGTCGCGGCGGGCGTGGCGTTCGATGACGTCGGCGGCGCGGAGCAGCCCGGCGGCGAGCGGGGTGCGCCCGCCCGTGGGGAGGACGGCGAGGCGGCGGTCGGCGAGTTCGACTCCGGCGGTGGGAGGCAGGACGGTCTCGGCGTCCTTGCCGCGAAAGGTGACCAGGGAGACGAGGTCGCGGCGCTGGTAGGCGTCGAACAGGAGTGAGCGGATGGCGCCCTTGACGGCGCCCATACGGCGGCGCGCGCCCATCGACCCCGAGGCGTCGACGCAGAGGACGATGAGGTGGCCCTGTTTGCCGGCGCGGTCGTAGTGCCGGATGTCGGTTCGGTGGATGCCTTTGGACGCCATGCCGTTTCGCGCGGCGGCCGCAATGAGCGTCGGGGATAGCGCCAGGTCGGCGGCTCTCGGCGACTCCCCCGCCCGCAGTGCCCTGGACCTGGCCGCCGCGCCTCGCCTGCTCTTGCCGCGGCTGCGCCTGCCCGACGCGCCGAGTCGGCGCCCGGGCGCGGTGATCAGGCTCGGCGCGGCCGCTGCCGTCGCCGCTTCGACCCGGTTCTGCGGGGCCGGGGCGTGATCGGTGGTGCGGCCCTCCTGCGGTTGGCCTGGGGATTCGGGCTGGTCGGATCGGGTCTCGGGCGGCGGCCCGGCCTGGCGGTCCTGCCGCCGTCCATCGGCCTCGCGGCCGTCACCGTTCGGCGGTGGGCCGGTCGGGTCGGGCCCGTCGCCATCGGGGCCATCGCCGTCGGGTCCGTCCTGATCCGGGCCCTCGTCGGGGTCGTCCGCTTGCGGCGGTTCGGGATCGTCGTCGCCCAGCAGGCGGTCCAGCTCGTCCTCGTCGATCCCCGGATCGTCGAAGGGCCCGCGCCGCCGCCGGTGCGGCAGCGCCAGCAGGCAGGCCTCGCGGACGTCCTCGCGGGTCACCTCGGTCCGCCCGTTCCAGGCGGCCAGTGCCTTCGCGGTGCGGGCGGTGACGATGTCGGCGCGCATGCCGTCGACGCCGAATCCGGCGCACACTTCGGCGATCCGCACCAGCCATCCGTCCGAGAGCACGACCCGGGCGCGCAGATCCGTCGCCTTGATCAACCGCTCGGCCAATTGCTTCTCTTCGGCCGCAAAGCGTTCGGCGAAGGTTTCGGAGTGCGAGTCGTAGCTGAGGCGGCGACGCACCACCTCGGCGCGTTCGGACGCGTCCGAGGGGGCGGCGACCTCGACGGTCAGCCCGAACCGGTCGAGCAGCTGCGGCCGCAGCTCGCCCTCCTCGGGGTTCATGGTGCCGACCAGTTGGAACTCGGACGGGTGGGTGACCGAGACGCCTTCGCGCTCAACGTGATTGACGCCCATGGCTGCGGCGTCGAGCAGCACGTCGACGAGGTGGTCGTCCAGCAGGTTGACCTCGTCCACATAGAGCAGCCCCCGGTGGGCCCGCGCAAGGAGGCCCGGCTGGAAGCTGCGCACGCCGTCCTTCAGGGCCCGTTCGAGGTCGATCGAGCCGATGAGGCGGTCCTCCGAGGCGCCTACGGGCAGCTCCACGAGCGGCGTCCGCATCGTCTTGACCTCGGCTTCCTCGCCGGCGGGGCAGAGGTCGGCGGGTTGGTCGACCGGGCAGTTGTACTCGCAGCCGGCGCGGCTCAGGAGGTCCGGCAGGAGGGCGGCGAGGCCGCGCACGGCCGTGGATTTGGCCGAGCCCTTGGAGCCGCGCACGAGGACGCCGCCGATGCGGGGGTCGACCGCGCCGAGCAGCAGGGCGGTCGTCAGACGGTCCTGACCGACGATGGCGCTGAACGGGTAGTTCACCGGGCGTCCTCTCCGCGGTCTTCAACGGCGCCTTCGGCGTCGAGGTGGGCCTGCTGGATCTGTTCCAGCAGTTCGGGGTCGGGTTCCTCCCACAGGCCCCTTTGGACGGCTTCGAGCAGCCGTTCGGTGATGCCGTGCAGGGCCCAGGGGTTGGAGTCCTCCATGAACTCGCGGTTCTCGTCGTCGAGCACATAGGACTGGGCGACCTTGGCGTACTGCCAGTCCTTGACGACTCCGGCGGTGGCATCGTAGCCGAACATGTAGTCGACGGTGGCGGCCATCTCGAAGGCGCCCTTGTAGCCGTGGCGCCGCATGCTGGCGATCCAGCGCGGGTTGACGACACGGGCGCGGAAGACCCGGTCGACCTCCTGACCCAGGGTGCGCGCGGCCGGGCGCGAGGGGTCGGAGGAGTCGCCGATGAAGGCCTCGGGGGCGGCGCCGGTGAGGTGGCGGATCGCGGCGATCATCCCGCCGTGCTCCTGGAAGTAGTCGTCGGAGTCGAGGATGTCGTGCTCGCGGGTGTCGGTGTTCTTGACCGCGACCTGCACACGTTTGAGGTTGGCGTGCAGGTCGCCTCGGGCCTCGACGCCGTCCAGACCGCGGCCGTAGGCGTGCCCGGACCAGACGGTGAAGACCTCGGCCAGGTCGGCGGTGTCGCGCCAGTTGCGGGCGTCGATGAGCGGCAGCAGGCCCGCCCCGTAGGCGCCGGGCTTGGCACCGAAGATCCGCGCGGTGGAGCGGCGCCGGGCCTGGGCCTGGGGTACGCCCTCGCCGCGCAGCCGCTCCTCATCGTCCAGCGCGTGGGCGCGCACGAAGTTCTGGTCGAGCGGTTCATCCAGGGCCGCAACGGTCTCGACCGCGCGGTCCACGAGGGCGACGAGGTGCGGGAAGGCGTCGCGGAAGAATCCGGAGATGCGGACGGTCACGTCGATGCGGGGGCGGCCGAGCGCTTCGAGCTCTATCACTTCGAGGCCGGTGACGCGGCGGGTCTCCTCGTGCCAGACGGGGCGGACGCCGAGGAGGGCGAGGATCTCGGCGATGTCGTCGCCGTGGGTGCGCATGTTCGCGGTGCCCCAGACGACGATGCCGACGGTCTCGGGCAGGCTCCCCTGCCGCTCCCGGTGGGTCTCCAGCAGGGCGTCGGCGAGTTTGACCCCGACCGGCCAGGACAGCTGGCTGGGCAGTCCCTTCGGGTCGACGGAGTAGAAGTTCTTGCCGGTGGGAAGGACGTCGAGGCGCCCGCGCGTGGGCGAGCCGGAGGGACCCGCCGGCAGGTATTCGCCGTCGAGTCCCGACAGGAGGCGGTCGATCTCGGCGGCCGACGCCCGCACTCGCGGCACGACCTCGGTGCAGGCGAAGCGGAGCACCTCGATGATCGATGCGGACTCGCGTCCGAGGACTGCGGCGACGGCGGCGGGCACGGCGCCGGAGTCCCAGCCGGTGCCCGCGACCGCTTCGACCAGGGCGGTGGTGAGCGCGTCGATCCGGTCGAGCTCCACGCGTTCCAGGGCGGCCTCGTCCAGTCCCGCGTCCGCCGCGACGGTGGCCCGCAGCGCCGGCATATCCCCTTGGGGCAGCCGCAGAATGGCCTTGACCAGACCGCGCAGCTGCTCGCCTTCCGGTGGGGCGCCGAGGATGTGGAGGCCGTCGCGGACCTGGAGGTCCTTGATCTCGCACAGGTGCCCGTCGACGTGGACGATGAGGTCGCCGAAGTCGTCGGCGTCCTCGGGCATCTCGGCCACGTCGAGGTCGCGGGCGATCTCGGAGTCGACCATGAGCTGCCAGACCTTTTCGCGAATCGCGGGAAGCTTGGCGGGGTCGAGCAGTTCGAGTTCGGCGTATTCGTCGAGGAGCTGTTCGAGCCGGGTCAGGTCGTCGTAGGTCTCGGCCCGCATCATGGGCGGGACCAGGTGGTCGACGATGACGGCGTGGGCGCGGCGCTTCGCCTGGGTGCCTTCGCCGGGGTCGTTGACGACGAAGGGATAGAACAGCGGCACATCGGTGAGCGCGGCGTCGGTGGCGCATTCGGCGGAGAGGCCGACGCCCTTGCCCGGCAGCCATTCGAGGGTGCCGTGCTTGCCGACGTGGACGATGGCGTCGGCGCCGAAGATGCGGGTGAGCCACCAGTACGCCGCCAGGTATTGGTGGGTGGGCGGCAGGTCGGGGTCGTGGTAGATCGCGACGGGGTCGTCGCCGAAGCCGCGCGGCGGCTGGATCGCCAGGACGACGTTGCCGAGCCGGAGGGTGGCGGTGACCAGGTGGCCGCCGTCGGGGGTGAGCAGCACCTCGCCGGGCGGCGGACCCCATTGCTGTGCAACGGATTCGCGCAGCGCCTCGGGCAGGCGCTTGAACCAGGTCTGATAGTCCTCGACCGGGAGTTTCGCGTCGGCGGCGGCGAGCTGGGCGTCGGTGAGCAGTTCGGCGTCGAAGCCGCCGCGGTCGATGAGGGCGTGCATGAGCGCGTCGCCGTCCTGGAGGAGCTTTTCGTCCACGTCGCCGAGGTCGTAGCCGGTCTCCCGCATGCGCCGCAGCAGCGCCGTGCAGGAGGCCGGGGTGTCGAGGCCGACGCCGTTGCCGATGCGGCTGTGCTTGGTCGGGTAGTTCGAGAGGACGAGGCCGATGCGCTTGGCGGAGCGGGGGACCCGGCCCAGGCGGGCGTGACCGAGGGCGATCCCGGCGACGCGTTCGGTGCGTTCGGCATCGGGCCGGTAGCGGACGAGGGGGCCGCCGATGCGGTCGTCGTCCGCGGTGACCTCCTTGAAGGAGAAGGGGACGGAGATGATGCGCCCGTCGAACTCGGGCAGCGCGATCTGCATCGCCGTGTCCATCGGCGAGAGGCCATTGGTGCTGGCGGCCCAGGCGTCGCGGTCGCCGGTCGAGGCGAGGGCCTGGATGACGGGGACGCCGAGGCGTTCGAGCGCGGCGGCCTTCCAGGTCTCGGCGGTGCCGTGAACAGCGGTGCCCTGGGCGGCCGAGGCCCCGCCCATGGCCAGCACGGTCACGACGAGCGCGTCGGGTTCGATCCCGGCGTCCTCGAGCATCGTCAGCAGGCCGACGCGGCCCTCCGCGTCCGGCCGCAGGGAATAGCAGTGCAGCCCGATCGCCTGGGCCCCTTGGGCTTCGATCGCGCCGATGAGGGCGTCGACGAACTCGGTATTGCCGCTGACGAGGTGGGAGCGGTAGAAGACGACGCCGATGAGCGGCCGGTCCGGGTCGATCGCGGCCAGCGGGTCGTCGCGGCGGGGGTGGTAGACGCCGTGCTCGGGCAGTTCGGCGGGCGGTTCGAAGCCCAGGCCGGTGAGCAGCAGCGTGTCCGAGAGGAACCGCAGCAGCCGCTCGGTATTGTCGACGCCGCCCAGCCGCAGGTACTCGAAGGCCTGGGCGACAACGGCGGTGGGCGCGGTGGACAGCGCCGTGAGCTCGGCGTCGGGCGCGCCCTCGCCGGAGAGCGCCAGCAGCGGAATGTCGGCCTCGAGGCACAGGCGCCGCAGCGCATCGAACAGGTCGGGGAACGCGGCCCGGCCGCCCAGCAGCCGCACCACCACGGCCTCCACGTCGGCCAGCGCCTCGTCCAGCCAGAACTCGGGATCGTCCTGCGGCGCACGGGCGGGATTGAGGGCCCGCACGGCCGGCGCGCCCTCCGGCAGGCGGTCGACCGCGCCGGCCGCCGCCAGGATCTCGGTGTCGGCGGTGGTCAAGAGCAGGATGGTGCTCATCGGGGTCCCCCTGGGTTCGATTGCGGCAAGGTGCGCGGCGCCGGGGCGCCGCCGGGCGGTGCGACCGGCAGGCCGGGAGGTGCGCCGTCGGCGAGCAGGTCCTGCAGCGCCTTGACGTCGAGATGGTCGGCGACCAGGTCGCCGAGGCGGTCGAGACGGCGTTCCCGAACGGCCGCAAAGGATTCGGAGCCGGGTTTCCAGTCGAGCCCGGCCGCGTCCGCGACCCGCGCGAGGAAGGCCCGACGTGCCTCGTCGTGTTCGAGGACGCCGTGCCAGCTGGTCCCCCACACCGAGTCGCCGATGCCGCTGACGCAGCCCTCGTCCCGGCCCGCGTCGTCGCGCAGCCAGGCGCGACCGCCGTCGACCTCCGGGCGGCCGTGGCGGATCGAGTAGCCCCCGGCAATCGCGCCGCCGAGCCCGGGCGCGGTCCCGGTGTGGTTCGCGAGAGTCTTGTCCGCCGCGAACACCGTGGTCACCGGCAGCAGGCCGAGCCCGTGCACGGTTCCCTCCCCCGACTCCACGTCGTCGATGATCCGGTGTCCAAGCATCTGGTAGCCGCCGCACACGCCCAGGATCGGTCGGCCGGCGCTCGCGCGGGCAATGATCACCTCGGCCAGGCCCGTTCGGTGCAGCCAGCGCAGGTCGCCGACGGTGGTCTTGGTGCCGGGCAGGACGACCAGGTCGGCGCGGCGCACGTCGTCGGGACCGGCCGTGTACCGGACATTGACGCCGGGTTCTGCGGCGAGCGCGTCGACGTCGGTGAAGTTCGAGATGCGGGGCAGTCGGACCACCGCGACCTCGATGGAGTCCGTCCCGATTGGTTCGGTGAAGGGCAGGGGTCGATCCAGGGAGAGGGAGTCCTCGGCGTCGAAGTCGAGTCCGTCCAGATGCGGGAGAACGCCGAGGCAGGGGCGGCCGGTGAGTTCCGTGAGCTGTTCGAGGCCGGGTTCGAGGACGGCCCGGTCGCCGCGGAAGCGGTTGATGACGAACCCGGAGATCAGGGCCTGGTCGGCCGGTTCGAGCAGCGCGAGGGTGCCGTAGAGCGAGGCGAGCGCGCCGCCCCGGTCGATGTCGGCGATGAGGACCACCGGCATGTTCGCGGCGCGGGCGAGGCCCATATTGGCGAGGTCGTGGGGGCGCAGATTGATCTCGGCGGCGCTCCCCGCGCCCTCGCAGACGACGGCGTCGAACCGTCTCTTGAGGTCGTTCAGGGCGTCGAGCACGGCGGGCATGAGGGTGTGGCGGCGGGAGTGGTAGTCGCGGGCCCCGGCGTCGAAAGCGGGTCGGCCCATGACCACGACCTGGCTGCGGCGCTCGCCGGTGGGTTTGATGAGGATGGGGTTCATGGCGGTCTCGGCCGGAATCCCGCAGGCGGCGGCCTGGGCGGCCTGGGCGCGCCCGATCTCCCCGCCGTCGGCGGCCACGGCGGCATTGAGAGCCATGTTCTGAGCCTTGAAGGGCGCCACGGAAACACCCGAGCGCATAAGGTGGCGGCACAGACCCGCGGTGATGACGCTCTTGCCGACATCGGAGGCGGTCCCCGCCAAGAGAATCGCGCCGCTCATCGAGCACACCTCCTGTCGGACCCTCGTGCCGGTCTTGAATCGGGGGTGCTCAGCGAGTCCGATTTAACCGCATACGCCGCGAACCGCCGTCCCCTGCGCGTCCTGTCGGACCCCGGTGCCAGCCTTGAGCCGGGGGTGCTCAGCGCGCCCGATTTGATAGCAATCGCCGCGAACCTCCGCTCTCGACGAGCCGCCCCAACCCCGACCGCCACCGCCGCGGCGCCGATCGCGCTGGCCGCACTCACGGCGGCCGCCAGGCGGTTCGCGCGCCGCAGATCCGCGACCACCGGGGCGGGGCCGTCGCCCAACGCCGGTCGGGAGTCGGTATGCCCGGCATACCGATTCTCGCCGCCGCCGAGGGTCACATCGAGCGCGCCCGCGAAGGCGGCCTCCACCTGTCCGGCATTCGGACTCGGGTGATGCCCGCCGTCGCGAAGCCACACCCGCGCCGACCGCCGAGGCGAACCGCCGACCAGCGGTGCCAGCGCCGTGGTCAGGAGTGCGGCGAGGCGGGCCGGGGCCCAGTTGGCGGCGTCGTCGAGTCTGGCCGCGGCCCAACCGAATCGGCGGTATCGCGGCGACTTGTGGCCGATCATGGCGTCGAGCGTATTGGCGGCCCGGTATCCGGCGAGTCCGGCCGGTCCGCCGATCGCGCCCCAGAACAGCGGCGCCACAACCGCATCCGAGGTGTTCTCGGCGACCGATTCGAGCGCGGCGCGCACGAGTTCGGCCTCGCTCAGGTTCGACGGGTCGCGTCCGCACAGGGACGGCAGCCTGCGCCTTGCGTCTTCCAGGTCGCCGCGTTCGAGCGCGTCGGCGATCCCGGCGGCCTCGCGGCGCAGGCTGCGTCCGCCGATGACGGTCCAGACGAGCGCCGCGGTGAAAGCGGTGCGGGCCCAGGTCGATCCGGCCAGGCGGCGGTCGGCGGCACCGGCCAGCGCGGCGGTCGCGGTGACGAGCGCGCCGGTGTGGAGCGTCCCGACCGCGCGCGAGTCGCGGTGGGTGTGCCGTTCCATGGCGGCGGCGAGGGTTCCGAATCCCGCCACGGGATGCCCGCGCCGGGGGTCGCCGAGCGCGAGGTCGGCGGCGTATCCGGCGAGGATGCCTAGCGCGACCGCGCGACCTGAGCTCAGTGCGGCCGCGCGGCCTCCGTGCTTCCCGGCCGCCTTCCGGCTCATCGCAGGCTTCCTTCCGGATCGGCGTTCACGCGACGCACCGTCCAGGTCCCGTCCCGGCCGTACAGCACGGTCACCGAGCACGGTGCCACGTCCAGCCGCCAGAACGCGGTCTCGGGCGCGTCGAGCGCGGCCACCAGCGCGGCCTTGATCGGGCCGCCGCTGGTGAAGACCACCGTGTCGCCGCCCGGCACGTCGAGTTCGGCCATCGCCTCGCGGACCCGCTTGTTCAAGTCCCCCAATGATTCGCCGCCCGGCGGAGCTGATTCGGGGTCGGCCAGCCAGGTCGTCAGCCCGTCGGGGTCGCGTTCCCCGATCTCCTTCAGGGTCGCTCCCGACCAGTCACCGAAGTCCAGTTCGGACCATCGCGGGTCGGGGGCGGCCGCGAATCCGGCCAGTTCGGCGGTGCGTCGGCACCGCCGCGCCGGGGCGGTCACGGCGTGGTCGGCTTCGAGCTTGCCGCGGAGCGCGGCGGCTTGGGCCTCCCCCGCCTCGTCCAGCGGTTCGTCGCGCGGGAAGGCATGACGGCGGGTGGCGGCGGTGAGGGCGTGGCGGATCAGGGTGAGCTTGGAGAAACTCACGCGGTCTCCCTCCGGGCGGCCCGGTGCCACAGCCAGCCGAAGCCGACGGCGAGTCCGAGCCACAGGATCGCCTGCGTCCCGATCGAGGCCAGGCGGAAGTCCCACAACAGATCCGCGGGCACTTCCACCGGGTCGCCGTTCGCGGGCAGGGCGAGGAACATGCCGCCATAGACGCAGGCCGCAATCGCGCCGATCAGCAGCTGCCGCGGCACATCGTCCCAGTCCTTGCGGCGCAGCCACTTCGAGACGAACCGCAGCCCGATCGCCACCGCGACCGAAGCGGCTATGGCGACGAGGAACCAGGTGGTGCGGGCGTTCACGGTCTCGGGATCGCCGACGCCGGGCGGATTCGCCGGGTACTTCAGCGCCGGGAACAGCGCGACGGCCGCCCAGGTCGCGAGCCCGAAGAGCAGTGCGGCCCTCCAGCGATCGCCCGAATCACGCGCGAGCAGCCTGAAGGCGAGCCCGAACAGGCCGCCATAGGCGGCGCCGAGCAGGGCGGAACCGACCGGCAGGAGCGCCTGCTGGGCGGTGCGGGAGACGGCGAATTCCTCGCCGTGGTCGTGGGCGGCCTCGGCCGGGTCGTGGGCAGCGGCGTGCGCCTGCTCCTCGAGGGCGATGGCCTCCCCGAGGGGGACCTCTCCCCAAAGCAGTGCGAACACGCCGGCCAGCAGACCGGCCAGCAGCCCCGCCGCGAGTCCGCGGCGAACGCTGTCGGTGAGCATCAGTGGCAGGGGAACCCGAGCAGGTGGCGGGCGTCGTGGAACGCCTCGTGCAGCACGGGAGCCCCGCCGGTCAGCGCGCCTTGTTCGAACGCGACCAGGAACACCAAGGCGCCCAAGGCAAAGAGAGTGAGCGCGATCCGGCCCCAGTTGGGGGCGGTTTCGGGCGCCACAGTGGTAAGGGCAGTCATTTCGACCTCCACGGGGATCCGCGTCCCCTCAGTCGTGACGGTGGCTCCAGTGTTCTGGCTCCCGGATCAGCGCCGCCCACCCAGCCTTCCCGCACCCGAAGGTCCAGTGGCTGCACTCTGTCCGGCCAGGGCCTTTGCAAGGCCCCAGGGTGGTCGACTCCCCGAATACAGTGGCGGGACCGCCGCAGAGTCACACTGCGTTCCTGATCGCCTCCGTCAAGGAAACCTGAACTTACTACACGACCCGCTCTGCGGTCCACCCCCATGACGAGCAGATGCCGCCGTCGACTCTCATCGGTCTCGGCCCGCAGCTGGGACTACGGGGCCTTCCGGTGCCGGGCACTGCACGGCATCCGGGAGGCCCCGCGTCTCCTTCATCACCGCACCGCGAAGATCCGGGCGACGGGTCCGGCGGGCACCTCGACCACCGGCGCGCCTTCGGCCGTGCGAATCTTCCACTCCGGCAAGGCGACCGGATAGACCTGCTCCCAGGTTCGTCCGCGCAGCCCCGGCAGCGTGATCTCCGCGGCCTCGCCGCGCGACCACAGCGCCAGCAGCGACTCCGAACCCGCGTCCAGTTGCAGCGCGATCACGTCGTCGTCCCAGCCCGGAAGGCCCAGCGGCCACACCGGGTGCGCCTCGGCGATGCGGTGGCGCCAGTCCTTGTGGAGCGCAACGGCTTCGCGCACCAGCGCCGAACGTTCGGCGCTGAGCCCGCCCAGGAACCCGGAGAGGTAGAGCCGGCCCATGACGCCCGCCGTCATCGCGAACGCCGTCTCCTCGATGCTCATCGACTCGGCCGGATAGGCCCAGTTCCCGGCCTGCTCGGGGGTGACGCTCGCGGGCGCGGCGGCGGCGATCGCCGCGTACCGCCGGAAGTCCTGCTGGTCGCTGGTGGACTGGAGGTGCGCCACGGACAGCAGGTTGTAATCCATGCGCATCCCGCCCGAGGAACAGCTCTCGAACAGCACCTCCGGGTGCCGCGCTTGGGCGTCGCTGAGCCAGTCGCGGAAGGCCCGGGTGTGCCCCAGGAGCCCGGCCCCGGGCCCGTCGGTGTCCACGTCGGTGCCGACGCCCGAGTTCACGTTGTAGTCGAGCTTGAAGAACTCGATCCCGAACTCTGCCACGAGCCGGTCCACGGCCTCGTCCAGATGGGCGCGCGCCGCCGGGTGCCGGAAGTCGAGCTGGAAATGCCCGGTCTCGCTGACGCGCTGGCCGAACCGCCGGAAGAAGGCCTCCTCGGGCAGCTGCCGCCCCGCCGCCGCCTGCTCGCCGACCGCCTCGGGTTCGAGCCAGATCCCGGGTCGCATCCCCTTGGCGCGGATCGCCTCGATGAGCGAGATGAGGCCGCCGGTGAACAGCCCGGGGACCTCGTGCCAGTCACCCGAATCCGTCCACCAGTTGCCAGTGCCGTACCACCCGGCGTCGATGCAGAAGTACTCCGCGCCCGCTTCCGCCGCCGCCTCGATGAGCGGCAGTTCCTTCTCCGTCGACGGACCGGCCATGAGCGTGTTCATGAAGTCGTTGTAGACCAACGGAAGCCGCGCATCCACCGGGCGCATTTCGCGGATCGCGCGCCGGTAGTCGGTGAGCGCCGCGAAGGCCGCGTCCCGCCCGCCGTCCGCGACGCAGAACCCGGCGGGCACCGTCGTGAACTCGTCGCCGGGAGCCAGGCGCCGAGCGAACTGGTGGTAGAGGTCGGTCGGGCCGTACACGCCGATGGTGACCATGCCTTCGTTCTGCGACGCCTCCCAGTGCCAGCCCGCGCTGGTCTCGACCTGCCACGCGATCGAAGGCCCGTCATTGATCGCGAGGACCCCGGTCGGCAGGTACTCGCCGCTCGAGAAGGACCCGTGGCTGGTCACCGCGAAGTTCCCTCGATTGCGCCGGCCGTGGAACTCCGGGTTGACATTCGGCAGCAGCTCCGCGATCGGACGCTGCTGCCAGCGCCCTTCGGCGAGCCATTCGCTTTCGCCCCAGAGCAAGTCGTGCGCCCCCTCCGGGACGGACACGAGGCCGGAGCTCACATTGAGGAGCATGAGCTCGTTCTCGGAACCGTTGCGAACGGTGTGCCGGATCTGGACCCCCGGCCCGGCCGCCCGGAAGACGCTGGTCACTTCGAGGCCGCTCTCCGGTTCGTGCTGGCGAATCCGCAGCTCGTCGCCGACCACTTCGTGACCGGTGTATCGCAGCCGCAGCCCGGCCCCCCAGAGCAGGAGGCTCTGGTTGTGGCGGGCGCGTTGCTCTCCGGCGGTGCTCACGTCGACGATCGCCGTGGATGCGGCAATCGACGGGGCGTCGGGGCCGGTCGCCCAGTGGACGAGCCGGACGGGGTGGTCGTCACCGTGGTCGAACCGCAGGTGCAGTCCGGGGGGAGCCCACTCGATGGCGGGTTCGCGGTCGCGGTGCTGCGGGTCGGTCGATGTCACTATATTTCTCCACTTTGGATCATTGCGTACATACGAGTCAACGAACCAAGCTATCCGCAGGCCCGGGCGAACACAAGAGCCGAAGCCACAAAAGTCCGATGAATCTGACTCACACTTTGATCAAATCGATGAATGCATCGGTCTATTTACCCTCAAACATGGCATCAGAATCAAACCCGGGCCAACACTCACCTCGATAGATTTGATGTTTCCGCTGCATGCCTTCCATATGAACCGGACCCCGGCGACGAGGACTTTTTATGACGGTTTGCTAAAGATCGGGGTAAGCGCTTGACAAATGGGACTTGGGGTTGATAGACATGGCGACTAGCGCGCGCAAGTACTCGTTCACATGGGAAGAGACGTCCATCGGCGGGAAGCGCCACACCCTCCATCCCCCAATCGAAGTGAGAGCTCAATGAAGAGACGACTCGTGATCGCGGTCGGCGCGGCATTGCCCGTCAGCGCCTGCGGATTCATCGGCGGCGGCGAAGACACCGACGACGGCACCCTCCGGTTCTGGCTCTCCGGCGACGCCAACCAGGGCGGCGGATTCCAGCACATGGCCGAGAAGTACGAAGAGGAGACCGGCGTCAAGGTCCAGATCGACGACGTCCCCTACGACGACTTCGACACCCGGCTGCGCAACGCCGCCCAGGCCGACGGCCTCCCCGACCTGGCCCGCCTCACCACGATCGACCCGATCTGGCTGAACCAGCTCCAGGACCTGAAGCCGATCGCCGAGGAAGCCGGCATTATGGAACACCTCCTGGTGGAGAACGGGGAAGGCGCGATCCCCACGCTGCCGACCGACCTCACCGCCGTCGGACTGTTCATCAACAAGAGCCTCTTCGACGAGGCCGGCGTCGCCTACCCGGCCAGCGCCGACGAGATCTGGACCTGGGACGAGTTCATCACCGCCCTCGAAGAGGTCCAGACCGGAACCGGCGCCCGCTACGGCATGGTCATGGACGCCTCCTCCCACCGCCTGCGGTCCTTCATGTACCAGTTCGGCAGCGACGGCTTCGTCAAGGGCGACGACTGCACCTTCACCACCGACGACCAGGCCGCCACCGCCCTGGAGTTCTTCGCGGACATCAACGACGACAAGATCATGCCGCGCTCGGTGTGGGTCTCGGGCGACGACCCGAACGCCCTGTTCAAGAGCGGCCAGGTCGCGGCCTACTACTCGGGTTCCTGGCAGGTCGCCGACTTCAACCAGAACATCACCGACTTCGAGTGGGCCTCGGTCTACATGCCCGCCCAGGAGCGCCGCGCCACCAACGCCGGCGGCGGCCGCATGGTGGCCTTCAATGGCGCGAAGGCCGAGGCGGCGTACGACTTCATCACCTGGCTCTTCAAGAGCGAGAACTACATCGAGCTGTCCGAGACGTCCGGCTTCCTGCCCGTGATCGAGGGACTCGACATCGACTACGGGGACTCGCAGGCGAGCTTCGACGTGTACAACGACGAGATCGCGAATTCCGACCCGATCTCCAGCTACCAGGAGAGCTCGCAGCTGGAGATGGTCTATTCAGGCCAGACCCAGACGTCCGAGGGCGACGCGGTCACCGACGAGGCGATCAAGCTCGCCAACGGGGAACAGGACGTCCCCACGACGATCCAGAACATCCTCGACACGCTCAACGAATCTCTCAGCTGCGAGTAGATCTTGACCGTCACCGCGACCCAAGAGGAGCGGCGCCCCGCGCCCGCCGCCGCGCCGAGTAAGCGCTCGGGACGGCGGCGGGTGCAGTACCGCACCGCGCCGCTCATGCTCGGCGGCATCAGCATCGTCCTGTTCCTCATCTTCTTCGTGTGGCCCGGAAGCCTGGGCCTGCTCTACTCCTTCACCGACTACTCGGGAGTCGGTACCTACGAGTTCGTCGGCCTGGAGAACTACCAGAACCTCTTCGGCGATCCGACGTTCTACGAGGCCCTGACACGCACGCTCGTGTTCGCCGCGCTCAGCGTCCCGCTCATGTACGTCATGTCCCTGACGATCGCCGCGCTCCTGGTCAGCAACTACACCAAGGGCAAGGCCGCCGCGAAGATCATCTTCTTCTTCCCGTGGCTCATCTCCCCCATCGTCGCCGGTGTCATCTGGCGCTGGATGTTCGGTGAGAGCTTCGGATTCGTCAACTACGTCATCACCACGCTCGGGGCCGATCCGCTGGCATGGCAGACCGACGCGGATCTGGCGCTGATGGTCGTCGTCATGGCCGGGACCTGGGGCGGGACGGCGTTCAACATGCTGCTGTTCATCGCGGCGCTGAAGAACGTCCCGCGCGCCTATTACGAGGCCGCCGAGCTCGACGGGGCGAACGGGTGGCAGCGGTTCCGCCACATCACCCTGCCGTGCATCGCGCCGACCTCGTTCATGGTCGTGCTGCTGTCCTCATTGGGCGCCATGAAGGAGTTCGCGATGGTGCAGTCGCTCAACGGCGGCGGTCCCGGCACCTCCAACACGTTCCTGATCCAGTACATCTACGAGACCGGCTTCGGCAAGGCGCAGGTCGGATACGCCAGCGCGGTCTCCATGGTCCTGCTGGTCATCCTGCTTTCCATTGCGCTGCTGCAACTGTGGGTCAACCGGAGGCGAACCGTATGAGCGCCCTGACGAAGACCCGTCCACCGGCGACTCGCAAGTCCCGCAGGACTCGCGAGGCCGCCAGCGCCATCCCCATGTCCACGTTCATGTGGGCCCTGGCCGCCCTCTACGCGTTCCCGCTGATCTGGTTCCTGCTCAGCGCGTTCAAGCCCGGCAGCGAGCTGTTCACCTACCCGCTCACGATCCTGCCCGAGGACCCGACCACGGCCGGGTTCGAGCAGGCCTGGGATCGGTTCGACTTCGCCCTGTACTTCTCCAACACGCTCGCCGTGGCGGTGACGACCACCGTCCTGACGGTCTTTGCGAGCGCCATGACCGGCTATGCGCTGGCGAAGTACCAGCAGTACCGGTGGGTGAAGGTCTTCTTCGTGTGCCTCCTGGCGACCACGATGCTCCCGACCGAGGTGATCCTGTCGCCGACGTTCGTGGTGATTCGCGACCTGGGCATGTACAACACGATGGCCGGTCTGGTGGTCCCGTCGATCCTGACGGCGACCGGGGTGTTCATGTTCCGGCAGTTCTTCGTGTCCATTCCGGACGACCTCATCGAGGCGGCGCGGATCGACGGCGCGCGGGAGGTGGGGATCTTCTTCCGGATCATGCTGCCGATGTCGCGCCCGATCATCATGACGCTGGCGATCTTCTCGTTCCAGTGGCGTTGGAACGATTACATCTGGCCGCTCATCGTCGTCGGCGAGCAGCGCAAGTTCACGTTGCAGATCGCCTTGCGCAGCATCGTGGGCGCGGAGAACATCGACTGGCCGCTGCTGCTGGCGGCGTCGGTCCTGTCGATCCTGCCGCTGGTGCTGATCTATCTGGTGTTCCAGAAGTACGTCATGAACGAGGATCTGAATGCGGGACTCAAGGACTGAGACGGACTCGCGGTTCGTCGCCCTCGTGACCGAGGCGGCGGACGCGCACGCGAAGCAGGTGTTGGACGGGGCTGCGAGTGTCACGGCCGGTCCCGTCCACCACCGAAAGGTCATGTGGGACGTGGGGGCGCTCGTCGCCTGCTGCGTGAATCCGGGCTCGGCCCTGCACGGATCGGAGCGGGCGGCCGCGGCGGCACTGGGGCTGGCCGAGTACCTGGAGTCGATGCAGGGCCCGGAGGGTCTGTTCGACGGCGAGAATCTGGCCTCACCGCCGGACACGGCATTCACGATCAACGACCTGTGCGACGCGTATGCGCTGCTGAACGGGACCGCCGATCCGTTGCTGGGCAAGGTCGCCGCGGCCTTGGAGCGGATCGCGGTGGCGGCGGCGCAGCCGCTGCTGCACGGCGGGGTCCACACGCCGAACCACCGCTGGGAGCTGTGCGCGGCGCTGGCGCGACTGCACCGGCACTGGCCGGACGAGCGGCTGGTGGCGCGGGTCGACCAGTGGCTGGCCGAGGGCGTGGACATCGCGGCCGACGGCATGTACTCGGAGCGCAGCGCCATCTACGCACTGTACGTCTCGAACCCGTCATTGACGGCGATCGGCCTGGAGCTGGACCGGCCGAAGCTGCTGGACGCGGTGTGCCGCAACCTGGAAGCGATCATGGGGACGACGCTGCCGGACGGCACGGTCGAAACGGTCCACTCCAGACGGCAGGACCAGCGGGGCACGATCGACCTGACCGGGTTCCTGATGCAGTTCCGGCGCTTCGCGATCGCGCGCGACCGGGGCGATTTCGCCGGTGCGGTGGCCGAGATTCTGGAGTCGCCGCTGGCCGACCCGGCGCGCGCGTTGACGGAGATCCTGCTGGATCCGGCCCTGGCCGGACCGGTGCCGCAGTCCGTGCCGAGCGGTCCGATCCGGGCGCTCTTCCCGTCATCGTCGCTGGCCGTGGTGCGCGACGGGGTCTTCTACGCCAGCGTGTACGGCGGCTCGGACTACGCCGAGCAGGGCCGCATCCGCTCGGGGCTGGCCTCGAATCCGACGTTCCTGCGCATGGCGGGCGGCGCGGCGGTCCTCGATGCGGTGCGGCTGTCGCGGGACTTCTTCGGCCTGGGCCCCTTCCGGTCCGACGGGCTCAGAGCGGACGATGACGGGACGCTGTTGCTGCGGGAGACGGTCAGTGCGTCCTACTACGGGCCGCTCCCCGACTCCAGTCTCCGCTCCGACGGCGACTACGAGCTGGCCGACGAGGGTCGCTTCTCGGCGGCGATGGACTTCGCCCGTCGTCCGTCCACAGAGGTGGAAATGACGACGCGACTGCGGGTGCGCATCGCCGACGGGGCGGTCGAGCTCACCTGCGAGGCGGACCCGGCCCGGGTTCGCCAGACACTCGAGCTCACCTTTAAGGCGGGGGGCGACCTCACCGGAGTCCGCGAGGCGTCCGTGACGGGATGCCAAGAGCCCGAAGGGAACGCCTTCGCATACCGATGCGGCGAGGACATAATCGAGGCGACGGTGAACGGCGCGGCCCCGGGGCCGGCCGGCACGCCCGCCTACCACCCCGGCGAGGACTACACCCACCTGTCCGGCACCGACGCGATCGACGGAGCCAAAGTCCACATTCCACTGGGTAGCCACGGCCCCACGACGGTTCTCCTAAAGCATCGAACCGCGTCCCGAACCGCGGATTCCGAGGAGTGAAGGCGCGCAAGGCGACCGCAAGTTTCTAGCGCAGTCGGTATCGGCGCCTCGGACAACGGTCGGGCAAAGCCGTGCTCCCCTTCGAGACGAGCCCGCTCAGTGCTCGGCCCGTGGCGGCCCGGTGGTGCCGCGGACGACGAGTTTGGAGTCCAGGACGACCTCGCGGGAGTCCAGGCCGCCCTGTTCGAGGCGCTCGACGGCGCTGCGCACCGCGTACGTGCCGATCCGATCGGCGTCCTGGCGGACGGTCGTCAGATCGAGCTGCGACAGGTGCGAGAGGTGGCTGTCGTCGTAGCCGACCACCGAGACCTGGCCGGGCACGTCGACGCCTCCGCGGCTGAGCGAGTGGATGAGCCCGAAGGCGCAGCGGTCGTTTCCGGCGAGCACGGCGGTGGGCAGGTCGTCCTCGCCGAGCAGCAGCTGCCCGGCGTCGATCCCCGCGTCCTCGGTGTGGTGGCCGGGGATGACGCGGATGAATTCGTCGAGCTTGTGGCGGCGCATGGCGGTCCGATAGGCGCGGCGCCGGTCGACCGAGCCCGACTCCCGGTCGCCGTCGATGTGCACGATGCGGCGGTGCCCGAGTTCGACCAGGTAGTCCACGGCCTGCCGCACGCCCTTGCCCTCGGCGGTGTGGACGCTGTCGAGCATGGCCCCGGCGAGCCGGCGGCCGACCAGCACCGTGGGCACGCCCGCCGAATACCGTTCGAGCTGCGCCGCGTCCGCGCTGCTGCCGAGCAGGATCAGCGCCTCGCAGCGGTGGTCGAGGAGGGCGCCGACGGCCTTGCGCTCATCGCGGCCGGGCGTGGTCGCCGAGAGCAGGACGTCGTAGCCGAGCCGTTCGGCCTCGGGGTAGATGGCCTTGATGAGGTCGACGTGGAACGGCTGGTCGACGTTCATCATCACGCCCAGAGCCCGGCTGCGGCCCCTGGCCAGCAGCTGGGCCGCGCTGTCGGGCCGATAACCCAGCTCGTCGGCGATGCGGAGGATGCGCTTACTGGTTTCGGCCCCGGCGCCCGGTTTACCCCGGAGGACGAGAGAGACGAGGGTGCGCGACACGCCGGCCTGCGAGGCCACGTCGTCCATCGTCGGACGGTTTCGAGGCGCCGGGGAGGAGGACCCCACCTCGCGTTGCGAGGGAACGCCGTTCGTCATCCCTGCTCCTCCATCGTTCGGTCGCAAGCGTATTTCAAGTTGGTTCGAGCCTTGACGCCCACCTCCGGCCACTACTATAGTCCACAACACTGAAGCGCGTTAGTAGAGCGCGACAGTCGAGCGCGAGAATTCGGCGATTCACAAGGAGGTGCGCCAGTGACCGCGACGCAGCCGCAAGCGGCCCACGGCGACGAATACGACGTCGTCACGATGGGCCGAGTCGGCGTCGACATCTATCCGCAGCAGATCGGTGTCGGTCTCGAGGATGTCGAGTCGTTCAGCAAGTTCCTGGGCGGCAGCCCGACCAATGTCGCCGTCGCGGCGGCCCGCTACGGGCACCGGTCCGCGATCATCACCAAGACCGGCGCCGACCCCTTCGGCCTCTACATCCATCAAGCGCTGCAAGGCTACGGCGTCGACGACCGGTACGTGACCACCGCGGCGGACCTGCCGACCCCCGTGACCTTCTGCGAGATCTTCCCGCCCGACGACTTCCCGATCTACTTCTACCGCGAGCCCAAGGCGCCGGACCTGGACATCCGGCCCGATGAACTGGACCTGGACGCGATCCGGGCCGCGAAGGTCTTCTGGGTGACCGTCACGGGCCTGTGCCAGGAACCGAGCCGTTCGGCCACGCTGGCCGCGCTCGAAGCGCGCGGCAAGCGCGGCATCACGGTCCTCGACCTGGACTACCGCCCCATGTTCTGGTCCTCCCGTGAGGAGGCGCGCGAGCAGGTGCGTCGAGCGCTGCCCCATGTGACCGTCGCCGTGGGCAACCTCGATGAATGCCAGACCGCCGTCGGCACCCGCGAACCGTTCGCGGCGTCCGAGGCGCTGCTGGAGGCCGGGGTGTCCCTGGCCGTGGTCAAGCAGGGCCCCAAGGGAGT
>NZ_STGY01000050.1:0-2088 GCF_004912275.1 Glycomyces buryatensis
GTCAAGCAGGGCCCCAAGGGAGTCCTCGCCGACGACGGCTCGGGTCCGGTCGAGGTGCCGCCGGTTCCGGTCGATGTGGTGAACGGCCTCGGCGCCGGTGATGCCTTCGGCGGCGCGCTCTGTCACGGACTCCTCGAGGGCTGGGACCTCGAACGCACCATCGCCTTCGCCAATGCCGCCGGCGCCATCGTCGCGGGGCGACTGTCCTGCTCCGACGCGATGCCCACCCGGACCGAAGTCGAACTCAAGCTGAAGGAGAGTGCCGATGCACGCTGACACGTTGGCGTCGTTGGCTGACACGCGTCTGCACCGGCCCGGTGCGGTCGCAGCAGCGGCCGCTCAGCGCGAACGGGCCACGAGTCCGGTTGGGGCGTCGGGTAAGTGCTTCATCATCGCGGCCGACCATCCCGCGCGCGGTTCGCTCGGCACCGGTGGAAATCCGATGGCGATGGCCGACCGGGGCGACCTGCTGGACCGGCTCTGCATCGCGCTCGCGAACCCGGGCTGCAACGGGCTGCTCGCGACCGCAGACATCATCGAGGACCTGCTGTTGCTCGGGGCGCTCGACGGCAAGATGGTCTTCGGTTCGATGAACCGCGGCGGCCTCGCCGGATCCACATTCGAGATCGACGACCGGTTCACCAGCTACGACGCCGCGACCATCGACGCCATGGGCTTCGACGGCGGCAAAACCCTGACCCGCATCGCCCTCGACGACCCCGCCACCCCCTCGATCCTGGAGAACACCGCCAAAGCGGTGAACGAACTCGCTGCCCTCGGCCGGATCGCCATGGTCGAACCCTTCATCTCCAGTTGGGTGGACGGCAAGATCGTCAACGACCTCTCCACCGAGGCCGTGATCAAGTCCGCCGCGATCGCCTCCGGACTCGGCGCGACCTCGTCCCACACCTGGCTGAAACTCCCCACCGTCCCCGGCATGGATCGGGTTGCCGCGGCCTCGACCCTGCCGATCGTGATGCTCGGCGGCGAAGTCGCCGACATCGAGGCCATGCGCGAGCAGTGGGGCGCTTCGCTTTCTCTGCCGAACATCGTCGGACTGACCGTGGGCCGGTCCCTGCTCTACCCCGCCGACGACGACGTCGCCGGCGCGATCGACGCGGTGGTGAAGCTGCTGTGAACCGCTACCACCTGCCCGCACGTTCCACTGCCGACGGCCCGTTCGACACGGTCGTCACCCCCGCGTCCGCCGGTTGGGGCTACTCGGGCCTGAAGATCCTCGAACTCGGCTCCTGGGGCACTTACACATTCGAGACCGGGAACGCCGAGACGCTGGTGCTGCCGTTGACCGGCTCATGCACCGTCAAATGCGACGGTGAGCTGTTCGAGCTCCAGGGCCGTCGGAACGTCTTCAGCCGCGTGACCGACTTCGTCTACGTCCCAAGGGACGCCACGGTCACGGTCACCAGTGCTGTCGGCGGCAGGTTCGCCCTGCCCTCGGCTCGGTGCGAACGCCGCCTTCCAGCGCGCTACGGCCCAGCCGAGAAGGTCCCGGTCGAGCTGCGTGGTTCGGGCCAGGCCTCGCGCCAGGTCAACAACTTCTGCACGCCCGAGACCTTCGAGGCCGACAAACTCATCGCCTGCGAGGTCATCACCCCCGGTGGCAACTGGTCCTCCTTCCCGCCGCACAAGCACGACGAGGCGGGTGAGCACGAGGCCGAGCTTGAGGAGATCTACTACTTCGAGGTCGCCCCAGGACCCATCGGCCCCGGATTCGCCTGGCAGCGCGTGTACGGCACGCCCGACCGGCCGATCGAGGTCAGCGAAGAGGTCCGCAGCGGTGATGTCGTGGTCATCCCGCACGGCTGGCACGGCCCCAGCGCCGCCGCCCCCGGCTACGACCTCTACTACCTGAACGTCATGGCCGGCCCCGGCGAGGAACGGGCCTGGCTCATCTGCGATGACCCGGTACACGGCTGGGTCCGATCACTTTGGGCCCCTGAGAATCTCGATCCTCGCCTCCCGTTGTCTTCCGCCGTTGAGAAGGAGGGCGACGATGCCCGCTGAGACCGTCAGGCTGACAACCGCCCAAGCGTTGGTGCGGTTTCTTGCTTCGCAGTTTTCGGAGCG
>NZ_STGY01000050.1:2226-2980 GCF_004912275.1 Glycomyces buryatensis
GACGAATCGTCTCCCGGTTCTGCTGCTGCCGTCGGACATGTTCGCTTCTCGGGTGCCCGATCCGGTGCTGCAGCAGTTGGAGGACACCCGCGCCGGGGACGTGTCGGTCAATGACGCGTTCCGGCCGGTCTCGAAATACTTCGACCGCGTCTCACGGCCCGAGCAGTTGATCCCGGCCGCCCTCGCCGCGATGCGGGTGCTGACCGATCCGGTCGAGACCGGCGCGGTCACGCTCTGCCTGCCACAGGATGTGCAGGCCGAGGCGTTCGACTGGCCGGTCGAGTTCTTCCGCCGCCGCGTGTGGCGCATCGGCCGTCCAGTACCGGAGCTTGCGGCGGTGGAGCGGGTGGCGGCGCTGCTGCGCAGTGCGGAGCGGCCGTTGATCGTCGCCGGCGGCGGCGTGGTCTACGCCGAGGCCGAGGCCGAGCTGCGGGCGTTCGCAGCGGCGACGGGTATCCCGGTCGCGGACACACACGCGGGCAAGGGCGCGATCGAGTGGGACCACCTTTCGGCGGTCGGTGGCCTTGGCTCGACTGGTACTACTGCCGCGAACGCGCTCGCTGCCGAAGCCGATGTGGTGCTGGGGATCGGCACCCGGTACTCCGACTTCACGACCGCGAGCCACACCGTGTTCGCCAACCCGGATGTCACCTTCGCGAACCTCAACGTGGCTCGCCTCGACGCTGTGAAGCACTCGGCCGAGATGCTGCTGTCCGACGCGAAAACCGGTCTTGCCGCGCTCGCGAAGGCGCTG
>NZ_STGY01000013.1 GCF_004912275.1 Glycomyces buryatensis
ATGCCCACCCGGACCGAAGTCGAACTCAAGCTGAAGGAGAGCGCTGTTGCAGGAGGCACTGATGCACGCTGACACGCTCGCCTCGCTGGCCGACACGCGCCTGCACCGGCCCGTGGCGATCGCAGCGGCCGCGGCGAAGCGCGAACGGGCCACGACTCCCGTTGGGGCGTCGGGCAAGTGCTTCATCATCGCGGCCGACCACACCGCGCGCGGTTCGCTCGGCACCGGCGGGAACCCGATTGCGATGGCCGACCGGGGCGACCTGCTCGACCGGCTACAGGTCGCACTCCAGAACCCCGGCTGCAACGGCGTGCTCGCCACCGCCGACATTCTCGAAGACCTGCTGCTCCTCGGTGCACTGGACGGCAAGGTCGTGTTCGGTTCGATGAACCGCGGCGGCCTCGCGGGGGCCGCTTGGGAGATCGACGACCGCTTCACCGGCATGAACGCCGAAGGCATCGCCCGCATGGGCTTCGACGGCGGCAAGACGCTCACGCGCATCGACTACGAGGACGACCGCACCACGCCGACCCTGGAAGCGACGGCGAAGGCAATCGACGCGCTCGCCGGGCACGGACTGATCGCCATGATCGAACCGTTCATCTCCAAGCGCGTGAACGGCAGGCTGGTCAACGATCTGACGACCGAGGCCGTGGTGAAGTCCGCCGCGATCGCCTCCGGCCTCGGTTCCACCTCGGCCTACACCTGGCTCAAACTCCCGACCGCCCCCGATATGGAACGGGTCGCCGCGGCCTCGACCCTGCCGATGGTGGTCCTCGGCGGCGAGGTCACCGACATCGAAGCGCAGCGAGAGCAATGGGCGAAGTCCCTTGCCCTGCCCAATATGGTCGGACTGACCGTGGGGCGGTCCCTCCTCTATCCCGCCGACGACGATGTCGCCGGAGCAATCGACGCGGTGGTGAGCCTGCTATGAACCGCTACCACCTGCCAGCGCGTTCGACCGCGGACGGACCGTTCGGCACGGTCGTCACCCCCGAGAGCGCCGAATGGGGCTACTCGGGACTCAAGATCCTGGAGCTCGGCCCCGGGGAGGGGCACACCTTCGAGACCGGCCACGCCGAGACGCTGGTGCTGCCGCTGACCGGCTCATGCACCGTCGAATGCGACGACGAACTCTTCGAACTCGAAGGCCGCAAAGGCGTCTTCAACGGCGCCACCGACTTCGCATACATCCCAAGGGACGCCACCGCCACAGTCACCAGTGCGGTCGGCGGACGATTCGCCCTGCCGTCCGCCAAGTGCGAGGAGCGGCTTCAGGCCCGCTACGGCCCGGCCGAGGACGTCCCGGTCGAGCTGCGCGGCGCCGGCAACTGCTCCCGGCAGGTCAACAACTACTGCCTGCCCGGCACCTTCGAGGCCGAGCAGCTGCTGGTGTGCGAGGTCCTCACGCCAGGAGGGAACTGGTCGTCGTACCCGCCGCACAAGCACGACGAGGCCGGCGAGAACGAGAGCGAACTCGAAGAGATCTACTACTTCGAGGTCGCCGCAGGACCCGAAGGCCCGGGCTTCGCGTTCCAGCGCGTCTACGGCACGCCCGAACGCCCGATCGATGTCTGTGCCGAGGTCCTGTCCGGTGATGTCGTGCTCATCCCCCACGGCTGGCACGGCCCCAGCGCCGCCGCCCCCGGCTACGACCTCTACTACCTCAACGTCATGGCCGGCCCCGGCCAGGAACGGGCCTGGCTCATCTGCGACGACCCCGCCCACGGCTGGGTCCGGTCCACCTGGGCCGCACAGGACGTCGACCCGCGACTGCCGTTCGGGACCGCGGGAGGGGAGTGAAAGATGCGGACTCATGACCGAACTTCCCTCAACTCCATCGGCCTGGGCGCTGTTGGCGCTCGCGGCGGCACTGGTCGGCTTCTCCAAGACCGGCATCAATGGGACCGCCTCCCTGTCGATCCTGCTGTTCGCGACCCTGCTCCCGGCGAAGGAGTCGACCGGGGCGCTGCTGCCGGTCCTGATCCTCGGCGACCTGTTCGCGATCCGCTTCTACTCCCGCCACGTGGAGTGGCGGGTGCTGGGGCGGCTGGCTCCATGGGTCGTGATCGGGACCGCGATCGGCGCCGTGGCGCTGTGGTTCGCGGACGACTCGACAATGCGGGTGGTCATCGGGGCGATCCTGCTGGCGATGCTCGCCCTACAGGTCTGGTCGAAACTGCGGCCCAGGCCCGAGGAGCCGAAGCCGCCGACCGGTCTGGCACGCAGGAGCGCGGCGGCCGGAGCGGGAGTCGCCGCCGGAGCGGCCACCATGATGGCGAACGCGGCCGGACCGGTCATGGTCCTGTACCTGATGCTCTCGGGCTTCTCGAAGCTGCGGTTCCTGGGCACCATGGCGTGGTTCTTCTTCGCGGTGAACCTGTTCAAGGTCCCCATCAGCGTCGGACTCGGCCTCATCACCTGGCACACGATCGTCATGGCGGCGCTGCTCATTCCGGCCGTGGCGGCGGGCGCACTCGCCGGACGGGCCCTCGTGCACCGCGTCAACCAGAAGCAGTTCGAGATCGCGACGCTCGCGCTCTCGGCGCTGGGAGCCGCATTGCTGATCATCTAAAACCCGGGGCTTGCCCGGCGACTCTGAAGAGAAGGGCAGGCGACCGATGAGCACAATCCGATTGACCACCTCGCAAGCGTTGGTGCGGTTTCTTGCTTCGCAGTTTTCGGAGCG
>NZ_STGY01000024.1 GCF_004912275.1 Glycomyces buryatensis
CGAGGTGATCCCGACAAGGCCGTCTCCCACCCGGCCGGCCCACAAGGGGCCGGGCAGCTGCGGGACCCGATAGCACTCGGGGGTGAGAACACTCCGACCCCCGTACATGGGGGCGGTGGTTCTCGGAATCGGTCAGGACGGCGAGTCGGCCAGAGGCTTGGCGTAGTCTGCTTGCACCTACTCGACTCCTGTACTAATTCCATATCCCTGTGCGTACCTCAATGATCCCCCTTTTCGGGTCCGGCCGCGTCACCCGATCGGGGATAAAACCCTCACGTTCCACACCAGACACATAGGGCTGCAACCCAAACCGCCAGGCCCGCACCCTGCGGTCGGGCGTGTCGCTAGCCCCAGCCTCGGACCCGGCCGGGCGTGTCGACCGCCCGAGCTCCGGGGCCCGTGAGTTCCGGAAGCCTTGCCTCGCATACGGACACCGGCCCCCATCCACGCTCTTGTCGCCGATGCCTTTGGCGCAGCCCGGCCATCCACCGGCCCCGACCTCGCCAGCGCACCGGTCCCCAATGCAGGCCTCACCGAGCGCCGCAACCCTCACCGACATCCGCACCGCCAGCGAACACGCCACCCGCACCCGCGTAGACGCTCCATCTGACCAGCATTGCGATTCACCGAGGAGCGGCGGCGTCGAGGCGTGCGAGCCAGTCCGCGATGGGTCCGGCGGTGAGCATGCCGCTTCCCGCGGCGAGTTCACCGGCGGCCGGTTCGAGTGCCGCGCGGGCCCTGCTCATGGTCTCCCGGTCGCCGATTTCGATCGCCGCCGCGGATAGCAGGCACCACAGCGCTTCGGCCAGGAGATCCGGCGGTGGTTCGGGAGCGCGGCGGAGCGCCTCGACCGCTTCCTCCCGTTGACCGCGAAAAGCCAGCAGCACCGGCTGAACCCACGGCGCATAGGGGCCCCAGTCGGGGCGGTCGTCCGGGTCGAGCACAGGTTCGGGCGGCGTGCGGCGCCAGACGCGAAGGCACAGCAGCGCCAACGGCAGCAGGCCCCGCTCTACCCCCGGCATGCCCGTCGATCCGAGCTGTTCCGCGGCCTCCCGGTAAGCCGCTTCGGATTCGGCGACCGAGGTGTCGCCGGCGGCCCGGCGCATAGCGCGGTACCCGCCGGTGAACACCGCGACCAGGGGCCGCTCGTGCCGCTCGGCGAGCCGATCCGCCGCCGCGGCGTGTTCGTCGGCCCCGGCGAAGTCCCCGAGCGCGCTCCGCGCCTGGACCCTGATGAGGCGACCGAGGATCTCGAATCCCGACAACCCGTGCAGCCGTGACAGTTCGACCAGCTCGGCACCGATCGCGTCGCGCGCGGGAGCACGACCCGTCCGGTCGAAGCACTGCATATAGACGCCATTGAGCGCGAAGGCCAGCAGCGTCGGATCACCGAGACGTCGCGCGATGCGCTCGGCCTCCTCGGCGGCTCGGCGCGCCCGGGGCTCTCCCGTGGCGCGGGATTCCAGCGCCATCACGGTCAGCAGCCGTGCCCGGACCGCGTCGCTCGCGTCCGCGGGCAGTGCGGCGAGGGCGCGTTCGGCGGCGGCCACCACGCGGGAGGCCAGCGCCGGGTCATCCGAGCGGGTCCAGATCGCGGGCACGTCGTGATCGCCGATGACGCGGGCGGTCAGTTCGGGATCACCACGTTGCTCGGCGGCATCGATGGCCGCGATCCGCTGTTCCCGCGCCGCCGCGAGTCCGGTCGGGCCGGTGAGCGCGACCTCCCGCAATAGCGAGACCGTGGACTCCAGGCGGGCGCGCGAATCCGCCGTCACCGCTCGCTCCCAGGCCGCCGTGGCCCGGCTCCAGGGTTGGTCGGTCCGAGGATCCGACTCGTCGCGCTGGCGCAGCAGGTCCGCTTCCAGCCGACGCAACCGCGGACTCGGTTCGAGCCCGAGCCGATCGCGGAGCATGCCGCTCGCACGGCGGACCACGGCCAGCGCATCCGCTTGCCGCCCACTGCGATACAGGCCGAGCGCCATCAGCCGCCAGGCGTCCTCGCGCCAGGGATGGTCAGCGGTGTGGGCCTCCAGATCGGGGACGGCTTCGGAGGGACGGTCGAGGGCCAGCAGCGCCTCGGCCCGCCGCTCGACCGCGGTCAAGCGCAGTTCCTCGAGGCGGGTGTGCTCGGCGCGCGCCCACGATTCGTCCTCGAAGCCGGCCAGCGCGGGGCCACGCCACCAATGCGAGGCCTCATCGAGCAGATCCAGGGCCCGCCCCGGCGCGGCGCCGGATGCGGACTCCAGGGCCGCCTCGAATCTCCAAGCGTCAACGGACTGCGGGTCAGCGCGAAGCGCATAGCCGGGCCCCTCGGTGACCAGGAGCCGAGCCGGCGAGCGGGGCGCCCGGTCGGGCTCCAATGCGCGGCGGAGCGCGGCGACGAAGGTGCGAAGAGCCGACACCGCTCCTTCGGGCGGAGCCACCCACAGATCGCCCACGAGACGGTCGACCGGAACGACGCGGCCGCGCGCGATAAGCAGCCGGGCCAGCACCGCCCGGTGCCGCGGCCCCCGCAGACCGATCGGCGCGCCCTCACCGTCCCAGGCCGCCACCGACCCGAGGGTCCCGAATTCGACCCGCACCCGCCCCACCGCCTCTCCCCGCATGGCCCGGCCACGATAGCGCGCTCATCGAATGCTCATCGCCCGCTCGCAGACTCAGGAGTACCGACATGAGAGAAGGAAACACCATGACCGTCCGAATTCCCGGTTTCGACTACCGCCGCATCGCCGTCGGCGGCCCCATCGCGCTCAATGCGGCGATCGGCGGCAGCGGCGACCCGATCGTCCTGCTGCACGGCTTCCCGCAGACGCACCTCATGTGGCGCCATGTCGCGTCCGATCTGGCCAGGGACTACACCGTGATCGTCCCCGACCTGCGCGGCTACGGCGAAAGCGACAAACCCGAGGCGCGCGGCGCCGAAACCTACGCCAAACGGACCATGGCCGCCGACGTCGTCGCCCTCGCCCGCGCGCTCGGCTTCGAGCAGTTCGCGCTGGCCGGACACGACCGCGGCGCGCTCGTCGCCTTCCGGGCGGGACTCGACCACCCCGGAGCGGTGACGCGGCTCGGCCTCTTCGACACTCCGCCGACAGTGGACATGTGGGAGGTGCTGCACGGCGCGGACGCCGCGGTGGCCTTCCACCTGTACCTCATGGCGCAGCCGCCGGGCCTGCCCGAACGGATGATCGCCGCTAGCGCCGACGAGTTCTTCGGGCATTTCCTCGACACCTGGATCGGGGATGTCGACGCGATTCCGGCCGAGGTCCGCGCCGAGTACCTGCGCGCCTCGCGCGAGGCGGTTCCTTCCATTGTGGCCGACTTCCGCGCCTCGGCCGGAATCGACCTCGAGCACGACCGGGCCGACCGCAGGGCCGGGAGGCGCCTGGCCGTGCCGGTCACCGTGGTCCAGCAGGACTGGGGCTCGGTCCTCGGTTTCGACGCGGCGGCACTGTGGCGGACCTGGACACCCGACCTTGACCACCGCACGACCCGGGCGGGTCACTTCATGGCCGAAGAGGCGCCGGCCGAGATCGTCGCGGCGCTGCGGGACCTCCTCACTCGCCGGCCGATCTGAAAGTGGGTTGTCAATGCGGGCTACTCGCCGGTACCGTGAAGGTTCACGGACCTGTTCTGGGAGTGAATTCTGATGCACGACGACATTTGAGTGGGAACCGCCCGGTCCTACGCGATCGATGGCGACCGCTGAAACGACAGCCAATAGCATGAGTACGTGCGAGAGAAGGATTCCCCAGTGGGCAAACGCGTGACGATCCTCGATGTCGCCGAGGCGGCCAACGTATCGCGGCAGACGGTGACGCGCGCGATGAACGACATGGACGACATCAGCGCGAAGACCCGGCAGCGCGTGCTGGATGCCGCGGAGCGACTCGGTTACCGCCCGAGCCGGCAGGCCCGCAACCTCGTGTCCCGGGAGAAGACGCACGCGCTCGGGCTCGTGGTCGCCTCCTTCCGCAATCCGTACTACACTGAGATCGCCGCGGATCTGCTCTCGGCCGCCACCGAACGCGGCTGGCAGCTCATCATGGCCGCCGCCGAGGGCGAGGTCGCCGATGCCCTGGATCTTCTGTCCACACAGGTCGACGCCGTGGTCTGCCACTTCGGCGGCACCGACGCCGAACTCCTGGAGGCCAGTCGGGGTCTGCCGGTGATCCGTTTGGAGGCCGAGAGCACCCTCGCGGGCGTCCATTCGGTCGAACTCGACCTCGAATCCGGTCTGGTCGAGGCGATCGCCGCGCTGCGCGCCAAGGGCGCCCGGCGCTTCGGGATGGTCGACTCGAACTACACGCTGCGGGACATCGGGGCCTACGAGCCCTCGCCGCGGCGCGTCTGGTTCGAACGGGAGGTCGGCGAGCAGCTCACCGAGGTGGTGGTGGGGGAGGAGACCATCTCCGGCGGCAGCAGGGCCTTCGCGGACCTGATGGAACGCCGGCCCGACACCGACGCGGTGCTCATGTTCAACGACCTGATGGCGCTCGGGGCCGTCCAGAGCGCGCACGCGCTCGGCCTCGCGGTCCCGGGCCAGGTCCGCATCGTCGGCGTGGACGGATTGGCGCTCGGCGAAGCGGTCGACCCGCCGCTCACCACGATCTCGCTCGATACCCAGGGCCTCGCGGCGAACGCGATGGACATCGTGGAGATCCTGGCGAAGGCCCAGTTCGCCCGCCTTGACCCGATTCATCGCATCGTCCGCGCGAAGGTGCTGTGGCGGGCCTCGGCCTGAGCTAGGCCTGGACTTGGAAAAAGTCTGTCAGGAGTCTTGACAGGAATACTTCCCGTCAATATCGTGAACCTTCACGGGAATCTCCGTGAAGGTTCACGGGACAGTTCGCGAAGGAGCGATGGTGCAGTTCATGAACGGGGAGCGCCGCCATACGGCGCACAGGACGAGGCGGGCGGAACGGTGACCGCGGCAGTGGAAGCGCGGACCGCGATGACCCTCCGCGAACGCCGCCGAACGACCCGCAGACGGAACCTGCGCCGGCATTGGCAGCTCTATCTGCTGCTCATCCTCCCCGTGGCCTACTTCGTCATCTTCCAGTACATCCCGATGGCGAACAATGTGATCGCGTTCAAGGACTACAACGTGGTCGACGGGATCTGGGGCAGTCCCTGGGCCGGCTTCGAGCACTTCGAGCGGTTCTTCGCCAACCCGGTCGCCTGGGACCTCATCCGCAACACGCTGATGCTGAGCCTCTACGGCTTCCTGGCCGGGTTCCCCATCCCGATCATCATCGCGCTGGCCCTCAACGAGGTGCGGGTGAAGTTCTTCAAGCGCACCGTCCAGATGGTCACCTATGCGCCGCACTTCATCTCGACGGTCATCGTCGTCTCGATGCTCATCCTGATCTTCTCGCCCCGCATCGGATTCATGGCCGACGTCCTCGGCTTCTTCGGCATGTCCGAGAACCTCCTCGCGAACCCCGACGCCTTCAGGAGCGTCTACGTCTGGAGCGACATCTGGCAGACGGCGGGGTACTCGGCGATCATCTACATGGCTGCGCTCGCCGGCATCGATCCGAGCCTGTACGAGGCCGCCCGGCTCGACGGGGCCTCCCGCCTCCAGAAGATCCGGCACGTCGACCTGCCCGGCATCGCACCGACGGTCGTGGTGGTGATGATCCTCAGCGTCGGCTCCGTCATGGCGATCGGCTTCGAGAAGGCGTTCCTGCTGCAGAACCCCCTCAACCTCTCGACCTCGGAGATCATCGCGACCTACACGTACAAGATCGGCCTGCTCAATGCCGACTTCAGCCTCGCGACCGCGGTCGGGCTGTTCAACTCCGTCATCAATCTCATCCTGCTCCTGGCCGTCAACACCGTCTCCAAGCGCGTGACCGGCAACGGACTGTGGTGAAGGGAGCGCATGCAATGACCCTCAAGACCGCGACCCGAGCGGAACTCGAAACCGAGCCGGAGGCGAAGCGCCGCAAGCCGAAGCGCCGCCGCTCCACCCAGGTCCAGGACACTCCTGTCGACCGGCTCTTCATGGTCGGCGTCTATGTCCTCCTGACGACCTTCCTGCTCATCGTGCTCGTGCCGTTGATCAATATCGTCGCCAGCTCGTTCTCCAGCCCCGCCGCGGTGTCGGGCGGGCGGGTGTTCCTGTGGCCGGTCGAATTCACGTTCCGCGGATACGAAGCGGTGCTGAACAACGAGGCCATCCTCGCCGGATTCGGCAACTCGCTGTTCTACGCCGTGGTCGGGACGCTCGTCAGCGTGGCCCTCACGGTGATGATCGCCTATCCGCTCTCCCGCAGTGAACTCGTGGGACGGCGCGCCCTGATCGGCGGCGTCCTGTTCACGATGCTGTTCTCCGGCGGGCTGATCCCGACCTACATGGTCGTGCGGGCGCTCGGGATGCTCGACACCCGGTGGGCCATGATCATTCCCGCCGCGATCGGGGCCTGGCAGGTGCTCATCGCGATGACCTTCTTCCGCTCCTCGATCCCGGGGGAGCTGTACGAGGCGGCCCAGCTCGACGGCGCCTCGGACCTCCGCTTCCTGTGGTCGGTGGTGCTGCCGCTGTCGAAGCCGCTGCTGGCGGTCATTGCGCTCATGTACGGCATCGGGCAGTGGAACTCGTACTTCAGCGCCTTGATCTACCTGCGCAGCGAGGAGCTCTATCCGCTGCAGCTGGTGCTGCGGAACCTCCTGGTCCTCAATAACAACGCCGGGGGGACGAACCTCGCGGGCCAGATCGAGGCCCAGCAGATGGCCGACCTCATGAAGTTCTCGCTCATCGTCGTCTCCACCGTGCCCGTCATGCTCGTCTACCCGTTCGTGGCGAGGCACTTCAACAAGGGCGTGATGCTCGGCTCCGTGAAGGGCTGACCTGCGCCTCCGATACCTCCCCTCAAGCCCATCAACTCCTCAATGAAAGGCAGTCAACGATGACCAACAGATTTGCCCGAGCGGCGGCGGCCGGAGCGGCCTTGGCCGTGGCGGCCGGCGCGTTCGCCGCGTGCTCCTCGGAGTCGGAGACCAGTCCGGACGACGTGATCACCATCTTCGCTCCCCAGGGCGGCGACGGGGACCTGGACGACAACGCGTTCACGAAGGTCCTCGAGGAGAAGTTCGACGTCGACCTCCAGTTCGAGACGACCACCTACGATGCGGCCGCTGCCGCGGAGAAACGGCAGACCTCCCTCGCCAGCGGCGACTACCCGGACGCCTACATGCTCATCCCGTGGGTCAACCAGTTCACCAACGAGGAGCTGGTGAAGCTCGGAGGCCAGGGCGTCATCGTCCCGCTCGACGACCTGATCGGCGAGGATACCCCGAACATCACCGCCGCGTTCGAGAAGGAACCCGACTTCAAGGAGATGGCGACCTCCACGGACGGGAACATCTGGGGGCTTCCCGCGTGGAACGACTGCTACCACTGCTCGTACGGCGCGAAGCTGTGGATGAACTCCGCCTGGTTGGAGGCCGTCGACCTCGAGCAGCCCACCACGCCCGAGGAATTGCGGACGGTGCTGGAGGCGTTCAAGACGCAGGATCCCAACGGCAACGGCAAAGCCGATGAGATCCCCCTCTCCGGGGAGGTCGGCAGTTCGGTCCTCCCGTATCTGATGAACCCGTTCGTCTACACCCAGTACTCCAACTCGGACGGCACCATCCCGGGCTCGCTCGGGGCCGTCGACGGCGAGGCCGTCCTGCAGCCAACCCGTGACGAATGGCGGGAGGGAATCTCCTACGTCGCGTCCCTGTACGAGGACGGCCTGATCGACGAGGCCGCCTTCACGCAGAACGGTGAGGCGCTCAGTGCCAAGGGCAACAGCGCGGACGGCGTGATCCTCGGATCGGTCACCACGCTGCACCCGGGCTTCGTCAACGCCGATAACGAAGACGGGCGCTACACGCAGTACGACGCGGTACCGCCGCTGACCGGACCGAACGGCTCCGACACGACCTGGGCCGGCCCCGTCAGCTCGGGTGGCGCGACCTTCGTCATCACGAACCGCTCCAGTGAGGCCAAGCAGCGGAAGCTCATGGAGATCGCGGACTTCATCGTTTCGTATGAGGGTCACGTTCCGGCCGAGTTCGGTGTCGAGGGCGTCAACTGGGCCAAGCCCGAGGCGGGCGATGTGGCCCTCGATGAGGACGCCGAGCCGCTGTTCAAGACCCTCACGCCTCCCGAGGGCGAGGGCCTGAACAATTCCTGGGGCGCGATCGCGCAGATCTTCAGCGACGAGGATTTCCGCAACGGCCAGGTCACCGGGACCGACATCTACGAACCCGCCGGTTATGAGCGCCGCCTGTTCGAGGCCACGGAGCTGTACGAGGGCCACGAGTCCGACGAGGCGTTCCCGTACTGGGACGTCACGGTGACCGGCGAGGCCGCTTCGGAGCTCGCGACGATCCAGACCAACGTGGAGAGCTTCGTCGTCCAGGCGGGCGCGGAGTTCGCCACCGGAGTCCGGGACATCGAGAGCGATGAGGACTGGGCCGAGTTCCAGCAGAATCTCACCGATCTCGGCGCCGACCGCTACATCGAGATCTACCAACAGGCCTGGGACGAGTCCAAGTAGTCCCGTCGCATTCCGATGCGGGCCGCACCTGCGAGTGCGGCCCGCCTCCTGAACACCCATGTGCTGAGAGGTACCGATCGCATGATTCGCGAGCAGCGCTTCATCAACGACGACTGGACGTTCGCCTACGGCGAGCATCCCGGGGCAGAGGGGGAACCCCCCAGTCCCGACTGGTACGACGTCGGCCTGCCACACTCCTTCGACCTGCCGGACTTCCGCGAGCAGCGCTTCTACGTCGGCCACGGCTGCTACCGCCGTGCCGTCGAGGTCCCCCCGGAATGGCTCGGCAAGTGGATCGCCCTGGAGTTCCTGGGCGTCTTTCAGATCGCCGAGGTCTACGTCAACGGGCGCTTCGTCGCCCGGCACGAGGGTGGCTACACGCCGTTCACCGTTGACCTCTCCCATGTGGTCAACGCAGGGGCCAACGACGTCTTCGTCCGCGTGGACAACATCTGGAATCCGCGCCTGGCACCGCGGGCCGGGGACTTCAGCTTCAACGGCGGCATCTACCGCGACGTGAGCCTCATCGTCGCAGACAAGGTCCGGATCGACTGGTACGGCATCGGCGTCACGACCCCGCAGGTGGATCGTGAACGCGCCGAGGTGAACGCCACCGTCGCGATCGTCAACGACGAACCGCACGCGGTCGAGGTCCGGGTCGCCGGCGTCATCGGCGACACCTCGCGCCCGGTCGCCCGGCTCGAACCGGTCCGCCGCACCGTCCCTGCCGGAGCGACCATCGAGGTCGAGCTGGAAGGCCAGATCATTCAGCCGAGGCTGTGGCACCCCGACCATCCGCACCGGTACCGCCTCACCGCCTCGGTCACCGTGGACGGCCAGGTGCGCGACACCCAGGCGACCGCGTTCGGCGCGCGCTGGTACGAGTTCACCGCCGACCGGGGATTCTTCCTCAATGGCGAGCGCCTCGACCTGCACGGCGCCAACGTGCACCAGAACCGGGGCGGCTGGGGCGACGCGGGCACCCGCGCCAGCATTCGCCGCGACGTGGCAATGATCAAGGAGCTGGGGATGAACCTCATCCGCGGCTCCCACTACCCCCACCACCCGTACTTCGCCGAGGAGTGCGACCGCCAGGGCCTGCTGTTCTGGTCCGAGCTGCACTTCTGGGGCATCGGCGGCGAGGACGTCGAGGGCTACTGGTTCGCCAGCGCCTATCCGATCGACGAGGCCGATGAACCGGAGTTCGAGGAGAGCCTGCGCCGGGCCCTGCGGGAGATGATCCGCACCCACCGCAACCACCCGAGCATCATCACCTGGAGCATCGGGAACGAGGCGTTCTTCAGCGACGACCGGGTGATCGGCAAGGCGAAGGCACTCACCACCGAGTTGGTGGACCTGTCGCACGAGCTGGACCCGACCCGCCCGGCGGCGGTAGGCGGCGCGCAGCGCAAGGGCTTCGACGTGCTCGGCGACATCGCCGGGTACAACGGCGACGGTGCGGAGCTCTACCTCGACCCCGGCATCCCGAGCGTCGTGTCCGAGTACCACGGCGTCCAGGGCCAGGGGGCGGGTGAGTACGAAGTGGTGTGGGAGCACGGCGTCGAAGTCGACTACCCGTGGCGCTCGGGCAAGATCCTCTGGTGCGCCTTCCACTACAAGACGATCGCGGACGGGGCCGGGCTCCAGGGCCTGGCCGACTACTGGCGGATGCCCAAGCGCGCCTACTACTGGTACCGCGAGAAGCTGCGCGGCCTCGCCCCGCCCGCCTTCGCCGAGCCGGGCACGGCGGTCGCGCTGCGCTTGACCTCTGACGCCGAGATGATCCCGACCGACGGCACCGGCGACGCGCGGCTGCTGGTGGAGCTCGTCGACGAGCACGGCGTCCGCGTCGTCGACGACCGGGCGGTGCGCCTCACGGTGGTCGAGGGCGAGGGCGTGTTTCCTTCGGGGCGCAGCATCACGCTGTCGCCCGAGAACCACAGCCTGCGGGACGGCGCGGGGGCCATGGAGCTGCGCGCCTATGTGCCTGGGACGCAGCGCATCCGGGCCACCGCCGACGGTCTCGGCGCGGCGGAGCTGGTCCTCATGGCGGTCGGGCCGCGCAATGAGCCGCGCGTGAGGCGACTGCCGCCGCCCGCGCCGTCGGTCACCGAGCCGCCGACCGGGCAGGGGGAGGCCTCGCTGGCGGCCTACCGGCCGGTCGCGGTGAGCAGCGCCGAGCCGCTGCACGGGGGCGGGAACGCCACGGTCACCGGGAGCGGCGCGTTCTGGCGGGCGGCGGGCCGCGACCCGGGCGAGTGGCTTGCCGCGGACTTGGAGTTCCCGTACGAGATCAGCCGGGTCGAGGTGGTCTTCGCCGAGCCTCCCGCCCATCAGTGGACCGTCGAGACGAGTGTGGACGGGCGGGCATTCGAACTCCTGCACCGCGGCGAGCCCGAGACCAAGGCGCGCTCGGCGTCCTTGCAATTCCCGGCCCGGACCGCTCGCAGGGTGCGGCTCTCCTTCCCGGAGAAACCGATCGACGTGGAGGAGATCCGGGTGTACTGATCTCGCAGGGCCTCCGACCAGGGGCAGGAGACGAATCGACTCCTGTCCCTGATCGAGTGTGGATAATTGTCGACTATTGGAATTTTTTATTGAAAGATGCAGATATCTAGTGTTATAGTGATGTGGACGGCGCGCGTTCCAACGTGAACCGTCACGAGTACGCGGTGGCAATCCCCGGCATCGCACACCGCATGGCGCAAGGGAGCACCATGCTCAGCGAACAACCGAACCGACCTCGTTCACGCGCAGTCTTCAATCGGCGCAACCTCCTCAGGGGGGCGATCGTCGCCGGTGGCCTGGCTGCCGCCGGAGCCGGCGGCTTCGGCATCGCCCAGGCGCAGACCTTCAACCACCCCGGAATGCTGCTGCGGCAGGACGGGTTCGACCGGATGCGGAGCAACGTCCAGGCGAACCGGGAACCGTGGATCTCCGGCTGGAACCGGCTGACCGCCAACTCGCACTCCTCGTCGAGCTGGACGCCCCGGCCGGTGGAGGAGATCGTCCGCGGCAATATCGACAAGCCCGAGAACTATGGGCTGCTCATGAACGACATGCACGCGGCGTACCAGAACGGGCTGCGCTGGAAGGTCAGCGGCGACACCGCCCACCGCGACAAGGCGGTCGAGATCCTCAACGCCTGGTCGGGGACATTGAAGGTGATCACCGGCTGGACCGAGACTTCGCTGGCGGCCGGGATCTACGGCTACCAGGCGGCCAACGCCGCCGAGATCGTGCGCGATGCGCCCGGGTTCGATGTGGGCCGGTTCCAGACCATGCTGGCCGAGATCTTCTACCCGTTGAACAACGATTTCCTGGTCCGCCGCCACGGCACCTGCGACAGCCACTACTGGGCGAACTGGGACCTGTGCAACATGGCCGCGATCCTGGCCATCGGCATCTTCAACGAAGACCAGGCCAAGTTCGACGAGGCGATCGAGTACTTCTGGAACGGCAAGGGGAACGGCTCGATCCAGCACGTGATCCCGCATATCCACGGCGACCTCGCCCAGTGGCAGGAATCCGGCCGCGACCAGGCGCACTCGATCATGGGCGTCGGCCTGATGGCCGAGTTCATGGAGATGGCCTGGAACCAGGACGTCGACCTCTACTCCGCCCGCGACAGCGCCTTCGCCAAGGCCGCCGAATACGTCGCCCGCTACAACAACGGCCACGACGTGCCCTTCACCAAGTACGTCTGGAACTCCGGTCACGACTGCCGCTACAACGAGCACACCCAGATCTCCGACTGGGCACGTGGACAGGGACGGCCCGTGTGGGAACTGCTCTACTCCCATTACAACGGCCGGCTCGGCCGCTCCATGCCGAACGTGGAGGAGATGCTCACCCAGCACATCCGGCCCGAAGGCGGCGGGGGCGACTACGGCCCCAACTCCGGCGGCTTCGACTCGCTCGGATGGGGCACCCTCAGCTACGCGCGCTGACCTCCGGCACAGATCCACAGCACAAGCCCCAGTGGCCTTCGGCCGCAATGAAAGGCGGCGCCGGACCCGGTCCTGCACCGCGCCCTTCCTTCCCCTTGCAGTGAATGAGGAACCATGCTTGAGAACCCTCCGTACCCCAGCCTGTCCCGTCGCACCGTCCTCCAAGCGACCGGAGCCGCCGCCGTCGCCGGATACCTCGCGACCGCGGCGAACCCCGCCTCGGCCCAGGAGGCGTCCGCCGAGAACTCCCTCGTCACCTACCCCGTCCCCGAGGGCGTCGAGCAGAACGACAGCTTCAACGTGCGAGTGCGCACCTCCAAGGGCGAATGGCAGCCGCTCGGCGTCTACAACACCCACCTGAAGATGATCGACGCCAACACCGGCGCCGGTCCCCTCCACGACTCCGCCGTGGCCTATTTCGACTTCACCGGCACCGCCGAGGTGCAGGTGACCTACACCAAGGGCGCCATCGAGAATGCGCGGATCCGTCCGCTCTCGCACGAGATCGAGCCGACGGTGGACGACGACAGCCTCAAGTTCACGATCAGCGAGCCCCGCAAGCTGGTCATCGAGGTCAACGACGAGGTCTACGACTGCCTGCACCTGATCGCCAACCCCATCGAGACCGACGCGCCCAGCGCCGACGACCCGAGCGTCGTCTACTTCGGACCCGGCGTGCACACCGGGGAGGGGATCGCCGTCGCCAGCGGCCAGACCGTCTACATCGCCGGTGGCGCGGTGGTCAAGCGCAACATCCGCTTCAACGGCGTCGAGAACGCCACGCTGCGCGGCCGCGGCATGATCTACGGGGTCGAATGGGGTGCGGCCCCGGTCGAGAGCTCGAAGAACATCCTCATCGACGGCATCACCATCATGAACAACCCGACCGGCAACGCGTTCAATATCGCCGAGTCCCAGCAGGTGACGGTCAGGAACCTGAACTACTTCAGCTCCGCCAGGTGGGGCGACGGCATCGACATCTTCAGCAGCAGCGACGTGCTGATCGACGGCGCCTTCATGCGCAGCTCCGACGACTGCATCGCGGTGTACGCGCACCGCTGGGAGTATTACGGCGACGTCCGCAACATCACCATCCAGAACTCGGTGCTGTGGGCGGACGTGGCACACCCGATCAACATCGGCACCCACGGCAACTCCGACGAGCCTGAGGTGCTTGAGAACATCACCATCTCGAACCTCGACATCCTCGACCACCGCGAGCCGCAGCTGGACTACCAGGGATGCATCGCGTTGAACCCGGGCGACAGCAACCTCGTTCGCAACGTGCGCATCCAGGACATCCGGATCGAGGACTTCCGCTGGGGCCAGATCATCCACTTCCGGGTGACCTACAACCCCACCTACAACACCTCGATCGGCCGCGGCATCGAATCGGTCTTCGTCAAGAACCTCAGCTACGACGGGAACAACGCCAGCACCGCGATGATGCTGGGGTACGACGCGGAGCACGCCGTCAAGGACGTCGTCTTCCAGAACTTCACCGTCAACGGCAAGGTCATCTCCGACACCGCGGGCAAACCCCGCTGGTACAAGACCACGGACATGGTTCCCATGCACGTGAACGAGCACGTGACCGGCTTGCGCTTCCTCGATTCGACCACCGCTCCGTCCGATACGGCGCCGACCCTTGTCGCAGCCGAGACCATGGAGACCACCGCGGGCGCACCGACGATCTACACGATCAGCGCCACCGGGTTCCCCGAGACGTTCGCCGCCTCGGGCCTCCCCGAAGGGCTCGCCGTCGACGCCGCCACCGGTGTCGTCGCCGGCGCGCCCGCCAAGGCCGGCACCTACGACGTGGTCGTCAGCGCCGCCAACGCGAGCGGCATCGCCGAGCAGGCCGTCCAGATCACGGTGCAGTGACCCGGATGTCCCAGCACCAGACCACCCGCCGCACCCTCCTGAGGGGTGCGGCGGGCACCCTCATCGCGGTGACCGCCGCGAGCGCCCTCCCGGCCCAGGCCGGGCAGGCCGCGCCGTCGACCGACGCTGCGATCCTCCCCACCGCCCCAGCGGCATTCGCGCACCCCGGCCTGCTGCACCGTGCGGAAGACCTCGAACGGATGCGGGAAGCCGTTGCAGCCGAAGCGGAGCCGATCATCTCGGGATTCACGGCCATGGCCGCCAGTCCCAGATCCTCCTACGACTACACGATCCGCAACACCGGCCAGATCACCTCGTGGGGCCGCGGCCCCACCGACCACACCAGTGAGACGGCAAACGACGCGGCGGCCGCCTACCAGAACGCGCTGATGTGGGCCATCACCGGCGACAAGCGGCACGCCGACAAGGCGCGCGACATCCTCAATGCCTGGTCGGCGAGTCTGCGGGCGATCACCGGCGCCGACGGTCAGCTCGGCTCCGGCCTCCAGGGATTCAAGCTCGTCAACGCCGCCGAGCTGTTGCGGCACAGCGAATACGACGGCTGGTCCGCTGAGGACATCGCCAGGTGCGAGGACTCGTTCAAGACCGTCTGGTACCGATCCGTCGCCGGCTATTCGCTGTTCGCGAACGGCAACTGGGACACCGCCGCGCTGCAACTAGTCATCGCGATTGCCGTGTTCTGCGACGACCGCGTCATGTTCGAGGACGCGGTGCGCTACGCGGTGGACGGGGCCGGGAACGGCTCGTTCACCGGCATCGTCGTCGACGAGTCCGGCCAGGGCCAGGAGAGCGGGCGCAGCCAGGCATACGCGCAACTGGCGATCGGCCTGCTCACCGATGTCGCCGAGGTCGCCTGGAACCAAGGGGTGAACCTCTACGGTCACGCGGACAGCCGCATTCTCGCCGGGCACGAGTACGTCGCGCGGTACAACCTCGGCGACGACGTTCCCTTCACACCCGACCTCGACCGGACCGGCAAGTACATCAAGACCCAGATCTCGGCCAACAATCGCGGGCAGTACCGGCCCATCCACGAACTGGCATACGGCCACTTCGCAAGCCGGATGGGCCTGCCCGCCCCGTACCTGGAACAGGTGGTCTTCCGGGCGGGCGGCGAGCGGCACATCGAGGGCACCAATGACGACCACCCGTCATGGGGCACCTTGACATTCGCGCGGCCGCAGGCCGACGCATCGGCACCCCAGGCGGCACCTGCCGCACCCGCGGGACTGACCGCGAACGGCACGGCCTCGCAGATCACCCTCGGCTGGGTCGAGTCCGTCGATCCGGTCGCGATGGCGGGGGCCGAGTCCTACACCGTCAAGCGCGCGGCCGCGGGCGGCGAGTTCGAGACGCTCGCGACCGACCTGCCCGGAAATTCCTACACCGACGAGACCGTGACAGCCGGGCAGCGGTACGTCTACGCGGTCTCCGCCTCCAATGAGGTCGGTACGGGCCCCGACTCGCTCGGGATCGCCGTCAGCGCCGGACCGCCGTCGCCCTGGGAGGCAACGGACATCGGCGGCGGCGAGCCCGGCACGACCGACTTCGACGGCCAGGTGTTCGCGATCGAGGCGGGCGGGCGGGACATCGCCGGTTCGGGCGACCAGTTCCGGTTCACCCACCTGCCGATGAGCGGCGACGGCACCCTCACGGCCCGGATCACGGGTCCGCTGAGCTCGCAGTACGCGAAGGTCGGCGTCATGGCGCGCGAAACGCTCGACGCGGACTCCGCGCACGCGGCGATGCTCATCCAGGGCCTCCCGCTGCACACCTGGAGCGGCGTGTGGACGACCCGCGCGACCGCCGGTGCCGAGTCCACCGGCACCGGCTCCCAGAGCGTGCCTCCCACCCAGCAGGAGGCGATCACGGTCAATGCGGGATTCCCGATCTCCAATCTGGGATCCCTGCCCGAGTCGGCGACCCCGCTCGCCGCGCCCTATGTGGAGGCCGCGAGCGATGGCTACCGGTTGCGCAGGCCCTACTGGGTCCGCCTGAAACGCAAGGGATCGAAGTTCACCGGATGGATCTCACCCGACGGCGAACACTGGGAGAAGGTCGGCTCCTCTGAGCTGGACCTCGCCCAGAATATCCATATCGGACTGGCGGTCTGCTCGGCGCTTGATCCGGGCGAGGACCACGCCGAGACCACCACGGCCGCCTTCGACAATGTGGCCGCGCCCGGCTGGTCGGTGGACGCCCCGACGGATGCCGTCGCGGCCGTGCAGGCCCGGGCCAATGACAGCGCCATCGAACTCGCCTGGAGCACACCGAACCCAGCGGGCCGATACCAGGTCAAGCGCGCCAAGGGAAACAGCGGCCGTTTCGACACCCTCGCCTCCGGCATCGAACCGGTCGGATTCGGCGTCCACCTCCGCTACGCCGACGCCACCGGCGAACCGGGGACCGAATACCGCTACGTCGTCTGCGCCGAGAACGTCGCCGGAACGGGACCGGACTCGGCGGCGGCGAGCGCCGTCATGCCCATCCCTCCGGCACCGAAAATCGAGAGCGCGACATCCGCGTTCGCCAACGCGGGCAGGCCGTTCGAATACCTCATCGATGCCACGGCCGACCCGACCGAATTCGCCGCGAGCGGGCTGCCCGAGGGGCTGGAGGTCGACCCGCGGACCGGGATCATCTCCGGGACCCCGTCCGAACCGGGCGGGTTCGAGCTAGCGATCAGCGCGACCAATGCCACCGCCACGGCCACGGTGACCCTCGCGCTCACCGTCGAAGCCGCGCCGCCCGAGCCGTGGGTGTCCCGCGACATCGGCGACTACGTGCTCGACGAGCGGCGGCTGGGGAGCTACAGCGCCGTCGCGATCCGCACGCCGGGCAGCACCGGCTACGACCCGGACACCGAATCGTTCACGGTCCGAGGCGCCGGCTCGGATCTGAACGTCATCAATCAGGGCATGACCGTGCACTACGCCTCGGTTCCCCTGACCGGCGACGGCACGATCATCGCCCGGGTCGCCGAACGGCACAATGCGGGAACGGCCGCCCGGGCGGGCCTGGTCATGGCCAAGTCCCTCTCGCCGTTCGACCAGATGGCCGGGACGATTCTCAAGGCCGGAGGCGGCGTGCAGTTCTTCCGGCGTCCGCGAGTGGGCTTCCGCCCCAACGTGACCGACGGAGCGGCGGCCGGCGGCGAACCGGTATGGCTGCGGCTGGAGCGCAGCGGCGACACCTTCGCCGCCGCGGTCTCGGCCGACGGCGAGAACTGGACGGAGCTCGGCGCGCCCGAATCCATCCCAGACTTCGGCGACGCACCGTACTACGCGGGGCTCGCCGTCGTATCCGGAGACCCGAAGACGCTGAACACCACGGTCTTCGACCACGTCTCGGTGGCAACCTAGCAGGAAACCAGGAGAACCAGACACAATGGAACACCGCTTTACCGAAATCGTCCACGCCGAATAGACGACGGCCGCCCCGCGGCATTGAGCAGCCCTTGGCCTCGTGGAGCGCCAAGGGCTGCAATTCGATCGGTGGTTCAGGCGACCCGGCGGAGGTTCCAGCGCTGCTGGACGACATTGTTATCCGTCCACTGAATCGCCCCGCCGCCATTGGCCTCGCCATTGCCATTGTCGAGTGCCTTGCCGGAGTACCGGCTGATCAGCTTGACCGCGCCGCCGCCGACGTCGACGAGCCGCCACTGCTGCGCGGTGCCGCCGTGGTGCGTCCACTGGACGACGCCGCCGCCCTCGGTGTTCACGGAGAAGTTGTCGAGGGCCTTTCCGGAGTGCAGGCACACCAGCGTGTAGTACCCGCCGCCGACGTCGGTGATGCGCCACCGCTGCCAGTCGCCGCCGTTGTCGCTCCACTGGATCGCCTGGGCGCCTTCGGTAGTGACCGAGCCATTGTCCAGGATCTTCCCAGAGCGCTCGGCCATGAGCGTGTAGACGCCGCCGGAGACCACCGCCGGGGTGGGCCGGGTGTGGGCGAGGGTGCCGAAACCGAGGGTGTCGAAGCCGCCTGAGGTGGTGCCGTAGTCCCCGCCGCCGCCTTCGGCGCGCACCAGGGCGGCCATGCGCGCGACGTTGGGCATCCGGAGCCCGCGCCGGACGCTGTAGTGGTTGTAGACCATCTCCCACACCGGGCGCAGCTGCCCGCGTCCGCCCTCTCCCATAACCGTCTGCTCCCGGTAGGCGCAGTTCTGGCCCGTGCCCCAGCTGTAGGTGGTGAACGGGAGGTCGTTGTAGCCGAGGTTGTACCTCGCCACGTACTCGGCCGCCTTGCCGAAGGCGAGGTCCCGCGCGGAGTAGAGGTCGATGCCCTGGTTCCACGCCATCTCCATGATGGACGACATCAGTCCGATGCCCATGATGGAGTGCCCCTGGTCCCGCCCGCTCTCCTGCCACTGGGCGAGGAAGCCGTTGTGGACGAACGGGATCGCGTTGTAGATGGAACCGTTGCCCTCGCCGTTCCAGAAGTAGTCCACGGCCTGGTTGATGATGGACGAGTCATCGCAGATGATCCCGATGGCAAGCTTGCTCGCCATATTGCACAGGTCCCAGTTGGCCCAGTAGTTGGTGATGCAGGCGTCGTTGTGGTTGGTGAGGAACGAGTTGTTCATCGGGAGGAAGATGCTCGTCATCATGTCCTGGAACGCGCCCAGGTTGAAGCCCGAGGCGCCGCGGACGAGGTCGGCGGCGCAGCAGAACTGGTAGCCGTAGATCCCCGAGGCCAGGAACCGGTCGGAGTTGCCGTTGACGGCGGTGAGCGTGGACGACCAGGCATTGAGGATCTGGACGGCCTTGTCGCGGTGGGCGGTATTGCCGGAGACCCGCCACCGCAGGGCGTTCTGGTAGGCGGCGTGGATGTCGTTGTACAGCTGCGGGTAGTTCTGCCCGTCGCCGCCGCGGATGATGACGTCGGTCGGCCGGGCCGTCCAGGTGCTCTGCGCGTGACTGTTGGCGATGAGCTTCTCCCAGCCAGCGCGCCACGGCTCCTGGTTGGTGCTGACCCTGGCGTACATGCGGTCGAGGTCGGCCTGGGTGTGCAGCATCCCGGGATGGACGGCTTGGACGCCGATCTCGTCGGTCTGGGCTTGCGCGGCAGGGATTCCGGTGCCGAATGCGGCGAGACCGCCTGCCGCGACCGCGCCCTGGAACAGGCGCCTGCGGCCGATGGAGGGGGAGGGTTTCGCTATCGGGTTATGGGGGGACATGGTGCTCCAATGCGCCATGCGGTGCGCGATGCCGGGGAATGCCACCGCTGCTCTGCGGCAACCGGTCCGAGGACCGACTGCCACAGGCAATACTAACTCATATATCTACATTATTCAATATAACGTTCAACGTATGGCAACACTTCTCCATCTCCGCGGTGACGGAGCCCCGATTCCGGGGGCCACCGATAGTGCCTCCTTCGGGCCCGCACGGCCGCTTACCCTTGATCCCGGGACGTCTAGTACCGCGTCAGCGGAACATCAGGAGGAATGGGCGAGTGATGATCACGAGGCGCAGGGCGCTGGGATTCGCGGGTGCGGTAGTCGCGGGGACGGCCGTGGCCTCGTGCACGGACGATCCGGCCGACGAGCCGACTTCGCCCGATGAATCGCCCTCATCCGACGAGCCGACCTCGCCCGACGTCGCCGAAGCTCCCCGATTGGGGGAGCCGGAAGTCGTGGCTGAAGGACTCCAGGCCCCGTGGTCGATCGCGTTCGTCCAGGACACCGCGTTGATCTCAGAGCGTGACAGCGCCCGGATCGTGGAGCTCGACCCGGACGGGAACGCCCGCGAGGTGGGCACCATCGCGGGCGTCGCCGGAGGGGGCGAGGGAGGCCTGCTCGGGATCGCCGTCCACGACGGATACCTGTACGCGTACTTCACCGCCGCGGGGAAGAACCGGATCGAGCGATACGAGCTCACCGGTGAGGCCGGATCGTTCGGGCTCGGGGAGCCGCAGGAGATCCTCGGCGGCATCCCGGCGGCGGCCAATCACAATGGCGGCCGGATCGCGTTCGGCCCGGACGGGATGCTCTACGCCACGGCCGGCGACGCGGGCGACCGGGAGAGCGCACAGGACCGCGAGGCCCTGTCGGGGAAGATCCTCCGGATGACGCCCGACGGGGGAGTCCCGCCGGACAATCCGTTCGCCGACTCGCTCGTATACAGCTGGGGCCATCGCAATCCGCAGGGCATCGCCTGGGCCGAGGACGGCACCATGTACGCCTCCGAGTTCGGGCAGGACACCTGGGACGAGCTCAACGTCATCGAGGCCGGGGCCAATTACGGCTGGCCCGAGGTCGAGGGCATCGGTGACCGCGATGAGTTCATCGATCCGGTCCAGCAGTGGGCGCCCGCGGACGCCAGCCCCAGCGGCATGGCTATTGCGGGCGGCGCCGCGTTCATCGCGAATCTGCGCGGCGAGCGGCTCTTCGAAGTGCCGCTGGACGATCCGGCCACCGTGGTCGAGCACTACGTCGGCGAGTTCGGCCGGCTGCGGGACGTCGTCGTCGCACCGGACGGTTCACTGTGGATGATCACCAACAATACCGACGGCCGCGGCGACCCGGGGCCCGACGACGACCGGGTGCTGCGCATCGGCCTCGACTGACCCGCGCCGCGGGCTCGAGTTCCTTGCTTTTGGGGCATATCCCTGTTTAGGGTAGGTATCACATTCAAGTATGTGAAAATATCTACGGAATGGGGAGGCACCACCTCATGAAACGACCAATCACCGATGTCCCGGCGCGGGAGCGCGCCGCGTTCGGTCGGGCCGCTCCCGGCATGCGGCGCCGAGCGATCACCTTCGCGGCGAGTGCGGTTGCGGCCGTTGCGGCCCTAATCGCTGCGCTGATCGCGGTCCAACCGGCGTCGGCGCAGGACAACCCCTTCGAACGGGGACCCGACCCCACGGTGGAAAGCGTTGCGGCCGAGGCGGGCACGTTCGAAACCGAGGAGGTGAGCGTGCCCACCGGGCACGGCTTCAACGGCGGAGTGATCTACTACCCGACCGACACCAGCGAAGGCACGTTCGGCGCGGTCGCGGTCGTGCCCGGCTTCACCGCCTCCTGGGAGGACGAAGGGGCCTGGATGGGGCACTGGCTCGCCTCGTTCGGGTTCGTCGTCATCGGCATCGACACCAATAGCCCCCAGGACTTCGACACCGCCCGCGGCGACCAGCTGCTGGCCGCGCTGGACTACCTGACGCAGGAGAGCGAGGTGCAGGACCGGGTCGATCCGGAGCGGCTCGGCGTGATGGGCCACTCCATGGGCGGCGGCGGTGCCATCTACGCGGCCGAGCAGCGGCCGGATCTCCAGGCCGCGATCCCGCTCGCGCCCTACTCTCCTTCGCAGGATCTGTCCACCCTGGAGGTGCCGACGATGATCATGGGCGCCGTGGACGACGGCACCGTCACCCCCGACTACCTCGACACCCTCTACGGAACCCTGCCGGCCGAGACCGAGGCCGCGTTCGTGGAACTCTCCTCCGGTGGGCACGGGTTCCCGGTCTGGGGGAACTCCGAGGTCACCCGGCGCACGATTCCCTGGCTGAAGATCTGGGTGGACAACGACACCCGCTACACCCAGTTCTTGTGCCCCGAGCTGGCGGACACGACCGGCGTCTCGCGGTACAGCAGCACCTGCCCGTACGAGCCGGGTGCCTTTACCGAGTAGTCCGTTTCGCACCGTCGATCGGGCCGACGCCGCGAGCGGGCACTGGATGGGACACGCTCCCACCGGGACCCGCCCGCGGCGTCGGCCGTGTTAGCTTGCGCCTCGTGGAATCCCTTGACATCGAGAATCGCGGCCGCATCCTCCGCGGCACGCTGCACCTCCCGCAATCGACCCCGGCCCCGGCGGTGGTGCTGTGCCACGGCTTCAGCGGCACCCGCTCCGAGTTCGGCTACATGTTCGTCCGGCTGGCGAAGCGTCTGGCCGAGCGCGGCGTGGCCGTCTACCGGTTCGACTTCGCCGGCGGCGGCGAGTCCGACGGCGACTTCGCCGACCTGGCCGTCTCCGACCAGGTCGCGCAGGCCACCGCGGCGCTCGAAGCGGTGGGCGCCCATTCGGCGGTCGACGCCGATCGCTTGTCGCTGTTGGGGATGAGCCTGGGCGGACTCACCGCCTCGCTGGCCGCCGCGCAGCGCCCCGTGCGGTCGCTCGCCCTCTGGGCCCCGGCCGCGGTCGCCGTCGGCTTGGACGAGACTGCCGCGAAGCGGCGCTCCGACGCGATCGCCGAACACGGCTACGACGACTTCGGCGGACTGCCGATCCATCGGCGATTCGTCGAGGACGCCAAAGGCATCGACCCGTTCGCGGACGCCGCAGGCCACGCCGGTCCGGTGCTGCTGGCGTACGGATCGGAAGACGCCCTGATCGGGCCCGACATCGTGAAGGCGTACCAGGGCGTCTATGCCGACCGGCTCGACACGCACGTGCTCGACGGGGTGGGACACGGATTCGAGACCGTCCCCGCCCGCGAGCGCCTGCTCGAGCTCACCGAGGCGTTCGTGCTGCGCCACGCCTGAGTTACGCGGCGCCGAGTACTCATCTAATGCGCGGGAAGCGATTGTGGACGCCGCGCGGTTGATAGCCCAGCCGGTCGGCGACGCCCGCCAAGTCGCCGAGGTACCACAGGATCGCGAGCCACATCTCCGTGCCCTGCAAGCCGGGGGACGAGTCCAGGCCCCCGTTCGGCGGTGCGGCGAAACCGAAGCCTTCGCCGGGGATCCACTGCGCCAGTACGTGTCCGAGGAGTTCACGGGCCTTCGCCGCGACCTCCTCGGTGCGGTGGCCGGTGCGGCGGGTGAGCCACAGTGGATAGGCCACGTCGAGCACGTTGCAGGCATTGAGGCGGTCGGGCGCGAACCGGCCCGGATCGGCGAGGTGGCGCAGCACGGTGTCGATGACGCGCTCGGGGTGGGGCACCGGGATGCCGAACTGGCCGAAGGTGCCGCGCACGGCCCGGTACCAGCCGTTGACCGGTTGCAGCAGATCGGCGTGGTCGACGCGGCCCCACATGCCGGTGCCGGCATCGACATGGGTGAGCATCCAACCGAACAGGGCCTCTTCACTTCCGGTCGGGTTTCCATGCCCGCCAAGGCGATTCCAGGTCATTGCGGTTCCGAGGTGGTCGATCTGCGATCCCGCGTTCCAGGCACGGTTCTGCCACGGGAGGGCGTCGACCCAGCGGATCACGTCCTCGGCCGAGTCCGCGGGACGGAGTGAGATCGGGTGCGGGAAGGCGCTGCCGAGCAGGTCGAGCGCGTATCCGACGGTGAGGACGTGGTAGGCGGCCCCTCCTTCGTCCAGGTTCAGTCCGGCGCCGCGCAGGGCGCCGTCCGCTTCCAGGTAGCCGACGAGTCCGGTCTGCGGATCCTGCCAGGAGCGCAGCCGTTCGATCTGCTCCGCGGCGGGCAGTTGCACCGGCGCGGAGCCGATGAGGAGGTCGGCGATCTCGATGGCGTCGCATTGCGCGCGGACGGTCGGATCGGCGCCCGGCTTGTCGCTGAAGAAGCCGACCCGCGGATCCCAGTACCGTTCCAGCAGCTCGGCCGCCTCGGCGCGGACCCGGTCGGCGAACGCGGCGATCTCATCGCCGAGTGCACTGTCGCCGAGTCCGGTGCGGCCCTTCACATCGGCGACCGGCGCGAGTGCGGGGACGCGCCATTTCAGGACGCGGGCGGGATTGCCGCCGACGATGGCGCCCTCCGGCACGTCCCTCGTCACCACCGCCCCGGCCGCTAGGACCGAGCGGCTGCCGACTTTCACGCCGTCGAGGACGACGACGTGCGATCCGATCCAGACGTCGTCGCCGATGGTGATGCCCTGGGCTGCGATCCCCTGGTTGATGACCGTCGCATCGGGATCGGCGAAGACGTGGTTGAACGCGATGATGGAGGTGTGGGCGCCGATGCGGACGCCGTCGCCCATCGTGATCTCGCCGCGCACGACCGTATAGGCGTTGATCGTGCAGTCCACGCCGAGCTCGAGGTCGCCGCTGAGGTACGCCCCGGCGGCGACGTAGCTGCGGTCGCCCAGGCGCAGCCCCTCGTTCTGGATCGCGGCCAGCGGCGAGACGAAGCAGTCGGCGCCGAACCGGTAGCCGCGCTCCGACACCAGGGCCTCCTGGAGCCGGCGCTGACGGTCCTGTGTCGCTTGCGGAGCGGCGGACCAGAACCTCCACGGGGAGAAGTCGAAGTGATTGTCGTCGTACGGCAGGGCCGCCGAGTCGCGCTGCGATGCTGCCGTCAGGTCGGAAGACATCGAGCCTCCAAGTCGGGGTCGGGGGATGGCGAGACAACTATAGAGAGATCCAGTGGAAAGCGCTATACGGGATGCGGCCGCCCCGAGCTGGGAAGCGGTGATCGCCGCCATTCCCGTGAGCCCGCCGTGTGGTCGGGAGGTTCTCCGTTATCGTGGTGGCGCGTGTTTTCGCAGTTGGTGCTCTGGATTGAAGGTGTGTTGGGAATGCAGCAGTATGCGATGCTGGTGTCGCCGTCCGCTAATCGCGTGTATGCGAAGACCGCGGTGCAGATGATGGTGAGCGAGATCCGCATCTTCGACGAATTTCTTCTGGACGGTTCGATCAAGGACCTCGAAGAAGTCGAGATGGGCGGCATTCCCTACCTGACGTTTCACGGCGATTCGCTGAGCGAGCGCGACCTCCGCTGCCTGGCGAACGTGTCCTCGCTCTTCGCGCTGTTCAAAATCCACGGGTCGATGCTGGAGCCGATCGCGCTCTCCCGACTCGACCGGTACGAGAACGATCTGACCTCGATCCTGAAATACGTGGGGAAGACGAACGAGCACTTCACGAAGCTGCTGCTGAACGTGACGGCGGCCGCCGCCTTTCCGGCGGACCGGGTACTCAATTCGCGGTTCAAGGTGCTGGACCCGTTGTGCGGGCGGGGAACCACGCTCAATCAATCGATCATGTACGGATGGGACTCCTACGGCGTCGAGGTCGACAAGCGCGACTTCGAGGCCTATTCGGCGTTCATTCAGCGGTGGCTCAAGAGCAAGTCCATCAAGCACAAGGCAGTGAAGAGCCGGGTGAAGCGCGACGGCAGGGCGGTCGGGCAGCGGCTGCTGGTGGAGTTCGCCGCCACCAAGGAGCTGTACAAGGCCGGCGAGATGCAGACGCTCGAGATGGTCAGCGCCGACACGCTCCAGAGCGGACAGGTCTACAAGAAGCGGTCATTCGACCTCATCGTCACCGACGCGCCGTACGGGGTGCAGCACGCAGCCGTCGGCGCCGTCCGCTCACTGTCCCGCACCGCCAAGGAACTGCTGGAGCTGGGCATTCCCGTGTGGACCGAGCTGCTCCGCGGCGGCGGCGCGATCGGAATCGCCTGGAACACCCTCACGGTGAGCCGGGACGAGCTCGCGGCCATGCTGACCGAGTCCGGGCTCGAGGTCATGTCCGACAAGCCGTTCCTGGGCTTCGCCCACCGGGTCGACCAGGCCATCAACCGCGACCTGATCGTGGCCGTCCGCCCCTAGATGATTGATTCCTGGGGTTCAGTGGTCGTAGGCGGTCAGTGATCGTAGGACTGGTGCTCCGGTCTGGTCGTTGTGCCAGATGGTGGCGGTCAGGGCGAGGATCCGTTGCATGACGCGGGCGCAGACCCCTTGGGGTGTGCGCCCGCAGTGGCGTTCTAGGTCGAGCTGGGATTTGAAGGTCTGGTTGGCGGATATTCCACTTTTTCCCGATTTATGGATCTGTTTACTTAAAGCGTCAAGTAAATCTATGTCGGACCCATACGTTGTCACTGGTCGCCCCCGGCGGCCGTTTCACCTGATCAATCGCATTTCCACGACACCTAGATCGGAGATCCGCATGAGGACCATCCGCCGCTTCGGCGTGCTCGGGTTGGCAACCGCCCTGCTGAGCATGCTCTTGACCGTGGTGGCCGCCTCCCCGGCGTCCGCTGATACCCCGCTGCCGCACGGGTCGAGCCTCCAGTCGTTCGTCGACGCCTCGGCGCCGAACTGGAACTTCGCCCGCGCCAACCGCCGCGACACCTGCTGGCCGTCGGACCCGCTGCCGGGCGGCAACCAGTCGAGTGGGGCCACGCTCAAGGCCTGGCCCACCGCTGGCCAGGGCGGCTGCCCGGACCGGTGGAGCGACTTCCCGACCTTCTACTCGGTGGAGAAGTGCAACCCGACCGAGGTGCGAGTCAGTTACTCCATCTTCTTCAAGAAGAACGGTTTCGCCCCCGGCAAGCTCGGCCACGCCTACGACTTCGAGCGCATCGTCGTCATCTGGAACAAGGCCGGCGACGGCAACTGGTACCGGGAACGGATGCTGCTCTCCCGGCACGGCGGCTACGCCACCCAGGACTGGGACACCGCCGAGAGCTGGAACTCCTCGCTGAACAGCGCCGGGCTCGGCCGCGAGGTCCCGAGGATCTTCGTCGGCTGGGGCAGCCACGCGATGTTCAACCACCAGGGCGGACTGAAGGACGTCGTCTCGCAGTACACCAACAACGAGTACCGGCACGCCGATTACTCGACCTTGGCGTCGCACTGGCTGGTCGAGACCACGCCGCAGGTCGCCGCGCAGTTCAACCGGTACGACTGGGGCAAGGCGAACACCACCCCGGCCGTCATCGGCGACCAGCTCTGCTCGGCGGGTTAGACGCACATTGGACACCGAGGGCTCGGACGCCGATGCGCGTCCGGGCCCTCGGTCGCGTCAGTCGCCCCAGTTCGATGCCGTCGGTCACTGCGACACGATGGGGCGGACCGAGCCGCGGACGACCTGGGTGCCGAGGACGGTGTGCGGCGGAGGGCCGCCTTGGCGGGCGTGCCCCAGGGCGAGCCGCACGGCGGTGCGCCCGAGTTCCTCGTGGGGCTGGTAGACCGTGGTCAGGTTGATGTCCGCCGCTGGGGGCAGGTCGTCAAAGCCGGCAGCCGCGGGAGCGGAAAAATATCCTTGGGCACTGCGAACCTCCCCAAACGACGAGCACCCATCTAAAAGTCACGTCGGGAGACGAGACACCCGTGGCGGGCAGGGAATCGGTATCGTCGACGCATGTCCAACAGCCTGCCCCTCAGCGATGCCCTGGCCCACCTTCGCGACGAGTTGCGCGATGCCCGCCTGCAAGCCGACGACGAGCTCAAACTCAACATCACGTCGATCCAGCTCGACCTCGCGCTCGAAGTGCACACCGGCGTCGGCGCCGAAGCCGGCGCGAGCTTCTGGCGGGTCGTGACCGCCAAGGCCAGCGCCGACCGGGTCACCGATCGGGTGCACCGGCTGACGATGACCATCGAGCCGTCCATCGTGGATGCCTCCTCCGGGGACGAACGCGAGTTCGCGGTCTCGCCGCGCAAGCCCATCCCCGACCGCGACTAGGGCCCGCTGCCATGGCTGGACGGATCGGCCGCCATGCCGCCGCGGCGGTCAAGATCAGGATCAGGGCCGGCGGCGGCGAGGCGCTCATCGGCACCGGGCACCTGCTCGCGCCGGGCCTGGTGCTCACCGCGCGGCATGTGCTGCGGCATCTCGGCAACTCGTCCGACGCCTCCCGGCTGCGCGTCCGCGGAGGCGACCAGAGCGTCAAGGTCGCCGCCATGGTCGCGCTCGGCGAGCTCGACGCCGTCGGGCTCCTCGTCCCGGGCCTGAACGGGCCGCCCGGCCGGATCGTCGGCAGCGCGTTCCGCGGCGACAGGCCATTGGAATCCTGCTCGGTCATCGGCTTCCCCGAGGTCGGCTCCGACTCGGACCAGGTCCTGGCCGAATACCTCGAGGTCAGCGTCCTGCCCACCGTCGACGACCGGATCCCCCGGCTCGCGCTGGCCGTGCACACGCCGCTGCCGGTCGACCCGCGCTCCTGGGAAGGGCTGTCCGGCGCCGGAGTCCTGGACCCCGACGGGCACCTGCTCGGCATCGTCACCCACGTGCCGCTGCAATGGACCGGCCGGCTGCACGCGGTCCCGATCGAGCCGATCATGCGGGCCGCCGAATCCGCCTCCCCGAAATCCGCGCCCGTCAGGGCATTCATCGATCTGCCGCTGGTCGAGATCACCGGCGAGGACCCCCTCGTCGAGCCGGTCGCCCGGCCGCAGGCGGTCATCGGAGACGACCAGTCCCTGTTCGAGCTCCTCCACTACCGCAACCGCGCCGTCCCCTTCGTCACCGAGGGCGAGGCCGCCCGGATCATCACCGACTCCATCGAGTGGGTCCGCGCCCGGCCCGAAGAACCCGACGTGAGCGTCATGGTCCTCACCGGCCCGGCCGGCACCGGCAAATCGCGGCTCGCGGCCGAGATCTGCGACCGGCTCGCCCGCACCGACCGGTGGTGGCGCACCGGCTTCGCCGACTACGCCGAGCTGTCCACCGCCCGCCCGCCCTCCACCCCGCTGCTGGCCGTGTGCGACTACCCCGAGCGCCAACCGGAGGCCGTCGGGGCCTTCATCTCCCGCGCCATCAAGCTCAGGCGCGAGGGCACCCTGCAAGCGCCCGTCCGCGTCCTCCTGGTCTCCCGCACCCAAGGCGAGTGGTTCGACCGCATCCGCGATCACGCACCCGGTCTCGATGCGCTGGTGGGACTCCGGGCCGAGCTGCCGCTGAGCGGCTTCAGCGAGGAGACGCAGGCGGCGCACGCGCAGCAGGCCTACGCCTCCTTCGCCCTCCGCTTCGGACGCGACGCGATGGCCCCGCCCGGCCTCGAACGCTACGATCGGCCCCTCACCATCCACATTGCCGCGCTCATGGCCGCCTCCGGTGAGCCGCTTCCGGATCCGTCCGAGGACGACCCCGCGCGGGCGCTGCTGGACCAGCTCATCCGCCGCGAGAGCCGGCGCTGGCTCGCCTTCCGCGACGACGGCGGCGGCCAGGTGTTCACCGACCTCGACCGCGGCATGGAGGCACTGTGCGTCTCCACGCTCACCGCGCCGTTCAAGGCGCACCTGCCCGAACTGCTCAAGGCCGTGCCCACCCTCGCCGACGCCCACACCGAACGCCGCAGCACCATCGCCGACGCGCTCCACGAGCTCTACCCCGACGGGAAGCGCCGCGATGACCGGGCCGACCCGCGCGTCGCCCCCGTCGAACCCGACCTCGTCGCCGCACACCTGTTGGCAGGCACCGCATCACGCTCGCAGATCGTGCGAAACCTCGTTGACTCCAATGTCCTGCAACGGTATCCGGCCTACCACGCCCGGCTCATGCACGCGCTGCTCCTGGCCGCCGACGAATACCCCCAGGTCGAGTCCGACCTCAAGGACCACCTCGCCACGTCCTTGTCCGCCCTCACCGGCGCCGCGGCGCACACCGAGCTCGCCGAACTGCTCGAGAGCAGCCTGCTGCAACTGGTCGCGATCGCGGTCCGCAACGCCGCCAATGACCGCGACCTGACCGCTGCCCGGCACCTGGCGCTCGCCCTGGACCTGCCGCACAACCTTATCGAGTCCACTGTGGCTGAGAATGCGATCGCGCTCCTCGCCGCATCGGTGGTCCCGACCACCAATGCGGCCCTGGCCGGCCTCGGGTCCGCCCTCGCGGGCACCGCGGTGCGCTACTGGCGCTCCGCCGACACCGAATCGCCCGACAACGAGACCACCGCCAAACTCGCCGACGCCTCCGCCGAACTGGGCATCTGGCAGGAACTCGACGACCGCCACCAGGCCGCCTACATCTCCAAGCAGCGAGCCGTCGACCTCTACGAGCAACTGGCCGGCGACGACGATCGGTTCATCCCCGATCTCGCCCGGGCCACCAATAACTTCTCCATCGCCACCGCCATCGCCGGCGAATGGCCCACCGCCCTGCGTCTGGCCCAGCGGGCCGTCGAGCTGTGGCGGTACTCCGACGAGCACCTGTCCGGCGACTACCGCGCCAGCCTGGCCCTCGGGCGCTCCAACCTGAGCCTGTCCCTCCTGGACGCCTACCGACCCGAGGAAGCGCTCGGCATGGCCGGCCGGGCCGTGCGCGCGTTCGAGCAACTGTGCGGCGACGACCCCGACCAGCACCTGCCGAACCTCAGGCGAGCCCTGAACGCCCACGCCGACAGCCTCGCCGAGGTCGGCCGACCCGCAGACGCGGTCACCGTGGACGAACGCGCCATTGAATTGGCCGAGGAACTCGCGCGCGGCAACCGGAGCGCGCACCTGCCGGACCTGGCACGAGCGGTCACGAGCCTCGCGATCCACCTGGAATCCGCCGGCCGGCCACGCGAAGCCCTGGCGCCCCGCCGGCGCGCGGTCCACCTCTGGAAGGAGTCCACCGAACGGATGCCCGGTGCCTACGGACCCGAATACGCCGGGGCGGTGGGCGACCTCGCCCTGTACCTGTCGCGAGAAGGCCAGAAGACCCAATCCCTGACCGCGTCGAACCAGGCCGTGGACATCGCCGACCGATACGCCCGCGCCGACCGCCACCGCTACCAGCCGATCCTCGCCGCCGCGCTCGACACCGCGGTGACCGTGCGGCTCAACCTGAACGCGGAGCTCACCAACGCGCTCTACCTCGCCGACCGGGCCGTGTCGATCCTGACCGAACTCGCCGCCGCCGACCCCCGCGCCTTCGCCGAACGCCTCGCCATCATGCGCGACGCCCAGCGTCAAATCCACCGCCGGCTCACCCGAGCGGGTGACAAATGGACGCAGGATGGGAGAACCCCCTTGGCTCCCAACGGATAGAATGACCGTCAAAGGTCACATCGAACCGGATCCCCAGAACCCACGTCTCGGACACCCTCATGCCCAATCACCCCTCCGGAGGTGCCAATGGACGATCTGTACGCCGTAATCGGAATCGCCCCCTCATCTACCGCCGAAGCGATCGAAACCAAGATCAAAGAGCAAGCCCGCCTGTGGAACAAACGGGTCAACTCGCCCGACATCAATAAGCGCCACGAGGCGGAGAACATGATCCGCCTCCTCGACCAGGCCCGGGCGACCCTGCTCGACGAGGCGAAGCGCGCCGAATACGATCGCGAACTCGCCGCCGACCAATCGCGCCGGCTCCCCGAACAGGCGGCCCCGACCGCCGGGATCAACTGGCTCGACCGGGCCGAGACCGCACTCGCGAGAAACGACTACTCGTCGGCCGCGTACGCCGCCAGGCAAGCCCGCGAACTCCAAGGCGAATCGGCGCCGGTGTGGGCCGCCCTCTACCGCTCCAACCTGGGCCTCGGCAACTTCCAGGACGCGCTCTACGAAGCCCGCCAGACGCTCCAGTACGACCCTGACGACCCCGACGTCCACCTCGATCTCGGCTTCATCAACGAGAACCTCGGCGACCAGCCGGCCGCATTGGCCGCCTATCAGGACGCCGCGCGGCACCCCGACCGCAGCGCCCAGGGCCAGATCGGATCGGCGGTGGTGCTGGCGCAGATGACCCGCCACGACGAGGCTCTCCCGATCCTGGAGAATCTCTACTCGACCGCCCCGCCCGAATTGGACCGGAACGTCACCGGCGACTACCTGGCCGAGGTGCTCATCCTGTCCGCGGAGGCGGTTCCGGCCAATCGCGACGGGGACGAGTACTACATCACCTCCTCGATGGAGGTGGCCGCTATGGCCCCCAGGTCGACCCGCGCCCTTGAAGTGGCCCACGACCCCGAGGTTCGCGAGCGCGCCCGGTACCTCGACAACTACGTGAGGTCGGTGCAGCAGAAGCGGTTCTGGCCCGGATTCCCCGTCAAGAACACCGTGCTCGCGGTGATCGTCTTCTTCCTCGCCTCCTCCTGCTCGAGCCTGTCGGAGAGCGCGGGGCTCATCACCTTCTTCGCGCTGGTCGGGTGCGGCCTCTACATCTGGTACCAGGTGTCGAGCCGCTACAAGTACCAGTGGGAGATCAACGCCATCACCCTCCGCATGAACCAGAACGGCTACTGAGGACGCATCATGACAATGGGAATCGACCTGGGCACGACCTATTCGGCGTGCGCGACCGTCCACGAGGACGGCGTGCCCGAAATCCTCGAAGGGGAGTCGGGCCGGCTCACCCCGTCGGTGGTCTTCTTCGACGGAAGCCAGCCGCTTGTCGGCGTCACCGCCAAGAACATGGCCGCCGTGGATCCCGGCAACTACGTGGAGCTCGTCAAGCGCCGCATGGGAACCCGCACCGTCGTCCATACCGATGAGGACGACAAGGACTACTTCCCCGAGGAGATCTCGGCGGTCATTCTGCGCCATCTCGCCCAGAACGCATCGCGGCACCTCGGAACCGAGGACAAGGACGTGGTGGTGACCGTCCCCGCCTACTTCGACGACGCCGCCCGCACCGCCACCAAGGACGCCGCCAAGATCGCCGGGTTGAACGTGAAGCGGCTCATCAATGAGCCGACCGCCGCCGGGATCGCCTACGGTGTCGCCAAGAACAAGGAGGGCACCTACCTCGTCTACGACCTCGGCGGCGGGACCTTCGACGTCACCGTCATGAAGGTGAGCGAGGCCGGCATCGACGTCATCGCCACCGGCGGCAACCGGTCCCTCGGCGGATTCGACTTCGACAACCTGTTGATGATGCGAGTCAAGGAGGACGTCGAAGGCCAGGGCGGCCCCGACCTCCTCGACACCGGGGCGCTCGAGGCGACGCTGCGCGGCAGCTGCGAGGAGGCCAAGCGCCGCCTCACCCAGCTGTCCAAGACCACGGTGAACACCACCGCGGACGGCCGCGTCTACCGGACCCCCATCACCCGCGACGACTTCGAATCGGCGTCGGCGTCGCTGCTGCGCCGCACCGAGGACATCGTGGAGGAAGTCCTAGACGAGGCCGGCATGTCGTGGAAGGACATCGACGACACCCTGCTGGTCGGCGGCTCCACACGCATGCCGATGGTGGCCGCCATGGTCGAACGGCTCTCGGGCTCGCGACCCAGGGCGGACGCCAACCCGGACGAGGTCGTGGCCATCGGCGCCGCGCTGCTGGCCGCGAGCCTCGACGCCGACGAGGCGGGGGCGCGACGGACCACGCCGCTGGTCAGCGATGTCACCTCCCACGGCATGGGCATGCTGGTCCAGGACCCGCACACGAAGCAGCTGTACAACTCGGTCATCATCCCCAAGAACTCGAAGATCCCCTGCGAGTACCGCGACACGTTCTTCACCGTGGTCGACCGCCAGGAGAAGCTCGACTTCGAGATCACCGAGGGCGATTCGCGCGAGGTCGAGGACGTCGAGGTCCACCATGTCGACACGCTGAAACTGCTGCCGGGCCTGCCGGAGGAGTCGCCGATCCGCGTCACCATGCAGTACGACGTGGACGGAACGATTCACGCCGAGGTATACGACGTCACCAACGACCGGCCGCTGGGCGACTTCCACCTGCCGCGGCCGAACAATATGACCAGCGACCAGGTGGCGCAGGCGGTCGATCGACTGCGCTCGATGCCGGAGGAGGAGTGATGGTCGACGGCGGCGAAACGCCCGTGCCCCAGCGGATTCTGGAGAAGCTGGACGCGATCTCGGAACTCGTGGGGGAGCAGTCCGAGCACCTGCGGCTCGAATCGAACCGCAAGCAGGCCATCATCGCCGACCAGTCGCGGCGCCTCAAGGACGCCGAGGGCGGGCTGTTCCGCGAACTTCAGCTGCCGCTGGTGAGCGCGATCGGCTCCGTTGTCGACCGGCTGCACGCCTACGACGGACCCGACCCGGTCCTGGCGGACTCGATCCGCGAAGAACTGCTGGAGGCCCTGGCCATGCTCGACATCAACCCGGTGCCGACGACCGGCGGGTTCGACGTCGGTCTCCATCAGGCGGCGAAGATCGTGGACGATCCGAATCTGCCCGACGGGGCGATCGTCGAAGTCTGGAAGGGCGGCTGGAGCCGCGCCGGAACGGTGATTCGGCACGCCTCGGTGGTGGTCAACAAGCCGTCCAGGGCCGGGGCAGCCTAGCACCGGATCGGTCGTTGCGAAATCGTGCACAAGATTCGGTCGAAAATCAGTGGTGTGTGATATGTTACTGCCACACGAAGGCGGTAGCACGGAGAGCGGATGCGTTCGCAGCCGTTCGTCCCACCCCGATTCGGAAGCCCCGCCATCCCTGGGGAATCCGGATCAAACCCGCGGACGAGCGCGGTCCGCGCGCGACATGCGCGGCGGCTCGAAGGCGGGACGCCTGCGGCGCATGCGGAACGGCGATCCGTATGAGCCACAGTGGTATATCACGTGCTACAGCGACGATCGGTGCAGATGCCGCAGGGGCATCGGAGCCGCGGTGTCGCCGTTCCGAACCGCCATCGCGAGGGCATCGCTGCCCGCAGGTTCATGGAAGCCCCGAAGCCAGCAGCTCCGGCGCCCCGCTCGGATCTCCGAGGCGGCCGACCGGCGCGACGAACCGATAGGAACTCCCTCTTGAACAAGCATTTGACCCGCGCCCCGGCGGCGATACTGGCGGCGGCACTGCTGCTGACCGGTTGCAGTGGCGGAACGGACGACTCGGGTGGCGGCGGCGATGACCCCGTCACCGGAGGAACCGTCCACATGCTCCAGAACGCCGACTTCTCCTACCTCGACCCGGCCCGCGGCTGGGACGGTGGCGTGAACGCCTTCTACCGACTCATCTACCGCGGCCTCACCATGCAGGCTGCCGGCGACTCCGAGGATCCGAACGCGATGGTCCCCGACATGGCCGAGAGTCTTGGAACGCCCTCGGAGGACGGTCTGACCTGGACCTACACCCTCAAGGACGGCCTGGCGTTCGACAATGGCGACCCCATCACCTCCACGGAGCTCGCCTTCGGCATCTCCCGCACTTGGGACCCGGAGATCGGCATCGGCTCGCCGTATCTGCGCAATGTCATCGACGCCCCCGAGGACTACCAGGGGCCCTACATCTCGGGCGAGAGCAACCCCTCGATCGAGACGCCGGACGAGAAGACCATCGTCTTCAACCTCATCGAGCCCTTCCCGGAGTTCGACAACGTGGTGGCCCAGGTGAACGCCGCGCCCTTCCCGGTCGGCTCCGGCGCCGGTGACGAATTCATCAACGACGTCATCGCCTCCGGTCCCTACACTGTCGACGCCTACACCCCCGGCAGCGCCATCACGCTGGTGCGCAACGAGCACTGGGACGCCGACACCGACGACGTCCGCAAGGCCTACCCCGACGCGTGGGAGTTCGAGATCGGCCTCGAACCGGCCACGATCGACGAACGGCTCATGGCCGGACAGGGCACCGACGCCAGCGCCATCGGCGGCAAGGTCCAGCCCGCCACTCTGGCGCGCCTCCAGGACCCCGCGCTGGCCGACCGCGTCATCAGCGCGGAGGCCTACTGCACCACGTACATGGGCATGAACATGACCAAGGCTCCGTTCGACCGGCTCGAGGTCCGCCAGGCGATCAACCTGGCGATCGACCGCGACTCGCTGGTGACGGCCTCGGGCGGCAATCAGCTGGCCGAGCCGGCCACGACGATCATTCCTCCGGCCGTGAACGGGCACAAGGACTTCGACCTCTACCCGAGCGAGAACCACGCCGGCGACCCGGAGGCGGCGGCGGCGCTGCTCGCCGAGGCGGGCCTCGAGGACGGCTTCAGCTTCACGCTCGACATCCGTTCGCAGGCGGTCATGCAGGCGCAGGCCGAGTCGATCCAGCAGGCGCTGGAGCCGCTCGGCATCGAAGTGAAGCTCAATGTCATCGACACCTCCACCTACTACGAGACGATCGGCACGCCCTCGCAGCAGAGCGACGCGGCCATCACCGGTTGGTGCCCGGACTGGGCCTCCAGCGCGAGCACCATGGTCCCGCCGCTGGTCGACGGGCGGGTGATCACCGACAAGGGGAACACCAACCTGGCGCAGATCAATGACGAGACCCTCAACGCCCGCATCGACGAGATCAAGGCCATGACCGACATCGACGCGGCGAACGCCGAATGGGGCGAGTTCGACGAGGAGGCCATGGCCCTGGCGCCGATGGCCCCGCTGCTGTGGGAGCCGAGCGTCTTCATCCCCGGTGAGAACATCGCGAACTACATCCCGAACACCAGCATGACCGACCTGACGATCATCGGGCTCAAGGACCCGTCCCAGAGCTGATACCGATGACCTTCACCTCGACTGACCTCGAAGTCGAAGGCGCAGCGGCGGGTGGCGAGACGGCGGGAGATCCCGCGCCGTCCTCGCCGCCCGCCTCGGGGCGACGCCTCGTCCGCGCCTTCCTCCACGATCGCGCGGCACTCGCCTGCAGCGTCTACATCCTGCTCATCATCCTCATGGCCCTGGCCGCGCCGCTGCTCGTCAAGCTCAGCGGCTGGGGACCATTGGAGTTCGACCAGAGCGCCGTCGACCCGAACCTGGGCGGACTCCCGCTCGGGACCGCCGGCGGCGTGAGCGCCGAGCACTGGTTCGGCGTCGAGCCCGGCAACGGGCGCGACATCTTCGCCCGCATCGTCTACGGCGCCAGGGTGTCGATGACGATCGCGCTGTTGGCGACCGTGCTGACGAGCGTCCTCGGCGTCGTCTTCGGACTGCTCGCCGGGTACTTCGGCGGGCGCGTCGACATGGTGATCTCCCGCGTCATGGAGTTCCTCATGGCGTTCCCGGCGCTCATCTTCATGATCGCGGTGCTGTCGGCACTGCCCGCCGAGAACCGGCAGTTTCTGCTCGTCGGGGTGATCTCGTTCTTCGGCTGGCCGTACCTGGCCCGCATCATCCGGGGGCAGACCATGTCGCTCAAGGAGCGCGAGTTCGTGGAGTCCGCGAAGGCGTCTGGCGCCACGAGCATCCAGATCATCTTCAAGGAGATCCTGCCGAACCTCTCGTCCACGATCATCGTGATGACCACGCTCGCGGTGCCCGGCTACGTCGGAACCGAAGCGGGCCTGTCGTTCCTGGGCGTCGGCGTCGTCCCGCCGACCCCGTCGTGGGGGCAGATGATCGCCAGCTCGGTGCCCTGGTACGCCGTCGATCCCGCCTACTTCCTGTTTCCGGGGGCCTTCCTGTTCCTGCTCGTGCTGTCGTTCACCGTGCTCGGTGACCGCGTCAAGAAGATCGCCGAGTCCGGGGAGGGCCGGGCATGATCCGCTTCCTGCTCAACCGGGTGATGGGGATGGTCGTCGTGCTGTTCCTGGTGTGCCTGTTCACCTTCGTCATCTTCTTCGTCCTCTCGCCGGACCCGGCGGTGCAGATCTGCGGCAAGAACTGCACGCCGGAGGTGATCGACCAGCTCCGCGCGAACCTCGGTCTCGACCAGCCGTTCTGGTCGCAGTTCTGGACGTTCGTCTCGGGGCTGTTCGTCGGCCGCACCTACGGGAGCGGACCGAACGCGATCGACTGCGCCGCACCGTGCCTGGGATATTCGTTCCAGACCAGCCAGCCGGTCTTCGACATGATCGCCCAGCGGCTGCCGGTCTCGGCGACCGTCGCGATCGGCGCCGCCATCCTGTGGCTGCTCGCCGGGGTGAGCGCCGGACTCGTCAGCGCCGTGCGCGAGGGCAGGTTCGCCGACCGCTTCATCACCGGGCTCACGCTGACGGGCATGTCCATCCCCAACTACGTGCTCGGCCTGTCATTGCAGTTCCTGCTCGTGGTCACGCTCGGTTGGCTGCCGTTCCCGCAGGCGGTGCCGTTCTCCGAGGATCCGGTCCAATGGTTCTCGAACTACCTGATGCCCTGGATCGTGCTCGCCGTCGGAGCGTCCGCCGTGTACACGCGGCTGACCCGCGCGAACGTCATCGAGACCCTTCAAGAGAACTATGTGCGCACCGCGCGGGCGAAGGGACTCAGCCCCGGCCTGGTCTGGCGCCGGCACGCGCTGCGTCCGGCGCTGACCCCGATCGTCACGATCTTCGGCATGGACTTCGCCGGCCTGCTCGGCGGGGCACTCATCACCGAGACCGTGTTCGGGCTCAACGGCATCGGCAAGATGGCCGCCGACTCGATCACCAAGAACGACCAGCCGGTCATCATGGGCGTCACCTTGCTCGCGGCGTTCTTCGTCGTGATCGGCAATATGGTGGTCGACCTGCTGTACACGGCCATCGACCCGCGAGTGCGAGTGGGGAGCGCGGCATGAGCGAGACACCAAGGGACACCGAGAACCTGCTGCGAGTTCGGGACCTGACGGTCGGGTTTCACACCGCCGCAGGACAAGTCGACGTGGTCAAGCAGCTCGACTTCGACCTGGCCCGGGGCGGCGCGCTCGGGATCGTCGGCGAATCGGGCTCGGGCAAATCGATGACGAGCCTGGCGATCATGGGGCTCCTTCCCAAGGGCGCCAGCCGCTCCGGGTCCATCGAGTTCGACGGGACCGAGCTGACGACTCTCCCAGAGCGGGCGATGCGCTCGATCCGCGGTGACCGCATCGCGATGATCTTCCAGGACCCGCTCTCGTCGCTCAATCCCTATTACACGGTCGGCACGCAGATCGCCGAGGCCTATCGCTCGCACCGCAGCGGCGTGACCAGGCGCCAGGCCCGAAAAGTGGCGATCGAGGCGATGGAGCGGGTGCACATCCGTGACGCGGCCCGCCGGGTCGACCACTATCCGCACCAGTTCTCCGGCGGCATGCGGCAGCGGGTCATGATCGCGATGACCCTCAGCATGGAACCGGAGCTGATCATCGCGGACGAGCCGACGACGGCGCTCGACGTCACGGTGCAGGCGCAGATCCTCGACCTGCTGGCCGAGATCCGCTCCGACACCGGCGCCGGCCTCATCCTCATCACCCACGACCTCGCCGTCGTCAGCCAGGTCACCGACCACCTCGTCGTCATGCGCGACGGCGACCTGGTCGAACAGGGCGCCGCCGAGCAGATCTTCACCGACCCGCAGCGGGACTACACGCGCATGCTGCTCGACGCCGTGCCGCGCATCGACGACGAGATCGGTCTGCTGCGCACCCTGACGGCCCCGACCGCGGAGGAGGAATCGTGAACGACGCACCAGAACCGCTGCTGCGGGCGAGGAACCTCGTCAAGGAGTTCGCCACCGGCGGCGCGGGCCTCTTCGGCCGCTCCGCGAGATTCCGTGCGGTCGACGACGTCTCGCTCGAAGTGCGGACGGGTGAGACGCTGGCACTCGTCGGCGAATCGGGCTCGGGCAAGTCCACCACCGCCCGGCTCATCGCGCGGCTGCTCGACACCACCGGCGGCTCCATCGAGTTCGCCGGACGCGAGGTCCACCGCCTCAGCGGAAAGGCGCTGCACGCCTTCCGGGGCGAGGTGCAGGTCATCTTCCAGGACCCGTACTCCTCGCTCAACCCCAAGCACTCGGTCGAGCGGATCGTCACCGCGCCCCTGGTCTACCAGCGGCGCCGGATCCCCGGCGGCGCAAGGGACTTCACCAAGGAACTCATGGAGCGCGTCGGCCTCAATCCCGACCATTCGGCGCGCTTCCCCTCCCAGTTCTCCGGCGGGCAGGCGCAGCGCATCGGCATCGCCCGCGCCCTCGCCGTGGGCCCCAAGCTGATCATCGCCGACGAGGCCGTCTCGGCGCTCGACGTCTCCGTCCAGGCGCAGGTCATCAACCTGCTGCGCGGACTACAGGAAGAAGAGGGATTCAGCTACCTCTTCATCGCGCATGACCTCGCGGTGGTGCGGCAGATCGCGACGCGCGTGGCCGTCATGAACGGCGGCCGCATCGTGGAGGAAGGCGAGCGCGACCAGGTGTTCGGCGCGCCCCGAGACGAATACACCAAGAAACTTCTCTCCGCCATCCCGCGCATCAACCCGGAGTGGGACGCGAGGCGCCGTGAGAACGAACGGGCCCGTCGGGCCAGGGAACAGGAGGCCGCACTGTGAAAGAGGCGCACCTGGAGTACTCCATGCCCGGCATGTGGGTACGCGAGCAACACCTCAAAGTCCCCCTGGACTGGTGGGGCCGAGACGCAGGCGAGATCGAGGTCTTCGTCCGCGAGATCGTCGACCCCGACAAGCAGGGCGACCAGCTGCCGCTCCTCACCTACCTCCAGGGTGGACCCGGCGGAGCCAACCCGCGCCCGGTCGAAGCCACCGGCTGGCTGGCCGAAGCCCTGGAGCACTACCGCGTCGTCCTGGTGGACCAGCGCGGCACCGGGCGCAGCACCCCGCTCGACGCCCGAATGATCGCCGAACTCGGAGACGCCGAGGCCGGCGCGGACCACCTCGCCCACTTCCGGGCCGACTCGATCGTGCGCGACCTCGAACACGTCCGCACCACCCTCTACGAAGGGCGGAAGTGGGCGACCCTCGCGCAGAGCTACGGCGGCTGGCTCACCCTCGCCTACCTCTCGCACGCCCCCGAGGCCGTCGCCGCCAGCTACGTCTGCGGCGGCATCCCCGGGAACCCCATGAACGCCGACGAGGTCTACCGGCGCACCTTCGACCGGGTCGCGGACAAGACCGCCGAGTACTACCGGCGCTACCCCCAGGACGTGGACCAGGTCGCACGCATCGCCGACCGGCTCGCCACCGCACCCGTGCTCCTGCCCGACGGCGACGCGCTCACCGTGCGCCGCTTCCAATCCCTCGGCATCGACCTCGGGATGAAACCGGGCATCGAACGGATGCACTGGCTCGTGGAGGACGCGTTCGTGACCGGCGACCGCCTCTCCGAAGGCTTCCTCGCCACCGTCCTCGCCCGCACCTCCTCCGCCGCAAACCCACTCTTCTGGACCCTCCAGGAGTCGATCTACGGCGACGGCGCCAACGGCCCGACCGCCTGGGCCGCGCAGCGCGAACGCGACCGCCGCCCCGAATTCGATGAGGACGTCCGCCCGCTCCCGTTCACCGGCGAGATGGCCTTCCCCTGGATGTTCGAGGAGGTCAGGCTCCTGCGCGGCTTCGCACCCGCCGTCCACACCCTCTCCGCACAACGCGAATGGAGCCCGATCCTCGACCCCAATCGCCTGGAGCACAACCAGGTCCCCGTCGCGGCGGCGGTCTACTACGACGACATGTTCGTCGACTCGGGCCTGCAACTGGACACGCTCAAAGGACTCGGCAACTCCCAGGCCTGGGTGACCAACGAGTTCGAACACGACGGCATCGGATCGGGCCGGGTCCTCACCCGCCTGCGCGAAATGGTTCGCGACCGAGGAGGAGAACTGCGATGACCACCGAGAACCGACCCCCGTACGCGGGCACCCGCGCCCCCAAACTCACCGAAGTGCCGGCATTCACCGACCACATCGCGACCGGATGGGGCGACGAACCCGTCCCCGCCACCCCCGTCGACGGCGCCGCAGCGGCCGCCGCCTCCCACCGATTGCGGCTCAGCGAACGATTCCCCGGCGAGACCATCGTCGTCTCCGCCGGCACCGCCCCGGTCCGCAATGACGACAACTCCTACCTCTTCCGCGCCGACAGCGACTTCGTGTGGCTCACCGGCTGCCAGGTCGAAGGAGCGATCCTCGTAATGACCGCCCGCCCGGGCGGCCACGACGCCCATCTCTACCTGCCCCCGCCGTTCCGCCCCGGCGAGACCGGGTTCTTCGCCAACGCGCTCCACGGCGAACTCTGGGTCGGCGCGTCGCCGGGCCTGCGCGAATGGGCCGAGGCACTCCAGATCACGGTCGAACCCGTCACCGCCCTCGACGAACTCAGCGGACTCAAGGGGGCGCTGGCGAGCGAATCGGTGAGCGAAGCGCTGGTCTCCGAGCACGGACTCGAACGGTCCGATTCGCTCGGGCGGCAGCTCTCGCGGCTGCGAATGGTCAAGGACGCGTGGGAGATCGGCCAGATGCGCTTCGCGGTCGATGCCACGGTGGAGGGCTTCGCCGAGGTCGTCCGGGAGATTCCGCGCGCCGTCCGCGACGGACTCGGCGAGCGCTGGCTCCAGGGCACCTTCGACCGGTACGCGCGCACTGTCGGCAATGGCGTGGGGTACACGACGATCGTCGGCTCCGGCCCGCACGCGCCCGTGCTCCACTGGGTCCGCTGCGACGGCCCGGTCCTGGCCGACGCCGCGCTCCTGCTCGACATGGGCGTGGAGGCGAACAGTCTCTACACGGCCGACGTCACCAGGACGATCCCCGCGAGCGGCACCTTCAGCGTCGAGCAGCGGCGGGTCCACGACCTGGTGGAGAAGGCGCACCGCGCCGGAATGGCGCAGATCCGGCCCGGCACGGAATACCTCGACTTCCACTTCGCGGCAATGGAAGTCGTCGCCCAGGGCCTGCACGACTGGGGCCTGCTGCCGGTGTCCGTCGATGAAGCCCTCTCGCCGCAGGGCCAGCACCACCGGCGCTACCTGGCCTGCGGCATCGGGCACCACCTCGGGCTCGACGTCCACGATTGCAGCCACGCCGAATTCGAGGACTACCAGGGCGCCGAGCTCGAACCGGGCGTGGTGATGACCGTCGAGCCGGGACTCTACTTCCACGCCAATGACCTCACCGTCCCGCCGGAACTGCGCGGCATCGGCGTGCGGCTCGAAGACGACCTGCTCGTCACCGAGACCGGCGCCGAGGTGCTGTCCGACGCCCTGCCGATCGACGCGGCCGGAATCGAGACCTGGACGAGGTCGCACCTGCACGGATCGGAACAGCCCCGATGACGGCCCCTTCGGTGCGGCCCTTCGGACTCGACGCGGTCCGCCTGGACGACGGCAGCGTGTTCGCCCGCGTCCGCAACGAGCTCCTGCACCTGGCTCGTGTGTATCCCCTCGACCGCCTGCTGGCGGTCTTCCGCCGCAATGCGGGCCTGGACACGCGCGGCGCTCTCCCTCCCGGCACCTGGGAGGACTTCGGGCATCCGAACGAGGAGGCCTGGAGCGAGGGCGATTACCCGGGGCGCGAGTTCGCCCAGACGGCCAACCTGCTCCGGGGCCACTACGCCGGCCACTTCCTCTCGATGCTCGCCATGGCCGCGGCGGGGGAGCGCGACGGCTCCCTCTCCGCCAAAGTGGACGATTTCGTCGCGGGGCTCGGCGAGGTCCAGACCGCGCTCGCGGCAACCGGCCGGTACTCGCATCCGGGATTCCTTGCCGCCTACGGCGAATGGCAGTTCTCCCGGCTGGAGGACTTCGCCCCGTACGGCGAGATCTGGGCGCCCTACTACACCTGCCACAAGCTCATGGCCGGACTGCTGGACGCCTTCGAACTCACCGGCAACAACCAGGCACTCGATATCGCCACAGCCATGGGCCACTGGGTTCACCACCGGCTCTCACGGCTCGATTCCGAACGCCGCCAGCGCATGTGGGAGCTCTACATCGCCGGTGAATTCGGCGGCATGAACGAGACCATGACGAGGCTCAGCACGGCCGCCGCACAGCCGCAGTTCCTCGAAACGGCATCGTTCTTCGACCAGCAGAACCTCCTCGACGCGGGCCCTTCGGGAACCGATGCGCTCACCGACGTCCACGCCAATCAGCATCTGCCCCAACTGATCGGCTACGTCGAGGAATACGAGCGCACCGGCGAGCGCCGCTATCTCGACGCGTCGATCGGCATCTGGGACCAGATCGTCCCGGGCCGCATCTACGCGCACGGCGGCACCGGCGAGAGCGAGCTATGGGGTCCTCCCGAGACCGTCGCGGGCGATGTCGGGCACCGCAACGCCGAGACCTGCGCCAGTTACAACCTGCTGAAACTCGCCCGGAAACTGTTCGGGCACACGCTCGATGCGCGATACATGGACTACTACGAGCGGACCGTCCTCAACCACATCCTCGGATCGCGAAAGGACACCCGCTCCACTGGACCACTTCGGGATGGGAGTCCTGAGGTCACCTACATGTTCCCGGTGCACCCGGGGGCGCTGCGCGAGTACGACAATGTCGGCACCTGCTGCGGCGGCACCGGCCTGGAGAACCACGTCAAGTACCAGGACTCCATCTACTTCCAGGCGCCGGGCGAGCTGTATGTCAACCTGGCCATCGACTCCGAACTGGACTGGGAGGAGGCCGGCCTGCGCGTCAATCTGGAGTCGGGTTTCCCACTGGGGGACCAGCTCACGCTCCGCCTCGAAGGCCCCGAACCGGACTCGGTCGAACGGACCATCCGGCTCCGCGTCCCCGCCTGGGCCGCAGGCGAACCCGAACTGAGACTCAATGGCGAACCGGTCAAGAGCACCTTGGTCCCGGGGGAGTACACGGCCCTCACCCGCGCCTGGCGCCCGGGGGACGAACTGCGCCTCACCGTCCCCGCGGCCCTGCGCGCCGAGGCGACCATCGACGACCCCCGCCAGTGCGCGCTCATGCTCGGGGCGACGCTGCTGCTGGCCCGGTCCGATGCGACCACGGCGTTCTCGTTCCCGCTCGCCGGACGGCGGGCATTCGACGGCTCCCTGATCACCGGGCGGACCGGCGCCGAACTGCTCGCCGAGCTCGCCCGGGAGGGCACGATCGAGCTCGACGGCGTCAGGTTCGAACCCAGCTGGTCCGGCGCGGAGAGCAAGTACCACATGTACGTGCGTTCGGACGACGCCGAGATCGCCTTCGGAGGCGTCGGCACCGGCGTCCCCAACCGGGTCCGCGCAGGCGGCGGCACCTTCGTAGACGAACTGTGGTCGGTCGGGACCTTTATAGACCGCGAGACCTTCCTCGACCGGGTCGCCGCCGTGGCCAACCGGGTCCGGTCCGAGGGCCTGCTCGGCCGCGGCGAGCTCGCCGCGGTCCTGGTGGGGGCCGCCGGGTTCGACGGCGCCACCCCAGACCCGCTCCCTCTCGCGCCGGGAACGGTGTCGGCACCGACCACCGACCTGGGACGAGTGCCCCCGGCGGTCGCGATCGAAATCCTCGAAGACCCGGCCCCGTCGGGCTGGTTCACCACCGCGCCGACCGTGTGCCTGCGCGGCTTCGACGTCGACGAGCCCTCGGACCAGGGCGAGCAGCTTCGCCTGGAGCTGCGGGTCTCCGGCGGCGAGTGGACCCCGTACGAGGGGCCGGTGCCGCTCTCGGTCGAAGGCGTTCACCACATCGAGGCCCGGGTATCCGACGCCGAGGGGCGCACGGGAATGACGAGCCGGGAGGTGAGCGTCGATACAAGTGCGCCGCTCTCCCGCGCGACGGTGAAGGACCTCGGGGCGAGCTTCGAGATCACACTCCATGCCGCCGACGACGTCTCGGGTGTCGAACGCATCCAGTGGGAGGGACCGGGCACGTTCTGGGGAACCTTCCAGGAGGCGTTCGTCCGGGCGATCGGGGACGAACCGCAGGTCATCGAGTTCGCCGCGACCGACCGCGCGGGCAATGAGGAACCGCGCCAACGGCTCGTACTCCCCGGAAGCGACGGCTCACGATGAGCACGGGAATCGACTGCCGGGGAGGACTCACGGTGTACGCTGCAACGCGACGGCGGCCGTCTGGTGCCTGCGTTAGTGAAGGGCGAGCGGAAGAGTGACGTTGTCATCGATCCAACGGTTGGAGCCGGGCGAGAGCCTGCGGACGCGAGTGGAGCGGACCCTCTCCACCGCGATCATCTCCGGCGAGCTCGCACCGGGAACCCTCCTGACTGTCCCGACGTTGGCAGAGCAGTTCGCCGTGTCGGCGACGCCCGTGCGAGAGGCGATGCTCGATCTGGAGAAGCGTGGCTTCGTGGAGCCGGTGCGGAACAAGGGTTTCCGTGTCACCGTGGTCAGCGATGACCTGCTCAACGACATAGTCGAGATCCGGCTGCTGCTCGAACCTCCCGCGATGGCCCGCCTCGCCGGGGAGTTCCCGATGGACCGCCTGGCGGAGTTCCGGGCCGAGGCCGACGACATCGTCACCGGTGCCCGCGCCGGAGACCTCACCGCCTACCTGCTCGCCGACCAGCGCTTCCATCTCGAATTGACCTCGCTGCTCGGCAATGCGGTGCTGGTCGACACGATCGCCGAGCTGCGGGCGCGGACGCGGCTGGTCGGGCTCGTCTCGCTGCTGGAGACCAGCATGCTCGACGTCTCGGCGCGGGAGCACCACCTGCTCCTCGACCACCTCGCCGCGGGGGACGCCGAGGCGGCATCGGACCTGATGCGGCAGCACATCAGGCACGCCGTCGGCTGGTGGGCCGGCAAGGCTGAGGAAACCGCGGGGGAGTAGCCACCCGCGGCATCCCTGCCGTTCTTCTGAGCGGTCCCGGTAACGGTGGTGCCGGACTTGGTCATCTCCAGAAGCGGGAGGAGGCGGGGCATCAGCCGGGTATCGGAACCGTCGAAGCGGGAACTACGCTCGGTGGCCGAGGGCCTTGCCGGCCTCAGATACCGCTAGCGAAGGGCAGGCCATGACCGAACTCGCCGGTACCGCCGGATATCTACTCGAAGCAGGATTGCTCAAGCGAGCCCGCCGCTCGGGCTGGTGGATCGCGGGAATCCGCGATCCGGAGAGCATCGCCGAACACAGCTGGCGGGCCGCGCTCACCGGCATGGTCATAGCCTGTCTCGAAGGCGCCGACCCAGCTCGAACCGCGATGCTCTGCGTCCTCCACGACACGCCTGAGACCCGCATCGGCGACATTCCCAAGATCGGCAAGCACTACCTCACCGCCATCGCCCCCGAAGACATCGCGGCCGATCAGACTGCCGAGTGCCCCGACCGCGTCGCCGAGACCATCCGCGAGGCCGTCGCCGAATTCGAAGCAGGCGAGACCCCCGAGGCCATCTGCGCCAAGGACGCCGACAAGTTGGAGTGCCTGATCCAGGCCGTCGAGTACCGCCATCAAGGCGTCTCGACCGTCGGCCGTTGGATCGAAAGCAGCCTTGGGGCACTGAAGACCGACGTCGCCCGCGAACTAGCTCAGGAAGTCCTCGGCGCGGAACCACTCAGCTGGGAGCAGACTCGCCACAACCCGAGGTAGCGGATCTCCCACTGCTCACCCCTCCGCGCCGAGTCTCCGTAGTGCCTCCCGCAGTTCCTCGCCGCCCATTTCGAACAGGATCTCCCCGGCGCGGGGGTCGCGTCCGGGCATCGTGTGGAACACCGGTGCGCGCAGGTCGGTGAGGTCGGCCAGGGTCGCCGCCGCGCCTCGGACGTACCGCACCGTCTCGTCCCCGCAGGCGAGGTCGCGGCGGTTCACCACGCCCGGCCCCACCCACACCATCGCCTCGCCCAGGCGCCCCGCCAGCTGGAGGTGGTAGTGCCCGCAGAGGATCACGCGCACGTCGGTCCCGGCGATGGCCTCCGCCAGGTCCTCGGGATTCAGGAGGGTCGGGGGCCGTTGCACCGCACTGGGATGCAGGATCGGCGGGTGGTGGAAGGCCAGCGCGGTGCCCTTCGCCGCGGTTTCGGCCAGGACGCTGCGCAGCCAGTCGAGTTGGCCCGCACCGAGATGTCCGTGTGGCTCCCCGGGCACGAGCGTGTCCAGGGTGATCAGACGCAGTCCGTTCAGCACGCTCACCGCCGCACGTTCGCCTCCCGGGGAGTCGAAGGACGCCGAGGCATGGTCGTGGCCCTCGGCGTCGAGGTGGCCGCTGCCCAGGACCGTGGCGAAGCCGGTCCGGTCGTCGGTATTCCCGGTGCTGAAGATCGTGGGGACGCCGCGCTCGCGGGCGAAGGCGCCGATCAGGTCGCGTGCCCTTTCGTAGGCCTCGACCGAGCCGTCATCGGCGACGTCGCCGGTCACCAGGACGGCGTCGATGTTCCGGACGGGTTCCAGATCGGACAGCAGGCCGCGCAGCGTTTCCGTGGCATTCACCCCGGTCTCGTGGAGTTTGCCGCCGGCGGCCAGGTGGGTATCGGAGAGGTGGAGGAGCTTCATCCCACCGAGGATAGGCACCGCCCGCTTTCAGTTGCAGAGGATCGGGAAGGTGGCAGGGAAACGCGGATCCCCCGAAGTGGGGAGGTCGTTCAGCACGTCGAGCAGGATCCTCAGGTCATTCGGTACCGAGTTGCGGAGCAGCGCAGGGTATCCGGAGATAATCAGCAAGACGTCGGCTTCGGGGTCGGTGCGGTAGGGCAGCTCATCGAGGCAGTCGGTGAGTGCGTCCCAATTGCGTCCGAAGTAGGCGGGGAACTCGCAGGCGGCGGCGAGGCCGTCGAGGATCGCGTACTTGTCCCCGGCGATCCACTCCCCGCGAACGGTGATGACCCGCTCGGCCGGTCCGACCGCTTCCAAGGTGTCGGAGGCGCAGTCGGCGTGGGCGAGCTGGGGTCGTATGTGCCGGTATGCGATGCCGTGCGAGTCGAGCCGGTCGGTCAGTGGAACTCGATCCATTCCTCGTCATCACTGCCCAGGACCATCGGACTCTGCGGGTTGAACATCGACAATGTGGCCGTTTCCGCGAGTTCATAGATCCGCGCGGTGGTCTTCTGCGGCACGTCCGGTCCGAACTGCACGATGACGCCGTGCGCCGAGATCCTCGTCTCCGGCCGGACCTCATCGACGGGCACGAGGTCGGGGACCAGGTTGAGGTAGAGGTCCAGCCCGAGCGAGGGCAGGTCGTTGATGAACTCCCGCAGCCACGGATCCGCTTCCGCTACGGTGACCGGCTCCCGGAACAGCACGATGGCCGCGTACCGCTCCTGGGCCTCTTTGACCGTCGAGAGTCCGATCTCCTTCCAGAACACCAGCTCACGCATGGGTCAGCTCCTTCCCAGAGGTCGACATCCCCCTAGGCTACCCAGCGTCGGCCAATGCAGAGCTTCGCCAAGACCGCTCGGAGGCCGATGCCCCGCTCAGGCATCGGCCCCGTTCGCTAACGGCGCACCCGGACCAGACCCCAGAGGCCTTCGGAGAGGGCCCACCGCAGCACGCCCGTGCGGTAGGCGTAGTCACCCTCCGCCGACGGCGTGAAGTCGAGCGAGCGGACGGTGCCGGTGGTGACGCCGCCGATCGCTCCGACGTGCGGTTCGCGCAGGTGCTCCTCCATCGGCCAGGTCTGCCCGTGGACGTAGAAAGTGTGGTTGCGCGGGCGGTCGGCCGCCGTGACCAGGTGGAGGCGCACCGCCTCGCCCGGGGAGCAGTCGACCACCGGGGTCACCGGGTTCGCTTGGGCCAGCGACGGCTCCGTCGGACGCAAGTGCGCACTGCGGTAGTTGAACGCCTTCTGCCCCGAATCCTCCGGCTCGTCCTCCAGATCCCGCACCGGCTGGGTGGGGTCGCCCTGGTGGTACTGGCGCACGCCGTCCTGGAGCAGCAGCACCAGCTCGTGCACCGACTCGTGCCCGGCCCGCTTCAGCACCGCCTGCTCGCCGACCCAGCGTTCGCGGCCGGAGACGGGATCGTAGGGAGTGACGCTCTCCTCCTCCACGATCAGGGCCCCCACCAGGCCCCGGTGCCGATGGGTGCGGACGTCGGCGCGGTCCTCCAGCAGCACCACCCCCGGGCGCTCGGCGTACCAGCGGTAGACCGCCTTGCTGCCGGGCCTGGCCGTGCCGTCCTCGTTGAACCCGACGTTGGAGCCGTCGCCGGTGCGCACGTCGTACTGCACCAGCCCCGACGGGTGCAGCGAGACCCGCGCGGAGATCTCGCGGTCCTCCGGATCGTCCAACGCCGGCAGCGGCGGGTCGAACGGCGTCGCCTCCAGCGGCCCGTCGAGCCGGTTCACCAGCTCGACCTCGACCCATTCACCGACCCGGCAGCGCAGGATGAGCGGTTCGCCCTCGAGCAGGCCGCGCGTGGTGAAGTAGGCGCCGAACGGGTCGGAGCGATGCGGGCTGTAGTGGATCTCCCCGGCCCTGGCCTCCACCCGGTACCGGCGCTCGCGGCCGCCCTGCGCGTCGGTGAAGGTCGGCTCGGAGAACAGCGCCCCCGGCAACGGCGGCAGGTCGCCATTGAGCTCCGGGAGCACGCGGATGATGCCCCAGCAGCCCAGCCAGGTGTCGTCGATCGACGCGAGCGACCACTGATGGTCGCCCGGCCCGGTCGCGGCGTCCAGGTTGAGGGTGAACGCCTCGGAGATGCCGATGGTCTGCTGATCGCGCCACGGCGAGCCCGGATCGGTCCACCAGGCGGGCCACCGCATCCCATTGACCCTGAAGCTGTGCTGCTCCTCATGGGACCCCTGGTAGAGCCGGATGCGAAGGGTCTCACCGTGATACATCGGCGTCAGCGGCGTGAACGGGTCGCCGTGCACATCGGAGTCGAACCAGTCGGCCGGGTCGCCGGGACGTTCGTGCAGTGGCTCGCACCGGTAGTTGACCCCCATAACCCCCTGGTCGTCAAGGGCCCCAGGGAAGTCGGGTGGATTGATCGGCCGCGGCTCCTCGCCGTCGTGGTGCTGCCACAGCGGGACGAAGTCGGCGACGGCGAGGACCTGCTCGCGGAACGCCGTGCCGTCGCTCAGGCGCACCACGGCCTGGGAGCTGTTGTTCGCCTCGGACCCGTCGGGCCGGGACCACTGCGCGCCTTCGGCTTCGGCGATCATGGCGCCGAACAGTCCGTGGCGCTGGCGTTCGTTGGCCAGCAGGTGGTCGTGGAAGAAGATGGTGCCGAACTCCTCGTCGCAGTACCAGCGGAACATCCAGGTGTTGTACCGGGCGAAGTCCTCCTCGCCGTGGTCGGCGGTGGTGGCGCCGGTCAGGTAGTTCCAGCCGATGCTGGAGCCGTCCGAGACGAGCGGGTCGAACTTGACGAGGTGGACGTGGAGCCCGCACTCGGGCTGGAACGGCAGGAACGGGTCGAAGTCGTTCTCCTCCTGCGGTCCCGGCGGGAGTGCGTTGGTCATGCCGAGCTCGACGACCTCGCCTTTGTTGGCGCGGATGGCGATCGGCTCGACCTTGCGGGTGCCGACGGCGAGTTGCCGCTGGAACGCCTCGATGCCTCCGGCCTCGTCGAGTTCTTCCTGGAGGACGTAGAAGACGCCGTGCTCGTCGCGCCAGGTGCTGGAGTCCTCGCCGCTGCCGCGGTAGTAGTCGACGGGGCCGGTCATGACGACGAGGTCGTAGCGACGCACCGGCGCGTCGGTCCGGGTCGTGATCTTGGTGAACGCCTCGCCCGGCTGCGGGTCGTCCACAAAGGCGGCCCGTTCCAGGTCGCTGGGTTCGCGCCCCATGCCCTCGGGCATGAGCGGGGTGCGCGGCGGCCGGGGCGACTTCTGCGGGTACTCGCCCTCCATGAAGCGCGGGAACCCGGGCCGCTCGGCGGTGGGCGCCGGCGGTTCGTCATGTCCCGGAAGGGGACGCAGCGGCGCGATGGCCGTCCCGTCGGGGTAGGTGCCCCCGCCGTCCTGGAGGACGTCGAAGACGCGCCACATGCCCCACATGCCGGAGTGGAAGTGCGGGTACAGGTGGCAGTGGAAGATGACGTCGCCCGTCGCCTGCTGCACCGAGCCCGCGCCGCCGAGCGGTTCGATGGTGAACGCCTGCTGGGGGCCGATGGTGACCGAGTCGATGAGGGGCGACTCCTCGTTGCCGGGCACGGCGCGCCACTGGTGCACGTGGAGGTGGAAGACGTGGGTCTCCTTGACTCCTGAGTGGAGGACGTGGATCTTGGCCCGGTCGCCGCGGTAGGCGCGGAAGATCGGGGTGGCCGGGTCGCCGAACAGCCAGGAGCTGTGGTGCTGCTCCTCGCCGGTGATGCGGTCGCGCACCGGGTCGATCTGTCCCGATTCGAGGAGCCGCCGGTAGGCCAGCGCGCGCCCGCCCATGGGCTCGGTGCGGTAGCTGAGCAGCATCATCGAGTGCTCTATTTCGGCTGCTTCGCCGGTCTCACCGTGCTCGTCCGCGGCTTCGATCGCCGCGTCGTGGCCGTCGCCTCCGCCGTGCCCGTCGCCCTCGTCGTCCTCGCCGGGCCTTCCGGGGCGGCGGCCGTGGTCGATCATGTGGGGGAGCTGGGCGGGATTGTGATTGTCGGTCTCGTCGTGCATCATCAGCACGTATTCGCGGTAGCTGGGTTCGCCGGGGACGTGGATGTCGGCGTAGAGGCCGTCGGTGATCGGCTCCCCGGTCTCGGGGTCGGTCCACGTCGACTCGGCGGGTTCGACCACCAGGGCGCCGAACAGTCCGTGCGCGTTGGAGCCGTCCTCGCTGCCGCGCAGGTCGGCGATGTCGCTGAAGTGGAACACGCCTTCGCGTCGACACTCCCACACGTACTCCCGGCGTCCGCCCGGTTCCACACTGGAGTCGTGGTTGCCGCCGATGTGGCCGCCGTCGGCGGTCTGGAGGTCGTATCCGACGCCCTGGGTGTGAATGCCGGCCCGCTGCGGGAGTTCGTTGCGGAACCGGATCTTGAGGCGCTCGCCGACGCGGGCCCGCAGCACCAGCGGCCTCACCAGCGGATGCGGCTGCGGCACCAGTTCGGGGTCGGCGACCGGATCCGGGAAGGGATCGGGGAACTCGCGGCGGACCCGCCGCAGCTCGTCCTCGTTCTCGGCGAGGGTGTACATCATGCCGTTGCGGTCGTGGTCGCCGTAACCGTCGTAGACGATCGGGACGTGCAGGGCGACCACTTCATAGGTGCGTTGGGGGATCATCAATGCTCCCGGAAAGTGATCATGAGAATTCTTTGGGTCACTTTCGAGGCTAGGGAAATCGTCCCAACCTGTGGGTACACGAAGCCCGCCCGGAGGTCGGATGACCCCGCCACGGCCGGTACTTTTCAGACGCACCGGGGTAGATGAACCGGGCGTTACGAGCGGCGACGGGCCCGATCGGTGGTCCAGCGTGGGACGAACGGCTGAATTTCGGTCCTACCGTCGCTACTCGGCGGCGTCGCGCGGGTCGACTCCCCGCTCTACCAGGTCTTGCGCTCTTCCCGCCAGGAGCGCATCGGTTCGGGCAGGTCCATCTTGGCGAACGCCGGTGTCCAGTTCGCGGCCTTGTAGCCCATGCCCAGGTCGGTGTGGTGGAGTTCGACCTCGGTGAGGCGCCGGGGAAGGATCAGCGACGCGCGGAACATCGGGCCGTCCATGACGCGCACCTCGGTCTGCCAGGCGGTCACGCTCACCATTTCGGCCTCGGCGGCGAAGGCCTCGGCGCTCTCGGCGACGTCGTCGTGCAGATCGTCCGCCGAGCGGTCGGCGCCCGCCTCGATGTCGGCCTCCCGTGCTCCCGGCCTCGAATACGCGGGAGTCTCCACTCCGGTCCGAGCCCAGGAGAGCAGGTTCCGCAGGGCGTCGGCGTTCCGCGCCACGTGAGTGATGAGATGGGCTCGAGTCCAGCCCGGCAGCAGCGAAGGCTCGCGCACCTCGCTGTCGGCCATGCTTCCAATCGCGAGGACGAGGCGGTTGGTCGCCACTCGCAGTACGCCCAGAAGCTCGGCAGGTTCGGTTGTCATATCGGCATCGTATCGAGCTTTCACCCTCCAGTGGAAGATCCTGCCCTCCCGGCCCCGATCATCCCAACGGCGGATGCAAATACAACGATCAAAGGAGGGCGTATCGACCAAGCGGACAATTCTGGACGGACTGGAGCACCGACGAGAGGAGCAGGCTGAAGCACTGGCCGGAGCATTCAGCGGCAAACTCGAAGGCCCCCTCGGCGAACTGTCCGAAATGCTCGGCGACCTCCAGGGAACCGCCAAGGCCCCCATCGAACTGGTCAACAACGACCGCACCACCACCCTCACCGTCGGCTCCAGCATCAGCGGCAGCGCCCAGGTCATCATGGGCTCCGACGGCCAGGTCACCGAGCTCGCCCACAGCCCCAACAGCGAGGTGCTCGGCTCCCGCGCCGAAGTCGGCAAGGCCACCGACCTGCGCGTCGGCCTGGGCGACGCCAACTTCGACCTCCAAGTGACCGGCCGCGCCGCCATGCGCGGACGCTTCCGCTATACCGGATGAGCCCATGACCGACCTCCTCCAGCGAGCCCGCGCCAGGATCGACTGGGGCCTGGCCGGACTGCCGGCGGCGCTGGCCCTGGTCGCCATCGCCGGCCTGGTGCTGTGGGACGCCTCGCCCTCCCTGTCGCACTACATGCACCTGGCCGGTCCCGACCACCACGACGAGACCGCCGCACCAGAACCGCTCGCCCTCGCCGGACTCTTCAGCGCCGCATGGCTTCTCATGACCGTCGCCCACATGGTCCCGACGATGATCCCGCTCCTCGCCGCATTCCGAAAGGTCACCGGCGAACGCGAATGGCGGCACGGACTCATGCTCGCCGTCGTCGCGGGATTCCTGACGGTGTGGGCCGTGGCGGGCATCGTCGTCTCGGCCGTCCACGTCGGCATCCTCGAAGCCCTCTCCGGCGTCCACCTCGACGCGCTCGGCCCCTGGCTGCTCGTGTTCACGCTCGCGCTGGCCGGGAACTACCAGCTTTCGCGCTACGCCAATCGCTGCCTGCACGCCTGCCGCACCCCGCTGAGCTTCCTGGCCGGGCGCTGGACCGGCACCGGCCGGCCCGGACGCGAAGCCTTCGGCGTCGGCCTCGACTACGGCCGCTCCTGCCTCGGATGCTGCGCGGCCCTCATGGTCGTCATGTTCGCCGTCGGCTCCGCCGGGCACGGCTGGATGGTGCTGTTCGCGCTGCTCAGCGTGCTCCAAAAGAACGCCCCCTGGGGCCCGAAGCTGTCCAAACCCATCGGCGTCGCCTTCCTGGCCGCCGCCACGATCATCGCGTTCGTCCAGGTCATGGACGTCATCGGGCCGGGCCGGACGCTCTGAGAGCTGCCGCACGGCTTGTCATGGAGCACAAGGGAAGCACGGCCCGAACGGCACGCCGGTAATCGGTGCGAGACTCGGATTCCACCTCGACGAAAGGGCCCGAGTGCGCCAGGGAACCCCCGACCCGAGCCTTTTCCGAAACCTCGACGCCCGGCGCCTCTGGTACGCCAGCGCGTGCATGTCCGCCGCAATGTGGATGCTGCACATCACCGTTGCCCTGCACGTCCTATCGGTCGCCGACACGGCGGCATTGGCGGCGGTGCAGCTGACCGGCGCTATTCCGGCCCTGCTGCTGATGCCGATCGCCGGGCTGGCCGCCGACAAGTTCCCGGTGCGATCGTTGGCGCTGTCGGGGGTGAGCGTCCAAATCCTCGCGGTCGTCGGTCTCGCCATCAGCGCCGCGCAGGGAAGCCTGACCGCTCTCGCGCTCTGTTTCGCCTTGCAGGGCACGGCGATGGCATTGTGGCCGCCTTCGCGTCAGCAGTGGCTCTACGGGGTCATCGACGGCGACCTTCGGCAGAAGGCGAACGCGGCGATCGGCTCGCTGAACGGCGCCATGACCATTGTGGGCGCCGTCGGCGCCGGCGTGGTCTCGATCTGGTCCCCGGTCATCGCGATCGTGGCGGTGGCCTGCCTGCTCGCGCTCGGCCTGCTCCAGCTGCTTCGCGTGAGCGCCCCCGAACCGGTGGCCGAGCGGCCCACCGAACCGAAACGGATCGGGGCCCACCTGCGCGGCTTCGCGGCCGACCTTCGCGCGGGCTTCGGCGCGACCCGGCGTTTCCCACTGGCGCAGTCGGTGATCTGGATCGGCATCGCCTGGGGCTTCATCGGCGGCGGCTATACGGTCATGATCAACGGCCACGTGATCGAGGACCTCAATGGAGGTTCGATCGCGGTCGCCGTCGTGTTCTGCTGCGACGGCCTGGCCGTCCTGGTCGCGACCGTGTTCGCGGGGCGCCTTCCCCGGTCGGCGCATCTGCCAGTATGGGGCCTCTGCTACGTGGTCCAGGGCCTGGGCTGGGCGTCGTTCTTCCTGGCCCCCAACCTGATCGCCACCATCGCCTGCATTGTGGTGATGCGTTTCGCCAGCGGCTTCATCATCGCGCTCGACACCACGATCCTGCTGGAGACCGTCCCGGGGGAGTTCCGAGGCCGAGTCACCTCGGTCCACCTCACCACCTACAACGCCATGGCCCGCCTCTCCCTGGCGGCCCTCGGCTCGGCCCTCGCCGCGGTGAGCCTCGTCTGGCTGGGCGTCGCCGCCGGCCTGCTCTCATCCGCGTTCGGCATCGTCTGGTGGCTCCTGGCCGGCCGCAGATCCCGCTCCACTTACATGCGGGCACCGACATTGGATCCCGAGAGCGTTCGGGCGTGACCGGCGATTCCGGCGCAGCGCCGTGGGTATACCGGAAGCGGTCGTTCCCCGGCTGTTCATGTTTAGTTGGTGGAAGCGGTCAATACCGCGGCATAGCGTCCTGAAGCGAGTAGAACTGAATTGACAACCCGATAGTCCTGTTCCTCACAGGATTGTTTTGGAGCTAGCTACCATGCCTGAAAACATCCCCAGCAAGCGGCGCAAGCTGCCGCTCTTCTCCTCGCACCTGGGCGGACGGGCGGCGATGACCTGTCTGTACCGCTGCGGCAACGCCTGCGACCACCCGGTGCCGAACGAGTCGGACAACCCCTACTTCGGCGACGTGGTCGCCCAGGCCGTCTCGCGCCGTTCACTGTTCCGCGCCGGCGTGGTCGCCTCCGTGACCGCCGGTGCCGCGGGGGCGCTGGCCGGCTCGGCCGCGGCCGCGGAGAACGGCACGCAGGCCTCCGGCCACGGCGGGGCCCGGACGGGCCTTCGGTTCGAGCCGGTGGAGCCGAACACCGATGACGCGGTCACGATCCCGGAGGGGTACGAGCAGCAGATCGTCATCCGCTGGGGCGACCCGGTCCTGGAAGGCGCTCCCGAATTCGACGCCGACTCGCAGACCCCCGAGTCGCAGGCCGGCCAGTTCGGCTACAACAACGACTACCTGGCGCTGCTGGCCCACCCCGAGAACCGCCGCCAGAAGGTGCTCGTCTCCAACCACGAGTACTCCGACGAGCCGCTCATGTTCCCCGGTTACGACGGCGACAACCCGACCCAGGAGCAGGTCGAGATCGCCTGGGCCGCACACGGTCTCTCCGTGGTCGTGCTGGACGAGGACCGCCGCACCGGCGCGCTCACCCCGGTCGTCGGCAATGAGCTGAACCGCCGCATCACCGTCTCCTCCGAGTTCACCGTCTCCGGCCCCGCCGCCGGATCGGACCTGCTCAAGACCTCCGCCGACGCCGAGGGCACTACCGTGTTCGGCACCCTGAACAACTGCGCGGGCGGCATGACCCCGTGGGGCACGGTCCTCTCCGGCGAGGAGAACTTCAACCAGTACTTCGCGAACGCCGGCCAGGTCACCGACCCGGTCGCCAAGGCCCGCCTGGCCCGCTACGGCCTCTCCGGGGACGCCTCCGAGCGCAAGTGGGAGCAGTTCGACTCCCGCTTCGACCTCCTCCAGGAGCCCAACGAGCCCAACCGCTTCGGCTGGATCGTGGAGCTCGACCCGTACGACCCCGACTGGACCCCGCAGAAGCGCACGGCCCTCGGCCGCTTCAAGCACGAGGGTGCCGGGCCGCGCCTGGCCGACGACGGCCGAGTCGTCGTCTACATGGGCGACGACGAGCGCTTCGACTACTTCTACAAGTTCGTCTCCGACAACAAGATGAAGAGCGGCAGCGGCAAGCGCGCCCGGGAGCACAACCGCACCCTCCTGGACGAGGGCACGCTCTACGTCGCCAAGTTCACCGGCAACAGCCCCGCCGCCGAGATCGACGGCACCGGCACGCTCCCCTCCGACGGGGCCTTCGACGGCACCGGCGAGTGGATCGCGCTCGCCCACGGCGACGAGTCCTTCGTGGACGGCATGTCCGCGGAGGAGGTCTACGTCTTCACCCGCGAGGCGTCCGACAAGGTCGGCGCGACCAAGATGGACCGCCCCGAGGACGTCGAGCCCAGCCCCAAGACCGGCAACGTCTACATCGCGTTGACCAACAACTCCCAGCGCGGCACGAGCGGCAAGGCCGCGGCCGACGAGGCCAACCCGCGCAATGCCAACAAGCACGGCCAGATCGTCGAGCTCGTGGAGAAGAACCGGAACGCGACCGGCCTGTCCTTCAACTGGAACCTGCTGCTGGTGTGCGGCGACCCCGAGGACTCCAGCACCTACTTCGGCGGCTTCCCCAAGGACCAGGTCAGCCCGATCTCCTGCCCCGACAACGTCGCCTTCGACCCGCACGGCAACCTGTGGATCTCCACCGACGGCAACGCGCTGGGCACGAACGACGGCCTGTTCAGCGTCCCGCTTAAGGGCGAGAGCCGCGGCCAGGTCAAGCAGTTCCTGACCGTCCCGGTCGGGGCCGAGACCTGCGGCCCGGTCGTCCAGGAGCGGCACGTCCTGGTCGCCGCCCAGCACCCGGGCGAGATCGACGGCGCCAGCTTCGAGAACCCGGGCTCCGAATGGCCCGACGGTCCGGGCTCCATCCCGCGCCCCTCGGTGGTCAACGTGACCAAGCGGGGATTCGGCCGCATCGGCTGCTGACATAGGAAGAAGCCCCTCACCTGGGGTGCAATGACCGAACGACGAGGGGGTGGCTCCATCCGGGGTCACCCCCTCGCCGTACTCGGTAGAGTGGTGCCGTCCTCACGTCTAGAAGGAGCGCATGGTGGGTCTCTCGGTATTGGTCATCGGCGGCACCGGCAGGATCTCGACTTCGGTGGTCCGCGAGGCGGTGCGGCAGGGCATGGACGTCACGGTCCTGAACCGCAGCCGGACGAGTGAGCGGGTCCTCCCCGAGGAGGTCACGCGCCTCACCGCCGACGTCTCCGATCCGCAGGCGGTGCGCGACGTGGTGGGAGACCAGGAGTTCGACGCGGTGGTCAACTGGGTCAACTTCACTCCCGAGCAGGTCAAGCGCGATATCGACCTGTTCGGCGGGCGCTGCGGCCAGTACCTGTTCATCAGCTCCGCCAGCGCGTATCAGACCCCGCCGTCCCACCTGCCCGTGGTCGAGTCGACCCCGCTGAAGAACCCGTACTGGCAGTATTCGCGCGACAAGATCGCCTGCGAGGAGCTGCTGGTCGACGCCTACCGCGATGACGATTTCCCGGTGACGATCGTGCGGCCCTCGCACACCTACGACGAGACGATGCTGCCCTTCGACGGTGGCTGGACCGTCGTGGAACGCATGCGGGCCGGCAAGCCCGTCATCGTCCACGGCGACGGCACCTCACTGTGGACGATCACCCACAGCCGCGACTTCGCCGTCGGCTTCGTCGGCCTGCTCGGCAAGGCCGACGCGATCGGCGAGCCCTTCCACATCACCGGCGACGAGGCCCCCACCTGGAACCAGATCTTCACCTGGGTCGCCGAGGCAGCCGGCGTGGCCGAACCGAACCTGGTCCACGTCCCCTCCGACGCCATCGCCGCCGCCGACCCGAATTGGGGCGCCGGCCTCCTGGGCGACAAGGCCCACTCGATGGTCTTCGACAACTCCAAGATCAAGCGCCTGGTACCCGAGTTCGGGCGTTCGACCACCCCGTACCGGCTCGGCGCCCGCGAGGTCATCGCCTGGTACGACGCCCACGCCGACCACCGCGTGGCCGACCCCGAGACCGGCGACCTCATGGACTGGCTCGCCGAGACCTACGCGCCCTTGCCCAGGTAACGCCCGCCCGCGACCCCAAGCGGCGCAAAGAGACCGAACCGAATCAGGAGACCACGTTGCCGGTAGACCCCTACTTCACCGATATGTTCCGAGGACTGGCGGAGGCCACCGCCCCGGCCGAGACCGACGAGGAGCGCGAGGCGCTCACCGAGGCGTTCTTCGAGGAGTTCAAGGCCGAGACGGCCGACTGGGACACCACGGGAATCTCGGTGGAGGACACCGCGATCGACGGACCTCACGGTCCGATCCCGCTCCGCACCTACCGTCCGGAGGGGACGGTGAACGGTGCCCTGTTGTGGATGCACGGCGGCGGGTTCCTCCACGGCGACCTGGACATGCCGGAAGGTCACGTGGTGAGCCTCGAACTGGCGCGTCGCGCCGGGGTCCTGGTCGTCTCGGTGGACTATCGCCTCGCGGGGGACGGCGTGTACTACCCGGTGCCGATCGACGACGTCCACACCGCCTGGGACTGGCTGTGCGGACAGGACCTGCCCGCCGGGGTGCCGATCGCCATCGGCGGCGCCAGCGCCGGAGGCGCGCTCGCCTTGTCGACCGCCTTGCGCGCCAGGGACACCGACTCCCGGCCGGCGGACGCGCTCCTGCTGGCCTACCCGTTCGCGCACTTCCCGAACCCGGTCCTCAGTGCGGCCATGAGCGCCGAGATGGCGGCGGTCCCGTTCCGCTTCGACACCGACGGCATCGAGCACATGGTCCGCAACTACGTGGGCCGCATCAGTGACGTCCCGCCCGACGCCCTGCCGGGCGCGGCCAGGCTCGACGGCCTGCCCTCAACCCGCATCGTCGTCTCCGAATACGACGACCTGCGCGCTTCGGCCGAGCTCCTGGAGCGCCAGCTGAGCGAGGTCGGGGTCCCGGTCGAGTCCTATCTGGCCCCCGGCATGGTCCACGGGCACCTGAATCACGCCCCGATCCTCGCCCCGATCGAGGCGTCCCTGGATTTCTTCGCCAAGGCCCTGCACGCCTGATGATTCCGTTGGGCCGCTGTCAGACCCGGATGTCGCCCTCGCACTTGCCGCTGGGGATCGGGTCGGCGGCGGCCCACTCCAGGTAGCGGACCGTCTTGTCGAAGATCCGATTGATCTCGATCATGAGCTGCGCGGCCTGGAGGTAGATTCGCGCGGCCTGGATCGCCATCTGGAGCACCTCCAAGAGGGCCCGGTTGATCTGGAGACAGGCGGTGACGACCGCTCCGACCGCGGTGACCGGATTGAGCAGCGCCTCGGCGCAGGCGATTACATTGTTGACGGTATCGATCATCATCTGGCGGGCCCGGCCGAACAGCCGCTTGGCGAAGTCCGCCGTCAATGCCATGAGCGTCGAGACTCCGGACGAGAGCTGGGCGCACACCTCGATGACGTTCTGGAACTCTCCCAGTCGTTTCTCAGCGCCCGCACAGGCCTCGCCCTCCCAAGCGGGGACGAGCTGCTGGTTGGTGAGTTTGCCGATCTCCTCGCCGACCTCTATGAGCGCCTTGCCCGTCGAGTCCCACATGAGACCCGACACCGCGATGCGTTCCTCATTGCCGGTGAATACATTGAGCGCGTCTTGGAGCGGCTGGAAGTAGCCGGTCATGAAGTCCAGGCCCGCGCCGGCGAGCGAGGAGCCGATGAAGGCAGCCGGGGGCAGTTTGCTCGTCGCTCCCTCGTAGGCGGCAAAACTCGCGTCCACCAGGAGGTTGATGTCCGTCTGGAGGCCCAGCACCGCCTGGACCTGCGCCAGTGCGTCATCGAGGGTGGCCTTGCCGTCGAAGAGCTTTGCAAAGCGTTCGTTGCTGGCTTTGCGGTTGTCATCGATGCTGATGAGATTGGAGATGATCGGCAGCTTCTTGTAGGCGGCCTCGCGGGAGCCGTCATACGATCCCGCGGTATCGCCCTTTATGCCGGTGGCCTCCCCGAAATCGGTGTGGCGCGGTGCCTTCGACAGATCCACTACTCCCTCGGACATCAACGCCCCCCACCGAATTCGCCGTCCCACTGTCCAAAGGCCTCGCAGGTATCACCGTCGGCCTGGTCGTAGTCGTCCGCGCAGTCGGTGATCCGCTTCGCGACCCCTGCCGCCGCCGGACTCAGCCTGCCGAGGATCTCCCGGACCTTGTCCGCACACTGGGAGTACGGCTGCGAGAACGGCACGCCGACCGTGCCCCACATCCACCAGTCCGGATCGGCGTCGGCCACGTACGCCACGACCTCATCGAGATCGGCGGTCAGCGCGGCGAGCCCGGTGGCCGCCTCCCCGATGCATGCCGTCTCGACGCAGAACCCATCACTCATCGCCCGCTCCTTCGCGCTCGGCCCGGGGCGCCGCCCCTCACGAACGGCCCCTCCGGCTGGAAACCCCATGCTGGTCCGACCCGCCACCGATCCATCCCCGTTCCATCCCGGTTCCGGTCCGGCCTTGCGATCGTGGCCAGCTCGGCCTGTAATCACGGACTAGTGGCATTGCTGTTCGGTGTGGGTGGCGGATTCGCAGGCGGGTTTGCTGGTGGTGTTGTTGCGCTTGGGGAGGCCTGCATTGGGGGTGGGGGCGCTGGCGGGGCGGTGTCGGTGGATGGCCGGGCTGCACTAAAGGCGGCAGCGACAAAGGCGTGGGAGGGGTCTGTGTTCGTTGGCGGGGCGAGGCTCCCGGGGTCCCGCCGAGGGTTCGGGGCGGGGTTCGGGGCGGGGTTTCGGGGGTCGGGCGGGCGACCTGCCCGGCTGGGTGCGGGATGCGGGGAGCGGAGCGGCGGCCGGCGGCAGTTATGGCGAGACGTATTGTGCTGCAACCACTCCACGAGGCGGATGTGACCGGCGTC
>NZ_STGY01000010.1 GCF_004912275.1 Glycomyces buryatensis
CGAGGTGATCCCGACAAGGCCGTCTCCCACCCGGCCGGCCCGTAAGAGGCCGAACAGCTGCGGGACCCGATAGCACTCGGGGGCGAGAACACTCCGACCCCCGTACATGGGGGCGGCGGTTCTCGGAATCGGTCAGGACGGCGAGTCGGCCAGAGGCTTGGCGTAGTCTGCTTGCACCTACTCGACACCTGTACTAATTCCATATCCCTGTGCGTACCTCAATGATCCCCCTTTTCAGGCCCGGCCGCATCACCCGATCGGGGATAAAACCCTCATGTTCTACACCGAACCTGTTGCCCGGCAAGGACATCGGTGCATGCGCCCTACGGCCTCGGCGGGTGCGGGGGAGTGGCACCCCGAATCGCGTCCGGTCAGGACTCGCCGGCCATTCGTTCGAGCGTGTCGCGGACCTCCGCGACGTGCTCGTCGTTCCACTCCACGTCCGGGTCGGGTTCCAGGAACGTCCATTCGATCGCACCGATCGCCAGGGCCGACAGGCTCCACTCGGCGGGTGCTTCGCCGCCGAAGGCCTTGCCTTGCACGCGATCGTCGGCGAGGTTCGGGACGGTCGGATCCATGAGGAGTATGCCGCGCAGCGTGGCGTTGAGGAGCATCGCCATCGTCTCGTAGCCGGCGCCGAGCTCGGGGCGGAGTCGATAGCCCAGCAGGCGGGCGATCTCCTGGTGGGCGGTGGCGATGCGGGTGACGAAACTGCGTTCGGCCTCGGCGAGTGCTGCACGGACGTCCTCGCGCAGCGGGCCGTCGTCCAGGCTCAGGAAGGTGGCGTGCAGGGCGAGGTAGGAGCGCCAGACCTTGGAGTGGCGCACGGATTCGAAGTCGCGATTGGCCCGAATGACCTCGCTGATGATCTGGCCGCGGCCCGCGGGGGTGCGCAGGAGCTCGATCCGTTCGAGGACGGCCGCGGCGACGCCGCTCTGCGACTCCTCGGAGCCGAATTCGGCCGGGGTCGCGCCCTTTGCCAACTCGCGCAGCAGGTCTGAGAAGAACAGGTCCTTGTAGGGCCAGCGCCGGTAGACGGCGCTGCGGGCGACCCCGGCGCTGCGGATGACATCTTCGAGGCTGAGATGTTCCAGGCTCACCGTCAGGCCGGTCTCGCCCACCATCTCGACGGCGGCGGCGAGCATTCGCTCCTCGGTTTCCTTGTCGGACAGGCGGGTTCGGCGTCTGGTCGGTCCCGACACAGCGGCCTCCTCGATCAGTTGAGACATGATATCCCAAGTTTGGTATCCTGAACTCTGGCTGGAGTCGAGAGCAGGCTACCAGCCCTGACACCACCTAGGAGCATCACGTGAACACCACCGAGCCCGCCTCGAGGCCGAAACGCACCCGTCGCGCCGGCAAGATCACCGGCGGCATCGTCCTCATCGTCGTCGGATTCCTGTTCCTGGCGACCGCCCCGTTCCTCTCCGACTTCACCGCGGAGACCGCCCCGTACGAGAGCGACGCCTACGCGGTCGTCGGCGACAGCTGGGACGAGTCGTCTTACGGCGGTGACGGTCTCATCGAGTCCGCCAGCATCGAGATCACGCCCTCGGGCGACGCCCCAGTCTTCGCGGGCCTGATCCCGGCCGACGAGGCCGACGCCTTCCTCGGCGGCATCGGTCGCACCCTCCTCCACCGCGGGACCGCCGAGCACGGCCCCACCACCGAGGACGTCGCGGGCGACGCGCCCGCCGGACTGCCGGGCGATTCCGACGTCTGGGCGGCGCAGATCGAGGGCACGGGCGTGCAGACGCTCGACCTCGGCGGCGCCGAACTCGAGGGGGAGTACGTCCCGGTCGTCATGAACGCCGACGGCACCGCGGGAGTCGGCGGCGAGGTCGTCGTCGAATACGAGATCCCGATGCTGCCGTGGGCCACCGCCGGCCTGGTGATCCTCGGGCTGATCGGCCTCGGCGGCGGCGTCTGGCTGCTGATCCGCGCCAAGCGCGCGTAAGCAGGGAACAGAAAGGGGGCCGGGCATCGCCCGGCCCTCTTCGCCTTGCCGCGCCGGCCTCAGCGCCACACAGTTCGGGTGTGCGTGAGCTGGCAGCCCAGTCGGGTGAGGTTGGCATGGCTCGGTGAGTCGAGCGCGGCGGTGACCACGGCGAGATCGCAACTGGTGGCGGCGTCGCGCAGGCGTCGTGCGATCAGCGCGGTTTGGTATCCGTGCCTTCGGAACCGGGGGACGGTCGCGGCGCCGGCGAGGATGCCGGTTCCGTCGTGTGCGAACAACCCGGCGGCCGCGGCGGGCTGACCATCCACAAAGGCTAGATAGCGGCGAAAGCCCGCCGCGCTGTGCTCGATGGAGAGCATGTCCCGGAACGCCGTCTCGTCCGCGCCGATCCCATAGCCGCGGAACAGGGTGTCGAGGTACCGATCGTCGTCCGAACCGACCTCCTCGACCAGCACCGCAGCGGGCACATTGACCTGATCAGGCCGAACGTGCAAGGCGACAGTGGGTGGCATGGGAGCCAGGTCGGCCGCTCGAAGCAGCTCGTGCAGTTCGTCGCCCGCGTCCGGCGACCGGACCTCGATGGCGGGCCGTAGTCCGCGCCCGGTGTAGAACGCCAGCAGGTCGTCCAGCAGGTGGCGGTGCTCCAAGCGGAAAGGCCGGGCCTTGTTGTACGGCACGAGGTGAGCCAGCTCGGAGAGCGCTGTGGCCGTCACGTCCTCGAGGTGCCGCACCTCGGTCCCGGGGAATCGCCCGGATGCGGCGGCGAAATCCAGCTCCGTCTTGTGCATGAGCGACGCCTCGACTCGTTGGATCAGGTGCGCCGAGGTATTCGCGGGTCCGCTCATGCCGTCACGCTACCCGCGGATCTCAAGTGCCCGCGAAACCGCAAGGCCCGCGCCGAAGTCCTTGTGAGACTTCGACCCGGGCCTCGCGGTTTCAGGAGGAGATCAGACGCCGCAGTAGGTGCTCAACTGCGAACGCAGGGCGGTCTTCTCCGCCGAGTTCACCGAGAGGCCGTAGCGGTACTTCACATTGATCCAGGCCTTGGCGTAGTTGCAGCGGACCGAAGTGACCGGAGGGACCCACTCGGCCGGGTCCCTGTCGCCCTTGGAGGAGTTGACGGAGGTGGAGGCGATCCACAGCTGCGGCGAGCTGATGTCGTTGGCGAAGCTCTGGCGCCGGGCCGTGGTCCAGGACCAGGCTCCGGACGTCCACGCCTCCTTCAGGGCCACCACGTGGTCGATGGTGGCGCTGGACGGCGTGGACGTCCAGACGTTGTCGAAGTCGGAGTGCCAGCGGCCGGAGGTCGGGTAGCAGTTGGAGCCGACGGTGACGTTCTCGCCGTCGCGCCTCAGGACGTATTCACGCGCGCTGCAGGTGCCGCTGACGGTCACCCAGTGCGGGAACAGGTCGCGGTTGTAGGTGCTGTCGTGGGATTCCGACGCGACGGTCAGGGAGTTGAGCTGGGAGAGGGCCGTCGAGGAGGCGGGGATTCCCGGCGGGAGATGGGCCGCCGCCGGGGCGACGTCGAAGACGAGGACGGCCAGCACGGCGGCCGTGATCGCGACGGACAGGTTGCGGGCAAGGCGCTTCCAGGTGTGCATGGAGATGCTCCAGAGAACGAGGGAAAGGCGGATCGAGGGAGGTCATGGATCGAGTGGAGTCGGGTTGCGTTCGCCCGCTTCGAGGATCGCCGAAGCGGGCGAGCGCGGGTCGTACGTCGGTGCCCGGAGGGGCCTGCGTCAGACGCTGAGCGACCAGCCGTTCAGGGTGCCGGTGGAGCCGCCGCTGTAGGTGTCCCGCACCTGGAGGGTCCAGGTGCCCGAGGCGGCCTCACTGGAGAGGTTCACGGTGTACGAGCGCGAGCCGAAGTTGCCCGAATTGGAGCTGGAGGACTGGACCCGGTAGACCGAACCGTCCGGGGCCCTGAGGTCGACCTGGATGTCGCCGTAGTACGCGTGGGTGATGTTCACGGTGACCGAGCTTGAGGAGGAGGCCGATCCGCTGCAGCTCAATGCGATCGTGGAACTGACGGTGCTGCCCTCGGTGATGGTCCTGGCGGAGTTGGAGGAACCGGTGCAGTCGCCGGTGCCCGGGTCGCCGCCGGAGGTGCCGCAGTAGGTGTTCAGGTGCGACTGGATCGCGCTCTTCTCGGCGGAGTCCACGGTCAGGTTGTAGAGGTACTTGACGTGGGTCCAGGCCTTGACGTAGTCACAGCGCACGGCGGTGTTGGGCGGCATCCACTCGGCGGGGTCGTCGGCGCCCTTGGAGGAGTTGACCGAGGTGGTCGCGATCCACAGTTGCGGCGAGTCGATGTCGTTGGCGAAGGCCTGGCGCTGCGCCGTGGTCCACGCCCAGGCGCCGGAGCCCCAGGCCTCGCCGAGCGCTACGACGTGGTCGATGGTGGCGTTGGAGACCGTCGAAGTCCAGACATTGTCGTAGTCGGACTGCCAAGAGCCCGAGTCGGGTTGGCAGTCCGACCCGGTCTCCACGTTGCTGCCGTCGCGGCCCAGGACGTACTGGCGGGCGGTGCAGCCGCCGCCGACGCTGGACCAGTGGGGGAACAGGTCGCGGTCGTAGGTGTTGTTGTTCTGTTCGGTCCGGACGGTGAGCGCGTTCAGCTCGGTTTGAGCCGTTGCGGCCGAAGGAATGCCGGGGGGCCGGACGGCCTCGGCGGGGGCGGAGGAGAGGGCGACGAGGGCAAGGGTGCCGAGCGAGGCCGCCGTGAGGACGGCGACGGCGCGGTGCACCATGCGTTTCCAGGTGTGCATAGTGAGCTCCTGAAGGGACTGAGGGGGACCGGGCCAGCGGGGGCGAGCCGGTGGGGATGTGAAGCCGGCTCATATTCATAGAAACATGGGATCATTGGCCCGGTCAATCCCCCGCAAGAAGTGTTAACCGCCGCGACACGCGCAATGAGCGGCAACGTCACCCAATTCGCCCCAATCGACGAAGCGGAAGTTCGGGGCGCCGGTGGGGAACAGAACGGGCGGCGCGGCCAGCCGGAGGGAGCCGGCTGACCACGCCGCCCGGCCTGATTGCGGCCTCATCGTTTGGACGGCGAGACCTCAAGCGGTGCAGCGAATGTGGTTGTGGCGCTAACACTCACCACCCCAGTACATGTTGCGGATGGTGGCATTGACGGCCCCATCGCGCAGGTCGAGCTTGTAACCGTCGCCCGGGCGGAAGTGCAGGCAAGTGTCGTACCATTCGCTGCCGCCGTAGTACTTGTACTCGAAGTAGACGTGATCGGCGCCGGCCTGCTGATTCCCGTTGTTCACAACGACCCAGAAGTGCTCGCCATCGGGGACGTACCCGGGTGTCTGGTAGGACAGATATCGGGGTGTGATGTCGCCGTTGTAGAGGCAGACATTGCCCGACTCGCATCCCCTCCAGGTCTCGCCCGCGCTGGCGGGAGTGCCGGTCGTCAGTACGAGCATGGCCATGCTGGCGGCGGCGATCGCTGCGATTACGGTGCGGCGCAGTCGCGTGGACATATTGTCTCCCCTTCGAGTGGACTCGCCCATGACAGAGGGTCGCGAGAAAGTTACATCTTAACGGGAATCCCGCACTCGATTGGCCGACGCGGCAAAGCCGCCGAGGCGTCGGCGTTATTCGACCTCGCGTCGCGGATTGAGCTGGTCCACGAGCCACACGTCCACGACGTCATTGACGATCGTGCGGACGGCCTCGTTCTCGCTCTCCAGGTGCTCGCCGTCGGTGCGGCCGATGACGGCGTACATCAGGTAGTGGCCGTAGGTGTTGTAGCCGACCATGGTCGCCGACCGACCCAGCTCCTCACCTGCGCCGCCGGTCCGGAATGCGGCGAAGCCGCCCTCCAGTCCCTCGTCGATCGCGGTGCGCAGCTCCTCGGCCTCGGCGGCGTCGGCCAGGTTGAGGACGCCGGCGGTCGCCACGTAGGCGCCGTCCAGACTGACCAGTGTGGAACGGACGGTCTGGGTGCAGTCGGTGTCGGCGAGCAGTTCGGCCAGCTCGTCCAGCGCGGCGTCGGCGCAGTTCGAAAGCTCTTCGGTGTCAAGGACCTCGTATGCGCCGGCCGCGCCCTCCGGGGCGATGGTGCCCGCACCGAAGAGCTCCGCGGCGGTGATCGGCTCGGGGTCGGTGTCGCGGTTCTCGATCGGGTCGACCACCTGGGGGGCGTCGGCGGCCTCGTCCTCTTCGGAAGCCTGGGCCGGGTCGGCTTGGGGCTGCGAGCTCTGGACGGGATCCGGCTCGCCCTCGCGGAGCACGATGAATGCCCCTGCGCCGCAGGCGGCCACGACCGCGAGTCCACTCACGACCGACAGGGCGATGAGCCACCACCGGGTGCGCTTGCGGGCGCGCCGCGCGGCGCGGCGGAGGGGCCGGGAAGCGTGGATGCGCTCAAGGTGCTGCTCCATCTCCTCTTCGGGGGAGCGCTGAGTACCCGAGGACGGCAGTGACATCTCCTCGGCGCTGAGACGAGCGGTGGGCGCGTTGGCCAAGTCGGCCCCGCTCTTGGCGACCGGCGCGCCGGTGCGGCCGCGCGTCGTGGAGGAACCGGGATCGACCTGCGAAGCGGCACGGGTCCGGCCGGGCCGTCGGGCGCCGTCCCGTTCCGTGTCGGTCGGTGCGAAGTAGCCGTGTCCGGCGGCGTTCTCGTTGCGAACGGTGGCCGCCGGGTCGGCGGCCAGCGGCGTGTCGAGCGGGAACTGCTCGTTCGAGCGGCCCTTGGGAGACTCGCCGGCTCGGGTCCACTCGACCGGAATCGGATCGGAGCCGAGGTCGGAGAGCCCGCGCGCGGTCGCCCGCGCGGCGGGCTCGTGCGGTGCCGCCGCGGCGGTCGCCGGACTGCGGTCATCGGAATTGATATCCGCGCCGGAGTGGGAAGGACGCCCCTGCTCTCGCTGCGGGATGCCGAAGGGGGACGGGCCATGTGCCATAGATCGGAGCATAAACCCGCCGCGGGCCAAAACCGGGATTGTTCCCCCGGGAGAGGGAGCGCTTCGCGTCGCGCCCTAGCTAGCGCCAACCGCGCCGCGCCGCGAGGCCCGGGCCGAACCGGCTCAGGTTCTGCGAGTCCAGTGCGATCCGGCGACGAGTTGCGGCACAGATGCGGCAGGTTGCCATCAAGGGTCTTGCGCAAGTTGTGCGTATGTCATACGCTAAATGAGTTTCGGACGGTCGAACGCGCGAGCGGTGCGACCAAGGCGCCGGAGCCCACACCCCTTGTCCGGCAAGCGATAGGAACCTCCCCCATGTCCGACAATCGTCGCGTCCTCATCTCGGGCGCCAGCATCGCCGGGACCACCGCGGCCTATTGGCTGCACCGGCACGGCTTCACGCCGACAGTCATCGAGCGCGCTCCGGCGATCCGCGAAGGCGGGTACAAGATCGACATTCGCGGTGCGGCACTCGACGTCGTGTCCCGTATGGATCTGCTGGAGGAGGTCCGAAGGCATCCCACCGAGGTCAAGAACGCGACCATTGTGGATGCCAGAGGTCGTAAGGTGGCCAGCCTGGACGCCGACGGTGCCGGCGGGCGCGAGATCGAAGACGCCGAGATCATGCGCGGCGACCTCAACCGCATCATCTATGAAGCGACCAAGGCCGACGTCGAGTACCGCTTCGAGGAATCGATCAGTGCGATAGAGGTCGGTGACGACTCCGTCAAGGTCGACTTCGAGAGCGGATCGGCCGAGGAGTTCGACCTCGTCATCGGCGCCGACGGCGCCCACTCCAATACGCGCTCCCTCGCCTTCGGCCCCGAGACGGACTACCTCCACGATCTCGGCTACTACGTCGCCATCTTCAGCGTCCCCAACCACCTCGGTCTCGACCGCGAGGAACTGACCTACGTCGGTCCCGGCCGCACCGCGCTGACCTACAGCACCGCGGGCGACACCGGCGCGAAGGCGATGTTCATGTTCGCCTCCGACCCGCTCGAATACGACCACCGCGACCGCAATCGGCAGCAGCGGCTCCTCTCCGAGGCCTACGCGGGCGAGGGCTGGGAGGTGCCCAAGTTCCTCGAGGCGATGGCCGACGCACCCGACTTCTACTTCGACTCGATCAGCCAGATCCGCATGGACAAGTGGTCGAACGGACGTGTCGCCCTGGTCGGCGACGCCGCGTACTGCGCCTCCCCGGCATCGGGCCAGGGCACCAGCCTCGCCCTCGTCGGCGCCTACGTCCTGGCCGGAGAAATCGCCGCCGCCGGCGGCGACACCAGCGGTTTCGAGGCCTATGAGCGTCAGCTCGGCCACTTCGTGTCCGTGAACCAGAAGCTCGGGCCCTCCAATATCAAGCAGATGGTCCTGCGCAGCAAGATGCAGGTCCGGATGGCGATGACGTTCATGTCGCTGATGTCGCGCATGCCCGGCAAGGACCGCATGACCGCGAAGATCGTGGAGACGATTCACCAGGCCGCCACGGCCATCACTCTCAAGGACTACTGAGCCGCCGAGCTCGACCCGAAACCCACCGACCGAAGGATTGACATGCCGAACACCACGCCCCGAATCGTCAGCAGTATCGGCGTAGTCCCCGTCTACGCGTCCGATCAGGATCTCTTCCTGGAGTTCTACACCGAAAAAGTTGGCATGGAGCTGCGCTTCGACTCCGAGGTCCATCCCGGCATCCGCTGGATCGAGGTCGGGCTCCCCGGCCAGCACGCCAACCTCGCCATCCTCGCCGCGGACGCCTGGCCCGACCAGCCGGCGCGGACCAACTGGATGACGCTGCACACCACGGATCTGACCGTATCCATGAAAGAGCTGGCCGCACGCGGCGTCGAACTAAGCGACCGGGTCTCGGCGCCGTACGGCGACTTCTGCACCTTCACCGACCCCGACGGACAGCAGGTCACCCTGGCCGAGGTCCCGCTCTGATCCGGTGAATCGGGCCGGGCGGGCGGGCCTCGCATCGGCCTCACCCGTCTGGCCTGGGACGAAAGCGTCACACCGGCGAGGATCGCGGCGGCGACCGAGAGACAATAGCCGGGTGTCCGAGCAGCCAGAACACTATTTCTCCGAGCGTCCCGCCGTCGATGACCGCGAGCGCACCGTCACCTTCGACCTTGACGGGGTCGGCTACGAGCTGACCACCTCCAGCGGCGTCTTCTCCGGCAGCCGCCTCGACCCCGGCACCAGCGTGCTGCTCAACAAGGTCGTCCTGCCCGACACCGCGGGGACGTTCCTCGACCTCGGCTGCGGATACGGCCCCATCGCCGCCGTCCTCGCCCAACGAGGGGACGCCGAGGTCTGGGCCGTCGACATCAACCGTCGCGCCCTCGACCTCGCCCGCCGCAATACCGAGAAGGCGCCTGGAACAGTCCACATCGGAACTCCTGACGAGGTGCCCGCCGACGTGAAGTTCGACGAGATCTGGTCGAACCCGCCGATCAAGGTCGGCAAGGACGCCCTCCACGAACTCCTGGAGACCTGGCTGCCGCGACTGAAGCCCGGGGGCGTCGCCTGGCTGGTCGTCTCCAAGCACCTCGGGGCGGATTCGCTGGCGCGCTGGCTGACCGAGGCCGGTTGGGTCGTGGACAAGCACGCCAGCGCCAACGGATACCGGGTTCTGCGCGTCGATCGGGCCGAATAGGGCGTCCCGACAGGTCGGGGGATCACGCCGACGAGCCGAACCGGCGGCGCGCGGACTGACCCGAACGCGTCGAGTCCAGTAGCTGACACGGGGGTTGTCAGCGCACGGATCGATGACGTAACGTAGCGGCCGTAAACGAATAACAACCCACGGGAGTCCGATGCATCGGGCTGAGAGGGGACTTGGTAGTCCCGACCGTCGAACCTGATCCAGATCATGCTGGCGCAGGGAGAAGGAGCTATGCAGGCTACTCGTCTACCTCGACTTCACGTCATCACCGACACCCGCGCGGGCGCTTCGCCGCTCAGCGTCGTCGCCGCCTCCCTCGCCGCCGGCGCGCGGCTCATTCAGGTCCGCCCCGAGGACCACCACAACGACCGCTCCGCGTTCGACTTCGCCGCCGCCGTCGCCGCGCTGTGCGGCGAGTACGGCGCCACGTGCCTGATCAATGATCGTGTCCACATCGCACAGGCCGTCGGCGCCCACGGCGTTCACCTTGGGGCCGAAGACCTTCCGCTCGACGCCGCCCGGAGGATTCTTCCCTCCGACGCGATCATCGGCGGAACCTGCCGCGAACCCGAGGCGGCGCGCGCCGCGCGCCGCGCCGGGGCCACGTACCTCGGGGTCGGCCCGGTGTGGTCGACGACCACCAAGCACGGTCTGCCCGGCGCCATCGGACTCCCAGGACTCGCCGCCGTCTGCGAGGCGGTCGAGCTGCCGGTGATCGCCATCGGCGGCATCACGGCCGAACGCGCGGCCGAGTGCCGCGCGGCCGGTGCCCACGGTGTGGCCGTCGTCGGGGCGATCTCGGGCGCCGCAGACCCGCAGGGCGCGACCGCCGAACTGCTTGCGGCAGTAGGCGAAGCGGACCCTCCCGGATTGGTGCGGCCGAACCGGGGCGACGTCCCGGAGCAACTGGTGGGGGAGCGCTAATGCGCATCGCCATCGTCGGCGCCGGGTCCATTGGCCTGGCGATCGCGTGGCGGATCGCCCGGTTCGGGGCCGAGGTCGTCGTCTACGACCCCGCCCCCGGCTCGGGTGCTTCGCGCGTGGCCGCCGGGATGCTCGCCGCCGTCACCGAAGCCCAGTTCGGCGAGGAGGCCCTGCTTCCGTTCATGGCCGAATCCGCCGACGCCTGGCCCGGATTCGCCCGCGAACTCGAACAGGCCTCCGGCCACCACGTCGGCTTCCGGGACGCCCCCACGCTGCTGGTCGGGCTTGAAGACGCCGACCGGGCCGAGATCGACCGGCAGGCCGCCCTCTATCGGTCGACCGATAGAAACGTGCAGCCGCTGGGTGGTCGCGCCTCCCGCAAGATCGAGCCGCTGCTCAGCCACCGCACCAGGGGAGGCGTCCTGGTTCCCGACGACCGCGCCGTCGACCCCCGCGCCGTCCATGCCGCCCTGCTGGCCGCCGCCGAGAAGGCCGGTGCCCGAATTCGGACCGAGCATGTCGACGATCTCGGTGCGCTGGACGCCGACAAGATCGTGCTCGCCACCGGCTGCGGATCCGCGCGCTTCGGACTGCCGATCCGGCCCGTGCGCGGCACGGTCCTGCGACTGAGGGCCGGCGACGGGCAGCCGGTGCCGGCCGCGACCGTGCGCGGATACGTGCAGGGACACCCGGTCTACATCGTCACCCGCGACTCCGGCGAGATCGTCATCGGCGCGACCAGCGACGAACGGGGTTTCGATCGGACGATAGGAACCGCCGGGGCCGTCCATGACCTGCTGCGCTGGTCGATCGAACTGATCCCCGAGATCGCCGAATACCACCTCGAAGAGGTCACGGTCGGATTCCGCCCGACCGCCCCCGACAATCTGCCGCTCATCGGCCCCGTCGATGACCGGACCATCGCCGCGACCGGGCACTACCGCCACGGGATCGCCCTGATCCCGGCCACCGCGGCGTGCGTCGCCGATCTTGCGACCGGTCAGGGCGACGGCTTCCCGAAGGCGTTCGACCCGCTGCGATTCAAGGAGAGCGAATGAAGATCGAACTCAATGGCGAAGCGCGAGGCGACGTCAAGACCGCCGCCGCTGCCGTCGCGGCCGTCACCGAAGCGCGGCGCGGTATTGCCGTCGCCGTCAATGGCGAGGTCGTTCCGCGGTCCGAATGGGACCTGCCGCTCGCCGACGGCGACACCGTCGAAGTCCTCACCGCAACCCAAGGAGGCTGACCCATGCCCGACCCCGCAACCGTCACCCCCGGTATCGCGTCCGGGCCCGGCATCCACACCGGGCTCACGATCGCGGACAAGACGTTCGACTCCCGACTCATCCTCGGGACCGGAGGCGCCGCCAACCACGCCCAGCTCGCGGCCGCCATCGCGGCCTCCGGCACCGAACTGGTCACCGTCGCCCTCCGCCGCGTGAGCCCCGGCACCGAAGGATCCATCGTGGATGTCATCGAGAGCTGCGGCGTCGACGTCCTTCCCAACACCGCCGGATGCTTCACCGCCGAGCAGGCCGTCCGCACCGCCCGCCTCGCCCGGGAGGCCTTCGGCACCAACTGGATCAAACTCGAGGTGATCGGCGACGAGGACACGCTCCTGCCCGACCCGGTCGAGCTCCTCGACGCCGCCGAAACCCTGGTCGCGGAGGGCTTCACGGTCCTGCCGTACACCAACGACGACCCGATCCTGGCGCGCCATCTCGAAGCCGCAGGCTGCGCCGCGGTCATGCCGCTCGCGGCCCCGATCGGCACCGGACTCGGCATTCGCAACCCCCACAACCTGGCGCTCATCTGCGAAGGCGCCAATGTCCCCGTCATCTGCGACGCCGGCATCGGCACCGCGTCCGATGCCGCCCAGGCCATGGAACTCGGCTGCGCCGCGGTCCTGCTCGCCACCGCCGTCACCCGCGCGGCCGATCCGGAACTCATGGCCGCCGCCATGCGCGATGCGGTGACCGCCGGCCGCGCCGCCCGCCTCGCCGGGCGGATCCCCAAGCGCCAGTTGGCGAAGGCCTCGACCACGTTCGACGGGATGGCCGACCTGTGAACCGGAGCTTCCCGCAGCCGCCGGTCGCGCTCACCATCGCCGGCTCCGACTCCGGCGGCGGCGCGGGCATCCAGGCCGACCTGCACACCTTCGCGGCTCACGGGGTTCACGGCACGAGCGTCGTCACCGCGGTCACCGCGCAGAACACCCGGGGCGTGAGTGCCGCCGAGACGATCGCCGAGCCACTGGTGCGGGCCCAGCTCGACGCGGTGCTCGGCGACTTCGACGTCGCCGCCGTCAAGACCGGCATGCTCGGCGGTGACGAGCTGCTGGCGGTGGTGGCCGAATACGGACAAGAGGACCGGCTGCCGAACCTCGTGATCGATCCGGTCATGGTCACGACCACCGGCGACGCGCTCTTCGCGGGCGACCCGGCGGCCTACCTGGGACGGCTGGGGCCCTTCGCGACCATATTGACTCCCAACCTGATCGAGACCGGTCAACTGCTCGGGCGCGAGATCGGGAGCGCCGCGGAGATGCGCGAGGCCGCCCGCGCGCTGGCGACATACGGGCCGAGGGCGGTCCTGGTCAAAGGCGGACACGCCGCCGACGAGGAGCGGAGCGTGGACGTGCTGTGGTGCGACGGCCAGATGCTGGATCTGGCCGCGCCCCGGGTGGACACGCGCAATGACCACGGCACCGGATGCACGCTGGCGTCGGCGATCGCCGCGCGGCTCGCGCTGGGGCACCCGCTGCCGCAGGCGGTCGCGGGGGCGAAGACGTATGTGACCGAGGCGCTGAAGGCCGCGGCCGGCTGGCGGCTCGGTTCGGGGCCCGGTCCGGTGCACCACCATCACGGCCGAAAGAGCGCCGCACTGTGAGCCGCATTTTGGGTGGCAGTGAGCCGTGGGGTCGCCGAAGGCGCCATGGCCAGTCGCCACGTCCCCCGGTACCGAGTGTGCCCGCAAGGTCTGACATTTCCGCGCGGCCGCTGGCGGCCGACGCGGGTCTATTCATCGAGAGTTGTTAGGAGCAATCATGAACGCTAGAACCAAGGTCTATGTGGAGGGCGACCGGCCCGACATCCAGGTCCCGTTCACCCAGGTCGAGCTCGCCGGAGGCGAGGCTCCCGTTCGCCTCTACGACACGTCCGGTCCCGGTTCCGATCCCGAGGTCGGGCTTCCGAAGCTGCGAGAGACCTGGATCGCCGAGCATCGCGGCACCCCCGTCGCGAAGATCGAACACGACGGCGTCGAACTGGAGTGCAACACCCAGCTCCACTACGCCAAGCAGGGCATCGTGACGCCCGAGATGTCGTTCGTCGCCCTCCGCGAAGGGCTCGCCCCCGAGTTCGTGCGAGACGAGATCGCCGCCGGCCGCGCCATCCTCCCCAACAACATCAACCACCCCGAGACCGAGCCGATGATCATCGGCAAGAACTTCCTCACCAAGATCAACGCGAACATCGGGACCTCGGCCGTCTCCGACTCCATCGCCGCCGAGGTCGAGAAGCTGACCTGGGCGACCAAGTGGGGCGCCGACACGGTCATGGACCTCTCGACCGGCAAGCACATCCACGAGACCCGCGAGCACATCGTCCGCAACTCCGCCGTCCCGATCGGCACTGTCCCGCTCTACCAGGCCCTCGAAAAGGTCAATGGCGACCCGGTGAAACTCAACTGGGAGGTCTACCGCGAGACCATCATCGAGCAGGCCGAGCAGGGCGTCGACTACATGACCGTGCACGCCGGCGTGCTCCTGCGCTACGTGCCGCTCGCCGCGAACCGCGTCACCGGGATCGTCTCGCGCGGCGGATCCATCATGGCCGCCTGGTGCCTCGCCCACCACGAGGAGAACTTCCTCTACACGCACTACCGCGAGCTGTGCGAGATCTTCGCGAAGTACGACATCGCCTTCTCCCTCGGCGACGGCCTGCGTCCCGGCTCCATCGCCGACGCCAATGACGACGCCCAGTTCGCCGAGCTGCGCACCCTCGGCGAGCTCACCCACATCGCCTGGGAGTACGACGTCCAGGTCATGTGCGAGGGCCCCGGCCACGTGCCGATGCACAAGATCAAGGAGAACGTCGACCTCCAGCAGGAGCTGTGCGGCGAGGCCCCGTTCTACACGCTCGGGCCGCTCACCACCGACGTCGCCCCCGCCTACGACCACATCACCTCCGCGATCGGCGCGGCCATGATCGGCTGGTTCGGCACCGCGATGCTCTGTTATGTCACACCCAAGGAGCACCTTGGACTTCCGAACCGCGAAGACGTCAAGGAAGGGGTGATCGCCTACAAGATCGCCGCCCACGCCGCCGACCTCGCCAAGGGCCACCCGGGGGCGCAGCAGTGGGACGACGCGCTCTCCAAGGCGCGATTCGAATTCCGCTGGGAAGACCAGTTCAACCTCTCGCTCGACCCCGACCGGGCCCGCGAGTACCACGACGAGACCCTCCCGGCCGAGCCGGCGAAGACCGCGCACTTCTGCTCGATGTGCGGCCCCAAGTTCTGCAGCATGAAGATCAGCCAGGAGCTGAAGGACTACGCCGCGCAGGGCATGTTCGACAAGAGCGAGGAGTTCATGCAGTCGGGAGGGAAGGTCTACCTCCCAGTGGTCGAGACCAAGGGGTAGTCGACCGACGGGCGGACTGGGCCGCCGGTTCCGGACCGTGCGCCGGCCTGCCGCTCACCTGCCGAAGAGGACGTGGGAGGCCCACACCGCCGGCTCGCCCGGCCGCTCGTCGCGCATCTGGCGCAACGCGCCGTGCAGTGCGACCGCGCTGGACTCGCCTTGGACCGCGCGCTTATAGAACCGCTCGGCGATCGAGCGCGCGGCCTGGTCCTGGACCGGCCACAGCGTCCCCACCACCTGGCGGTAGCCCGCGAGCTGGAACGCGCCGGCGAGGTGGACCGCCTCGTCGGCCAGTTCCGGGGCCGACTGCGCGGTGTCACAGGCCGACAGGAACGCCAGTTCGGCGCCCTGGGACCACTTGGCCGCGATGTCGCCGATGGACAGCGGCCGCCCGTTCGCATCGTGCAGCATCAGGCCGCCGGTGCTGGAGCCGCCGTGCGGATAGACCGCGTGGCACGCGAAGTGAGCCCAGTCGTGGCTCGGCAGTGCGGCCAGGACCTCCCGGCGGACGGCCCGCTCCCCGGTGAGGGTCAGCGAGCCCGGAAGGATCTTGCCCAGCGACCGCACCTCCTTGACCACCCCGGGCAGCAGCGGGAGCGGGGCGGCGTTCTCGGCGGCCACCAGCAGCGCCTTCGGCGCCCTGCCGCCGCGATTCGTTCCACCAGCGTGGACGGTGAGGCTGCGGGCGGTCGGGGCGTACGAGGAGACGACCCGGTCCAGCACCGCGACGGGCCCGCCGGCCGCGTGAATCGGCAGGAACGCCAAACCCCTGGTCGGAATCCAATGCACCGTCGGCCAGTCGTCATAAGACTCGTCCGAGTCCGAACCGCCCCCGCCGCCCCGATCTCCAGGCGCTTCCCGCGCCTCCAGCAGACCCAGCTCGGCCAGGACCGGTTCCGCCAACTCCTCCCACAGCCACCGGCGCGTGTCCGCCACCGCCAGCGCCGCGTCCCGCATCGGCGACACGACTTCCCGGCGGAACGCGTTCGCCCTCCGCTGCACCTCGTTGGGCCCCAGACCGGGCAGATCCACCACCTTCAACTCGCCCGCCACGAGGCACAGGGCATGGCTGCCGAGCAAACTGACATTGATCCACACCACCGGACCCAGCCCCCGCAGCTCCCGGGCGAGCGAGGACCACCCCGGCGTCCGCAGGAAGTCCTCGAACCCGACGAGTGCGCGGACCTCCTCCACCAGCTCGTCCCAGCGCCGCGACAGGCGGTGGCGGTCGGTTCCCGGACGAGGATTCGGCGAGTCCAATGCCTCTCTTGCCGCTTCGAGCTCGTCGGCCATCCGCGGATGCGCCCCACGGAGCACGTCGAGGTCGCTGCGGAGGTTGAAGACCCGCGACAGCAGGGTCCCGCGACCGCCTTCGAGCAGCTCGACCGCCCGCTCGGGGCGTCCGGCGGCGACCGCGCACGCGGCGGCGTCGGAGACGAACCCGTTGATCTCGCCGAGCGCGCGTTCCTGGTCGGCCCGTGAGATCCGCTGGGAGGCGAGCCGGGGGAGCAGCTCGCTCACTTCCTCGAAACGCTCCAGCGCCTCCTGCGGCGACCGCACCACCGCATGGGCGGCCCACTGCTTGCCGTAGTGGATGCGTTGGCTGGTCGGAAGGTTCGGGCTGCGCCAGGCCTCGGCGCGATTGCGCTCGGCGCGGCGCAGACGCATCGGGCTCCTGCGATGGTTGAGCGCCAACACGCTGTCCGCCCACCCCTCGAGGCCGAGCGCCACAGAGCCGAACGCGGTGCCTCGCCCCACGAGCGCCACCTGACGGGCGGTGCGGATCACCTCCTTGAGGTGCTTCGGCTGCGGATCGATGCGGTACTGCTCGATGGCGACCTCGGCCAGTTGGAGCATTCGCATGGCGCGGGCGGAGTCGCGCTTCGGGGTGAAGGCGACGGCGGCGCGGGAGGCCTTGCGGGCGGCGTCGAGGTCGACCGCCCACCCCCGCTGTCGGTGCCGGGCGACCAGCGCCACGCTCAGGTTCGACTGGAACCGCGCGTGCAGCGGGTAGGCCGGCCGGGTGAGGTCGACGGCGTGCCGGGTCAGCTCGACCGCCTTGTCCGCGTCGTAGCCGGTCAGTACGTACGCCAGCCCGAGGTTCGAGGCCCGGCCGGCGAACTGGGCCGTCCCCTGCTCGGTCGCCCCGAGTGCTTCGCGGTACCGCTTCAGCGCCTCCTGGAGCGACTCGTAGTCGCCGTACTGGCGGAACCGGGCTTCGAGGATGCCGCCGAGGCGGTCGATCCGGTCGAGGTAGTGCGGGTCCGATTCGCCGGTGACGTCGAGCGCCTTGCGGAGGTGGCGCAGCGCGGTGTCGAGGTCGTCGCCGGACCGCAGGGACTGCCAGCGCAGGAGGTGGATCCCGGCCAGGTCCGACCGGATCATGGGGATCCGGGACTTGTCGCCGGCGCCGCGCTCGTGCAGCGCGAGGCTGCGTTCGAGGCAGTCGGCGGCCTCGTCCAGGTCGCCTGGCACGGCGAGTCGTTCGTAGCGGGTCCACAGCACCATGGCGCGCGCGGCGAGGGCATCAGGCAGTACGGCGGGGCCCGCCTGATCCAGGTACACGGCCGATTGGGCTTCGGCCGAGACGAGCGCGGCCATGTCGCCGGTCGCCTCGTGCACCTGGATCAGGCGCATGATCGAATCGTGCTGCTGCGCGCTGAGAACGTGTTCGAGCGCGGCGAGCGGATCTGCGGGGTCGTTCCGTGCCATGGATGCTCCTAGGGGGCGGAACGGGCATTCAGCGACAATCATCCCATGCGCAGCCGACTCGCGCCGCCCCGCGAGTCTCCGTGAACCGCATCGCCGCCGGCGTGGCCTGCGACCCCGGACCGGGGCTGTATCCGAGGTCACGGCGGCCGCCTTCGGTGCCTCCGCCACGACCGCGTAAAGTTAGTGCCTGTTGTTCGAGTGCTCTCATCACGAGGCGCTGTCCAACGAATCCCGCCCGCACGGCCGCTCCGCGGCCCGGAGGGATTCAGGCGGCTCCGCGAAACATCTGCGGGGTTCGTTCCACACCGACAACGAAAGCTAGGTAAAGACTGTGCGCACGTACAGCCCTAAGCCGGGTGACATCGACCCGCAGTGGCTCGTGATCGACGCGTCCGACGTGGTGTTGGGTCGGCTCGCGACGCACGCGGCCCAATTGCTCCGAGGCAAGCACAAGCCCACCTTCGCGCCGAACACCGACAATGGCGACTACGTCATCGTCATCAACGCCGAGAAGGTCGTGCTGACCCGGGACAAGCTCCAGACCAAGAAGGCCTACCGGCACTCCGGTTACCCGGGCGGTCTCAAGGAGAAGACATACGCGGAGCTCATGGAAAAGGCCCCGCACAAGGTCGTCGAGAAGGCCGTCCTCGGCATGCTGCCGAAGAACAAGCTCGGTCGCGCCGTCTACAAGAAGCTGAAGGTCTACGTGGGTCCTGGCCACCCGCACGCCGCCCAGCAGCCGAAGCCGTACGAGATCACGAAGATCGCGCAGTAGGCGCGGGCGGAATAGGAGCAACCACTCATGAGCGAAGAAAACCAGGTCCCCGAGACCACCGAGACCGAAGCCGTCGAGGCTGTGGAAGCCGAAGCCCCGGAGGCCGTCGAAGCCCCCGAGGCCGAAGTCGAGGCCGCCGCTGAGGTCGTCGACGAAGCCCCCGAGGCCGTCGAGACCCCCGCCGCTGAAGCCGTCGAGACCCCGGCCGAGGCGCCTGTCGACGTCCCCGTCGAGGTGCCCGAGGTTCCGGCCGACGTGGCCGCGGCCCCGTCCGTGCCCAGCATCCCGACCATCCCGTCCGACCGCCCGATCCAGACCGTGGGCCGCCGCAAGCGCGCCATCGCCCGCGTCCGCCTGGTCCCGGGCACCGGCAAGTACGTCGTCAACGGCAAGAGCCTCGAGGACTACTTCCCCAGCAAGGTCCACCAGCAGACCGTCGCGGAGCCCTTCGTGACCGTCGAAGCCGGTGACAACTTCGACGTCCTGGTCAACATCCACGGCGGCGGCGCCACCGGCCAGGCCGGCGCGCTGCGTCTGGGCATCGCCCGGGCCCTGCTCGAAGTCGACCCGAACATGCGCCCGGCCCTCAAGGCCGCCGGCTTCCTGACCCGCGACGCCCGCGAGAAGGAAAGCAAGAAGTACGGCCTCAAGAAGGCCCGCAAGGCGCCGCAGTACTCGAAGCGCTAGCACCGGTTCCCTCCTTCAGAGGGACGCGCTAGTCTGCACAAGCGACGGGGCTGCCGAGGACATCCTCGGCAGCCCCTTTTCTCTGCCACCGATCGCGCCGGGCCAGCCGTTGGCCCACGAGCTCCGCAGGGCCGGGCCCGCCGCCAGGCCGGAGAGCTTCGTCAAGAGGGGATACACCGTGTCACGACTGTTCGGTACCGACGGCGTTCGCGGGAGGGCCAACGCCGATCTCACGCCCGAGCTGGCGCTCAAGCTCAATATCGCGGCCGCACGCGTGCTCGGCCCCATCGACAGGCGCGCCGTCGCCGTCGTCGGCCGCGACCCGCGCGCCTCCGGCGAAATGCTCCAGGCCGCCTCCGCCGCCGGACTCGCCGCCGCCGGAGTCGAGGTCATCGACCTGGGCGTCCTACCCACCCCCGCCGTCGCGCACCTGACCGCCGTGACCGGCGCCGACTTCGGCGTCATGATCTCGGCCTCCCACAACCCCATGCCCGACAACGGCATCAAATTCTTCTCCGGCGGCGGCCGCAAGCTCCCCGACGAGGTCGAGGACGCGATCGAGCGCGCCATGGACGAACCCCGGCCCCTGCCGCAAGGCGCCGACGTCGGACGCATCATCCACTCCGTCGACCCCGTCGAGACCTACATCCAACACCTGGTCGCGGTGTGCCCCAGCCCGATCAACGGCCTGAAAGTCGTGGTCGACCCCGCCAACGGGGCCGCCGCCAACGCCGCCCCCGAGGCCCTGCGCCGGGCCGGCGCCGAGGTCATCGCCATCAACAACGACCCCGACGGCCTCAATATCAACGACAACTGCGGCTCTACCCACATGGACGGCCTGCGCGCCGCCGTCGTCGAACACGGAGCCGACGCCGGCATCGCCCTCGACGGCGACGCCGACCGCTGCCTCGCCGTCGACGCCAAGGGAAACATCGTGGACGGCGACGCCATCATGGCGATCCTCGCGCTGGCGATGCGCGACGCCGGACAGCTCCGCAGTGAGACTCTCGTCACCACCGTCATGAGCAATCTCGGTCTGCACCAGGCGATGGGCAGGGCCGGCATCAAGCTGGAGACCACCAAGGTCGGCGACCGCTACGTCCTCGAACGCCTCGCCGAGGGCGACTTCTCGCTCGGCGGCGAGCAGTCCGGGCACATCATCATGTCCGACCACGGCACCACCGGCGACGGCTCGCTGACGGCGATCATGCTGCTGTCCCGCATGGCCGCGACCGGGAAGAGCCTGGCCGAACTGGCCTCGGTGTTCACCCCGGCCCCGCAGGTCCTCATCAATGTCCGCGTCGCCGACAAGTCCGTCATTCACGCCGAGTCGGTCAAGTCCGCCGTCGCCGAATGGCAGCGCAAGCTCGGCGCCGACGGCCGCATCCTGCTGCGTCCGTCCGGCACCGAACCGCTGGTGCGGGTCATGGTCGAGGCCCCCGAGGAACCGGTCGCGAATTCGGTTGCGGCCGAACTGGCCTCGGTCGTGGAGAACGCACTGATCGTCTGATCTGAACCATTGGAAATGCCCCCGCGCGATATTCGCGCGGGGGCATTCTCAAATTCCGGAACGGTGCCGTTGCCGCGCCTATCCGCTTCGCGTGACGGGCTCTGTGCGGTGCCCTCGTTGTGGCGTAGATGCACTAAGCTCTCGTTTCATGACCGGACTTATCGTGACCCTTGTCGTCCTGGTGCTGATCGCCCTCATCTTCGTGATCTGGATGATGAGCGGGAAGAACAAGCTCGTGCGGCTGCGCAACATCACCCAGGAGTCGTGGGCGCAGATCGACGTCGAACTCCAGCGCCGCTACGACCTCCTCGACAACCTGATGTACGTGGTGCAGCAGGCCGCCGGTTCCGAGAGCGCCGCCCTCCAGCAGGTGGCCGCCGCTCGCGCCGGCGCGATGCAGGTCCGTCAGGACCCCAACGCAGGCCACGCCGCCCAGGGCGCGGCCGAAGGCCAGCTCGGAAGCGCCGTCCGCGGTGTGATCCACATGCAGGAGCAGTACCCGACGCTGAAGACCAACCAGAACTTCCTGCAACTCCAGGCCGAGATCACCGAGACGGAGAACCGCATCGCGGCTCCGCGCCGGTTCTACAACGCCAACGTGCGCGAGTACAACACCGCGTTGCAGGTGTTCCCCACGAGCATGTCCGCCAAGGCGAACGGGTTCCAGCCCGAGGAGTACTTCGAGCTCGACACCCCCGAGGCCCGCGTCGCGCCGAAGCTGCGCAACATGGGAGGCGGTCCGGCCCCCGCGCAGCCGCAGCCCGGTTACGGTCAACCGCAGCAGCAGCTTCCCCCGCAGCCGGCCCCCGGCCAGCTGCCCCCCGCCGCGCCGCCGCAGCAACATCCCGGTTACGCGCCTCAGCAGCCCGGTTACGGCCAGCCTGCCCCCCAACCCGGTTACGGCCAGCAGCAGCCGCAGCAACATCCCGGCTACGCACCCCAGCAGCCCGGTTACGGCCAGCCGCCGCAGCAGCCGCAACAGCCCCAGCAGCCCGGATACGGGCAGCAGCCGGGCTACGGCCAGCAGCCCTACGGCCGGTAGGAAGGCGCCAGCTCGGAGCCTTTGACCTGTCCTGCCCTTCTCCGTTCCCCCCGACAAAACTGCCCACCCTTGAAGGAACACCCCAGTGGAAATTCTGATCTGGATTCTGTGCGGCCTGGCCGCAGCCGCGATCGCCTATTTCGCCTGGCGCCACCGCCAGAAGAAGATCGCCGAGTACCGCGCCTGGGCCGCCCAGTACGGCTTCCACTACGAACCGAGCGACAACTCGGTCGTAGGACTGTCCACCGAGGAGCCGTTCAACGTCGGCCACTCCCGCAAGGGCATCGACGTCTTCCGGGGCATGTACAAGAACCTCCACATCGTGTTCTTCCAGTACAGCTACACGACCGGCTCGGGCAAGGAGCGCAAGACGTTCCACAACCAGGTCGTCGCGATCGGCCTGCCGACGGCCCGGCCGCTGCTGGACATCAGCCAGGAGAACTTCCTGACCAAGCGGTTCTCCAAGGACATCGAGTTCGAGAACCAGCGGTTCAACGACATCTTCCGCGTCAAGGGGCCGAACCGACGCTTCGCATTCGACGTGGTCCACGCCAGGACGATGGAGTGGATGCTCTCCGATCAGCGCGCCCAGTCCTACCGCTGGCGCTTCGAGGGACCGTGGCTGATGACGTTCCGGTCCGGGGGCCTCAAGCTCGAAGAGGTCTTCTTCTACGCGGACTTCCTCATCGACATCCACGCGCAGGTGCCGCAGCACGTGTGGTCGAACCAGTAGGCGAATAACCCGGTTTGAACCGGCCCGGCGCTCCGTAGGAGGGTCGGGCCTTCGGCATATCACACACAACATAGGAGGAATGGTGGAACTCTCCGACTTCGCACCGCTGTGCCTGCTGCTGCCGTTCGTCATCGGCGGCACCCTGATCTACATCACCTTCCGCCGCAAGGCGAGACGCGCCGCCAAGGCCCGCGCCTGGGCGGAGCGGCACGGTTTCGCCTATCGCGAGTTCGACGGCGGCCTGCTGGAGCTGGTGAGCTTCGACCCGTTCGACAAGAACAGGGGCCGGCGGGTCCAGAACGTCTTGCGCGGCGAGCACCGTGGAGAACCCGTGCTGATCTTCGAGTACGAGGAAGGCCAGGGGAACGAGAAGCGGAAGTACCGCCGCTGGCAGGTGGTCGCGGTGCCCCTGCCGAAGCCCGTTCCGATGCTCGACGTCGCCGAGGAGACGAAGGCGACGCGGGCGCTGGTGAAGGACATCGAGTTCGAGAACCAGGCCTTCAACGACCGGTTCCGGATTCGCTCGACCGACCGCCGCTTCGCATTCGACGTGGTGCATGCCCGCACGATGGAGTGGATGCTCACCGACCCGCGCGTTCGGGAGCTCGGGTGGCGGTTCGCAGAGTCGTGGCTCATGACCTTCCGCGAAGGCGAGGCGGACCACGACGAGCGGTTGGCGCGCGTGGACGTTCTCCGCAAGATCCGGGCCCAGGTGCCCCCGCACGTGTGGTCGGACTCCTAGCGCTATCCTTGTTCCGGCCGCCGAGTGCGGCCATTGGCCCGTGGTGTAATCGGCAACACTACTGATTTTGGTTCAGTTATTCCAGGTTCGAGTCCTGGCGGGCCAGCGTTTACTCAGGTTCAGCGCATCTCGTCGATGATCGCTTCGAAGCCCGTTTCGGCCGCGCCGATCAGCGGGCCCTCCGCTCCCAGTGCCGGTGTTCGCAGGCGCAATCCCGATCGCAGTTGCGGGAGCGTCGTCTCCGCCAGCGCCGAGCGCACCGCCGCCGCCGACGACAGGTACAGCTCGCGCAGCCAACCGCCGAACAGGATCTCGTCCGGGCCCACCGCCGTCACCACCGCGCCCAGGGCCCTTCCCAGGTACTGGCCCGAACGCCGCAGCGCCTCGCGTGCCTTCGTATCGCCCAGGTCGGCCGCGACGGTCGTCGTCTCGATCGCCTCCGTGAAGCCGAACGCGCCCATCTCCGCCTCCAGGCACCCGCGCATTCCGCACCGGCATTCCCGCCCGCCCGGTTCGACCACGATGTGCCCCAACTGGATCGAACTGCCTGGCCGGGCCCGGCCCTCGACCGCTATGCCGGCCGTCAGGCCCCGCCCGCCGTGCAGGTACATGAGATTGCGGGCCTCGCCAGCGTCGCCGCGCGACCATTCGCCGACCGCTCCCGCGGTGGCCGCATCGGTCACCCGCCACTTCCGGCCCGTCGCCTCCGCCAGCGCCGCACCGAGGTCGGTGCCGTCCCATCCGAGTTCGCTCGAATGCCCGACGACCCCGCCCGAGACCAGGCCCGGCACTGCCGCCACCGCCTCGGCGACCTCCGCGCCGTCCAGCAGTGACGCCGTCGCGGCGGCGGCCGCGTCCGCGCCGGCACTCGCCTCCAGTGGCAGCTCGCCGCGGTCCAAGACCTCACCACCGAGTCCGGTCAGCGCGAACCGCACCCGATCGAATCGCAGCTCCACGGCCGCGACCGACACCGATTTCGCGACACACTCCACGAGGGTCGAGGGACGGCCGGCCGAACCGGTCGACCGTCCCGTCGTCTCCTGGAGGTGACCCGACTCCGACAGGTCCGCCGCCAGGCCCCCGATCGTCGACCGGTTGAGGCCCAGGGCTTCGGTCAGTTCGGCCCGCGTCTGGGGCCCGTGGCGGTGCAGCTGTTCGAGCAGAGCGGCGCGATTGCGCCGCCGCAACTCCTCGGTCGCCGGCCGGGCCACCGGTCAGTGCCTGCCGAAGATCGCGCCCCGGCCGCGGGAGGCGGCGTCGACGCCGGCCGCGAGCAGCAGCACGGCCCCCGTCACGCCGAAACGGACGCCTGCGCTCAGGCCCATCAGGCCCATGCCGTTGTTGATGATCGCCACTACCGCACCTCCAAGCAGCGCCGCCCTCACGGTCCCCTTGCCTCCGAAGAGGCTAGCACCGCCGATGACGGCGGCTCCGACCGAAAGCAGGAGCACATTGGATCCGCCGGTGTTCGGATCGACCGAGGCCGCCCGCGAGGCCGCGACCACGCCGCCGACCGCCGCCATTCCGGAGCAGATGACGAACGCGGCGATGCGCACCCGGTCCACGTTCACGCCCGCCCGCACGGCCGCCTCCCGGTTTCCGCCCACCGCATAGAGGTGGCGTCCGAACCTGGTGCGGTGCAAGATGAACGACCAGATCGTGAACAGCACGCCCAGGATCACCACGACCACCGGCACCCCGGTGAGCGAGATGATCTGCGGGTTGGCCGACCGCTCTAGGTTCAGCAGGAACACCGTCCCGCTCAGCAGTGCGGCGAGCGCCGCGATCCGCGCCACCACCACCGCCAGGGGCTCGTGGACCAGTGCACGGCCGATTCGGCGCCTCCACCGCGACACCTGCACCGCCCCGTACCCGGCGATGGTGATCGCTAGCAGCGTCCACCCCTGCCAGCGCTCCAGGTTCCCGCCCGCGATCGCCTTGACGGTCGCGTCGTGGATGGTGATGTTGGTGCCCTCCTTGAGGATGATGAGTGCGATTCCCTGGAAGGCCAGGAACGCCGCGAGCGTCACCACGAACGAGGGAATCCCGAGCTTCACCACCAGCGCGCCCAGCGTCAGGCCGATGATCGTGCCGGTGACCAGGGCCGCCCCGATGGCCAGCGGCCACGACAGGCCCAGGTCGGTCAGGATCACCGCCATGATCGCCGCGCACACCCCGGAGGCGAATCCGGCCGACAGGTCGATCTCGCCGATGATCAGGACGAACACCAGCCCCATCGCGATGCAGACGACCGCCGCGCCCTGCCCGAACAGGTTGGCGAGGTTCCCCACCGAGAAGAACACAGGCTTGGCCATGCCGAAGAACAGGCACAGCGCCACGATCCCGGCCACGGCCGGGAGCGCCCCGACCTCTCCGGACCGCACGTTCGCGAGATAGCCGCGGACATGGGCGACCACGGCGCCCATCGGATCGGGAGCGCCGGGGGCGGCGGTCGCATCGGCCGGTTCTGACGCGTCGTGGAGTGTTTCGAGGTTCTCGCTCACGTCCGGGCTCCGTTCGTGTCGGTGAGCCCCAGCGAGCCGGACCGGCCGCTGGTAATGAGCTCGACCACCTGCGACTGGGTGGTGTCGGCCGCGTCGAGCACGGCCGCCATGCGCCCCAGGTAGAGGGCGGCGATCCGGTCGGCGACGGCGAAGACGTCGTTGAGGTTGTGGCTGATGTAGAGGACGGCCAGGCCCTGATCGGCGAGGCGGCGGATGAGTTCGAGGACCTGCCGGGTCTGGGCGACCCCGAGCGCCGCGGTCGGCTCGTCCAGGATGACCAGCCGTGAGTTCCACAGCACCGCCTTGGCGATGGCGACGGTCTGGCGCTGTCCGCCGGAGAGGCTGGCGACGTTCTGGCGGAGGTTGCGGATGGTGCGCACGGCGAGCGAGTCGAGGGTTTCGGCGGCGAGCTGTTCCATGCTGTCGTCGTCGAGGACGATGCCGCGGCGCCGCTCGCGTCCGAGGAAGAGGTTCTCGACGATGTCGAGGTTGTCGCACAGGGCCAGGTCCTGGTAGACGATCTCGATGCCGAGGGCGGCGGCGTCGCGGGGGCCGGAGATGTCGCGGACTTCGCCTTCGACGGCGATGGAGCCGCCGTCGATGGCGTGGATGCCCGCGACGCATTTGACGAGGGTGGACTTGCCGGCCCCGTTGTCGCCGACGAGGGCACAGACCTCGCCGGCGTCAATGGAGAGGTCGACCTCGGAGAGGACTTCGACGGGGCCGAAGCGCTTCGAGACGCCTGTGAGTTCGAGCAGCACGGTCGGCCCTACCCGATGCCGTGCTCTTCGCAGGCGGCGGCGTAGTCGCCGGCGCACAGCTCGACCGGGTCGACGAAGCCGTCGTCGACGACGTCCTGGATGTTGTCGATGGTGATGGCGACGGGGTCGAGGAGGACGGCGGGCACGTCGGCCTCGGTGACCGGGTCGGTGACGGTGGCGTCGGTGGTGGGCTTGTCGCCGCTGGTGAGCGCGACGGCGAGGTCGGCGGCGGCGTTGGCCTCCTCCTCGATGGCCTTGTAGACGGTCATGCACTGGTCGCCGGCGAGGATGTTCTGCAGGCCCTGGAGGGTGGCGTCCTGGCCGGTGACCTGGACGGTCCCGTTGAGGCCGTTGCGTTCGAGGACGGTGATGACCGCGTGGGCGAGGCCGTCGTTGGCGGCGAGGACGCCGTCGATCTCGGCGCCGGAGTCGGTGAGCATCTGGTCGAAGATGGTGCCGCCCTGGGCGTTGTCCCAGTCGGGCACCCATTCGTCGGCGCTCTTGGTGAAGTCGCCGGATTCGTAGAGCGGGTCGAGGACCGAGTCGTAGCCGGTCTTGAACAGGGTGGCGTTGTTGTCGGTGGGGGAACCGTTGAGCTCGGCAACGAGCGGGTTGTCGACGCCTTCGAGGCACGAGACGAGGGTCTCGCCCTGGAGGCGGCCGACGGCCTCGTTGTCGAAGCTGACGTAGTAGTCGGCCCCGCCGCCTTCGGTGAGGCGGTCGTAGTCGATGGTGGCCACGCCCTGGGACTTGGCGCTCTCGATGACGGCGGCGCCGGTTCCGGAGTCGAGGTTGACGGTCAGGAGGACGTCGATGCCGCCGGTGAGCATCTGGTCGGCGATCGTCTGGAAGTCTTCCTTGCTGCCCTGGGCGTTCTGGATGTCGTAGTCGACGCCGGCGGCCTCGAAGGCGGCTTGCAGGTAGACGCGGTCGGCGGTCTCCCACCGGTCCGAGGAGGCGGAGTCGGGGAGGATGACCCCGATCTTCGGGGTCTCGCCTCCGCCGCCGCTGTCGTCGTCGCCGCAGGCGACGAGGGTGAAGGTGAGGGCGGCGGCGCCGGCCGCCGCGAAAGCGGTTCTGAGGATGCGTGTCGTTCTGGGGTAGAGCACGAGAGGTACCTCCGATATTTGTTGCTGTCAGCAACATATGACAAGTGATGTACGTCGCACAAGTATCGGAGTGATGAGTACAGCGCTTACCTCGTAACGATTCGGTAATGAACCGGCCCGGGCCGTCCTCGTTCACCCTCTCGTCACGGACTAGCATTGCCCATCATGAGCAGTGAGCGTTCGGCGATCATCCTGGCTGCGGGCCTAGGCACTCGCATGAAATCCACCAAACCCAAGATGCTCCACGAGCTGTTGGGCAGGCCGCTTCTGGGACACGTCCTCAAGGCCACCAAGGCGATCCGCCCCGACCGGCGCATTGTCGTCATCGGTGCGGCGGCCGACCAGGTCACCGCCTACCTGGACGAGTACGCCCCCGATGCCGAGACGGTCTTCCAGGCCGAGCAGCTCGGCACCGGCCACGCGGTGCGCATCGCGCTCGAGGCCACTCCCAGCCTGGTCGGGACCGTGCTGGTGGCGGCGGGGGACACGCCGCTGCTGCGCCCCGACACCCTCAATGAGCTGTTCGAGGTCCACGAGAAGGCCGGCAACTCCGCCACCGTCCTCACCGCCGTCGTCGACGACCCCCAGGGCCTAGGCCGAATCGTGCGCGACCATGACGGATCGGTCCTGCGCAATGTCGAGCACCGCGACGCGGATCCCGACGAACTGGCGATCCACGAGGTCAACTCCAGCATCTACGCCTTCGACGTGGCGGTCCTGCGCGAGCAGCTGACCAAGCTCACCACCGCCAACGACCAGGGCGAGGAGTACCTCACCGACGTCCTCGAACTCGCCCGCAACGCCGGGCACCAGATCGGCGCCGTCGTCGTGGACGACCCCACCGAGACCCTCGGCTGCAACGACCGGGCCCAGCTCGCCGGGCTCCGTCGCATCCTCCAGGGCCGCATCAACACCGAACTGATGAAGTCCGGCGTCACCCTCGAGGACCCCGAGACCACCTGGATCGACGCCACCGTCCAGGTCGCCCCCGACGTGCTCATCCACCCCGGATGCCAGCTCAAGGGCGCCACCGCCGTGGACTCGGGCGCCGAGATCGGCCCCGACACGACCCTGACCGACACCATCGTCGAGGCCGGCGCCCGCGTCATCCGCAGCCACGCCGACCAGGCCACCATCGGCAATGGCGCGACGGTCGGCCCGTTCGCCCACCTGCGCCCGGCCTCCAAGCTCGCCGAGGGCTCCAAGATCGGGGCGTTCGTGGAGACCAAGAACGTCGAAGTTGGTCCCGGCGCGAAGGCCAACCACCTCGCCTACCTCGGTGACGTCACCGTCGGCGCGAAGGCCAATATCGGCTGCGGCGTCGTCGTCGCCAACTATGACGGCGTGTCCAAGCACCACACCGACATCGGCGAGGGCGTCTTCATCGGCTGCAATTCGACCCTCGTCGCGCCCGTGAACGTGGGCGACGGCACCTACGTCGCCGCCGGATCGACCATCACCGAGGACGTGGCTCCCGGCCAGCTCGCCATCGCGCGAGGGCGCCAGGCGAACAAGGACGGCTGGGTTGCGGCGAATCGCCCCGGTACGTTCACCGACGAGGCCGCGAGGCGAGCAACGGTTGAGGACAGCGTTGCGGGAGAGTAACCGCACATTTAATACCCCCGTCGGTGCGCACCGGCTGTTCGCACAGGGGAGACTGGGAGCGTCGAGGTTCCGGTGACGACCTATGGGGGATCCATCGCCATGGCGAGCATGTCCGCTGTCAACTCCAAGATGCTCATGCTGTTCTCCGGGCGCGGTTACCCGGAACTGGCCGAGGAGATCGGCAAGCACCTCGGGGTCGCACCGACACCGATGAGCGCTTACTCCTTCGCCAACGGCGAGCTCTTCGTCCGATATCAAGAGTCCGTGCGCGGCTGCGACGCCTTCGTCGTCCAATCGATGCCCGCGCCGATCAACGAGTGGGTCATGGAGACCCTCATCATGATCGACGCGCTCAAGCGCGGCTCCGCGAAGCGCATCACCGTGGTGCTCCCGTTCTACCCTTACGCGCGTCAGGACAAGAAGCACCGCGGCCGCGAGCCCATTTCGGCCCGTCTCATGGCCGACATGCTCAAGACCGCCGGCGCCGACCGCATCCTCACTGTCGACCTGCACACCGCGCAGATCCAGGGCTTCTTCGACGGACCGGTGGACCACCTGTTCGCGATGGGCACCCTGGCCCGCTACGTCGAGGAGAAGTACGCCGACCGCCAGATGGCGATCGTCTCTCCCGACACCGGCCGGGTCCGCCTGGCCGAGCGCTGGTCCGACCGCCTCGGCGGCTGCCCGATCGCGTTCGTGCACAAGACCCGCGACCCGCTCAAGCCCAACCAGGTGGTCGCGCACAAGGTGGTCGGCGACGTCGAGGGCCGCACCTGCCTGCTCATCGACGACATGATCGACACGGCCGGGACGATCGTCTCGGCCGCGGAGATGCTCAAGCAGGCGGGCGTCGACGACATCGTCATCGCCACGACGCACGGGATCATGTCCGACCCGGCCGCCGAGCGGCTCGCCGCCGCCCCGGTCTCCGAGGTCATCGTCACCAATACGCTGCCGCTGCCGAAGCAGGTCGCCGAGCTCGACAAGATCACCGTACTGTCGATCGCACCGCTGGTCGCCAAGGCCATCTGGGAAGTCTTCAACGACGGCTCCGTCACCACGCTCTTCGGCGGCCTCTCCTAAATCACACATCGACGCCCGTGTCGATCGGCCCGCCCCAGCCGTAGTAGGCTGGTGGGGTTGCCGACGGCGAGGGCGTCCTCGAACGGACGCCGTAATCGACGCAGAGGCGTAGGTCTTTTTCAGGGCTGCGTGCCCTTCTGAATGCCGACGTGAGCGTCGAGCGCCGCTAGAAATTATTCTTGAGAACCAGGGGAGTATTTCCGTGTCCGAAGTTCGTATCAGCGCAGAGCCACGCACTGACTTCGGGAAGGGCGGCGCGCGCCGTACTCGCCGGGCCGGAAAGGTCCCGGCAGTGGTCTATGGCCACGGTGAGAAGCCGCGCCACATCTCCCTTCCCGGGCTTGAGCTCGCCGCAGTCCTCCGCAAGGGCGGCCTGAACCAGCTCATCGAGGTCCAAGTAACCGACGGGAGCCGCGAGCTGGTCATCCCCAAGGACATCCAGCGCGACGCGCTCAAGGATCACATCGTCCACGCCGACCTCATCATCGTGCGTCGCGGCGAGAAGATCACCACCGATGTCTACATCAGCTGGACCGGCGAAGTCGAGAAGGGCGGCCTGGTCGTCCACGAGCACGACTCGCTGACCGTCGAGGCTGAAGCCACCGCGATACCCGAATCCCTCGAGGTCTCCCTCGAAGGACTGGCCGTGGGCGCCCAGCGCACCGCCGGCGAAGTCGTCCTCCCCGAGGGCACCGTGCTGGTCACCGACCCGGAGACCGTCCTGGCCTCCGTGACCGTGCCGCGCGCCGAAGCCGCCGCCGAAACCGAGGCCGAAGCGGCCGAGGGCGAAACCCCCGCTGCCGAGTAACAGCGGAACATATTGACATGACCGACGACTCGACGACGCTGGTCGCCGGCCTGGGCAACCCCGGGCCGAAGTACGCCGCGAACCGTCACAATGTCGGATTCATGGTCGTCGACGCGCTTGCCCGGCGCGTCGGCGGCCGTTTCGCCGTGGCCCGCAAGGTCCGCGCCGAAGTCTGCGAGGCTCGCTTGGGGGTAGGCGGGCCTCGCCTGCTCCTCGTCAAGCCCCTGACGTTCATGAACCTCTCGGGCGAGGCCGTCGGGCCCCTGGCCCAGTACTTCGGGATCGAACCCGAGTCGGTCATCGCCGTCCACGACGAGCTCGACATCCCCTACGGGCAGCTGCGCATCAAGCGCGGCGGCGGCGAGGGCGGCCACAACGGCCTGCGCTCGCTGTCGAAGGTGCTGGGCACCAAGGACTACGCGCGCGTGCGCTTCGGGGTCGGGCGTCCGCCCGGCCGCCAGGACGCCGCCGACTTCGTCCTCAAGGACTTCGCCAAGGCCGAGCGCGCCGATCTCGACCTCAATATCGAACTGGCGGCGGACGCGGTCGAGGCCGTCATCGAAAAAGGCGTCGAGGCCGCGCAGAACACCTTCAACGTCAAATAGGACCGGCGTCGAGCCCCCTTTCGGCAAGGGGCCCAACCCTCCTCGGATGTAGCGCCCAATGCGGTCGGGGGTCACCGCCTCCACGGTCCCCAGCATGGTCGACGTCACACAGTAATCTGGCCGTCACTCTTCGTTTCCTCGTTCGTTAGATCGATTGTGACAGTTGTTGAGGCACAAGAGGACGTCCGGCAGTCCGATCGGCTAGGGCACGTCTACTCGATCAATCCCTTGGGGCGCAAGTACAGCGCCCCGCCCGCCTGGCAGCGCAAATACTTCGCCGGGATCATCGCGGGCGATGTCTTCGCCGCGTTCTTCGGTGCGGCCGTGGCGTTCTTCGCCCGCTTCGGACACCTCGACGACCACAGCCGGGTCTACGCCCTCAGCCTGATCGCCCTGCCCGCCGTATGGATCGCCGTGCTCGGCCTCTCGCGGGCCTTCGAAAGCCGCTACCTGTTCGTCGGCACCGAGGAATACCAGCGCGTGGTCAACGCCGCGATCGCCCTCACCGCGGCCGTCGCACTCGTCTCCTACGGCCTTGAACTGCCCACTTCGCGGGTATTCGTCCTCATCGCCATTCCCACGGCCGCATCAATCTCCATCGCCGGGCGTTTCGTCTGGCGCAAGTGGCTGCACCGGATGCGCAAGCGCGGCAGGTGCATGAAGCGCGTGGTCCTAGTCGGCCACGAGTCCACCGTGGCGGCGCTGATCGTGCAGTTGCGGCGCGAGCACTACCACGGCATGAAGGTGGTCGCCGCCTGTCTTCCGACCGAGCGCCCCCAAGGTGCATTGCTGGAGTTCAACACCCGGGTGCGGGGGAGCTTCGACCGGATCGCCGAGGCCGTCGCCGTCGAGCGGGCCGACACCGTGATCGTCCTGTCCTGCCCCGAGATCGACGGTACCGCACTGCGGCGCCTCGCCTGGAAACTGGAGCGCAGCGAGGTCGACCTCATCGTCGCCTCGGCACTGGTCGACGTCGCCGGGGACCGCACCACCGTCCGCCCGGTCGACGGCCTTCCGATGCTGCACCTCGACCACGCCAACCTGACCGGCGTGCGCCGCTTCGCGAAGGAGACCGTCGACCGCATCGGCGCCGCCGCGCTCCTGCTGGCGCTCTCGCCGCTGCTGCTGACCGCGGCGTTCCTCATTCGCTGCACCTCGCCCGGCCCGGCGGTGTTCAAGCAGGAACGGATCGGCAAGAACGGCCAGCCGTTCACCATCTGGAAGTTCCGCACGATGTACACCGATGCGGAGCGGCGGCTCTCGCACCTCCAGCACCTCAACGAGACCGACGGCGTGCTGTTCAAGATGAAGGACGACCCGCGGATCACCCCGATCGGGAAGTACCTGCGCCGCTTCTCCATCGATGAGTTCCCGCAGCTGGTGAACGTGCTGCGAGGCGACATGAGCCTGGTCGGGCCGCGCCCGCCGCTGGCCGTGGAGGTCGCCGCCTACGAGGCGGACATGCGCCGCCGCCTGGTCGTCAAGCCCGGCATGACCGGGCTGTGGCAGGTCTCCGGCCGCTCCGACCTCCCGTGGGAGGAAGCGGTCCGTCTGGACCTGCGCTACGTCGAGCACTGGACGCTGTCGTTGGACTTCGTGATCCTGCTGCGCACCGTGAGCGCGATCCTGCGCCCGCAGGGGGCGTACTGACGCGCTGTCCCACGGGGCCGGGTGTGTCGGCGACCAAGCGCCCCCGCTCCTGGCGAAGCTCGCGAGCCATGAATTGGCGGTGCGACAGTGACTCGAGGGTCCGACAGCGTGAGGGAGGAGCACCGTGACGAACCCGCGAGTTGCTCCCATTTCGCGGGATTTTCTGGCCCAGCATTTGGACGCAATTGGGACGCAGCGTAGACTGACCGGCATGCATGACGCCCCTGGCTCCGCATCCGCGACCGGAGCCCCCACCGCCACGCCCCAGGCCGCCGACGCCTACGACGTGGGGTTCGCCGCCGAACTGGCCCACGGTGCGGGGGAACTGCTCCTCGAGCTCAGGGACGAACTCGGCTTCGACGACCCCAAGGCGCTCAAGGCCGCCGGGGACCGCCGGGCCGACGACTACCTGCTCGGCCGCCTCGCGGCCGAGCGCCCCGGCGACGCCGTGCTCTCCGAGGAGGGCAAGGGCGAGCAGGGCCGCGTCGGCACCGCCCGCCTCGACGCCGACCGGGTCTGGATCATCGACCCGCTCGACGGCACCCGCGAGTACTCCGAAGCAGGACGCGACGACTGGGCCGTGCACGTCGCCCTGTGGCAGCGGGGCCTCGGCCTCACCGCCGCGGCCGTCGCCCTCCCCGCAGAGGGTGTGACGTTGCGCACCGACGCGCTTTACGAGGTCCCCGAAGCCCGCGCCGGGAAGCCCCGGATCGCCGTGTCCCGCACCAGGCCCCCGGCCGAGGCCGAGGCCGTCGCGGCGGCCATCGGCGCCGAACTCGTCCCGATGGGCTCCGCCGGCGCCAAGGTCATGGCCGTCGTCGCCGGTACAGTGGATGCTTATGTGCACTCCGGCGGGCAGTTCGAGTGGGACTCCGCCGCACCAGTGGCGGTGGCCCTCGCCTCGGACTGGCACGCCTCGCGGATCGACGGCGCTCCGCTGCGGTACAACAACGCCGACCCGTACCTGCCGGACCTCCTGGTCTGCCGCCCCGACCTGGCCGGGCCCGCGCTAAAGGCCATCGCCGAAACGCACTGACCGACCGGTTCCGACCGGACCCGATGAGAAACGAACCCACCCCGAACGGGGTCGAGCTGAGAGGAGTACTGCGCCGGTGAGCGACTACCGCATCAGCCATCTCGCCGCGCTGGAGGCCGAGGCGATCTTCATCTTCCGTGAGGTCGCAGCCACCTGTCAGCGCCCAGTACTGCTCTTCTCCGGGGGCAAGGACTCCATCGTCATGCTCCACCTGGCGCAGAAGGCGTTCGCGCCCGCGCCGGTGCCCTTCCCGGTCATGCACGTCGACACCGGGCAGAACTTCGCCGAGGTCATCGACTACCGCGACCGAAGAGTCGCCGAGACAGGCGTCCAGCTCCTGGTCGCCTCCGTGCAGGACGCGATCGACCGCGGCATGGTCACCGAGCCGCCGGACGGGACCCGCAACCGGATCCAGACCCCGGTGCTGCTCGAGGCCGCCGAGAAGTACCAGTTCGACGCGCTCTTCGGCGGCGCCCGCCGCGACGAAGAGAAGGCCCGCGCCAAGGAGCGCGTGTTCTCCTTCCGCGACGACTTCGGCCAGTGGGACCCCAAGAACCAGCGCCCCGAACTGTGGAACCTGTACAACGGCCGGGTCCACCCGGGCGAGCAGATCCGCGTGTTCCCGCTGTCGAACTGGACCGAGCTGGACGTGTGGCGCTACATCGGCGAGCAGGACATCGAGCTCCCCGACGTGTACTTCGCCGCCGAGCGCGAGGTCGTCGAGCGCGACGGCATGCTCTACGCCGTCAACGAGTTCATCACCCCGAGGGACGGCGAGCAGGTCTTCACCGAGAAGGTCCGCTACCGCACCGTCGGCGACGCGAACCTGACCGCCGGGGTCCGCTCCGACGCGACCACCGTCGACCAGATCATCGTCGAGGTCGCCGCGACCCGCATCACCGAGCGCGGCGCGACCCGGGGCGACGACAAGACCTCCGAGGCCGCGATGGAAGACCGCAAACGGGAAGGCTACTTCTAATGACGGACGCCGCCACCTTGACTCCCGAGGCCGACGAGGAAGCCACCGAGCTGCTGCGCTTCGCCACCGCCGGCAGCGTCGACGACGGCAAGTCCACCCTCATCGGGCGCCTGCTGTACGACACGAAGACGCTGTTCGAGGACCAGTGGGACGCCGTCGAGGCCGTCAGCGCCGGACGCGGTGACGAGTACACCGACCTGGCGCTGCTCACCGACGGACTGCGTTCCGAGCGCGAGCAGGGCATCACGATCGACGTGGCCTACCGCTACTTCGCGACGCCACACCGCAAGTTCATCATCGCCGACACCCCCGGGCACATCCAGTACACCCGCAACATGGTCACCGGCGCTTCGACCGCCGACCTGGCGCTGATCCTGGTCGACGCCCGCAAGGGCCTGGTCGAGCAGTCCCGGCGCCACGCGTTCCTGTGCTCGCTGCTGCGGGTCCCGCACGTGGTGCTGTGCGTCAACAAGATGGACCTAGTCGACTACGACGAGGAGGTCTTCAAGCAGATCGAGAAGGAGTTCTGCTCCTTCGCGACCAAGCTCGAAGTCCCCGACCTGACGGTCATCCCGATCTCGGCGCTCAAGGGCGACAACGTCGTCAACCGCTCCGAGCACATGGACTGGTATCAGGGCCCGAGCCTGCTCCACCACCTGGAGAAGGTCCACATCGCTTCGGACCGCAACCTGGTGGACGTGCGTTTCCCGGTCCAGCACGTGATCCGGCCGCACTCGTCCGACCTGCACGACTACCGCGGCTACGCCGGCCAGATCGCCTCGGGCGTCATGAAGCCCGGCGACGAGGTCATGGTGCTGCCGAGCGGTTTCACCTCGCGGATCGCCTCGATCGAGACCGCCGACGGCCCGCTTGACGAGGCCTTCCCGCCGCTCAGCGTCACCGTGCGTCTCGAGGACGAGCTCGACGTGTCGCGCGGCGACATGCTGTGCCGCCCGGGCAACCAGCCACGCGTGTCGCAGGACATCGAGGCGATGGTCTGCTGGATGGATGAGGCGCGGCCGCTGCGGCTGCGCGGCAAGTACGCAATCAAGCACACCACGGCCGACGTGCGAGCGGTCGTGAAGGACGTCCAGTACCAGCTCGACGTGAACACGCTGCACCGTGACGAGTCGGCGAACGAGTTGAAGCTCAACGAGATCGGGCGCGTGACGCTGCGGACGACCAAGCCGCTGCTGTGCGACGACTACCGTCGCAACCGCGAGACCGGCGGGTTCATCATCATCGATGAATCCGACAACCGCACCGTGGGCGCCGGCATCATCGTCTGAGAGAAGCTTGCATTTTCGGGGGGCCGGAGCATCGCTCCGGCCCCCCGAACTTGTCACACCATCGGCATACACTTGCGTCCAGGGGTCCCTTGGGCCGGATATTTTACGAAATAACGGGATTCGTCGCCTTTGCCGGTCATTCGCCGGCGGCCTCGTAGGCCTTGCGGACTCTGGCCGGGGCCTTGAGGAACCAGGCGTCCTCCACGATCTCTTCCAGGCGCCGGACCTTGATCTTGTCCAGGTCGATCAGGATCATCGCGTAGCCGTCGTAGTGCGGCGTCGTGTAGAACGCCGGGTCGCCCTCCGCGAGCAGGGCCTCTTTCTCACTCGGATCGCAGGCGATCGCCAGCCCGCCCTCCGCCTCGGACCGCAGGCGCGCGAAGAACTTGCCCCCCACCCGCAGCGACGGCGTGTTCCAGTGAGTGCCCTCCTCGACCTGCGGAAACCGCTGCGCGATCGCCACGACGTCATCCCATGTCGGCATTCGATGCTCCCTTCGCTCCACTTCATGGTGGGGCACGGGACCGACACTGGGATCGCTACGACCACTCCGAGGTTCGAAGATCCGGTCAGCGGCGCGGCCGCGGGCCGCGTCGTCGCGAGGCGCGGGCACCGCGCCCGGGGGATTACGGGTTGATCCACTCCGCGATCGAGATGAGGCTGGCCGCCGAGGCGCCGAGCACCGCCAGCGCCACCACCGTGGCCGCCAGCAACCGCAACGGCATGTGGGTCCAGTCCGGTCCCATCTGCTTGCGCCGCGCGGGCATGTTCCGCGACAGTTCGCTCTGGCGTGATTCGACCGCCGGGGGCAGATCCGCCTTCTCCTCCACCGGAGGCGCGGTGCGGGGGAGTAGCTGCGTCTCGCCGGTGAGGCCGTTGACGTTCACCTGGTCGATCTGGACCGTGATCGGGCCGACCGAGCCGCGCATGCCGTCGCCCACGCGGGCGAATTGAGCCGTGTCGTCGCCGCGGGACCGGCGGCCCGCGTTCGGTCCGCCGTTCGGTTCGCTTTGCGGGTCGCCGAGCGGACCAGTTTGCGGGCCGCTATACGGTTCGCTCTTCGGTGCGGCGTATGGGTTCTGCGGTGCGCCGTATTGGTCACTCGGCTGTCCGCCGTACGGGGGCTGCTGCGCGCCGCTGTACGGGTCGGCTTGCGGGGCAGCCGGGTTGGGATTTTCCCAGCCGTTCGAGGGCGCGCTCGGCCCCCAGGCCGGTCGGGGTTCGCTGTGGGTGCGCTGCGAGGTCGAGGGGCTCCAGACCCGATCCGGATCGGCCGGGGCTCTGCGCAGGTTCGCATTGGCATCGGCGTCGACTTGGACGGTCCGGCGTTCGCCGGTGCCGCGGACGCCGTCACCGACCTCGGGCAGTTCACCCGTGGTCGGGTGAGAAGGATGGCCGTAGCTCGGGCCCCACCCGTGGCTCATCGAAGGCCTCTATTCCTCGCCGCCGGATTCGGATTCGATCCGGGCGAGATGGCCCTCCATATTGGTGATATCGGCCTTTTGGACGGTCACCATGTTCTGGGCCGCGCCGACCACGGTGTCGTTGTCGCTCAAGTCGATCAGCGTCTCGGCCATGTCGATCCCGCCAATGTGGTGGGCGATCATGAGTTCGCCGAACATGATGTCGGCCTCGCGCCCGGTGAGGGATCTGAACTCGGTCATCTCCTCATCGGTGGCCATCCCGGCCATCTGGCCCGACTGCTCCAGGTCGTGGACGTGCTCGTCGCCCGCCCAGGCCATCGGCTCGCTGGCGCTCATCTGCACGTCCCACTCGTTCAGCCAGGAGCGCATCATCCCGATCTCGGCGCTCTGGGCGGTGGCGATGTCGTAGGCGATGGCGCGCATCGCCTCGTCCTCGCCGACCTCCCACTCGTGCATGGCCATCGCGACGGCCTGCTGATGGTGGGTCTGCATGTCGCGGGCGAAGCCGGCCTCGGCCGAGTCGTTCCCCGGACTCGCCGTGCCCGCCACCCAGCCGACCACGAGGCCGGCGCCGAGCATGAGCACGGCCGCCACGGCCACGAGCAGCGCCGGACTGCGCCACAGGCGATTCATCAGAGCTACTCCCCGCTGCCGGACTGGCCTTCCATCTGCTCCATCATCTCAGCAAGCTCTTCCTCGCTCATCTGCGAGGGGTCCATTCCGCCGCCCTGCTGCTGCGCTGCCGCAGCGGCTTCCTCGGCCGTCGTGGTGACGCCGCCCTCGCAGGTCGCGTTCATCTCGGCGAGGTTGTCGCCGTTCTGGACGTAGAAGTTGAGGAACTCCTCGATCTTGGGGTCGTTCAGGTCGTCGGTCTGGTACTGGACGCCCCACGCCTGCACTGAAACGGCCTTGCCCTGCTCGGGGTAGGGGCTCATGAAGCTGTAGTCGCGGCCCTCGATCAGGCCGGTCAGCTGCTCGATCCCGTCGCCGTCCACCAGCGCGGGGTCGTAGGTCAGCCACACCGCGCCGTGCTCCAGCGAGTGGACGGCGTTGCCGTCGACGATGGCCCCGGCGTAGACCGAGCCGGTGCAGGTCTGCCACTGGCTGAGGTGGTTGCCGCCGGCGGGCGGGGCGATCTCGTAAGTCGGAGGAGTGCCGTCCCAGGCCTCGTCGGCGTCGACGTGGTTCTGCTGCATGACCCAGGGGTTCTTCAGGTCCTCGGCGGTGACGTCGCCGTCATCGATCGCCTGCTGGGCCTCCTGGTAGCTGCCGTATTCGCCGTAGAAGTCCGTGACGCCCTCTGGGGGCTGGCTGCGGTCCCACACGACGAACACGGCGGCGGCGATGAGGCCGAGTGCCACGACGCCGACGCCGGAGAAGGTGAGGATCAGGCCCCACGGCTTGGGCTGCTTGACCTGGACGGCGCGGCCCTTGCGGCCAGCGCCGGAGGCCGAGCCATTGAAGGCCGAGCCCTTGGAAGGAGACTGCTTCTTCTTGGGTGCCATGTTCGCTGGGAGCCTTATTCGTCGACTTCGGGATGGTTACGGGAGGAAGGTCCGACACCGTCGAGCGAATTCCTCTCGCGTACGCCACCATACCGGGTCGACTTGTCGGGAATTATGAGAGCGGTCCACATCACTGTGCGCGCGGGGCCGAATCGGACGGACCCGCCGGTCGCGGGCCCGCCCAGGAGCGTGCGCCCATCTAAGCCTCGACGGTGGTGACGAGCCCGCCCTCGCACGTCGCGTTCGGCTCGGGGTTGAAGGCCGGGTTGAGGATGTACGCGTCCAGGTAGGCCTCGATGTTCGGATCGGCGACGTCCTCGGTCTGGTACCGGTTGCCCCACGACTGGAGCGACACCGCCACGCCCTGGCCGGGGTAGGGGCTCATGAGGCTGTAGTCGCGGTCCCCGATCTGCTCCGCCAGCGCCGCAACTCCGGCGGCGTCGACCAGTTCCGGGTCGTAGGTCAGCCACACCGCGCCGTGCTCCATCGAGTGCACGGCATTGCCGTCCGCGACCGGGCCGTCGTACACCGAGCCGGTGCAGGTCTGCCAGACGCTCAGGTGGTTCCCGCCGGCCGGGGGGCTCATCTCGTACGTCGGCGGCTCGGTGCTGCCGGAGGCGTCGACGTGGTCCTGCTGCACCACGAACGGGTATTCGAGGTCTTCGGCGGTGATGTCGCCCGCATTGATCGCCGCGATCGCGGTCACGTAGTCGCCGTGCTCGCCGTAGAAGTTCTCGACCCCGTCGATCTCGACGGTCTCGCCCGGTGTGCTCTGGGCGGCCGTCGACTCCTCGGCGGCTTCGCCGTTCTCGGGTTCGGGATCGGGCTGGCTGCATCCGAAGCCGAGCGTCGCGAGCGCGGCGACGGAGGCGAGTGCGGTGAGACGGTGACGAAGCGGGTGCATGGCACTGCCCTTCCAGTCGGGGCCGGGTCGCCAGTGACTCTACTTCAGGCTGGTCACACAGGGCTTTATCGGTCGCGAGTGTCTCGGAGCTACGTCTAGGATTGCGGGGTGACTCCTGAGACGCTCGCAGAGAAAGTGCTGTCCGCAACGCGCACGGTGTTCGCCGACCTCGGCCTCGACACCGCTGTGCTGCCCGATAAGACGGCCGTGGAGCGACCCCGAAACCCCGAGCACGGGGACTACGCCTCCAATATCGCTCTGCAGGTGGCGAAGAAGGCCGGCGCGAACCCGCGCGAGCTCGCCGCGGGCATCGCCGCGAAGCTCGCCGAGACCGACGGCGTCTCCAAGGCCGACATCGCCGGCCCCGGCTTCCTGAACATCACCCTCGACGCGGCCGCCGCCGGCGAGATCGCCGGACGGGTCATCGCCGCCGGGACCGCTTACGGGTACAACACCTCGATGGAGGGCGTCAACGCGAACCTGGAGTTCGTGTCGGCGAACCCCACCGGGCCGATCCACGCCGGCGGCACCCGTTGGGCGGCCATGGGCGATGCGCTCGCCCGTGTCATGCGCGCTTCCGGCGCGAAAGTGACCTCTGAGTACTACGTCAACGACGCCGGCGCCCAGATCGACCACTTCGCCGCCTCGCTGCTGGCCCGCGCCAAAGACGAGCCGACTCCCGAGAACGGCTACGTCGGCGCCTACATCGACGAGATCGCCGCCGACGTGCTGAAGCGCCGGCCCGAAGCGCTCGAAGCAGACGATGCGCTCGACATCTTCCGCACCGTCGGCCTGGAGCTGATGCTCGACGACATCAAAGCCACCCTGGCCGACTTCGGCACCCACTTCGACGTGTTCTTCTCCGAGAAGAGCCTCCACGACAAGGGCGAGCTCGAAGTGGCGGTGGACCGGCTCGCCAAGCTCGGCCACGTCTACGAGGCCGACGGGGCGACCTGGCTGCGCACCACCACCTTCGGCGACGACAAGGACCGCGTCCTCAAGAACTCCAAGGGCGCCTGGACCTACTTCGCCTCGGACTGTGCCTACTACCTCGACAAGCGCGAGCGCGGATTCGGCAAGCTCGTGTTCATGCTCGGCGCCGACCACCACGGCTACGTCGGCCGGATGCAGGCGATCAGCCAGGCATTCGGCGACGAACCGGGCACCATGGAGATCCTCATCGGCCAGTTCGTCAACCTCCTGCGCGACGGCGAGCCGATCCGGCTGTCCAAACGGGCCGGAAACGTCGTGACGCTCAACGACATCGTCGACGCGGTCGGCATCGACGCCACCCGCTACGCCCTCACCCGCTACTCCGCGGACTCCACGATCGACCTCGACATCGACCTGTGGACGAAGCATTCCAGCGACAACCCGGTCTATTACGTGCAGTACGCGCACGCCCGCATCTCCGGAGTGCTGCGCAACGCCGCCGAGCGGAGCGCCGAACGCGGCGGCGCCTACGACGCGTCGCTGTTGACCCACCCCAGGGAGGTCGATCTGGCGCTGGCGTTGGCGGAGTTCCCGGCCGTGGTCGCCGCCGCCGCCGACCTCCGCGAGCCGCACCGCGTCGCCCGCTACGCCGAGGACCTGGCCGCGGCCTACCACCGCTTCCAGCACGACTGCCGCATCCTGCCCTATCCGGACGAGGAGTTCACCGAGACGGGCCGGGCCCGGCTGTGGCTGGCCGACGCGACCCGCGTCGTCATCGCCAACTCGCTCGCCATGCTCGGCGTCTCAGCCCCGGAGCGGATGTAATGCGGATCCACGAAGCCGGCGCACTGCACGGCGACTTCGACTTCTACACGCTGCGCCCCGGCTGGCTCGGCGTGCCCGACGACGTCAACGCCCTGCACCCGGAGCTGTGGGCGAGCAATGTCGAACGATCCGACGACGGGGTCCTCCACATCGGCGGCATCTCGGTCGAGAGACTCGCCGCCGAGTTCGGCACCCCCGCCTACGTGCTCGACGAGGACGACTTCCGCGCCCGCTGCCGGGCCTGGACCGAGGCCTTCGACGGCGCCGACGTCTACTACGCCGCCAAGGCCTTCTGCTCCAAAGCGGTCCTGCGGGCCGCCGTGGAGGAGGGCCTGAACGTCGACGTCTGCTCCGCCGGGGAACTCGCCGTCGCGCTGGCCGCCGGGGTGGAGCCGGCCCGGCTCGGCCTCCACGGCAACAACAAGTCCGTCGCCGAACTGCGCCAGGCCGTCGAACTCGACCTGGGTCGCATCGTCGCCGACTCCTACACCGAGATCGCGCGGCTCGAAGAGATCAGCGCGGCCCTGGGCAAGCGGGCCAAGGTGATGGTCCGCGTCAATGTCGGCGTCGAGGCCCACACCCACGAGTACATCGCCACCGCCCACGAGGACCAGAAGTTCGGCTTCTCCCTCACCGGCGGCCACGCCTACGAGGCCGCCCGCCGCGTCATCGCCGCCGAGCACCTCGAACTGATCGGGCTGCACTCGCACATCGGCTCCCAGATCTTCGACACCGCCGCGTTCGAGGTCTCCGCCGCCCGCGTCGTCCGCCTGCACGCGAAGCTCCAGACCGACCTGGGCGTCTCCATCCCCGAGATGGACCTCGGCGGCGGCTTCGGCATGGCCTACACCAGCCAGGACGACCCGCAGCCGCCCGCCGACATCGCCGCCTCGCTGGGCAAGATCGTCGCCGAGGAATGCGCCGCCGCCGGCATCGACACCCCGCGGTTGTCCATCGAACCCGGCCGCACCCTCATCGGCCCGGCCGTGTTCACCCTCTACGAGGTCGGCACCGTCAAGCCCGTCACCCTCTCCTCGGTGGGCGCCTCGCGCCTGTACGTGTCGGTCGACGGGGGCATGAGCGACAACATCCGCTCCGCGCTCTACGACGCCACCTACTCGGCCACGATCGCCTCGCGTTCCTCCGCGGCCGCACCGGCACTGGCCCGAGTAGTGGGAAAGCATTGCGAAGCGGGCGACATTGTTGTTAAAGATGAGTTCCTACCAGCCGACGTCGCCCCCGGCGACCTGCTCGCGGTGCCGGGAACCGGCGCCTACTGCCGGTCAATGGGCTCGAACTACAACCACGTGCCCCGCCCGCCGGTCGTCGCCGTCAGGAACGGCGAGGCGCGGGTGATCCTGGCCCGTGAAACGGTCGATGACCTCCTGCGTCTCGACGTCGGCTAACACCAACTCTCGGAAGGTAACCAGCGATGAAACTCGCGCTACTCGGATGCGGCACCGTCGGCAGTGAAGTCGTGCGCCTCATGCGAATGCGCGGGGACGACCTGGCCGCCCGAGTAGGTGAACCGATCGAGATCGCCGGGATCGCGGTGCGGCGCCTCGACCGCGACCGCTCGCACCTGCCGGTCGACCCGTCGCTGTTCACCACCGATGCGCTCGGACTGATCAAACGCGACGACGTCGACCTCGTCGTGGAGGTCGCCGGCGGCATCGAGCCCGCCCGCACCTGGATCGCCACCGCCCTCGCCGAGGGCAAGTCCGTGGTCACCGCCAACAAGGCCCTCCTGGCCGAGGACGGGCCCGCCCTGTCCGCCGCCGCGAAGGCCGGCGGCGCCGACCTGTACTACGAGGCCGCCGCCGCGGCGGCCATCCCGCTCATGCGTCCGCTGCGCGAATCGCTGCACGGCGACAAGATCAACCGCGTCCTCGGCATCGTCAACGGCACCACCAACTACATCTGCTCGCAGATGTCGCGCACCGGCGCGTCCTTCTCCGAGGCGCTCGCCGAGGCCACCGACCTGGGCTATGCCGAGGCCGATCCGACCGCCGACATCGACGGCTTCGACGCCGCCGCCAAGGCCGCGCTCATCGCCTCCCTCGCCTTCCACACCCACGTGGACCTGGGTGAGGTCTACCGCGAAGGCATCCGCGACCTCAAGGCCTCGGACATCGCCTCCGCCGCCTCCGAGGGCCGCGTCGTCAAGCTGCTGTGCATCGCCACCCGCGAAGAGGACGGCGTCTCCGTGCGCGTCCACCCCGCGATGATCCCCGCGACCCACCCGCTCGCCAACGTCGACGGCGCCTACAACGCCGTATTCGTCGAGGCCGAGTCCGCCGGGCGCCTCATGTTCTACGGCGCCGGCGCCGGCGGCACCGAGACCGCCTCCGCCGTGCTCGGCGACATCGTCGCCGTGGCCCGCAACAAGCGCGGCGGCATCACTGCCTTCCCGCCCGAGGCCGCCTACTCGGACCTGCCGGTGAAACCCATCGGCGAGGCCCGCACCCGCTACCACGTCAGCCTCGACGTGGTCGACGAGCCGGGCGTGCTCGCCCGAGTGGCGGCCACCTTCGCCCACCACGGCGTCAGCCTCGCCACCGTGCATCAGTCCGGGCAGGGTGATGAGGCCAAGCTCGTCCTGGTCACCCACATCGCGGCGGATCAGCAATTGTCGGACACCGTAGAGGAACTGTCGCAACTGACGTCGGTGCACCAAGTCGCCAGCGTCATGCGAGTCGAAGGAGAATAGGACGACATGTCCGAAAGCGCAATGCGCCCGGGGTGGCGCGGTCTGATTGAAGAGTTCAGAGACCGGCTTCCGGTCACCGATGCCACCCCGGTCGTCACCCTCCAGGAGGGCGGCACGCCGCTGCTCCCGGCTCCCATCCTGTCTGAGAAGACCGGCTGCGACGTCTACCTCAAGATCGAGGGCCTCAACCCGACCGGCTCCTTCAAGGACCGCGGCATGACCATGGCCGTCTCCAAGGCCGTCGAGGCCGGTTCCAAGGCCGTCATCTGCGCCTCCACCGGCAATACGTCGGCCTCGGCCGCCGCCTACGCCGCCCGGGCCGGCATCACCTGCGCCGTGCTCGTCCCCGCGGGGAAGATCGCGCTCGGCAAACTCGCCCAGGCCCTCGTCCACGGCGCCAAACTCCTCCAGCTCGACGGCAACTTCGACGACTGCCTCACCATCGCGGACAAGCTCTCCCAGGACTACCCGGTCACGCTGGTCAACCACATCAACCCCAACCGGATCCAGGGCCAGAAGACCGCCGCGTTCGAGGTCGCCGCCGTCCTCGGCGACGCCCCCGACATCCACGTCCTGCCCGTCGGCAACGCCGGCAACATCACCGCCTACTGGCTCGGCTACAACGAGGACCACAAGGCCGGCAACATCACCAAGCTGCCCCGCATGCTCGGCGTCCAGGCCGCCGGGGCCGCGCCGATCGTCAACGGCCACGTCGTGGAGCACCCGCAGACCATCGCCACCGCCATCCGCATCGGCAATCCCGCCTCCTGGACCAAGGCCCTCGACGCCAAGCAGGAGTCGAACGGCGACATCATCGCCGCCACCGACCGCGAGATCCACTCCGCCTACATGCTCCTGGCCCGCCACGAGGGCGTGTTCGTCGAACTCGCCTCCGCCGCCTCGGTCGCCGGACTGCTCAAGCAGGCCGAGGCCGGATGGGTCGACAAGGGACAGACGATCGTCTGCACCGTGACCGGCAACGGCCTCAAGGACCCCGACTGGGCCGTCTCGACCGCCCCGCAGCCGCAGACCGTCCCCGTGGACGTGGTCCAGACCGCGACCGCCCTGGGTCTCTAGGCGATGGGAACCAGCGCCACCGTTCGGGTTCCCGCGACCTCCGCGAATCTCGGACCCGGCTTCGACTCGCTCGGCCTCGCCCTCGACCTGTACGACGAGGTCACCGCCGCCAGGACCCCCTCCGGCGTCAGCGTCGAAGTGGACGGCGAAGGCGCCGAGACCGTCGCCACCGACGAACGGCACCTCGTCGCCGCCACCATGCTGCGCACCTTCGACCACCTCGGCGTGCCCGCCCCCGGCCTGCACCTGAAGTGCCGCAACCGCATCCCGCACGCCCGCGGACTCGGCTCCTCCTCGGCCGCGATCGTGGCCGGCATCATGCTCGCCGACGATCTCGCCGAAAGCCGCATGAGCCGCGGCGAGAAACTGGCGCTGGCCAGCGAGATCGAGGGGCATCCGGACAATGTGGCCCCGTGCCTCCTGGGCGGCTTCACCATCGCCTACACCACAGAGGACGGCGCGTCGGCGGTCAGTCTCGAAGTCTCTCCCCGCGTGCGCCCTTGGGTGTTCGTGCCCGAGGTCAAGGGCCTGACGGCCGCGGCCCGGGCCGCGCTGCCGGAGAAGGTGCCGTACGCCGACGCGGTGTTCAACCTCTCCCGGGCCGCGCTGCTGGTCGACGCGATCACGCGCAAGCCCTCCCGCCTGTTCGAGGCGACCGATGACCGACTTCACCAGTCGTATCGGGCCAAGGGAATGCCGCAGAGCATGCACTTGTTGAGGGAATTGCGTTCAGCCGGGATTGCGGCGGCGGTATCGGGAGCGGGACCGACGGTCATCGCCCTGGCGACCGCCGAGTCGCCGATCCCGGAGGAATCGTCCGGTTTCCGGGCCCTGCGCCTGGACGTAGCGGACGGCGCCGTGATCGTCGCCGGCCCGAGCTAGCGGGTGCGTGGTGGTACCGGAAGGTCTGGCTCCGGCCCGTTTGCCCGCTCGCTGCGTTGTCGGGCTCCCAGATCCAACACCGGGATCTGGAAGCCCTTCCGCCTTGCGAGCGAACAAACGGACTCGGATCCAGCCTCACCCGGTACCACCATGCACCCGCTAGGCGTCTCTCTGACCTCGATGATGAGTGATCTTCGGGTCCGTTGGTGAGATTGGGAAGGGTGCGCTAGTATTCCTTCTAGACGACCACCCGGTGTCGTGACTGCTCGAAGCCTTGCTTATGCTTGTGGTCACAACAGCTGCGGCGCATCCAGCGCACGCCTGATCTCTTGTTTGGGTCATCACCCTCAATCATGGATTTGTGACTTTGCATAGCTCTAGCGTGACATGGCACAGTTCTGACTTCGCTTCTGCGAAGCACCACGTGTCGCACCGTGCGCGTCGATCATCTTCGCCGGCTGGCAAATCACAGACCCAGAGGCGAAGCCTCAACCGGGACCTCCATCTGGCGGCCCCAGGGTGTACCCAGTACCAGCTGTTGCACCGATTCACCGTGACCAATCTATGAGCGCACGGTGTGCGACGCGATGGCCGGACGCAAACCAGAACATCGGCATTGCGGCTATTTGAAAGACGCGGAAACTCCTCGAATTCACCTTCGAAGTTCTCCGCCAGGGAAGGAATCCATTGAGCGACACCACCGGCACGACGTCGGACCGGAATAGCAGTGCGGCGTCGGCTCCGGGAACTCTCCCGGAGACCAAGAAGCGCCGCCGGGCAGGAACCGGTTTGGCCTCTATGCTGATGCCCGAGCTCCAGCAGATGGCGCAATCGCTCGGCATCACCGGCGTTGGCCGGATGCGCAAGAGCGAGCTCATCGCCGCCATCCAAGAACGGCAGGCTGACGGCTCGGAGACCGGCGGTGCCAGCGCAGAACAGGAGGCCCCGCCAGTGCCTGACTCCGAACAATCACCGATCGCAGAGGTCGAGTCGACCACAGTCGACACTTCCGAAGCCGAAACCGCTTCGAGCTCAGCTGGAACCAGCGCTGAAGAGGCCGAAGAGAAATCCAGCTCGGCTGCCCGCCGCGCCACTCGTCCGGCCGGACCTCCGCAGCCTCGGCGCCGCGAAGACCGCGCCGAGCGGACCGAAAGGGACGCATCGCCGGCCGCTGCCGAGTCCGAGTCGTCCGATGAGGACCGTGAGGAGCGACCGACTCGCCGCCGCGAGCGTCGCGTCCGCAATGAGCAGACCGACAACCGCGCCGAGGCCGAGACCGTCGAGGTCGAGAGCCGCACCGAGCAGCGCGAGCGACAGGGCGAGCGTCGCGACCGCGACGACCGCCGTGAGCCGCGCGAGCCGCGCGACCAGCGCGACCGTGACGATCAGGGCGAGGGCGGCCGTCGCCGCAAGCGCCGCGACCGCTCCGACCGACGCCAGCGCGGCAACGGTCGCGAAGACGTCGAGCCGCGTACCGGTGGCACCCAGAACGACGAACAGCTCGTTCCGGTCGCCGGGATCCTCGACATCCTCGACAACTACGCGTTCATCCGCACCACCGGGTACCTCGCCGGTCCCGACGACGTCTACGTCTCGATGTCGCAGGTGCGCAAGCACCGGCTGCGCCGCGGCGACGCCATCACCGGCGCAGTCAAGCCCAGCCGTGGCGGCGAAGAGAACGGCAACAGCGGCGGTGGCGGCGGCAAGCAGCAGCAGCGCCGCGAGAAGTACAACCCGCTCGTGCGCCTGGACACCGTCAACGGCATGAGCCCTGACGACGCCAAGCAGCGCGACGAGTTCTACAAGCTCACGCCGCTCTACCCGCAGGAGCGCCTGCGTCTGGAGACCGAGCCGAACGCGCTCACCACGAGGGTTATAGACCTAGTGGCGCCGATCGGCAAGGGCCAGCGCGCCCTCATCGTCTCCCCGCCCAAGGCGGGTAAGACGATGGTGCTGCAGGCGATCGCGAACGCGATCACCACGAACAACCCCGAGTGCCACCTGATGGTGGTCCTCGCGGACGAGCGGCCCGAAGAGGTCACCGACATGCAGCGTTCGGTGAAGGGCGAGGTCATCGCCTCGACCTTCGACCGCCCGCCGTCGGACCACACCACCGTCGCGGAGCTGGCGATCGAGCGGGCCAAGCGCCTGGTCGAACTCGGCCACGACGTGGTCGTGCTGCTCGACTCGATCACCAGACTGGGCCGCGCGTACAACAACGCGTCGCCCGCCTCGGGTCGCATCCTGTCCGGTGGTATCGACTCGACGGCGCTCTACCCGCCGAAGCGATTCCTGGGCGCGGCGCGGAACATCGAGCACGGCGGTTCGCTGACGATCATCGCCACGGCGCTGGTCGAGACCGGCTCCATGGGTGACACGGTCATCTTCGAAGAGTTCAAGGGCACCGGCAACGCCGAGCTCAAGCTCGACCGCAAGATCGCCGAGAAGCGCACCTACCCGGCCATCGACGTCCACCAGTCGAGCACCCGCAAGGACGAGCTCATGATGAGCCCCGAGGAGCAGGCGGTGCTGCTGAAGCTCCGCCGGGTCCTGTCCGCGCTGGAGCCGCAGCAGGCGATCGACACGCTCATCGACCGGCTCAAGAAGTCGCAGACGAACGCGGAATTCTTGATGTCGATCGTGCGGACGACGCCGAGCGAATAAGTGTGAGACGTGAGGCCGCTCTGGTTGAGAGCGGCCTCACGGCTTAATATTGAGTATCGGTGCGCAGGTCGCGCACTTGCAAGCTAAGAGCCCCCGGTGCGGGGCACGATGCGGTACCGGTTCACTGCCCGAGCGGAAGCGACGGCAGACCCGGCGACCGAGAGAAAGGGAAGCAATGAAACAGGGCATTCACCCTGAATACTTCGTCACCGACGTGACCTGTTCCTGTGGGAACAGCTTCACGACCCGGTCGACGGTGGCCTCCGGCAAGATCCAGGCCGCGACCTGCAACAAGTGCCACCCGTTCTACACGGGCAAGCAGCGCATCCTCGACACCGGCGGTCGCGTGGCCAAGTTCAAGGCCCGCTACGCCAAGTCGCAGGAAAAGGCTCAGTCCGGCAAGTAGCTTTGTTGCGCAGCGCTCGTGTCATTGGCACGGGCGCTGCGTTTTTTCGTCTCTTACTTCTGCTCGCCCGGTCTTTCCACCGAAGGGACACACCATGTCTACCGCCGCCGACAACCGCCTGGCCTCGCTCCTCGCCGAGTTCTCCGATCTCGAGGCGCAGATGGGCGACCCCGCCCTGCACGCCGACCCCGCCCAGGCCAAGCGCGTCGGCCGCCGCTACGCCGAGCTCACTCCGATCGCCAAGACCGCCGCGGACATTTCGCAGGCTAAAGAGGACCTGGAGACGGCCACTGAGCTGGCGAGCGAGGACGCCGAGTTCGCCGAGGAGGCCGAGCGCATCAAGGCGAACCTGCCGGGTCTGGAGTCGAAGCTGGCGGAGCTGATGATCCCGCGCGACCCCGATGACTCCAAGGACGTGATCATGGAGATCAAGGCGGGCGCCGGCGGCGAGGAGTCCGGCCTGTTCGCCGGGGACCTGCTGCGCATGTACCTGCGCTATTTCGAGCAGGCCGGCTACGCGGTCGAGGTCATCGGCCGCGCGGAGACCGACCTGGGCGGCATCAAGGACGCGTCGATCGCCGTGCGCACCAAGGGAACTCCCGAGGGCGGCAATGGCGTCTGGTCGGTCATGAAGTTCGAGGGCGGGGTCCACCGCGTGCAGCGGGTGCCCGCGACCGAGTCTCAGGGCCGCGTCCACACCTCCGCCGCCGCCGTCGTGGTGATGCCCGAGGCCGAGGAGGTCGACCTCGAACTCAATATGAACGACATCCGGGTCGACGTCTACCGCTCGTCCGGTCCCGGCGGCCAGTCCGTCAACACCACCGACTCGGCCGTGCGCCTCACGCACGAGCCCACCGGCGTCGTGGTCACCTCGCAGGACCAGAAGAGCCAGCTGCAGAACAAGGAGGCCGCGCTCCGCGTGCTGCGCGCCCGCCTGCTCGCCAAGCAGCAGGAGGAGGCCGCCGCGGCAGCCGGAGAGGCCCGCCGTTCGCAGGTGCGCACCGCCGACCGCTCCGAGCGGATCCGCACCTACAACTTCCCGCAGAACCGGCTCACCGACCACCGCATCGGCTACACCGCCTACAACCTCGACCACGTCATGAACGGGGAGCTCACCGAGATGTTCGAGGCCCTTCAGGCCGCCGACCGGGCCGAGCGCATGGCCGGCACCGATGCCTGATTGGGGCGAGCTCCTCCGCTCGGCGGCCGAGCGGCTGGCCGAGTCGGGCGTGTTCCCGGCCCGGGTCGACGCCGAGCTGCTGGCCGCGCACGTGGCCGGCATCCGGCGCGGGCAGCTCATCACCGCGCCCGATCCGACCGAGTCGCAGCGCGCGTCGTTCGACCACCTGGTGGGGCGGCGCACCAAGCGCGAGCCGCTCCAGCACCTGACCGGTTCGGCCCCGTTCCGCTACGGCGAGATCGCGGTCGGACCGGGCGTGTTCGTGCCGCGCCCCGAGACCGAGCTGCTCGTCGACTGGGCCTTGGAGCACCTGCCGGAGGGCGGGACCGTCATCGACGCGTGCTCCGGATCGGGTGCCATTGCCCACGCGATCTCCACCGAGCGGCCCGACTGCAGTGTGTGGGCCGTGGAGGTCGACCCCGACGCGTTCGAGTGGATGGAGGCGAATCTGCGCCCCACCACGGCCGTGCCGGTCCTCGCCGACGCCGTCGCCGAGGGGACGCTCGCCGAACTCGACGGGACCATCGATCTGGTCGTCGCCAATCCGCCGTATGTGCCGATGGACATGGAGGTCGCCCCCGAGGTCGACTTCGATCCGTCGGGCGCGGTCTACGCGGACGCGGCCGGGCTCGCGGTCATCCAGCCGCTCGCCTCGCGGGCGCGCCGCTGGCTGCGTCCGGGCGGCTGGTTCGGCTTCGAACACGACGACACGCACGGCCGGGCCGCCCCCGAGATCCTGCGCGTCAGCGGTTTCACCGACGTCGCCGATCACGAGGACCTGGCGGGCCGCTCGCGCTTCGCGACGGGAAAGCTAGGCTTGTCGCCGTGAGGCTGTTCAACTGCAAGAAGATCAAGGACCGGGCCACCGGTCTCAAGTCGGCTGCTCGCGCGGTCGGTGGCGGCAAGCTAGTGGTGATCCCGACCGACACCGTGTACGGAATCGGCTGCGATGCCTTCTCCCACACGGCGGTGCGTGCGCTGCTGGCGGCGAAGGGCCGCGGCCGGGACATGGCGCCACCGGTGCTCATCGGCTCCAAGCGCGCCCTCGACGGGATCGCCTCGGACATGTCGAAGTCCGCCAAGGACCTCATCGACGCGTTCTGGCCGGGACCGCTCACCGTCGTCGTGCCCTACACGCCGACCCTGACCTGGGACCTGGGCGACACCGACGGCACCGTCGCGGTGCGCATGCCGCTGCACCCGCTGGCGCTCGAACTGCTCAAGGAGACCGGCCCGATGGCCGTCTCCTCGGCCAACAAGTCCGGGCAGCCGCCCGCCGAGACCGCCGCCGACGCCAAGGCCCAATTGGGTTCGGACGTCTCGGTGTACCTGGAGGCCGGCGCCAGCGAGGACAACCTGCCCTCCACCATCGTCGACTGCGTCTCCGAGCCCCCGCAGGTCCTGCGCGAGGGCGTCTTGACCGTCGAGCAGCTCCGCAAGGTCGTGCCCGGCGTGCTCGACGCCGACGGCTACGGCCCCGGCGAGCGCCCCGAGGACTCCGAGCCCGAGGCTGAGGTTTCCGAGGAATCGGCGCCGCCGGAGGATCCGACCGAGGCGGAGAAGCCCGAAACGGCCGAGTCGTGACCGCGGTGTTCTCGGTCCTGCACGTGTGCACCGGCAATATCTGCCGGTCGCCGATGTCCGAGCGCATCCTCGACGGTCTCACCGGCGACGACGTGTTCAACCACGGCGCCGGCACCGGGAACTGGCACGAGGGCGAGGACATGCAGGTCAATTCCCGCTTCGAACTCGAAGACCGGGGCTACGACTCGCAGGGCCACCACGCCAGGCGCATCGAACGCGCCCACGTCGAGTCCTCGGACCTCATCCTGGTCGCCACCGCGGGCCACCTGGAGATCCTCGCCGACCATTTCCCCGAGGCTCGGGAGAGGACCTTCCTTGTACGCCAGTTCGGCTTGATCACCGCCGACGTCTTGGCCGAACTGCCCGAGGGCGACGCCGCCGTGCGCGGCAAGGCCCTGGTGGCGGAGGCCGCCAAACGGCAGGGCGACTACCCCGAGTCCGACCTGCTCGACCCGTGGGGCATGGACCGCGGCGTCTACGGCCAGATCGCCGACCAGCTCGAAGCCGCGCTCAAACCCGTCGCACAAGCCTTGGAGTCCACCGAATGAGGGCCTCCCGAGGTTTCCTCAAACCCTGTTTCATCGCCTCCGGGCTGGCGCTGCTGGTCGCCGTCGGGCTCGGCTGGGCCTTCGGCGGCGCCGTTGGCGCGGCGGGCGCGGGCGGGGGAGTGGCATTGGCCGCGTTGGGCTTCGCCGGTTCCGTCTGGGCCATCGCGGCAGCCGAAAACATTGATGTGCGTCTCACTCTGCCGGTGGCGTTGCTCACATACATGATCAAGTTGGTGCTGTTCGGGACAGCACTGTGGGCGATCGATCAGTTCACTCCGGACGCATTGCGCCCCAGCGCATTCGGGATCATTGGAGGGGCCCTGACCTGGCTCACCGTGCAGGTCGTCTGGACGTTCCGTGCGAAAATCCCTTATATCGAGCTCGAAAAACGGCCCTGACCGGCGGCTGTAGCGTGTTTCGTGACGGTTGACAAATCCGCACGGATGACTCTCGTCTCAGCTAGCCCGCTGGTGAGATCCTGTGTAGTTCCTGTTAGAGTTCACCTCGACATGGCCGACCCGAAAACCCCCGACGGCAAGCCCGACAAACCCGGACCCGATGGTTCGGAAGCGGGCTGGCGCGCTCTGGGGTATCTCTTGTCCGGGATCATCTTCTGGGGTGGACTCGGATATCTCGTCGACCTATGGCTCGAACTACCCAAAGTCGGGCTCCTGGTAGGGATGCTTGTCGGTGCTGCAGCAGGTATGTACCTGCTGATCAAGCAGATGTCGCCGTAATTGACCGACACTGACTGAGAGGCGTGACTCGGTGACCGACTCAGCCAATGTGCTGGCCGCAGAGGAATCCCACTTCCCACCCGGCATTCACAGCTTTGACTTCCGGGACTGGTTCACCGGACTCAGCGAGACCGCTCTCGCGCACATGTTCACGACCATCACCCTCGGGGTATGGCTGACCATCGCAATTCTCATCGTGTTCTTCCTGTGGGCCTATCGCAAACCCCAGATCGTCCCCACCAAGAAGCAGTGGCTGGCGGAGTCCGCTTACGGATTCATCCGCAACACCGTTTCGATCGATCTGATGGGCAAGAAGGACGGCGTCAGGTTCGCCCCTTATCTCGCCACCCTTTTCCTCTTCATCCTGGTTATGAACTTCTGGGCAATCGTCCCGGGTATCCAGATCTCGCCGATGGCGCACATCGCATTCCCGGCGACGCTCGCGATCCTGTCGTGGGCCATCTACATGTGGGTCGGCGTCAAGAAGCACGGCTTCATCAAGTTCATGCAGCTCACCTGCGTGCCCCCCGGGGCGCCCTGGTTCATCTACCCCCTGCTGATCCCGATCGAGTTCCTGCAGAACATCATCCTGCGGCCGGTCACCCTGGCACTGCGGCTGTTCGCGAACATGTTCGCCGGCCACCTCATCCTGCTGGTCTTCATCCTCGGCGGATTCGAACTGCTGAACTCGGGCAACGTCTTCATCCAGGGCATGTCCGTCCTCTCCTTCGCCATGGGGATCGCCATGACGGGCTTCGAGCTCATCGTCATCCTGCTGCAGGCATATGTCTTCACACTCCTGACCGGTATGTACATCCAGGGGTCCCTTGCGGACGAGCACTAGAGAGCACTCGCTCTCTCTTCACCCCGCATAGATTTCCGAAGTTTTACAAGAACGAACAACATCGTGCGCGTGACGGACACGCCACGCTGACACCTAGGAGAAAAACGCCATGGAAGGCAGCCTCAACGTCATCGGTTACGGCCTCGCTGCGATCGGCCCCGGTATCGGTGTCGCCCTGATCTTCGCCGCGTGGATCACCGCCACCGCCCGCCAACCCGAGTCGGCCGGTATCACCCGCCCGATGCTGTTCATGGGCTTTGCCCTCGTCGAGGTTCTGGCGCTGTTCGGCCTCGTTCTCGCCTTCGCCCTCGGCGGGGCCTAACACTTTTACGGAGCGATCATGATTCTGGCAGAAGAAGGAGGCGCGGCGATTCTCTTCCCGATTTGGCAAGAGATGCTCGTCGGCGCCATCGCCTTCGGTCTGCTGTGCTTCGTGCTCATGAAGTTCGTCTTCCCCCGTATGGAGAAGACCTTCGAAGCACGAGTAGATGCGATCGAAGGCGGTATCGAAAGGGCTGAGACGGCGCAAGAAGAGGCCAATCAGACCCTTGAGGAATACCGCCGCAAGTTGGAGGGGGCCCAATCCGAGGCCGCCGCCATCCGCGACGAGGCCCGTGCCGACGCCGTCGCCGCCAAGGAGGAGATCCTCGTCTCCGCCCGCGAGGAGGCCAACCGCATCATCGCGGCCGGCCACGCCCAGATCGAGGCCTCGCGCCAGCAGCTCGTCCGCGAGCTGCGAAGTGAGGTCGGCAACCTGGCCGTGGACCTGGCCGGGAAGATCATCGGCCAGCGTCTGGCCGACGACGCCTCCACCACGGAGACCGTCGACCAGTTCCTCGCACAGATGGAAACTGAATCGAGCGGGGCGCGCTGATGTCGACGACTGGACGCGAAAGCACTGAGGCCGGACGCGAGACCCTGGAGGCGTTCGCCTCCGGGGCCACGGCCGAGCAGGTCACCGAATGCGGCGAACAGCTGCTGAACGTGACACGGTTCCTCGTCGACCAGCCTCGGCTGCGTCGCGCCCTGTCCGACCCCGCCCGCGAGGCGGACGACCGGGAGGGGCTGGTTCGCCGGCTCCTCGCGGACCAGGTCGGCACCGCCGCGATCGATGTCGTGGCGACGCTGGTGAAGGGCCGCTGGGGTAGTCCGTCCGAGCTGGTCGACGGTTGCGAGACGCTCGCAATCAGCGCCCTGCTGGACGCCGGCAAGCAGAGCGGCACCCTCGCCAACATCGAAGACCAGCTGTTCCGCTTCGGGCGGCTGGTTGACGGTGACCTGGAACTGTCGTCAGTATTGGACTCGAGCGGCACCGACCCTGAGGGTCGGTCCCGCCTGGTCGTACAACTGCTCGACGGCAAGGCCGAACCGGAGACGGTGAAGCTCGCGGCCGCCGCCTGCTACGGCATCGGCGGCCGGGGCTTCCACGCCTCGCTCGCCTACCTGATCGAGGCCGCCGCTGCGGCCCGCGATGAGGCCGTGGCCTACGTAACCGTGGCCACGCCGATCGACGAGTCGGGCGAGCGGAAACTCGCCGCCAAGCTCAGCCTCGTCTACGGTCGTCCGGTGGCTTTGAAGCTCACCGTCGACCCCGAGATCGTCGGGGGCATCCGAGTGCAAGTCGGCTCGGAGCTGTGGGACGGAACCGTCTCGCGGCGCCTCGACGAAGCCCGCCAAGCCTTGGCCGGACGCTGAGATCCAGCCGGTAACTATTGAAAGGGATAACGTTCAGATGGCTGAATTGACCATCTCCTCCGACGAGATTCGTAGTGCGCTTGACGACTACGTCTCGTCGTACCGGCCGGAGGTCTCGCGCGAAGAGGTCGGTACCGTCACCAGCGCAGGCGACGGCATCGCGATCGTTGAGGGACTTCCCTCGGCGATGGCCAACGAGCTCCTCGAATTCGAGGGCGGCGTGATGGGCCTGGCCCTGAACCTCGACGTCCGCGAGATCGGCGCCGTCCTCCTGGGCGACCCGGTCAAGGTCGCCGAGGGCCAGTCCGTGAAGCGGACCGGCAAGGTCCTGTCCGTCCCGGTCGGCGACAAGTTCCTGGGCCGCGTCGTCGACGCCCTGGGCAACCCCATCGACGACCTGGGCGAGATCGAGGCCGAGGGCGAGCGCGAGCTCGAACTCCAGGCTCCCAACGTCATCAACCGCCAGTCGGTGTCCGAGCCGGTCGAGACCGGCATCAAGGCCATCGACGCGATGACCCCGATCGGCCGCGGCCAGCGTCAGCTGATCATCGGCGACCGCAAGACCGGTAAGACCCAGGTCTGCATCGACACGATCATCAACCAGAAGGCCAACTGGGAGTCCGGTGACCCGAAGAAGCAGCTGCGCTGCATCTACGTCGCCATCGGCCAGAAGGGCTCGACGGTCGCCGGCATCAAGGGCATGCTCGAAGCGCACGGCGCGATGGAGTACACCACCATCGTCACCGCGAACGCGGACGAGCCGGCCGGTCTGAAGTACTTGGCGCCCTACACCGGTTCGTCCATCGGACAGCACTGGATGTACGGCGGCAAGCACGTCCTCATCGTCTTCGACGACCTGTCGAAGCAGGCCGAGGCCTACCGCACCGTGTCGCTGCTGCTGCGTCGTCCCCCGGGCCGCGAGGCCTTCCCCGGCGACGTCTTCTACTTGCACTCCCGTCTGCTGGAGCGTTGCGCGAAGCTGTCCGACGAGCTCGGCGCGGGTTCGATGACCGGTCTGCCGATCATCGAGACCAAGGCCGGCGACATCTCGCAGTTCATCCCGACCAACGTCATCTCGATCACCGACGGCCAGGTCTACCTCGAAGAGGGCCTGTTCAACTCGGGTGTGCGTCCGGCCATCAACGTCGGTACGTCCGTCTCCCGTGTCGGTGGCGCGGCCCAGACCAAGGGCATGCGCTCCGTCGCCGGTAGCCTGCGTCTGGACCTGGCTCAGTACCGCGAGCTGGAGGCCTTCGCGGCCTTCGCCTCCGACCTCGACGCGGCCTCCAAGGCGCAGCTCGAGCGCGGTCTGCGGATGGTCGAACTGCTCAAGCAGGGTGTGGCGGCGCCGCTCCCGATGGGCGAGGAGACCATCTCGATCTGGGCCGGCACCGCCGGTCAGCTCGACGACATCCCGGTCGGAGAGGTCGCTCGTTTCGAGTCCGAGTTCCTCACCTACATGCGCGCGAACCACGCGGACGTCGTCGCCACCCTCAACGAGGGCAAGGTCAAGGTCACCGGCGACATTGAGGAGAGCCTCAAGAACGCCGTCGCCAAGTTCAAGCGGATGTTCAAGTCCTCGGCCGACAACCTGAACGTCAGCGACGAGCCCGAGGACGCACTCGAGGGCGAAGTCGACGTCGAGACCGTCAAGCGCGTCAAGAAGGGTTAGCCATGTCAGCGCAGCTTCGAGTGCTGCGGCAGCGGCTCAAGTCCACCCAGTCCATCAAGAAGATCACCAAGGCGATGGAACTGGTGGCCACGAGCCGCATCGCCAAGGCACAGGAACGGGTGGCGGCCTCGCTGCCGTATTCCCGGGCCATGACCTCCGTGATGACGTCGCTGGCGTCCAACGCCTCGATCAACCACCCGCTGCTCCAGCAGCGCCGCATCCCCAAACGGGCCGGCGTCCTGGTAGTGACCGCGGACAAGGGGATGTGCGGCGCGTACAACGCCAACGCCCTCAAGACCGCGGAGTCGTTGATCACGCGCCTGTCCGAAGAGGGCAAGGTGCCGGTGCTATACGTGGCCGGCCGCCGCGGCGTGGCCTACTACCAGTTCCGCGACCGCCCGATCGAGGCGTCGTGGACCGGGTTCTCCGAGCAGCCGAAGGTTTCGGATGCGCAGGAGATCACCAGGACGCTGCTGGCCGCCTTCATGGCCGGCGCGGACGATGATGGCGAGGGCCCGGGCGAGGACGGTATCCTCGGTGTGGACGAACTTCACATTGTTCACACCAGGTTCGTGTCACTGCTGACGCAGGTCCCCGAACCGCGGCAGATGGCGCCGCTCGAAGTCGAAGAGGTGGAGGAGCACGAGCTCGATGAGCATGTGCTGCTGCCGGACTACGACTTCGAACCGAACCCGGAAGCACTGCTCGACGCGCTGCTGCCGAAATACCTCACGACTCGCATCTACGCGGCATTGATCGACGCCGCGGCCAGCGAGTCAGCGTCGAGGCGTCGAGCCATGAAGGCCGCGACCGACAATGCCGATGAGATGATCAAGACCCTGCGGCGGAGCGCGAACGCGGCGCGGCAGGCGGCGATCACGCAGGAGATCAGCGAAATCGTGGGTGGGGCCAGTGCCCTTTCCGCCGCAGGAAGAGAGTAACGATGACTGACACTGATGGAGTGGGACGCGTCGTACGGGTCATCGGGCCGGTCGTCGACGTCGAGTTCCCGCGCAACGCCATCCCGAAGATCTTCAACGCGCTGCACGTCAATATTGACTACACCGGCGAAGCGAATCGGCTCACGATGGAGGTCGCGCAGCACCTCGGCGACAACCGAGTCCGTGCGATCTGCATGGCCCCGACCGACGGCCTCGTCCGCGGCGCCAAGGTGACCGACACCGGAGACCAGATCAAGGTGCCCGTCGGTGACGGCATCAAGGGCAAGGTCTTCAACGCGATCGGCGAGTGCCTCAACCTCGAAGAGGGCGAAGAGCTCCAGGTCGACGACTACTGGAACATCCACCGCCACGCCCCGGCGTTCGCGCAGCTGGAACCGAAGACCGAGATGCTGGAGACTGGCATCAAGGCCATCGACCTGCTCGCCCCGTACGTCAAGGGCGGCAAGATCGGCCTGTTCGGCGGCGCCGGCGTGGGCAAGACGGTGCTCATCCAGGAGATGATCATCCGTGTGGCTCAGAACTTCGGCGGGTCCTCCGTGTTCGCCGGTGTCGGCGAGCGCACCCGTGAGGGCAACGACCTCATCGCCGAAATGGGCGAGGCGGGCGTGCTGGAGAAGACCTCCCTGGTCTACGGCCAGATGGACGAGCCGCCGGGCGTGCGTCTTCGCGTCGCCCTGTCGGCCCTGACGATGGCGGAGTACTTCCGTGACGTCAAGAACCAGGAGGTGCTGCTCTTCATCGACAACATCTTCCGGTTCACCCAGGCCGGCTCCGAGGTCTCGGCCCTGCTGGGCCGCATGCCCTCGGCCGTGGGTTACCAGCCGACCCTGGCGGACGAGATGGGTGAGCTCCAGGAGCGCATCACCTCGCTGCGAGGCAAGGCCATCACCTCGATGCAGGCCGTCTACGTTCCCGCGGACGACTACACCGACCCGGCGCCGTTCACCGCGTTCACCCACCTGGACGCGACGACGAACCTGGAGCGGAAGATCTCCGACAAGGGCATCTACCCGGCGATCGACCCGCTGGCCTCGAACTCCCGAATTCTGGAGCCCGAGGTCGTCGGTTCGGAGCACTACGCCGTCGCCGGCCAGGTGAAGCAGATCCTGCAGAAGTACAACGAGCTGCAGGACATCATCGCCATCCTCGGTATGGACGAGCTTTCCGAAGAGGACAAGCTGGTCGTGGGTCGCGCCCGCCGTATCGAGCGCTTCCTGTCGCAGAACACGTTCGCGGCGAAGCAGTTCACCGGCGTGGACGGCTCGTTCGTCCCCGTCAAGGAGACCGTCGAGGCCTTCAAGAAGATCGCCGAAGGGGAGTACGACCACTTCCCCGAGCAGGCCTTCTTCATGTGCGGTGGCCTGGAAGACCTTCACAAGAACGAAGAGGAGCTCCGCAAGAAGGGCTAGTCCTTCTTAATGGCGCACCGAGAGAGCGGCCCCGGAACTTCGGTTCCGGGGCCGCTCTCTTTTCGGTGCTCAGCCGTCGTCGCCGCTGTCGTCACCAGTGTCGTCGTCTGCCGAACCCAGCTGTGGGACACCGTCGACGCAGCGCACCGAGTACTCCTCCTCGTCGGACTCGCTCTCGAACTCGATCTCCGCGTCCGCGGCCGGTACGGACTCGACATTGCTGACCTGCCAGCCCTGGGACGGGGTCCACGATTCGATGGTCACCTGGGTGCCGTCGCAGCTGGCGAGGAAGGTGCCGCCCGCGCCGCCGAAGACCTGTTCTCCGGCACCGGGACTCGGCGTCGCGTCCGGCTCGTCGGACGGGGTGGGGGAGGGCGACTCGCTCGCCGAGGCATCGTCGCTCGGCTGGTTCGACTCGCTGTCATCGAGTGCCTGCTGGACGCTCTCCTCGGACATCGGCTCGGTCGGCGGATCGAGGGTGCCTCCCTGGGCCAGCGCGACCGCGCCGATCCCCGCCACCACTGCCACGGCGGCGGCCGCCATCCATCCGGTCACTACCCATTTCCTCTGCATGGAACCAGCTTGCCCGGGACACGGTTAAGACGGCGATAAGGCGGCTCTAAGCCTTCTCAGTTCACGTCGGCGGGGTGGATTCGGAGGGCGTTCGCCGCATAGAGTTCCGGCCATGGCCCAATTGCTGCTGATCGAGGACGATGAACGGGTCCGCACCGCGCTGCTGCGGAGCCTGCGCGACCTGAACCATCAGGTCGCCTCCGCACCCGATGCGATGACCGGTCTGCGGGCTGCGATCGACCACCGGCCCGACCTGGTCGTGCTCGATCTCGGGCTGCCCGATCTCGATGGGGCCCAGATGCTTCGGATGCTCCGTGGCGTCTCGGACGTGCCGGTGATCGTGGCGACCGCCCGGGACGACGAGGAGGAGATCGTGCGGGTCCTCGGTTCGGGCGCCGACGACTACGTGGTCAAGCCGTTCACCGCGAAGCAGCTCGACGCCCGGATTCAGGCGGTGCTGCGTCGGGTCGGGGGCGGATCAGCCGCGTCGGTGGATCCGACGGTGTCGGTGGGGCCCTTGCGGATCGATCCGCGCGGGCGCTCGGCATACCTGGACGGGCGGGCACTGGAGTTGAGCCCCAAGGAGTTCGACCTGCTGTATTACCTGGCGGCCCGGGCCGGTGAGGTGGTCGCGAAGAGGCAGTTGCTCACGGACGTGTGGGACCTGCCGTTCGGCGGCGCGGACAAGACCGTCGACGTGCATCTGGCGTGGCTGCGCCGCAAGCTCGGCGAGACCGCGCAGGCCCCGCGCTTCCTGCACACGGTGCGCGGCGTCGGCGTCAAGATCGTGGATCCGGCCGAGGGGAGTGCGCAATGAGGGCCCGGCTGACGCTCCTGGTCGGCGCCACCGCGACCCTGATCCTGCTGGCCTTCGCGATCCCCATGGCGATCCTGCTGAAGAACAGCGCCGCACAGGAGGCCATCGCGAGTGCCGAACAGGAGGGTCAGCTGCTGACCCCGATCGTGAGCACCGGCGATGTGGGCCGCGTCGAGAACGTCGTGCAGACCTACAACGCGTCCGGGGCGTACCCGGTCACCGTGTTCTGGCCGGACGGCACCGTCACGGGTGAGCAGGTGCCCCGGTCGAACGCGGTGGAGTTGGCCGCGCGCGGACAGTCGTTCACCGCCGAGACCGCCGGCGGCCGCGAGATCCTGTACGGCATCGGTCTGGCCGACGGTTCAGCCGTCGTGCGCATCTATGTCAGCGATGACCAGTTGACAGCCGGAGTCGGTCGGTCTTGGCTGCTGCTCGGGGCGATCGCGGTGGCGCTCTTGGCTTTCGGGCTGCTGCTGGCCTCGCGGTTCGCGCGGTTGCTGCTGGTGCCGCTGAACGATCTGGCGGCCGTCTCGCACCGCCTCGCGGGCGGGGATCTGGATGCGCGGGCGGACGCGTCGGGTCCGGCGGAGCTGCGCAATGTCGGCACGGCGTTGAACACCCTTGCGGAGCAGATCAAGGAGCTGCTCGAGGGCGAGCGCGAGCGCGTCGCCGACCTCTCCCATCGGCTTCGCACCCCGCTCACGGTGCTGCGCCTGGAGACCGAGGCGTTGCGCGATCGGGCCGAGCGCGAGACGATCGAGCAGGCGGTGGGCGAGGTCGAGCGGGCCGTCAACGCGGCCATCGAGGATGCCCGCAATCCGGCCGAGGCCGGGACGTGCGACGCGGCGGCGGTGGTGGCCGAGCGCGTCGAGTTCTGGTCGGCCCTGGCCGAGGACACCGCCCGCGAGTGCCGGGTGCGGCTCGCCCCCGGCCCGCTGCCGGTGTCGCTGTCGGCCGCCGAGCTCGCCGCCGCCATGGATTCGCTGCTGGCCAACGTCTTCGCGCACACCCCCGACGGGACCGCGTTCGAGGTGCGGTTGACGCCGCGCTACGAGGGCGGCGCCACCGTGGACGTGGCCGACGAGGGTCCGGGCCTGCCGAACCTGGCGGTGTTCAATCGGGGCGCCAGCGAGGGCGGTTCGACCGGGCTCGGACTCGACATCGCCCGGCGCGCCGCCGACGCCTCGGGCGGCCGGCTCGTGTTCGGCCAGGGCACGGGAGGCGTCGGCGCTCTCATCAGACTCGAACTCGGTTAGATCAGAGCCAGGTTGGGCCCGAAGCATTCGCGTCGGGCCCGCGCCCACGGATTCGCCCGCACTCCGGGCGAGAGCACCGAGACGGCCAGGCAGTACTTGCTGATCGATTCCGGGCGGGCCCCCATCGCCCACAGGATGCGGTCGGCCGTGCCTCCGGGCCGGGCCGCCTTCACCTCGACCAGGTGCATGGGTCGCGACGCCACCGTCGCCTCGCTAGCGACGCAGCGCAGGTCCTCGTCGCAGGTGACGCGGGTGTCCTCGGCGAGGTTCACGAGCGTGTGCCGCCGGTAGTCGGTGCGAAGCCGCGGGGCCATCCCGGCCGGGACGGCCATGCCGTAGGCCTCCCACAGGGTCCGGGCCAGGTGCTCGGCCGCGTCGGGGGCGATCCGCCCGGCGTCGGCGGCTCGGTAGGGCAGCCGTTCCTTGACGGTGTCCTGGCGGGCGCCCTTGAGTTTGACCTCGAAGGCGCAGTCCCCGGAGTCGACGTAGGTTCGGGTGCGGACCTTGAAGCGGCGCCGGCGGCCCTGGCGGTGCTGCCGGTAGGTCAACAGGTCCGGGGTGTCGAAGTAGACCGATTCGTAGGCGAATCGTCGCCTGCCGTCGATGTCCAGGCAGGCCCAGGTCCCCGTGGCCGCCAAGGCGTCTCGGAACCGCCGGTACTGCTCCGGGGCCAGCAGGTACTTGGTGTCGACGCGGGTCTGGAGGTCGGCGGCGGCGATGACCGCGTCGAGTCCGATGCCGCGGAAGGCGTCCAGGCCGCTCATCGGTTCCTCGCCAGCGGGACGGTGCGCTCGGCCTGGGCCACCGGGGCCGGGAACGGCTGGAAGCGTACGTCGACGGTCATCGTCTCGCGCACGTAGTCGGTGTCGATGACCTCGAACTTGCGGATCCTCGCGTCGAGCCGATGCTGTAGATCCTCGCGGAGGCGGGCCTCGTCGCGGTGGACGGTGTCGAGGATGACCAGGCGGTGCCGGGACCGGCCTGCGAGGCGCGGATGGTCGGCGACGTACATGACCGCGACGAGCAGGGCGCTCAAGCCGATCGCGATGGCCGGGCGGGAGGAGCCGATCCCGTTGATGAGGCCGAGGGCGAGGGCGGTGAAGTAGTAGCCGACGTCCCGCTGGGAGATCTGGTCGGAACGCAGCCGCAGGATCGACAGGACGCCGAACAGGCCGAACGCGAGGCCGAGGCTCACCTGCTGAGAGAGCATGAGCGCCGACACGGCGAAGACGCCGACATTGAGCGCCACGTAGGCGAGCGCGAGGTCGGTGCGGTGGTGGCGCCGGTAGTAGATCGCGCAGGCGAGAACGGTGATGGCGAACAGGTCGACTGGCAGGGCGAGCGCGAGTGCGAGACTCAACGGGTCCTCCTCGATGGAAGCGGATGCGGCACCGCCGGACCCGGGGCCCCGCGGCATGAGGAGAACCGTAGGCGCGCAGAGGTTAAGGCACCGATAAGTCGTGAATAAAGACCGGACAAGCGATGAACGGACGGTGGCCGACCACCGGTGTGTCGGACCGGGGTCGTTGCGCTGGTTGAGATGCCGCGAACTCGGCAAGACGGTGGCCCCGAAGCGCGAAGCGCTTCGGGGCCACCGTCTAGTTCTCAGTTAGTCGTCCATGCCAGGAGAGGCTACGGGGAGCCCCTGCTCGCGAGCGGCCTTGAGCAGGCGGCGATCGTAACTGACCAGCGAGGTCAGATAGTCTTCGATGCTCAATGCCGTGGCAACATGCAGGGCGTCCAATGTCCGCAGGCTCCGGGGCAGCGTGGAGGCAATGTCACGAACCTCCTGAGTCATGGTCAGTTCGCCGTACATCGTCGACAGTTCTGCCATGAGCGTCGGATACTGCCCGTAGTGGCTTGCGCCGCGAACGGTCTCGACGAATCCGATAGAGCTAGTGGCCATCGGAGTCCCTGAATGGTCCTTCAGGAATTCGATCAGGTCTTCCACTGGGTCTCGCTCGATCGTCAAGGCGATGAGGGCGCAGGAATCGAGATAAATCACGTCAGTCCTCATCACCCGTCAGCATGCGGAGCATCTCCGTCTCCCGTTCCGCATCGGCGTCCCGCATGTCGAGGATCGTCTGAATCGGGCTGTCGGGCTGGTCGGTCTGATGGAGCGGCCGCCGGTCGATGTCGTCGGTCGTGAAAGACGCCAGCTGGAGCTGGCCGCTCTTCACGAGTTCGGTGTACTTCCCCAGTCGGTCGGAGGCGGGGAGCAGTATCGCAATCGGTCTCCCACGTTTGGTCACCGTCACTGAGTTGCCTTTCTCTGCGAGCGCGAAGAAAGCGCTTGGGTTGTGTGAGAACTCCCGTACGGTCACTTCGCGCATTGTGCCCTCCCCAGGGTTGTATGTACTTACAGATAGTACCACGTTGCCCTTTCGAATCGGCGAGATGGAACCGGCCCCGGAGCGCTTTGCGCTCCGGGGCCGGCATGTTCGGTATTGATGCCCTGGTCAGATGCCTCGGCCGCTGCGGTGGAGGGCCGCCATGACCGTGGGGACGCTGATGAGGCCCGCCGACGCCACAGCCGCCACGGCCGCTCTGGGCTCGCCCGGGTTGGCCTTGGTCGCCCGCACGGCCCATTTCATGGCCTGGCGGCGGTCGCCGATGGCGGCGTGCCAGCAGGCGATCTGGCCGTAGACCCGGGACGCGCCCTCGGGGCTGCCGTGGATCTCGGGGTGCCGTTCGAGGATCCAGCGCAGCGAGGAGATCTTGGTGTCCCAACGGGTCTCGAAGTGCGAGCCCGCCCAGTTGATGAGCGCGTAAGGGGTGTCGACGTGCGCGATGGGGCGGCGCCGGGCCGCCCGCAGCAGCATGTCCCAGTCCTCGTTCTGGCTGCCGGGCGCGTCCTCGGAAACCATGCCCAGGCCGCCCAGCAGCGCGGAGCGGCGGAACAGGAATGTCGAGGAGTGGAGCATCATCATGCGCGAGCGAAGCAGGTCGACGTGGCGCACCGTGGTGCGCTGCGCCAGGCGCGCGTTGCGGCGGCCCCGGTAGTCCACCTCGATCGCGGTCGTGCACATCTCGGCGGCGGTGCCGAGCGCCTGGACCTGCGCGGTGAGTTTGCCCGGCAGCCATTCGTCGTCATCGTCGAGGAACGCCACCAGTTCGGTGTCCAGCGCGGTGATCCCGGTATTGCGGGCCCCGGACAGGCCGGGGGTGCGCTGGTTCTTCATCACCCGCACCGGCCGTTCGCCGCCTGCCGCGACGGTCTCGTCCGGCTTGGCCCGGTCGTAGACCACGACGACCTCGAGGTCGCCGGGGTAGAACTGGGTGAGCACCGAGCGGAGCGCCTCGCGCATCTGCTCGGGCCGGTCGTGGGTCGGGATGACCACCCCGACCGAGGGCCAATCACTCACCGCCGGCCGTCCTTCCGGTCTGGAGCGGCTGCTCCTCGGGGAGTATTTCGTCCTCATTGAGGTAGCCGTAGCGGCCCAGCAGCGGCCGCGTCAGCGTCGAGACCATGCGGCGGGTGCCGTCGGGCATGTCCTCGGTCCAGGCCTCGTCGGACCTGATCGGAATGCGCCCCACGGTGAACCGCATCGGGTTCCCGGCCGCGGAGTGGCTCGGGCCCAGGTCGGCCCAGCCGTCGCCGATGAAGTTCAGGTCCGTCTCGACCAGGTCGAGATCGCAGAAGCGCGCCAGCGAGGCGATGACCTTCCTGGGGCGCTGGATGATCCGCTCGTAGCGGACCCGGCGCACCGGCACTCCGCGCCGGGCCAGCAGGCTGAACGCGGCGTTCTGCGCGTTCCACAGGATCGCGGCCTTGGCGGGGGAGTAGCGGGTCATCTGGTCGCCCGTGGGCGATTCGGGGCGGCGAACCTGCTTGGTCCAGGAGTAGGCGACGCCGCGGGCGTCCCGCACCACGTGCATGACCCGCAGGTCGATATTGGGGGACCAGCGCAGGCAGTACGCGAGGGAGGCGTGCTTGGAGGAGTCGACGATGAGTCGCGCGTTGGTGTCCTTGGCGGCGGCGGTGTAGATCTTCTCGAAGTAGCCGGCGTACTCACTCACCAGCTGGTGCTGGGCGGGAGCCAGCTTCTTCGAGGCCAGCGCCGGGATGTGGCGGGTCCGGTCGATGGTGGCCTTGAGCGCGTTGATCCGTTCGACGTCGACCGCCTCCCAGGAGCCGAAGGCGGAGTTGCCGACCCGCTCCCAGAACTCGCAGTGCGAGAACGTCGCCCCGCAGGCGCACATCTCGTTGCCGCGCAGGTCGCGTTCCCACAGGTGGGTGATCTCGCCCAGCGGCATCACCCCCGGCAGCTGTCCCAGCAGGCGCTCCAGGAGCGTCGTGCCGCTGCGGCCAAGTCCTCCGATGAAGACCACCTTCACGCGGTCCTCGGACTGCTCGGCCGTGTCGGCGATCTTGACGCTCACTGAACCCTCTCCCAACTCTGCTCGTTCGGCTTGGCTATGCACCTATAACGACTCTGGGTGGGGTTGAGGACACGCCCTGGAATGAAAAATCCCGGAAAAAGCCGCACGGGTGTCTACCGTCAGTTGGCATGGAGCGCTTTGGCCCTTCGCGGCACCACCAGCCGCATGGCGACGCCCGCCGTCGAATTCGTTTGAGCGGCATAGGCATCGACCAAGTCACCGAACAGCAGGCGGTGGCTCGCGTCCTGGACGCGATCGATTCGGGGCGCGGCGGACAGATCGTCACCCCGAATGTGGACATCATGGCGGCGGCCAGGTGCAGCAGGGAACTTCGCACCATCATCGAGGCCTCGGACCTGGTGGTGGCCGATGGCGCGCCCCTGGTGTGGGCCTCGAAGCTGGCCGGGACGCCGCTGCCCGAGCGCGTCGCGGGCTCGGATCTGGTGTGGAGCCTTTCGGAGGCGGCGGCCGGACGTGGCCTGAAGGTCGCCCTGCTGGGCGGCACGCCCGACGGCGCGGCGCGTCCCACCGAGCGGGCCGCCGACCGCTTGGAGCGCCGCTATCCGGGTCTGAAGGTCGTCGGGGCCTGGTGCCCCCCAATGGGGTTCGACCGCGACGAGTCGCAGTGGCGGGCCCTGACCGACCGCTTCGACGCCGCCGCACCGGACCTGGTCTACGTCGGACTCGGCTTCCCCAAGCAGGAGCACGTGATGGTGCGGCTGCGGGCGACCGCGCCGCAGTCGTGGTTCCTCGGTTGCGGCGCCAGTATCGACTTCATTGCCGGTTACCGCCGCCGCGCCCCGAAGTGGATGCGCCGCAGCGGTACCGAGTGGCTGTTCCGTCTGTTGTCCGAGCCGCGGCGCCTGGCCGGCCGGTACCTGCTCAACGACATCCCCGAGGCCGTCAAGCTTCTGGCGGGCGCCGCCGGGCAGCGGCGCGGCTAACGCCGCCTGGCGATGTAGACGACGTCGGTGGCCCACTTCGAGAACGGGCTGGCGAGCGCGCCGTCGACCGCCTTCGCGGCGCCCGTCCAGGGCTTGCGGTAGCACCCCTGGGTGAACAGGGTGAAGCCCTGCATGCCGGCCAGTTCGTAGCCGTGCCGGTCGAACAGGTCGGTCATCTCCTGGTGCGAGAGCTCCTGGAACCAGGTGCTGGTGTCGAGGCGGCCGAACGTCTTGCGCAGGTGGCGCAGTGAGGACGCGTTGCCGTGGTTCTCCACCAGCAGGAATCCGGCGTCCGCGTCGGGCAGGGCCATCGAGGCGAAATCCATAAGCTGGTCCCGCAGTCCCGCGTCCACGTTGAGGACGAAGCGGAACGCGGTCACCAGCGCCGGGCGGCCCGGGACGGTCTGCGGGATCGCGGAGCCGGGGCCGACCAGGTGCGCGTGGCCGGGCGTCCCGAGCTCGCGGCCCTTGGCCAGCATCGCCTCTGATGTGTCGTAGCCGTGCGAGGCCGCCACCAGTCCCGCCAGCATGCGCGAGACCCGACCGGTGCCGCAGGCGAAGTCGTGGTGCACCGGCGGGGTCTGGAAGGCGCTCGGCACGAACCCGCGCAGCCATCCGGTCTGCCGTCCGGAGACGATGGACGAGAACGTCCCGGGCGCGTAGGTGCGCTCGGCGTACTTCTCGACCGCGGTCGGGTCTTGGAACACCTCGGTGTAGTTGCTGGCCACGAATTTCCCCTAGGTTGGAGTGTCAGATCCTGCGTCGGTAGCGCAGCAGCGCCACCGCCCACGCGATGCCCGCCGCCGCCAGCGCGGCGATCGTCCAGACGTCGCCGAGCAGGCCGGCAGCCAGCGGCAACGCCCCGAATCCGAGGCCGGTCACCACGAGCACCCGCCTGGTCAACGCCCCGAACGGATGGAGTCCGAAGGTCCGCCACAGCTGCGCGAGTGGAATCAGATTATTCACCAGAACCGCGGCCGACCATGCGATCGCCGCGCCGACGACGCCGAGCAAGGGAATCAACGTCAGGTTCAAGGCGACGTTAATGGCGAGTGAAACGGACACGTCGATCAGCTGCCACGAGGTGCGTCCGGCCATCGCCAGGATCGAGTCGACCACTCCGCACGCGGAGCTGCACATCATTGCCGGCACCAGGATCCACACCACGGTTCGGGCCGCCTCGGTGGCGTATTCGGCGCCGAACACCCGCAGGTACCAGTCGGCGCCGATGCCGACCGCGAGGTATACCGGCCAGGTCAAGGCCGCGATCCAGGCCGTCGACTCCTGGTAGAGCCGCTTCGCCGAGGCCGACTCCCCGGCGGCCATCGCGGCCGCCGCGCGCGGCTGGACGGCCTGGCCGACCGCCCCGGACGCCAACTGCCCCACGATGACGAAACGAGTGGCCACCGTGTACACGGCGGCCGGTCCGAGTCCGGCGAGCGCGGCCACCAGGATGATGTCCAGGCGCTGGAGGCCGAGCTGCGCCACGCCCGCGAAGGCGCGCGGCGCGGTGAAACCCCAGTACGCCCGCGCGCTCACCCGGTCGGGGAAGCCCGGGTCGCTCACCGTGGCGCGGTGGCCCCGGCGCAGGTACCAACCGGCCGCGATCGCGGCCGGAATGTACGGCAGCGACCAGGCCAGCGTCACCGTCAGCGCCGATGCGCTGCCGGCCATGGCGATCGCACCGAGCGCGACGAGCTGGGCCAGGGTGCGCCCGAACTTGTCGATGACGACGGTGGGGCCCATCTGCCGGTACCCTCGCGTGGCCGCCAGCAGTGCCTCCATCGCGACCGACGCGGGAATGAAGATCGCGACGAGCCGCACCAGGTCGGGGCGGGCGTGCATTTCGGCGGTCGCGAACAGGGCGATGGCGCAGGCCGTCGCGGCGATCGCGGCCGGCCACAGGCCGATGCGCAGGACCGAGCCGATGGCGGCGTCGCGGCCCGACTTCCGCAGCCGCGCCACCCAGTACACCAGGCCGGTCGGGGTCCCCAGCCGCGCGACCGCCGCTGCCAGCAGGAACACCGAGGTCACCGCGAAGAACGCCCCAGCCTCCGCCGGGGAGAGCGTCACCGCGACAAGCCAGGTGACTACCAGGCCGCCGAGCCCGGCGACTCCCGCGCCGACCAGGTTGACCAGGCCGCCGCGGGCGGTCCCGCGAATCTCCGAGAGCTCGGCGTCGGCGGGCCCGCCCTGGACCGGCACCAGCAGTTCCGGGGCCTCTGTGACCGACGCCCTAGCGGCGTCCGATGTGGTCACTGGACCGCCGAAGCGGTCTGCGACTGCCGCCAGCTCGGCACCGCCCCGAGCCAGTCGGCGAGCCGGTCGTCATACGGCGCAAAGTGGTCGGTCAGGTGCTCGCGCAGCGCCGGGGACATCGGGGAGGGCCGCCCGCGCGCATTGTGGCGCGCGAACGCGAACTCGCCGAGCCACGGCAGGCCGAGGAACCGCAGCACCCGCTCGAAGGCGTCATCGGGACGGGTGAAGAACTCGCCCGAGTCCAGCACCAGGAGCCGGTCGCGACCGACCTGCTGGGCAAGCGGCTCAAGGTAATCGGTGTACTGGCCGCGCGCGGTGTAGGCGTGGTGCTGATGGTCGAAGCTGTAGTGGCGCCCGTCGTGGCGCAGCCGCTCCTCGGTGCCGCGCAGCCTTCCGGGCTCGGCCTCGATGGCGGCGCCGAAGTCGGCGACGTCCTCGAACTCGCGCGCCACCTCGTGGGCGTGGTGCGACCAGGCCCGCTCGACGGGGTCGCGGACCAGCACGATCACCTTGACGCCGGGCAGGTCGCGGGCGAAGCGCTGCGCGGCCAGCGGGTGGTACAGGTAGTACGGGCTGGACTCGAAGCCGATGGGAGCCAGACCGGTGTGGTCGGCGGCGCGGCGGGCGACCGCCTTGGTGGGGAAGTGCGCCCGATACCACGACAGTCCCCGGTCATAGGCGGTGTCGAAGTAGTGGACGCCCTTGTGGCACACGGGTTTGAGCATGGCCGGGTGCTGGGCCAGGGCGCGGTAGAGGGAGGTGGTCCCGCAGCGCTGGCCGCCGCAGACGAGCAGGCCCGGGAGGATCCGCGAGGCCGACGTCATGCGCCCGTAGGCGCGGGTTGAATGGCCGACGGCGGCCTTGACGGGGGCGGGAACCCGCTCCCGCAATATTCGCTGAATCAATCGAAGCTCCTAACAGTCCAGTGCCCAGGTCGAAAGGCGCCTGGTCCCTTAAGTCAGCTCGCGCAATCGGACGCACGGCTTGTTCCCACGATGCCGTGGGTCCCGCGCTTTTTCGCGCCGCCGCGCGCTGCACGTTCCACGCTTCTCGCGCTGTCGTACGCCACGTTCTATTCTTTTTCGCGCTGTCGCGCGCCCTACTCTGTCTCGCGCTGCCGCGCGATATGCCGCAACAAGGTCGGCAGCAGCCACTTGCCAAGCGCGCCAAGGGCGGCACCGGCCTGTTCGGCCCGGTCGCTCATGTAGCGGGCGGCCAGGTCGACCAGGTACAGCAGCGCGGTCGGCTCCGCTTCGGAGGGCGCGACGCCCATGGGGGCGAGGACCGCCGGAGCGTTGGCCACCAGTTGCAGGACCGCCGTGGTCGGGTCGGCCGAGCGGGTCACGATGTCGTCCTGCAGCCGGTAGTGCACCGCGTCGAAGCCGTACGGCACGCCCGCCTCGAACCGTTCCAGGTCCCACAGGTAGACCACGTCGGCCGCTTCGCAGGTGTTCCACGGCGACCAGTCGCCGTGCCAACACCCGAAGGTCAGTTCCGTTGCCGCATACCGGTCCAGCAAGGTCGTCCCGGCCGCCACCAGCGTCTCGGCGTCGGGCTCACCCCGCTCGACGAGCTGCTTCAACCGCGTCCGCAGCCTGGCCGCGTAGTCCGATTCGCCCAGCGGCGAACGGTTCGTGCCGACCGCCTCGGCCAGTTCCCGCATGCCCTCGGCCCGCCGGGTCTCGCCGCACTCGACCGGTTCGGACCAGGCCGGAAGCGCCGACGTCACCATGAGATTGCAGCCCCGCCAGGTACCGGAGTGCAGCAATGTCGGCACCCGCAGGCGACGCAGGTCGCACAGCTCGCTGAGCCGGCGGGTCGCCGTCGTCTCGGCCTCGACCAGCTCTCGCGTGAGTGCATTGACGCCGAGCTTCGCGAACGCGACCGTCCGGGCCTCGCCGTCGAGGATCTGGAGCACCGGCTTCCGATTGGCCCTGGCCGGTCCGATATGGATGCTCAGGTGGACCTCGTGGCCGAGCACGGAGGCGAGGTGGTCGTCAATGCCTTCGGCGGAAGCCACCTGGATGCGGTGGGGCAGCAGGAGCCGGTCGAGGCCGAGGCGCAGCGCCCACACGGCGGCGTCCCGCTTGGCGCGGGCGCCGCGGGCGGCCGGGCGCGCATACCTCGCCAGTGCGCCGGCGGCGACCTTCCGGTCGGCGGCCGGGATGAGCACCCGCGGCTTGCGCCGGCCGGGCACCACAATGTACGGCCGCGTCTCGGTGGACGCCGGCGTGAACGGGACCAGCCCCGCCGATTCCTTCCCGGGCGCCGGCCGTTCCGGCCCCGGGTAGAGCTGGTCGATCACCTCTGCCAGGTAGGTCGCGCGGCGACTGAGGTCGTCGGCGGTCTTCAGGGCTCTGCTCATGGCTTCTCCGTGTTGGTTCCCGGTATCGCGGTTCTGTTTGCGGCGAGGAGGACGTAACTGAACAGGGTGAGCAGGAGGGGAGTGACGAGCGCGTTGTAGAAGAACATGGTGACCATCGACAGTCCGATGACCGCCGAGCCGGCGATGCCGATCGCCGAGTGGTCGGAGCGGTACCGCCACAACACGCTCAGGCCGAATCCGAGGTAGGCGATCGTCCCGGCCAGGCCGTGGGCGAACAGGACCTGCCACAGCTGGCCATTGCCGCCGAGGGTGCGTCCGCCGCAGCGGGGGCATTCGGGCGTGGGGCCCACCGCGATCGACTCACCCGAGCCGAGGGTCTTGCGGGTCGACCCGAAGCCGAGCACGGGGGAGTGGGCGAGGACGAGTTCGGTGGCGCGCTCGGAGGAGAATGCGCGGCCGTCGTCGGAGTGGCCGTTGTCCATGCGAGCCTGCACGACGGTTCCCAAGGGCGTCAGGGCGATCAGGAGGATGACGGCACCGCCCGCCCCGGCCAGCGCGAGCATCCCGCCGGGCCGTCCGGACACCAGCAGTCGCAGCGCGGCGAAGACGGCGATGGCGGCCAGGCCCAACCACAGACCGCGGTTCATCGAGTACACGGCCGGGACGAGCGAGACGCACAGCAGCGCGGTCGCGGCGAGTCGCCAGCGGGTGCGCAGCGGCAGGCAGAACGCGGCGACGACGAGCCACACGCCGGTGATGGCGAAGTTGTTGCCCCACGTGTTGGTGTAGCCCCAGGGCGCGGCCGGACGCGGTGTCTCGTACCCGAGGAAGTCCATGGTCTGGGCGGCGGCTGGGTGGACGAGGGACTTGACGAAGCCGTCGGCGGCGACCGCCTTGGGCAGGAGCGCCTCGACCGGTGAGGTGTATTCGAAGCCGCCCGCGAAGGTGCCGAGCAGTCCTCCGGCGACGGTGACGGCGAACAGCCACGCCAGGAGCCGGATGAGCCGCTCCTTCGGATAGCGGCCCTCGACGACGAGGTTGTAGGCCCACAGGGCGATCAAGGTGCAGCAGCAGTAGAAGCCGAGCCGGAAGGTCGCCCCGGGCAGCTGGGAGAACCAGTTTCCGGGGATGGTCCCGGGCGGGTCGACGCTGAGGTTGGCCAGGCTCAGGACGACGGCGAGGAGGAACAGCAGCCACCATCCGAACGAGGGCGGCACTGCGATGGAGCGGCGCCGCAGCAGCTTCACGGCGGCCACCGCGGCGACGAACGGGATGACGAGCACGCCCATGCCGAGCGCCCACCACAGGGGGAACGCCGCGAGCAGCCACGTCAGGTACCGGCCTTCGCGTTCGGAGTCGGGCCCGGTCTCCGCCCGGACGCGCGGGTGGAGCGGAGCGGTGAGGGTCATCGCGGTTCGGCGGCGCGCGCCGGCGCGGCCGCCTGAGTCGGACAGGATTCCTCCACGGCCTCAAGCGAATCGGTGGGAGTTTCGTCGGCGGAAACCTGCTCGCCCTGGGCTCCGGAGCGTCGAGCGGCGGGCAGGTCGAGCGAGCGGCTCTCGGGCAGCGGGACGTTGTTCAAGGGCCCGAGGACTGAGGGGAGCAGGACGGCCCCCAGCAGCGGGATGTCGATCTGGCGCATGGCGGTCGCGGCCGCGGCGGTCTCGCTGATGGAGTCGCGCTGGGACTGGACGGCGAGGATGACCGCGTCGGCGTGTCCGGCGAGGAGCTGGGCGTCGGCCGAGCAGGACAGCGGCGGGGCGTCGACGACGACGAACCGGCCGGCCTCGGCGAGCTTGGTGAAGGTCTCGGCGGCGGCCTCGCTGGTGGGCCCGGCGGCGCGGGCGGCCGCGCCGGGGCCGATGACGGTCAGGCTCGGTTGGCGGGGCGCGGCCCGCATGGTCTCGGACAGGTCCACGCGTCCCGACCACACGTCGGCCAGGCCGGGGACTGACTCGGTGCCGAACAGTTCGGGGAGTCCCACGGTGGTGGAGGGGTTGGCGGCGACGGTGGTGACGCGGTCGCCCGCGCGGGCCATGGCGGTGGCGAGGTTGGCGGCGACGACGCTGGCGGCCGGTCCGGGTGCGACCCCGGCGACGACCACGACGCGCTGGTCGTCGGTGAGCTGGGAGGCGATGACGTTGCGCAGCTGGGAGAAGACCCGGCCGCCGGGGCTGTAGGCGCCGAAGACCTCGCGGCGCTGGAACCGCACCGACTTGGGGACCGAGCCGAGCACGTCGAGCTCGCAGCGGTCGACCAGGTCGGTCGGATACCAGACCCGCCGGGCCAGGCGATGCCGCGCCCAGGCGAGCATGAGCCCGAGCGGCAGGCCGAGGCCGAGGGCGGCGGCGAGGTTGAACATCGCGTTGGGGGAGGTGGGGGACTCGGGCGCGACCGGGTCGTTGATGATGCGGCCGGGCGTGACGGCCTCCTGCTCGGCTTCGAGCCCGGAGATCTCGCCTTCGAGCTCACCGGACTGGCGCCGCAGTTCGTCCAGATCGGTCTCGATCGCGGTGCGGCGCGAGTCGCCCGAGTCGAGCCCGGCCAGTTCGGCCTCGAGCCCGGTGATGTCGTCGTTCAGCGAGTCGAGGCCGAGGCGCCCGGTGGCGATCGCATTGTCGAGCGAGGCCGTGGCCCCGTCGCGCCGATGGTCCAGATAGGCCTCGCTGAAGGCCGCGGCCCCGGCCTGGGCCGACTCAGGGTCGGCGCCACGGAAGTTGATCTCCAGCACCGAGGTGTTGGGCGGGACCGTCACCGAGACACGCCCGGCCAGTTTCGTCGCATCGGATTCGCCGAGGGCGTCGGCGGCGGCCTGCGCGACCTCGGTGGACTTCACCAGTTGGGCCTCGGTGTCCAGATTGACCTGTCCGGCCGTGCGGGCCCCGGCGACCGCGGTGTCGGTCGCGGTGGGCAGCACCAGGACCGCGGAGGTCGACTCGTACACTTTGGCGCTCATCGCGGTATAAGCGAGAGCGGCACCCAGCGCCAAGACCACCGATCCCACAATGAGCCACCAGGATCGGCGGGCGATGATGCCGTAGTCGGCGAGCGTGCGGGCGGCAGGGGTCCTCAACGCGAAGGCCTTTCTCGTTCACGGGATCTCGGTTGAGTAACGAGCCACCGCATGGAAAGGTGACGGGCCCGGGCCCGTGTCCGGAAAGTGTCAGTGCTTCGGGTGTTGTCAAAGTGGTCTTGGGGTAGTAGAAAGTAATTCATTCGCTATTATGGTGATTCGCGACATTTGAGCGTGTGTCACATAGGCTCCGCGGAGGTGCGACATGAACGAACCGACCAGGCAACCGGGACTTCCACTGCGGACGGGCCGGGGCATCGTCACGCTCATGGCGGCACTTCCGCTGGTACTGGCCGGATTCGTCATCGGCTACGGGACCGGCGTCGACCGCGCCCACACCACCGAGACCGTCCCCGAATCCTGGAGGGGCGGCGAGGGCACCGTCGACCACTCGCCCGTGGCCGCCACCTTCACCGCCACCAGCGTGAGCGAACCCGCCCCCGACGCGCCCACGGTCCTCCCCGTCGGACAGTCCGACGACCTGGGCATCAGCGTCACCCACCTCCAATTCGGACTGGACGAGTCCACGGTGCGTCCCGACCACACCGCCGAACTGCGCATGCCCGTCGCCCTCCCGCCCGATTCCGAAGGGATGATGCTGGAGGTCAGCTCCGTGCGCCCCGTCGACTGCCTGTGCTCGCTCACCGCCGAGAGCGCCCCGCCCTACGGCCGGGTCTGGGACGCCGTCCTCGTCGACTCCACGACCACCGAGATCGTCTTCGACATCTCCGGCGCCATCGACGCGCCCGGCTACCACGGCTTCGCGATCACCAGCCCCGACAACGACTCCTACCTCGAACTCCAGGGCACCACTGAGGAAGGCTCCGGCCCCAGACTGCGCACCATCTCCACCCCGGCCGCGGACCCATCGGCGAGCCCGCCCACGGACCCGCCCGCCAGCCCGTATGCCGATCCGACGGGCGAACCCACCCCGGTGCCCACCACGGATTCCACCTCCGGGCCCACTTCGGAGCCCACCGCCGGACCCGCCGGTCCCGGCATCCCCGAGGCCGGACAGGCCCAGGACAACCTCAACACCTGCACGACCGGCGACAAGCTGATCCCCACCTGCGGTGCCCTCGTCGGCGCCGCCGCCGGGGCCCACACCAGCCGCCCGAAGGAGCAGGCCTTCCTCGAATTCGAGCAGACCGTCGAGCGCACGCAGCAGATCTACCACGCCTACCAGCGCGGACAGGGTCAAGTGTTCCCCACGCCCGAGCAGATCGCGCTGGCCTCCGACCCGGTGCACCCGCGCACCCTGTTCATCAACTGGAAGCCCAGGGGAGCCACCTGGGGCGAGATCGCCGCCGGGGACGGCGACACCGACGCCTACCTCGATCAGCTTGCCGCGCACATCAATGCGAACTTCGACGCCGAATTCTTCCTCACCGTCCACCATGAACCCGAGAACGACGTCATCCAGAAGGCCGGATCGGGCATGGAGGCCTCCGATTACGCCGCGATGTTCCGCTACGTCACCGAATATCTGCGCGAAGCCGGAGTGGACAATGCCGTCATGGTCATGAACTACATGGGCTACCTGAAATGGGTCGAGAAGCCCTGGCATGACCAGCTCTACCCCGGAGACGACGTGGTCGACTGGATCGGACTCTCCGGCTATGGACAGTCCCTTGCGGACGACGGCTACTCGGACTTCACCGAGATCATCGACCAGACCACCGACGGCACCGCCTGGCCCGGCTTCTACCACTGGGTCGGCCAGACCCACCCGACGAAACCGATGATGCTCGCCGAATGGGGCGTCTTCCACGAATCGAAATACCCCGGCCACCAGGCGGCGGTGTTCAAGGCCGCCAAATACCAGCTGGCGCACTATCCACGGCTGAAGGCGATCGTCTACTTTGAATCGCCCAACGCCGAGGGCCGCAACTCGGAGGTCCATCTCCACCAGGACACCCTGGACGCCTACCGAGACCTGATGCGGTCACAGGCCTTCGCCGTGACGCTCGAGTAACGCCGCGGGCGGCGCCTTCGGGTGCCGCTTGTACGGCGAGACGTACCGGTCGTCGGCGATCCAGAACCGCCACGTGAGGTCGGCCGCCTTCGAGATCCCGGTCCGCGGCCCGGCCAGTACCGGCAACGCCGGCGAACCGGCGACGACCGATCCGACCAGGTCCGCTCCGTCGTCCGACCGGTCCCAGCCCAGCGCCTGCGCCAGGCGCGCCGGCCCGCGAGCCAGGTCCCGGAACGAGACCCGCTCGCCGCGACGCTCCCGCGCCGCCTCCGTGCCGGCGACGACCTCGCCGGCGCGCAGCAGCACCGCCGCACCCGCCCCGTCCGGGCCGCAGGACACGTTGGCGCAGAAGTGCATTCCATAGGTGAAATAGATATAGAGGAACCCGGGCGGCCCGAACATGACCGCCGTCCGAGCAGTCGGCCCACGGAAGGAATGCGAGGCCGGATCGTCCTGCCGGTACGCCTCGACCTCCGTCACGCGGATCGTCACGCCGTTCGCGGAGACCGTGCAGCCGAGCAGCTCAGGCGCCACCGCCAACGAATCTCGCGCGAAGAACGAACGGTCGAGCGCCGTCCCCGGCGCCGCACGCTCGGTCACGCGCACCCGGTCGGCGCGGTCTCGGCCGCCTTGACCTTCTCGGCGATGACGGTCGACAGATCATTGAGCACATCCGAGGGTTGCTCGAACTCCGCCGGGAACTCCACCGCGACCGGCACCTGCCGGTCCAGCGTCACCCACGACGAGCCGTCGCCGTTCTCCTCGCTGAACCAGCAGACGCCGTTCAGCTTGAACACCGGCGCCGTGTCCTCGATCTCGACCGCCGCGGCGCCGCACGTGGCCACCACCGCCGGATCGCCATAGGCCAGAACGAACTCCGAGGCGCGCTCGCCGCCCTCGACCGGGCGAGCGGGCAATTCGCCCGCGGTGTCAGGAGCCGTCGCCGTCAACGCCAGACAGATCACGGCGTCCTCGCCTTCGAGCGCGGGAACCTCGACGCTCACCGGCGTCAAGTCGGCCTCGGGCTCGGATTCCTCGGCGGTCGCCGTCATGAACTGGAACGCGAACACACCGGCCACCACCGCCACAGGCAGCGCCACCACGGTGGCAATGATCGCCGGAAGCCTCGACTTGCCCACGATGCTCCTCAGAGATCCAGAATCGAACAGGTCAGCGTGCGGGTAATACCCGCCACGCGCTGGACTCTACCGACCACGGCGTGCCCCAGCGCCTCGATGGTGGAGGCCTCGGTGAGCACTACCACGTCATACGGTCCGGTCACGGTGTCCACCCGGACCACGCCGTCGATCTTCGCGACATGCTCGGACACCTGCTGGGCCATCCCGACCTCGGTCTGGACCAGAATGTATGCCTGCACCATGCGACAGGCCTCCAAACGCCAACGGGCAGAAAAGGGACCGGCGGACGAAAAGCGACACCAGCGGATATGGACCGGCACCGAACGCCGTTGCGCGAACGGTGACACCGGTGGGCCTGACCGGTTCCCGAACGCCGTTGAGCGAAGATTACGCAGTGATGTGGAGACCGTCAACTGCCCGAGACTGGAACCAACCGTGAGCGAAACCGTCGCCGAAGTCGGCGAGTTCAGACTGATCGAGCGCTTCACCAGGCACTTCGTCACCACCGACGCCGTCGTGCTCGGACCCGGCGACGACGCCGCCGTCATCACCGCACCCGACGGGAGGGTCGTCGCCTGCACCGACATGCTCGTCGACGGGCGCCACTTCCGCCGCGACTGGTGCTCCGCGGCCGATGTCGGCCACAAGGCCGCCGCCGCGAACCTCGCCGACATCGCCTCGATGGGCGCCAGACCCACCGCGCTCCTCGTCGCCGTCTCGGCCCCCCAGGACCTGCCCGCCGAATGGCTCGAAGGACTCGCTTCCGGCCTGGCCACCGAGTCCGCCGGCTGCGGCGCGGCCGTCATCGGCGGTGACACCACTCGCGGCGAGCAGCTCACCGTCACCGTCACCGCCCTCGGCGACCTCGAAGGCCGCGCCCCGGTCACCAGGGGCGGGGCCAAGCCCGGCGACGTGCTGGCGCTCGCGGGCAAGATCGGCTGGTCCGCCGCTGGGCTGAACGTGCTCTCGCGCGGCTTCCGCTCTCCAGGCGCGCTGGTCGGGGCGTACCGGCGCCCGCAACCGCCCTATGCGGCAGGCCGTGACGCCGCCCTCATGGGGGTGCGGGCCATGATCGACATCTCTGACGGGCTCCTTGCCGACGTGGGACACCTGGCCAAGGCCTCAGGAGTCGCGATCGATGTGGACTCGGGCACGCTCGACATCCCCGAACCGATGGCCAACGCCGCCGAAGCACTCGGCGTCGAGGCACGCAAGTGGCTGCTGACAGGGGGAGAGGACCACGCGCTGGCGGCGGCATTCCCGTCGGATGTGCTGCTGCCGGAAGGCTGGCGCCGCGTCGGCACGATCGCGGCGGGCGCGGGAGTGACGGTCGACGGCAACCGCTGGACCGGCCCGACCGGCTGGGATCACTTCGGCGGAGCCGAATAGACGGCTCAGCAGCGGAGCTGAATAGAGGGGCTTAGTGGCGGAGCCGAATAGGGAGCGCAGTGGCGGTCGGGGCATACCGCTCCCGGGTGGGAGGGGAAGAAAGTACCTGCCCGCTGCCACGGTGCTCTCCGGGTGCGACAGTTCTCGGCCCTATTCGTGGCCGATGTATTGATCGTCACAGGATATTGGCACGAAAGAGAGCGCCGACGCATCACGGCGCGGTGGCCCATCGGGACGAGGCCGTGCCCGTCACGCGCCGCCGTATTTTGATACGACGAAACGCCGCCGGGCGACGCCCGGCGGCGTGAAGTCTTTGTGGCCTTGGGCCAGGTCCCTAGCGGGTCACCTTGTTGGCCTTGAGGCACGAGGTGCAGACCTTGGCGCGGCGCTTGTTATCGCCGGAGCCAGTCGCGATGCGAATGGTCTGCAGGTTCGGGTTCCAACGACGCTTGGTCTTCTTGTGGGACCACGGCACGTTGTTGCCGAAGCCAGGGCGCTTGCCGCAGACTTCACACACGCTCGACATAATCCAAAACTCCTGCGTTGACGTTCAAGGGGCCCGCCCCGACGGCGGGCAACCCGCTAATTCTAACGGACCTGACAGACACCCGACCATCCAGGTCGGAGGTCCTGCATCACAGCGAGCCGCCGGCCTCGATAGAAGCCCGTCCATCGGTCCTGCAAGGACGCTCGACGCACGCTCTGTACTGTGGCGGCTGCCGCGGACGGCTACGGTCGGTCACTCTAGGATGAGACGAGATCCCGTAGGCTAGCCGCATACAGTGATGTGCCGATGCCCATACTTCCGTTGGTGAGTCGATCATGAGCAACACCCCGCAGCCGCCTGCCGACGGCTGGCAGCCGCCGCCGCAGTCCCAGCCGCCGGTGTACCGGCCGAACGAGCAGCCCCCTGCCGAGGAACCGCCGCCCTGGTCCCCGGAGAGCCAGCATGTGCAGCAGTCGCCGATGAGCCAGCCGATGAGTCAGCAGCCCATGAGCCAGCCGATGCCCGTCGAGGATGTCGACGGCACCATCAAATACGGCGGCAATCCCAACCAGTCGCCGCCGCCGTTCGGTCCCCCGCCCGGCGTCCCGGTGTCCCCCTTCGACTCTCCAGGCCAGCACCCCGGGATGCCCGTGTCGGGCATGCCAGGAATGCCGGTCTCGGGTATGCCCGGCGCCGGGATGCCCGGAATGCCGGCCCCGGGAATGCCGCCCGTGTCCTCCGTCCCCGCTTCCGGGATGCCCGTCTCGCCCGGTCAGGGCCAGTTCGGCCCGCAGGGCGGCCAGCTCGCGCCCGTCTCGGGCCCGGCCGGCGGCCAGCAGCCCTGGGGAGGCGCCCAGCCGATCCAGCGCAAGAAGAAGGGCGGCGGCGGCAAGGGCCCGATGTGGCTCCTGCTCATCGGTGTCGTGGTCGTCGCGGCCGCGCTCGGCATCGGAGGCTTCATCGTCTTCAACCCGCTGGGAGACGAGCCGACCGACCCACCGACCGGCACTATCGAAACCCCGGCCGGGGCCGAACCCGTCCTGGTCAACGACGCCTCCGCCGGACTGAAGTTCGTCCTCAGCGGCGAGTCCGCCGAATGGGCCGAATCGACCGAGGTTCCCCCCGTGTTCGCCACCGGCAGCGGCCGCGCCAACGAGGACGGCACCGCCACCGCCTTCGTCGGCCAGCTCAATGCCGAAGCGCTCGGCGCCACCGAGGACTCGAAACTGGACGACCTGGGAGCGGCCTTCGACGCCGCGATCGCCGAAGGACTCGGCGGCGAGATCGACGGCGACGCCAATATCCAGAACTACTGGATCGACGCCCGCCAGGCCCAGTTCCACACCTTCACCGTCGGCGACACCACCGTCTACGCGGCCATCGTGCAGGCCGAAGGCGGCCTCGAAGGCTTCGTCGGCACCGCCCAGAGCGACGCGGCCGAAACGGTCGAGGCGGTCCGCAACTCCCTGCGCTACGGCGAGCTGTAAAGCATCGCCCGAACCATTCGCGTAAGCCGAGGGCCTGTCCGGCGCATCATGCCGGGCGGGCCTTTTCGGCACTGTGGGGTGCTGGACCCGCTCGCGCAGGCGTAGTCTCTGGGCCCGTGAGCGACATCCCAGAGCATGGCCGCCAAGTTCTCGACGCCGACGCGATGCGGCAGTGGGCCGCACGCGGCATCGAGACGCTGACCCGTCACCGCCGCGGCGTGGACGAGCTCAACGTCTTCCCCGTCGCCGACTCCGACACGGCGACCAATATGCTCGCCACCCTCCAGGCCGCCTTCCAGGGCGCGACGCCGGGCCTGACCCTGCCCGCTCTCATGGATGAGGCCGCCTCGCGAGCGCTCCTCGCCGCACGCGGGAACTCCGGAGTCATCCTCGCTCAGATGCTGCGCGGCCTCGCCGACGCCTGGACCGCCGCCGGGATCGACTCCAGGGGCTTCGCCGCCGGACTGCGCTCGGCCACCGACGCGGCCACCGCCGCGGTCGCCGTGCCCACCGCCGGCACGATCCTCACCGTCGCCGAGACCGCCGCCAGCGCCGCCGCGAAGGCCGCCCCGTTCGGACTCGTCTCGGCAGCCCGTGCGGCCGCCGAAGCCGCCGCCGATGCCGTCGCGGCCACGCCGGGGCAGTTGCCAGCGCTGGCCCGGGCCGGGGTGGTGGACGCGGGCGGCATGGCCCTGGCGCTGCTGCTGGAGGCCCTGGTGGAGACCTTGACCGGCTCGGTGTCGACCGGTGCGCTGGATCTGCTGGAGCGCCACCGCAACCGCTCCGGGGCGCAAGTCGAAGAGGTGCCGCGCGAGACCGGCTCCGAAGCGTTCGACTACGAGGTCCAGTACCTGCTCGAATCAGATGCCGAGCGGGCCTCGGAACTGCGGCACCGGCTGATCGAGCTGGGCGACTCGGTGGTCATCATCGGTTCGCGCGCGGCCAAGTCCGTCACCACGTTCAACGTCCACGTGCACGTCAATGACATCGGCGCGGCGATCGAGGCCGGGATCGAGCGGGGCCGGGTCCACCGGATCTCGGTGACCCGCTTCGACGACGCCTATTCGCGCCACCACGGCGGCCCGGCCTCTGGCCACGAGGAGGCCGGCCCCTTCACGCTCCAGCGGGCCGTGGCCGCCGTGACCTCCCTGCCGCAGCTGCGCGGCCTGCTCGAATCCGAGGGCTGCCCGGTCGCCGCCACCGCGAGCCCCGACGACGTGCTCGCGGCGATCCGCGCCGGGGGAGGCCCGAACGCGGTCGTGCTCGTGGACGATCCGGCCGCGCTCGACGCGGTCCGTGAGGCCGTCGGCGCGGCCCGGCGCGACGGCTACCGGGTCGCGGTCATCCCGACCGGTTCGATCATGCAGAGCCTGGCCGCGTTCGCCGTCCACGACGCCGAGCGGCCCTTCGACGACGACGTCATCGCCATGGCCGAGGCGGCCGCCTCCTGCCGCACCGGCGAGGTCCGATTCGACGGAGGCACGGTCCTGGGCCTGGTCGACGGCGACGTCATCCACACCGGCACCGACCCGGCCGTGGCCGCCCTCGACCTGGTCGACCGGCTCTGCTCGGCCGGCGCCGAACTCGTCACCGTCCTGGCCGGCTCCGGGTCGGACGCCGAAACTGTCACAGCCCTGAGCGATCATGTTCGAAGGGCGTGGCCGCTGGTGGAACTCCAGCAGCTGCCCGCCGGCCAAGACGAACCGCTGATTCTCATTGGAGCAGAATGACCGTCGGACTGGAGACCCGGCTGCGCGACGCCGTGGGCGCCAAGACCGCCGCCGCGCTGACGGACGGCCTCGGCCTGGAGACGGTCGGAGACCTGCTGGGGCACTACCCGTTCCGCTATGCCCAGCGCGGCGAGCAGACCGACCTGGGCGCGCTTCAGGTCGGCGAGGACGTCACTGTTTTCGCGCAGGTCAAGGCCGCCTTCACCAAGCAGACGCGGCCGCGTCCGGGCAAGCGGCCCGGGAGCCTGCTGGAGGTCGTCGTCGCCGACGAGGCCGGGCGCACCCTCGCCCTCACGTACTTCAACCAGGCTTGGCGCGCAAAGGAACTCAAGGTAGGACGCTGGGGCCTGTTCGCCGGCCGGGTGGGCCAGTTCCGCGGCCGCCTCCAACTGAACTCGCCGCAGTCGCGGATGCTCGCCGGAGACGGAGTCGATGAAGCCGACGCCGTCGAGGAGTTCGCCGGGGCACTCATCCCCGTCTACCCCGCCACCGCCGACCTTCCGACCTGGAACATCGCCAAGGCCGTCCGGACCGTGCTCGACCTCGTCGGTAGGCCGGATGACCCGCTCCCGTCGGCCATCCGGTCCCGGCAGCACCTCACCGACTACGCCACGGCGCTGCGCCAGATCCACCGCCCCGAATCCTTCGGATCGCTCGGCGCCGCCAAGAAACGCCTCAAATGGCAAGAGGCCCTGGTCATGCAGGCCGCGCTAGTGCGCCGCAAGGCCGAATCCGCGCAGGAGCAGGCCACGCCCCGCCCCACGGGCGGCGCGATCCTCGCGGCCTTCGACGCCGCCCTCCCCTTCGAACTCACCGGCGGGCAGCGCCAGGTGGGGGAGGAGATCGCGACCGAACTCGCCGCCACACATCCGATGCACCGGCTCCTCCAGGGCGACGTCGGCTCCGGCAAGACCCTGGTGGCGCTGCGCGCCATGCTCCAGGTCGTCGCCGACGGCGGCCAGGCCGCGCTCCTGGCACCCACCGAAGTCCTGGCCGCCCAACACCACCGCTCCATCGTCGAAGCGCTCGGCGACCTCGCCAGCGGCGGCGAGCTCGGCGCCTCGCCCGAGGCGACCCGGGTTGCGCTCCTAACCGGATCGGCCACCGCCGCCCAGCGCCGCTCCACCCTGGAAGAAGTGCGGTCCGGGGTCGCGGGAATCGTCATCGGCACCCACGCCCTCCTCTACGACGGCGTCGACTTCGCCGACCTCGGCCTGGTCGTCGTGGACGAACAGCACCGCTTCGGCGTCGAGCAGCGGGACGTCCTGCGCGCCAAGGCGCAGCGGCCCCCGCACACCCTCGTCATGACCGCCACCCCCATCCCGAGGACGGTCGCCATGACCGTCTACGGCGACCTGGAGACCAGCCGCCTCACCGAGCTCCCCGCCGGGCGCACGCCCATCGCCACCCACGTCGTCCCCTACACCGACCAGCGGTGGATGTCGCGCGCCTGGGCCCGCGTCCGCGAGGAGGCCGCCGCCGGCCGCCAGGCCTATGTGGTGTGTCCCCGCGTCGGCGGAGCCGACCAGGAGAATGGCGGTGATGGCGAGAACGGCGACGCCGGGACCGACGACAAGCGCCCTCCCCTCGCCGTCGTGGACGTCATCGAGGAGCTGCGGAACGGGCCGCTCAGCGAGCTGCGCCTGGGCCTGCTCCACGGCCGCCTCGACGCCGACGAGAAGGACCGCGTTATGCGCGCCTACGCCGCCGGACAGCTCGACGTCCTCGTCGCCACCACCGTCATCGAGGTCGGCGTCAACGTCCCCAATGCCACCGCGATGGTCGTCCTCGACGCCGAGCGCTTCGGCATCTCGCAGCTCCACCAGCTGCGCGGCCGCGTCGGACGAGGCGAACACCCCGGCCTGTGCCTGCTGGTCAGCGAAGTCGCCGAGGGCACCAGCTCGCGGGAACGGCTCGACGCGGTCGCCTCGACCACCGACGGCTTCGCGCTGGCGGAGCTCGACTTGGAGCAGCGCCGGGAGGGCGACGTGCTCGGCGCGGCCCAGTCGGGCACCAAATCGCACGTGAAGCTGCTCTCGCTCCTGCACGACGTCGACATCATCGAGGCCGCCCGGCAGGACGCCATGGCCATGATCGTCGCCGACCCGGACCTGAAGGGCGAACCGGCCTTCGCGGCCTTGGTCGACGATCTCGCAGCCGACCGAGGTGAATTCTTGGAGAAGGGATAATCGGCCGCCCTGGGTTAGAGTGGTGATCCCATGACTAGGATCATCGCCGGCGCCCTCAAGGGCCGCCGCCTCGCCACGCCATCGGGGGACCGCACCAGGCCCACCTCCGATCGGGTCCGCGAAGCGCTGTTCAACTCGCTCGCCCCCGGCGGGGACCTCCAAGGTCTCCGCTTCGCCGACCTCTACGCCGGTTCCGGCGCGGTCGGCCTGGAGGCGATCTCGCGCGGGGCCGAACACGCGCTCTTCGTGGAGTCCCACGCCCTCACCGCGAAGCTCTTGCGGCGCAATATCGCCGAGCTCGACGTCGACAACGCGGATGTGATCTGCGCCCCTGTCGAAAAGGCGCTCGCCACGCCCCCGGACGAGCCCTACGACATCGTCTTCGCCGACCCGCCCTACGCCGTCACCGACGCCGCCGTCGCCGCGTTCCTCGAGGCGCTGGTCGAGCATGGCTGGCTCGCTCCCGACGCCGACCTGGTGGTCGAGCGCGCCGGGCGCGACGCGAGCGTGCCGTGGCCGCCGAAGATCGCAGAAGACCGCGTCCGCCGATACGGCACCACCGCTCTTTGCTACGGTCACCGGCTGTGAAACCTGAAGCTCGCCATGCCGTCTGTCCCGGTTCATTCGATCCGGTGACCTACGGTCATCTCGACATCTTCGGCCGCGCATGCCAGCTGTACGATGAGGTGTGGGTCGCGGTCTTCCACAACGCTTCCAAGAACGCGCTGTTCAGCGTCGAGGAACGAGTGGAGCTCCTTCGCGAGACCACCGCGGACTTGACGAACGTGAAGATCGCGTCCTTCCAAGGCCTGACCGTCGACTTCTGTCAGAAGCACGGTGCCGGCGTGATCGTCAGGGGCGTCCGCGCCGCCTCGGACTTCGACTACGAACTGCAGATGGCCCAGATGAACTACGGAATGGGAGGCATCGAGACGGTGTTCATCCCGACCAACCCCCTGTACTCCTTCCTGTCCTCTTCGATGGTCAAGGACGTGGCGAAATGGGGCGGCGACGTCTCGCCGCACGTGCCGCCCGTCGTCCAATCCCGACTGATCGAGCGTTTGCGGCAGGATTGACCACGTTTCAAACCCCAATACGGGACAATAGTCCCATGACAGACATTGACGGGAGCAAATCGGTGGGTGCGCTCGACAGGATCGAAGAGATCATTGCCTATGTGGAGGCCGCGAAGGCGGTCCCCATGTCCCGCGCGTGCAAAGTGGACCGCGCCGAGCTGATCGCCATGCTCGAAGAGCTCCAAAGCGAGCTCCCCGGCGACATCCGCCGGGCCGAGGCGATGCTCCAGGAACGGGACAAGATCATCGAGGCCGGCGAGCGCGAGGCCGAGCGGATCATCACCGAGGGCGAGTCCGAGCACGCACGGCTGGTGTCGCGCCACGAGGTCACGGTCTCCGCCGAGCACGAGGGCAACCGCATCATCAACGAGGCCCGCGGCGAGGCGCAGCGCCTGCGCGACGAGGTCGACGAGTACGTCGACACCACCCTCGCCAACTTCGAGCAGTTCCTGCAGCGCGCCCTCTCGGGCGTCGAGCGCGGCCGCGACAAGATGCACACCCTCCGGGAGATCGGCACCTTCGCCCCGCAGCAGGAAGAGCACGAGGACGAGAAACCCCTCCCGCAGATCTGACGAGGCCGCGCGGGAAGGCCGAGGCCGGCCCGCGCCGTCCCGGACGACAGTGCGGGACCGGGGTATCGCGTCGGCCCCTGCCCAAGCCGCGATCGCCCGAGCGAAACGCGGCCGGATTCACCCCCGCGAGGCGTGCGTTCCATCCCCGCCGCCCGGCGGGCGCGACCCGCGTTTCACCCGCCGTACCTCGATGGATGGCGCCATTCAGGCTGATGTAACATTGTCGGTCGGCCTCATTCGAGGCGCATCTCCCGAACGAAGGACCGCCGTTCTCCCATGACGAACACCCTGGACCCCGCCGCGCCGCTGGTGATTGACACCGCGACGCTGGGGCGCAGCTCGGGCACGACCCTCGCGGTCGCCCGCGAGGTACCCGCGCCCCCGGCGCTCGGTACCGACGTGTTCAAAGTGCCGGAGTCGTCGGCCATCGACATCGACGTCCTCCTCACCGCGGTGAGCGAAGGCGTCCTCGTCGGCGGCGAGGTCACGGCCTCCGCCGAAGGCGAATGTGGGAGGTGCCTCGCACCCGTGCGGGACACTCTCAGGGTCCAGGTGCAGGAGCTGTACGCTTACGAAGGCTCCATTACCGAAGAGACCACTGACGCCGATGAGATTCTGCGGCTTCAGGGGGACCTGCTCGATCTGGAGCCCGCGGTTCGGGACGCGCTGGTGCTGGCAATGCCGGTCACCCCGCTGTGCCGACCTGACTGCCCCGGGTTGTGCACCGAATGCGGTGTTCCCTGGGACGAACTGCCCGACGACCACAGTCACGAGACCGTGGACCCGCGTTGGGCGGCATTGGACAAGTTGCGGCTCGCCGGCGAAGACGTCGAACCGAATTAGCACAGCGTAAAAGTATGGAGTTCTGAAGTGGCTGTTCCGAAGCGTCGTATGTCGCGTAGCAACACCCGGCACCGCCGTTCGCAGTGGAAAGCTGCGCCGGTGCGTCTGGTCGAGTGCCCGCAGTGCCACGCCCAGAAGCGCGGCCACCAGGTCTGCGAAGTCTGCGGCACCTACAAGGGCCGCCAGGTCCTCGAAGCTTAAGTGGGGTCGGGGTCCGTCAGGACCCCCGGGCGGACCGCCTCAGCACGAATCGCTGTGCACATGCTCGGCTCGCAAGCTTCGCCGAGTTGCGGCCCGCTCGTCGCAAGTACGCTCCGCAAGTTCCGCACAGGTACTAGCTCCTCACGGACCCTTGTCAGATTCGCCCTGAAACGGCCCCATGGGTCGCGGTAAGGCGGGACGCGGAGCGGACTGCTCAATGCGTTTAGGAGACTCATGGGCGACCAGGCCGTACAACATTTCGAAGCCGTGTTCGGGGTCAAGGATTTCGACCCCGAACTGCTTCGTCTTGCCCTGACCCACCGGTCCTACGCCTACGAGCACGGCGGGCTTCCCACCAACGAGCGCCTCGAGTTCCTCGGGGACTCGGTGCTCAGCGTGGTCATCACCACCGCGCTTTACCGCAACCACCCCCAGCTGCCCGAGGGACAGCTGGCGCGGTTGCGTGCGTCGGTGGTGAACATGAAGGCGCTGGCCGTCGTCGCGCGCCGGATGGGCGCCGGCGGGATCGGTCCGCACCTGCTGCTCGGCAAGGGCGAGGAGTCCTCGGGCGGGCGCAATAAGAACTCGATCCTGGCCGACGCGGTGGAGTCGCTGCTCGGCGCGGTCTACCTCCAGTACGGGATCGACACCGCCAAGCGCGTGGTGCACGACTTCTTCGACCCGCTCATGGAAGAGGCCGCCGGCCAGGGCGCGGCCCTGGACTGGAAGACCAGTCTCCAGGAGCTGACGGCCGATTCGGGTCTGGGTGTGCCGGAATACCGGATCACCGAGACCGGGCCCGATCACGCCAAGCAGTTCACCGCTTGGGCGGTCGTGGCGAACGAGGAGTTCGGCGAGGGAACCGGCGGTTCCAAGAAGGACGCCGAGCAGATCGCCGCGAAGCTGGCATGGAAGGTGCTGTCAGAACGCCTAGGCGTCGACCACCGCTAACGCGGGTGAATCCGGCGTTTGCCAATAAACTGGACCCGTGGGGTCCCCCCTTTACCAACGGTGCCCTGCGGGTGTGACGATTTTTGGCCTTGCGGGCCGCTGTCAGGGTTGGCGGTGTTCTTAGCGTTGGCACTGCGGGCAGTAGTGGTGGGACCTGTCTCCGATCACTGTCTTGGTGATCGTGGTGCCGCAGTTTTTGCACGGGTGTCCGGCGCGACCGTAGACCGCCAACTCCCTTGCGAAGTATCCGGCCTCGCCGCGCGCGTCCACGTACAGCTCGTCGAATGAGGTTCCGCCGACCGCGAGGGACTCGGTCAGCACGTCCTTGACGTGGCCGAGCAGTTCCAGGGATTTGGCCTTCGATACCCGTTCGCCGAGGCGCTTGCCCGGCAGCTTGGCCCGCCACAGGGCCTCGTCGGCGTAGATATTGCCGACCCCGCTGATCCAGCCCTGGTCGAGCAGGGCCTTCTTCACTTCGATCCGCCGCGTCCGCAGCTTCGCGGCGCTCGCGGCCGCATCGAATTCAGGCTCGAACACGTCGGGGGCGATGTGCCCGAGCGTTTTGGGGACCGCGCCGTCCATGTCGGCGAGTTCCCAGAAGCCGAAGGTCCGCTGGTCAATGAACCACAGCTCGCGGTCGTCGGTGAAGCGCAGCCGCGCCCGCAGGTGCCGGTGCGGCTCCCGCCCGTCCGTGACCACGTGCAGCTGGCCGCTCATTCCCAAGTGGCACACCAGGGCCCGGCCGTCGTCGAGGCCGAGCCACATGAACTTGCCGCGCCGTCCCGAGCCGGTGATCTCCAGCCCTCGCAGGTTCGCCGCGAAATCGTCGGCGCCGGGGGCGTGACGGCGCACCGCCCTCGGATTGAAGATCTCGGCGGCGCTGATGCGCCCGCCGGTGAAGGCCGCATCGACCCCGCGGCGGACCGTCTCGACTTCGGGAAGTTCTGGCACCTCTCAAGTATGGGCGTGCACGTTCCGTGGGCTGGACGCAGGCGGCCGACCGGTGAATCCGGTCGGCCCGCGATCCATCTCAGCTCAGCTGCGGGTGCGTCTCCCGCACCTTCTCGATGTTGTAGTTGAGCGCGAAGGCGATCGCGGCCAGCCTGGAGTTGACGCCGAGCTTGCCGAGGACGTTCTGCACGTGCGAGCGGACGGTCGAGACCGACACCCCCATCTGGTCGGCCATCTGTGCGGTCGGTTCCCCCCTGACGATGCGGCGCAGGACGTCGTCCTCCCGCGGCGTCAGGTGATGTGCGAGCTCGTGGGCATCGTCGTTGCCGAGCAGCGGCGATGGTTCCAGCGCCGCCCGCAGCAGCTGCGGGTCGTAGTACGGCGGGCAGGCCACGCTCCGATCCACGGCGTCGAGCAGGTCGTCAGCCATGATGTAGGTGTTGATGATCCCGGCCGCCGATACCGAGACCGCCTTGCGCAGAACCGACCCGTCATCGCGGTCGGTGATGAGGAACACCGGTCTTTTGCACTCCATCAGGACCCGATTCCGGGACACCGCCTCCAGCGCGACCAGACAGCAGTCGATCTGCGTGTCCGCAGCGGCGAGCGCCTTGGCGCTCTTGGCTTCCACTGCGAAATCCCCGCGTCGATGAAGCAGAGGTCGGATGCTGGCGGAGAAGACCTGATTGGGGTCGTACAGCATGATACGCACGGTTGGCACCTCATCCTTCAGGTTTTTGCACGCCTCCCCAGTCGCGCGCCCATTCAGGCGGCTATCTCAGAATGACTGTTTGTAATCGCGTCGTCCAGCGTTGAGTCAGATGGCCGACAATAAGAGGTAAGGTGCCGTCTCAGCTGCAATAATGCTGAGCCTTGGGTTCGCGGACGATCGGTCCGCGAGTTCCGAGGCATGGCGACCCGGTCTGGCCCGCGGGACGGGCCCAGGGGGTTCGTGGTCACCGGTGAGCGCTCGGCGTCAGGACCCGAAGTTCTGGACCCAGTACAGAGTCCCGTCGCGGTCGGCCAAGCCGACGCCGATGACGTTGTAGCCGCAGTTCAGGATGTTCGCGCGGTGGCCCTCGGAGTTCATCCAACCCTCCATGACCGACTCCGCGTCGGGGTACCCGGCCGCGATGTTCTCGCCGACGCCGCCCTCGAAGCCCTGCTCCTCGGCCCGGTCGGTGGGGGAGCTGCCGTCCAGGCCGGTGTGGTCGAAGTAGTCGTTCGTCGCCATGTCCTCGGCGTGGAGCCGCGCGGCCGTGTCCAGGAGGGGATCGCTCTCCAACGCGCCGCAACCGGCCTCGTCGCGGGCGGTGTTGACGAGATCGACCACGGCCGACTCGACCTCGTTATCGGACCCTGACTCGGCGTCGTCGGCGGAGCTCTCCTCCGGCTCAGGTTCGGGCTCGGTCGGTTCCGCTTCGGTCGTGGCGGCCTCGGTGGTCGGGGCCGGCTCGGGCTCCTGCGAGTGGACCGAGGTGTCGCCGCCCTGCGCATCGGCCTGGGCCCGGTTCGACTCGGAAGTCGCAGGGGAATCGGGTGATTCGCCGGATTCGGACGATATGGCGGTGCCGTCGAGTGGCGAATCGAGTGCCCAAAGTGAAGTCCCCGCCGCCGCTAGTCCGAATGCCAGGAGGATCGCGAGAAGCATCCGGCGTTTCGGTTCGGCGGGATCGCGGTGGCGCCCGCCCTGCGGTCCGGTCATGGGGGTGCAGCGACCTCATTACTGGGAGTTACATGACAATTCTTCCGATTTGCCGGGCACTCTATCAGGTGAATAGAGTGAGCGGCGTCCCACAGGTGTGACCCCCGTCGAATTCCAAGGACAAAGCATGTGCAAACCTTGACGGGGAGCGCCGTAGAGGCGGATGATGTTCCTAGACGGCCGGTGTTCACGAGCCGTGCTCCACTGGTCCGGCGAGGGGCAATTGGCTCCAGCGGCAACAATAATTCACTCAGTCAGACGCGACGTATTTATGGTGCGTACACCACCGTCACCATGCGCCGCGATCGCAAGGAGACACTATGGCGAAAGCCCTCTACGGTCACATCGGCCAGGTACCTGACAAGCGCCTGCTCGAAGAAGTGGCCCAGCTACGTGCGCGCGTGCGCAACCTCGAATCCGAGCTTGCGGAGCTCCGTGCTCAGGAGCATCAGCAGCAGCTCGATGATGCTGAGGAGTTGATGCGGCTGTCAGAGCCCGCGTTGACATAGCCGTCACCCGCGACACGGAAACATCAGCGCGCCAGCTGGAGAACAGCCGGCGCGCATTGCTGTGCCCGGCACCGGACGATATGCCGGGTTCACTCGGCACCGGCTTGTAGTCTAGGGCGGAGCCGTCAAGACCCGCCGACCCCGCGCCAACCCAGTCCGGAGCGACCGTTGCACCTCAAGAGCCTCACGCTGAAGGGATTCAAGTCCTTCGCCTCGGCCACGACCCTGCGCTTCGAGCCGGGCATCACCTGCGTCGTCGGCCCCAACGGATCCGGTAAGTCCAACGTGGTCGACGCGATCGCCTGGGTCCTCGGCGAACAGGGCGCGAAATCCCTGCGCGGTGGCAAGATGGAGGACGTCATCTTCGCCGGCACCTCCGGGCGTCCCGCCCTCGGCCGCGCCGAAGTCACCCTCACCATCGACAACTCCGACGGCGCCATCCCCATCGACTACACCGAAGTCTCGATCACCCGCCGCATGTTCCGCTCCGGCGAAGGCGAATACGAGATCAACGGCGACCGCTGCCGCCTCCTCGACGTCCAGGACCTCCTCTCCGACGCCGGCATCGGCCGCGAAATGCACGTCCTCGTCGGCCAGGGCAAACTCGACTCCTACCTCCACGCCCGACCCGAGGACCGCCGCTCCTTCATCGAAGAGGCCGCCGGAGTCCTCAAACACCGCAAGCGCAAAGAGAAGGCCCTGCGCAAGCTCGAAGGCATGCAGGGCAACCTCGACCGGCTCTCGGACCTCACCACCGAACTGCGCCGCCAGCTCAAACCCCTCGGACGCCAGGCCCAGCTGGCCCGCCGCGCCCAGACAATCCAGATGGACCTGCGCGAGGCCCGCCTGCGCCTCCTCGCCGACGACCTCACCGGCCTGCGGGGCAATATCGCCAAGGACCTCGCCGACGAAGCGGCCCTGAAGGAACGCCGCGACGTCCTCGCCGAGGAACACGACCGGCTCTCCGCCCAGATCGAACAGATCGAGGCCTCGCACGCCGCCGACAAGCCGCGCCTGGCCCGCCTCCAGGAGACCTGGTACCGCCTCCAGGCCGTCGCCGAGCGCCTGCGCTCCACCGCCCAGCTCGCCGCCGAACGCCGCCGCTACCTCGCCGAGGACACCGCCGACGACCGCTCCGGCCGCGACCCGGAGGTCCTGGAGACCGAGGCCCAGCGCATCCGCGAGCAGGAGATCGAACTGCGCGAAGGCATCGCAGAGGACTCCGAACGCCTCGCCTCCGCTGTGGAGGCTCGCGAGGAGACCGAAGCCGCGCTCGCCGAGGCGGAACAGCAGATCGTCACCGCCGTCAAGGCCGCCGCCGAACGCCGCGAATCCCTCGCCAGGCTCACCGGCCGCGTCGACTCCCTGCGCAGCCGAACCGCCGCCGCCGCAGAAGAACTCGAACGCGCCTCCATCGCACTGGCCGAGGCCCGCGAGCGGGCCGAAGCCGCCGCCGAGGCCGTCGCCGAAGCCGAGGCCGAAGGCGAAGCGGTCGAGGCCGACACCGAATTCGACGAGCAAGTCGAGGCCGCCCGGGCCCGCGTCGCCGCAGCCAAGGCCGAAGTGGACCGACTCGGCCAGGCCGAACGCGCCGCCGACCGCGAGGCCTCCCAATGGGCCGCCCGCGAAGAAGCACTCGCGATGGGCCTGCGTCGCAAGGACGGCGCGGCCGCGCTGCTCGCCCGCGACGAGACCGTCCCGGGCCTGCTCGGCTCCGTCGCGGCACTGCTCACCGTCGAGGCCGGGTACGAGGCCGTGCTGGCGGCCGCGCTCGGCCGCCTCGCCGACGCAGTCGCCGTCACCGACGCCTCCAGCGCCGCGGCCGCCCTTCGCATCCTCCGCGACGAGGACGGCGGGCAGGCAGGATTTCTCATCGCAGGAGCCGCCGCCCACGCCGCCATTCCTGCTGAGTACAAGGCCGTCGCCGACACCGTCTCGGCCCCAAGCGAACTGGCCGGCACCGTCCGGGCCGTCCTTGCGGGCATGGTCGTCGCCGACGACCTCGACGCCGCCCGCGCCATCATCGCCGCACACCCCGAACTCACCGCCGTCACCCGCGACGGCGACGTCCTCGGCGCCGCCACCGCCCACGGCGGTTCCTCCAAGGCCCAGTCCTACATCGAGATCCAGGCCGCCGTGGACGAGGCGCGCGACTCCAAGATCGCCGCCGAATCACTTGCCGCGCAGCTCGGCGAGCAGCTCGACATCGCCCGCGAGGCCCTCACCGAGGCCGAGGCCGCGTCCGAGGAAGTCCGTGCCGCGCAGCGCCAGGCCGAGGCCGCCCACTCTGTCGTCGCCCGCCGCCTCGCCGAACTCGGCGCCGCGGCCCGCTCGGCCGAGGCCGAAGTCGCCCGCCTCGCCCAGGCCAAGGAACGGGCCGAGACCGCCCGCGAGGCCGACACCACCGGACTGGTCGAGTTGGAGGCCCAGCTGGACCTCCTCGAGGCCGAACCGGAGATCGAAGAGCCCTCCACCGACGAGCGCGACGCCCTCACCAGGGAACTCGATGCCGCCCGCCAGAACGAGATGGAGACGCGCCTGTCCGTGCGGACCGCCGAGGAGCGGGCCTCCGCTCTCGCCGGCCGCGCCGACGCCCTGGCCCGCCAGGCCCAGTCCGAGCGGGCCTCCCGAGCCCGCGCCGAGGCCCGCCGCGCCGCCCGAGCCCGCGGCGCCGCCGTCGCCGCGCTCGTCGCCGAGGCCGCCGAGACCGCCGGCGTCCAGCTCACCGAGTCGCTGGAGGCCGCCGCGATCGAACGCGATGCGGTCGCGTCCGAGCAGACCCGCCGCGAGGCCCAGCTCGCCGACCTGCGCACCCGAGCCACCGCCACCGCCGGAGAGCTCGACCGCATCACCTCCGCCGCCCACCGCGACGAGGTCGCCCGCGCCGAACAGCGCCTGCGTATCGAACAGCTCGAAGAGAAGGCCGGGGCCGAATTCGGCGTCGACATCGAGACCCTGCTCGGCGAGTACGGTCCCGAGCAGCCCGTCCCGCCGACCGCCGAGGAGATCGCGGCGGCGGAGGAGAAGGGCAAGCCCGAACCGGAGCCGCTCCCGTTCGACCGGGCCACCATGGAGAAGCGCGCCTCCCGCGGGGAGCGCGAACTCAAGCTCCTCGGCAAGGTCAACCCGCTCGCGCTCGAGGAGTTCGCGGCCCTCGAAGAGCGCTACAAGTTCCTCAACGAGCAGCTCGAAGACGTCAAGCAGACCCGCGGAGACCTGTTGACGGTCGTCAAGGAGGTCGACGACCGCATCCAGATCGTCTTCGCCGAGGCCTACGCCGACACCGCCCGCGAATTCGAGCATGTCTTTCAGACGGTGTTCCCCGGCGGCGAGGGGCGGCTGCTCCTGACCGACCCGGACAACCTGCTCACCACCGGCGTCGAGGTCGAGGCCCGCCCGCCCGGCAAGAAGGTCAAGCGGCTCTCGCTGCTGTCCGGTGGCGAGCGGTCGCTGACGGCGCTGGCGCTGCTGTGCGCGATCTTCCGCGCCCGCCCCAGCCCGTTCTACCTCATGGACGAGGTCGAGGCCGCACTCGACGATGTCAACCTGGGGCGCCTGCTGGACCTGCTGCGCACACTCCAGGATCAATCGCAGCTGCTGGTCATCACGCACCAGAAGCGGACGATGGAGATCGCCGACGCCCTGTACGGCGTAACGATGCGCTCCGGCGTGACGCAGGTGATCAGCCAGAGGTTCGCGAAGGACGAGGACTGAATCCTATAGGATATATCCTATAGGATTTGAGGTCCGGGGTGAGGTTGCGAGGCCCGCGGCACCTCCGGGCCGCTCCCGGCACCGGCTCGGAACCCGCCAGTACAGTGGTTGTGCATTCGGAATCGTTGGAGGATTTTTCGTGGACAACCTGTGGATCTGGCTGGTCGTGGCGGCCGCTGTGGTGGTGGCCGTCGTCGTCGGCGTAGTCGTCGCTAGGCGGGGCAAGGCGAAGTCGGTGCCTTCGGCCGAGCGGGCCGAACCGCAGGTGGAGAGCCCCGAGTCCGGGGCTGCGGCGCCCGAATCCGAGACCGCCGTCGAGCCTGCGGTCCCCGCGGCTCCGGCCATCGAGACCCCCGAGCCGACGGCCGGGCGCCTGGTGCGGTTGCGTTCGCGCCTGGCCCGCTCCAATAGCGCCCTCGGCAAGGGCCTGCTCTCGCTGCTGGCGAGCGACAAGCTGGACGACGAGGTGTGGGAGGAAATCGAGGACACGCTCCTCGGCGCCGACGTCGGCATCGCCGACACCACCGAGATCGTCGCGCGGCTGCGCGAGCACGTCCAGGTCCTCGGCACCCGCAGCCCGGGTGAGCTGCGCCGGCTCCTGACCGAGGAGCTGACCGCCGCGCTCGAACCCGAGATGGACCGGTCCATCGCGACCATATCGCCGACGGGCGAGGGCCCGGCCACGATCATGATGGTGGGCGTCAACGGCTCCGGCAAGACCACGACCTGCGGCAGGATCGCCCGCGTCCTCATCGCCGACGGCAATACCGTGATCATGGGCGCGGCCGACACGTTCCGTGCGGCCGCCGCCGAGCAGCTGGAGACCTGGGGCAGCCGGGTGGGCGCCGAGGTGATTCGCCGCGGTGAGGGCGCCGACCCCGCGTCCGTCGCATTCGACGCCGTCAAGGCCGGCGCGGACACCGGTGCGAACGTCGTCCTCATCGACACCGCCGGGCGCCTCCAGAACAAGGCCGGGCTGATGGACGAGCTCGGCAAGGTCAAGCGAGTGGTCGAGAAGCAGGGGCCGGTGGCGGAGACACTGCTGGTACTCGACGCGACCACCGGCCAGAATGGTCTCCAGCAGGCGAAGGTCTTCGGCGAGGTCGTCCAGATCTCTGGCATCGTCCTGACCAAGCTCGACGGCAGTGCCAAGGGCGGGATCGTGATCGCGGTTCAGCGACAGTTGGGAGTACCGGTTAAGCTGGTCGGACTCGGTGAGGGCCCGGACGACCTGGCTCCCTTCGAGGTAGGAGCGTTCGTCGACGCCATTGTCGGCGGCGCCGACAGCTGATTCATACACGGGCAGGGCACAGCGGAGACCGGTGAGCCAAGACGAGATTCCGCTTATTGGCGGCAACACGAGCACGGTGACCCGACTGGGGGACACGGTCCGGCGCAATACCGGACCCTGGACACCTGCGGTTCACGCCCTGCTGCGGCACCTGGACGGGGCCGGTTTCTCCGGTGCGCCAAGGCCGTTGGGCATCGATGAACTCTCCCGCGAGGTGTTGTCGTTCGTCGAGGGCGAGCCGGGGAAATACCCGCTCGCCCCGCACTGGACGACCGACGAGACCATGATCGCGGTGGCGAAGATGCTGCGGATGTTCCATGACGCGCAGTACGGGTTTCGGCCCTCGCCGGGCGCGGTGTGGCGGTCGTTCGGGCCTCCGCCCGCCGACACCGAGGTCATCTGCCACCACGACGCCGCGCCCCACAACGTGGTGTGGCGGCCGGACGGGACGCTCTCCCTCATCGACTTCGACCTGGCCAGCCCGGGCGCGCGCATTTACGACGTGGCGTACTCGGCCTGGACATGGGTGCCGGTCTTCACCGACCGGGACTCGATCACCTTGGGCTGGAAGAAACCCGACCGGGCGAGGCGGCTGCGGCTGTTCGCCGACGCCTATGGGCTCTCGGACCGGGACCGCCAGCGCTTCATCAAGGTGATCCGCAAGCGCATCGTCGACCACATCGAGGGCATCAGGCGCATGGCGCAGGCCGGTGATCCGACGTTCGAACGAATCGTGCAGAAGGGCCACCTGCGGCGGCCCGCCAGGGACCTGCGGCTGCTGGATGCCGAGCGCTACATCCTGGACGAGGCGCTGCGCTAGGGGAAGTTCGAGACGGCGCCGGTTTGCCTCCGGCACTGACTGATCGATTGCCGCTTTGCGCGAGTGAACGCGAAGCGGCGAGGTGTCGCCGGCAAGCCGGGAGCCGGCGGGCACCTCACCGCTGCAATGGAATCCTTTGGGGTGGTATCGAACGCCCGGGGAACTGGAGCGCTCCCAGATAGACTGGAGCGTTCTAGTGGTGTCGAGACTCGAAGGATTTTGAGGGATTTGAAGGTAAATGTACCGTGTGAGCGCTTGCCCGTCAATACATAGTTGCACATCAATGTGAGGGTCATCGTGCGGGCTTTGATCCGATTGCGCTTCAACGAAATTCGCGTGAGGACAAGGAGTCGGGCGGGGTCGGAAGCGGCGATCGGGAAGGCCTCCTTCGACGCGTCAGGGACGGATCGAGGCCGCGTCCGGCGAGACCGACTCCCAGGGCCGGCGATTTCACCGATCCGTAAGGACGCGATGCGGGTATTGCACGCGAGATTCGCCGCATGATGGTGGAAACAGCTTCGCCCCTCGAAAGGAACGATCCGTTGAAACGCACCGTTACCGCTAAGGCCACCGGCATTGCCGCCGCATCGCTCGCCGCGCTGTTCGCCCTGGGCGCCTGCGGCTCCGATGACGATCCCGCCGCCGAGGAGGAGATGACCTCCGAAGACGCGATGACTCAGGAGGCGACCGGCGACGAGGCCGAGAGCCCCTCCGAGGACATGGCCGTTCCCGAGCTCCTCGACTTCACCGCCACCACCATCGACGGCGAAGATTTCGAGGGCGCTTCGACGCTCGGCGACCCGACGGTCCTGTGGTTCTGGGAGCACGACTGCCCGGTCTGCCAGAGCCAGGGCCCGGCTGTCGCGGCGCTGGTCGAGGAGTACGGGGACGAGATCGACGTCGTCGGCGTCTCGGGCGCCGGCCTGTACGCCGCCAGTGGTGCTGAGGACCGCGCCGGCTTCGTGGACCAGACCGGCACCGGCGACGCGGTCCACATCGAGGACCAGGACTACGCCATCCGGACGGCGTTCGAGGTGGTCAGCCAGAGCACGTACGTGGTGCTCGACAGCGAGGGCGCGGTCCTCGAAAGCGGCTCGCTCAGCGAGGACGACCTGAACGCCGCAGTCGAATCGGCGATGTGAGGGGCCGACGCGAACGTTCCCACGGCCGGGTGAATCTCCGGCGGTGCGCCGCGTGCGGGGCCGGGAACTGTCACACCCGGCCGGGAGGGTGGGGAATACCTTAGGTGGTTCCCCAAGGGTGGGTGGGGCCCTTCGCGCTGATGTGCCGATACCCGGGAGGCGAGTCATGATCGGTTCCGCCGACGAATTCGTGACGCTTCGATCGAGCGGTGATCCGGCCGAGTACCGGCGGGCCGCTCACGAGGAGGCGCCTCTCGCTGTCTGGTTGGCGGTGATCGATGGCCATCCGGAGTATCGAAAGTGGGTGGCGCACAACAAGACGGTCCCGCTCGAGGTGCTCGACCTCCTCGCCGGGGACGAGGATGCGATCGTTCGCCTGCGCGTTGCCGGTAAGCGGAAGGTGTCGGATCGGATCCTCCGTCGCCTTGCCGACGATTCGCACGAGTCAGTACGGATGCGCGTCGCGCGCCATCGGAATGCCTCGAGGGAGACGCTACGGCTCCTTGAGCAGGATTCCTGGGACGAAGTCCGCAAAGTGGTGCGCGACAGGCTGACTGACTAGCGGCTCATGCTCGGGTTCAGTCGCCGAACTCGGCGTCATCACCGGGAATGACGGGGCATTCTTCAGGGGTAGCGCAGGGTGGTTCGGCTGGGCGGTGGCCCGCCTTCGCATCATGGCTTCGCCCTGGTCGGACCCTATTGGGCGAAGTACGCCTGCAGTCGCTTGGCGTAGACCTGGCGCTCGGCAGGAGTGGCCCAGCCGGGTCGAGGCCGCGACCTGTAGAGCTCGTCTCCCTCGTAGCGGGGGAACACGTGGACGTGCAGGTGCCAGACGTCCTGGTCGCCGGCGGGTTCGTTGTGCTGACGGCGGCGGCTTAGTTGCCGAAGAGGGTTCTTACGAACTCTTCCAACGCCCGCTGCACTTCCAGTGCCCCCTCGATGATCGGGTCTGACGGGTCCCCGCCGCTCAAGACCCGCAGGTCCCACCAGCCGTAGTAGGCGACGTACAGGCCCGCCAGCAGCAACAGCACCCCCACCGCCCGCATCACCTTGGGGAACTGCCGCTTGATCCAGGTGATGAGCCCCTGCCTCGCCAGCGCGATCGCCAGTGAAACCGCCCCGATCACCAGGGTCATGCCCAGCGCGTAGGCCAGGAACATGGCCGTGCCGCCCAGGATCGATGTCGAGCGGAATGTCTGCGCCACCAGCGCCAGGAACGGCGCGATCGTGCACGACAGCGAGGCCAGCGCGAAGAACAGGCCGAACACCGTCATCGAGCCGAACGAGCGCTTCACCTCGCGGCCTGCGAGCTTCGGCATGAACGTCGGCAGCTCCCGGCCCAGCAGCAGCCATACCCCCGCGGCCACCACGACAATGCCGACCACGATGGTCACCCACGGCAGGAAGGTCGTGACGCCCACTGCCGCAGTCGATACGAGAAGTCCGAAGGCGCCGAATACGGCGGTGAAGCCGATGGTCATGGCGAGGGTGAACAGGCCGGCGCGGCCCAGCGCTCGCCACTTGGAGACTTCCTCGTCGGCCTCACCGGTGATGAGGAAGCCGGCGTAGACCGGGAGGAGCGCGAATCCGCACGGGTTCACGGCGGCCACGGCACCGGCCACGAGCGCGATCGCGAAGGGGAGTTCTTGCATGCTTCGAGTCTGCCCGCCCGCAGCGATCCGGTGCGGGCCCAGGCGCTTACAGAGTGCTTAAGTCGCGGTCCAGCGGAGTTCTCGTTCGGTCAGGACTCCGTACGGGGTGCTCGCCGCCAGGTTGGCCCGATGGTCGCCCTCGGTCTGGTCCAGCGGCCAGGCGGCCGAGGGGCTCGGTCGGCCGTCCATGACTCCGCCCGCCGCGTACGGGTGCTCGGGGACCAGGCGAATGCCCGGTGCCCCCTCCACCTGCGTTATCGCTATCGCGAGGTCGGACAGCCTCGGGTACGCCTCCGCCGAATCGTGCAGCAGGCGCTCGGTCTCGATGACGGTCCCGCCCTGAAAGACCGGGACGAAACCCTTCGGTGCCCAAGCGGAACCGGTGACCGACGCGTATTGGAAGTACGCCGCCCACAGTTCGACGTCCTTGATGCCGTCGCGGGGGCCGACACTCACCGGGCGGGCCGGGTGTTCCCGGGCCTGGAGCTCGGGGAGGCTCAGCGGCCTGGACTCCTCGTCCACCCAGTAGGTGCCGTGCTGCCCGTCCAGCAGCACCCACCGGTCCAGGTCGTCTATCCAGGCTTCGGCCACGGCGTGGCCCTTGCCGACCCCGTCGTGGTAGTCGCCGCGGCGCAGATCCGCCTTTCTGGCGGGGATGCGCAGCGCATTGAGGCCCTGGGCGAGGACGATCGAGTACTCGACGCAGGAGTAGCGGGCACCGAGCGCGACCTGTTCCAGGATGTCCAGGGCATCGCCGGCGTTGATGCGGGCGTTGGCGTGGCGCCAGCGGGCGCAGGTCCAGGCGAGCAGCTCCTTCGCGGTCTGCCAGGCGCTGGCCGATGGCGCCGGGAGGCGGGCGCGCAGCTGGGTCTCGCGGGGTGCGGCGATCCGGTTCAGCCGCAGGGGCGCGGTCGGGCCCGGTTCGGGCCATACGGTGAGTCGCAGCGGGGGCCCGGGGACGTTGGCTCGGGCGCTGTCCAGGAGGCCGGGCCAGGCGGGGTCGGTGCCGAACGCCGCCGTGAGTTCGGGTTCAAAGAGGTCGATCTGGTGGAATCCGGCCGCGATGGCCTCATCCAGGCGGGACCGCGCGTCAGGGAGTCCGACCTTGCTGGCGGCGATGGCGAGGCTCGGCGCCCATAGGTCGCGCCAGTACTCGGTGTCGGCGCGGAGGGTCGGCTCCAGGTCCAGGAGGGTCCACCAGCGCCCGCCGCGCATCGCGTCCTGGGCGACGGTGCGGACGCGGGCGAGCTTGGCGGGGCGCGGCGCGGTCATGCACCTGAGGGTAGCCAGTCGGGGCGGTCAGCGCGAGTGTCGAGCGCCCGCCGTCCCCACCTGGGCGCGTGGCGGCGGCGGGCCGCGTTCGAAAACCTCGTTGTGCTCCACCGAGGGGACCGGCTAGAGTAGCGGCATGATCCTTTAGAAGAGAGAGGCCGCTTCCAATGCGGCCCCGTCGCGCCCCCACCCGAGGTCGTTCGGGCCGGTGCGCGGCCGAGCGATCGGTTCCATGACGTTGAGCTGGGCTGACTTACGGCCTGTCGGCTGCTCCGTCCGGCACGAGCGTCTTCCATTCTCTAACCGTGAAGGTATCCACATGACTGACAAGACTCCCGAAACGCCTGAGGCAGAAGAGCCGCTCAACCGCGAGCAGCGCCGCGCCCTGGCTCGCGGCAAGAAGGCCGGCAAGCCTGTCAAGAACCCGATGGACGCCAAGAAGTCCAAGGGTCGCTCGCAGCTTCCCGGCGGCGGCGTGGGCAAGCACCAGCTTCCCACCAAGAACGGCTGATCCAGCTAGCCGGTAACCACATACGGCGAAGCGGGCGGCGGGCTTTCACAGCCCGCCGCCCGCTTTCATCTGTTGCTCACCCGAACCGGATCACGCGGTCGGTTCCTCGGTGGGCGCGTCGGTCGGCTCGTCAGTCGGAGCGTCCGTGGGCTCGTCGGTCGGACCATCGGTGGGTTCGTCTGTGGGACCATCCGTCGGCTCGTCGGTCGGGCCATCGGTGGGCTCATCCGTCGGAGCGTCAGTGGGCTCGTCCGTGGGACCATCCGTCGGCTCATCGGTGGGAGCGTCCGTAGGGTCCTCCGTCGGCTCGCCCGGCTCGCCCGGCTCGCCCGGCTCGCCCGGCTCGAACACGCTGCACCGCTCCGCGGTGGCCGTGATGCCGAACTCGGAGTCGAAGACCCGCTCGCCCCAGGTCGTCTTCTGTGCCGGGTCGAAGTCCAGGAACTGGTCGAAGACGCCGCCGGTGTTACCGGAGTAGGACCACGAGATCCACCCCAGTCCGCGGGCCTGGGCCTCCGATTGGACGGTCTCCCAAGCGATCGGGGTGCCCTCCCAGTCGTCGCCGTACTCGCCGACGATGAGCGGCAGGCCCATCGCCTCGAACGCGTCGAAGTACTCGGTGACCTTCTCGGGGCTGTCGTACACGCCGTACATGTGGATCGAGAAGAGCGTGTTCGCGTTCGGGTCGGCGGCGGCGACGGTCTCGGCGTTGGCGAGCATCACCTGCTCCCAGTCCTGACCCCAGTTCGGGGCGTCGACGACGAGCGTGTGCTCGAAGCCGATCTCGCGCATCCGCTCGACGGCGCCGACGGTGGCGTCGGTCCACTGCGCCGAGTCGGTGTTGCCGATCGGCTCATTGCCGATATTGATGAGGGTGTAGGCCTCCTCGCCAGCGAGGACGTCGTACATGCCCTCCCAGAAGTCGACCGCCTCATCGAGACTGGCCGCGCCCTCCTCCTCGCCGTAACCGGTGGTGTCGTGCACCTCGAGGACGCAGATGACCTGGTTCGCCTTGCAGTCGGCGACGATCGACTCGACCTCCTCGGCGGTGGTCAGGCCCCAGTCGCGCTGGCCGGAGCCGAGCACCACCCGGACCGTGTTCGCGCCGAGCTCCGAGATCTCGCCGATGCTGTCGGTCTCTCCCTGGTACCAAACGTGAGGGTGGGTCGAGCCGCGCATGATGAAGGGGTTCCCGTTGCCGTCGATCAGCTGGGTGCCGTCGATCGAGAATCCCGCTTGCTGTGCATCTCCGGTGTCGTCCTGCGGTTCCTCGGTCTCCGCACCGGCGGGCGCCAATTGCCAGGCGCCGCCGATCGCGATCGTGAGTGTCGCCGCGGCTGCCATGAGCCACTTACGAATCGGACGTCGCTGCCGTGCCGGGGTGGCATCGGCGCTGCCGATATCCATGTCTATCCCTTCCGTTAGGTGAATCGGTTAATCCCAACCTGTCGGATAGACAATCATAAATACGGACCAAACTCAACCTTGGGGCGTCACGGACATTTTGCCCGCGTGCGTACGCAGGGACGGGGCTCGCGGGTAATCGCTACGCGACAGCCGTGCGCGCCGGGGCGGGGCCCGTCGAGCCCCGGGGGAGGAGCTGCGCCGGCTCGCACTGCACCGAGAACGTCCGGCTCTCCATGCTCTGCTCCTGACCGATGACCGAGAGCAGCAGATCGGAGACTTTCGAACCGTACGAAGGGATATCGCGGGTCAAGGTGGTCAGTGACGGGTGCGTCAAGCGGCACAGCGGCGAGTCGTCCCAGGCCACGATGGACACATCGTGCGGGACCTTGAGCCCCAGCTCATGGGCGACATTGAGGCCGGCCACCGCCGTCACGTCATTGTCGTAGAGGATCGCCGTCGGCATCGGACGCGACGTCAGCAGCCGCCTGGTCAGCCTCGCCCCCTCCTCGCCGGTGTAGTCCCCGTGGACGATCTCGACGTTCTCGAAGCCCAACTCGCCCACCGGCTCATCGAAGGCGCCGTCGCGGATCGACGTGTGCAGCAGGCCCTCGATGCCCGCCACCCGGGCAATGCGCCGGTGCCCCAGCGTGTGCAGGTACCGCAGCACCTGCCAGACCGGCTCGACGTCGTCGTGCCACACGAAGGGGATCACCGGCTCCGCGAGCGGCCCGCCGATGGCGACGGCGGGCAGTCCCATCGCCGCCACGGCCTGCGGCCTCGGATCGCTCAGCTTGATGTCGCACAGCAGCACCCCGTCCACCCGGCGCTCAGCCCACCAGCGCCGATAGACGTCCAGTTCCTCCTCGGTGGAGCCGACGATCTGGAGTGTCAGGCCGAACGAATTCGCCGAGAGCGTCGCCTCGATGCCGCTGATGAGCTCCATGAAATACGGCTCGATGCCCAGCGTGCGGGCGTCGCGGCACAGTGCCAGGCCCACCGCCTGCGCCGAGGACACCGACAGCGACCGCGCCGCCCGGTTGGGCACGAAGCCCATCTCGGCGGCGATGGCCAGGATCCGCTCCCGCGTGGCGGCCGAGACGCCCGGCCTTCCATTGAGCGCGTAGGAGACAGCGCCCTTGGACACGCCGGCGGCGATGGCGATGTCGGTAATGGTCGGGCGTCTGGACATGATGGGCTCCTCGTCTGCGTGCCGACGCGGCGCTGGCAGGGCGGCCAGGTCGCCGCGACCGCCACATGGTGATTGTCGCCGACTGCTCTCGGGCGGAAGAATAGGTTGCGCTCCCATGGGTGGGCGCGGCGACCGCTGGTGAACCGGTTCAGATGATACGCTCGCCCAAATTCCCCCCAAAGTCCTACAAGGAGCGCTATGCGTACCCACTCCCTGACACCCTCCCCCCGGGCCGCCGGAGAGGCCGAGCTGGAGGTCTCGCGCCTGTGCCTGGGCGCGATGGACTTCGGCACCAAGACCGGCCGCGACGAGTCCTACCGGATCCTCGACCGCTACGCCGAGGCCGGCGGCAATCTGCTCGACACCGCCAACTGCTACGCCTTCTGGGCCGAGGGCGGCACCGGCGACGAGAGCGAGACCCTCATCGGCGCCTGGCTGGCCGACCGCGGCCAGGCCGGACGCATGAAGGTGGCCTCCAAGGTCGGCGCGCACCTGGCACGTCCCGACGAGCCCTACAGCGGCCGCAATCGCGAGGGACTGTCCGCCGCCCGCATCCGCGAACAGGCCGACCGGAGCCGCGAACGGCTCGGCGTGGAGACCATCGACCTGTACTACCCCCACTGCGACGACCGCTCCACCGACCAGGCCGAGACGGTCGAGGCCTTCGCGGCCCTCGTCGCCGACGGCACCGTGGGGACCCTGGCTGCCTCGAACCACGCCACCTGGCGGCTCGACCGGGCCAGGTCCATCGCCGCCGCGCGCGGCCTGCCGACCTACCGGGCCGTCCAGCTGCGCCACACCTATCTGTACCCCCGGCCGAACCCCGTCCCGGTCCCCGAGGCGATCCAGCTCCCGGCCACCGACGAGATGTTCGACTACATCGAGTCCGAGAACCTGGCGCTCTTCGCCTACTCGCCGCTGTCCGGCGGCGCCTTCGACCGCGACGACCGCGGCGCGCCGCCCGCGCCGGTCGACTATGACCATCCCGGGTCGACCGAGCGGATCGCGGTGCTGCGCAAGGTCGCCGTCGAGCTCGGGGTCAAGCCAGGGCAGCTCGTCCTGGCCTGGATGATGTCCCACCGCACCACCGTGATCCCCATCCTCGGAGTCAGCTCGGTCGATCAGCTCGACATGGCGCTCGCCGCCCTGGAGATCGAGCTGGACGAGGAGACGCTCGCCCGCCTCAACGCGGCATAGTGATCAACGGCCGCGAGACAGCATTGGCGATCGACCCTCGCCCGCCTCAACGCGGCCTAGAGGGTTGGGCACGAGCGGGCATCGGCTGGGGCGCGGCCCCGGTCGATGCCCGCGGCGTCAGCTGCGGCCGCGGGCACTGCACCGAGAGCCCGGCCGGATCAGCCTGCGCCGACCGGTCCCCGATGACCCGCAGCAGCACCTCGGCCGCCGTCGCCCCGTACGAGTGCGTGTCCCGGCTCAGCGCCGTCAGGGCCGGGTGGGTCAGTCGGCACAGCAGCGAGTCGTCCCACGCCACCACCGACAGATCGCGAGGCACCGCGAAGCCCAGCTCGTGCACGACCCCGAGCCCGGCTATGGCCATGACGTCGTTGTCGTAGACGATCGCGGTCGGGCGCTCTGGCCCGGTCAGCATCCGCCTGGTCAGGCGCGTGCCCTGCTCGCCGGTGTAGTCCCCGTGGACGGTCGCGACGGCCTCGAAGTCCAGCGCCGCCGCGGCCCGGTCGAACGCCGCGTCCCGCACCGCCGTGTGCAGCAGGTGCGACATCCCGCCGACCCGCGCGATCCGCCGGTGCCCCAAGACGTACAGGTAGTCCAGGACCTCCCGGCACGGCTCGGCGTCGTCGTGCCACACCGTCGGGACCGGCGACCCCTCCACCGGCCCGCCCACCGTCACCGCCGGAAGCCCCAGCTGCGCGACCACCGCCATGCGGCGGTCCTCGACCCCGACGTCGCACAGCAGCACCCCGTCGACCCGCCGCTCACCCCACCAGCGCCGGTACACCTCCAGCTCCTCCTCGACCGAATCGACGATCTGGAGCGTCAGGCCGTACGCGTCGGTCGACAGCGCCGCCTCGATGCCGCTGATGAGCTCCATGTAGAACGGCTCGATGCCGAGCGTGCGGGCCGAGCGGCGCAGCGCGATCCCCACCGCCTGCGCCGAGGACACCGACAGCGAGCGGGCGGCCCGGTTCGGGACGTACCCCATCTCGGCGGCGATGGCCAGGATCCGCTCCCGGGTGGCCGGAGAGACGCCGGGCCGCCCGTTCAGCGCATACGACACCGCACCCTTGGACACGCCGGCGACCGCGGCGATGTCGGCGAGGATCGGGCGTCTGGACATGCTGGCTCCTGGTGGGAGGGACATCGGAAGGGCCGCCGCGACGAGTTGTGCGCGGCGGCCCTGGAGGGGTGCTCGCCGATTCACCATCGGCGGGCACCCATCTGAACTGCCGGTTCAGCCGACCGACGCCACCCAGTGGCGCTCGTCGACCTTCGTCAGCGGTGCGGGCGGGCGCGAGCGGTCGCCGTCGGGTTCCAGCTCCACGACCGGGATCGGATTCTCCGACCACTTGGTGTGCAGCTGCGGCACCGAGGCGAGCAGGTTGCGCGAGTAGGGATGCCGGGGGTCGCCGAAGACCTTCCCGGTCGCCCCGGTCTCCACGATCGCGCCGTGCCGCATGATGATCACGCGCTCGGAGATGTAGTTCGCGAGCGACAGGTCGTGCGTGACGAACAGGACCGCCAGGCCCCGCTCCTTCAGGCTGCCCAACAGGTTGAGCACGTCGATGCGGGTGGAGGCGTCGAGCATCGAGATGATCTCGTCGGCCACCAGCACCTTGATGTCCAGCAGCAGCGCCCGCGCGATGAGCATTCGCTGCAACTGGCCGCCCGAGAGCTGGTGCGGGTACTTGCCCAGGACGGCGCCCGCCTCGAGCCCGACCGACTGGAGCGAATCCTCGACCTTCGAATCCCACTCCGAGCGCTTCACGCGCGGGAAGTAGGACTCCTTGACCATCTCCAGCACCCTGTCCGCCCGGAAGATCGGGTTGTAGCTGCTGAACGGGTCCTGGAAGACGCCCTGGACGTTGCGGTAGTACTCCTTCAGGCCCCGCTTGCCGGTCTTGGTGATGTCCTCGCCGTCCAAGCGGATGGCGCCCTTGGAGACCGAGATCAGTTGCAGCACCATCTTCCCGACGGTCGTCTTGCCGCTGCCAGACTCGCCGACGACCGAAAGCACCTCGCCCGGCGCGATCGAGAAGCTGACATCGCGCACCGCGGTGAGCTTCTTCGAGCCGAGCGAGCCGACCCGGTAGGACTTCCACACTTTCTCAAGTTCGAGCATGTCGGTTCCCCAACTTCCAGCCGGCGGCCTGCGGGTTCTCAAGTTCGAGCATGTCAGTCCTCCAACTTCCAGCAGGCGGCCTGGTGGCCGCCGTCGACGTCGACCATCGGCGGCTGCTCGGCGCACTCGTCCGAGGCCAGCGGGCACCTGGCCCGGAACCGGCATCCGGTCGGCGGATTGAGCAGCTGCGGCGGCTTGCCGGGGATGCTCTTGAGGCGCTTGTCCCCGTACTCCAGGCCCACCTCGGGCAGCGCCGAGATCAGCGCCTTGGTGTAGGGATGCTTGGGCGCCTTGACGATCGTCTCGGCCGGGGCCTTCTCCACAATGCGCCCGGCGTACATGATCATGATGGTGTCGGCGATCTGGTAGACCAGCGACAGGTCGTGGGTCACCACGATCATGCTCTTGACGAACTCCATGTCGCGGAAGCGCACCAGGGTCTCGGCCACGGCCTTCTGGTTCGACACGTCCAGGGCCGAGGTGATCTCGTCGGCGATGAGCAGGCTCGGATCCAGCAGGGTCGACAGGACCATGACCATCCGCTGCTTCATGCCGCCGGACAGCTCGATCGGGTAGTTGTCGAGCACCCGCTCGGGCAGGCCCACCAGCTCCAGGCGGTGCACCAGTTCGTCCTTGAGGTTGCGATAGGACAGTCCGCGCGAGCGCAGCAGGTCCGCGATCATCTTGCCGATCCGCCGGGTCGGGTTCATCGCGCTCATCGAGTACTGCGGGATGATCGACACGTCCTTGAACCGGTGCTTGTTCATCGCGCGGTCGTTGCCGATGGGCAGCTCGTCCCCGTCGAGCAGGACGTTCCCGCCGACGTGCCGCATGCGCCCGTCGAGGCGGATCAGGCTTTTGCCGAGCGTGGTCTTGCCGCACCCGGATTCGCCCGCGAGCCCGACGATCTCGCCGTCCGCGATGGAGAAGCTGACCCCGTCCAGGGCGCGCACGTCGCCCTTCGTGGTCCGGTAGTGGACCCGCAGATCATTCACGTCAAGGGCCATGATCACTTCTCCCTGAGTTTCGGGTTGAAGACCTCGTCCAGGCCGACATTGGTGATGTACAGGCCGCCGACGATCAAGGTGATCGCCGCGCCCGGCGGCACGAACCACCACCACAGGCCCAGGTGGAGGGAGCTCCAGGCCATCGCCTGCTGCATCATCGAACCCAGCGACACCGAATTCGACGGCCCCATCCCGATGAAGTCGAGCATCGCGGCGAACAGGATCGCGCCGCCGAACAGGAGGATCACCGACATCAGCAGGTACGACGCCATGTTCGGCATGATCTCCCGCATGATGATCTGCCCCGGGCGCTTGCCAGTCAGCTTCGCCAGGTCCACATAGTCCCTATTGCGGAGCGTGAACGTCTGCGCGCGAACGGCCCTCGCCACCCACGGCCACGAGAACAACCCGATGATGACCGCCTGCGAAATGACGCCGCGAACCTCCAGATAGGAGGAGATCACGATGAGCACCGCCAGCGCCGGGAGTACCAGCACCACGTTGGTCAGCATGTTCAGGAACTCGTCCACCAGACCGCCCCGGTAGCCGGCGGTGAAGCCCACGGACATGCCGATGACGAACGCGATCAACCCGCCCAGCGAACCCACCAGATAGGACGAACGCAGGCCGTGCACGAACTGCGTGAACACGTCCTGCCCGAAGTAGGTGGTGCCGAGCCAGTGGTCCGCCGATGGCGCCTCCGACTTCGGCCCGATGTACTCGTTCGGCGTGGCGCTCAAGAAGAACGGGCCGATGACGCCGAGCAGCGCCAGGCCGACCACGATGGTGAGCCCGATGAGCACCTTCGGATTGCGCAGCGCGAAGTACAGGTTCTCGCGGCGCTGGCCGACGGTGTCGGCCGTGAGCATGACGTCGGTGGTCATGAGACGCCTCCTTCGAGTCCGAGCCGGGTGCGGGGGTCGACCAGGACGTAGACCACGTCGGCCAGGAAGTTGAACAGGAGCACCCCGATGACGATGAACAGCAGGATGCCTTGGAGCAGGAAGAAGTCCTGGTTCTGGATGGCGTTGAGCAGGAGGGACCCGAGGCCCGGATAGGCGAAGACGACCTCGGTGACCAGGGCCCCGCCGACGACGACGCCGAGCTGGAGGGCGAGGCCGGAGATCTGGGGGAGCATGGCGTTGCGGAAGGCATAGCGCCGCACCAGCCTCCGCGGGGCGCCCAGCGCCTGGAGGTAGTTGGAGTAGTCCGACTCCAGTTCGTAGATCACCAGGTTCCGCATGCCGATCGCCCAGCCGCCGAGGGCGACGAGGAACAGCGACAGGAACGGCAGGACCCAGTGGTGGAACAGGTCGACGATGAAGACCCAGGTGAACGACGGCCGCAGCGCGAAGCTGTAGCCGCCGGCGACGGGGAACCAGCCGAGGATGACGCCGCCGACCCAGGCCAGCAGGATCGCCAGCCACATGTAGGGCACGGCGGTCAGGAGGTAGCTGGCGGGGAGGGCGGTGTTGTCGAGCCACTTCGAGCGGGCGGCCACGGCGCCGAGGCTGTTGCCGACGAACCACGACAGCAGGATGGACGGCAGCAGGAGCCCGAGCGTGTAGGGCAGCGCGTCGAGGATGATCGAGGTGACCGGCGAGGGGAACGCGAAGACGCTGACCCCCAGGTCTCCCTTGAAGAGGGCGGCCCAGTAGTTGAGGTACTGCTGCCACAGGGGGACGTCGAGTCCGAACAGGTCGGTGAAGTAGACCCGCATGGCCTCGGAGGATTCGACGTTCGCGACCTTGTTGCGGGTGAGCATGCGCGCCACCGGGTCTCCGGGCATGAGCCGGGGGATGGCGAAGTTGATGGTGACGGCGATGAAGAAGGTGACGCCGTAGATGAGGAGTTTGCGCCGGAAGTAGCGGCCCATCGGATCTCCTTGCGATCAGGGGGGTGTGTCGGGCCGGGGCGCCTTCGCAGGCGCCCCGGCCGCATTGCTACTTATCCGGCGCTCTCGAGCTGCGTGAGCATGTAGATCGAGCCCATGCCGAACATCTCGTTCCACACCGAGGGGTAGACCCCGGGGGTGTCGCCGTCACCGGACGGCCAGTTCGTCCACACCTGGTTCGAGGACTGGGCCCAGACGCCGTTGTACCAGATCGGGATCGCCGGCATCTCCTCCATGGAGATGCGTTCGAGTTCGGCAATGATCTCGGCGTAGTGCGGGTCGTCGGTGGCGGTGGCCGCCAGTTCCTGGGTCAGCTGCCAGGCCTCCTCGTTCTCGATGCGGGAGAAGTTGGCGGTGCCCTGGTTGTCCTGGACGGGCAGCTGGTAGAGGTACCGGTAGTGGCCCCACGGCGAGTTGGTGATGCCGCTCCAGTTGTTCAGCATCAGCTGGAAGTCGCCGGTGGTGCGGGCGTCGTCCACGGCGCCGGCGTCGATGAACTCCTCGGTGACGTTGATGCCGACGTCGCGCAGGTCCTCGGCGATGGAGCGCGAGGCCTCTTCCCAGTCGGTCCAGCCGCTGGGCACGTTGAGGGTCATGGAGACCGCCTCGCCGTCGAGGTTCTCGACGAAGCCGTCGCCGTCCGAGTCCTCGTAGCCGGCGTCGGCCAGGATGGTCTGGGCGTCGGACGGCTCGAACTGGAAGCCTGCCTCCGAGATGGCGCCCTGGTCGTAGAAGTCCTGCCAGATCGGCAGCAGACCGGTCGGGCTGGCCTCGGAGACGATGCCGGAGTAGACCGAGTCCACGATCTCGCCAGGGCTGATGGCGAAGGCCATGGCGCGGCGGAACTCGGGGTCGTCCAGGGGCTTGATCGTGGTGTTCGGGATGAGCATCGCCGTGTTGGCCGAGGCCATGTACGGGGCCTCGGAGTAGTAGGTGCTCAGGGTCGGGTCGCCTTCGAGGAGGTCGGAGATCCCGGGCAGGAAGTTGTTGGACAGGTCGATCTCGCCCTGGATGAGCTGGTTGAGGGTGACCTCGTTGCTGGTGTTGACGATGTCGACGATGTAGGTCGGCTTGACCTCCAGGTCGAGCGCCTCGGTGGCCCACCAGTCGTCGCGCTTGACCCAGGCGATGCGGTCCTGGTCGTAGCTGTGGACGGTGTAGGGGCCGGAGACGACCGGGTCCTCGTTCGCGCCGGTAAGGATCTCGTCCTCGGAGTACTCGGCGAAGACGTGCTCGGGCACGATCTCGGTGGTGAACAGGAAGTTGTCCCATTCCTGGTGGCGCGCTTCGTCGAAGGTGAACCTCACGGTGAGATCGTCGACGACTTCGACGCCGGCGAGCCAGTCCCACACGTTCGCGTAGGGCACGGCCTCGATCTGACCGAGTTCGACGGTGTACTTGACGTCGTCGGCGGTCATCTCCTCGCCGTCGCTCCAGGTGATCCCGTCGCGCAGTTTGAGCTCGAAGACCAGGTCCTCGGTCCACTCGCCCGACTCGGCCAGCCAGGGGGAGAGCTCCTGGGTGTTGGGGTCGAACAGGTACAGCGTCTCGTACCCGAGTCCATTGAGGCCGGTGGCCTGGCCGGGGTTGACGGGGTTCCAGTCGCTGGGCGGCTCCCAGGCGGTACCGGTCGTGTAGAGGGTTTCATTGCGGGGGAACTGCTCGATTGACAGGTTCTCGGGATCTTCGCTGCTGCCGGAGTCGGTGCAGGCGGCCGCGAGGGCCAATGTGCACGCGGCCGCGAGGGCGATCGCCGCTTTGCTTCGGTGTCGCATGGTGCTCCGCTTTCGTTCTGAGGAGTGACCGGGCGTGGCCCAGAGGCATCGCGAAGTAGGGGGCTTCTGTCACGGACCACCACTTAACCGGGTCAGTGACGCCACTGAATCACGCATTCACGAGGCTGTCAAGCAGGCGACATGCGGAATTATCCGCCCCATGTCAGGCGCAAGATGACATCGCTCCCAGTTGGGCGCGCGCACCACACGGGTCTACATTGCACTCTTTCTGTCCGACTTGAAGTGTAGTCAAAGTCCATGTACCAGCAGGTCAATGGTGATATGGCGGAACGAGAATGGGCGGTATGGAACCGATACTCATCAATGTCTCGGCTTCGACGCAGGTCCGCGGCTCGGTTCATCGACACACTTGATTTCGATTCGATCACAGTGCTATCAAGATATTGACGTATTTCGACATCACGGCTAGGTTCAGGTCACTTATCCGGTTAAGTCTCGCCGGGTAAACCCTCACCTCTGAACGGAGTGACCCTCACCGTGATCTCAAAAACCAAGCGCCTGGGTGCGGCGGCGGCCGCGGCCGCGGTAGCGCTCACCGCCGCGGCCTGCTCGGACGGTGGATCCGGCGGCGCCGGGACCTCCATGGAAGAAGAAGACGTCGACACCATCACCGTGTGGCACACCGGTGACGAGACCCAACTGCCCATGATCGAGGCCGTCGGCGAGCTCTTCGAGGCCGAACACGGCGTCAAGGTCGAAGTCGAGACCCTCGACTGGGCGGACGCCCACGCCCAGATCCTCACCGCCATCCAGAGCCAGGACGGCCCCGACATCTTCACCGGCGGCCTGTCCTGGGGCATCGAGTTCGGCGAGAAGGGCGGCCTGGTCGACCTGCGCGACTACGACACCCAGAACCTCGAGGACAATGTCATCGAGGGACTGTGGAACTCGATCGAGTCGCCTGGCGGCGAGCTCTACGGCGTCCCCCTCAACATGACCACGTACTCGATGTTCTACCGCTCCGACATCCTCGAAGAGGAGGGCATCGAGGTCCCCGGCACCTGGGACGAGATGGACGCGGCCATCACCGAGCTCCAGGGCGCCGGCTACGAGACCCCGTTCGCCGCCACCTGGGAGCCCATCGGCTGGCTCGACTGGTTCAACTACATGCACGAGGCCGGCGGCTCCCTCTACAACGAGGACTGCACCGAGGTTCTGGTCGACTCTCCCGAGGTCGTCGCCGGCACCGAGTACTGGGCCAAGCGCTTCACCGACCAGAACGTCCCCACCGACCAGCCCGACCTGGGCGCCGGCATGGACAAGGGCGAGTACGTGTTCGCCACCGGCGGCTCCTGGAATTACGACGTCCTCGCCGCCGGCTTCCCCGAGCTGGAAGGCAAGTGGAGCTCCGCGCCCCTCCCGGCCGGACCGGCCAACGCGGGCAGCTTCATCGGCGGCAACGTCATGGGCGTCATGCTCGACTCCGAGGCTCCGGGCACCTCCGCCGCCTTCATCGACATGGTCTACTCCGACGAGGGCGTCGCCGCCTCCCTGGCCGCAGCCGAAGCGGAAGACACCCTGTGGCTGCCGCCGCGCACCGACAAGGTCGCCGACACCCACCTCAGCGAGGACAATAAGGCCGCCCTGACCGAGATCTTCGAGACCTCCGTGGGCCCGCCGAACTGCGCCGGTTGGGAAGAGGCCTCCCCGAACGTCCAGCGCGCCCTCCAGACCATCGCCCTCGACGGCGCGAGTGTCGAGGAAGGCCTGGCCGAGGCCAAGGCCGAGATGGAAGCCACCCTCAAGTAGGACGAGCGACGGGAGGAGCCCCCGCTTCGGCTCCTGCGCCGGGCCCCTTCCGCCCCCTCCCCGACTCCCCTTCTGCCTCCGCTTCCAGAACGCGACCAGCCTCGGAGAACCGCCTTGACCACCACGCAAACCCCGAAACTCGACCCCGAGGAAGCACCGCCGAGCCCGTCCGCGCCCCGCTCTCGCCGCTCCCACCGGCTCCAGCGATTCGGACCGGCCTACCTCATGCTGCTGCCCTTCGCGGTCCTGTTCCTCGTCTTCGGGATCTTCCCGCTCGGTCGCTCGTTCTACTACGCGCTCACCGACTTCAACGGCATCAGGCCGCCGGAGCTGGTCGGCTTCCAGAACTTCTCCGAACTCATCCTCGAAGACGACCGGTTCCACACCGCCCTGTGGAACACCCTCAAGTACGTAGTCGCCTCGGTGGTCCTGACCATCACCATGGGCCTGATCCTGGCCCTGGCCTTCAAGACCACCTCGCTGCGCGACCGCGTCATGCGCACGATCTTCTTCCTGCCCTCGGTCTCCGCCGGCGTCGGCATCGTCCTGGTGTGGAGGTGGATCTTCATGGTCGACTCCTGGGGCCTGGCCAACACCCTCAGCCGCTATTTCGGCGGCGGCAACCGGGCCTGGCTCGCCGAGCCGTCGCTGAGCATCCCCATCCTGATCACCATGGCCGTCTGGGGCGGCGCCGGTTACGCGATGGTCCTGTTCGTCGCCGGGATCAACGCCATTCCCGACGAGCTCTACGAGCAGGCCTCCATCGACGGTGCCACCAAGCTCCGGCAGTTCTGGCACATCACGCTGCCGCTGCTGCGCCCGGTCACCGTCTTCGTGGTCATCACCTCGACCATCGGAGCCTTCCAGGTCTTCGAGCCGATCTACTTGCTGTGGAACCGATCCGCCGCCGTGGTCGGCGGTCCGCTCGACAGTGCGCTCACCATCGTCCCCTACCTGTACGACATGGGCTTCAACCGCTTCGAGCTCGGCTACGCCTCCGCGATCGCCTGGGTCCTGTTCTTCATCATCTTCCTCGTCACGCTGGTCCAGCTGCGAGTCACCAAGACCTTCAAGGAGTTCTGATGAGCGTCAAGACCCTCGCCGCCGCCGATCAGGTCTCCAGGAAGCCCGGCGACCGCATCAACTGGGGCGCCGAGGCCGCCCGGCTGCCGCTGTACCTGTTCGCCGTCGTCGTGCTCATCCCGTTCTGGTGGATGATCATCGCCGCGTTCAAGACCGTCCCCGAACTGATGATGAACCCGCCCACGTTCTACCCCAGGGACCCCTCGGCGGACTCCTTCTACGACCCGGCCTTCTCCGGCGGCGCCGATCCCGGGGCCGGCCACGTCGAAGGCGTGTTCCAGCGCTGGACCGGCGTCGCCGGAGGCTTCTTCCGCTTCGCCGCCAACAGCTTCGGGATCACCGTCGTCGTCACGATCCTGAGCCTGCTCATCGCGTCGCTGGTGGCCTACATGCTCACCAAGACCGCCGCGCCGGGTCGCCGCACCGTCTTCGTCGTGATCATCTCCTCGATGATGATCCCCTGGCAGGTCAGCCTCATCCCCAACTACCTGCTGACCTCCGATTTGGGCATGACCGACTCCTACCTGGGCTACGTCATCCCCGGCCTGGCCAAGGCCTTCGTGGTGTTCTTCCTGGTGCAGTACCTTCGCTCGATCCCCGACGACCTGGTCCACGCCGCCCGCGTCGACGGCGCCAGCGAATGGCGGATCTGGTGGCAGATCATCCTGCCGCTGCTGCGCCCGGCCCTGGCCGCCATGGCGATCTTCGTGGCGCTGGCCGAATGGAACAACTTCCTGTGGCCGCTCATCATCATCCGCTCCGACGAGCTGTACAACCTGCCGGTGGCGCTGTCGAGCCTGAGCAACTCCATCGTCTCCAGCCCCGGTTCGATGGGCGTCGCGATGGCGGCCTCGCTGCTGGCTACGCTCCCCACGGTCGTGTTCTTCTTCATCTTCCAGAAGCACTTCATCAAGGGGATCGCACTCTCAGGTATCAAGGCATAGCGATGCCCTTGATGAAGCAGCGGTACAGGATCAAAGGCATCGCTCTCTCAGGAATCAAGGCATGAACACCGATAGCACCGTAAACACCGCAAAGCCCGGCATCAAGGCATAGGAGTCTCTTTGAGTACCAAGCGAAACCTGCACGACGGTTGGACCCTCTCGGGCGGGCGGGAAGGCCAGATCGAAGTCGACGGCCTCCCCGCGGCCGTCCCGGGAAGCGTCCACACCGACCTGCTGGCGGCCGGGCTCATCACCGACCCGTACGTCGACCAGGCCGAAACGGAAACGGCCTGGATCGGCCGCACCGACTGGACCTACCGCCTCGCCTTCGAGGCCGGCGCCGAACCCTTCGACGGATCCGATCTGGTCTTCGACGGGCTCGACACCGCCGCCCGGATCAGCCTCAACGGCGCATGTCTCGGCGAGACGGCGAACATGCACCGCCGCTACCGCTTCGACGTGCACGACTTGATCCGCGAGGGCCGCAACGAACTCGAGGTCCACTTCACCGCCCCGTACACCTACGCCCAGGCACAGCGTGATCGCCTCGGCGACCTCCCCAACGCCTACCCCGAACCGGGCAACTTCATCCGCAAGGCCGCCTGCAACTTCGGTTGGGACTGGGGCCCGAACCTGGCCGGCGCCGGCCTCTGGCGGTCGGTCCGGTTGGAGCGGTGGAACATCGCCCGTATCGATGCCGTCGTCCCGCGCGTCACCGTCGAAGACGGGCGCGGCATCGTGGACCTGGAAGTGCGGCTGCACAAGGCCGTCGCGACCGATGTCGAGCTGGTGTGCGCGCTGGCCGGCACCGAGCGAAGCGTCCGCGTGACGGCCGGCGAGGACCGCGCCCAGGTCCGGCTCGAACTCGACGACCCGCAGCTGTGGTGGCCGATCGGCCACGGAGACCAGCCGCTCTACGGCCTCGCCGTGGCCCTGCTCGCCCACGGCCAAGAGCTCGACTCCTGGACCAAGCGGATCGGCTTCCGCACCGTCGAGCTCGACACCGAACCCGACGGCGAGGGCCGCCCCTACACTCTCAAGATCAATGGAAAGCCGGTGTGGGTCAAGGGCGTCAACTGGATCCCCGACGAGGCCCTGTTCTCCCGCATCGACGCCCCCCGCCTGCACCGCCGCCTCGCGCAGGCCGTGGACGCGAACGTCAACTACGTCCGCGTCTGGGGCGGCGGCATCTACGAGTCCGAGGACTTCTACGACCGCTGCGACGAGCTCGGGCTCCTCGTCGGCCAGGACTTCCTGTTCGCCTGCGCCGCATACCCCGAGGAGGAACCGTTCTGGTCCGAGGTGGCGGCCGAGGCCCGCGACAACCTCGAACGCCTCACGCCGCACCCGTCCCTGGTGACCTGGACCGGCAATAACGAGAACATCTGGGGCTGGCACGACTGGGACTGGCGGGACGGATTCTCCGACCGCACCTGGGGCTCGGGCTACTACTACGACCTGCTCCCCAAGCTCGTGGAGACCGTGGACGGCACCCGCCCGTACTGGCCCGGCAGCCCCTACTCCGGCGAGCGCGACCTCCACCCCAACGACCCCGCGCACGCCTCCATGCACATCTGGGACGTGTGGAACGACCTCGACTACACCCACTACCGCGACCAGAGGCCGCGCTTCGTCGCCGAGTTCGGCTACCAGGCGCCGCCGACCTGGGCCACGGTGCGGCGCATGGTCACCGACGAACCGCTCGAGGCCGAGTCGCCCAATATGCTGTGGCACCAGAAGGCCATGGACGGACAGGCGAAACTCCAGAGAGGACTGGAGGCGCACCTGCCGCCCGTCCGGGACTTCGACGACTGGCTCTACTTCACCCAGGTCAATCAGGCCCGGGCGCTGCGGCTCGGCATCGAGTACTTCCGCTCGCTCCAGCCCCACTGCATGGGCGCGATCATGTGGCAGCTCAACGACTGCTGGCCCGTCACGTCCTGGGCGGCCGTCGACGGCGAGGAGCGCAAGAAGCCCCTGTGGTACGCGCTCAAGGACGTCTTCGCCGATCGCCTGGTCACCTTCCAGCCGGATGACGAGGGCAAGGGCGAGGGCGTGAAACTGGTGGCCGTCAACGACTCCGACGAGCCCTGGAACGACGTCGTCGGCTTCTGGAAGTGCTCCGCCGAGGGCCGCATCCTCGGCCGCGCCCTGCTCAAACTCGAAATCGGCGCTCGGGACAGCGCCACCGTCGAACTGCAAGAAGGGTCCGTCCCCACCGGCGGCGAATTCCTCATCACCGGCACCGAGTCCTTCCCCCGCGCCACCTGGTTCTCCAAGGAGGACAAGGACATGGACTGGGCCAAGGCGCACTGGACGGCCGAGGCCCGCCCGGTCGACGGAGGCGTGGCCGTCACGGTCACGGCCGAGACCGTCCTGCGCGACCTGTGCCTGTTCCCCGACCGCCTCGACCCCGACGCGGCAGTGGACCGCGCCCTCGTGACCCTGATCCCCGGCGAGCAGGCGACCTTCACCGTGACGAGCGAGGCGCTGGCCGCCGACCCCGCCAAGTGGGAGGCCCTGTGCGCCAAACCGGTCCTGAGGGCGGTCAACGACTGACCCGGGAGGCGGGGCCGGGCGCGAAACGAGCCCGGCCCCGCCCACAACTGAACAGTGCGACAGCGATCCCCTCCTCCATAACTCGCTCAAGGCACTTCACGTCAAAGGAGACGCACATGCACCTCTCATCCGCCCGCGCGCGACGCCGCGCGGTCCTCACGGCCGGCGCGGCGGCGGTCGCGGCATCGAGCCTCGGGGCCCCGGCATCCGCCGAGGCCGCCGCGACACGGATCCGGATCGTCGACGACCGGGCCACCGAGCAGACCCGCGCCCTCTTCCAGTACCTGCTCGACATGCAGGGCCAGGGCATCATGTTCGGCCACGAACACAGCCTGTCCGACGGGTTCACCTTCGACGCGATGGACGGCCACGCCTCCGACGTCGAGGCCACGACCGGCGACTACCCCGCCGTCTTCGGCTGGGACACCTTGATCCTCAACGGTTTCCAGAAGCCCGGCGTGTACGGCGGCACCGTCGAGGAGAACATCGAAGCCCTCACCTACGCGCTGGAGACCAGCGACGCACGCGGCGGGATCAATGTCCTCAGCGCCCACCTGTACAACTTCGTCACCGGTGGGGACTTCTGGGACACGGGCGGCCGGGTGGTCGGTGAGATTCTGCCCGGCGGTTCCAAGCACGCCGATTTCAACGAGTTCCTCGACCGCATCGCCGCGGCAGTGGGCGGCGCCGTGCGAAGCGACGGCTCACCGGTCCCGGTGGTGTTCCGGCCCTTCCACGAGAACAACGGCGGCTGGTTCTGGTGGGGCGCAGGGCACTGCACCTCCGCCGAGTTCATCGAGATCTTCCGGTACACCGTGGAGTACCTGCGGGATGTGAAGCGGGTGCACAATCTGCTCTACTCCTACTCGCCGGGTGCGTCCTTCGGCGGCGACCCCACGAACTACCTGAAGACCTACCCGGGGGACGAATTCGTCGACATCCTCGGCTACGACGCCTACGACGGGTCGGCCGGTTCGCCCGAGTGGTTCGCGAGCACGGTCGAGGACCTGGCCATGGTCGTCGGCCTCGCCGACGAGCGCGGCAAGGTCCCCGCCTTCACCGAGTTCGGCGAGTCCGGCGAGGAGGGCCGCAACCCGACCTGGTTCACCGAGCTGCTCGCCGCTCTGGCGGACGACGCCGCGGCGAGCCGGATCTCCCACATGCTGACCTGGGCGAACTTCGGCGGCGACAACCGCGCCTACGTGCCCTACCCCGGGCATCCCCTGGAAGCGGACTTCGTCGCGTACCACCAGGACCCGTACTCGCTGTTCGCCTCCGACCTGTCGGGCGTGTTCGACTCGCCCACCTCGCCGGTCGTGAACCCGCCGTTCCTGCACCTGGTGACCCCCACCGACCGCCAGCGCGTCACGACCGCCGAGACGGTGATCCGGGTGCGCACGACCGGCGGCCGGGCCAAGCACGTGACCTATGCGGTCGACGGCGGCGATCCGGTGCCGCTGTGCCTGGACGATGATGGCTTCTACTCGGCGACCTGGTCGATCGATCCGTCCTGGCTGGACAACCGCTCGGTCACCCTCAGCGTCACCGCGAAGGTGAAGGGCAAGCGGCACACCGACTCCGCGTTGGTGCTGCTCGGCGAGGTCGAACCGCTCCCGGCCGGATGGGTGGACGACTTCGAGGGCTACGCCGGCGACGACGTCAGCCTCTCGGAGGCCTACAGCCACGTCAATGCCAACACCACCGCGCTCTCGGCCGAGCACAAGGCCGGCGGCTCCTACGGGCTGGCGTACTCGTACGACTTCGCCTCCGCCGGGTACACCGGCATCGGGAAGTCGGTCAATGCCGACTGGACGGCGTTCTCCACCATGGGGATGTGGCTCCAGGGCGATGGCTCGACCAATGGCGCGACGCTCCAGATCGTGGCGAACGGCGCGTACTTCGAGTACAACGTCCCGCTCGGCAATACACAGGGGCAGCAGATCCTGGCCCCGTTCACCGAGTTCGCCCCGGCGCCGTGGGACACCGGCCACGCCGATGAGGTGCTGGACGCCGAGCACCTTGCGAACGTGGCGACGTTCAACCTTTACCTCGGACACGGCGGCGGTGCGTCGACAGGCACCGTCTACGTGGACGATATCCGGGCCGAATAGCAGCGGCCGGCCCGGCCGCCGCGCCTGTTCTGCAGGCGCGGCGGCTCTCCCCTGAGGCGAGGTGGCTCGGGTCGAACTGGGTGCGGGGGTTCTGCGTGGGGTGCACAAGATACTAAAGACATCGAAGCTCTTGTATTTGTGAATGTAATCGTTTACCGTGTGTGGGTTCGCAAATGCAAGCGCTTGTCTCGGACCCGCCCGTCTCACCCCGGGCGGGTCCGGGCGCAAGGCAGGCACCCCCGGGCTTCTGCTCGACAACTTGAAAGGTAGAGCTGGTCATGAACCCTCCTGTCAGCCGCCGCAATCTGCTCGCCGCCACCTCCATCGCCGCCGGAGCCGCCGTGATTCCCCAGGCCGCCGCCCATGCCGAGCGAGGCCGTCCCGCCAGGGCATTCGGCGATTACGGCTCTCCCGCCGCGCGCCTCGACTCCGGCACCGTCTACGTCGATGCGGCGGGCAAGGGCGACTTCACGACCGTGCAGGCCGCCGTCGACGCCGCCACCGCCGGGACCACCGTCGTCCTCGCCGCGGGCGAATACCGCGAGCGCGTCACGGTGCCCTCCAGCCTCGCCGACCTGACCTTCATCGGCGCCACCGACGACCCCGAAGACGTCGTCATCGTCTACGACCTCGCCGCCGGTTCCCCCGATCCGGACGACCCCGACGGCGGCACCGTCGGCACCTCCGGCTCGACCACCGTGCAGCTCAACGGACCCGGCTTCACCGCCCGGTGCGTCACCTTCGCGAACGACTGGCTCCGCGCCGACCACCCCGAGGTCACCGGCACCCAAGCGGTCGCCTGCAAGGTCCAGGGCGACCGCTCGGCGTTCTACCGCTGCCGCTTCCTCGGCCACCAGGACACGCTGTACGCCAACAGCCCCTCGGGCAGCTCGGTCGCGCGCCAGTACTACCGCCAGTGCCACATCGAAGGCGACGTCGACTTCATCTTCGGGCGCGGCACGGCCGTGTTCGACCGCTGCGAGATCCACATGCTCGACCGCGATGTCTCGTTCACTCCCAAGGGAATGCCGTTCGCGCCGTCCACTTCGAGGGCCTTCGACCACGGCTACCTCGCGAGCGAATGCCGCTTCACCTCCGGCGCCGAGGACGGGGCGTACAAGCTCTCCCGGCCGTGGGTTCCCAGCTCCGACGCCACCGCCTGGCCCGCGCTCGTCATCCGCGACAGCTGGATCGGCCCTGGCATCGACGCGGCCGAGCCGTACACGAATATGAGGGACGAGCACCCCTGGCAGGACCAGCGGTACTACGAGTACGCGAACATCGGCCCCGGCGCCGAGATCGTCGACCCCGCCACCCGCCCGCCGCAGCTCACCGAGGAGCAGACCACCGAGCATTCCGTCGTCGGCTACCTGGGCGACTGGGACCCCTACGACGAGCCCGACCTGACCTTCTCCGCGCGCCAGAGCTTCACGGTGTACGTTTCCGGCGACTCCACCGCCTCCGCCTACGCCGAGGCCCGGGAGCCGCGCGTCGGCTGGGGCCAGGCGCTCCCGGTCTTCACCGGGCAGCGGGTCGAGGTGGACAACCGGGGCTGGTCGGGCGCGAGCTCCAAGAGCTACGCGGACGCGGGCGTGCTCGACGCCGTCGGCGCTCAGCTCCGGCCGGGCGACTGGTTCCTGATCTCCTTCGGCCACAACGATCAGAAGGTCGACGATCCGGACCGGGGCACCGATCCCTGGACGACCTACCAGCAGTACCTGCGCACCTACGTCGAGACGGCGCGCCTGCGCCAGGCCCACCCGGTCCTGGTGACCTCGGTGGAGCGGCGCCGGTTCCGCGACGGCCACGCCTACGAGAGCCTGGGGGAGTACCCCGAGGCGATGAAGGACCTGGCCGACAAGGAGGGCGTCCCGCTGGTCGACCTCCACGCCCTCAGCCTGGCGCTGTGGGAGCAGGTCGGCGAGGAGGCCAGCAAGGACCACTTCCTGTGGCTCGACGCCGGCCACCCGAACTACCCCGACGGCATCGCCGACAACACCCACTTCCAGGCGAGGGGCGCGATCGAGGTCGCCCGCCTGATCGCGAAGGAAGCCGACCGCCAGAGCCTCCTCCCGACCGGCTCCTGGGCCGATCTCGACCGCGACGTCCCCGAAGAGGAGATCGACTGGCCCGAATCGGTCGCGCAACCGCCGCTGTAGATCAGCGTCGTCGCCCTGGGCCCCAAGGCGACAACCTCGCACCACCCACCGGTTCGACGGTGGGCCGGTGCACCGTGCGTTGAACGGATAGCCTGGGGCCGGTCGTGAGTCTCCGTCGCCTCGCGACCGGCCCCCGGGTCCCCGAACGAACGGATGCAGCCGTATGACGCCGCCGCTGTCCCGCCGCAAGCTCCTCGCCATGGGCAGCGTCGCCGTCGGCTCAGCCGCCATCACCGCCGCCATCGCCAATGCCGACCCCCGAGGGGCGACCGCCTCCTCCGGAGGCCGGATCTTCATCGTCGGCGACTCGACCGCCGCGATCTACCCGACGTCGGCCGCGCCTCGCGCCGGTTGGGGTCAGGCCCTGCCCGCGTTCGTCGCCGACGGCATCGAGATCGTCGACCGGGCCCAGCCCGGGGCCAGCTCGAAGAGCTACGCGGACGCCGGGCTGCTCGACGCGGCCCTGCGCGAGATCGACGAGGGCGACTGGATGCTGATCTCCTTCGGCCACAACGACCAGCGGATCAACGTGCCCGACCGCTACGCGGCCCCGTACTCGACGTACCAGCGGTACCTGACGGGCTACATCGAACGCTCCCGCGCCCGAGGTGCGTTCCCGGTCCTGCTCACCTCGGTGGAGCGGCGCTCGTTCTGGGGCGGGCGCGCCCGCCCGACGCTGGGGGAGTATCCCGAGGCGATGCTCGCGCTGGCCGAGGAGACCGGCACCGCCGTCATCGACCTGCACGCCCTGAGCTTGGCGCGGTGGGAGCAGTTGGGGGAGGAGGCCACCAAGAGCCGCTTCATGTGGGTCCCGCCGGGCCATCCGAACTACCCCGCAGGCATCGCGGACGACACCCACTTCCAAGCGAGGGGCGCGATAGAGGTGGCGCGAATGGTGGCCCGCGCCGCCGCGGACCAGGGCATTCTCCCGGCGGCGTACTGGGGCGACTTGGACCGCGAGGTCACCGAGGAGGAGATCGAATGGCCCGAGGAGCTCCCCGACCTCCTCTGACGCCTGACTCTCCGGGCCAGGCGCACTCGGCACTCGGCATCGGATGAGCGCACGGGATGCGTGTGTCCGGCCCTCAGCGTTTTTGCCCAGAGGACCCATTGAGCATGTTGCAGCGCAACGCTAAAGTTTTGACAACTAGTCACATTCTCCACCCCCGGAGTCACATCACATGGGAATGATCCAGGTCGAGGGCGCTCGCCTTCGCAGCAGTGCAGGGAAGATGCGCGGGTTCGGTTCGGACGCTTTGGACATTGCTCCTGATCCCGAGCGCGAATGCGATGCCGCCGACAACGCGAACAAGGGTTTCATGACCGGCGAGGCGCTTCAGGCGATCGCGAAGGACCTCAAGGACGACATGAAGGAGCTCAACGAGCACTGGGAGGACACTGCCGAGTTGCTGGAGGAGATCGCCGAGGACTGGGATGGGGTCGACGACGATCAGGCGAAGGCCTTCGACACCATCGGTGGCGATCTCGGCAGCTTCAAAGTTCCGGGGCTCTGACCGATGCCGACGTTCCAGCAGGCGCTCGACGCCGATCCTTCGAAGTTCATCACCGCGGGAGTCGCCCTGATGAAGGCGGCCGGCTCGGTCACCGCCGTATCGGCGAAGTACGGGCAGGAAGTCGCCGATCTCGGCACCTCCTGGCAAGGCCAGGACTATCAGGGGATGATGCGCTGGGCCGGTCAGGTCTCGGCGTTCACGGTTCAGACGAACGCGGTGCTCATGTCCGCCGGGGCGACCTTGGAAGCGATGGGCGCGACCATGATGGCGAACGTTCAGTTGCTCAAGGGCACCAAGCAGGCCGCCGAGGCGGCCGGTTACCGAGTGTTGCCAACGCCGTTCGTGATTCTGGGCCCGAGCCAGTGGTCGCAGGTTTCCTCGGCGGGGCCGGCGGCCCCGGCGGTCCTGGCGGCATATCAAGCCGGAGCGGTCGCCTTCGCGACGGCGCTGATGGCGCAATTCGCGGCGATCATCGCCCAGGACATGGCCGCCCAGACCGCGCTCCGCGCGGCCTTGGCATTGTGAGGGGAATGGGACAATGAGCGGAACACTCCCCAGAAGAGGCAGCCGAGGCAGCAGTACGCCCGGCTCCTCGACTCCTTCGAGTGGCACTCCCGGACCAACCTTCACCAAAGCCGATGAGGACGCCGTCAGGTTCTACACCTCAGACGCGTACGAACCCCTGAACGGATACCTTCGGAACCCCAGCAGCGTGACCGATCCCGCGCAGCGTGCCAAGTACGACCGTCAGGCGGAAGAGATCTCCCGGGGGCTGGCCCATCTTCCCGCGGATCCGGGTACTACTCACCGGGGCGCGGCGAACGGGCCATGGGTCGACCAATATCAGACGGGTCAAGTCGTTCCGGAAGCGGCCTTCTCAAGCTCCTCAAAAGACCCCATGATCGCCCAGGAGTTCGCAGAAAAGAATGCGCGCAAGCAAGGTACGGAACCCGTCATATTTGAGATAGAAGGAAAAAACGGGCGATATATCAAAGAATATTCCATATATGATTATGAAGAGGAGGTCGCATTCGATCGCGGCACCAGCTATTTGGTGACCGATCGGTACGATGCTCCGGATGGGAGCATTATCTACATCAAGATGACGGAGCAGTGATGAGTGAACAATCGCAACGCGACCAGGAATCGAACGAAGAGGTACCTGAATGGGTGCGGAAACACCAGAAGGCGGTGGCGGAGTCTGAGCCGGTGGAGATCGAACCGAGTCGGGCTTGGCGATTCACCCAGCCACTGGGGTTCAATGAGGACGGTACTCCGACGCATCGGCTTTCACGGGAAGAGATGAAGCGGATCAAAGATATTCGAGAAGGTCGAGACACTGAGGACTCTCCCGACGGAGACCGTTGAGTTCATGAGCGGAAGATCTGTCCGTAGGCAGGACTTCAGCAAAGCCTAAGCACTGTATTACTTCCTGAGGACGATGATGCCCGGATCGTTCCGTCTCCACAGTTGGCTCTCACTGATCGGCGACGGGACGAATGACGGCCGTCGAGGCCATTTTCCTCGTGGGAGTTCGTGTTGGGTCGGGCTTCATACGGATCAGCGACAGACGAGGTCCGCCCGGCTCGGCGGCAGGCGGTGGGCTGTCGGGGTAGAGGCTGCGGTATGGAGAACGTCCGGTACTACTTCAGGTTGAGTGAGGTCCACACCCGGTCGGACCCTGGGGCCGTCATGCGGCGTTATGAGGTCAACGGGATCACCTACGACGAGGTCTACCGCTACAACGGCGAGGATTGGTCCCCGACTGAGTTCTTCGAGTTGTATCGGCTGGGGCACAACGATGATGACTACATCGAAGTGCCTCAGGAAGAGGCAGAGGCGACGATCGAGGCCAATCTCCGCCGGAGTTCCGGCCGCGACCGCTGACCATTCTTCGGTACCTCTCAGCATCCAGTAACGAAAGGCGGCGGCCGGGCCGGGATCTCTCCTCCCGACCTGACCGTCGCGGTCAACCCCTACGGCCCTCCGCCCGTTGCAGCGCCTCTTGGACCGCCCGTTCGGCATCTTCTTTCGAAACCGCGATCCGCTCCAGCTCCTCGTGCTCCCCGTACCGTTCATAAAAGAAGTAGTTCGTGCCATCCCACCCAGGGTCTTGACCGCGGGGGAATTTGTAGGCCTCCTCGCACAGGAAGCCGTCTCGAAAGTATCGGCGCAGAATCGGGATCATGCGTTCACTCACGATCGCGTCTTTGACGATCACGTAATACCTGATATCCGCGATGATTCCGCAGGCACTCTCCTCTGGATCTTGGGGCGGCTGCTCATCCCGGGCAAGGTAGTCCAGGTCCAGGCCAAAGCGGTCGTAGGCCTTGCGCTGCAACTTGAAACGCTTCAACAGGTATCGGGCGGCATCCTCCTCTGAGGAGTACGAACGGTATTCCTCCTTCCGATTGCCGATCACGAAGTAGTTCGTCCACCTGCCATCGACTTCTAGCACGCAGAACTTCCACTGAGCCTCCGCTCCAATCGAGTAATGCCAGTTCCCGACGCCCATCCGCCGCAGCTGCGCCTCGGCTTCAACGAGTCTCATTCGCGCTTACCTCCGCTCCCGGCCAGTATCGTCCGGTGCTGCCAGAGGCCCGTTCGGGCTGGTGGCGGTCCGCTGGCCGCCAGGGGCGCGTGGAGCTTGGGGTTCAAACGGATCAGCGATGGAGAGGTGGGCTTCCGCTTCGGCCCGGCCGCTGGCTGTCAGGGTGCGCATCGCTTGGGGTTCAGGCAGATCGGCGACAGTGGAGGTCTGCCCGGTTCGACGGTAGTCCGCTGGCGTTCGGGGTGCGGAGTGGTCGGGGTTCAGGCGGGTCAGCGATGGAGTGGTGGGTTTCCGCTTCGGGTCGGCCGCT